>NZ_JBUXKV010000001.1:1287500-1587500 GCF_055193095.1 Aeromonas sp. 160P | reverse complement strand
ACTGTGGGCCTGCGGACTATTCTGCCAACAGGTCGAGCCCAGCATGCTGGCCACCAGCTGGACGATGTGAGATGTATCGGCCTCAGCCAATCCGGCTAGCGTATGGTAGCCAAGCTGTTCGAGCCGCCCGATAACGGTCGGCCCCACCCCTTTTACGCCGAGCAGCAGTGCCCGCTCGGTCGGGCCAAACCGGTTGTTGCCATCCATCTGTCAGACTCCTTTCCGATAGCCGTGGTTGCACATCAGGCCCGCAAGGGGCCTGATGAAGAGAGTGAAGGATTAACGCACGCTGCGCAGCAGGAAATCCGGCTGACCGCAGGAGCGGCGCTCACGCTTTTGCATCTCGGCGGAGCAGGTAACTGCATCCGTCCCCTCTTTATTGACGCAGATGTAGATCTCCCGCAGGAAGCGGCCTCCATCGGCGCAGGCCACCGTGATGTTGTCAGGAGCCAGCCACTGGTTGGCGCTCGCCAGATCGGCCTTGAGCTGGAAGCTGCTTTTGCGCAACGGCTCTTCCGGGGATTGATAGGCCGCCGGGATCTTCACCTTCTGACGCAGGTCGCTTGCCAGCTGATGGAACTGGGGCTGACTCAAGCCGGAGCAGGTGCCGTGCTTCTCCCACTCATGGCGATAGAGAAAGCGGCTGGGGTAGAGGTCGGCGAACTCGCTCTCCATATCGGGATCGAGCCGTTCGCGGGTGCAGTTACTGGGGTAACCGCGATCATACTGGGGCCAGAGACCGTGCAGCACGAACCCCAGTTTGCGGGAACACTGGTCCCGATCTGCCGGTTTGACGGCGCAATGCTCGGGCGACCAGGAGAGCGCCATGGCGTAATAGTCAAACTCACCCGCCTCCCCTTTGGCTTGCACGGCCGAGGAGAGCAACAAACCACCCGCCAACAGGGCAATCATCTTCTTCATCTTTATATGTCCACCTAACGCGACGCTTGGATGACCGCCATGCTCCCATATTCTGGCGGTGGGAAACAGCCATGCCGAGACGGCGCGCGACAAGGGTCAGACCAGTCAGGGGTTTAACCAAAGGGCGAGCAGGGGTAAGCTGGCCGACCGGTAGACTCCTCGTCCACCACCCGATAATCCCTCTTGGCAACCACAGGATGTAACATGATCCGCAAGAATCCCTCAGGCCATCTGCCTGTCATCGACGAATCAGCCTATATCGACAAGACCGCCATCATCTGCGGCAAGGTGATCATCAAAGAGAATGTCTTCGTCGGCCCCTATGCGGTGATCCGCGCCGATGAGGTGGATGCCAACGGCGAGATGGAACCCATCGTCATCGGCGCCAACTCCAATATTCAGGATGGCGTGGTGATCCACTCCAAATCCGGCGCCGCCGTCACCATCGGCGAATACACCTCCATCGCCCACCGCTCCATCGTCCACGGGCCGTGTGAAGTGGGGAACCGGGTCTTTATCGGCTTCAATAGCGTGCTGTTCAACTGCCATATCGGCGATGGCGCCGTGGTGCGTCACAACTCGGTGATCGATGGCTGCGATCTGCCGCCGGAGTTCTACGTTCCCTCCACCACCCGCATCAACCAGCAGAGCGATCTGACCCATATTCCGCGAGTTTCGGTGGATGCCACCGAGTTCTCCGAGGACGTGGCTCACACCAATATCGATCTGGTCAAAGGGTACAAGGCGCTCTCCAACGAGTTCTGATCCCCCTCTCTATTACCAGACAACAAAACGGGCGCCGAGGCGCCCGTTGCTATTTCTATCTCTGCTTACTATCCGCAGGGTTCAGGAGCACTTCTTCAGGCTGATATGCCAGTTGGCGCCGGATTGCACCTGATGCTTGGCGGCGAAGCTGTCCATATTCAGCGCCACCGACACCTGCAGCAGGCTGTTGAGGTAGACCAACGGTTGCCCTTCCGGCACGTCACCGAAGCTGCTGACGTAAGGGGCCTTGCCGTCGTACTTGACCGCATCCCCTTCGCTGATCTTGATACAAGCGCTGTCACCCTTGTTGATCCCTGCCTTGGTCAGCAGCGCATCGTCGATATTGGTCCAGACGTTGCCGTACTGCACATCAAGAATCGGGATGGTGCCCTTGAGGGTGCCATCCTTGTCAGCTACTGCCGGTTGATAGGGGATCTTCACCACCTCGGCGGGCAGTTTGGGGCCAACCTGCTCGTAGCTGATGGCGCCGGAGGCGAGCCGTGCGCCGGTATAGGCGTACACATCGCGGCCGTGGAAGGTGTATGACTTCTCGGAGCCCTTGAGGCGGTTGAGCTTCTCGTCGATCTGGCGCACGGTGTCGATGCCGAAGTGCTCGGCCACCAGCGTCAGGGTGCCGTTGTCCGGGGTGACTATGTAGTGGCCGCTCTTGGTCTTGAGCACCACAGAGTGGCGATGGGTGCCCACACCGGGATCAACCACGCTGACAAACACTGTGCCCTTGGGCCAATACTGCAGGGTCTGGTAGAGGCGGTAGGAGGCTTCCCAGATGTTGTAGGCCGGGATCTCGTGGGTCAGGTCATAGAGCGGCAAGCTGCGATCTACGCCAAACGCGACCCCTTTCATGGCCGAGACGGCGCCATCCTTGAGGCCGAAATCGGTCTGGATCACTAGCGCTTCGTTGGCGGCGGCGATGCCGCTGGCCAGCATGAGGGCGAGCGCAATGGCGCGGGGAGCGGTGCGAATATCCATATCTGAACTCCTGAATCATCTGAGGATAACGAAACGGCAACAGCCATTTGGACATCCAGACTGCCACCTCTAGGTTTTTTTGCAAGGGGTTTGCCTCAAAGTGAGGAACGACTCGCAGAAATTGTGCTCGCCAAACGGCGACGGCGGGGGTATCAAAGGCAGAATGGGAAAACGTTTACAATACAGGAGCTCAGCACCATGACACAACCCGTACCGGAGATGATGACCCTGCTGCTGGAGATTGGTGAACAGAGCAGTCAGGTCTGGCTGAGCCAGCCAGATGGGGCCCCGTCACACTACCCGCTGGCCTTTGGCACCCACGCCATCCAGCCCGGGCCGTTTCGCCACGCGCCGCCCACCCCCCTTGAGCTGGAGCGGGCCATCATGGTGGTGGAGGATGAGCTGATGCGCATCGCCCCGCAAATCCCGCCCGGCTTGCAGCTGACCCTGCGCAGCCAGCCTTCGCTTGCCGAAGCGCTGGGGGACAATGAACTGAGCCGGGATCTGGTGGAGCAGGCCTTTGGCCAGCTGGCCGCCATGGCGGAAGGGGATCCCCTCGCCGCCAGCCAGCTGCCCCGCGACGAGCACTTTGCCGCCGTGCTGCTGATCGTCAGGGAGTGGCTGCACCATCTGGCCAGCGAGAGCGTGCTGATCGTCGAATAGCTGACTGCGCCGCCGCTCACCAGACCATGACCCTACGGAACAGCTATCTGCCTATTGCCGGTGGCCCCTCGAGTGTCGGCGGTGAGCGGCGCCAGCGGATTCTCCCCGGTTTGCTTTGACGTATACTCCAGCTAGTCTGGCGACCTGCCAGCAATATCACACCACTTTCACTCTGGAGACGCCCCTCGCTATGGCTTGGCATAAGGTTAGAATCGCCCCCCCCAAACTGACGCTGCTGGGGACAATCCTGCTAATACTGACCGGATTGGGCTGCGTGTTCTATTACACCTATCAGAGCCTGCGGCACGACATGGATCTCATCACCGCCAAGCAGAAGAACGTATTCGACGTTTTCTACCAGCGGGCCAAGATCCTTGAGGTGGAGAACATCACCAGCTATCTCGCCTATCAGCGGTCGCTGGAGACCCCCAACCACCTCGTACGCAACAAGCCGAACACCAACTACCTCTATGGCTACGACCTGAGAAGCAAATACCGCTTTGCCGATATTCCGCTGCAATACCCGGCCGCCAATCTCCTCAACACCTTCCGCTATGCCCTCTCCTACCCGGAGGTGATCAACATCTACACCATCTGGAACGACTATCGGCTGATCGGCATGGTGGCCGACAACAAGCTGCTGCCCGCCAGACTGGCGCCGATCAAGGTGGATCTGATGACCCTGCCCGCCTGGTATCACTACTTCGGTTGCGCCAGCTTTACACCCGGCCGCTCCTTCTGCAGCGCCGATGAGGCCTTTGTCTCCGATATCGAGATCGACAGCTTCAGCATGCGCAAAACCATAGTGATGAGCTTCCCCTTCATCCATCAGTCGGGGCGCAGCGGGTACAAGTACGGGCTGCTCAGCATCGACATCGCCGTCGATGAGGCGTTTCGCGATGTGCTGCGTCCCTTCGACACCATCAACCCGACCCGCACCAACATCTCGTTTGAGGCCGCCGAGCCCTGCCATCGCTGGCACCTATGCCTGAGCAAACCCTTTATGCGTACCAAGGCGGGGGAAGATCTCTATCTGAAGTGGTCCTACAGCTGGCTCGATTTCGTCAAGCTGACCCTGCACGGTGCCGCCTTCAAGATCTATCTCATCATCATTTTGCTGGTGATGGTGGCCTGGAAGCAGATCTACCAGCGGCTGCGTACCCTCGCCCACACCGATCACCTGACCCGGCTGCCGCGAAGAGACATTCTCAGCCAGAGGCTGCTGCACGAGCACGACTACCTGATGATCCTCGATATCGACAACTTCAAGTCGATCAACGACCGCTATGGTCACGCCATCGGCGATCTGGCGCTGATAGCCTTCTCCCGTCATATCAAAGGCAGCATCCGCAAAGTCGATACCGCCATCCGCTGGGGCGGCGAGGAGTTTGTCTTGTTGTTCAAGGGCATGGAGGATGACGAGATGATGATCCACTCCGCTGGCCGCCTGCTGGATCGGCCATTGTTGATCCCCGAGCTGCCTACTCCCATCACCTTCTCCGCCGGGGTGATCCGTATTCGCGACTACCTCACCGTCACCGAGGCGGTGCATCTGGCCGACGAGCTGCTCTACCACGTCAAACAGCACGGCAAGCACAACATCGCCTGCTACGAGGGCACAACGATCCGGCTGATCCGCCCATTGCCGGACGACGCAGAGTCATAGCCGCCTTCTGCCGATCCCCCTGCTTCTGTTACCATCGCGGCCACGATGATTGTGTCGTTGTGGCCGCTGGCCGCGATAACCCCCTACTGGTGCCTTCTATGTCCATTGCCTCCTTTGCCGAACTGGCCCTCTCCCCCCGTCTGCAGCAGACCCTGAGCGAGCTGGGCTATGCTGCGCCCACCCCCATTCAGGCCCGCGCCATCCCCACCATTCTGGCGGGGCGGGATCTGATGGCAGGCGCCCAGACCGGCACAGGCAAAACCGCCGCCTTTGTGCTGCCGCTGCTGGAGCAACTGATGCAACACCCGGCAAGCGACACCGCCCGCCCGATCCGTGCGCTGGTGCTGGTGCCGACCCGCGAGCTGGCGGTGCAGGTCGCCGAGAGTGTGGCGCGTTACGGCCAAGGCACCGGTCTCACCAGCACGCAAGTGTACGGCGGGGTGAGTATCGCAGCGCAGGTCGACGCGCTTCAAGCCGGGGTGGATCTGCTGATCGCCACCCCGGGTCGGCTGCTCGACCATCTGCGTCAGGGGGCCCTGAGCCTTGAGCACCTCAGCCATCTGGTGTTTGACGAGGCGGATCGGATGCTCGACATGGGCTTTATGGACGAGATCAAAGCCCTGCTCAAACAGATCCCGACGGATCGCCAGACCCTGCTGTTTTCTGCCACCTGCGACGACAACCTGTTTGCCTTGAGCAAGGTGCTGCTACGCGACCCCGAACTGATCGAAGTGGCACCGCGCAACACCACGGCGGCCGAGGTGGAGCAGCGGGTCTATACCGTGGATGGCGAGCGCAAGCTGGCGTTGGTGGAGCACCTGATCAAGGTGAAGGGGTGGGCGCCGGTGCTGATCTTCAGCCGCACCCGGCAGGGGGCCGACAAGCTGGCCCAGCAGCTCGGCAAGGCGGGCATCAATGCGCTGGCCTTCCACGGCGATCTGTCGCAGAGCGCGCGGGAGAAGGTGCTGCTGGAGTTTCGCGCTGGCACTCTGCAGGCGCTGGTCGCCACCGACGTGGCGGCCCGCGGCCTCGATATCACTGACCTCAACTATGTGATTAACCTCGAGTTCCCGTTTGTGGCGGAGGATTACGTCCACCGTATCGGTCGCACCGGCCGCGCCGGCAACAAGGGGCTCGCCATTACCCTGTTCAGCCCGGAAGATGCGCCGCTGCTGGAGAAGGTGGAAGCTGTGCTCGACACTCGCCTGCCCCAGCAGTGGTTCCCGGGCTTTGAGCCGGATCTCACCCGCTTTGAGCCCGAGCCGCGCCGCAACAGCAAGGCGGCCCAGAAGCAGCGCGCCAGAAAGCAGGCGCTCGCTGGCAATAAAGGCAGCAAGGGGAAACGCTAACCCCAGCGCCAACCCCCAGGATCGGAAGATCCCCTGATGGGGCCTCTCTTGGCCACTGACAGGGTTCGCCAACGGGAAAATGGTCACTATAAGCTGAATTTATGGGTTTTCCCGAAATGACCCAACTTTAGCTTATACCTCCCCTCTCAAGGCCCATCTGACGGCCAAGCGCCAAATCCAGGCCGCCAGAGGCCATAAAAAGAGCACGCCCGATCGGGCGTGCTCTTTTTCTCAGGCGGTTCACTCCGACCGCTTGCTCCAGCCATTGTCACGCCAGCCGACAGGCGCTGCCGAACCTAGGGCGCTGCCGCCAGCTCGGGTGGCAGGGCGCGCAGGATCTGCCGCTCCGCCAGGGTCGAGAGGATAAACATCACCAGATATCCGAGCCCCTGCGCCACGATAATCGCCACCACGTTGGCGGTGAACTCGGCCACCAGATAGTAAGCGGCGACCAGTGCCACTATGCCCGCCAGCCGGATCAGCAGGCTCTGGGTAAAGTGGCCGTGAGCCTTGATATAGGCGAGCTGATAGCCGTTGAGCATCATAAAAATAAAGAAGATGGAGAAGTGGAACAGCACAGGCACCGCCCCCACGTAGTCGGCGGGGAACAGTAGCAACACCAGCGGCTTGCCCGCCAGCAGCATCAAACCAAAGAAGGCCAGACTGACGATGGCGGAGAGGCGGAAGATCCAACGGCGGATCATTCTGATCTGGCGGTGATCACCATTGCGCAGATTGACCGCCAGCTCCGGCAGCACAAAGCGGTAGATGGGGAAGACGAACAGCAGCGTCATATAGGTGAAGATGGGGCGCACCACCACCTGAAAATCCCCCAGCTCGTCGACGCTGAAGTGGCGGATGGTGAGCAGCACTGTGATGTAAATCATCAGGATGCTGGCCCCCGCCTCTAGCGAGGCGGTAAAGCTCTTCTTCACATAGCTCACCATCTCGGAGCCGAGCGCCACCTTGGCCAGCGGCTTGGTGGCGATGGCCCGGCGGCGCGAAACATACATATAACCGGCGATGACCAGCGACGAGAAGGTCAGCCCGTAGAAGAGCGAGGGGAGCGCATCCATCCCCAGCCCGAAGTAGCAAGCCATAAACAGCAGACCATTGGCCAGCGGCTCCAGCCAGGTGACCCGGTTGGAGAGCTCATACATCCGGTACATGGCCACCAGATTGGTGAAGTAGACCTTGAGCCCCAGCCCGAAGATCACCCCCACCAGTTGCAGATACTCCACCCGGATATGGAGCCCGTGCTTGATATAGGGGATCACCGCCCCCCAGGTGAGCAGCACTATGCCAATCAGGAAGTAGCGGAAGATATTGATGATGTCCCGATCGTTTTTGGTCTGGGAGTAGCTCACCACCATGGAGGAGCGAAAACCTGTCATCAGGATAAAGGAGAGGGAGATGAGATCCACCACGCTGTTGAACAGCGCCAGCTCCCCTTTGGCGACCCACTGCGCCAGCCACACCTTGAAGGCGAAGCCGATAACGATACTGACCAGCGAGGCCCACATCCCGGTGATAAAGGCCTGCTTGAGGCGTGCGAGAGAGGCGTATTGCATAACGACAATGGATAACTTTCAGGGAAAAGAGAGAGGGCCATCTTATGAAAGCCCACCCGCCTTGAACAGCCTTAATCTCGGCGTGCCAACCGCCATAAAGCAAAACGCCCGCTCATTCACTGAAAGCGGGCATTTTGTGGGGTGCCGTTATGGCCGCTGATTGCAGCAATGGCAAGGCTTGCAACCAGTCTGTCGCGCAGCGCTTATGACTGCGGCGCCGCCTTGATCAGCTCCTCGTAGTGATCAATCAGCTCGGGGCCGTGCAGCGGTGAGTCGTGACCGCCGATCACCGTCTTGATCGGCAGCTTCATCGCTTTCAGCCGCTCGATGGTCTGCAGATACTCCTTCACATTGGCAAAGCTCAGGTTGCCCAGCTTCTCCTTGAGGATGCAGTTGCCATAGAGCACCTGCTCGTCGGGGAAGTAGACAAAGATGCCGTCCGGCGTATGGGCCGGGCCCGCGTAGAAGGCGCGCACCTTGCCCTCTTGCAGGGTGAAGTCGCCATCGTGCACCACGTTGGGCAACACCAGCGACAGATCCGGATACTCCGGCAGCCCCTTGCGGGTAAAGGCGACAATCTCGGCCCAGTCGCTCTTCATCAGATCCCGGGTCTGGCGCGTCGCCACCACCTTGGCCCCGATGGACTTCCAGTAGGCGTTACCGCCTGCCCGGTCGGTGTGGTAGTTGGTGTTGATCACCTCCAGCACCGGCTTGCTGCTGACTCTTTTTATCAGCTTGTGCAGCTCGCGGGCAGTATCCGGCGTCCAGGTCGCCCCCACCACAGTCACCCCCTTGGCCCCGAAATAGACCATGGAGTTCTCTTTGACGTAGTAGTTGTCCTCCACCACATAGACAGGGCCGCTCACCTGCTTGAGGGAGATCCCCGCCGCCCGCACGCTGCCGCCCCAGAAACTCGCCATCAGCACCACAGCCCCGGCCAACCCGCACTTCATCCAACCTTTCATCATCTTGCTCCCTCGAACCAACCGCCCCCTCGCCACCCCTGTGGCAAGCCGGGCCTTTTACGCAGTGGGCAGAAGATACGGGGGATTTGTGAGGGGAAAATGAGGTTGTGTGAAGTCTGGGTGAAGTCAGGGGAAAGTCCGGAAAAATCAGCAGCGACATCCTATTCGCGAACGTCCGAATACGCTTCGCTATTCGAACCTGCAACACAGATAGCGGCCCCTCACCCTAACCCTCTCCCAAGGGAGAGGGGATGGCCGTGCCAATTCCAAGCCATTGATATTCACCCGTATCACACAGCCAAAACACAGCCAGCGGAATCCATTCCGCCCCCTTCTCCCACTCTTGATCACAAACAAGGGGAGAAGGACTGGGGATGAGGGGGAGGTAACAATAAGCCCCATCATGTAGGGTCGATTAGCGCAGCGTAATCGTCCGTTTACCGCCGCGCACAGAGTCATGGCAAGACCGGCAGGAAACTCCGGATATCAGCGGCTTCTCGGCCACTACCTGTTCGCGAACGTCCGAATACGCTTCGCTATTCTAACCTACACGTATTGTATGGAGCTGAATCCGAGATAGCAGATCGTTTGGGAAGATTATTGATTGATTTATTGATCTGAGTCGGGTTTATCCTTAAATGTTCTTCCATAGAACTACATCATGGATATGATATCCATTTGATAACGTGTGGTTTGGGTGACACTTTCCCATTTGTTAATGTGAGCATGCCAACAGATTTAATTTTTAGAATACAAGCGAGCGCTGGATGAATTTAGAAAAATTTTCAAAAATTGCGGAGTCTTTACGCCAATACCGACGTGCAGAATTAAAAGACTTTGAAAAGGATATTGGCTCCAAACCAATTGATTCGTTATATGTTGATGCTCTCCCCGGAGACGCAGTATTAAGATCTGTACTTTCTAGCAACACAACTTTCTTACTCGGAAGGAAAGGGACAGGAAAAAGCACTGTTTTTGCCAAAGCACAATCCGAACTACGCTCTAAAAGAGATATAATATCCGTCTACATAGACGTGAAATCACTTTGTGAGATTTTGGATATTAATGAACTTGATAATAATGAGTTATCAAACACTGGTATTTCCATTCTCGCCTATCGCTCCCATCTATTAAGAAAGGCAATGCTTGGTAGAATTATTTCCGAAATGCTTAAGGAAATAAGTAATACATGTGAGCGGCTCACAATATTAGAGCGCTGGAGAGGTGTACATAAACAATATGAGGATCTTATTTCCAGTTTAAATGAAATATCTATTCGTGTAAAAACATCAAAACTAGAACAACATGAAATACCTATACTTCAAAAAATAAGTAGCCAAATAAAGCAACGTAAACATCAAGAAAATTCTCAACAATCACAGCTGTCCGCTAAAGGCTCAGGGAAATTAACACCAGTAAAAGCAGAAGCATGTGCAGAAGCTAGTGGATCTGTAACTGATTTTGATAAAACCTTAGATGATTCTGAAATTTATAATGAATATTCTGATATAGTTTTGAAATCTTTTCCTTTTGGAGAGATTATCGAAGAAATTCAAACACTAATTTCAGAATCAGGGCTCCTCAGATTGGTCGCATTTTTTGATGACTTTTCAGAGTTAAAGTTTGTCGACCAAAGACTTTTTGTTGATGTCGTCTTATCACCATTAAATAATTCAAGTAATGAGGCGGTAAAATTAAAAGTAGCCGGTTATCCCGGCAGGATTTATTATGGAAAAATAGATCCAGGTAAAGCTGACACTATTAGCTTGGATTTTTCAGATCTCTATGAAGCAAGTGAAGTTCAAGAAATGGAGAAATCTGCAACAAGTTATGCAACTCGGTTACTCTCCAAAAGATTCTCAGCTTTTGACGTGGCTCTCGGAGATTATTTTGAATTTAATACTGATAACTCTAAAGATGAAATTATGAAACTTATGTTTCAGGCTTCATTCAACGTACCTAGAATCATGGGACATTTACTTCACACCCTTTATTTAGATCGTGTATCAAAAGGTCTTAAAATAACACAAACATCTATACGACTCGCCTCTAAAAAATACTATGAAAATACGATCGAAAAATATTTCGATCGACTCAACAGATATGCGTTAGAACCTTTTGATAACAAGCTAGACCGACATAACCAACATGAACTATTGAGATGCCTGATTCAAGAGGCAAAAAATGTCCGTCGAAAAATAAGCAGTGGTGACATTGGTGGAAATTATTTCTCCGGGCTGCAAGGCCTCCCGCCAACTAGCCATTTCACTGTAAGCCCTGAATTGGAAGATGTCTTCACTTCATTAGAATCAAATTTTTTCGTCTCTCGATACAAAAAAATGAGAGATAAAAATGGGAACGATGTAATAGCTTATGCCTTATTTTTAGGTCTATGTGAAAGTGAGCGTATGACATGGGGATATCCTGAAGGACGAAACTTTAGACATTATTTCCAGCAACGATGCTTTGAATATACTAGGGCGGTTCATCAATTTCTTTCTAGAAATCAAACGATAAAATGTAATTCATGTGGATGCTGCCATCCAATGGAGCTAAAAGATAGCTTAGCATTATATAAATGGCGATGTCCTGAATGCTCAGATGGAATTTGCTCGATAATAAACCTCTCTGATGATTTTAAAGAAGAAGTCGCTAAATTAGATAGAGAAATAATGCTGGAGCCAATTGAACTAGAAATCGTCAGCACCCTGAATGATGAGCAAAGAAGAATGAGAGCAGGTGAAATCGCTGCTTTAATTGATACGACACATCAATTAGTTGGACGAAGAACAAGTAAGCTACAAGAGTTAGGACTAATAGAGAAAGATCGAGATGACGCTGATGGAAAAATGAAGAGTGAAATTACAGAGCGATGCCGCTCTACTTATTTCTACGATGAGTAAATAGCTTGCTACAATATCAATAAAATATTTTAACAAAAAACCACCTATAATATTGGTGGTTTTTATTTTTTAGAATAGAGCTAAGCCACGATTTAGCCAATCTGTACCGGCTACCAGCAATTAAGGTTAGACCCACTTGTTCGCATCTTTCTTAGGAACAACCATTTAGATTTTGCTCTAATTTTGTCAATTCTAGATCATAGATCTTTACAGCCTGCCTTATACGGTTTGCAGCTATACCAAATTGATCTGATAGCCGACGCCATGCATTGCAATCATGTCCGAAACAATTCTTTGTACCACAATAGATAGCATCATCTTTTATCATGTAGTCATTACATTTTGATGATGAAGAACCATATCCTCTAAGGTGATATCGCCCATTTATAATCTCTACTTTAAAAGGCCATCCTTTTTCTGTAGTTATATTTATCTTAGGTCCACATTTCCTTTTTGGTGTCATTTTATCGCTCCACAATATATTATCAATAGAATTTAAATCTGATATTTATAGAGCCAGCCAACAATAAAAATATCAGTTTAAATCGTTTCTACACTATTTACATATGAGTAGCAATTCAAGTGAGGGGATATTTTTACGCTCTCTCAAGTAACGTAATTATCTCATTTTGTTACTTCTTCACAACATGCTCAATACAGTACAGAGAAGGCTCTTAGATAAATTACACCGGTCTGGATATATATAAAAAAATGATAGTTGAGATAAAACCACCAACACTCCCCAAGCTTGATTGCATTGGTGGTTTTTATTTTATCCTCGGGCGAACCTAAAGGATTTAACTCACAACGATCGTACAGACCCCAACGGCGGCGTGCGCGGCGGCACCATACGCTTGCTGCCGGTGGACTCGAAGGCCGAGGCAAAGCGCAGCAGGTTGTTGTCGTCATAGGCGCGACCGGCGAAGGTCAGGCCCACCGGCATACCGATATCGGCCATGATGCCCATGGGGACGGTGACGGTCGGCACGCCGAGGTGGCGAATGGCGAGGTTGCCGTTGGCAACCCAGATGCCGTTGCTCCAGGCGATATCTGCGGAGGCTGGATTCACATCCGCATCAGCCGGGGCGACGTCGGCGACGGTCGGGAACAGCACGGCATCGAGCTTGAGCCCGTCCATCCAGTCCTCCAGGTCCAGCTTGCGGGTCTGCTCCAGCCCACGCAGGCCGTCCGGCACTGTGGGGATCTCGTCAAAGCGCTTGATGCCGCGCTTGGCCATCTTGACGTACTCGTCCATGCCCGCCGCCAGATCGCCCTCGCGGTTCGGCAAGGTGCCCGGATCGTGGGGGAAGATCTTCGGCCCATCCACATCGGCCAATTGCTTAAGCTTGGGATCGCCATTGGCGCGCAGGAAGTCGTCGAACGCCCAGCCGGAGAGCTCCCACAGCTCGTCGTTGAGAAACTCCGGTGACACGATACCGCGATTGAACACGGTCGGCGCGCCGGGTCGGTCCCCTTCGCAGTTGGAGACCAGCGGGAAGTCCACTTCGATGACTTCGGCGCCAGCGGCTTCCAGCGCCTGACGGGCCTGCTCCCACAGGGCGATCACGGTCTCGCGGGTGTGGATACGCTGACCGGTCGGGCCGCCGATGCCGGGGTTTTCGCTGGTGCCGGCCAGTTCATCCTTGTTGATAAACATGCGCGGCACGCCGAGGCGCTTGCCCTTGAGGGCATCGGCCTTGGCAGCCAGCTCCAGATAGGAAGCCGGACGCACCTCGGAGGCCTTGGGCAGCTGCACCCAGGGCTGCATGCGCCACAGATCGCCACGGGTATCGGCATCGTCGGCCACCACTACGTCGAGCACTTCCAGCAGGTCATTCATGGTGCGGGCGTAGGGCACTACCACATCCATGGTCGGGGTCAGCGGCCAGTTGCCGCGCACCGAAATCACGCCACGGGACGGGGTGTAGGCGCACAGGCCGTTGTTGGATGCAGGGCCACGGCCGCTCGACCAGGTCTCTTCCGCCAGACCGAAGGCGGAGAAGCTGGCGGCGGTGGCAGTACCGGCGCCGTTGGAGGAGCCGGAGGCAAACGGCGCAGTCAGGTAGTCGGCGTTGTAGGGGCTCTCGGCACGGCCATAGACGCCGCGCTGCATGCCGCCATTGGCCATCGGCGGCATATTGGTCTTGCCAAGGCAGATGGCACCGGCGGCGCGCAGGCGTTCAACGGTAAAGGCATCGCGCTGGGCCACCAGATCCTTGAAAGCCGGGCTGCCGGAGGCGGCGGTCAGCCCCTTGACCAGATAGCTGTCTTTGGCGGTGTAGGGGATGCCGTCCAGCGGGCTCAGGGTCTCGCCACGGGCACGGCGGGCATCAGAATCTTGCGCCTCTTTCAGCGCATCGGGATTGGCGACCACCACGGCGTTGAGTTTGGTGGCGGTCTCGGGGCCGTTGTAGGCCTCGATCCGGGCCAGATAGGCCTTGACCAGTTCGACCGCTGTGGTGCGGCCTGATTCGAGCGCGGCACGCAGCTCGGCAATGGAAACCTCGGTGACATCTACCATTTTGGCGATCATGGGGATCTCCTGTAAAAGGGTGACTGTTTGTCATGATGATCGCCGCATCAGCGCCTGCGATCATCACACCATCAAGAGATAAAACCCCACTGCGTGGGGTTTTGAATACCAACCACTGCTGGCGTAAACCGGTTTACGACCCGTCGCGAGAGGCCGGAAGCTCGGTGAAGATCAGCACAGGAACCGGAGCGTATGTGAATACATGAGCCGTTTGTTCCACATAAGCGAGCAGCACATGAGCCTTGATCACGGCCTCGCAGCAGGATCGTCATCCGGTTCTTACTTGCCAGAGGGGATTTGCTGGGTAATGCAGTGGATATTGCCACCGCCCAGCAGGATCTCGCGGGCCGGTACGCCGATGACAGTGTGCTCGGGGAAGATCTCTTCCAGAATGCGCTGGGCTTCGCCATCGGTGGCGGCATCCAGCAGCGGATAGACGATGCGATCGTTGGTGATCAGGAAGTTCACATAGGAACCGGCCAGACGGCCTTCTGCCTCGCGCGGCACACCGCTGCCGCTCTCGACGCCAGCAGACTCTTCCTCGGTGCAGTAGAGCGGGCCCGGCTGGGGCAGCTTCCACACTTTCAGCTTGCGACCCTTGGCATCGACCGCCGCTTCCAGCACCTTGAGGGCGGCCACGGAGCGGGCGTACTGGGGATCGTTCTGGTCATCAGTCCAGTGCAGGGCCACTTCACCCGGACGCACGAAGCAGCACATGTTGTCGATGTGGCCATCGGTTTCGTCCATGTAAACGCCTTCGTCCAGCCAGATAAAGCTGGTGACGCCCAGATAGTCGCGCAAATAAGCTTCGATCTGCGCTTTGCTCAGGTGCGGGTTGCGGTTCTCGTTGAGCAGGCACTCGGCGCTGGTCAGGCAGGTGCCTTCGCCATCGACGTGAATGGAGCCACCTTCCAGAATGAGCGGCGCGTCGTAACGAGCCATGCCGTGCTGGGCCAGCATCTGGGCCGCCACTTCCTCATCCTGATTCCACGGGTAGTAGAGACCGCCCTTGTGGCCGCCCCAGGCGTTGAAGCCCCAATCCACCCCACGGCACTCGCCAGCTGCGTTGGTGACTATGGTGGGGCCGGTATCGCGGGCCCAGCAGTCATCGCTGTTCATTTCGACCAGAGTGACGTGGGCGGGCATGGTGGCACGGGCCTGCTCCATAAACCGGGCTGGCACCCCCATAAAGACCGGGGTCGCACCGCCGATGGCATCGGCTACCTTGGCAAAGGTGGGCTGGGCGAAGCGACCGGCTTCACGCCAGTTGTCAGGGCGAAACGGCCAGATCATCCAGACGGCCTGCTGGTGCGCCCACTCGGCGGGCATGGTGAAGCCGTCAGCGGCCGGTGTGGTGTTCATGGTCTTGATGCTCATCGCAAGGCTCCTTGCATGGATTGCGGCCCCCATTTACGCCCAAAATGGCGCGGAAACCCTGAAAAATAACAGTGGGTCGCAGTGTAAGAAGTTGCGCCCCTATCCATCAAATGAATAGGATGGATTGTCCCATAAACACGGCGAATAATCCCCCAATGAAACTGCACCAGCTCGACCTCAATCTGCTGCTCGCCTTTGACGCCCTGATGACCCAAGGGAGCGTCACCCGCGCCGCCGAAACGCTCTTTATCAGCCAGCCCGCCATGAGCCACTCGCTCAACCGACTGCGCACTTTTATCGGCGACCCGCTGCTGGTGCGCACCCCGCAGGGGATGCTGCCGACCCCGCGCGCCCAGCGGCTGCATCTCGGGGTGCAGCAGGCGCTGCGGCTGCTGGAGCAGCAACTCAGCGAAGAGGAGGAGTTTGAGCCGAGCCAGTCGAAACGGCGTTTCGTGCTCTGCACCACAGATTACGTGGAGTGCGTGCTGATCCCGCCGCTTATTCAGCGGCTCAGACGGCTGGCGCCGGGGGTCACCATCGAGATCCGCATCCTGCGCGACACCCTGCCGGAAGCCGAGCTGGCGAGCGGCGAGATCGATCTGGTGCTGGGGTTTGATGAGTACATGCAGGTGCCGGGGTATCTCGGCAAGGAGACCTGGCTCACCGAGCCGCTGGCCGGGCTGGTGCGCGCCGATCTGCCCATTGCCAAATCGGCCCCCGCTGGCGCCGAGGATGACCCCTCCCAATGGCAGGAGCGCATCACCTTGCAGCAGCTGATCGCCATGCCCCATGTGTTCCACTCGCCGCTCGGCACCTCGGAGGCGAGTCTCGACCGCTATCTGAAGAGTCAGGGCTTTAGCCGCACCATCTCGGTCAACAGCCAGAGTTATATGTCCGCCGCCGCCATCGTCAGCCAGAGCGATCACCTGCTGGTATTGCCCAGCATGGTGGCCGAACTGCTCGCCACCCACTGGCCGCTGAAAAGCCTGCCGCTGCCCGAAGATGTGCCGGATTATCACCTCAACTGCGTCTGGCACCCCGTTCACGCGCAACAACCCGCACTGGTGTGGCTGAAAGATTTGATGAAAGAGCTGGTGGGGCCGAGGTAAGACCGCTGCGTCTGGCACCCAAGGTTGATGGAGAAGCCCGGCAAGGGCTGAGACCAGAAACAACAGTGGCTCCCGAGGGAGCCACTGTTGTTTCTGCTGTATCGCGTTACGCCCGCAGGGCCCGCATCAGCTGGGCGACTACGTCGTCGAGCAGGGGACGGTCGGGGCGGCACTGGGCGAAGGTGACCAGCCCTTGCAGGTTGATCAGCAGCAAGGCGGTGAGGGTGCGGATATTACTATCCGGGGCCAGTTCACCCTTTGCCTGCGCCTGCGTCAGCAACTCGGCCAGATCCTGCTCCAGCTCGCCATAGATGACCTTGACCCGCTGGGTCAGCTCTTCATCCTGCTCGCTCAGCTCCATCATGGTACGGGTCACCAGACATGAGCCGCAGAGCGCCTCCCCTACAATCCGGTCGAGATAGGCAGCAAGGCCCGCCAGCGGGCTCGGGTTGTCGAGCAGTGAGCGGCGCAGGGTGCGTTTACCCTCCACATAGTGATCCACCGCCGCCAGCAGCAGGCCGCGCTTGTTGCCGAAAGCGCCGTAGATGCTGCCCGGATGCAGGCCGGTGGCGGCCACCAGCTCCTGCATGGTGGTCTTGGCGTATCCCTTGGCGCGAAACGCTTCCATGGCATTTCGCAGCACCTCGTCCCGATCAAACTCGGCTATGCGCATGGTTCCTCCCGTGGGAAATGGTTCACCGGCAAGGGGCAACAAGGCCCGCCGATTAAAGAGTGGCTGGAAAGGGCGGCAAGTTTACCCCAGCCGCCCGCTCGGGCCAACCTTCTTGAACGTGCATTCAAAAAAAGCTTGCACCCGACGCAAAAAACGTCTTGAATGCACGTTCAAGAATAACCCATTCAGGACAACCTATCATGAATACCCTGTTTCAGCCGTATCGCCTTAATGACACTCTGACCCTGGCCAACCGCTTCATGATGGCCCCGCTCACCCGCTGCATGGCAGGCCCTGGTCTGGTGCCGACCGAGCAGATGGCTGCCTATTACGGCCGCCGCGCCGACATCGGCCTGATTGTCTCCGAGGCCGTCATCATTCGCCCCGATGCGCAGGGCTATCCCAATACCCCGGGTCTGTTCACCCAGGCACAGATCGATGGCTGGAAGAAGGTAACCAGCGCCGTGCACGCCAAGGGCGGCAAGATCTTCGCCCAGCTGTGGCACGTCGGTCGCCTCTCTCACCCCTTCTTCCATCAGGGTGAAGTGCTGGCCCCCTCTGCCGTGGCCCATGAGGGCACCATGCCGCGCATGCGCGAGCTGACCTATCTGGTGCCGCGCGCCCTGACCGAAGCCGACATCGTCCAGCTGGTAGAGGATTACGCGACTGCCGGTGCCAACGCCATCGAGGCCGGTTTTGACGGGGTGGAGATCCACGGGGCCAACGGCTACCTGATCGACCAGTTCCTGCACCACTCAACCAACCTGCGCAGCGACAACTACGGCGGCAGCCCGGAAAAGATGAGCCGTTTCGCGCTGGAAGTGGTCGATGCCATCAGCGCCCGCATCGGCGGTGATCGGGTTGGCCTGCGCCTCTCCCCCGGCGCCTATGTCCATCTGGCGGGCAGCCCGGAAGATCGCGCCGTGTTCGACCATCTGCTGGCCAAGCTCAACGATCGCCCGCTGGCCTATATCCACCTCGGCATCTTCGATGACAACCTCACCTTCGATTATCTGGGTGGCCGCGCCTCCGACTATCTGCGCGCCAACTACAAGGGCAATCTGGTCGGAGTGGGCAACTACGACGCCGAGCGCGCCGCCGTGGCCATCGAGGCCAACCGCTTCGATCTGGTGGCCATCGGTCGTCCGCTTATCGCCAACCCGGACTACCTCACCAAGGTGAAGAAGGGCGAAGCGCTGGTGCCCTACGCCGACACCATGCTGGCTGAGCTGGTATAATCGCGCAGCCATCGCCAGACGACAGGCAATAAAAAACGAGGGGAGCTGTTGCTCCCCTCGTGCTATCTACTTGTTCTACCGTTCAGCCATTTTTTGCCATCACGGCAACCTGCTCAGGTGCGAAATCAGGTGCGAAACAAGGCCTCAATGGAGAGCCCCTGGCTCAGCAGGATCTCCCGCAGACGGCGCAGCCCCTCGACCTGGATCTGGCGCACCCGCTCACGGGTCAGGCCAATCTCGGCCCCCACATCCTCAAGGGTGGCAGGTTCATAGCCCAGCAGGCCGAAACGGCGAGCCAGCACTTCACGCTGCTTGGGATTCAGCTCTTCCAGCCAGTGCACTATGCTGGCGCGCATGTCGTCATCCTGGGATTCCAGTTCAGGCCCCATGCCACGCTCGTCGGAGATAACATCCAGCAGCGCCTTGTCGCGATCGCCGCCGATGGGAGTATCCACCGAGGTGATCTTCTCGTTGAGCTTGAGCATGCGGTTCACGTCGGCAACCGAACGATCCAGTGCAAAGGCAATATCCTCGGCTGTGGGTTCGTGATCGAGACGATGGGAGAGCTCGCGCGCGGTGCGCAGGTAAACGTTTAACTCCTTGACCACATGAATGGGCAAGCGAATGGTGCGGGTCTGGTTCATGATGGCCCGCTCTATGGTCTGGCGGATCCACCAGGTGGCATAGGTGGAGAAACGGAAGCCGCGCTCGGGGTCGAACTTTTCGACCGCACGGATAAGACCGAGGTTGCCCTCTTCGATAAGATCCAGCAGCACCAGGCCGCGGTTGTTGTAGCGACGGGCGATTTTCACCACCAGACGCAGGTTGGACTCGATCATGCGCTTGCGGGCTGCTTTGTCACCCCGCAAGGCACGACGGGCGTAGTAGACTTCCTCTTCGGCAGTAAGCAGCGGGGAGAAACCTATCTCCCCCAGATAGAGTTGCGTGGCATCCATCACCTTGTTCAGTTCCGGTGCCAGCAACTCATCGGAGATCGTCTCTTCTGCCTCGGCAGTGACCTCCTGCAACCCTTCTGCTTCTACCTCATCGTCATCCTCATGGGAATGAGACTCAGCGTCAAACTCTAACTCTGCATCCTGCATTACCAGTTGTTCTTGGCTCATGGTGTGTCTCCCTGACGTTACCAGAGTAAGACTCGACCTCTGGGGTTAACGCTTTGGCAAATAGCTCATCGGATTGATCGACTTGCCCCGGTACCGGATCTCGAAATGCAATCGCACATCCGGCGCGTCCGTGCTACCCATGTTGGCAATCACCGAGCCCCCCTTGACGCTATCCCCTTCCTTCACCCGCAACTCATCGTTGTGAGCGTAGGCGGAGAGATAGTCATCATCATGCTTGAGGATGATCAGCTTGCCGTACCCCCTTAAAGCGCTACCGGCGTATACCACCTTGCCGCTGCTGGCCGCGTAGACGGGTTGCCCCTTCTGGCCTGCTATGTCGATCCCCTTGTTACCCTGTTCTGCAACAGAGAAACCCTCGACGATCCGGCCTTTTGCAGGCCAGTGCCAAACAAGTTTCGACTGGGAGTTGCTTGTTTTTTGTTCTTTGACCTGAGCGTATTCTTTCGGTGCTGCCGGAGCAACGGATTTCTGCGAAATGAATGGCGTGGTCTGACCTGACCCACTTGGCTCAGCCAGCGGACGTGGCCCACTGCTCTGCTGGCTCACTGCTACCGGCGTCACAGTTACCGGACGAGTCGCCGCGACCATCTGGGTCGAACCACCACCAGCAGACTGGACGTTAAGCACCTGACCCGGCTGCAACGCATAGGGGGCACTCAAGTTGTTGCTCTGTGCCAGTGTTTGCGGCGCCATACCAAACTGGCGGCCGATACTGCTCAGGGTATCGCCCCGACGAACCTCATAGGTGCTGGCACTTCTGCTGGATGTGGTTACAGAGCTGGATGAATCAAACCGCAGCCGCTGACCCGGATAGATGTTATAGGGGGGGCTGATGTTGTTGAGACTGGCCAGCGAGGGGACATCGCTACCGGAATTGAAGGCAATGGAGTAAAGGGTATCCCCTTTCTTGACCACATAGCCGCCACCCTGAATGGGGGCTCCCCCTTGAACTCCACCCTGGCGAGCCGGGATGGTCGAGACGAACTGATCATCACCGACACCGTCCACTGGAGCTGCCGTTTTACTGGAAGCGCAGGCAAGCAACAGCCATGACAACACCACAACACAGCTTCCTTGCCAAATAGGCGAACGCATAATGGATCCTTAACGACTAAACCAGAAATAGGCCACAACGGCCAGACCAATACAGAGCCAACCGAGCACATCTACATAGTGCATCAGTTTGCGTTCCATCTTTTCACCACCCCAACGCATCAGGCCCGCAACCAGAAAGAAACGCATGCCACGACCGATGAGGGAGGTGATGATGAAGGGCAGCAGAGCCATTTGCAACAACCCTGCCGTCACGGTAAACACCTTGTAAGGAATGGGGGTGAAGCTGGCAATGAAGATGACCCAGATACCCCACTGTTCAAACCAGTGGCGGGCGATCTCGATCTTGCTCTGATAGCCAACCGATGCCACCAGCGGTTCTACCACCGGATCCCAAAGGGCGTAACCCAGGGCATAGCCGAACAGGGCACCCAGCACCGAGAATAAGGTCGCCAATCCGGCGTAATGCCACGCCTTGTTCGGCTTGGCGAGCGCCATCGGCGCCAGCATCACATCCACCGGGATCGGCCAGAACACCGACTCGATAAAGGCGATAATAGAGAGATACCAGGGGGCATACTTGTGGCGCGCCCACTGCATTACCAATACATACAAACGGGAAAACAACTTCACTCAACATCTCCGTCGATCAGGGGAACAAAACGGACCGGCTCCAGAATACGACTGGTCAACTGGGAGCCGGACCGTTCAATCAATTGCAAGGTTTGCTGGCTGTCACCTACCGGCAATACCAGTCGGCCACCCTCAGCCAGCTGGTCGGTCAGCGCGGTCGGAATTTCACTCGCCGCAGCCGTCACCAAAATGGCGTCATAAGGTCCCTTGTTGGCCCACCCCAGCCAGCCGTTGCCGTGCTTGGCCGAGACATTGTGCAGATCGAGCTGGCGCAATCGGCGTCTGGCCAAAAATTGCAACGACTTGATCCGCTCCACGGTATAAACATGCTCCACCAGATGGGCGAGAATGGCCGTCTGGTAACCGGAGCCAGTGCCGATCTCCAGCACATGGGCCGGATTATTTTGCATCAGCAACTCGGTCATTCGCGCCACCATATAGGGCTGCGAAATGGTCTGACCGTGGCCAATGGGCAGCGCCGTGTTGTCCCACGCCTTGTGCGCCATGGCTTCATCCACAAACAGCTGGCGCGGCACTTTCGCAATCGTCGCCAGCACGCGAAAATCACGAATATCCTGCGCAATAAGCTGATTTAACAGGCGCTGTACTATCACACCACCCTCATCCCTGCAGATCTAACCAGGCTCCCAGACCGGCGAGACTGTCATAGGCAGTCATATCGATGGTCAGGGGAGTAATCGAGACATAACCCTGCTCGATGGCAGCAAAGTCGGTACCTTCTCCAGCATCCTGCTGGTTGCCTGGCGGGCCAATCCAGTAGATCGGCTGGCCACGGGGATCCTCGGTGCGGATCACCGACTCCGCCCGGTGGCGATTGCCAAGGCGGGTGGTCTTGATCCCCTTGATCTGCGCGAGGGGCAAGTCCGGCACGTTGACGTTGAGGATCTGATCGGCAGGCAGCGGGTGCTTCATCAGCCCCTTCACCAGCAGGGCCGCATAGTGGGCCGCCGTGGCGAAGTGAGTCTTGCCCACCAGCGAAATGGCGATGGAGGGGTAGCCAAGATGGCGCCCCTCAGTGGCCGCTGCGACCGTCCCCGAGTAGATGACATCATCCCCCAGATTGGCGCCGTGATTGATGCCAGCCACCACCATGTCCGGCTCCGGGCGCACCAGCTCGTTGACCGCCAGATGAACGCAGTCGGTCGGCGTGCCCTTCACCGCATAGTAACCGCTTTCGTTGAGGCGGGTGACCCGCAGCGGTACTTCCAGCGTCAGGGAGTGACTCGCGCCGCTGCGGTTGCGATCCGGCGCCACCACAATGACCTCACCACAGGCGCGCAGCGCCTCGCTGAGGGCAGCAATGCCCTCGGCATGTACACCATCATCATTACTGACCAGAATTCGCATCGGTCTGATTCCTGAAACCATGATCGGCCTCTTCGGCCAGCATTAACTCGCGCACCACGCTGGTGGCAAACGCGCCTGCCGGCAGGAAGAAGGAGAGGGTCAGCGCCTCGCCATCCAGCTGCCAGCTCATCTGCTCCGGCTTGAGCAGCAACGGGCGGCGATCCTGATCCAGCCCGGCTTTCTCCAGCCCATCACACCATTCGGCATACGGGGCCAACACAGCCTGTTCAAACTCGGCAGCGGCGCCCTGGCTGGCCAGACGGCCACGGCCCCACTGGGGTGCGGTGAGCTGTACGTCGCCGGAGGCGAGGCGGGCCGCCAGCTCAGGGGTGACGCTCTCTTCGCTGAAGATGGAGTGGCTGCCCTTGAGCATCACGCAATCACCGGCCAGCAGCTGATGGGCCAGCCCCTGCTCGATGCGGGCGCTGACAATGGCGTTGAACAGCATGCTGCGGGCGGCAGAGAGGTAGAGGGAGCGCTTGTTGCGATCCTTGATCCGCTTGCCAGCGAACATCGCCTTGGCCGCTTCCAGATTGTTGCCATCGCGGCCAAACCGCTGCTCACCATAATAATTGGGGACGCCCTCAGTGGCGATGGCCTGCAGGCGATCTTCCAGCGCCTCGGCCTGGCTGACACCGGTCAAGCGCAGGGTGAAGTGGTTGCCCTTGAGGTAACCCACCCGCAGCTTCTTGTTGTGGCGCTTGGCTTGCAGGATCTTGATACTGGCACTCTCGATGACCGACAAGTCCGGTTCAGCCTTGCCCGGCAGGTGAATGCCGAACCACTGCTCGGTGACCGCGTGGCGATCCTTGAGGCCCGCCCAGCTCACCGCATTGCGGTTGACCCCGGCCGCATCGGCCAGCAGACCTGCCACCCAGGCAGTGTTCTCGCCGGTTTTGCGCACCCGGACGAAGATATGCTCCCCTTCCCCGCAGGGCTCGAAACCAAGATCTTCATTCACTACGAAATCGGCTGCCTCAGCCTTGAGGATACCGCGGGCAGTGGGTGCCCCGTGCAGATAGGCAAGTTGTTCCAGCATTATTGTTTCACCAGTAGGACGACGGCTTCGGTGGCGATCCCTTCCTTGCGCCCCGTAAACCCAAGCTGTTCGGTGGTGGTCGCCTTGACGTTCACCCGATTCAAATCACATTGCAGATCAGCGGCCAGCACGGCGCACATGGCGTCGATATGGGGAGCCATTTTGGGAGCCTGAGCGATGATGGTGACATCCAGATTGCCGATGGCATAACCCGCCTTCTGTACCCGGGCAAACACGTCCCGCAGCAGGATACGGCTGTCGATCCCCTTGAACTCGGCGGCAGTATCGGGGAAGTGGCGACCGATGTCACCGGCACCGATGGCCCCCAGCAGGGCATCGCTTACCGCGTGCAGCACCACGTCACCGTCGGAGTGGGCAATCAATCCCTGTTCGTAGGGAACCGGCACCCCGCCCAGCATGCAGGGGCCTTCCCCGCCAAACTTGTGGACATCAAAACCATGACCAATACGCATCATACCTGGCATCCTCCACACATGCAGGGAAGGCCCCCGTCACACTGGTGCACCTCAATACCCTGTCCAATCCGGACCATGTCAGCTCCTTTAGTCACTGCGCTTGCAAAAATGGCTTATGCCTGCTGGCTTAGAAACAACCCCGCCAAAGAGAGATCCTCCGGCCGGGTCACTTTGATATTGTCGGCGCGCCCCTCCACCATCCGCACGGTGAATCCGGCGCGCTCCATGGCGGACGCCTCATCGGTGATGGTGGCCCCCAGCAGCAATCCCTCTTCCAGCGCCCGTTGCAGGGTGCGGGTCGGGAACATCTGCGGCGTCAGGGCATGCCAGAGCTGCTCGCGCTCGACGGTGGCGATGATATTGCCCTCGCCATCTGAGCGCTTCATGGTATCGCGCACCCGACTGCCAAGAATGGCGCCACCGCAGCCCATGGCTGCGGCAATCAGCGCATCGAGATCGCCGTGGGTCAGGCAGGGGCGAGCCGCATCGTGCACCAGCACCCACTCCCCTTGCGCCACATGAAGACCATTGAGGACAGAAAAGGCGCGCTCGGCGCCTCCCTCTACCCGCACAATGCGCGGGTCAGCCGCCACGGGCAGGGCCTCGAACCAGCGGTCATGGGGCGCCAGCGCCACTATCACCTGTGTGATGGCGGGGTGAGAGAGCAACCGCGCCAGGGTATGTTCGAGAATGGTTTTACCCGCCAGTGGCAGGTACTGCTTGGGGCAATCGGCCCCCATTCGGCTACCGATGCCGGCGGCAGGGACGATAGCCGTCAGGCCGGATACCCGGCTGGCATCAGTCATCGTAGGGCTCATCGTCCGGCGCTGTCTCTTTGTCTTTCTCTTTGGGGATGATCCGGTAGAAGGTCTCCCCCTGCTTGATGTAACCCAGATCGTTGCGCGACAGCTCCTCGATGGCCGCAAGGCCAGAGGTGAGATCATCTATCTCGCGGTAGATGAGGTCGTTACGATCCTTGAGAGTCTGGTTGTCCCGCTGTTGCTGCGAGATGGCCTCCGACAGGTTCTGATAATCGGATAGCCCGTTCTTCCCCAGCCAGAAGTCATATTGCAGTCCCCCCAGCAGGAGGATCAGGATCAGGGTGAATAGCCGCATGCACTAGGTCTCCTTCAGGCGGCCTAGTGTCCCATATTCGGTGGCAAGACAAAAGAAAGCCAGCACCCCTGAGCCACCGGCCGAACAGAAAAAAGTGCCCAAGAGTGAATCAGATAGCACAAAGCCCCGCCAAACCGGTACAAGGATGGCCAACCAGGGCACACCTCATCCGGGGCGGGGCTCTTTATCAGAGCGGGATTAACCAGTTCAGTTGACCGCGACCGGCTCTCCCACGCTCTCGGCAGGGGTATTAAACTCCTCCTCTGCCTCGCGGAAACGCTCCAGCATCGCTTTTGATGGCGCTTCGCTCAGCAGACTGCCCACCACGATAGCCAGCAGCGCAAACAGGAAGCCCGGGATGATTTCATACAGCCCCAGCCAGCCGAACTGCTTCCAGACGATGACGGTGATGGCACCGACCAGCATACCTGCCAGTGCGCCGTTGCGGGTCATTCGCGGCCACAGCACCGAGAGCAGCACCACGGGGCCGAAGGCGGCACCGAAACCGGCCCAGGCGTAGCTCACCAACCCCAGCACCCGGTTCTCCGGATTCATGGCGACGGCGATGGCAATCACCGAGATCAGCAGCACCATCAGGCGCCCCACCCACACCAGCTCACGCTGGGAGGCATTCTTGCGCAGGAACGGCTTGTAGAGATCCTCGGTGATGGCGCTGGAGCAGACCAGCAACTGGCAGCTCAGGGTACTCATCACCGCCGCCAGAATGGCGGAGAGCAGCACACCGGCGATCCAGGGGTTGAACAGGATTTTGGAGAGCTCGATAAAGACCCGCTCCGGGTTGCCGGTCACTCCAGCCGCCACTTCCGGGAAGCGGGCAAAATAGGCTAGCCCGAAGAAGCCGATGGCCACCGCGCCTGCGAGGCAGAACACCATCCAGGTCATGCTGATACGGCGGGCATTGGCCATGGAGTGGTGGGAATCCGCCGCCATGAAACGGGCCAGAATGTGGGGCTGACCGAAGTAACCAAGGCCCCAGGCCATCAGCGAGACAATGGCGATCACATCCAGATTCTTGAACATGTCGAGGTTGGTGGCGCTCTTGGCGGCCACCTCGATCATGGCGCTGTCCACCCCGCCGACTGCGATGATGACGAAGACCGGGGTCAGGATCAGGGCGAAGATCATCAGGGTCGCCTGTACCGTATCGGTCCAGCTCACCGCGAGGAAGCCGCCGAAGAAGGTGTAGGTGATAGTGGCGGCGGCACCGACCCAGAGGGCGGTGTTGTAATCCATGCCGAAGGTGCTCTCGAACAGGCGGGCACCGGCCACCACGCCGGAGGCGCAATAGATGGTGAAGAACAGCAGGATCACCAGCGCCGAGAGGATCCGCAGCACCTTGCTGTGATCTTCAAAACGGTAGGTGAAGTAGTCCGGCAGGGTCAGGGCGTTGCGGTTCTTCTCGGTATGTACCCGCAGGCGGCCCGCCACCCAGCGCCAGTTGAGGTAGGCGCCGATGACCAGACCGATGGCGATCCAGCTCTCGGAGATGCCGCTGACGAAGACGGCGCCGGGCAGGCCCATCAGCAGCCAGCCGCTCATGTCGGAGGCACCGGCAGAGAGGGCGGTGACCCAGCTCCCCATCCGGCGGCCGCCAAGAATGTAGTCATCAAAGTTGCGGGTGGCGCGATAGGCGACGAAGCCGATCAACACCATTCCGAGGATATACACCAGGAAGGTGATTAACATGGGTGTGCTAGCTGTCATGCAAAACTCCGTTTTGTGTCAATTTCTGCCCGCTCTGGTGACGGGCTCATCCCTAAAAAACCGGCCTAGCTTAATCAGCCGTTCGCGCCAGCTCAACCATTTTTAACAAACACAAAACACAATAAAAACCTTTGCGCATCAAATCATCTGCCGCATCAAGAGGATGGCGCCAGATTTTCTGCCGTGGCAGTGGTGGCCATATCGCCGCGTCAGCGGCTATTGAGCGTTATATTTTCACATTTTGTTACTCTCCAGCTTTTTACATCTCTCTCGTCCGCTCCTACACTCGCCGCCTTGTTTACGCCATTCCAGCCAGAGGTCGGCACCATGTCATCTCATCTGTCACACCTGCGAACCCTCGCCCGCCGCCTTCATCCGGTGGAAGAATCAGGTCACCTCATCAGACGGGCCAAGTATGTGGGGCGTCTCTGGCTCAATTCCGGCACCCGCGCCCTCTATCGCCAGCAACAGGAGCAGCCGCTGCTGGCACAGGCGATCAGCCGCTTCCCCGATATTCTGGAAAAGCCGATCCACCCCTATCGCCACAAGGGGCTAAGCAAGCGCCTGCGCGCCGGGCTTATCAGCGATCACTACCAGCAACTGGCCCGCCAACTGCCCAAAGCGCAACAACTGGCAATCTACAGCGGGCGCGGCCTGCTGCTGGCCCAGTGGCAGAGCGACAAGCTGACAGCACCGCTGATCCTGCAACTGGATTACCAAACCCACATGGGTAAAGAGGGGGAGATGAGCCTGACCCTCAAGCTGGGTGACGCGGCGCTCTATTACATGGCCCTCAATCTGTGCCCCGCACCGACCCCGACCCTCGAGATCTGCTCGTTGCAGGGCGGCAAGGGGCTGGGCGAGGAGATCAAGCAGGTCACCAAGGCCTGCGGCGGGCTGCGCCCCATGTCCCTGCTGGTCTATATGGCCGCCGAGCTGGCCCGGGGGTTAGGTTGCAAGAGTCTGCTCGGGATCCGCACCCAGAGCCACATCTACCAGAGCAGCAAGCGCACCGCCGATCGGGTCAAGTTTGATCTCGACGGCTTGTGGCAGGAGCATCAGGGCTGCGTGCAGGATGAACTCTGGCTGAGCCTGCCGCTGGAGGTGCCCCGCAAGACGCTGGAGGAGATCCCCTCCCGCAAGCGGGCCAGCTACAAGGGGCGCTATCAGCTGCTCGATCAGCTCGGCAGCGAGCTGCAGGCAAATCTGCTGCCAAGCTGAGTCAGGCCAGCAGAAACAAAAAGGGCGAACAGCATGCTGTTCGCCCTTTTTCATGACGGGGATCGGCCTTAGCGGTTGATCGCCATCGGCATGCCGTTGCGCTGCTCCAGCGCCTGTTTCACCAGCTGGGAGTCGCTGTCGGCGTGAGCAATGAAGCGAGTTACCGCCGGGGTCATCGGCAGCGGCGCCGGCAGCTTGGAGTTGAACTCCTCCTCGCTGCGCGAAAGCGGCTGGTGCACTTCCAGATAACGGTGACCATCCTGTTCCACAGAGGCCTTGATCGGCTGGTTGACGAACTGAACGCGAGTGCCGACCGGTACCTGCTGGAACAGGTAGGCGATGTCGTCGTTACGCAGACGCACGCAACCGTGGCTCACCCGCAGGCCGATGCCGAAGTTGGCGTTGGTGCCGTGGATGGCGTACATCTTGCCGATATAGAGCGCGAACAGCCCCATGGGGTTGTCAGGACCCGCCGGCCAGACCGCAGGCAGACTCTTGCCATTGGCGGCATATTCGGCATGCATCTTGGCGGTCGGGGTCCAGGTCGGGCCCGCCTTCTTGCGCTGCACGCTGGTCACCCAGTTCTCCGGGGTGTCGGTGCCGAGCTGGCCGATGCCGATGGGCAGCACTTCCACCACTTTTTTACCCTTGGGGTAGTAGTAGAGGCGCATCTCGGCCACGTTGAGCACCAACCCTTCCCGCGGCGCATCCGGCAGGATCAGCTGCTGGGGGATCACCAGCTTCTGACCAGCCTGCACCAGCAGAGGATCCGCATCGGGGTTGGCTTCGGTCATGTTGGTGAGCCCCAACTGGAATTTGGCCGCAATGGCCTCCAGCGGCTGGCCGTTCTCTTCGGCCGTCACCACGTATTGCAGATTTTCACCCACCAGACGGCTGTTGGCCGCCGGCAGAACATATTCAACAGCGAAAACCGGCGCAGCGGTCAGCAGCAGGCTGTAGCAGAGTGTTGCCACACTATTGCGAAGGATCTTCATAACTTTCCCATGATGGTGACTTGAAGTGACATCTCAGGGCTAACGGCTGATCAGCGGAGGATCAGGGGCGCGAAGAGAAGGCCGCCATTTTTCTCCTCTGCACGGCAAATTTCAACCGACAAGTAGCGATGGGTCGATGATTAATATATGGATTTTTCCGCATCCTCGACCCGCCCGGTTTCCTTGCTTATCCCCGTTGCCAGCCACGCATGTCGTAACCTGTAGGAGATTGATGCAACCGCAGATGAAATTGCTCAATGACGGCAAAGATATGGTCAAAAATATCGGCCTGGATCCCTTCGTAATCGGCCCATGCGGTGGTCGCGGTAAAGCAGTAAATTTCCAGCGGCAGGCCGTCGGAAGTGGGCGCCAGCTGGCGCACCATCAGGGTCATCTCCTTGCGAATGCCGGTGTGGGCACGCAGGTAGGCATCCAGATAGGCGCGCAGGGTACCTAGGTTGGTGAGGTGACGACCATTGATGGGGCAGCTCAAGGCATCGCTCAGTTGCTGGTTGTAAGCACTCAGCTCTTGCTCCTTGCGGCTCAGATAGGGCGCCAGCAGTTGCGCCTGCTTGAGCTGCAACTGCTCATCGGCAGTCAGAAAGCGCACGCTGGTCATGTCGAGATTGACGCTGCGCTTGATGCGGCGGCCGCCCGATTCGGTCATCCCCTGCCAGTTCTTGAAAGAATCCGAGATCAGCGCATAGGTGGGAATGGTGGTGATGGTCTTGTCCCAGTTCGACACCTTGACCGTGGTGAGGCCGATGTCGGTCACCTCGCCATCGGCGCCGTACTTATCCATCTGCAGCCAGTTGCCGACACTCAGCATCCGGTTGGCGGAGAGCTGGATCCCCGCCACCAGCCCGAGAATGGGGTCCTTGAACACCAACATCAGCACCGCGGTCATGGCACCCAGACCGCTGAACAGGAACAACGGCGACTTGCCGAGCAGCAGGGCGATCATCAGGATGCCCACTAGAATGCTGCCTACCAGCTTGGCCCCCTGGAAGATGCCGCGCAGGGGTAAATCACGGCCTAGCCGGGTATAGCGGCTCACCGACAATACACAGTCAAGCAGGGCGAAGAAGGCCAGCAACAGGAACAGCAGGATCCAAAACTGCGCCACCATCTCGATCAGCTTGAGGCTATCTGAGCTGCGCGGCAGCCAGATCTCCGCCTGACCAAGCAGCACGGCCCCCTGTAGCACGAAGGCGAGCCGGTTGAAGAGGCGCTGTTGCAGCTCGGGCGGCAGCCACACCTGCTTGGCCTTGCCGAGGAGCCCCACCAGCCGCACCAGCAACACCCGGTGCAGCACCATGTGCAGCAGCAACGAGGTGATGACGATAAAACCCAGCGCGATCACCAGCGCCATCAGGTTGGTCACTTCCACCCCGAGGCCCGACAACCAGTTAAAAAACGCCTCTTTCATTGCTCTCTCCCGAACCTGGCAGCCGCTGGCTGCAAAAACAGTGGGGTCAGGGTACCGCTCCCCTCCCCCAAGTCAAATCGGCGAACGCCAGAAACGACAACGCCCGGCACAGGCCGGGCGTTGTTTCAAAGCGAGGCTGACTTAGCAGACCAGGCTCAGGGCATCGCGGGCGATGACCAGTTCTTCGTTGGTCGGGATCACCAGGGCGCAACGGCTGTCGGCGGTGGTGATGCGACCTTCGCCACCCAGTACCGCGGCGTTGTTGGCCTCTTGGTCCACCTTGAAGCCGAACAGGGCCAGACGAGCCAGCACCATCTCGCGCACCATGGCGGCGTTCTCACCGATACCGCCGGTGAACACCAGGGCATCCAGACGACCATCCATGGCGGCAGCATAGGCACCGACATACTTGGCAACACGGTAGGTGAACACATCCAGCGCACGCTTGGCACCGGCATCGGTGGCGTAGTTGCTGGTGACATAGCGGCAGTCACTGCTCGCTTCAGTCAGACCCAACAGACCGGATTCGCGGGTCAGGACATGGTTAATCTCGTCCACGCTGTAACCGAGCTGGTCGTGCATGAAGAACACCACAGCAGGATCGATATCGCCACTGCGGGTACCCATCGCCAGCCCTTCCAGCGGAGTCAGACCCATGGAGGTGTCAACAGACTCGCCGTTCTTGATGGCGCAAACAGAGGCACCGTTGCCCAGGTGGCAGTTGATGATGTTCAGTTCATGCAACGGCTTGCCCAGCTCCTTGGCCACTTCTTCCGCGATATAGCGGTGGGAAGTGCCGTGGGCGCCGTAACGACGAATGCCGTGTTCACGATAAAGCTTGTGCGGCAGCGCGTAGAGGTAAGCCTCTTGCGGCAGGGTCTGGTGGAAGGCGGTGTCGAATACGGCCACGTTCTTCTCGGACAGCTGCGGGAACACCTTCAGCGCGGCACGAATGCCGATGAGGTGGGCCGGGTTGTGCAGCGGGGCGAACGGAATGGCGGCTTCGATACCGGCGATCACGCCGTCATCAATACGCACGGAGCGGGAGAACTGCTCGCCACCGTGCACGATGCGGTGACCGATGGCCACCAGCTGCTCGGTAAGAGTCGGATCCTGCGGCAGGATGTGACCCACGATATGGTCGAGGGCGGCCTGGTGAGCGGCACCCGCTCCCAGCATGGCTTCGCCCTTGACCCCGTGGAGTTTCCATTTGATACGTGCATCATCCAGATTGAAGCATTCGGCCAGGCCGGACAGCATGTCCTCACCTGTTTCGGCGTCCATTACGGCAAATTTCAGGGAAGAGCTACCGCAGTTAAGGATCAATACCAACTTGCTCATGTTCTACATCTTCCTGTGCTTCGGCTTTATGCCGACAGTGTCGTGTCATCCAAAAGAGGATGGGATTCCCCTGCCGGGGGCTTATGGTCGCAGGAGGGTGTGCGCCCAATTTTTAAATTCTTGCTGTTGAAAGAGTCGTAACGCATCAAGAGTGCATAGCGCTCATTTCAATTCGCGACAGGCCCGCGCTGATCTCAAGCGACCCTGTCGTGGTCGGGTGTCTGACACCCAAGAATAGCGATCAACCGGTGATCAGCAGATCTTTATGCACCTTGACCACCAGCTTCTTGACGCGAGCGGGCTGATTGAAGGTGCAGAGCGGACGATGCAGCTCCCCTGGCCAGAAGATGGCGAAATCACCGGGCTGCAGCGCCAGATAGCTGGTCTGCTCGTCATCGACAAACCAGAGGTCGGGATGGGGATGGTCGGCGCCGTCGCTCACGTAGTCGTGGGGGCCCACACCAATCCACTCTTCACCGCGCAGCAGCAGCTGGATATCGAGATAGTGCTGATGAAACTCACCACGGCGATCTGCAGTTGGCTCGGTCAGATCATCGCTCACCAGACAGAACAGGTTCAGGCCATCGATCTCGGTCTTGCCGAGCGGTGCCTCACCCCAGTGAGCCACGCTCTTCACCACCTCGGCCATGATGCGGGCCAGTGGGGCAGGCAGCGGCGTACGCTGCAGGGTGTTCAGGCTACCGGTGATCATGGCGTCTGTTTCCTGTTAGGTATATCTGCGTGGCATCTTTGCCAGCCAATGAAAAAGGACCTGTGACAGGTCCCTCAATAATGCCCTCTGCAATCCGTGCAAAGGGGTTTAAATCTTTTGCTGATGTTCAGCGCTCAAGCACTGTTACACACTCATCAGGTAACTGCCAAGAGGCATAGTCCCATTTTCACGGTGATCGTACCAGCTGAAACCATATTATTCACCACCCTTTCACTGTCGACTTTGACCAGACGCAAAAACGGGCGCATCAGCGCCCGTTTTTTTCGCACAACCGCATAAGAAGCGGTGTCATTCAAACCTTATTGGCGTTTTCCACCGGTTTGGCATACATGGCACGCCAGATATCTTTGTGCTCTTGGGGCACTTCCGACTGACGGGTCAGGAAGGCTGCCTGCTCGATGGTGTTGGCCTTGCCAGAGACATCGGCCGCCAGATAGTTGCTCGGGAAGAGGCGGTAGCTGCTCCAGATTGCCTTGTCGATCAGCGCGGCCAGTTCGTCCGGATCGCTGAACCCCTCGCTGATGGGGGCGCCGAAGGAGACGTGTACCCGCCCTTTCATGCCGACGATACCGGCGACTATGCTCTCGATATCCTCAAACTCGCCCTTCTCATAGCAGCCGTTGACCGACTTTTCATAGAGCTCGCGGGCCTTGGCCTTATCGGTTGGGTCCAGCTCATAGCTGATGCTGACGGGCACGATATTGAGGCTGCGCATGTAATCAACGAAGTCGATCTTCTGCTTCTTGCCGTCAACGTAGAACATCTTGAGGATGGCCGGATCTGTCTTGTCATCGCCATTCTTGGCGCGCCCCTCTTTCTGGGCGATCCAGATGGAGTGACCTTCGTGCACCGAGTTGCCGATATAGGCCGACAGTTCCCCGAGCATCTTCATCATCTCGCGTGGCCCTTTGGCAGATCGCTTGACGATAAAACTCTTGTTGAGCTTCATCAGCTCGGTGGCGCAGGGCTTGCGCAGCAGGTTGTCGCCGATGGCGATGCGCACGGTATCGAAACCATGGCTATGCAGCCCCCAGTTGACGAACGCCGGATCCATGGCGATATCTCTGTGGTTGGAGACAAACAGGTAGCCCTGCTCTTTTTTCAGATGCTCGATTCCGGAGAAGGTGATCCCCTTGGTGGAGGTGGCAATCATCCGCGACATATAACGGGTCACGCCGAGCTGCACCTGACGCACAGTAGTGACCTTGGACCACTTGCGGCGCAGGAACAGGCGGATCAGCGGGCGAATGGCCCACCCCAACCAGCTCATCAGAGAACCGAAACGATATCTGGCAATGGCCCCGATAAACTCATCATCCTGGATCAGTCGTTCGATGGCGGCCGGTACTTCTTCATCGCGGTAAGGGCGAATATCCGCGAATCTATCTACGTCAGTCACAATGTCAGCCTTGCATGCTAGGGAGTCGCGGCCAACCTGCGTTGGCCGGGAGAATTCAGGGCGCGATTTTACACGCTTTTATGGCAAGGGGTATGCAGCAAGCAACAATAGTGCGATCTGATCAGTTAATTAATCAAGGCTCAACGCCAGTGCTACGGCTGCCTCGGCATGAATGGCGGTGGTGTCGTAGAGCGGCACGGCTGCTCTGGCATCGCCCACCAGCAGGGCAATCTCGGTACAGCCGAGGATCACCGCCTCGGCACCTGCGGCCGCCAGCCCCGCGATAATGGCCAGATACTCGGCGCGGGATGACTCGCGGATCTCGCCAAGGCAGAGCTCGTCATAGATGATCCGGTGCACCCGCTCCCGCCCTGCTTCATCGGGCACCAGCACCGCCAACCCGAAGCGATCCTGCAGGCGTCCCTTGTAGAAATCCTGCTCCATGGTGAAGCGGGTGCCGAGCAGGCCAACTCGCGTTACCCCGTCTGCCCGCAATTTGGCAGCCGTCGCATCGGCGATATGGAGCAGCGGGATATCGATGGCCGCCTCAATCTCGGGGGCGACCTTGTGCATGGTGTTAGTGCCGATCAGCAAAAAATCGGCGCCGCCATCCTGCAGCTTGCGCGCTTCCGCCGCCAACAGGCGAGCGGTGGCGGGCCAGTCACCGGCATGCTGCAACCGCTCAATCTCGGCAAAATCGACACTGTTGAGCAACACTCGCGCCGAGTGCAAACCGCCAAGCTGTGCCCGCACCCCGCGGTTGAGCGCCTGATAGTAACTGACGGTGGACTCCCAGCTCATGCCACCCAGCAGACCGATACATTTCATATGAACTCCTTTCATCCCAAGGGAGGGCCGAGCCACGCCACCTTGCAGGCAAGGCAACGCGGGCGAGATAAAAAAGGCCCCGCAGGGCCAACAAGACAGCCGGTAACGGCCCGGGTCAGCCCCGGGCTAAAGCCAGATCATCCCGACACAGGCGGCCGTCGCCAGCCCCATGCCAAGATTGAAACGTCGCCAACCCCGGGCGGTGCGAATGATTTGCCGCACCTGGGCACCAAAAAGCACCCAAAAAGCCCCGGTGTAGAGGCCAGTAATAAAGAAGATCAGCAGCACCCAGAGCGCGGAGGGCCAGTAGGCCTCCCCCGCCAGGGTGAAACCGCTGATGGCGGAGAGCGCCATCATCCACGCCTTGGGGTTGAGCAGTTGCAGCATGGCACCCTGATGGGCGGGGATCAGCGGCCGGTTGCCCTCGGCCGGGCCGCTGGCGGTCGCTACCTTCCACGCCAGCCAGAGCAGATAAGCCGAGCCGATAAGCTTGAGGCCATCGTGCAGCAGCGGCACTTTCTCGAACACCACCCCGAGCCCCAGCGCGGTGGCGAGGATCATCAGATTGATCCCCCCCACCACCCCCACCAGCAGGGGAATGGTGCGGCGAAAACCTTGCGCTGCGCCGGCGCTGGTGAGCAGCATGTTGTTGGGCCCCGGTGTGCCGCAGGTGACCAAGGCAAACCCCGCCAGGGGCAGTAACCAGTTCAGATCCATCTCAACCTCTTGTTGATGCAAAGCGCCCGTTATGGGGAAAGCCTTCTAATATGCAGAGCCAACCCCGTGGCGACAAGTCAGAAATGCCTCTTTCTTGGCCACCTCGTCCATCAACGCTACGCGGTTCAATACCAGAGCATCACCACACAGAGCGCCGTCAGCAGGCCGAGGGAGCCATTGAGCCGCCGCCAGCCACGATCCGAGCTGATCCAGTTGCTCAGCTGATGGCCGAACAGCACCCAGACAAAGCAGACCGGCAGCGCCACCAGCACAAACATGGTCATCACCGCCAGCTGACTTGGCCAGTAACTGGCACCGTGCAGGCTGAACAGACTGATGGCGGAGATCCCCATCATCCACGCCTTGGGATTGAGAAACTGGAACCCCAGCCCCTCCAGCATGGTCAGCGGACGAGCGCGCCGGGCCGGATCTCCCGGTGCACCGGCCACCGCGATGCGCCAGGCCAGCAACAGCAGGTAGAGGCTGCCGAAGATCTGCAAACCGAGCCGCAGCAGCGGCCAGCGCTCGAACAGGGGATAGAGCCCCAAGGCCAGTACCAGCTGCAACACTGGCTGACCCACCCCCACCCCGAGCAGATGTGGCAGGGTGCGCCGCACCCCGAAGTTAGCACCGGAGGCGGTCAGCATCAGGTTGTTGGGCCCCGGCGTACCGCAGGTGAGCAGGGCAAAACCGAACAGGGTGATATACCACTCCATCGTCATATTGTGACTCCTTCCTCGCCACATTGTATCGATACAATGTGTGCTACTTGGTTGTGATTGGGATGAAATCCACGCTATATTGGCAGCAACGTTGGATCAATGGATTTATTGTCACCATGACAATCTGGACCCCGGACCTGGCGGCCTTCGATGGCCCCCTCTACCTCAAGCTGGTCAAGGCGCTCGAACAGGGGATCGCGAGCGGCGAGTTGCCCGCCCAGACCCGCCTGCCCACCCACAGATCCCTGGCGGATCGATTGGGCGTCACGGTCGGCACCATCACCCGCGCCTATGGCGAAGCGGAGCGACGCGGCTTGCTGGCGGCCAGAGTGGGCCACGGCACTTGGATTAAGGGAAGCGAGGTTAAGGGGGCGGGTACCGATCCCGCCAATGAGTGGGTGATCCGCAAAGAGGAGGGGCATCGCATCGAGCTGTGGCAGAACCTGCCGGTGCAGCTGGATCGGGCCGCCATCATTCGCCCCCTGTTGGGTGAGGTGGCGGACGGAAATCTCAACGCCCTGCTCGGCTACGACCAGGAGGCGGGGCGGCCGGATCAGCGCCAACAGTTCGTTGATTGGCTGGCAGATCAGGGGGTGACCAGCAGCGAGGAACGCCTGCTGTTCAGCCACGGCGCCCAGCACGGCATCATGCTGGCGCTGCTGGCCACCAACTGCGTGGGGGAGACCATCCTGTGCGAAGGATTGAGCTACCCCGGCATGCTGGGCAACGCCCGCCAGCTGAAGAATCAGGTGGTGGGACTGGCGATGGACGAGGAGGGGTTGCTGCCCGAGGCGCTGGAGGCAGCCTGCCGCACCCGGCGGGCCAAGCTGCTCTACCTCACCCCGACCCTGCAAAACCCCACCACCGCCATCATGAGTCTGGCGCGGCGAGAGGCCATCGTCGCCATCGCCCGTCGCCACGATCTGCTGATCATCGAGGATGACGTCAACGGCCTGCTGCCGGAGCCCCACCCAGAGCCGCTGGTCAATCTGGCACCGGAGCGGGTCATCTATCTGGGCAGTCTGGCCAAGATCGCCTGCGGCGGCCTGCGGGTCGGCTTCGTACTGACGCCCCCCACCCTGCGCAGCGCCTTCGCCCAGACCATGCGGCTGTCGAGCTGGATGGTAAGCCCGTTGCTGGTTGAGCTGGCCTGCAAGATGGTGAGTCAGCGCCAGATCATGCCGCTGATCCAACAACAGAGAGAGATACTGAAACGCCGTGGCGAACTGCTGCGCCACCTGCTGCCCGCCGCCCGCTGGCAGCCGGGCAGCATGCACGCCTGGCTGCCGCTGCCGGAGCCCTGGCGCAGCCAGCAGTTTGTCGCGGCCGCCGATGCCCTTGACGTTGGCGTGGCGAGCGGAGAACACTTCGCCGCCGGCCAGTTCGCCGCTCCGCAAGGGGTGCGCCTGAGCCTGAGCCAACCTGCCACCGACGCCCGGGTGGGGGAAGGGCTGGCCCGTCTGGCGCAACTGCTGCAGGGGACGCCCCCCAGCAACCCCCTGCTATAGTCAGGGCCACCCGAATTGCCCCTCATTCGCCAAGGAGATGCCATGCCCCCCATCAGAGCCGTCCTGCTGCTTGCCACCCTGCTGCTGGGCGGCTGTGCCTCATCATCGACCCACCAGCAGCTGGGGGCCGCGCTTAATGGGCTAGAAGGGGAATTGCAACGGCTGGAAGAGGAGTTGGCGGCGATGAACGGCCTGCACTATCAAAAGGCGATCGATGCCCCCCTGAGCCTGCGCCGGGCGCTTAGCACACCGCAACCCACCCCCGAGGGGCTGGTGCCGGTAGCCAGCAAGCTGGAAGATGGGCCGCAGCTCAGCTATCGCTACCTGCTGCCAGCGGGCATGGCGACCCTGCCACAGAGCAACCTCTGCCAACGCTACGAGTTCGAGCTGCGCCACCTCGGTCGCCTCGGCAAGCTCGAATTAAGCTGGCAGGGGGAACATGGCAAGGGTTCGCGGTTGATCCGCCAGGCCGACTGCCCCTTTGCGGCGCAGGCCCGCCCGCTGTAATAACCGATAACAGCCATGAGAGATGGCAATAACCGATTGAAATAGCAGCTTATAGTGCCCCTTCCACCACCCTGCCAGCTACTGTTAACTTTTCACTCATCAAGTACTGTGACTATGTTCCCATTGGGTCTACCATAATCAACTTAATGGTTTGCTCACAGGAAGTGCGCGCATGACGATACTGCTGCTTGAAGAGGCTCCCCTGCTCCGCAGCGCCATCACCCGGCAACTGACCGAACAGGGAGTACCCGCCGACCGGATCCACTACCACAGCCATCCTGGCCACTCCCACAGCGGCCTGCTTGCCCTGCTGCAACAACAGGCGTTCAGCGCCATCATCTGCCAGCAGGACAAACAGCAGGGACTGGAGGGGGCTCGCCTGCTGCACGAGGCTCACTACCTCGGCCTGCTGCAACCCGGTTGCGTACTGCTGTTGCTCGATGCCGATCAGAGTGAGCCCGATTTTCTCCCCTCGGATCTCTACTTCTCTCTCTATCTGTCGCTCCCCTTCATCACCCAACAGCTCACCGTCGTGCTTGAGCAACTGGTGAAATTAAGCAGCCTGACTCGCGCCCTAGCCGCCCCCATCCTGCTGCGAGAGTGGCAACTGGCCACCGCCCTGTGCGAAGACCTGCTGTTTCAGCGGGAGCATCGCTCGCTGGCTCCCTGGCTGGATCGGCTCAAGGGCTACCTGCTGCTGCAATCGGCCGAGGGGGTCGCCGCCGCCCAGCACTACGCTCTTTGTGCCAATGAGTATCTGGCGAGCTGGCCACGCGCCGGGTTCTTCTACGCCATGCTGGGGCTGGGCAAACTGCAGAACGCCGAGACCGACTTGCAGCGCCATCAGGCCAAATTGCCTGCCGCCACTCGGCTGGAGCTGCAACTCGCCAGTCAGCTGCACCAGCATCAGTGGCAGGCAGCGTGGGAAACCATGGGGGAACTGCAGCAGATCCGCCCCCATCAGCCGCGCTGGCATCAGCTGGCCATGTTGCTCGGGCTGGTGCAGAAAAATGAGGAGAAAGCGCTGGAGCAGGCCAACAGCCTGACCCTGCGCCACTTCACCGAGCAGCACATCCGGCTCACCATCGACGGCTTCATGCTCAATGCCAGTCTGGCGGTGCTGTGGGGAACCCTGTCCGGCAACCGGCTGCGATCCCTGCAACAGCAGTGGGATCACCTCAAACGGACAACCACGCTGGAACCCCATGAATATGGGCTGCTGCATGCGCTGATGCTGGGGCTGGAGTACCGCTTTGACGAGGCGCTGATCCTGATTGCCCATCACCAGCCGGACGATGCGAGCGACAGCCATCTCGCCTTGTTGCTGGGTTTTGCGGTCAGCCAGTTCTGTGGCCTGCCCCACCACGCCCAGCGCTACCTGACCCAACTGACCCACTACCGTACCAGAGTGGCGCCCCACCCGCTGACCCGCCAGCTGTTTCATCATCTGGTGACCGAGCTGGGCCAGCGCCTGACGGCGCGAGAACAACGGCTGAGCGAACTGCGCCAGCTGCGCCACAAGGCGATGCAGGCCCGCCAGTATCAGACCGCACTACAGGCGGGTTTGCAGCTGCTGGAGGAGTTCCCCGCCCTGCCCGGCGATGCCTGGCACCTGCTGGAGTTGTTACAACACGGCTGGCCGGCGGGCATGGCGGCCCCCAGAGTGTCGCTGCTGGTCGACACCCTGGAGCGACGCCTCAAACACAGCCCCGCGTTTCTGGATCAACATGGACAGCAGTACCAGCGCACCCTGCGCGAGATCCGCACCCATTTGCAGCCACACCTCTCCGGCAACGGTCCCTCATGCCTTGTCGAAAGGCGGCCCGAGTCATGATGGTGCAGACGGCGCGCCAACCGGTGCCATCAGTTGCGCTCTAGTCTGTTGCGCTCAAATAGAGAGAGGGGAGCCTTGGCTCCCCTCTCTCTATTAGTGCTCTGTGTCAGCTTGGTATGATGAACGCCGGGCTCAATCCAGCGCGTCACTCGCCAGCGCCACCTTGAGAAAATCCTTCCAACTGATGATGCCGACCAGCTCGCCGTTCTCCAGCACTGGCAGGCAGGATACTCCCTTTTCCAGCATCAGCTTGACGCCGTCACGCACCGTGAGATGGGGGCCGATGGTAATGAGCTGACGGCTCATGACCTGATGAGCCCGCCGGTTAAGGGTCTCGGTATCGCGGCTCATTTCGGCCTCGGAGTCGAGGTAGGGGCTGATGGCGCGAAACAGATCCCGGTCCGATATGACCCCCACCAGTTTATCCTCCTCCAGCACTAGCAAATGGCGGAAGTGAGCCTGCTCGAAGATACCTTTGATGACATTGAGTCGATCATCCATAGAAACGGTGGCGACTCGAGTCGTCATAATATCCCTGATATGCATGCTAACCTCCGTGAACTGAACTGGTTTCTCTGTTATGGCATGTTTTTACCGCGCCAGCCAGTGGCCAGCCCTTTGCTCAAGTGCAAATCCTCGCCATTTCACGTAAGATCCGCGCCAGATTTTCTCCTCCATTTTGAGCAAGCAGACCCTCTCCATGATAGTTGCCAGTCAAATCGAACTGATCCGCGGCGGCCGCAAGCTGCTGGACAACGCATCCGCCACCATTCACCCCGGCCACAAAGTGGGCCTGGTGGGTAAAAATGGCTGTGGCAAGTCCACCTTTTTTGCACTGGTTCGCGGTGAGCTGAGCATCGACAACGGCGCCTTCAGTCTGCCAGTCGGCTGGCAGATTGCCGGTGTCGCCCAGGAAACCCCGGCGCTCGATTGCTCCGCCCTCGACTACGTGATCGACGGCGACAAAGAGTTCCGCATTCTGGAAGGCCAGCTGCAGCAAGCCGAACATGATGACAATGGCCTGCTGGTCGCCGAGCTGCATGGCAAGCTCGACACCATAGGCGCCTACAGCATTCGCGCCCGCGCGGCCGAACTGCTCCATGGTCTGGGTTTTAGCGACGAGCAGCTCGGCTCGCCGGTGCGCAGCTTCTCCGGTGGCTGGCGAATGCGTCTAAACCTCGCTCAGGCGCTGCTTTGCCGATCCGATCTGCTGCTACTCGATGAACCGACCAACCACCTGGATCTCGATGCGGTGATCTGGCTGGAGAAGTGGCTCAAGGGCTATCAGGGCACGCTCGTCCTTATCTCTCACGACCGCGATTTCCTCGATTCGGTGATCAACCGCATCATCCATATCGAGAACGGCAAGCTCAACGAATACACCGGCGGCTACTCCGATTTCGAACTGCAGCGCGCCGAACAGCTGGCCCAGCAGCAATCCATGTACGAGAAGCAGCAGCGGGAAATGACCCACATGCAGGCGTATGTGGATCGCTTCCGCTACAAAGCCTCCAAGGCTCGTCAGGCCCAGAGCCGCCTGAAAGCGATGGAGCGGATGGAGAAGATCCTCCCCGCCCACGCCGACTCCGAATTCAGCTTCGAGTTTCGCCAGCCGTCGGCCCTGCCGACCCCGCTGATCGCCATGGAGAACCTGTGCGCCGGTTACGGTGACAAGGTCATTCTGGAGAAGATCAAAATGAACCTGGTACCGGGTTCACGGATCGGTCTGCTCGGTCGCAACGGCGCCGGTAAATCTACCTTCATCAAGATGCTGTCGGGCTCAAACCCGCCACTGTCTGGCAAGCTGGAGGTGAGCGCCGGGGTCAGCATCGGCTACTTCGCCCAGCATCAGCTGGAGACCCTGCGTCTCGACGATACCCCCCTCGATCATCTGGCCCGCCTCGCGCCGGACAAATCCGAGCAGGAGCTGCGCAACTATCTGGGCAGCTTCGGCTTTCACGGCGACAAGGCGCTGGACAAGGTGGCCCCCTTCTCTGGTGGCGAAAAAGCGCGGCTGGTGCTGGCTCTCGTCACCTGGCAAAAGCCGAACCTGCTGCTGCTGGATGAACCGACCAACCACCTGGATCTGGAGATGCGCCACGCCCTGACCATGGCGTTGCAAGGCTTCGAAGGGGCCATGGTGGTGGTCTCCCACGACCGTCACCTGCTGCGCACCACCACCGATGACTTCTATCTGGTGCACGGTGGCCGGGTCGAGCCGTTCGATGGCGATCTCGACGACTACCACAAGTGGCTCGGCGAGCAGGAGAAAGAGGCCAACGCCAAACCGGCTGATGGCCCGGTCTCCGCCAACTCGGCGGTGGCACGCAAGGATCAGAAACGACTGGAAGCCCAGTTCCGCCAGCAGACCCGCCCGCTACGTCAAAAGCTGGAGAAGCTCGAAGCGAGCATGGCGAAGCTGCAAGACAAACTTGGCGACATCGAGAGCCAGCTGGCCGATCCTGCCATCTATGAAGAGGGCGCCAAGAACCGGCTCTCCGAACTGCTCAAATCCCAGGGCCCCCTCAAGGAGCAGCTGGAAGAAGTTGAGCTGGAGTGGATGAGCCTCTCAGAGGAGCTGGAAACCATGGAGCAGGCCTTCTTTGCGTGATGAGCAGCTGATGGCAAGCGAACGGATCGCGGTACATGAGTTACCGACGCCGCTGGGCTTCTGGCACTGGAGTGGCAAGGTCTATGGTGAGCGCAGTCAGGACTGGCTCACCGTGCAGACGCTGGGGGGCAACGTCAATCTGGCGCTGCTGCTACACCGCCTCGATCAGCTCGGCATCCTGGTCGATCTGACCGACCTGCAACCGGCGCTGGTGCAGACCGAAGCGGTGCTGACCCCGTGGCGCGCCCTGCGCCAGAGCGCCAAGGCGCGGGTCGATGCGCAGGAGTACCAAACCATGCTGGCCCACGAGCTGGAGCTGGAACGGCTGCAGCAGGGGGTCTTGCTGCAGACCCTGCGCAGCCTCTCCCTGTATCGCGGCAACAGCCGTAATTTGTTGAACTATCTATCGTTATTGGGTGCCCAGCAGGGGCCCCTCAGAGACCTAATATGCTGAGCTACCGCCACGCCTTTCACGCCGGCAACCATGCCGACGTACTGAAACACGCCGTTCAGGCCCTGATCATCGAATCCCTCAAGAAGAAGGATAAGCCCTTCATCGTGCTGGACACCCATGCCGGTGGCGGTCTCTACGACCTGCGCGGCGACTGGTCCCAGAAGAAGGCCGAGTATGCCGACGGCATCGGCCGGCTGTGGGACGAGCGGGCCCAGTGGTCAGCCATGGCCCCCTATCTCGGCGTCATCGAAGAGATGAACCCCGGCCAAGAAGGGCACGGCGGCGAGCTGCACTACTACCCGGGCTCCCCCGAGCTGTCACGCCGCCTCACCCGCGAGCAAGACAAGCTGGCGCTGATGGAGCTGCACAACAACGAGGTGGACGATCTGCGCGCCAACATGGGCTATGACCCCCGCGTGGCCGTGCACCACCGTGACGGCTTCGAGGGGCTGATCGCCCTGCTGCCGCCGACCCCGCGCCGCGGGCTGGTGCTGATCGATCCGCCCTACGAGCTGAAGGAAGATTACTTCGCCGTGGTCGATACCCTGAAAAAGGCGCAGAAGCGCTGGGCCACCGGCATCTACGCCCTCTGGTATCCGATCCTCGGGCAAGAGGCGGACAAATCCCGCGACATGCTGCGCGCCATCAAGCGCGAGAACTTCGGCAACGTACTGGTGGCCGAACTGGAAGTGGCCGGTCAGACCGCCGACTGGGGCATGAACGGCTCAGGGATGCTGATCATCAGCCCCCCCTGGATGCTGGATGAGCAGATCGAGGCATTCCTGAAACCGCTGTGTGCCAAGCTGGCCCAGGGTGCCGGCGCCCAGTACAAGGTGGAGTGGCTCAATAAAGCGGAAGCCTGAGCTGCCTGAAACCTGAAGCCTGAATAAACCTGAAGCCTGAATAAAAAGAGAAGCCCCGTGTTGGGGCTTCTCTGTTTTTTGCGCACCGTGCTTTTTGTACTGCACCAGGGTTCGACGCCAGTACCAGTGGCGGCAACGGGCTCTCTCAGGCATAGGGATGAACATGGCGGATCGGTGAGGCACGAGCTTGATAGGTTTTCTCTATGCTCACAATAGATGAGAATAGTTTTCATTTAGTCTCATTCTAGCGGATACTCATCTCATCACCAGAGGGAGCCGCCATCATGAAAAAAACCATCAGCTTTGCCATCCTGCACTTTATCGTTGCCTTTACCGTGGCCTACCTGCTGACCGGTGAGCTGCTGACCGCCAGCCTGATCGCCCTGATCGAGCCCGCCGTCAACACGGTCGCCTTCTACTTTCATGACCTTGGCTGGCACAAGTTCAAGCCAAATCATAGCCTGCAGGCCAAAACCAGCAGCTTCGCACTGGTGCACTTCAGCATCGCCTTCGGGGTTGCCTTCCTGCTGAGCGGCGAACTGCTCACCGGCGGCGTGATGGCGACGATCGAACCGGCCATCAACACAGTGGTCTTCTTCTTCCACGAGCGGCTGTGGCGTAGCCGCCAGCAACTGGCACTGGCCTAAGCAACTGCGGCAAACCAAGCAACTGGATAACTCACCACTCGGCCCCGGCGTTACCCGCATAAAAAACCCGACATTCCGGCAAGGAAGGTCGGGTTTTTCACATCAGCAGAAACCGTTGACGGGATGCATCACCCGATGCCCCCATCAGCGCCTATCAGGCTTTCTTGCAGAGTGGATCCACGATATAGGCGCTCTGATCAAACTTCTGCCAGGCACCGGTGCCGACACCATCGACCACCAGAATGGAGACAACGCCGAAATCGATAAAGATCCCGAGCAGGGTGGTGGCGTCAAACGACTTGGAGACCGGGATACTCACCGAGTAGCAGTCGGCACGCTTGACCGTGATGATGTAGTTCTCTTTCTTCTTGAACGAGGTGATCACATTGCCATGGCCCAGCAGCATATCGTTGACGTAAATCTCCGCATCCGGATCCTGACTGCGGATAGAAACCTGTTGGCTGGTGCCATTGAACATGGCAGCGCAACCGGACAGCGTGATGGCCAACAAGGCCCCCATCAAAAACCTGAACATATTTTTAGCCTGCTTGTTATGAACAAAAGCCGGCAATCTAGCACGTCACTTGAGGCGGAGTGAAAGCGCAATGCCACCCACTGGGGCGTTCGCTCAAAATAGCGACGCCTCCGCTCTGTTGTTAACCCGTTATTGTCTCAGCCAACAACAAACGCCTCGGCGCCCGAGTGAGCTATGCCACAACCGCCCCTCCCCCTGCAAAAAGCGCTCGGCCCCCAAACCGAAAATTAGGACCCCCACCTTTTTGCTCAAGACTCCCACATCCCGCCAACGGGCGATCAAACAGCCTTACTAATTAATTTATTGATCTTACTCAGGAATTTTCCATCTGCCCCTTTCCCTCAGTCTGCCCGCCAGTAATATAGCCAATTGGCAACACTCGCCTCGTCGGAGTCTCCCATGAGCCATGCCAACCCTATCCCGTTGGTTAAACGCAGCAGACTGGAGGCTGAAATTCAGGGGCGGTAGCCATGCCAAATCTTGCCCAGCCCCTTCTTGTCAACGCCAGGCAACCAGCAAGCCGGTGACCCATCAACAACATCCAAATCAAGGTGGTGTATGGAAACACAAACCCTGCATCGTGGTCGGCTGATCGACCATATCCAGCTGGTGGTCAAAGATCTGGTCGCTAGCCAGCGCTTTTACACCGCAACTCTGGCCAGCCTAGATATTCCGCTGGGTGGCACTGGCGATAGCTACTTCTGGGCTGACGAACTGTTTGTTACCGCTATCGACAGCCCCGCCGCGCTGGGGGTGCTGACCGGTCGCCATCATCTCGCCTTTCAGGCGCAAGACCGCGCCATGGTGGATCGTTTTTATCAGGCCGCGCTGGCCAATGGCGGCAAAGATAACGGCGCCCCCGGCGAGCGCAATTATCACCCCGGCTACTACGCCGCCTTTGTCCTCGACCCGGATGGCAATAATATCGAAGCGGTTTATCACGGTGAGACAAAGCACAGTGCGGATTCGGTGGAGATTCAGTTTTAGCAAGAATATTGAATCCCTGTTATTTAAATTTCTGCTATGACAAAAAATGGCTACAGCTTGCTCAATAATTGAGAGCCATGATTTTTACCTATATATTTACTGTAGCAACAACAATCATTATAAAGGCGGTAAAGTAAACACCGTCAGACACATGAGATAGACTGAAATATTTGAGTTAAACTTTCCAATAAAATTATAAATTTTATTTGGTGTTATACGGGAGACTCGATTCTCTGATTAGTATCGCAGTCCATCTAATCATTGATATCTAATTTTCTATAAAGAAGATCGGAAACAAAAAATATGATGCCACCACAAGAAACCATATTGTATGAAAGTAACTCAACCGTAATAAGCTGGCTTGGCGCAGTAGTCAGCATTGCTTGTACAATATTTTCATTGCTACTGATTGCTGGCGCACTAGCCTCTTCGGAACCGATTCTTGGCATCTTGGGTTGGCTGATACTAGTGCTTATTTTTCTGCTGATAGCTATGTTCTCCACAATATTTATCTACTCAATTCCGAGAAGTAAATACAAGGTCGTCTGGAATAAAAATGAACGTCTTCTAAAAAAGATAGGGAAAAATGTAAATCAAGAACTATGTGCAGCAACAGCCCCCATCAGATTACGCGCAATAAGAATAAATACCGGGAAGGCATATGTTGAATGCTTGATAGCGATAGACAATCACAGAGAGATAACAATTGCATCATCAGGTTATAATGGAAATATTGAAAAGCTGATTGATAAAATATTATTAGCAACTAATGGTGCTTGTATTAAAGAAGAAGGCTAGCCCGCAGTTAAAATAACACAGCGTATTCGGACAATCACGTATAACCCCACCACGAAATAAGCAAGGATCGGAAGATCCCCTTGCGGGGTTGATATCGAGCGCTTTGGCGTGACCCAAGGTGCGCCGCCGCCACTATAAGTTAGATTTATGGGTTTCCCGCCGATGACCCAATTTTTGCTTATAGTGGCTATCGCCAGCCAACACGCGCCTGAAATAGCTCGATTACGGGCCCCTGGGCGCTGGTCATATACTCTTCCGCTCCTATGACACGCCGAGGAGGCGTTGATATGCAATTACAGACTCACACTTTTATCATCAATGGCAGCCCGCTGCCCTGCCTGCAGGCCGGTTCGGGCGAGCCGCTGCTGCTGATCCACGGCGCGCTGGCCAACCATACCCTCTGGCTTGAACATATCGAGCTGCTCTCGAAGCACTACACCGTCTATGCCCCCACCCTGCGCCACTTTGGCGAGGCAGGCAAAGAGGGGGCATTTGGTCTTGAGACCCACGCCAACGATCTGCTGGCACTCTTGGCACAGCTGGCGTGCGGGCCTGTCCATCTGGTCGGGTGGTCTTATGGCGCGGATGTGGCTCTGACTGCCGCCCTGATGGCACCGGAGCAATTCATAAGCCTCTATCTGGTGGAACCGGGGTGCCCCGGCGCCCTCGATGAACAGGGGATCGCTGCCTTTATGGCCGATGCCGGGGCCATGTTTGGCCCCGTGTTTGGTCAGGTTGGGGAAGGGTTGCTGCAAGAAGCTGTTGCGACCCTGATCGATGGCTCGGGTGGTCATGCAGGCTATTTTGCTGCGCAGCCCCTCAAGTGGCAGCAGGCACAACTGGTAGAGGCCGACAGCCTGCCCAAGCAGCTGAGCCAGAGCGAGCGGCCAGATTGGTCGCCAGAGCGCCTTGCCGCGCTCAGCGTGCCCACATGCATCGTGCAGGGCGCAGATACCAGGGCGCAGTTTGCGCTGGTCTTCGAGGCTATTGGCAATGCCATTCCCGTCAGCGAGCGCTTGCAGGTGCCACACATAGGCCATCTCTACCCCATCGAACAGCCCGCGCTGTTTGTGCAGCATCTGCAACGCTGGCTCGAACAGCAGCCATAAAAAAACCGGAACCCAAGGGTTCCGGTTTTTTTCATTCCAGCCGAGGCTGGCAAACCAGCAAATTAAGCCTGGTTTTTAACTTCTTTCAGACCGCGGAAAGGAGCTTTGGCACCCAGAGCTTCTTCGATACGGATCAGCTGGTTGTACTTGGCAACACGGTCAGAACGGCTCATGGAACCGGTCTTGATCTGGCCAGCAGCAGTACCAACAGCCAGGTCGGCGATGGTCGCGTCTTCGGTCTCACCGGAGCGGTGGGAGATGACGGCAGTGTAGCCAGCGTCTTTGGCCATCTTGATGGCAGCCAGAGTTTCGGTCAGGGAACCGATCTGGTTGAACTTGATCAGGATGGAGTTGGCAACGCCGTTGTCGATACCGCGCTTCAGGATCTTGGTGTTGGTTACGAACAGGTCGTCACCCACGATCTGGATTTTCTTGCCCAGTTCAGCAGTCTGGTAAGCAAAACCGTCCCAGTCAGATTCGTCCAGGCCATCTTCGATGGAGACGATCGGGAACTTGGTGGTCAGGTCAGCCAGGTAGTCAGAGAAACCGTTGGAGGTGAAGATACGACCTTCGCCTTTCAGGTTGTACTCTTTCTTCTCTGCGTCGTAGAACTCGGAAGCAGCACAGTCCATCGCCAGAGTGATGTCGGTGCCCAGCTTGTAACCGGCAGCAGCAACGGCTTCAGCGATTACTTCCAGTGCTTCGGCGTTGGATTTCAGGTTAGGAGCGAAACCACCTTCGTCACCGACTGCAGTGTTGTAGCCCTTGGACTTCAGCACTTTGGCCAGGTTGTGGAACACTTCAGCGCCCATGCGGACAGCTTCTTTCAGGGTCTTGGCGCCAACCGGCTGGATCATGAACTCCTGGATGTCGACGTTGTTGTCGGCGTGCTCACCACCGTTGATGATGTTCATCATCGGCAGCGGCATGGAGTAAACACCCGCGGTGCCGTTCAGCTCAGCGATGTGAGCGTACAGCGGCATGCCTTTGGCAGCAGCGGCGGCTTTGGCGTTAGCCAGGGAAACAGCCAGGATGGCGTTGGCGCCAAACTTGGATTTGTTCTCGGTGCCGTCGAGGTCGATCATGATCTGGTCGATAGCGGCCTGGTCCTTGGCATCTTTACCCAGCAGAGCTTGAGCAATCGGGCCGTTTACGGCTTCGAGGGCTTTCAGAACGCCTTTACCCAGGAAACGGCTCTTGTCGCCGTCACGCAGTTCCAGCGCTTCGCGGGAACCGGTAGATGCGCCAGACGGAGCTGCTGCCATACCAACAAAACCACCTTCCAGGTGAACTTCGGCCTCAACGGTCGGGTTACCACGGGAGTCGATGATTTCACGACCGATTACTTTAACGATCTTGGACATGTGTATTTCCTCAGGTTTCGTAAAAAAACAACAAAAATATGCCAAAAAAAGCGGCTGTGGCACAGAGCCCCAACCGCATTTATTTTAAATTACTTCAAATTACGCTTCTGATACTCGCCTGCCGCCTTCACAAACCCGGCGAACAGAGCGTGGCCATCACGAGGAGTGGAAGTGAACTCCGGGTGGAACTGCGCTGCCACAAACCAGGGGTGATCCGGGATCTCGATAATTTCCACCAACTTCTTGTCGGCAGAGAGACCAGTCACTTTCAAACCGGCTGCTTCAATTTGCGGCAGCAGCTTGTTGTTCACTTCGTAACGGTGACGGTGACGCTCGTAAATGGTCGGGCTGCCGTACATCTGACGCACCTTGGAACCTTCGACCAGGTGGCAGAGCTGGGAACCCAGACGCATGGTGCCGCCCAGATCAGAGCCTTCGGTACGGGTCTCGACGTTACCTTCTTCATCAACCCATTCGGTGATGAGGCCGACAACCGGATAGGCACAATCTTTCTTGAACTCGGAAGAGTGCGCGCCAGCCATGCCCGCGACGTTGCGAGCAAATTCGATCATGGCAACCTGCATGCCGAGGCAGATACCCAGGTAGGGGATCTTGTTCTCGCGGGCATACTGGGCCGCCAGAATTTTGCCTTCCACGCCACGCTCACCGAAGCCACCCGGGACCAGAATCGCATCCAGACCTTCCAGCAGCTCGGAGCCACGGGTCTCGATATCCTGGGAGTCGATGTACTTGATGGTGACAGAAAGACGGGTCTTGAGACCACCGTGCTTGAGTGCTTCGTTGACCGACTTGTAGGCATCCGGCAGGGATACGTACTTGCCGACCATACCGATGGTCACTTCTGCAGTCGGGTTGGCCTCTTCGAACACAACCTGTTCCCACTCGGACAGATCGGCTTCCTTGCACTCCAGACCGAAACGCTCGGTGAAGTAGGAGTCCAGATTCTGGGACTTGAGCAGTGCCGGGATCTTGTAGATGGAGTCGACGTCTTTCATGGAGATGACGGCGCGCTCTGGCACGTTGCAGAACAGGGCGATTTTGGCGCGCTCGTTGGCCGGAATGGCACGGTCAGAGCGGCAGATCAGCACATCCGGCTGGATACCGATGGAGAGCAGCTCTTTAACGGAGTGCTGGGTCGGCTTGGTCTTCACTTCACCGGCAGCCGCCAGGTAAGGCACCAGAGTCAGGTGCATGAACATGGCGTTGTTGCGGCCAACGATGGTCGCCAGCTGGCGAATCGCTTCGAGGAACGGCAGGGATTCGATATCACCCACGGTACCGCCCACTTCGACGATGGCAACCTGATGGCCTTCGGCACCGGCAATCACCCGCTCTTTGATGGCGTTGGTGATGTGCGGGATCACCTGAATGGTGGCACCCAGATAGTCACCACGGCGCTCTTTACGCAGTACATCGGCGTAGATACGGCCGGTGGTAAAGTTGTTGCGACGGGTCATCTTGGTGCGGATGAAACGCTCGTAGTGGCCCAAATCCAGATCGGTTTCGGCCCCGTCCTCGGTTACGAACACTTCACCATGCTGGGTCGGGCTCATGGTGCCCGGATCCACGTTGATATAGGGGTCCAGTTTCATGATGGTCACATCCAGACCACGGGCTTCCAGAATGGCCGCCAGAGAAGCTGCGGCAATGCCTTTGCCGAGGGATGAAACAACGCCACCAGTTACAAAAATATATTTTGTCGTCATGCTGAACCTGAAAGAAGTTTAGGGAGTTTTAAGGGGTGCTTCGGGGATGAAGCAGGACGGGGAAACAATATAGCAAAAACCCCTCTCCCAAACAATGAACAAAAATCTATCAGGCTCATCGTCACCCCATCTTGCGCCAAATCAATTTTGCTCGGTTTCCTTGGCCCGATCCCAGGCAGCATCTAGCTTTTCAAGGGTGCAATCGGTCATTTTCAAGCCTTCTGCGGCGATAAACTGCTCAACCTGACGAAAGCGCCGCTCGAACTTGCCATTGGCGCCTCGCAACACCTGCTCCGGATCCTTGCCCAGATGGCGTACCAGATTGACGGTGGCAAACAGCAGGTCGCCGAGTTCGTCGCTGACCCGCGCCTCGTCCACATCGGCCATCAACGCCTCTTCCATCACTTCGTCGATCTCTTCGTGGATCTTGTCCACCACCGGCCCGAGTGTCTTCCAGTCAAAGCCGACGGTGGCGCAACGTTTCTGAATTTTGGCGGCGCGGGTCAAGGCGGGCAAGGAGAGCGGGATATCATCCAGCACGCTCTCTTTATCAAGGGCCGCGCGTTCTTTGGCTTTTTCCGCTTCCCAATTGGCCTTCACTGCCTGCTCATTATCGAGGTCTGCATCAGAAAAGACGTGAGGATGGCGGCGAATGAGCTTTTCACTCACCGTATCGATGATATCGGCAAAATCGAACAGTCCTCGTTCCTTACCAAGCTGGGCATAAAACACCACCTGAAACAGCAGATCGCCCAACTCCCCTTTCAACCCCTGCCAATCCTCGGTCTCGATGGCATCGGCCACTTCATAGGCCTCTTCCAGGGTGTGCGGCACTATGCTCTGGAAGTTCTGCTTCAGATCCCAGGGGCAGCCGGTTTGCGGATCGCGCAGACGAGCCATGATGTCGAGCAGTTGGGGAAGGTCGTAACGTTGGGACATGGAATATTCGCTTGTTGATTCGTACCACATGGAGAAAAACAGTGACCGACCTGGCGGTCGGTCACGAGTTGGTGCTTGATGACAATCAGAGACGCTTGGCGCTGATCACATCGTTAAGCTGGCTCAACTTGGCCAACGCCCGGTTGAAGGCGTTGATGTTGTAAATCTCCAGCTCCATGTCGATCTCGGCGGTCTGCTCACGCACATTCGAGCGCGAGCGCACCCCCATCACATTGATCTTCTCGTTGGCCAGCACTGTGGTGATATCACGCAGCAAGCCGGAGCGATCGTTGGAGATGATCCGGATGGTAAGGCCGTAGCCACCGGAGTAGTTCTCCCCCCACACCGCATCGATCAGCCGCTCCGGATTGCGCCGTGACAGCTCCTTGAGCTGCTCGCAATCTTCCCGGTGGATCGAGACGCCGCGCCCCATGGTGATGAAGCCCTGAATGGAGTCTCCCGGGATCGGCTGACAGCAGCGGGCGATATGGGTCATCAGGTTGCCGACCCCTTCCACCACTATGTGATCTTTGGGTTTGTGGCGCAGCGGCGCATTGGCCTTCTGTTCCAGCTTCTCCAGCAGGCGGCGATCTTCTTCCTCCGCCGTCGGCTTGTTGTAGCAGGTGTCGAGATAGTTGAGCACCTGATTGATCCGGATATCGCCACTGCCAATCCCGGCTAGCAGATCGTCGGTGCTCTCCTGATTGAAGCGGCGCAGCATGTTGCCCTTGTCGATCTTGGACATGCTGAGGTTGTGGCGATCGAGCTCTTTCTCGAACAGCTCGCGACCGGCCACTATGTTCTTGTCCCGATCCAGCTTTTTGAACCAGGTCGCTACCTTGGCCCGCGCCCGGCTGGAGCGCAGGAAACCGGAGTTGGGGTTCATCCAGTCGCGGCTCGGGTTCGGCTCCTTCTGGGTGATCACCTCGACCTGATCGCCGGTCTGCAACGCGTAGGTGAACGGCACGATGCGGCCATCAATTTTGGCACCAATGCAGCGGTGGCCGATCATGCTGTGGACGTGATAGGCAAAGTCGAGCGGAGTCGCACCTGCTGGCAAGTCGATCACATCCCCTTTCGGGGTGAAGACGTAGACCCGATCTTCGAACACCTGACTGCGCAGATCCTCGAGCAGGGAACCGCTCTCGGAAAGATCCTCCTGCCAGGCAAGCAGCTTGCGCAGCCACTCGATCTTGTCTTCGAAGTTGTTGGCCTTGTTGACCGCATGAGCCCCTTCCTTGTAGCGCCAGTGAGCCGCCACGCCGAGTTCTGCATCCTGATGCATCTGGTCGGTACGGATCTGGATCTCGACGGTCTTGCCCTCGGGCCCGACCACCACGGTATGGATCGACTGATAGCCGTTGGGTTTGGGGTTGGCGACATAGTCGTCAAACTCACGGGGAATATGGTGGAAGTGGGTATGAACGATGCCGAGCGCCGCATAACAATCCTGCAGCCGCTTGGTGACTACCCGCACCGCACGCACGTCGAACAGCTCGTTGAATTCGAGGTGCTTCTTCTGCATCTTGCGCCAGATGCTGTAGATGTGTTTCGGACGACCGTTGACTTCAGCCTCGACCCCCGCCTCTTTGAGGCCATCCCGCAGCGATTGCACAAACTCGCGGATGTAACGCTCCCGATCAAGACGCTTTTCATCGAGCTGCTTGGCGATCTGCTTGTAGGTGTCCGGATGCAGGTAACGGAAGGCGAGATCTTCCAGCTCCCACTTGAGCTGGCCGATGCCGAGCCGGTTGGCCAGCGGCGCATAGATGTTGGTGATCTCCTGAGCCATCAAGACCCGGGTCTCTTCATCCGCTTTTTTTGCTTCCCGCAGGCAGGCGATCCGCTCCGCCAGTTTGATCACCACGGCGCGCACATCCTCGACCATGGCGAGCAACATGCGGCGCACGTTATCGACCTGTTCCGGCGAGGTTTCACTGCGATGGAGGGTCTGCAGGGAGCGAATCGCTTCCATCTCCAGCACCCCTTCCACCAGCTTGGCGATCTTGGGGCCGAAGTCTTCGTCCATCCGCTCCTGGCTGATGAGACCCGCCTCAACGAAGGGGTAGATGATCGCGGCCTTGAGGGTGCCGAGATCCATGCTGAGCATCAACAAGATGCCCGCCATCTCGACGCCACGCACCAGCAGGCGGCTGGTAAGGGCTTCGTCTCCGAGAGTCAGACAATACTGGTAAACAGTTCGCAGCTGATCTTTGTCACTGTCACTCAGTGCGAGTGAGCCAACCCACTCCTCCAGAGTGAAGTTATCTTTCAAATGAATATCGCGAACCGCCACCATGGTATCAATCCTTTAAATTATCGGGCCGAAAGCTAGCGCTTTCTCTCCTCATGAGACTGCGTCAAATGGGGATGTTCGGGGTGCTTTTCAAGGCATATTGTCAAAAAAGACAATAGAGTAGCCCCACCGACCCTACCTATGTACGAGTGCCTAGCTTACCCCAATCACGACAGCCCAAACAGCGCCAAGCTGTCACACCGGGTGGACTTTTGTCGCTCTCGCGCAACCGAACCAAAGACGCCAGATGGCCGCGATGGCGCATCTGGGGAGCCGTTTCCTAGATCCGCTCAAACAGCGCCATGGATTCCAGATGACCTGTGTGAGGGAACATGTCGAGCATGCCGAGACGCACCAGACGGTAGCCACCTTTCACCAGCACCTGACTGTCACGGGCCAGGGTGACCGGGTTACAGGAGACATAGACCACCCGCTTGGGGGAAAGTTTCACGACGTGTCCCATCACTTCCAGCGCACCGGGGCGAGCCGGATCCAGCAGCACCAGATCAAACCCTTCCCGCGCCCAGGACATCCCGACGATGTCACCGCTCAAGTCCGCCTTGTAAAAACGGGCATTGGTGATGCCGTTGCGGCGGGCGTTCTCTTCAGCCCGTTGCACCATGGCCAGCTCACCTTCGACACCGACCACTTCCCGGGCCTGATAGGCCAGTGGCAAGGTGAAGTTACCTATGCCGCAGAACAGATCGAGCACCTTGTCATCTTTGGTCGCGCCGAGCCATGCCAACGCCTGCTCAACCATGCTCTGGTTGATCGGGCCATTGACCTGAATGAAATCACCGGGAACAAATGCAAGAGACAGGCCATCCAGTGAGTAAGATGGAGAAAATTGTTGCTGTAGTGCTTCGATACGCTCATCCGCCGCCTGCAGGTAGAGGTCGATCCCCTGAGCTTGGGCAAACGCCACCAGCAGGGCGCGATCCGCCTCATTGGGGCGACCGGTATGGCGCAGCAGCATCAAGATCCCCTGCTCGGCCTGGATAAGCTCGGCGTGGCCCAGCTCGCGCTGGCTCTTGAGCCGGTTGAGGCACTCACGCAGCGGCGGGATCAGTGCCGAGAGCGGTGCAGTCAGCACCGGGCAGCCGTCGATTTCAACCAGATCGTTGCTGTTGCGACGGCGAAAACCGACCCGGGTGCAGCGACCATTCTTGTCAAATTTGATGGCCAGTCGACAGACCCGGCGGTAGGCGCGATCTTCACCGGTCAGTACCGGATCCAGTGCCGGGGCCTGAATATTGCCCAACCGCTCGAACAGACTGACCAGTCCCGCCGCCTTGGCACTCTGCTGATCGGCCACTGACATCTGCTGGGCATTGCAACCGCCGCACTCGCGGAAGTGGCTGCAGAAGGGGGCAATGCGGTTGGCCGCTGGCGTCACCACTTGTTGCAACGCCGCGTGGCCATATTGTTTCTTGTCTTCGGTGATGCGAGCCTTGACGACCTCGCCGGGCAGCGCCCCTTCAACGAAGATCGCCTTACCCTGGTGACGACCAATACCGACGCAATGATGATCCAGACTGTCTATCGTAAATTCAATACGTTGGAGCTGGGTTGACTTCTTTTGAGGCTTGAAAAACTGGGCCATAAAACTTGGTGCCTATAGGTGGCTATGTCATGATTGTGGAATCTGCAGCTGGGTATTGTCCCACAAGAATAATAGTATGACCAAATACGGCCACAGAGCCCGTGTATTGCCATCGACCCTATCGCCAATCCAGCTCACTGGTGACCTGTTCGTATGACCAAATATGGCCTGAGAGCACGCGTTCTCGCCTTTACCATTTTGCCCACCCTGATCATCGGTGGCCTGATGGCCGGTTACTTTACCTTCCACCGCTATCAGCAGTTGGAAAACAACCTCATCGATCAGGGGATCAACATCATTGAACCCCTGGCGATTGCCAGTGAATATGGCATGACCCAGCACAGCCGCGAGTCCCTCAAACGGCTGATTGGCCTGACCCACCGCAAAAACTCTCCGCTGATCAAGTCCATCGCTGTCTTCACCCAGGACAATCAGCTGTTCGTCACCTCGAACTATCATCGGGATTTCACCCGCCTCAGATTGCCAGATGGGGTGCCGATCCCGGATCTGACCAGCATCACCTTGCAGGGGGACGACATCATTTTGCGCACCCCGATCCAGGCCGAAACCAGCATGGACGGTTTCCCGCTGCCCAGCGATGCCGAGCCACCGATGATCGGTTATATCGCGATGCAGATGACCACAGATCGGGCCATGCTGCTGCAGTACCGCGATACCTTCTTCGCCATCATCATGGTGATCATCGGCGTCGCCTTCAGCACCCTGTTTGGTTTCCGGCTGGTCAAGAGCGTGACCCAGCCCATCACCCACATGGTGCAGGCGGTGCACAAGATCAGGGAGGGACGGCTCGATACCCGGGTCAGCGGCCAACTCACCGGCGAGCTGGATATGCTGAAAAATGGCATCAACGCCATGGCCAAGGCGCTCTCCGAATATCACGAAGAGATGCAACAGAATATCGATCAGGCCACCTCGGATCTGCGAGAAACGCTGGAACAGATCGAGATCCAGAACGTCGAGCTCGACATGGCCAAGAAACGGGCGCAGGAGGCGGCACGGGTCAAATCGGAGTTTCTGGCCAACATGTCTCACGAGCTGCGCACCCCGCTCAACGGCGTCATCGGCTTCACCCGCCAGTTGCTGAAAACCAGCCTGACCCCGAGCCAGACCGACTACATGCAGACCATCGAGAAGTCGGCGCGCAACCTGCTTGGCATAATCAACGACATCCTCGACTTCTCGAAGCTGGAAGCGGGCAAGCTGCAGCTGGAGCACATTCCATTCAGCCTGCGCGACACCCTCAACGAAACCATGCATCTGCTCGGCCCCAGTGCCCACGACAAACAGCTGGAACTGTCGCTACGGGTGGATGCGAACGTACCGGACACCCTCACCGGTGACCCCATGCGGCTGCAACAGGTGCTGACCAACCTCACTGGCAACGCCATCAAGTTCACCGAGCAGGGCAACGTAGATGTCCATATCGAACAGATCGGCAGTGGCCACCACAAGGTGAGACTCAACGTCCAGATCCGCGATACCGGCATCGGCATCTCACCAGAGCAACAGCGCCAGCTATTCCAGGCTTTTAACCAGGCCGACTCCTCCATCTCTCGCCGCTACGGCGGCACCGGGCTAGGCCTCGTCATCACCCAGAAGCTGGTACAGCAGATGGGTGGCCAGATCCGTTTTGAATCGGTACTGGACCAGGGCTCGACCTTCTCGTTCAGTCTGGATGTGGAGGTCTCACCGCTGCCTCAAACCGACCAGCTGCCGCTGGATCGTATTCAGGGTAAACGGCTCTGGCTGCTGGAACCGGACGCCTTCGCCCAGGCCTCGCTGCTTGCGCTGCTGGCGGAGTGGCAGCTCGATGTGCACCCCTTGGCCATTGACGCCCCCTGGCCTGAAATGAGCGAGCAGGATATGGTGCTGATCGGCAGCAGCACCCGACACATACCGCAGCAAGTGCTCCAGCGGCTCGACAGCCTGAGCGGGCAGCAGCAGAACACCATAGTGCTGCTGAGCAGCCACGAACCGGCGCTCTATGAAGCTATGCTGGCCCACGGTGCCCAGCACTGCCTCTCCAAACCGGTCAACCATCGCAAGCTGCTGCACGCCCTACTCTCACCGGAAGCGAGCCGCCACAAACTGCCAGCGCAGCCCGCCCACCACCCATTGCAGCCGATCAAGGTGCTGGCGGTGGATGACAACGCCGCCAACCTCAAGCTGATCGCCGCCATGCTCAAGGAGATGGTCAGTCAGGTGGTGGTGTGCAAAAACGGCAAAGAGGCGGTCAAACAGGCCCGCAGCCAGCCATTCGACATCATCTTTATGGATATCCAGATGCCGATCATGGATGGCATCAGCGCCACCCAGGCGATCCGCAATCAGTCCCTCAACACCACCACCCCGATCGTGGCGGTGACCGCCCACGCCATTCCCGGTGAACGGGAGCGGCTGATCCGCCAGGGGATGGATGACTATCTGACCAAGCCCATCGACGAGAGCATGTTGGCCCAGCTGATCACCGATTTCGCCCATCGTCGTCATCAGAATGACGGTGCCCAGCAGATCGACTGGGCACTGGCGGTGCGTCAGGCGGCGGGGAAAGAGGATCTTGCCAAAGAGATGCTGACCATGCTGCTGGCCAACTTCGACGAAGTCGAGCCAGTGCTGGATGCCGCGCTGGCGAGTGAAGTTGCAGATGAGGAGGTGCTGACCCAGATCCACCGCCTTAATGGTGGTTGCGCCTACTCCGGCGTACCCGGCTTGCAACGGCTACTCTCCCAGCTGGAGCAACAACTGCGTGACGGCGTGCCGGTCAGCGAGCTGGAGCCCGAACTGCTGGAGCTGCAGGATGCGCTGGAACTGGTGCGTCAGGAGGCACCCCGCTATCTTCCCTGACGCCAATTTGCTTGATTGAAACTGTATCGGTCCCCGCTTTTTCTGACGCGGGGGCCGCCAGATGGTAAAGTTGCGCCGTTTAAACAGGAGTCATCATGACCAACAACGATATTCTGCGCCGTCTGCGCTACGCCCTCACCATCAGCAACGATGAGATGGTCGACATGTTCGCCAAAGGCAACTTGCCGGTCACCCACACCGATCTGCACAGCTGGCTGATGAAAGAAGCGGCGGAAGGGGAAGAGCAAGAAGCAGGCTATGTTGCCTGCCCCGATGCGGCCCTGAGCCAATTTCTGGATGGCTTCATCATTGCCCGCCGTGGTGTGCGAGCAGATGCCCCCGCCCAGGTGATCCCGAACCGGATCAACAACAACCTGATCCTGCGCAAGCTGCGCATTGGTCTCAACTACAAAGAAGAGGATATGCTCGGCACCCTCAAACTCGCCGACTTCAGCCTCTCCAAATCCGAGCTCAGTGCCCTGTTCCGCTCCAAGGATCACAAGCACTATCAGGATTGCGGGGATCAGATCCTGCGCAACTTCCTGATCGGCCTCACTGCCAAGTACCGCGGCTAACCAGCAGCGCGGCTGACCGAGCAGAGCCTTCGACATGCGCCAGCGACTCACTCTTACCACGCTCACCGGACCGGCTGCAGCAGGGGGATGGCGCTGGCGCTTGTTACTCCCCCTCTTCTTCTTGCTGCTGGGTGGCTGCACGCCGGCCGAGTATCAGCTCTCTGCCCGCTATCAAAGTGCCAACCAGAACGCCCGCATCGCCTTTCTGATCCTCCATTACACCGACGAAGATGATGCCAACTCCCTGCGCCTGCTGACAGAGCCGGAGCACAAGGTGAGCGCCCACTACCTGATCCCCCGCGAAAACCGCGAGACCCCGCTGCCGATCTATCAGCTGGTGCCGGACAGCGAACGCGCCTGGCATGCAGGGCGAAGCCGCTGGCACCAATATGCCGGGCTCAATGCCAGCTCCCTTGGCATCGAGATCGTCAACCTCGGTTATCCAGCGGAAGATGAGCCGCTGGCCCCCGATGCGCGGCGCTGGCAACCCTACACCCCGGCGCAGATTGCCGCCGTCGGCGCCCTCAGTCGGGAGCTGGTCGCCCGCTACCAGATCCCGGCCACTCAGGTACTGGGCCACAGCGATGTCGCCCCCGAGCGTAAACAGGACCCCGGCCCCCACTTCCCCTGGCGCCAGCTCTATCTGGAATACGGGGTCGGCGCCTGGCCTGATGAAGATCGGGTGGCCGAGTTGCTGGCCAGCCCCCTGCCTGAATGGGATGCGGCCATGTGGCAGCAGCAGCTGGCCCGCTATGGCTATGGCTTGCCCCAGACTGGCCAGTGGGATGAGCAGAGCCGCGCCGTGATGCGCGCCTTTCAGCTCCACTTTCGAGCCAGCAAAGTCGATAGCGAAGCGGACCGCGAGTGTCAGGCCATCCTGATGGCGCTGCTCGAAAAATACTTCTCCTGATCCCCCCGCACGACTACGTACGGTTTGATAGCCATTAGCTATCAAACCGTTAGCCACGAGCAATTGTCCCTCTATTTTGCAAGGCGTTACTCTTACTGCGTTCCGAAAGACAATTTCAAACCGATTTCCACATCTGGAGGTGAATGATGAAAAGCCCGATTGGTCTTGATACTGCTCAATCACAAGTCCTGGCAGCCGAGTTGAACAAATTGCTGGCCAGCTACCAGATCCTCTACATGAACGTGCGCGGCTTCCACTGGAATATCCGTGGCAACCAGTTCTTCGAACTGCACCTGAAATTTGAAGAGATTTACAACGACCTGCTGCTCAAAGTCGATACCCTGGCCGAGCGGATCCTGACACTGGATAGCGTGCCCATGCACAGCTTCAGCGACTACCTGAAAGTCTCTGCCATCCCTGAGCAGAAGGGGCTGCACGATGGCCGCGCCTGTGTCGAATCGCTGCTGGAGAGCTTCCGCGAACTGCTGGTCGCCCAACGCCGTATTCTGGGCCAGGCCGCCGAAGCCGGTGATGAGGGCACCGCCTCCATCCTCTCCGACTATGTGCAGCAGCAGGAAAAACTGGTCTGGATGCTACGTGCTTACCTGGCCTAACCCATTGTTAAAATGAGTGTTGTTGCACGAAACTGTTATAAACCCTTGTTGTAAACCAGCGTTGTCTCTCCTGTTATCCACCCGCTTGCCGCCCTGTTTGGGCGGCTTTTTTGTTTTTGATCTGCATCAAGGGAACCTTAATTGGCAAATTGAATGCCTATTAAGTTTTTCGCGAGGGGAATAGAATCGCCACAAAACAGACAACTGAAATGTCCAATTAGGAGAGGCATAATGTTTTGTGTGCAATGTGAACAGACAATTCGTACCCCGGCTGGCAACGGCTGTGCTTATGCACAAGGTATGTGCGGCAAGACGGCGGAAACCTCGGATCTGCAGGATGTGCTGATCTATACCCTGCAGGGGCTCAGCGCCTGGGCGCAGGCCGCCCGCGAGCAAGGCATCATCGACCGCGAGATCGATGCCTTCGTGCCCAAGGCCTTCTTCGCCACCCTCACCAACGTCAACTTCGACTCCGCCCGCATCGTGGCCTACGTCAATCAGGCCCTCACTTATCGCCAGCAGCTGGCCGATCGTCTGACCGCCATGGCGGTGCAGGCCAACGATTTGCCGCAGTCCGCCTACTTCGAGCCCGGTTTTGAGCTGCTGGAACAGCTTGCCCATGCCGCCCCGACTGCCCCCAATCGGGGCAAGAGCGAGGTGAATGAGGACATCATGGGGCTGCGCCTGCTCTGCCTCTACGGCCTCAAGGGCGCCGCCGCCTACATGGAGCACGCCCGGGTGCTGGATCAGCAGAGCGACGAGGTGGCCGCCGAATTCCACCGCATCATGAGCTGGCTCAGCACAGACCCGAACGAAATGGGTCGGCTATTCAGTTGCGCCATGGAGATCGGTCAGCTCAACTTCAAGATCATGGAGATGCTGGATCTGGGTGAAACCAGCGCCTTCGGCCACCCGGAACCGACCCAGGTCAGGGTCACTCCGATCCCCGGCAAGTGCATTCTGGTCTCCGGCCACGACATGGTGGATCTCAAGCTCATTCTGGAGCAGACCGCTGGCACCGGCATTCATGTCTACACCCACGGTGAGATGCTGCCCGCGCTGGCCTACCCCTTCTTCAAACAGTACCCCCATCTGGTGGGCAACTACGGCTCTGCCTGGCAGAACCAGCAGAAGGAGTTTGCCAACTTCCCGGGCGCCGTGGTGATGACCTCCAACTGCATCATCGACCCGAATGTGGGTAACTACTCAGATCGCATCTTCACCCGCTCCATCGTCGGCTGGCCGGGCGTAACCCATCTGGAGGGGGATGATTTCTCCGCCGTGGTGGCGAAAGCACTTACGCTGGAAGGCTTCAAGCACACCGAACTCGAACACTTCATCACCATCGGCTTTGCCCGCAACGCCCTGATGCAGGCAGCCCCAGCAGTGATTGAGAAGGTGAAAGCCGGGGAGATCAGCCACTTCTTCCTGGTGGGGGGCTGTGATGGCGACAGGGCCGAGCGCGCCTACTTCACCGAATTTGCCAAGGCTGCACCAAAAGACAGCCTGCTGCTCACCCTCGGCTGCGGCAAGTACAAGTTCAACAAGCTCGACTTTGGTGATATCGGCGGCATTCCGCGCCTGCTGGACGTGGGCCAGTGCAACGATGCCTACTCCGCCATTCAGCTGGCACTGGCGCTCTCCGAGGCGTTCGAGTGCGGCATCAACGATCTGCCGCTGACCCTGGTGCTCTCCTGGTTCGAGCAAAAAGCCATCGTCATTCTGCTCACCCTGCTCTCCCTCGGGGTGAAGGACATCCGTACCGGCCCGACCGCCCCTGCCTTCCTCACCCCGGCTCTGCTCAAGGTGCTGGAGGAACAGTTTGGCCTGAAAGGGACTACCACGGCTGAAGCAGATCTGGCCGAGATCCTGGCGGCCTGATCAGCACCTCATGTTGTAAGCATTTGGCGAGCCGCCCGGCTCGTCTTTTTTCTGGATCCGGCTTTTTCATCAGACGTTTTTCAAACCGTTTCAAACATAAGGAGCCTTGTGATGACCGCTCTCACCCTCATCTGTATTGGCCGCCAACAGAACACCCACGATGTGGTGAGCTGGCAGCTGGCGCCGGTTGCAGGCAGCCTCCCGCTCGTTCTGGCTGGCCAGTGCATCACCCTGCATACCGAGATCGACGGCCAGCCGGAGTGCCGCGCCTATACCCTCTCCTCCAGCCCGCAAGATCCGTGCTGGCAAGTGACCATCAAGGAGGTGGGACGGGTCTCCCGCCATCTGCACCAGACCTTGCAGGTGGGAGACAAGATCCGGGTTGATGGCCCGTTCGGCGATTTCAACCTGACCGCTCTGCCCTGTGAACGCCCGCTATTTTTGAGTGCAGGCTCCGGCATCACCCCCATGTGGGCCATAGTGCGGGACGAGCTCGCCAAACGGCCGGACGCCGATATCCGCTTTATCCATAGCGCCCGTTCGCCAGCAGATGTGATCTTCGCAGACGAACTGGCGGCCCTGGCCGAGGCCCATGCCGGTGTACGCCACGCTTTAGTGCTGGAGAAAGTACTGGAACAGGCCCCTTCAGATCACCCCTGGGTTGGCCGACTCACCCCCGCCATGTTGGCCGAACTGGCCCCTGACCTGCACGAGCGCCATGTCTATCTCTGCGGCCCCGCCCCCTATATGGCGGCGGTCAGCAGCATGCTGGCGGAGATGGGATTGCCGCCGGAGCAGCTGCATCAGGAGTCGTTCGGTCTTCCCCCTGTAGAGCCCGCCGCTACCACCAGCGACCACTTCTGGCTGACCCTGAAAAAGAGCGGCAAAAAGGTGAAAATCCTGCCGGGTCAGACCCTGCTGGCGGCACTGGAAGCGGCGGGCGAAACCATGATGGCAGCTTGCCGCGCCGGAGTATGCGGCAGCTGTCGTTGTACCACCACAGGTGACATCGAGCGCCAGAGCCTGATGACATTGAGCCCGCAGGATCTGGCGAGCGGCGTTGCTCTGGCCTGCTCCTGCACCGCGAAAGGGGATATCAGCCTCGATTATTGAGGCGTAGCTAAGGTTTTCTTGAGGAGTAACGAAGGCTTCATTGGCATCCCAAGCTTTTCCCGAGCAAACAGGACGGGTAGACTCTGCCCCAGTTTCACCAGAACACGGGATAAAAAATGACAATACTGGTCACAGGGGGCGCCGGCTATATCGGCTCCCACACCCTGGTTGAACTGCTCAGCGCGGGGCAGCAGGTCGTGGTACTCGACAACCTCTCCAACTCCTCACCGGAGTCACTCAAGCGGGTCGAGCAGATCACCGGCAAGCCGGTCACCTTCGTCGAAGGGGATGTGCTGGACAGAGCCTGTCTGCAGCAGCTGTTTGCCAACCACCAGATCGAATCGGTGATCCACTTCGCCGGTCTCAAGGCGGTCGGTGAGTCAAGCCAGATCCCGCTCACCTACTACCAGAACAACATCAGCGGCACTCTGGTGCTGTGCGAAGAGATGGCCAAGGCCGGGGTTTTCCGGCTGGTATTCAGCTCCTCGGCCACCGTCTATGGCGATCCCGCTTCGGTACCGCTGCGGGAAGATTTCCCCACCAGCGCCACCAACCCCTACGGTCGCTCCAAGCTGATGGTCGAAGAGATCCTCCGTGACTTGTCCAAATCCGATCCCCGCTGGGCTATCGTGCTGCTGCGTTACTTCAACCCGGTCGGCGCCCATGATAGCGGCCTGATTGGTGAAGACCCCAACGGCATCCCCAACAACCTGCTGCCCTATATCAGCCAGGTCGGTGTCGGCAAGCTCAAGGAGCTGGGGGTATTTGGCAACGACTACCCGACACCGGATGGCACCGGCGTGCGCGACTACATCCATGTGGTGGATCTGGCCATCGGCCACCTGAAAGCACTGGCGCGCATCAAGAGCGACACTGGCGTCTTCACCTACAACCTGGGCACAGGTCAGGGCTACTCGGTACTGGAGATGGTCAAGGCGTTCGAGGTAGCCAGCAGCCGCCCCATTCCCTACCAGATCAAACCCCGCCGCCCGGGCGACATCGCCGAGTGCTGGGCCGAGCCGACGCTGGCCCGTGCCGAGCTTGGCTGGCAGGCAGAGCGTGGTCTGGAGCAGATGATGGTCGATACCTGGCGCTGGCAAAGCAACAACCCGAACGGCTATCAAGGCTGATTGTCTAGCGGGCTGATAATAAAACGCCCCGACCTGAAAATGTCGGGGCGTTTTATTTTGCGGCAGTGACTCAGTTGGTCTGGCTGCGCAGCAGTGGCACGCTGACCAATTGAGGGGTGATGCGGTCAATCAGCCGATCCGCCAGCGGGGTCAGCAGCAACCAGGGCAGACAGAGGGTCGCCAGCCCCAGCGCGCCGACATAGACGTCGGTAAACCAGTGGGCGCCCGCCAGAATGCGCGGCGCGGAAAAGATTGGCACCATCAGCAATGCGGTGCCCCCCGCCCAGCGCGGCAGATAGCGCAGGGCAAAACCGGCGAAGATCATCAAAAAGAGGGCGTGATCCCCCGGGAAGCTATCGCCGGAAGAGTCCTTGGTCGGAATGCCGCTGATCTGGGTCACCCGCAGCGCATCGGCCACCATCAAGGTCGGGCTGGGTCGCTCCACCGGCAATCTGTGACCAAGCTGGTTGATCACCAGTGCGCTCAGCAACATCACTATGCCCATCGCCACCAGCTGGCGACGCCCCGCCAAGTCCCGGGTAAAAAAACAGCGGGCTAGGATCAGTCCCATACAAGCCAGTACCGCCAGATCGAACAGCCGGTTATTGGTGATAGCCACCAGATCGGCCCACAGCGCCGACTGCCCGAGCCAGCCGTTAACAGTATGAAAAATGGCGAGGTCCCACTGATCCCAGGGACCATGAGCTGGCAGCGCAGCCCAACTGATGGCTACCAGACCACCGACCAGATAGCAAAGCAGGAACTTGCCCATGGGGACTCTCCTTTGGAAAAGGGCGATATCGTAAAACTGTAGAGTGCGTCACAAAACCGAAGAATTGTAAGAAAGTGCGACACAATATCAAGCCTCAAATAAAGCCCGCCACCCTATTCCAGTTTCGCACACCCCAACAGCGCCAAGATTTCTGCCTCCAGTGCTGCATCTATGGGCCTCTCACCATGAGTGCGGCTTGTGCCACCACCGCAACACCCCCTAGAATGCGCACTTCCCTTTACTGCGAAAGGAAGCGGTATGCATATTCACATTCTCGGGATCTGCGGCACCTTTATGGGTGGTCTGGCGGTGTTGGCAAAACAGCTTGGTTACCGGGTGACCGGTTCGGATGCCAACGTCTATCCCCCCATGAGTACCCAGCTCGAGCAACAGGGCATCGAGTTAACCGAAGGCTATGACCCCTCCCAACTCGATCCGGCGCCGGATCTGGTGGTGATCGGCAACGCCATGAGCCGCGGCAACCCCTGTGTTGAATATGTACTGGACCGCAATCTGCCCTATATCTCCGGCCCCCAGTGGCTGCTGGAGCATGTACTGCAGGATCGCTGGGTACTGGCCGTCGCCGGCACCCACGGCAAGACCACCACCGCCAGCATGCTGGCCTGGGTGCTCGAATACGCCAAGCTGGCACCCGGTTTCCTGATCGGCGGCGTGCCCGGCAACTTCCCGGTCTCGGCCCGTCTCGGCTCTGCCCCCTTCTTCGTCATCGAAGCGGACGAGTATGACTGCGCCTTCTTCGACAAGCGCTCCAAGTTCGTTCACTACCACCCGCGCACCCTGGTGATGAACAACCTGGAGTTCGATCACGCGGACATCTTCCCGGATCTCGCCGCCATCCAGCGTCAATTCCATCACCTGATGCGCACCGTGCCGAGCAACGGCCGGGTGCTATTCCCGCAAGCCGATGACAACCTCACCACCGTGCGCAAGATGGGCTGCTGGAGCGAGGTGGAGCTGGTGGGTCAGGACGACGCCAAGTGGAAGGCGGTCAAGCTGGTCGATGACGGCTCCGCCTTCGAGGTGTGGCTGGATGGCGTGAAGCAGGGCGAGGTGCACTGGGAGTGCATCGGCGAGCACAACGTCAACAACGGTCTGATGGCCATCGCTGCCGCCCGCCATGCCGGTGTCATGGTGGAGCACGGTATTGCGGCCCTCTGCCAGTTCAAATCCCCCAAGCGGCGGATGGAGCTCAAGGGCGAGGTGGCCGGTATCAGCGTCTATGACGACTTTGCCCACCACCCCACCGCCATCGAGACCACCCTCGGCGGCCTGCGCGCCAAGGTGGGTGCGGCCCGTATTCTGGCGGTGCTGGAGCCGCGTTCCAACACCATGAAGCTCGGAGTGCACAAAGAAGAGCTGGCAGGCTGCTTCGATGGCGCCGACGAGGTGTTCTTCTTCCAGCCCCCCAACATCGGCTGGGATTTGGGGGAAGTGACTGCCCACATGAGCCGACCGGCCAAGGTGTTCAACGATCTGGAGCCCCTGATCAACCGGCTGGTGGCCGAGAGCCGCGATGGCGACCATATTCTGATCATGAGCAACGGCGGCTTCGGCGGGATTCATGACAAGCTGATCGCCCGCCTCAAGGATTACCACGGCGAACTATGAACAAAGCAATCACTCTGGCGCTGACCGGCGCCTCCGGCGCCCCCTATGCCCTGCGTCTGCTGGAATGTCTGGTGCAGGCGGACTATAAGGTCTACCTGCTCGCCTCCTCGGCGGCTCGTGTGGTGCTCAAGACCGAGCAGCAGCAGGAGTGGCCCGGCTCGCCGAAAGAGCTCTCTGCCTATCTCTGTCGCCAGTATGGTGCCAAAGATGGGCAGATCGTCGCCTGCGGCAAGGAGGAGTGGTTCTCACCGGTGGCCTCCGGTTCGGCCGCCCCCAAACAGATGGTGGTCTGCCCCTGCTCCATGGGCACCGTCTCGGCCATTGCCAACGGCACCTCCGACAACCTGCTGGAGCGGGCGGCGGATGTGGTGATCAAGGAGCGCGGCCAGCTGATTCTGGTGCCCCGCGAAACCCCCTTCTCGGCGATCCATCTGGAAAACATGCTGAAACTGGCGCGGCTCGGGGTGACCATCATGCCCGCCGCCCCCGGTTTCTATCATGAGCCGAAAAGCATCGAGGATCTGGTGGACTTTATGGTCGCCCGCATCCTCGATCATCTGGGTGTCGAGCATGCGCTGACCAGCCGCTGGGGCTATGGCCACCCCTGAGGTGCCCCGCCCCATCCGGCCATAAAAAAACGGCGCCACTCAATGAGTAGCGCCGTTTTTTCGTTAAGCCGTGTTAGCGAGCCTGGATCGGCGCCGTCACGTACTTGAACAGGAAATCAGTCACCTCTTCGCGCGCCGGGCGCTGGGGTTGATTGATCATCTGCATCATCACATAGCCAAAACCACTCAGTGAGCGGGCCAGATCCTGTGCTGACAGCACGCTGGTGATCTCCCCTGCATCCATGGCAGTTTGCAGCTCGCTGGCGATCAGCTCAAGACACTGATCGAGCAGCCGGGTATAGCGGGGCCATACCTCTTCCCGAACTGATGAACTCCACTCCAGCCAGATACCGGCATAATCCGGTTGATCGTAGGCGGCATCGACAGAGAGGCTGACATGACGCCTGACCTTGTCGAAGATGGAGCCGTTGGCATCGTATGCCTGTGACAGCATATGGTTCACAAAGCGTTCGATCTCGGCCAGCACCTCATCAACCAACTCCTCGCGGGTGTTGAAATAGTTGAATACTGTAGCAACTGAGACCTTAGCCTGTTCGGCTATCTCGGCGTGCCCTGCACGGCCAATGCCGCGGCGGGAGAACACCTCGATGGCACATTCCATCAATTGGGAGCGACGAGCTTCCGGCGAGAGCCGGGTACGACGTCTTATTTCTGCGCGTGGTTCCATAGTTTTTATCATCTAATAGTTATTGATTATGGTGTTTATAGTATTTTAACTAATCATGCCTGAGTGCCTGCTAACTCTATCAATTAAAATAAGCCGATAAAAGCACCACGTATCTCTAGCACCCTTCAACATGAGTGGTAGAATCATCGGTTTTGATATTCATGAACGGCCAAATCCCCTTTGGCCTTATGGGAGTAAGTGATGAAACACACTGTCGAGGTGATGATCTCCGAGGCTGAAGTAGCCGCCCGGATCGCCAAATTGGGTGAAGAGATCACCGCTCGCTATCAAGGTTCCGACGAAGTCGTGATGATTGCACTGCTACGCGGCTCCTGCGTATTTCTGGCTGATCTCAGCCGTCAGTGCCAACTGCCTATCACCATGGACTTCATGACCGCATCCAGCTATGGCTCCGGCATGCACAGCACCCGTGACGTCCGTATCCTGAAAGACCTGGACGACGACATCAAGGGCAAGGATGTGGTGATCGTGGAAGACATCATCGACACCGGTTACACCCTCAACAAGGTGCGCGAGATCCTCTCCCTGCGCGAGCCGAAATCTCTGGCCATCTGCACCCTGCTGGACAAACCTTCCCGCCGCGAAGTGCAGGTGCCGGTAGACTGGATTGGCTTCGCCATCCCGGACGAGTTCGTGGTCGGCTGTGGCATCGACTACGCCCAGAAGTACCGCAACCTGCCGTTTATCGGCAAAGTGGTACCCCAGGAGTAAGCCAGGTTCAGGAATATCGCGGATGACGTGGCCTGGTGCCATGTACTCTGTGCGGGCGGCCTTGGCCGCCCTTTCTGTATCGAGCCGGGTTCAACCATCACAGAGGTTGTAATGAACGCACTGGAAATCAGCGGCCTGAAAAAGACCTATCAGGGGGGCGTCGAAGCCCTTAAAGGCATCGATCTTGCCGTCAAGCAGGGGGATTTTTTCGCCCTGCTCGGCCCGAACGGCGCGGGCAAATCCACCACCATCGGCGTCATCAGTTCGCTGGTGAACAAGAGCGCTGGCAAGGTGAAGGTGTTTGGTTACGACATCGACAGCGATCTGGAACAGGCCAAGGCCCAGCTCGGGCTGGTGCCACAAGAGTTCAACTTCAGCCAGTTCGAGAAGGTGATCCAGATTGTCACCCATCAGGCCGGTTTCTACGGCGTGCCCAAGGCGGAAGCGAAAATTCGCGCCGAGAAGTACCTGCGCCAGCTCGATCTGTGGGAGAAGCGCGACATGGCTGCCCGCACCCTCTCCGGCGGCATGAAGCGCCGCTTGATGATCGCCCGCGCCCTGATGCACGAGCCCAAACTGCTGATCCTCGACGAGCCGACCGCCGGGGTCGATATCGAGATCCGCCGCTCCATGTGGACCTTCCTCAAGGAGCTCAACGAGCAGGGCGTCACCATCATACTCACCACCCACTATCTGGAAGAGGCCGAAATGCTGTGCCGCAACATCGGCATCATCGACAAGGGTCGTCTTATCGAGCACACCAGCATGAAAAATCTGCTGGGCAAGTTGGGCCGTGAGACCTTCCTGCTCGACCTTGCGCCAGGTTCTGCCGTACCGGACGTACCAGAGTTCAACGGCCGGATGCCGGATGAGCGCACCCTCGAGGTGGATCTCGACAAGAGCCAGTCACTCAACAGTCTTTTCGAACAGCTGTCGAGCCAGCAGGTGCAGGTCGTGAGCATGCGCAACAAGGCCAACCGGCTGGAAGAGCTGTTCGTCAATCTGGTCGAAGAGGGGAGAAAAGCATGAACCTGGCCATCTATTACATCGCATTCAAGAGCATTCTGGCCAAGGAAGTGAGCCGCTTTACCCGGATCTGGATCCAGACCCTGGTGCCGCCGGCCATCACCATGAGCCTCTACTTCGTCATTTTTGGCAACCTGATCGGTTCGCGCATCGGTGACATGGGTGGCTTCACCTACATGGAGTTCATCGTGCCCGGCCTCATCATGATGTCGGTGATCACCAACTCCTACTCCAACGTCGCCTCCTCCTTCTTTAGCGCCAAGTTCCAGCGCAATATCGAGGAGATGCTGGTGGCACCGGTGCCCAACTACGTCATCATCGCCGGTTATGTCGGCGGTGGCGTGGCGCGCGGCCTCTGTGTCGGCCTCATCGTCACTCTGGTGTCGCTGTTCTTCGTGCCACTGCAGATCCACCATCTGTTCAGCGTCTGCTTCACCGTGCTGCTCACTTCGATCCTGTTCTCGCTGGGCGGGCTTATCAACGCGGTGTTTGCCAAGACCTTCGACGACATCAGCATCATCCCCACCTTCGTGCTGACGCCGCTCACCTATCTGGGCGGGGTGTTCTACTCCATCAGCCTGCTGCCCTCCTTCTGGCAGGGTGTCTCCCAGGTGAACCCCATCATCTATATGGTGAACGCGTTCCGTTACGGCTTCCTCGGTATCTCCGACGTGCCGCTCGGCACCGCCTACCTCATCATCATCGGCTTTATCGTGGCCCTCTACGGTATCGCCTGGTGGCTCATCTCCCGGGGCACCGGCCTGCGCCACTGATCGGATTGAAAGTTCACTGCAACGGGCACCTTCGGGTGCCCGTTTTCTTTAGCCAGCAGCGCACCGGGGAGCAAGCCGGACAACCAAAAGCGTTTCCCCGAGCAATACGGCCATCAGGGTATCAGTAGGAAATGCAGCCCCCCCGCGCACTGCTCCGCAAAATCGAGATTTATCTTGTCCGGCATGGGTTTAGTCATTGCTCCTCAATCGGGAATGGTTAGAATTCACTCCTCTCTATAAAGAGGTAGAACATGCCTGCGTTGCTGCGCATGCTGGCCAATCTGGCACTGGGTGGCTTCTTCGTCGCCTCGGCCGGGTTCAAGCTGGTATCCCCCGCCCTGTTTGTCGAACAGATCGCGGCCTTCGGGCTGATCTGGCCGTCACTGATCCCGCCGGTGGCCTGGGGGCTGCTCGCCCTTGAGCTCTGCGCGGGGCTGGCGGTGATCGCCAACCGGCGCTGGGGGCTGTGGCTGGTGATCGGGCTGCTCGCCCTGTTTATTCCGGTGTTGGGCTATGGCATTGCCATCGGGCTCGACATCTCTTGCGGCTGTCTTGGCAAGGCTGATCTCAGCTCGCTGCCACAAGCCATTGTGCGGGATCTGCTGCTACTGACGCTTGCGGGCGCCCTGCTGCGAACTTCCCGCCCCGTATTTTCCGTTCCAAAGGAGTAGTGACATGATGACATTGCGATCCCGCACTCTGGTGGCCTCACTGATTGCGGCCAGTTTTGCCCTCGGCGGCTGTGGCGACAACCAGTTCGAGCAAGAGGTGAAGCTGGAGCAGTCGGCGGTGCAACTGGCGCAAGAGGCGCAGCAGGGGGGCTATCAGCTGCTGACCGTGGCCGAGCTGAAGACCCGCATGGACAAGGGCGAGGAGCTGGTGATCATCGACACCATGCCCTATGAGGAGTCCTACAAGAAAGAGCACATCCCGGGCGCCAAGAACTTCGTCTTCGTGAAGGAGGCCAAGTCCGGCGATAACTGGAGCGAGATCGTCGAGGGGAGCGGCACGCCGGAGCAGTTCCAGGCGCTGTTGGGTGAAGACAAATCCCGCCCTCTGGTGATCTACTGCGGCTTCGTCAAGTGCGGTCGCAGCCACAACGCCGCCGCCTGGGCGGTGACTCAGGGCTATCAGCAGGTCTATCGGGTGCCGGGCGGCATCTTCGCCTGGAAAGGAGCCGGTTACCCCGTCTCCGCCGAGTAACCGTGCCTGCCAAAAGCCTACACTGCTGACATAAAGAAGCCCGCAACTGCGGGCTTCTCTCGTATGGTCAGTTCATGTCAGATCAGAGCTTGGGAGCGTCGTACTGCTCGGGCTCGTCGCTATAGACGCAGACGTTCCATTTGGCGGCCAAGCCGTCATCGGCCAGGCAATAACGCTCGAAGAACGAGGTGATCTCGGCGCGCTGGCAATGGGATTCAAAGGCCGCCATATCTTGCCAAATCTCGTTGAACACTATGGGGAAGCTCTCCCCCTCGGCAAACGGGCTAGGGATGTGGCGGGTCACCCGATATTGCAGGCAACCATCCTCACGCAGGGTGTTGGGCTCGAGCGCCTGCAGCACCTGAAACAGGGCTTGCTCCTGACCGGGTTTGGGCAGGAATTGGGCAATGCAATAAACCTTCTTGGACATGGGATCCTCCTGGTTGTGGCGGGCTCAGGCTTGCTGCAGCGTGACCACTTGGTTGTCGATAAGGCGGGCCTTGCCCAGATAAGCGGCCATCAGGATCACCAGCTGCACGCTCTCGTCAGTGGCGGATTCGAGGGTGGCGGCATCGACGATGTCGATGGCATCGGTACGGAAACCGGCGTTGTCGAGACGCTGGCTGGCCTGCGCCACCAGCGACGGCAGGTGGTGGTCACCCGCTTCAATCTGCCCGGCGATCCAGTTCATGGTGCGCGCGAGCTCAGGGGCAATGGCACGCTCGGCGGCAGTCAGGTAGCCGTTGCGCGAAGAGAGCGCCAGCCCGTCTTCGGCCCGCACTGTGGGCACACCGACGATCTCGATGGGCATCGCCATGTCGGCCACCATCTTGCGAAGGAGCGCCAGCTGCTGGTAATCCTTCTGGCCAAAGCAGGCCACATCCGGCTGCACCAGATTGAACAGCTTGGTAACGACGGTGCTGACGCCACGGAAGTGACCGGGACGCAGCGCCCCTTCCAACAGGCCGGAGAGGCCCGGCACCTCGACGAAGGTCTGGCTCGCCAGCCCCTGCGGATACATGATCTCCGGGGTCGGGGTGAACACCATGTCGACACCAGCGGCTTCCAGCGCCGCGCAATCCTGCTCCAGGGTGCGCGGGTAGTTGGCAAGATCCTCGACCTTGTCGAACTGCATCGGGTTGACGAAGATGCTGACCACCACCTTCTCGGCGTGGCTGTGCGCCTCTTTCACCAGCGTCAGGTGACCCTGATGCAGGTTGCCCATGGTGGGCACAAATGCGATGGCACGCCCTTCACGGCGCCATTGGCTTATCTGCTCACGCAGAGCGACGGGATTATTTACGACCAACATCAGCAGTTCACCTTCCGATAAATCAAAAAGAGACGGATTACATCACCCAACGCGGATAACGCTGGACTGTTAACCAGCATCATCTGCAGCTCAACTATCCAGTATTCAACTATGCCGCAGCACAACCTCAGATGAATTAACAAGATACGGATTAAATATCTCTGGCCAGAAAAGGCAAATGGGGGCATATGCCCCCATCAGAATACCGAACCGGATCAGTTAAAACAGTGTTCGGGGCCGGGGAAGCTCCCCTCGCTCACCTGCTGGACATAGAGGCGGATGGCGGCACGCACATCACCGGTCTCGGCCAAGAAGTTCTTGGTGAACTTGGGCACATAACCGGAGGTGACGCCAAAGGCATCGTGCATCACCAGGATCTGGCCGTCGGTCGCGGGACCGGCACCTATGCCGATCACCGGAATGCGCAGCGCCTTGGTGATGCGCTCGGCCAGCGCCGTGGGCACACACTCGAGCACCAGCAGCTGGATACCGGCCGCTTGCAGTTCGAGGGCCTGACGGTAGATCTCCTGGGCCTGAAACTCGTCACGCCCCTGCACCTTGAAACCGCCAAAGACATGGACGGATTGCGGGGTGAGGCCGAGGTGACCGCACACCGGCACCCCGTTACGGGTGAGGTGGCGGATGGAGTCGCAGAGCCAGTCGCCCCCTTCCAGCTTCACCATGCGGGCACCGGCGGCCATCAGGCGGGCGGCGTTCTGGTAAGTCTGCTCCGGGGTGGCGTAGCTCATGAACGGCATGTCGGCGATGACCAGCGCCTTGCTGGCACCGCGCGCCACACAGCGGGTGTGATAGACCATCTCATCCATGTTGACCGCCAGGGTATCCTGACCCCCTTGCAACACCATGCCGAGCGAATCGCCGATGAGCAGCACGTGGGCGCCCTCGTCGTCGAACAGCTTGGCAAAGGTGGCATCATAGGCGGTGATGGCGGTGAACTTTTGACCCTCCTGCTTCATCTTCAGCAGGCTGGCGGTGGTGATCTTGCTCATAGAGGCTCCTGTAGATCTGCACTCGGGGCAATGATGACCAAATCATTGTGCGGGCAGCGGGCAACCAGTCGGGCGAGCGGGGTGCCGCAGGGCAGCACCAGAGCAGACGCAATTTCGGCAAGGGGCAGCAGCACGAACTCCCGCTCCTTCATGCCGTAGTGGGGTACGGTCAGGCGCTCATGGTTGATCACCTGCTCCCCATAGAGCAGCAGATCGAGATCCAGGGTTCTGGGTCCCCACCGCTCATCTTTGCGCACACGTCCCTGTTCCAGCTCGATTTTTTGTAATTGATCCAGCAGCGCAAGGGGCGCGAGCCGGGTATTGAGCCGGACCACGGCATTGACGTAGTCCGGTTGGTCAGCAGGGCCCATGGGGCGACTGCTGTAAAACGACGAGGCCTGCACCAGCACAGATTCCGGCAACCTTACCAGCGCGGCAACGGCGCGACGAGCCTGACCCAGCGGGTCAGACAGGTTGGAACCAATGGCGATGAAGACCTCGGTCATCACGTCTGTTATCACTCGGCCACTTTCGGCTTACGGCGACGGGGGCGACGACGGTTGCGGCTGTTGCTGCTGCGTTTCTCGCCGTCAGCGCTGCGGGGTTCAGCGGCCGGGGCACGCTCGCCACTCGCAGGGCGGCGGGTCGCCTCTCGCTGCAATTGCGGCCGTACATCGGAATTGGAGGCGACATAGCGCTCCCACCAGCTGGCCAGCTCGCCAAGGCCACGCTCGACCCGGTTGCGCAACAACAGGAAGTCGAATGCCGCGCGGAACTTGGCATGCTCCATGGCCCGCTCGGGGTGACGGCCCTGACGACGGGTCAGACGCTGTTGCAGTGCCCAGATATCGCGGACATCGGTGGTGAAACGGCGGGGAACGGCGATGATCCGTACCTGATTGTCCAGCACCTCGTTGATCGCCAGCATGAAGGCGTCATACCAGGGCAGGCCGCTCTCGTTCTCCAGCACCCGACCACGGGCTTCAACACAACCCCACAACAGGGTGGCGTACAGGAATGCCGGATTGACCCGCTTATCTTCACGGACCCGGGCATCGGTATCGGCCAGGGCATGTTCGATAAACTGCTCGTAAGGGGAGTTGCCGTGCGGGGTGAACAGCGCAGCCACTTGCGGGAACAATGGCTGGAACAGACCATATTCACGCAACAACTTATAGGTCGCCAGACCGTCGCCAGCCAGGAACAGCTTGAGGGTCTCCTCAAACAGGCGGGCCGGAGGAATATCCTGCAGCAGCGAGGCCAACTCGGCGATGGGGGCGGCAGTGCGCGGGCTGATGGTCATATCCAGCTTGGCGGCAAAACGTACCGCACGCAGCATCCGCACCGGATCTTCACGGTAACGGGTCTCGGGATCACCGATCAGCTCCAGCTTGCGCTCAGCCAGATCTTCCAGCCCACCCTCGAAATCGTGCAGGGTAAAATCCTTGGCACTGTAATAGAGGGCGTTAACGGTGAAGTCGCGGCGCTCGGCATCCTCTTCTATGGTGCCGTAGACGTTGTCGCGCAGCAGCATGCCTTCGTCAGACTGGACCGACATATGTTTACTGGTATTGACCTGATGGTGGTGACCCCGGAAGGTGGCCACTTCGATCACGTCACGACCAAAGACAATGTGGGCCAGGCGGAAACGGCGGCCAATCAGGCGGCAGTTGCTGAACAGCGCCTTGATCTGCTCCGGCGTCGCATCGGTGGCGATGTCGAAATCCTTGGGCGTCTTCCCGAGCAGAATATCCCGGACTCCGCCGCCGACCAGGTAGGCTTCATAACCCCCTTTGTTCAGGCGATAGAGCACCTTGAGTGCATTCTCGCTGATCTCTTTGCGCGAAACAGGGTGCTGGTCACGGCTTAAGGTACGACGTTGACCGGCGACACGGGCTGGAACAGGAGATTCCGCCGGCTGCTCGCCGTCTTCCTTGCCGAGCACCTTGCGGCAAAAGTTTGCGATCTGGGAAAAAATGGTACACCTCTTAATTACTTCTAAATTGACGGGAGGCCAAAAAATAGCGGCCTATCATAGCTCACGCCTGACCAAATGAAAAACCATGTGGTGACTTCACCCCATTTGAATCAAACCAGCCCCAAAAATAGCGGTCTATCTGTGCATAGCTCACGCCTGACCAAATGAAAAACCATGTGGTGACTTCACCTCATTTGAATCAAACCAGCCCCAAAAATAGCGGTCTATCTGTGCATAGCCCACACCTGACCACATGAAAAACCGTGCTGACAATTGATCCCGCATGAAACCGTCTGTCAGCAAAAATAGCGGTCTACCTGTGCATAGCCCACACCTGACCAAGTGAAAAACCATGTGGTGACTTCACTTCATTTGAATCAAACCAGCCCCAAAAATAGCGGTCTATCTGTGCATAGCCCACACCTGACCAAATGAAAAACCGTGCTGACAATTGATCCCGCATGAAACCGTCTGTCAGCAAAAATAGCGGTCTATCTGTGCATAGCTCACGCCTGATCCCACGAAAACCGGCTCTCTTTACTCAACGTCCAGCGGGATCTTCTGGCTGGCGGGCACCCGTTCGAGCCGCCAGTTGGCAATGCCCCACCCGATGATTTCGTCGATCCGGCTCGCCATCAGCTCGGGAGGGGGACACTGGCCGAGGAAGTGCAGCGCCTGCCACAGGGCCGGTCGCACCTCATCGAGCGCCAGTGCCGGCGCATGGTTCTGCTTCGACAACTTGTTGCCATCGGCCAGCACCGCTAGCGGCAGATGCACCCAGTCAGGCACCGGCGCCCCCAGGGTCTGGTAGAGCGCAATCTGGCGCACCGTCGGCTCCAGCAGATCGGCGCCGCGCACTATCTCGGTGATGCCGCTGTCCATGTCATCCACCACCACCGCCAGGTTGTAGGCATAGAGGCCATCACGGCGGCGAATAATAAAATCCTCTTCGGCCAGCGCCGCAGGCACCGCAATATGGCCCTGCAACCGGTCGTCGAAACGGTAGACCGGCTGGTGCTGGCGCAACCGGGCGGCGCAACCCGCTGCAGTCAGCCCGAGGGTGCGACAGTGGCCACTATAAAGCCCCCCCGCAGCCATGATTTCCCGGCGGGTACAACGGCACCAGTAGAGGTCACCAGCCTGATAGAGCTGCTCGATGATCTGGTCATAGCGGTCGTGGCGATCGCTTTGGTACATCACCTCCCCGTCCCACTCCAAGCCGTATGCCTCCAGCGTTTTGAGGATCAGACCCGCGGCCCCCGCCATCTCCCGCGGTGGATCAATATCTTCAATCCGCACCAACCAGCGCCCCTGCTGTGCTCTGGCCTGCAAAAAACTGCCAAGTGCCGCAATCAGCGAGCCGAAGTGAAGCGGGCCTGAGGGTGAGGGGGCGAAGCGACCGACATAGGGGCGTATGTGGGGTAAGGACGTGGTATTCACTGACATGGCGGTTCGGGTAAGCAATACATTGAGGCTGCATTCTGGGGGCCACCCGCCAAAAGCTCAATAAAAAAGGGAGCCTGCGAGCTCCCTTTTTTATCTGTCAGAGGGGCGGGATCAACCGGCCATCTGTTTTTCCTTGATCTCGGCCAGCGTCTTGCAGTCGACACAAAGGTCGGCGGTAGGACGGGCTTCAAGACGACGGATACCGATTTCGATACCGCAATGCTCGCAGTAACCAAAATCATCGTCTTCAAGCAACACCAAGGTCTTCTCGATCTTCTTGATCAATTTGCGCTCACGATCCCGGGTACGCAACTCGAGAGCAAACTCTTCTTCTTGCGCGGCACGATCTACCGGATCCGGAAAGTTAGCGGCTTCATCTTTCATATGATCAACTGTGCGATCAACTTCCTGCATCAGTTGATTACGCCAGGCGCCCAAGATCTTGCGAAAATGCGTCTTTTGTTTGTCATTCATGTACTCCTCACCCGGCTGGACCTGGTAAGGCTCGACACCCGCAATCGCCAGGGGGCCCAGAGATTTTCTGCTTTCGCCTGTTGGCATGCCCTGTCTCCTAATTCAACACGCTACACGTGCCATCCATAAATTGAGGGCGACATCTATAGCAGAAGGGTAACGGGTAAGCAAACGAGCCGTACCAATAATGTTACCTAATCCTATATTTATCCACATCCCTCGGATCACAAGTGGCCAGATTCAAACGGAATAAAATTCTGAGCCACCATGCCGTAGATCCCAACATGGGGCCGATAGCATAAAATTTCAACCCCGGCTGCTATTGACTGCTCAATTAGCAGACTATAGTGCGGATCTATATGGGTTGCAGGGCGCATCCGGGTTATTCCGGAGTGCAACACCATAAATAACAGCACAGCCCTGTGGCCTGCCGCTTTCATTGCCATCAATTCGCGCAAGTGCTTGGCACCACGGGCCGTGACCGCATCAGGGAAGTAACCCATGCCAGCCCCTTCCAGCTCATCGAGCAGGGTCACTGATTTTACCTCGATGTAACAACTGCCCTTCTCGTCATCTTCCAGCAGCAGATCGATGCGACTGTTCTCTTCGCCATACTTCACCTCGGTGCGCAACCGGCTGTAACCCGCCAGCGGGGCGAGCGCCTGCTGCTCGATAAGCTCGCGGGCGATCTGGTTGGCGCGGGCGGTATTGACGCAGATAAAGTGGCCCGCCGGACTCTCGGCAATTTCCCAACTGTTGGGCAGCTTGCGCTTGGGATTGTCGGAGGTGGAGTACCAGACCCGGGTGCCCGGCTCGGCGCAGCCGGTCATGGCACCGGTATTGGCGCAGTGGATGGTGATCAGCTCACCGTTATCAAGTTGCACATCGGTCAGAAAGCGCTTGTAGCGCGAAATAAGCTGACCGGATTGCAATGGCGGATCAAACTTCATGCACTTACCTTCTCTCTGGTACGAAGCGGCCAGCAGGCGAGCGGCTGGTAGCGAACCCCGTCCGGGGTCGAGATCGATTGATAGAGGCAGAACTCATCGGCCTGCAGCAAAAAATTTGGGGCTGGCAGGGGTGCCGGCGCCTCACCCGCCTTGCGCGATAAGGTGACGTGGGGGCGATAACCCTGCTCGCCATTGCCAAGACGCAGCTTCTCGCCGTGGCGACGCAGCGCCCGGGCCAATACGTTCAGCTCGTTGGGCCACTCTTTCGGGCCGATCCAGGCGGCCTTGGCCCGGCTGAACCAGCCGGTCTCATCCAGCCTGATGGCGAGCGGCGGGCAGTGTTGGTGTTCAACAGCGGCAATCAGGCGGCGGGTGGTCAGCTCGTCCGCCTCACCCAGAAAGGCCAGGGTCAGATGGAGGTTTGCTTGCGGCACCGGCTGACCGGGCCAGGACTGCTGATCGCGCCAGCCGATAAGCTCGGGGGCGAGCGCCTTGATGGGCAGAGCAAAGAAGAGTTTTGCCATATCGATGAGAGTACCTCTTTAACACTCACTGGATGGCCTCATTCTATGACAGCTATCCGGCCGTGTCTCGCCACCCGCCCGACTGGCCAGCCTGTCACATCCACTCACGGTGGCGCGGCTGGCTGTGGCAGAATAGGCGCCGATTTCCCGCTCGTCACAGAAGGTTCCCATCGCTTTGTCCCAGCTCCCCATCGTTTCGGTCTTGCCCGAACTCTTTGCCGCCCTCGACAGCCACAGCAGCGTGATCCTGCAGGCGCCCCCCGGCGCGGGTAAATCGACCCTGCTGCCACTGGAGCTGGTGCGCCAGAACCGGCTGCCCGGCCGCATCATCATGCTGGAGCCAAGACGGCTGGCGGCGCGCAATATCGCCAGTTTTCTGGCACGCCAGCTGGGGGAGAAGGTGGGCGAGCGCATTGGCTTGCGGGTCCGTGGCGAGAGCCGCACCAGTGGCCAGACCCGGCTCGAGATCGTCACCGAAGGGGTGTTGACCCGGATGTTGCAGCAAGACCCGGAGCTGACCGGTGTCTCGCTGGTGATCTTCGATGAGTTCCACGAACGCAGCCTGCATGCCGATACCGCGCTGGCCTTCGCCATCGAGAGCCAGCAAGGGCTGCGCGATGACCTCAAGCTGCTGGTGATGTCCGCCACCCTGGATGGCATGGCGCTCGAGCGCCTGTTGCCGGATGCCCCTGTGGTTCGCTCCGAGGGGCGCGGTTTTCCCATCGACTACCACTACCGCCCCGCCAACCGCCAGCAGTGGCTGGAGCCGCAGGTCGGCGCCGTGGTGCTCGAAGCGCTGGCCGCCCACCGCGGCAGCCTGCTGGTATTTCTGCCGGGACAGGGGGAGATCGAGCGGCTGGCGCAATGGTTGGCAGACAAGCTGCCGGACGATGTGACCCTCGCCCCCCTCTACGGTCGCCTCGACATGGCGGCCCAGCAGGCAGCCATCGAACCCGCGCCAGCGGGCCGTCGTAAGCTGGTGCTCACCACCAATGTGGCGGAGACCTCCCTCACCATCGAGGGGATCTCGGTGGTGATCGACAGCGGGCTGGAGCGGCGCGCCTCGTTTGATCTGAAAAGCGGCGTCACCCGACTGGAGACCCGCCAGATAGCCAAATCCTCCGCTACCCAGCGGGCAGGCCGCGCCGGTCGTCTCGGCCCCGGTGTCTGCTACCGACTCTGGAGCAGCGAGGTACAGGAGCGGCTCGCCGAGCAGAGTCCGCCCGACATCCTGACCCAGGAGCTGACCGGCCTGCTGCAGGACGCAGCCCAGTGGGGCGCCAAGGTGGAAGATCTGCCACTGCTGGACATGCCCCCCGCCGCTGCGGTGGCCAACGCCCAGCGGCTGCTGGTGGCCCTTGGCGCCATGAAGCCGGAGGGTGAGCAACAACTTACTGCCGCTGGCCGCGCCATGGCCGCCTTCGGTACCCATCCTCGCCTCGCCCGCATGCTGCTGCGGGCCCGCGAACTGGAGTCCGGGGGTCTGACAGGGATTGTCGCCGATGCCGCATATCTGGTGGCGTTGCAGGAAGAAGATATGCGAGGCTCGGAACGCCTCTCGGTGCTGTTCCACCGCCGTCAAAGCGCCCTGCGGCAGGGGGCCGCCCGCTGGTTTGAACGGCTTTGCACCCGCCCTGCCAATGCGCAGGGCCAGTGGCTGGGGCTGCTCTGCGCCCTCGCCTGGCCGGATCGTATCGGCAAGCTGCGCAGCGGCAGTCGCTATCAACTCAGTGGTGGGGTGAGCTGCGATCTGGTAGAAGGTCATCCCTGTCAGGGACAAACAGCCCTGATCGCCATCGAGATGGGGCAGAACGATCGCGGCAGCCGGATCTTTATCGCCGAACCGGTCGATCTGGACGAGCTGGTACGCCTGCTGCCGGAGCTGGTGAGCGAGCGGCAGTGGTTCGACTGGGATGAACGGGAAGAGCGGGTGCGCGCCGAACGCCAGCTGGTGTTAGGCGAACTGGTACTGAGCCAGCGACCGCTGACCGAACTCTCTGACGAGCAGAAAGGGCGCTGCCTGCTGCAAGGCATTCGCCGCAAGGGGCTGCATGTGCTGCCCTGGGACGAGATCAGCGAAGGGCTGCTGGCCCGTTTGCGCTGCGCCCACGACTGGCTGCCCGATGAGGAGTGGCCCGCCATGGATGACGAGAGCCTGTTGGCCGGACTGGAACAGTGGCTGCTACCGGCGGTGAGTGGCATGACCCGGCTGGAGCAGCTGAAAAAGCTCAACCTCGGCGACATTCTGCGCCAATCCCTGCCCTGGCCGCTGCCCAAGCGACTGGACGAGGCGCTGCCGAGCCACTTTGCTGCGCCGACCGGCAGCCGGGTGCGGATCCGCTATCAGCCGGGGCAGGCACCGGTGATCCCGGTGCGCATTCAGGAGATGTTCGGGCAAGGTTCGACCCCCTGCGTGGCCGATGGCCGAGTGCCGCTGGTGGTGGAGTTGCTCTCCCCCGCCCAGCGGCCGCTGCAGATCACCGCCGATCTGGCCGCCTTCTGGGCTGGCTCCTACGAGCAGGTGAAGAAAGAGATGAAGGGGCGCTATCCCCGCCACTACTGGCCGGACAATCCGCTGGAGGCGATGCCGACCAAGGTCATCAAGAAGAAGATGGGGTTGTAGGTTCGATGAACGAAATCTCACCGACCATTTGATGGATAATCGGCCGCGATCGTTCGATTACGCCGCGATGGCAACACAACGAATAATGACGAACAGGTAAAGAGGAACCATGGCAACCCAACGACGCAAGAGCCCCCCCAAGAAGGCAGCTCCCAAACGCACCATCTGGCGCAAGCTGTTCTGGCTTGGCTTCAAGCTCTCCCTGGTGGTGGCGGCCTTTATGGTGGTATTCGGCATCTATCTGGATACCAAGGTGCGCGAGCGCTTCGACGGCGAGAAGTGGCAACTGCCGGTGATGGTCTACAGCCGCCCGCTGGAGCTCTACCCCAGCCAGCGTATCTCCCAGGCCCAGATGCTGCGCGAACTCAACATGCTGAGCTACAAGCAGGTGCGTCAACCCCATACCCCCGGCGAATACAGCATCAATGGCAACCGTATCGAGCTGATTCGCCGCCCGTTCCAGTTCTATGACGGGGCCGATGGTGCCCGTGGCCTGCGCCTCACCTTCAACGGTCCGCGTCTTGAGGGGATCCAGTCGCTGGAGAACCAGCGCCAGCTCGGTTACGCCCAGATGGACCCGGTGCTGCTCGATCGCCTCAACACCGAGGATCGGGAAGATCGCCTGCTGGTCCGCCTCGCCGAGGTGCCCGACAGCCTGCTGGTGACCCTGCTCACCACCGAGGATCGCGACTTCTACCAGCATGGCGGCGTCTCGCCGGTGGCCATCATCCGCGCCATGGCGGCTAACCTGCTGGCGGGCCGTACCGTGCAGGGGGGCAGCACCCTCACTCAGCAGTTGGCCAAAAACTTCTTCCTGACCCGTGAACGCAGCCTGTGGCGCAAACTGCAGGAAGCCTATATGGCGGTGCTGATCGACTATCGCTACAGCAAGGACGAGATCCTCGAGTCTTACCTCAATGAGGTCTATCTGGGGCAGAACTTCTCGCAAGGGGTCTACGGCTTTGGCCTCGCCTCCTACTTCTATTTCGGTATTCCGGCCAACGAGCTGGATATCGATCAGGTAGCCCTGCTGGTGGGGCTGGTGAAGGGCCCCTCCTATTACGATCCCTGGCGCTTCCCGGAGCGGGCCAAAACCCGCCGCGATCTGGTGCTGAAACTGCTGATGGATCACGGCAGCCTGCAACCGGCCGAGTATGATCTGGCCAGCCGCCAGCCCCTCGGCATCATCGCCCGTGGCCAGATGAGCTATGGCCGCACCCCGGCCTTTATGGGGCTGCTCAAGCGGGAGATCCAGAGCCGCTTCGGTGCCGATCTGCTCAAACAGTCTGGCCTCAAGATCTTCACCAGCCTCGACCCTATCGCCCAGCATGCGGCCGAGCAGGCGGTCGAGTTCGGCCTGCGCGATATCGAGAAGCTGCGTGGCAAGAAACGCCTCGAAGCCGCCATGGTGGTCTCTGACTGGCATAAAGGGGAAGTGGTGGCGCTGGTGGGTGGCCGGGATCCCCGTTACGCCGGTTTCAACCGGGCGCTGGATGCCCGCCGCCAGATTGGCTCCCTGGTCAAACCGGCGGTCTATCTGACTGGCCTCTCTAACGGTCTGACCCTGGCGACCCCGCTCAAGGACCAGCCGATCCGCATTCGCGGTCAGGATGGTCAGATCTGGACACCACAAAACTACGATCGCAAGTTCCGCCAGAGCGTGCCGCTGATGGATGCGCTGGCCAGCTCCCTCAACGTACCGACCGTCAATCTGGGTCTGCAGGTCGGGTTGGAGAAGGTGGTGGATACCCTGCACAAGCTGGGAGTCCAGCAGGAGATCCAGCCCTATCCATCGCTGGTGCTGGGGGCGGTGGCCCTCTCGCCGATGGAGGTGAACCAGATGTATCTGCCCATCGCCAATCAGGGGCTGACCCAGCCGCTGTCGGCGATCCGCGCCGTGGTCAATGGGGATGGTGCCCTGCTCTATCAGCATGATCAGACCGCCAAGCGGGTCACCGACCAGCAGGCGAGCTGGCTGACCCTGTTCGCCATGACCAAAACGGTGAGTCAGGGCACGGCCCGCGCGCTCAGTGCCAAGTTCCCCGGTGCCACCATGGCCGCCAAGACCGGCACCACCAACGAGCTGCGCGACTCCTGGTTCGCCGGATTGGACAACAACGAGCTGGTCAGCATCTGGGTCGGTCGCGACGACAACACCCCGGCGGGCTTGACCGGTGCCAGCGGCGCCCTGCAACTCTTTAGCGGCTACATGAGCCAGCGCGGCGTCAACAGTCTGGGGCTGAAGATGCCGGAAGGGGTCAGCTGGGCCAACTTCTCCCGCGCCAGCGGTACCCACGTCACCAACGGCTGTCCGGGTAGCCTGCAAGTACCGGCCAAGACCGCCACCATGGGATCTCCGGCCGGTTGTGCCAGCAGCTCACCGCGCAGTGCACTGGATGACCTGCTCGGTAGTTTCTTCAACTAAATCAACAGGACGGGCAGCACAGGCTGCCCGTTCACTATGCTGCTGACAAGGAAGCACTATGACCTTTCCGCTGTTTGACGCCATTCACCATGTGGCCATCATCGCCAGCGATTACCAACGCTCGCGCCACTTCTACCACCAGGTGCTGGGGCTACCCATCATCGCCGAGACCCTGCGCGAAGCACGCCAGTCGTGGAAACTGGATCTGGCCCTGCCGGATGGCAGCCAGCTGGAGCTGTTCAGCTTCCCTGTCACCCCCAGCCGCCCCTCCACGCCCGAAGCCTGCGGTCTGCGCCATCTCGCCTTTCGGGTCAGCGATCTAGACCGGGTCATCGCCCATCTGCTGACTCATCAGGTGGCGGTAGAGCCGGTGCGGGTGGACGAGCTGACCGGCAAGCGCTTCACCTTCTTCGCCGACCCCGACGGCCTGCCGCTGGAGCTCTACGAAGCGCCACGCTGAGTCTGCGTCAGCCAAACAATCGGCCAAACAATCGGCCAAACAAAAAGCCGCCCGGCGAAACCGGGCGGCTTGGTCATTGATAAAGCGTTATCAGGCGGTGGTCAGCATGGCGACGGCCAGCGCCATCACCATCATGCCAGCCCAGCCGATGGGCTTGAGTCGCTCACGGAAGATGAGCAAACCACCCAGTGCGGTACCCAGAATACCGATGGCACCCCAGGTGGCGTAGGCCACGGCAAGGTCAATCTTGCCACTGCTAACCACTTCGGAGAGCAGGGTAAAGGCTCCCAGTACCAGCACAATCCCCAACACGCCCCACCCTTTGTAGCGGAACCCCCGCGAACGGTTGATCGCCATATTGGCACCGATATCCAGCAGGGCTGCGCCAAACACGATAATTAACGGGTGCATACCGCCTCCTTCGCATTATTCGTTTCACTGCTGGTCACCGGGTCATCATGGGTTTCGCCCATGGTCACCATAACAATACCCACTATTGCCAGCGCCAGACCGATTAGCTCCTGAGCGTTCAGGTTGTAATCGAGGAACAGCACGGAGACGACGGTGATCAGTGCAATCCCCAACCCCTCCCACAACGCGAACGCAATACCAATGGAGATTGTTTTGGCGGCTTTGGCCAGTAACAGGTAGGAGATCGAGATCAGTACCCACATCGGCAGGTAATTCATCCATCCCGCGGCGTCCTCAGGGATCATCGCCATACTGGAGGTCCCCGCCACTTCGGTGATGATGGCGCCCGTCAAAAATATCCGCGCTAAAAGCATGCGACTGATTAACATATGTTTTCCTTTAATTGCTGCGACGGGAGAGATGATAGCCGCAGTCACAACGCGGGCAGGAATCGCTGAGCGTCGATTTATCAGACGCTTACAGTTTGCCTTGCTATCAGAGGTCGGGCTAAGGTGGTGCTAGAACACTCCGTCATGACGCATCAGCATGAAGCTTTATCAGATAGAACTCTTTGTAGAATCAGCCAACAGTGGCTCCATCGCCAGTACAGCCCGGCGTATTGGCAAGAGCCGCAGCGCCGTCAGTACTGCCATCGCAGCTCTTGAAGTCGAGCTTGGCGTCGAACTTTTTGAACGCGGCGCCAACCAGAGTCGGCTGACCGAGATCGGGGAGCTGGTGCTGGATGACTGCACCCGCCTGTTGCAGGCAGCCAACAGCCTGCAACAGAAGTGCGAGCATTACGCGTCGGGGGCCGAGGTGGCGCTGCGGATCGCCCGCGATGATGCCATCCCCGAACAGGTGTGGCGCGAGCTGCTGGCCGCCTTGCACAGCCAGTTCCCCGGAACCAGCATCTCACTGGTACTCGCCTCCCCGCCCGAACTGCCCGCGCTGGTGGAAGAGGGCTTCGTCGACGCCGCTTTTGGCCTTATCACCGAGGATCAGGAGCGCAGCGGCCTCAATATCGACGTGCTCAACCCGATCCGTACCATGATGGTGGTGGCCCCCAGCCATCCGCTGGCCAGCCTGAAGCGGGTGTTGCAGCAGGATCTGACCGAGCATACTCAGGTCACTCTCTCATATGTGGATGAATTTTCTGTAAAAAGCCTGCTGCCGGTTGGCGGCAAGCATATCGGCCTCTCCAGCTTCGAGCTGATGCGCAATGCGGTGCTGGACGGGCTGGGCTGGGCGGTGCTCCCCTCGCCACTGATCCAGAGCCAACTGCGACAGGGCTCCCTGCTGACCCTGAAACACAAGTTCAGCCTGCAGTGGCGGGACTATGGCGTCTATCTGGCGGAAAACGCCTATCACGGCAAGGTATTGGCCTGGCTGAAGAAATCGATCCAGACATACCTGGAGCCCTTCGAATAGGGATAAAGAGGTGGAGCCAGCTCACGATATAGACGTATCTTGGTGATCCCGCGAGGGGGGATCATGCATACTGTTCAGATACTCATTGAACGCCTGGAGGCGGATCCGATATGAGCAGTGCCCAAGACAAGGACGACATCTGGCTGGACGACGACATCATCGAACTCGACGACGACGAGGTCGTAGTCCCCAAGGCACTCAACCCATGGCAAGTGCTGATCGTGGATGATGAGCCAGACATTCATCACGCCACTCGCCTGGCCCTCTCCAACATTCACTACAAATCCCGCCCGCTGGAGCTACTCAATGCCTACAGCGGCGCCGAAGCTGGCCGCATGCTGGAGGCCAACCCCAAAATTGCGCTGATCCTGCTGGATGTGGTGATGGAGACCGAAGATGCCGGTCTGCGGCTGGTGCACCGGATCCGCAACGAAATGCACAACTCGCTGGTGCGGATCGTGCTGCGTACCGGCCAGCCCGGCCAGGCCCCCGAGCAGCGGGTGATCCTCGATTACGACATCAACGACTACAAGACCAAGACCGAGCTGACGGTACAAAAACTGTTTACCACCGTCATCGCCTCCCTGCGCTCTTACGAGACCCTCAGCGCCATCGATAAAAGTCGCCAGGGACTCGGCAAAATTTTGGAAGGGGCGGGTGATCTCTATCACCTGCATTCGCTCAAGGAGTTTGCCTCCGGCGTACTGAAACAGATCAGCGCCATTCTCGATGTGGGCACCGAGGGGGCTATCTGTGCCGAGCGCCGTCCCGGCGAGCTGGGGCTGGAGATCCTGGCAGCAACAGGTGACTACGAGACCTTATTGGACGATGGCAAGATCACCGACTTCCCCACCCTCAACGACTCGGTGAGCAAAGCCTTGGCAGCGCGCTGCAACCGCTTTGAACACCCGCAGGACTCCCTCTATATCGCCGCCCAAAATGGCCGGGAGTTCGTGTTGAGCTTCACCCCGACCCAGCCTCTTGACCCACTCGAGTGCGATCTGCTGGATGTCTTCTGCCAACGAATTTCGGCCGCATACGACAATCTCTACCTCTACAATCAGCTGCTGCGCGCCCAGGAAGCAACTGTGGTGGCGCTGGCGGCATTGGCGGAATTTCGCGACTCTGACACTGGCGATCACGTATTGCGAGTCCAGAAACTCTCCGATGCACTGGTGGAAGAGCTGCAACAGATGGCGGCGTTTCCCGAGCAGCTGACCCCGGAGTTTGTCGAAATGATTGGCATGGCCTCCATCCTGCACGATGTGGGCAAGGTGGGCACCCCGGATCATATTCTGCACAAGCCGGGGAAATTTGATCCGCCCGAGCGAGTCATCATGGAACAACACGCCGGTATCGGTGCCGATATCTTGCACAAGGCGGGGGAGATGGTGGAGGGCACCAGTTATCTCTCGCTGGGGGCCGAAATCGCCCGGGGCCACCATGAACATTTCGATGGCAAGGGCTATCCACAACAGTTAGCTGGCCAGCAAATTCCTCTCTCGGCCCGCATCGTGGCGGTGGTCGACGTATTCGATGCCCTGCTCAGCAAGCGCCCTTACAAAGAGCCCTGGACGCTGGCGCAAACCATGGAGTATATCCAGTCCCGTTCCGGCACCCAGTTCGATCCTCATGTAGTGACAGCCCTGTCGCGGCTGGTCAACGAATCGAGGCTCCCCTACTCGCTCTGACCCCCTTTGCTCGCAACTCACCATGCCATGCCGGTGGCCAAAGCCACCGGCATGGCATCAAAACAGCCGCTTTGTTGCATTCCACACACATCAAACCGCCGCAAACCAGAGACATCGCCCTTCTTTGTCCGCGATAGCCGCTGAAATATGGTCATTTAACATCACATCGCTATAATATCGCCCTGCAAACCTGATACTAACAACGAAGGAAAAATCATGAGCCTGAACCTGGTACCGGCTGGCAAGAGCCTGCCCGACGATATCTATGTCATCATCGAGATCCCGCAGAATGCCGACCCGATCAAATACGAAGTCGACAAAGACAGCGGCGCAATTTTCGTCGATCGCTTCATGTCCACCCCGATGTTCTATCCGTGCAACTACGGCTACGTGAACGCGACCCTCTCTCTGGATGGTGACCCTGTCGACGTACTGGTTCCGACCCCTTACCCGCTGCTGGCTGGCTCTGTCATCCGCTGCCGCCCGGTCGGTGTACTGAAGATGACCGACGAGTCTGGCGAAGATGCCAAGATCGTTGCCGTGCCGCACTCCAAGCTGACCAAGCAGTACGACCACATCAAGGATGTGAACGATCTGCCGGAACTGCTGAAAGCCCAGATCCAGCACTTCTTCGAGCGCTACAAAGAGCTGGAAGCAGGTAAATGGGTCAAGGTTGAAGGTTGGGGCGACAAGGCCGCTGCCGAAGCCGAGATCGTCACCTCTGCCGAGCGTTACGCTGCCAAGTAAGCGCTGCTCTGGATGGAAAAAAGGCGCCTTATGGCGCCTTTTTTGTGGGTATTTGCGGCAGCTGACCGGCCGCATCTCCGGCAGGATTGCCCTGAATGTATATTTCACGGCCATCTTTCTGGTAGGGGCGATAGTAGTCGCCACCGCAGCGATAACCACCGCCCGGCTGGCTCATCAGCTCGCAGTTGACCGGCAACACCTCCAGCCACTTGATGGCCTGCTGATAGCGCAACCACTCCTGCCATTCATGTTCGCGCGCCAGCTGATCGCGCAGCGCAAAGGTATCCCCAATAGACAGCCCCTGGTTGACGATCACCTGACCCGCCATGGCCGGCAGGCTCAGTAACCCCCACACCGCTATGATCCAAGGCTTCATGTTCCCTCCTGCGTGACTTAATTTCACAATTAAATTAAAAGTGACATCAATCTGTTATCCAGATCACAAAACGAAACTTCACCAAAGTGCTGCCGCCTCACCTAGTTGTTAATTATCGTCCACGGCAGGAAGCACCACCATGAAGCCGATCCCGACCCTGTTGCTCAGCCTCACTCTCGGCACAACGTTTGGCACCACTGCTAATGCCAACGAGATCAACATGAGCTGGCAGTGGCAATCCACCGATGGTCAGCGCAAGCACTTCCAGCTGACCACTGACGATCAGGTGATTGCGGCCAGTCGTCACGAAATGAGCCTGCTGGACGCCTCCCTCACCAATCCGCTGGAGACCCTCTACGCCTATATCAGCCCGCGGCTCTACAACAGCATCAACCTGATCAACCAGAGCAGCCCGGAGACCGCCACCAAGTTTCGCAATCTGGAGCAGGCATTCACCCTGCGTGATGACAGCACGGAATCAATGCTGTTCTGGCAAGCCTATCAGCAGTATCAGGAAGATGCTTTTTACCAGATGAAAGTGGTGCCCTGCGTCCACCCCAGCAATCGCAAGTTGCCTTGCGTACGACCCGATTACTCCCAGCTCTTCTACCACTTCAAGGGCCAACTCAAACCGCTGGCACAGCAGTTTGCCGCCAAAGATCTCAGCACCAGCGTCAGCCTGCTGCAGGAGTGGCTGAACGCCATACCGACCCAACCAGAACAGCTGAGTCAATTCGCATCGCCACTGCAAGCCCTGCAGGACAACAAGGCCGACAGCGACGAAAAGGCGCTGTTAATGGCCAGCCTGCTGGCGGAATTGGCCCCGCAATATGTGCTCAGCATCATTTATCCGAACATCAGCATCGGCAGCGTCTCCCCTGCCTGGCTCGCCATTACGGCAGATAGTGGCGTACCCGGTGATGTGGTGGTGATCAACAATCAGCGCCATGTGCTGCTGACCGGCTCGTCCCTGCTGGCCCAGCAGATGACCATGGCCAAGATCCCCCTCATCAGCGAATCGCTCTACTGACGCTGACACCTCAGACCAGCAGCCAATTCATTGATTTTTATCGATGTCATGCCATCCTAACCGCCCTTGCCAGCCAACCTCCTGACTGGCGGGGCACAGACGCTTCTGAATTGCGATCTTATTTAACACTTTTTAAACAGATCCGATCAGTTTAGGATGAAGCTCGCCCATTCCCTCAATCCGAAACTCGTTATAACATAACAAATGGAGTGTCATCAGGATGAAACATCTGGTACTTACTTTGGCGCTGCTGCCATCTCTGGTCTTTGCTCACAACATCAAGGATGGCAACCCGGTACCGCTGGTCAATGTCAGTGATCAGGGTGAGCTGGTACTCAGCGGCAAGGATATCGGCTACCAGCCATGGCAGAGCCAGTCTCTCACTGGCAAGGTGTTCATGATCCAGCATATTGCCGGTCGCTCCAGTGCCAAGGAGCTGAACGCCCCGATGATCGAGGCGATCAAGGCGGCCAAGCTGCCGCAGGACAAGTACCAGACCGTCACCATCATCAACAGCAATGACGCCATCTGGGGCACCTCCGGCTTCGTAAAGAGCAGCGCCGAGGATAGCAAGAAAGAGTTCCCCTGGTCCGCCATGGTGCTGGATGCCAAGGGCATGGCACGCAACGCCTGGGATCTGACGCCGGAAAGCTCGGCGATCATCCTGCTGGATAAAGAGGGCAAGGTGCTGTTTGCCAAAGATGGCCCGCTCGATGCCAACAACATTACTACCGTGATGGGGCTCATCAAGTCCCATCTCTAAGTCAGAGAGAAAGGGCGCTGATGGCGCCCTTTCCATAAGGGTCTATGGGTCGTATCAAGCTGAAAATCTGGATCTTGCTGCTGGGCTGGTTATGGCTGCAGCCTGCCCTTGCCCGGCATCAGCTTGAATCCGCCCTGCCCGGCCACGACGACCATCACTGTCTGGTTTGCGCCCTCCATCTGGATGGCAAGCAAGTCATCACCGCAACCCCCTATTGTTTCCCCAGTGCGACTGCCGTTCTGCCCGTTGTTGCAAGCATGCAACTATCGGCCAACTCTGCCGCACTCCACAGTTATGCCATCCGTGCGCCGCCAGCCTCTGCTTTTCTCTATCCATTTGTTTAATTTGGCTATTTTTTTGAAAAAGGATTAAAGATGAAAGCAGTTACTCTGTTGCTGGCCGCTGCGGCCTTTGGCGCACACGCAAATCACGACGAACACGAGAGCCACAGCCACGGCGCCCACGAGCATGGCCACGGCCACCTCAATCTGGTGGTCGATGGCGACCAGCTGATGATCGAGCTGCAAGCCCCCGCGGCCGATCTGGTGGGCTTCGAGCACGCCGCCAAGAGCGATGAAGAGAAGGCGCAGTATGCCAAGGCGGTCGCCCGCCTCCAGCAGCCTGACGCCCTGTTCCGCTTCGACCCGGCCGCTGGCTGCAAACTGACCAAGCAGGAGCTGCAGGCCGCCAAAGAAGAGCATGATCACGACCATGACCATGACCATGACCATGACAAGGCTGCCAGCGACGAACATGATCACCACCATGATCATGGCGAAGCGGGTCACGCCGATCTGGGCGCCATGTACACCTACACCTGCGCCACGCCGGCTAAACTCACCGGCCTTGAGGCGACCCTGTTCAGTGTCTATCCGAGCCTTGAGAAGCTGAGCGTGCAGGGGATCCTGCCCACCGGCCAGACCGCTGGCGAGCTGACCCCGTCCGCCAACAAGCTGAGCTGGTAACACCATGAAAAAAGCCGTGGTTGAGATCCGCGATCTGGCCTTTGCCTGGCCGGGTCATGAAGTTGTACTCGATCTGCCCGCCCTCACCATCAACGAAGGTGAGCGGGTCTTTATCAAGGGCCCGTCGGGCTCCGGCAAATCGACCCTGCTCGGGTTGCTGGCCGGGATCCAGACCGCCAACCACGGCACCCTGGAGGTGCTGGGCCAACCATTGGCCCAGCTCTCTGGCCGTGCCCGTGACCACTTCCGGGCGGCCAATCTGGGTTATATCTTCCAGCAGTTCAATCTGCTGCCCTTTCTCTCGGTGCAGGACAACGTTACCGCTGCCCTCACCTTCTCCCCCGAAAAGCGGGCCCGCCTGCAGGGCAGTCCGGAGCAGGAGGCGCGCCGTCTGCTGGCAGAGCTGCAACTGCCGGACGACGCACTGCATCGCCCCGTGCATGCCCTCAGCATCGGCCAGCAGCAACGGGTTGCCGCCGCGCGGGCACTGATCGGCTCGCCGCCGCTGGTGATCGCCGACGAGCCCACCTCGGCCCTCGATACCGATAACCGGGCGGCCTTTATCAAGCTGTTGTTCGAGGAGTGCGACAAGCAGGGCTCGACCCTGATCTTCGTCAGCCACGACCCCTACCTCGAACCCCTGTTCCCGCGGGTTGAAAATCTGCAACAGCTCAACAGGAAGGCCACATGCTGATCACCCATCACCACTGCATAGCCCTGATCAACCCCATGTGCACCCACGCGGTACGACCACAAAACCGGAGGGCATCATGCTAAAGCTCGCCCTGCAAAGTCTCTGGGCCCGCCGCCTCACCGCCGGGCTCACCCTGCTGGCCGTCGCCATCAGCGTCACCCTGCTGCTGGGGGTGGAACGAGTGCGCACCCAGGCGCGCGAAAGCTTCTCCAACACAGTCTCGGGCACTGATCTCATCGTCGGCGCCCGCTCCGGTCAGGTGAACCTGCTGCTCTACTCGGTGTTTCGCATCGGCAACCCCACCAACAACGTGGGATGGGACTCCTATCAGGCCATCAAGCAGAAACCCGGCGTTGCCTGGACCATCCCCCTCTCCCTCGGTGACTCCCACAAGGGATTTCGGGTACTCGGCACCAACGGCGACTACTTCACTCACCTGAAGTACGGTCAGCAACAGTCGCTGCAACTGCGGGAGGGGCGACCGTTCGAGACGCCATTTGAAGCGGTGCTCGGCGCTCAGGTGGCCGAGAAGCTGGGCTATCGGCTCGATCAGGCCATCGTCATCGCCCACGGCGCTGGCAATACTTCGTTTAGCCAGCACGACAATCTGCCGTTCAAGGTGGTGGGAATTCTGGCGCCCACCGGCACCCCTATCGATCGCACCATCCATGTGCCGCTGGCGGGGATCGAGGCGATCCATCTGGGCTGGGACACCGGCCGCCACAGCAAGAACGTGACCGCCGAGCAGGCGCTGGCGCTGGATCTCACCCCGAAAACCATCACCGCCTTTATGGTGGGCTTGAGCAACCGCATTCTGGCGTTCCAGCTGCAGCGCAGCGTCAACACCTATGCCAAAGAGCCGCTGATGGCGATCCTGCCCGGTGCCGCCCTGCAGGAGCTGTGGAGCCTGATGAGCGTGGCGGAAACGGCGCTGTCGGTGATCGCCGGTTTCGTGGTAGTGGCGGGTCTTATCGGCATGCTGACCACCTTGCTGGCGGGGCTCAACGAGCGGCGCCGGGAGCTGGCCATTCTGCGATCCCTCGGCGCGGGCCCTGCCCACCTGTTCCTGCTGCTGGCGCTGGAGGCGATGGCGCTGACCACGGTCGGCATCCTCCTCGGGGTCGCCGTGCTCTATCTGGGGCAGGGGCTTGCCACGCCATGGCTGCTCAGCCACTATGGCCTGCAATTAAGCTTGGGGCTGCCGAGCACCTACGAATGGCAGTTGCTGGGGGTGGTGTGGCTGGCAGGCATGGTGATCGGCCTGCTCCCGGCAGCCCGCGCTTACCGCTACAGCCTGAGCGATGGCATGAGTATTCGCGTCTAGCGAGACGCCAAAAATAGAAACAGAAGGACAGATGATGAAGTGGAAAATAGTGGCGCTGCTCGCCAGCCTGCTGGTGCTGCCCGCCATGGCCGCCGATTACAAGACCATCGACTGGGATGTGCTGATCCCGGAAGGGGAGCGGCTGTTGCCACCCCCGCAGGTCAATCACGAAGATCCCATGTCGATGCCGCAGCCGGTGGGGGGAGTGAACAAGAAGCTGGACAACCAGGATGTGCGCATTCCGGGCTTCGTGGTACCGCTGGAAGGGGATGCCAAGAAGATCACCGCCTTTCTGCTGGTGCCCTACTTCGGCGCCTGCATCCATGTGCCGCCGCCCCCCACCAATCAGGTGATCTATGTGAGCTACCCCAAGGGTGCGCCGGTGGATGATCTGTGGGATGCCATTTGGGTAAAAGGCAAGATGCGCACTATCAGCTCCAGCCACGAGATGGCCACCGCCTCCTACTCGATGGAAGCGGTCGAAGTGAGCGTCTACGAGGAGTAATCCTCCTGTTGAAAAAAAAGCGGCCTCCACGGAGGCCGCTTTGTTATCTTGGCCTCAGGGTTGGAGTAACATTCATCTCCTGAACCTGTGCTAATGGAGTCAGCATGGCAGACCTCCCGCCCCCCAAGAAAGAGAGTTCGATCCTGAGCAGTCAGGAGCAGACCCTGCGTCTGGCCCGCAGTCGTGGTATCGACGGCATGCTCACCCGCAACAGCGACAGCACCTTTGAACAGCGCGCCACCTTTCGCCATCTGGCGGATCAGGCCGCCCGCCAGCGCAATCTGGAAGCCATCATGGTGATGGCCGCTCGCCACTGCGAAGAGACGGCAGCCGGAGGGGAGATGGACAGCGACTGGCTGACCCGCTTCCTGCATCTGGCGGAAGATATCAGCATGGTGCCGATGCAGCAGCTGTGGGGGCGGATCTTTGCGCTGGAGATAGCCACCCCGGGCCGCTTCTCCATCCGGGCGCTCTCCACCCTCAAAGAGATGACCCAACGGGAGGCCCAGCTGTTCCAGCGCATCTGTTCGCTGACCTGCCGCTACACCGGCAGTGACGAGCAGCGGCTGCTGCTGGGGCTACACAAGGGGGCCAGTTTGCTGAGCCGCGCCAAGGCAACCCGGCTCGGCCTTGGCAAATACCGGCTGCCCTACAACGCCCTGCTGCAGCTGTTCGAGCTGGGTCTGCTGCACCGCGGCGAGCTGGAATCCGGCCCGCTGCCCGCCGATGGGGTCGAGCTGGAATTCGGCAACCAGCGCTGGCGGCTGCAGTGCAAGCAGCACAACATCACCCTGCTCTACTACCGGCTCACCCCGGTGGGCAACGAGCTCGCCCAGCTGCTGCAAGAGTCGCCGCTGGAGGAGTACCTGCAGGATCTGAAAACCGTGCTGGTGCAGAGCATCCAGATCGAAGTGATGCAGCTGGCCAGCGAGACCACACCGCATACCCCTGACGCAGCCCCCTGATCGTCGATGGGGCAACACGCCCAGCGACTCCCCGTAGATCCCGCTCACTGCACCTCACTCAGCAAAGTGAGGTGCAAAATGCAGCTCTCCTCGTCTCTCGCTGCCCGTTTTTTGCACATTGCAACGGCAGCACCGCCACTATCACTGGCTGCGCCCCTTTATTGACACAAAAATCACTTGATGTGATTGATGGCCCGCCCTTTGCACCAGGTCTTGATACAGTTCAAAACTTAACCACCACAGCTCGGGAGCAAGGCCATGAGAATCAATCAACCGGTTACCCAAAGGGAACGCCTCTATCCAGACCACCAGAGCCTGATCTCCACCACGGATCTGGAGAGTCGCATCACTTATGCCAACGACGAGTTCTGCGACATTGCAGGCTTCTCGCTCGATGAGCTGACAGGGGAACATCACAATCTGGTGCGCCACCCGGACATGCCGAAACAGGCCTTCGCCGATCTGTGGAACCATATCCGTGATGGCAAGAGCTGGATGGGGCCGGTGAAAAACCGCTGCAAAAACGGTGACCACTACTGGGTCAGTGCGTTTGTCACCCCCATCAAGGATGCCAGTGGCCGGGTGGTGGAGTATCAATCTGTGCGCACCGCACCGAGCGAAGAGATCAAACAGCGGGCCGAGAAGGTCTATGCCGACCTGCGCAATGACAAGCTGCCGCTGGCACTCAAGCTGCCTACCTTCTCCCACACCCTGGCCATCAACCTCTGCCTGCTGCTGAGCCTGCTCGCCATGTTTGCGCTGGGTTACAACCTCGAGATGGACTGGCAACTGGCGCTGGTCGCCCTCCCGCTGGCGGTGGCCGCCGTGACCCTCAATGCCCTCTCCCGCCGCCTTGGCAAGCTCAACAAAATGGCCCGCAGCCGCTTTGACAACCCGCTGATGCAGCTGCTCTACACCAGCAAGGTGGACAACATCGCCGCCATCGAACTCTCGATGCTGCTCAATCAGGCCGAATTCAATGCCGTGCTGGCCCGCACCCAGCAGACTTGCAGCAAGATCCTGCAGGCCGCCGAGGGGGATCTGCGCAACGCCGAATCGATCACCGACAACCTGCAACAGCAGCAAGCCGAAACCAATCAGGTGGCGACCGCCGTTACCGAAATGTCGGAGTCAATCCGCGAGGTCTCGCAAAGCACCAGCGACTCCTCCAGCCTGCTGGATGAGACTGCCGTGCTGTTCAAAAGCGGCAACAGCAGCGTGGCCGAAACCGTGGCCGCCGTGGCCGGTATGAACAGCGAGCTGACCACCTCCAAAACCGTCATCAGCGCCCTGGTCAGCCACTGCCGCGATATCGACGGCATCCTTGATGTGATCAACAACATCGCCAACCAGACCAATCTGCTGGCCCTCAACGCGGCCATCGAAGCGGCGCGAGCTGGCGAAGCGGGCCGCGGTTTCTCTGTGGTGGCCGACGAAATCCGCTCGCTGGCCATCAAGACCCAATCCTCGACCAGCGAGATCCAGAAGATGATCACCGAACTGCAAAGCAGCTCGGGCCAGGCAGAACAAGCGATGGAGAAAGGGTGCCAGCTCGCCGACAGCTGCCAGCAGAAGGCATCGGCCACCGGCGCGGTACTGCAGCAGATCAACAACATGTTGCAGCAGGTCGCCTCCGGCAGTAGCCAGATTGCCCAGGCGGTGCAGGAGCAATCCCACGTCACCGCCGAGATCAACCGCAACGTGCTCAGCATCAAGACCCTGGCCGATGACTCTAGCGTCGGCAGCCAGCACGCCGTGCACGGCATCACCCAGCTGGTGACCCAGTTGAGCGACCTCGACCGGCTGGTGCGCCAGTTCCAGAAAACCGCCCCGGCCACCCAAAGCCGCTATGAAGCAGCGGCCACCCGCGCAGTGCCGCTACGCCAAGCGAGATAATCACCACACAAACAATCACCGCAGAAAAACCCTATGGGCCCGCAGGCCCATAGGGTTTTTTAGTGCCCGCCAATAAGCTGGCGAGACTGCCGCTTCCCCGTCCGATTTCCCTCTGCGCTGATGGCCGCCGTTGTTGGGTGGTCATATCGCCGTCCGTTATTTATTAATTTATTGATCTTGCTCAGAAAACCGTCCGCTTGCGCTTTCCACACCAGCCCCGTTCGGTAACATAGCCGCTTGGCAACCTCTCGTTGGAATCAGCCATGAGCCAAGCCAGTGCCAAAACGCAGGTAAAAAGCAGCAAGCTGGAGGCTGAAATTCAGGGGCGGTAGCGTGTGTTTTGTAGGTTGATGCAGAGCGCAGCCAAGCCCAACCGACGAACATGATCACGTCAGCCAGAGCGGGATAAACATGGGTTGGGTTGATCGGTAAAATAAATTTGCATATACCTTTCACGGTAAACGTTGGGCTTCATTTCGTGTAGGTTGGCGCAGAGCGTAGCGAAGCCCAACAGACAAGCATGATCACCTCAACCAGAGCGGGATAAACATGGATTGGGTTGATCGGTAGAACAAATTTGCAGATACGTTTCGCGGTAAACGTTGGGCTTCACTTCGTTCAGCACCAACCTACGATTTTTAGCCCAATATACGAGATAGCTATTCAGGAATTTCATCTAGAACAGTAAAGGCATGCTTATAGAAACACAGTCTACTCGGACAGCCAACAGTGCATCTTCGCTCTGTTTCTTGCTGCCGATTATATTGAATCGTCATAACAATAAGGCGGAGAAATTTGAATGGCATTTGTAGAACCGATAACGATAAAAGAGGCGATTGACAGTGTACATAAGAAAGTTTATCTGCTTCCGGCCATTCAGCGTGAATTTGTTTGGGGGACGGATCAGATAGAACGGCTTTTTGATTCATTGATGAGGGATTACCCCATAAGTTCATTTTTATTTTGGGAGGTTGAGAAAGAGAATATCAAGAATTTTCAGTTCTATGAGTTTGTTCGTGAGTACCACGAGCGAGACAACACACATAATCCAAAAGCAGATATAAGTGGCGAGAGTGGAATAACCGCTATATTAGATGGTCAACAGCGCCTTACATCTTTATATATAGGACTAAAAGGAACTTATTCCTATAAACTCCCTCGAAAGAGATGGGATAATGATACTGCATTCCCGAAAAGAAAACTATGCCTTAATCTACTTTCACGGTCAGAGGATGCTGACTTTGTATATGATTTTAAATTCTTAACAAAAAATGAACGTCAGCAACCCGATGGTGATCATTTTTGGTTTATTGTGGGTGATATTCTTGACCTCGAAAAACCTGCTGACATAAATAAATATCTAATCAAAAATGGTTTGCTCAAGGTCGAAGAAGATAAAGCTGAATTTGCAAACGAAGTTTTATATAAATTATGGGAAATTGTCCATAAAAATAAATCTATAAATTTCTTTTTGGAAAAAGATGGGAGTTTAGATAAGGTTTTAAATATTTTCATTCGCGTTAATAGTGGAGGAACTCAATTAAGTTACTCTGATCTCTTACTCTCTATAGCGACTGCACAATGGAAAGAAAAAGATGCCAGAGAGGAAATTACAGCATTTGTAGATGAAATCAACTCAATAGGTGATGGCTTCAATATTAACAAAGATTTTGTATTGAAAAGTTGTCTCGTTATATCTGGCTTTAGGGATATAGCATTTAAAGTAGATAACTTCAACCAAGAAAATATGCTTTCCATTGAAAAACAATGGGACGACATAACTAAAGCTATCAGATCTGCTATTGTATTGATTTCAAGCTTTGGTTATCACAGAGAGACACTAACCTCAAATAATGCATTGATACCTATAGCAGGATATCTATATAAAATAGGCAGTCCAGAGAATTTTTCTGCGTCAGCAAAATATCAACATGAACGGCAAAAGATTTTTAATTGGCTTGTGATGGTACTTTTGAAAAGAACATTTAGTGGGCAACCAGATAATGTTCTTAGGCCTATTCGTGAGGCTATCAACGCCTCTGAAGATGGGTTTCCACTTATTGATATAATCAATAAACTGAAGGGTGGGGCTAAAGCAATATCATTTGATGATGATGAAATAGACAATCTTTTGTATTATCAATATGCACAAGCATATACTTATTCTGTGCTTGCATATATCTATCCATCACTTGACTTCAGAAATAAATTCCACCAAGACCACATATTCCCAAAAAAACTATTTACTCGAAAGCGGCTTGAGAAACGAGGAATAAATCCAGACGACATCGAATTCTATCTCGACAACTATAATTACCTAGCTAATTTACAGCTACTTGAGGGCATTCCTAACCAAGAAAAATCTGGGAAGGAATTTGATGCTTGGATAAAAGAAAAATTTCCTAATGAAAAGGATCGAAAAGCATATATGGAAAAACACTATATCCCAGATGTTGACCTTACATTAGACAACTTCAGACAATTTATAGAAGAAAGAGAAAAAATGCTCGTAATGGAGTTTAAGAAGTTACTAAAACGCAATATAGCATAACGCATAAGTTGAAAAACAATAAACAAGGGGGCAAACGCCCCCTTGTTTATCAATATTCGGTGCTAACAATCAACCTCAGTCGATCAATCCCCGCAGCCTTAGAGCAGTCAGCAACTCATCCACCAACACTTCCACCGGCTTACCGGCATTCAGCAGATGAATTTCCGGTTGCTCGGGCGCCTCATAGGCGGAGTCGATGCCGGTGAAATTGCGAATTTCCCCTGCCCGCGCTTTTTTATAGAGCCCCTTGGGGTCGCGCTCTTCACAGACGGCGAGCGGTGCATCGACAAACACCTCGACAAACTCCCCTTCCCCCAACAGATTGCGCACCAGCTCCCGCTCGGCACGAAACGGCGAGATAAAGGCGGTGAGCACGATCAGGCCCGCATCCACCATCAGCTTTGCCACCTCGCCGACCCGGCGGATATTCTCCTGACGGGCAGCATCATCGAATCCGAGATCGCCACAGAGGCCGTGGCGCACATTGTCGCCATCCAGCAGATAGGTGTGTTTACCCTCTGCCGCCAGCGCCTGTTCCAGCGCCCCCGCCAGGGTCGATTTGCCTGCCCCCGACAACCCGGTAAACCAGATCACCAGCGGCTTTTGCCTCTTCAATTCGGCCCGGCTTGCCTTGTTCACGGCATGGTCGTGCCACACGATATTACTCATTCAAACTCCTTGCGAGGCATCAGGCTCATCCACATTGGGAAGGAGCCAACGACCCCCTCGCCCTAGCCCTCTCCCTGAGGGAGAGGGAACACTGACTCCCTGCTCCCTCTTTTCTCGGTGGGATCAGGCCCCTCACCCCCTCTTCCAAAGGGAGAGGGAATATTTGCCCCCTCCAAGGGAGAGGGCACCTGGCGCTATTGCTTGTCGCTGTCGTTGCCGATGGCCAGCGCCTGCCAGTGGGGGAAGTGCTTGCGTACCAGCGCGTTGAGCTCGATTTCAAACTCGCTGTAGTGCCCTGCTTTACCCGCAAGAGTCACCGCTTTAGCGGCCAGACCTTCCACTATCATGCCGGCGCCGACGGTGACGTTGGTCAGCCGGTCAATCAGGATAAAGCTGCCGGTATCGCGGATCTCCCGATACGGGTCGAACGCCACCGGGTCGGTCAGGCTCAGCTCGCACAGGCCGATCTCGTTGAGCTTGAGCTCGCTGGCGGGCAGTTCGTCCAGCTTGTTGATCTCGATGCGGTGACGGATGGCCTCCACCTGACCGCGACTCTTCTTGGTCGCCAGCTTGACGTCGTAGACCCGGCCCGGTTGCAGGGACTCCTCCCCCATCCAGACGATATGGGCCAGCACATTCTGGGTCACTTGCGGCTGCTTGGCGGCATCCACCAGCAGGTCGCCGCGGCTGATGTCGATCTCGTCGGCAAAGGTGACCGTGATGGCCTGACCCGGCAGGGCGTACTCCAGATCCCCGTCGAAGGTGACGATGCGAGTCACCGTGCTCTCTTTGCCGGACGGCAGCACTGCAAGCCGGTCGCCCACCCGCAGGATGCCTGAAGCCAGCGTGCCCGCGAAGCCGCGAAAATCGAGGTTGGGGCGGTTCACATACTGCACCGGCAGGCGCACCGGATGACGCTCCAGCTCGCGCTCCGCATTTTGTATCACATCCGCAGACTCCAGCAGGGCCAGCAGGGTTTCGCCCTGATACCAAGCCAGTTTGTCGCTTTGGTTGACCACGTTGTCGCCATCCAGCGCCGAGACCGGCACGATCTGGATGGTATCGACGCTGAGCTTCTTGGCAAACTCGCGGTAATCGGCACTGATGCGCTCGAACACCTCCTGACTGAACTCCACCAGATCCATCTTGTTGACCGCCACCACGAACTGCTTGATGCCGAGCAGGCTCGCGATAAAGCTGTGGCGGCGGGTCTGATCCAACACGCCTTTGCGAGCGTCGATCAGAATGATGGCCAGATCGCAGGTGGAGGCGCCGGTCGCCATGTTGCGGGTGTACTGCTCATGGCCCGGGGTATCCGAGATGATAAATTTGCGCTTGGCGGTCGAGAAATAGCGGTAGGCCACGTCGATGGTGATGCCCTGCTCGCGCTCGGCTTGCAGGCCGTCTACCAAGAGCGCCAAGTCCAGCTTCTCGCCGGTGGTGCCGAGCTTCTGGCTATCGGACTCCAGCGCTTTGAGCTGATCTTCATAAATCTGCTGGGAGTCGTGCAACAGGCGACCGATCAGGGTGCTCTTGCCGTCATCCACGCTGCCGCAGGTGAGAAAACGCAGCAGACTCTTGTGCTGCTGGGCGTGCAGATAGGCTTCGATGCCCTGTTCGGTGATGGCGGTCTGAATATGGCTGTTCATGCTGACGACTCCTTAGAAATATCCCTGACGCTTCTTCTGCTCCATGGAGCCGGCCTGATCGTGGTCAATCAGCCGCCCTTGCCGCTCGCTCGAGGTGGTGAGCAGCATCTCTTCAATAATTTCCGGCAAGGTGGTGGCGGATGACTCGATGGCCCCGGTCAACGGGTAGCAGCCGAGGGTGCGAAAGCGCACCAGCTCCTGCTTCACCTCATCCTCGGCGCTCAGCGGCATGCGATCGTCATCCACCATGATCTTGATGCCGTTACGCTCCACCACCGGACGATGGGCAGCGAAGTAGAGCGGCACTATGTCGATGTTCTCGAGATAGATGTATTGCCAGATATCGAGCTCGGTCCAGTTGGAGAGCGGGAACACCCGGATGCTCTCCCCCTTGTTGACCTGGCTGTTGTAAACCCGCCACAGCTCGGGACGCTGGTTCTTCGGATCCCAGCGGTGAGACTTGTCACGGAAGGAGTAGACCCGCTCCTTGGCACGGGACTTCTCCTCGTCGCGGCGGGCGCCACCAAAGGCGGCGTCAAAACCGTATTTGTTGAGCGCCTGCTTGAGCCCCTCGGTCTTCATGATGTCGGTGTGCTTGCCGCTACCGTGATCAAAGGGGTTGATGCCCATGGCAAGCCCTTCCGGATTCTTGTGGACGATCAAATCCAGCTCGTACTTTTTGGCGGTCTCGTCGCGGAACTTGATCATCTCCTTGAACTTCCAGTCGGTATCGACATGGAGCAAGGGGAAGGGGATCTTGCCCGGATAGAAGGCCTTGCGGGCCAGATGCAGCATGACGGAGGAGTCCTTGCCGATGGAGTACATCATCACCGGGTTTTCAAATTCGGCAGCCACCTCGCGGATGATATGGATGCTCTCGGCTTCCAGCTGCTGCAAGTGCGTCAATCTTTCACGGTCCATGTTGGTCCTCGGGTCATTGCTTATGCGCCTGCTCGGGGCGCTGGGTGGTTCAGTGCGCGGCCGCACCGGCAGCCGCATCAAATATCTCTGTCTGGGTCAGGCCAGCTGCACCAGCTTGAGGTCGCAGCCATCGAGATCCGGGTTAGCGCGCAGCTGCTGGCCGCTCTTTTCCCCGCTTTTTTCTCCAAACCAGGCGAGCCGCTCGCGCAGGGCAACCACTTCGCCGATGACGATAAGTGACGGGCTCACCGCCTGTTTGGCCAGCTCGGCCAAATCGGCCAGCGTGCCGGTCAGCACCCGCTGACGGGATGTGGTGCCGCGCTCGATGATGGCGATGGGGGTGGCTTGGCTTCGGCCGTGATCCACCAGCTGCTGCTGGATATGCTCGGAGCGCATCAGCCCCATGTAGATCACCAGAGTCTGGTTGGTTGAAGCGAGCTGCTGCCAGTCGGGCTCCTTGCCCTCTTTCTGGCCATTTTGCTTGCAATGCCCAGTGATAAAGACGGCGCTCTGGGCGTAATCACGGTGAGTGAGCGGAATACCGGCATAGGCGGTGGCACCGGCGGCGGCCGTGATGCCAGGCACCACCGAGAAGGGGATGCCTTCGTCAGCCAGCACTTCCAGCTCCTCGCCACCACGGCCAAACATAAAGGGATCGCCCCCTTTCAGCCGCACCACCCGATTACCCGCCTTGGCGTATTCCACCAGCAGGCGATTGGTCTCCTCCTGCGGCACGCTGTGGGCGCCCGCCTTCTTGCCAACCGACACCAGAGTGGCGTCACGGCGCACCAGATCGAGGATCTCAGGCGAGACCAGCTGGTCGTAGAGCACCACTTCGGCTTGTTGAATTTGTTGCAGTGCCTTGAGGGTCAACAGGCCCGGATCACCGGGGCCCGCGCCCACCAGCACCACTTCCCCCACTTCGCTGTTCGCATGGTCGAGCCCATCGCTCAGCCACTGCTCGGCACCTTGCCAATCCTCTTTCTCAATCAGACTGGCGAGGGTGTTGGAGGCAAAGGCGCGCTCCCAGAAGCGGCGACGGTCGGAGATGGATGAGAGCACCCGCTTGGCCTTGTCACGAACCCGACCGGAGAGCTCGGTCAGCCCGCCGAGATGGCGCGGCAGCAGGCTCTCCAGCCGCTCACGCAGCAGGCGCACCAGCACCGGCGCCTTGCCGCCGCTGGAGACTGCCACCATCAGCGGCGAGCGATCGATGATCGAGGGGAAGATAAAGCTGGAGCGTTTGGGATCATCCACCACATTGACGAACAGCCCCAGCTGGTTGGCGCTTTGATAAACCAGCGCGTTGACTTCGAGGCTGTCGGTGGCGGCCACCACCAGGATCTGACCCGCCAGATGGGCCGGGGTGAAGCGTTCCGCCAGATGGGTGATACGACCGGCAAATTCCGAAAATTCCGGTTCAAGCTCCGGGGAGACAATAGTCAGCCGGGCACCGGCCGCCAGCAGCAGGCGCGCCTTGCGCAGGGCCACTTCGCCCCCGCCCACCAGCAGTACCGGGCGGCCTTCCAACTTGGCAAACATAGGTAAATAATCCATTTCGGCCCATCCCTCGGAACACGACTAATATGGGGCGACTATAGGCAGGGCAGCTTATCCCTCAAAATAATAAAAAATGCTTTTTAATGCTTTTAAGTAATTAGCAAAGCCAATTCACGACAAAGGCGAGTGAAGTCACTTGTGGTACCTGACGCCACACCATAGGCTAGGGGCTGTGTTTCATAAGGAGCTAAATGATGAATGAATCATTGATTGTGCTAGGGATTTTCGTGTTCCTGGTGATCGTCACCCTGAGCGCGGGCATCAAGATAGTGCCACAGGGCTACAACTGGACCGTGGAGCGCTTCGGCCGCTACACCCGCACCCTCTCCCCCGGCCTTAACTTGCTGATCCCCTATGTGGATCGGGTCGGTCACAAGATCATCATGATGGAACAGGTGCTGGACATCCCGGCGCAAGAGGTGATCTCCCGCGACAACGCCAACGTCACCATCGACGCCATCAGCTTCGTGCAGGTGGTGGATGCTCGCAAAGCCGCCTATGAAGTCAACGACCTCACCAGCGCCATTCGCAATCTCACCATGACCAACATGCGGACCGTGCTCGGTGCCATGGAGCTGGACGAGATGCTCTCCCAGCGCGACACCATCAACGAGAAGCTGCTGCGCACCATGGATGCCGCCACCGCCCCCTGGGGCATCAAGGTGACCCGCATCGAGATTAAAGATGTGCGCCCGCCGCTGGCACTGGTCGAAGCGATGAACGCCCAGATGAAGGCCGAGCGCCAGAAACGGGCCGAGGTGCTGGAAGCCGAAGGGGTGCGCCAGTCCAAGATCCTGAAAGCCGAGGGGGAGAAGCAGTCCCAAATCCTCAAAGCCGAAGGTGAACGTCAGGCCGCCTTCCTCGCCGCCGAAGCGCGGGAGCGGGCAGCGGAGGCAGAAGCCAAGGCGACCCATATGGTCTCCAAAGCCATCGCCGAGGGTGATATGCAGGCCATCAACTACTTCGTGGCCCAGAAATATACCGAAGCGCTGGCCCGCATAGGTGAAGGCCCCAACAGCAAGATCATCATGATGCCGCTCGAAGCAGGCAGCCTGATTGGCTCGGTGGCAGGCATGGCCGAGCTGTTCAACAAAGATGGCAAGGGCAGCAAGTCATGACAGCCCTGTTCGAGGGGCTGACTCACTGGCACTGGCTGGGGCTCGGCTTCATTCTGCTGGCCATCGAGGTGCTCGGCTCGGTGGGCTTCCTGCTCTGGACCGGCATCGCCGCGCTGGAAGTGGGCCTGCTGCTGCTGGTCTGGCCCTTCGGCTGGCAGGCGCAGTTGCTGCTGTTTGCGGTGCAATCCCTGCTCACCACCTGGGCCTGGTGGCGCTGGCAGCACCAGCGTGACAACTCGGGTCAGGATGCCGCCAGCACTATCAATGAGCGGATGCAGAGCTATATGGGCCGCGAGCTGACCCTGCTGGATGATGTCGCCCAAGGCACCAGCCGGGTACATCTGGACGATACGGTCTGGACGGTGCGCTGCGAAGAGTCGCTGCCAGCGGGCAGCAAGGTCAGGGTAGTGGGGGCCGACTCCCACATCCTGCTGGTTGAACCCCGCCACTGACGGCAGTTGCCATCGAACCATAAAAAAGCCCGCGATCGCTCGCGGGCTTTTGTCTCTCTGGCTGCCACTCAGGTACGCAGCCGGTCGAGCTGGCTGGCCAGCGCCGTGGCGGCTTGCTCCAGCGCCTCGCTCAGCTGATGGCTGGAGCTGGCCTCCTGCCCGATCACGTTGGCGGTATCGCCGATCCGCATCAGGTTCTGGTTGATGGTGTCGCTCACCGCACTCTGCTGCTCGGCGGCAGTAGCCACCTGACTGATGTGGTCGTGGATCTGCTGGATCTGGGCCACCACCCGATTGAGCGCCTCGAACGCCTGCTCGGTGCCCTGCACCGTGGTGGCAGAGCGCTCGATACCGGTATTCATCAGACGCTGGCTGCTGCTCACTTCGGTCTGCAGGCTGCCGATCAGCTGACCGATCTCGTCGGTCGACTCCCGGGTCTTGGTCGCCAACGCCCGTACTTCGTCCGCCACCACCGCAAAACCGCGCCCCATGTCCCCCGCCCGCGCCGCCTCGATGGCGGCGTTGAGGGCCAGCAGATTGGTCTGCTCGGCAATGGCGCGGATCACATCAAGGATCCGGCTGATATTGGTGCTGCGCTGGGCCACCAGCGCCACCGCCTTGTCCGCTTCATGCATATCGCTGACCAGAGTATGGATCTCGTTACGGGCGTTGCTCAGGGTCTGCTGGGCGGTATTGATGTGGTGGGTCGCAGACTCCGACTCCTGCGCCGCCTGCTCGGCATAACCCGCCACGCTGACCGCCGTGGTACTCATCTCGTGCATGGCGCTCACCACGCTCTCCAGCTCCAGATTCTGTTCATCCAGACTGTTGCGCATGGTGTCGGCGGTGTGTTTCATCTCCCGCGCCTGCTGGTAGACCTGCTGGCCGATCCCCTTGCTCATTTGCACCATGCCCCGCAATTTGCCGAGGAAGGCATTGAGCTGGCTGCCAAGCTCGATCAACTCCTGATGGGTATCGATCTCCATCTGCTGGGTCAAGTCCCCCTCATTGCTGGAGAGGTGGCCCACATGACGGCTAATTTGCGAAAGGGGGGCAGTGATGGTCTGGATAAACCACACCAGCAACCCCAGCACCAACAAGGTAATGCCGCCCATGGCAAATACTTGCTGACGCTGCCCCGCCTCCAGCAGAGCGCCCAGCTCGCCACTGATGGTGTGCGCCTTGCTCAGTGCCAGCGCCTTGGGCACCTTGATCATCAGCCACCACTGGGCATTGGCTGCCTCGATACGAATCGGTTGTTGCAGGATAAAATCACTGTCGCTACTGACCGGCTGCCCGGTGGGCAGGGTCAAGCCCACCTCCTTGAGCGGACGACCCAGCTTGTCGGCATAGCGGTTGCTGCCCACGATAAGCCCCATCTTGCTGACCAGAGTCACATCGGCCTTGTTGTCATAGAGGCTCTTGCCAAGATTTTCAGCCAGTTGCTGAAAGATGGGCAGGTTCATATCCACCCCGGCCAGCCCGACAAACTTGCCGTCATGCAGCACGGGCACCGTCAAACTGGTCATCAACATCTTGTTGCCCGGGCTTATCTCGAAGAGGTAGGGCTCCATCAGGCAGGGTTGGCGGGTCTCACGGCCACAGAGATACCACTCGCTGTTGCGAATGCCGAATTCGTTGAGAGAGGTATCAAACTTGGCCTCGCTGGCTGCCGCATCAATCTGCTGCTGAGTGACCGCCCCCCCTTGGCCCTTGGTGAAGTAGATCTCCATACTCCCCTTGCCTGCCACCGAGTGGCTGGCCCCGCCCAACCAGTTGCCATCCTCGCCGTCATAACCATCCGGTTCAAACTGGGCGTAGATGGAGCTGATCCCGCTCGCCTGCTGCAGGCTGCTGCCGAGCAGCAACTCGACTTGCGGCCGCGACAACCGCAGTTCCGGCTTGGCCATCCCGGCTTCAATCTGGGCGGCTACGGTCAGGGGAATTTGGTAGGAGTTCTGCATCAGCGAGGCGATCTGGATGGCATAGCGCTCCGCCTGATACTGCAGGCTGCGGGAGACCTCCTCTTCCAGTGCATCGCTGGTCTGGGTCATCACCATGCTACGAAGGGTACTGAAGGAGGCCGACTGCAACAGGGTCATGGCTAGCCCGGTCAGCAGAAACAGTCCCATGGTCAGGCACAACAACTTGAACTTGAGGGAACGTTGCTTCATGGGGCAACTCCTTATGACAGGGTGACAACGAATTATCTGAGTATATTCGCCCACTTGCGCTTCACCGGATTTGTGATGGGTTTGTCGTCGGCTTCTGGTTATAATTTTCGCCTTCCCGAGCGTTGATGGAACAGTCGCAATGAGCAATGCACTGAGCAGTGTCCCGCCGGTAGTCGAGATGGACTACCCCTTTCCGGCCAAGCCTATTCCCCTGAGCACCGAGCAGAAAACGACCTTGATCGCAGACATCAAGGCGCTGCTCCAGACGCGCAAGGCGGTACTGGTAGCCCACTACTACACGGATCCCGAGATCCAGGCGCTGGCCGAAGCCACCGGCGGCTTCGTCGGGGATTCGCTGGAGATGGCCCGCTTTGGCCGGGATCATGAGGCACAGACCCTGATCGTCGCCGGGGTGCGCTTCATGGGTGAGACCTCCAAGATCCTGAGCCCCTATAAGCAGGTACTGATGCCGACCCTGAAGGCTGAATGTTCCCTCGATCTGGGCTGCCCTATCGATAAGTTCTCGGCCTTTTGTGACGCCAACCCCGACCATACCGTGGTGGTCTATGCCAATACCTCGGCTGCGGTCAAGGCGCGGGCTGACTGGGTGGTCACCTCCAGCATCGCGCTGGAAATTGTCGAACACCTCGATAGTCAGGGTCACAAGATTATCTGGGGCCCGGATCGCCATTTGGGTGCCTACATCGAGAAGAAGACCGGCGCCCAGATGCTGCGCTGGCAGGGCCACTGCATCGTCCACGACGAGTTCAAGGCCCGCGCCCTGCGCGAGCTGAAAGAGCAAAATCCGGACGCCGCCGTGCTGGTTCATCCGGAATCACCCGCCTCGGTGATCGAGCTGGCCGATGCCGTGGGCTCCACCAGCCAGCTGATCAAGGCGGCCAAAGAGCTGCCCCAGCAGAAGCTGATCGTGGCGACCGACCGGGGTATCTTCTACAAGATGCAGCAGGCCTGCCCGGATAAAGAGATGGTGGAAGCGCCGACCGGTGGCGATGGCGCTACCTGCCGCAGCTGTGCCCACTGCCCCTGGATGGCGATGAACGGTCTGGTGGCGATCAAAGCCGCCCTCACCGATGGCGCTGAGCCGCACGAGATCCATGTAGATGAGGAACTGCGGGTGAAAGCCTTGATCCCCCTCGATCGGATGCTCAACTTTGCCGCCGAACTCAAGCTCAAGACCCAAGGCAACGCTTGATTGCAACGATGACGAGATGCAAAGAGGGCACCCGATGGGTGCCCTCTTGTTTTATGGGATGTGGCTGAAGTTAGATGATCACGGTAGAGAAGCTGTGCTCTTCATCCGGCGCAACCGTTACCCCTGCCTCGCCAGCGATGGCAGCCTCGACACACAACATGGTGCGATAACCGTCGTCGCTCATGTCGGCCATGGCAGTGGCGCCTTCCAGCCAGGGGGTCCAGACCACCACGCTGTCGTGGTGGCCGCTCACTACCCGGGTCTCACGATCGCCATCTTTGACACAAACCAGCGCATCTGGCTGCCAGTAGACCCGATCCAGCGCGCCATTGAGTGTCAATGCACCTTGCTGCTTGGCATCCTGTCCGGTCAGCTTGTCGGCATAGGGCTCGCCCAGACCGGTCACGCTCACCGCTTCTGGTGCGCTGATAGCGAGATAGGTATGCAACGCACCGCTATAAGTCAGCGGCTGGGCACCGGTGTTGCGAGTGGCCAGCACCAGCGAGAGCTCTTTGCCCACCAGCACGTCCAGCTCCAGCTCGAAGGCGTGATCCCACAGGGCGCGGGTCGCATCGCTGTCGCGCAGAGAGAGATGGACGAGCGTGCCATCAGCATGATCGGACACGCCGTCCAGCTCCCAGAGGGTGGTACGGGCGAAACCATGGGAAGACTTGCCACTGCCGACGCGCGCAGGCGCGGGGCCAAACCAGGGCCAGCAGAGCGGGATACCGCCACGGATCGGCTTGCTGCCATCCAGCACCGCCTTGTCGCTCAGCCAGATGGAGGCGGGCTCACCATGGCGCTGATAGCTCAGCACATGAGCACCAAACAGACTTATCTCTGCCTTGCCATAGTCATTGTTGATGGTGAGAACCGGCAGACCGGCCGCGTTGTTGGCGAGTTGGCAGTTGGCGGTCAGAGGACGAATGGTATGCATATGGACTCCTGTCATCAGGGGAAGCGAAAAACAAAAAGGCGGCCAATGGCCGCCTTTTTTAAGCTACGCGATTGCGCATCCCAAATTACTTGGAGATGTGAGCGATCAGGTCCAGAACTTTGCTGGAGTAGCCCATTTCGTTGTCGTACCAGGACACAACTTTAACGAACTTGCCGTTCAGCTGGATACCGGCTTTGGCATCGAATACGGAGGTCTGACGCTCACCGATGAAGTCGTTGGAAACAACTTGATCTTCGGTGTAGCCCAGTACGCCCTTCATGGAACCTTCGGAAGCGGCTTTCATCGCTGCACAGATCTGCTCGTAAGTAGTATCGTCACGCAGGTTAACGGTCAGGTCAACAACAGACACGTCCGGAGTCGGAACACGGAAAGCCATACCGGTCAGCAGGCCTTTCAGCTCAGGGATAACTACGCCAACAGCTTTAGCTGCACCGGTAGAGGACGGGATGATGTTCTGGCCAGCGCCACGACCACCGCGCCAGTCTTTGGCGGACGGACCATCAACGGTCTTCTGGGTAGCAGTGGTAGCGTGAACTGTGGTCATCAGGCCAGACACGATACCGAAGTTATCGTTCAGAACCTTGGCGATCGGGGCCAGGCAGTTGGTGGTGCAGGAAGCGTTGGAAACGATGTCCTGGCCAGCGTAGGTCGCGTCGTTAACACCCATTACGAACATCGGGGTAGCGTCTTTGGACGGGCCAGTCAGAACAACTTTCTTGGCACCAGCTTGGATGTGCTTACGTGCAGTGGCGTCATCCAGGAACAGACCAGTCGCTTCGGCAACAACGTCAACACCGATTTCGCCCCACTTCAGCTCAGCTGGGTCACGAACGGCGGTAACGCGAACGGTTTTACCGTTTACAACCAGGTTGCCGTCTTTAACTTCTACGGTACCGTTGAAACGACCGTGAGTTGAATCGTACTTCAGCATGTAAGCCATGTAGTCAACATCGATCAGGTCGTTGATACCAACAACTTCGATGTCTGCACGCTCGCAAGCCAGACGGAATACGAAACGACCGATACGGCCAAAACCGTTGATACCTACTTTGATAGTCATAATTTTGTTACCTAACTGTTCAGTAGTTAAAGAAAATTCCGTTTGTAAATTTACTAGAACTCTCAGGTGAGTCAACCAACTTTCTGTCTGAAATTGCGCTACGTCATGAAAAACTGTGAAATTAATTTTCTGTTTATGTAACTGATTACCATATTTTGATGAAAATAGTGTCATAACGGGGTCGTGCACAAAGATCCACAATAGTGCCTGCCCGGTCACACAACCATTCACAGAGATATGTAAAAATGTGCGCGGTTTAGCATGGCCCAAAAGCCACTGTTCACATACCAACCCATAAAAATGAATCAAAATAGTATAGATAGAATCCACAGCGGGAATTCTCAAACTATGACCACCCTGATTGAACAGCTGGCTGCCGCAAAAGGCATTGCCAGTGAATATGTTGATGCCTGGGGCCATCCGGCCCAGGTATCCGAAGAGAGCAAAGCCGCCATGCTGGGCGCCATGGGTTACCACGTCGATGACGAGGCCGCACTGGTGCAGCAGCTGGAAGAGGAGCATCGCCAGCACTGGCTGCGGGCGCTGGATCCTGTGATGGTGGTTCGCACCGGCGACGCCGTCACCCTCGAGGTCCGCCTCCCCCTCGAATTCGTCAACGACGCCCTCATCTGGCAGCTCCAGCAGGAGCAGGGTGCTGTGCTGTCCGGTCAGTTCACCCCTATTGAGGGTGAGCTGGTCGGCGTCGCCGAATTTGAAGAGATGGAGTGCCAGGCCTATCAGGTGACGCTGGAGATGGCCCCTGAGCTGGGTTATCACCAGCTGGTGCTGCTGGAAGAGGGCAACGACGAGCCGCTGGCTACCATGCGCCTTATCGTCGCCCCCCAAGCCTGCTACAAGCAGGCCCCGATTGCCGATGGCCGCAAGGTGTGGGGCCCGAGCGTGCAGCTCTACTGCCTGCGCAGCCGCCACAACTGGGGCATCGGTGATTTCAGCGATCTGGGCCAGCTGGTCGAGAAAGCCGCCGCCTGGGGTGCCCACTTTGTCGGCCTCAACCCCATTCACGCCCTCTACCCGGCCAATCCGGAGAGCGCCAGCCCCTACAGCCCCTCTTCCCGTCGCTGGCTCAACATCGCCTATATCAATGTGGAAGCGGTGCCTGAATTCCAGCAGAGCGCTCGCCTGAAAGCGGAAGTGGCAAGCCCCGCCTTCCAGCAACATCTGGCCGAGCTGCGCGCCCAGGAGAACGTCGATTACACCGGCGTTATCCAGACCAAACTCGCCATGCTGCGTCAGGTGTTCGATCAGGCAAGCCTTGGCGCCGAGCGTCAGGCCGCCTTTGATGCCTTCGTGGCCGCCGGTGGCGACAGCCTGCAACAACAAGCGGCATTTGATGCTCTGCAAGCCTACTTCTATGCCAAGGGCGACAACGCCTGGGGCTGGCCGGTATGGCCGGAACCGTTCCGCAATTACCACAACCCCGCAGTTGCCGCCTGGATGGCCGAGCATCAGCAAGATGTGAACTTCTACCTATACCTGCAGTTCCTGGCCGATGAGCAGCTGGCGCAAGCCGATGCGCGCGCCAAGGCGGCTGGCATGGTAATGGGGATCTACCGGGATCTGGCGGTTGGCGTCTCTGAAGGCTCCACCGAGATCTGGGCCAACCAGGATCTCTACTGCCCGAAAGCCTCGGTCGGCGCGCCGCCTGATGTGCTGGGGCCACTGGGTCAGAATTGGGGCCTGCCCCCGATGAACCCGAACCAGCTGTTTGAAGCCGCCTACCAACCGATGGTGGAGATGTTCCGTGCCAATATGCGCTCCTGCGGCGCGCTGCGCATCGACCACGTGATGGCGTTGCTGCGCCTGTGGTGGGTACCGCCCGGAGCATCTGCCGCCAAGGGTGCCTACATCTATTATCCGGTCAACGATCTGCTGGGCATTCTGGCCCTCGAATCCCACCGCAACCAGTGCCTGCTGATCGGCGAGGATCTGGGCACTGTGCCGGAAGGGATCGATGTGACCCTGAAAGAGAACGGTGTCCACTCCTACAAGGTGTTCTTCTTCGAGCGCGCCAAGGCGGATGGCGGCTTCATCTCTCCTGCCCACTACACCGAGCAGGCGATGTCAGCCCTGACCACTCACGACATGCCGACCCTCAAGGGATTCTGGCATTGCGATGATTTGGCGCTGGGCCGTCAACTGGGTTTATATCCAGATGAGGATGTTTTGAAGACGCTGTATGCTGATCGCCATCAGGCCAAGCAGCGGATCCTCGACAGCTTGCATGCGCATCACGTCATCTCTGACCACATCAGCCATGACGTGAACTGGGTCGGTATGAACACCGAACTCAACCACGGTCTGCAGCTCCATATGTCCCGCGGTAGTTGCGCCCTGTTCAGTACCCAGCTGGAGGATTGGCTGGAGATGGACAAACCGGTCAACGTGCCGGGCACCAGTTACGAATACCCTAACTGGCGCCGCAAGCTCTCTGCTGACCTGGAAGATATTTTTGCCAATGAGGCACTCAAGGCACTGGCTGGCAAAATGAGCCAAGCCCGTGATGAGGCCAGTCGTTGAGCCACTGTGCAACACAGCTGACTCACCTAAATCCACTCCGGCCCAGGCCGGAGTGGATGCTCTGTCATGAAAGGAAATCTCGATGCTCGTTGAACGTTTGGTTGCTGCCCGCTGTTCCGATCCCTTCTCTCATCTAGGCCTGCAGGCCAATCCGGCTGGGCCCGGCCTCAAACTGACCGCCTGGTTGCCTGATGCCCTCGAAGTCCGCATCAAGGACCTCAAATCAGGCAAAGTTGTTGCCACTCTGGCACCCTCCGATGAATCGGGCCTTTTTGAAACTGTTTTCACCCGCCGCAAGAATCCCTTTCCCTATCAGCTGCTCGCCAGCTACCAAGATGCCACCACCGAGGTCATCGACCCCTATCAATTTCAGGATGCCGCCTGGGCGGGTCTTGCTGAGCTGACCGCGCAACCGGAAAACCTCTACCACACCCTTGGTGCCCAATTGCGCACCGTGGAGCATCTCGGTCAACAGGTCGAAGGGGTGCGTTTTGCGGTCTATGCGCCTAGCGCCACTGCGGTGAGCCTGATCGGCGACTTCAACTTCTGGGATGGCCGCCGCCACCCGATGCAACGCAGCCTCTGCGGTCACTGGGTACTGTTTGTACCGGGGCTGAAAGCGGGGGATCGCTACAAGTTCGAGCTCAAGGATCCTGCCGGTCATCGCTTGCCGCACAAGAGCGATCCGGTCGGTTTCTATTGCGAGCAGTACCCGTCGTTCGCTTCCGTGGTCTATGACCAGCAGCAATATCAGTGGCAGGATGCAGACTGGCTTGCCAGCCAGCACAACGACAAGCGGGAACAGCCGCTTTCCATCTACGAGCTGCACATCGGCTCCTGGAAGCGCCACCCCAATGGCGACAGCCTGAGCTGGCGCGAGCTGGCGGTAGAGCTGGTGGCCTACGTCAAGGAGATGGAGTACACCCACATCGAGCTGCTACCGATCTCCGAACACCCGTTTAGCGGCTCCTGGGGCTACCAGCCGGTGGGCATGTTCTCCCCCACCAGTCGCTATGGCAGCGCCGACGACTTCAAGTACTTCGTTGATCAGTGCCACCAGGCTGGCATCGGCGTCATCCTCGACTGGGTGCCCGCCCACTTCCCCTCCGATGCCCACGGACTGGCTCGCTTCGATGGCACGCCACTTTATGAATATGAAGACCCGCGCCGTGGCTGGCATCCGGACTGGAACTCCTACATCTATGACTATGGCCGCAACAATGTCCGCCAGTTTCTGGTGGCCAGTGCCCTGTTCTGGCTCGACAAGTTCCACATCGATGGCCTGCGGGTAGACGCTGTCGCCTCCATGCTCTATCTCGATTATTCGCGCAATGAGGGCGAGTGGGTGCCGAACGTCGATGGGGGCAACCACAACTACGAAGCAGTCAGCCTGCTCAAGTGGACCAACGAAGAGGTGTACAGCAAGTATCCTCACGCCATGACCATCGCTGAAGAGTCCACCGCCTATGCCGGTGTCTCCCGCCCCACCTTCCTCGGCGGCCTCGGTTTTGGCTTCAAGTGGAATATGGGCTGGATGCACGACACCCTCACCTATATGCAGAAAGAGCCGATCCACCGCCGTTATCACCACAACGACATGACCTTCTCCATGGTGTACCACTATGACGAGAACTTCATTCTGTCGCTCTCCCACGATGAGGTGGTGCACGGCAAACACTCGATGATTTACAAGATGCCCGGCGACGAGTGGCAACAGGCGGCCAACTTGCGCGCTTACATGGGCTTCATGTATGCCCACCCGGGCAAGAAACTCAACTTTATGGGCACCGAAATCGCCCAAAGCAACGAGTGGAACCACGATGCCCAGCTGCCATGGCACCTGCTGCAGTTCCCCAAGCACGGTGGCCAGCAGCGGTTGATCCGCGATCTTAACCACCTCTACCGTCATGAGCCTGCCTTGTATCAGGCCGATTATGAGCAGACCGGCTTCCGCTGGCTGGATCACAACGATGCCGACAACAGCATCTTTGCCTGGCTGCGGGCCGATAAAGAGGGCAAGCAGGCCATCGTAGTGGCGGCCAACTTCACCCCGGTGCCCCGTCTCGAATATCGGGTCGGCGTCCCGGCTGCTGGCTACTATCGGGTGGTACTCAACACCGACAGCGAGTTTTACTGGGGCAGCAACTATGATGTGGGTCTGGTGTTTGCTGCCGAGCCGACCCCCTGGCAGGGGATGGCACACAGCATAGTGCTGGATCTGCCGCCGCTGGCAACCTTGTTCATTAAACAGGAGTCTTGATGCTTGTTATGGAAACCGGGTTGAGCCACCCACTGGGCACTCAACTTGATAAGGATGGTTGTCACTTCTGTGTCTGGGCCCCCCAATCGGACAAGGTAGAACTCTGCCTGTTTGACGAGCAGGAGCAAGAGGTTGGTCGTATGGATCTCCCCGGCCGCCGGGGTCAGTACCGCTTTGGTTATGTGCGTGGCCTGCAGGCTGGTCAGCGCTACGGCTATCGGGTTTATGGCATCCCCCAGGAGGGGATGCTGTTCGACCCGCAAAAGCTGCTGATCGACCCTTATGCCAAAGCGCTCAGCCGCCCCACCTACTGGGATGACGATCTCTATCAGGGTGACAGTGCCGCCATGATTGCCAAGTCAGTGGTGGTGGATGACAGCTTTGACTGGCAGGGGATCGGCAAGCCCCGCATCAGCCATGCTCGCACCATCCTCTATGAGGCTCACGTCAAGGGCTTTACCAAACAGCACCCCGGGGTCCCCAAGGCGCTGCAGGGCACCTATCTGGGCGTCAGCCATCCGCTAATGATCGAACACATGAAGAGTCTCGGCATCACCTCGGTACAGTTGATGCCGGTGGCCGCCTTCATGTCGGAACCACGGTTGGAACGCCTGGGGCTGACCAACTACTGGGGCTACAACCCTATCGCCTTCTTCGCCCCCGAGCCGCGCTACAGCACCAAGCATGACGAGGCGGTGACCGAGTTCAAAACCATGGTGCGCGAGCTGCACCGGGCCGGGCTGGAGGTGATCCTGGATGTGGTCTACAACCACACCGCCGCCTCTGGCTTCGATGGCCCCACCTTGTCGTTCAAGGGATTCGACAACGCCGGTTACTTCGCCTTCGAAGCGGGCCCTCACGGCCCCGACTACACCCGTCACGCCAACGTCACCGGCTGTGGCAACAGCGTCAATCTGGATCACCCCAATACCCTTAGACTGGTGCTCGATGCGCTGCGTTACTGGGTCACCGAGATGCAGGTGGATGGTTTCCGTTTCGATCTGGCGGTGACGCTGGCGCGGGAAGCGGGTGAGTTCGATCCCATGGGGGCCTTCTTCAAGGCGATCATGGCAGATCCGCTACTGTCGCAGGTCAAGCTCATTGCCGAGCCCTGGGATATCGGGCCCTTCGGCTACCGCCTTGGGCAATTTCCAAGCCAGTGGCAGGAGATCAACGACCGCTATCGCGATACGGTGCGGGCCTTCTGGCGTGGTGATGCCGGCAAGATGGGGGACTTTGCCACCCGCCTGGTGGGCTCGCGAGATATCTTTCCGAAGAATTGGCGATCCCCGCATACCAGCGTCAACTACCTCTGCTATCACGACGGCTTCACGCTGGAAGATCTGGTCTCCTACAACCAGCGCCACAATCAGGCCAACGGGGAAGATAATCGGGATGGTCACGGCAACAACCTCTCTCATAACCACGGGGTGGAGGGGCCAACCCTGGATCCGCGGGTCAACAGCCTGCGCCAACAGCAAAAACGCAACTTGATCGCCACGCTACTGCTCTCTCAGGGAACCCCCCATTTTCTGGCCGGGGACGAAATGGGCCGCAGCCAGCTCGGCAACAACAACGCCTACTGTCAGGACAACCAGATCAGCTGGGTCAACTGGCAATGGCGGCCAGAAGATGAGCGGCTGTTTGCCTTCACCCAGCAGATGATGGCGCTGCGGGCGGAATCGGGGGTCTTCTCCAACCTGCAACTGAGCGATGACAGCTGGAACGGCGCTTCCCCCAGCTGCCATCAGGTCAACTGGTATCACCCGGATGGCCACCAGCTCACCGATCAGGATTGGCACGCCCCTATGGGGCAGGCATTTGCCATGGATATCGGCATGATCACCTGTATCGGCGAGCGCTGGTACGTGCTGTTCAATGCCAGCGATTACGATATCCAGTTCCGCCTGCCACCGCCGGGGGAAGGGCTGGAGTGGATCCAGACCATCGACACCGCGACCAACGATGGCCTGCCGTTTCTGCCTGATGACATCAAGCGGCAGGTGGCGGTCGGTCGCGCCCACTCTCTCAAGCTGTTGGAGCGGGTCGCGCTGGCCAGCACGGCGGTGGATGCCCAGCCACCGCTGCCAGCACTCATCCCTGTATCCAGTGCGGACCAGCCTGCCACAGCGATCACAGATGCGGGCAAAGCATAACAGGCATGCTGGAGTCAGCTTTACGGAGCCGCTATGCTGGGCGCCGTTATGAAAGGCAAGGAGTCGGTATGAGCAGTAACAATCCGGAGCAGTGGCGCAGCAAACTGAGTACCGAGCAGTTTCACGTTTGCTGGGAGAAGGGCACCGAGCGCCCCTACAGCGGCGCTCTGCTCCACAATCGCAAGAGCGGTGACTACCTCTGCGTCTGTTGCAAGAGCGTGCTGTTTCACTCAGGAGCAAAGTTTGATTCCGGCTGCGGCTGGCCATCATTTGACAAGGCCATCGAGGGGACGGTGAACTACATCGAAGACAGCAGCCACGGCATGAAGCGGGTGGAGATCACCTGCCGCCAGTGCGGCTCCCACCTCGGTCATGTCTTCCCCGACGGGCCGACCGAGACCGGCCAGCGCTACTGCGTCAACAGCCTGAGTCTGGATTTCGATCCCGAAGCCTGAACGGCTGACCCATCGCAATAAAAACGGCGCCTCCATCACGGAGGCGCCGTTTTTATCCGGTTTCCCCGGCGCTCACGCCAGCAAGATGGCAGCCACCACCAGCAAACCAGCCAGTGCCAACACCGGCAATTTCACCACTCGCAACCAATAGAAGCCGATGGCGGCCAGCGCCAGATCGGTCGGCGCCAGCACAGCGCTCTGCCACACCGGTTGATAGAGGGCCGCCAGCAGCAATCCCACCACGGCGGCGTTGATGCCGGTGACGGCTCCCGCCAGACGAGGCCGGGTCAGCCACTGTTGCCAACAGGGGCCGACCGCCCACAGCAGCAGAAAACCGGGTAGAAAGAGCGCCAGGGTCGCCAACAAGGCCCCGACCAGCGGCATCTCGGGCAGCAGCTGGGCACCAAGATAAGTGGCGAGGGTAAACATCGGGCCCGGCACCAGCTGGGCCAGACTGTAGCCGGTCAGAAACTGCTGCTGGCTGAGGGTGTGGCCCACACTCTCCTGTAGCAGCGGCAGTACCACATGGCCACCGCCAAACACCAGACTTCCCGCCCGGTAAAAGTCGGCAACCAGCTGGCCAAGCGGGCTACCGAGCAACGGCAGCCCGACAAAAAGTGCAGCAAACAGCAGCAGGGTCGGCCAATGGGGCTGACGAGCCATGGTCTGACCTGGCTGCCCGACGGCCGCGTGCGTTGCGCCCTCCCCACCCAGCAAGCGAGCACAGATCAGCGCGGCCCCCACCAGCATCAGCAACTGGGTCAACAGGCCGGGCAGCCACCAGAGTGCTGCGGCGGTCGCCACCATGATCCCCTGGGTCAGTAGGGTGGCGCAGAATTGGCGGCTCATGGTAAGTACCGCGTCCGCGACCACGATGAGCGCCAGCAGCTTGAGGCCGTGCAGGGCCGCATCAAGCCACAGATTGGCTCCCAACTGGCCGATACCGATAGCGGCAGCCAGTAACAGCAGGAAAGAGGGAAGCGTGAAGCCGATAAAGGCCGCCAGCGCCCCGCCCAGACCGGCACGCTGGCGGCCAATGGCAAAGCCGAGCTGGCTGGAGGCAGGCCCCGGCAGCAGTTGGCACAGCGCCAGCAGACGGGCAAACTCAGCCTGGCTCAGCCAACCGAGCCGCTGGACAAATGTGCGCTGAAAGTAGCCGATATGGGCGGCCGGGCCGCCAAAACTGATACAGCCGAGCCACAAAAACTGGAGAAAAACCGGTCCCATTACCTCACTCCCATCCCTTCATCACATATCCAGTGGGGATAATATGACAGCCCAATGATCGTTTTATGACAATTCGGCTGATTCGGCCGACACCATTGGCAAATCACTCGGCAAGTAGCAGCGTCCCGCCAGCCAGCAGGCGATGGACTGGCGACTGGCATCGAAATGGGGCTGAGGAAGATCCTGCGGATCGCACCAGATCCAGCCTTCGCACTTTTCCGGCTCCAGCAGTTGCGGCGCCCCATCGGCCCGGGCGTGCAGCGTCACCGAGATATAGTGCAGCCCGCTCTCGCGCCAGGTCTCCAGATTGTTGGTCACCGCCACCACCTCGGGCGCACGGATCTCAAGCCCCGTCTCCTCGGCTACCTCGCGGATCGCCGCCGACTCAAAGCTCTCTCCCAGTTCGAGATGGCCACCGGGAATTGACCAGTAGGGGGCGTGACTCCCCTTGCGTTTGCCAAGCAGTACCAGCCCCTGCCCGTTGGTTAAAATAACGCCGACCCCGACACGGGGATAGAGAGTGGACATCAGACAAGCTCCTCAACAGTGGTATCAAAGCGACCTACCTTAGGCCGGCTGCACAACTACAACAAGCGGCCCGTGACTGACATTCACCTCCCTGCAGCCCAAATCTGGGTGGGCTATCCATAGTGCGACAGCTGAATACCCTATGCACTCAACCAACGGCGGCGAATCGTGCCAAAAAGTGTGATCCCTGCGCCATAAAATGACATCAGCTGCAAGCTTGCTGGTTTTTTTCGCGATCTCGCCAGCACTTTGCCACCTTATTCATGGTGCACTCAGTTTTCTGTTCCCATACTGGTCCTGCAGTTCCAAAAGCACAGTTCCAAAAAAGAGGAGAGACAAGATGCAAACATCATTGGTCGGGCTCTCCATTCTGTGGGGGCTAGCCAGTTTTGGTGTTCAGGGGGATTTCATCGAGAGCCGTGATTCCGTTGCGCCATCCTGGCAAGCCGAGTCCAGAGTGGAGATGGAAGGTTATCTGATTGAAGCGCGAGGTGAAGATCGCTGGTTATTCGACAACGGCAGCGAAAGCCTGCTGGTCTCCCTGCCCGAAGGGCAGTGGGTGCCGACCGGCGAGCGGCTGCGGGTCAGCGGTGAACCGCAGCAAGAACAGGCAGGCTGGCTGCTACAAGTGGCAGACATCAGTCAGGTAAGTGTCTGACCATACCTGCCACCGCTCGCAGTTACCACGACAGCTAGCAAATAGAAAGAGGAGGCCACTGGCCTCCTCTTTCTATTTGCGCTCTTTGCGCACGACTCAACCCGATGGGTTCGGTGGCGGCGGTCTAACCCAATCACGCGCCAGACCAGCCGCCGCCCCGCGCGTGGTGGCTCAACCCAGATGGTTTAGCGGCAGCGCGGTCTTGTGCTTGATACGGCGCAGCACGAAACTGGAACGCACCCCGGTCACCCCCGGAATATGGGTCAGCTTGTCGAGCAGGAAGTGTTGGTAGTGCTCCATGTCGCGCACCACCACCTTGAGCTGGTAGTCGGCATCATTGCCGGTGATGAGATCACACTCCAGCACTTCGGGCAGCTCCTTGATGGCGCGATCGAAACTTTCGAACCGCTCCGGCGTGTGTCTGTCCATGGAGATGTGAATGTAAGCGGTGAGGGTGAGGCCAAGCTGGCGGGCGTTGAGCAGGGTAACGTGGGTGTCGATGAGACCGGCATCCTCCAGCGCCTTGACCCGGCGGGAGCAGGGGGACGGCGAGAGCCCAACCAGCTCGGCCAGTTCCAGATTGCTGATGCGGCCATTCTCCTGCATCAGCTCGAGAATATGTCTGTCTATGCGATCAAGTTTCAGCATTTACCCTTCCTCGTTGCAATGACTAATCCACTTTTCCTAGATTAAGGGTGAACTATTGCAAAAACAACCGAAATTAGTGGTTACTTTGCAACCACTCACCGGCGAGGTAGGGATACTATGGTTACATCTTCCGGTGGCAAAGCAGATACCTGACCGGGTCTCTGCGGTGAAGGACCTTACCGGGTCACACACCCCATCAGCCGTCTCACCTTATCGGGCAACGACGGGCTGGAACGAGAGAACCCCCTCCCCGAAGGCAACAAAGCAGGCATCCCGGCGCCTGCTTTGTTGTTTCTGGCGGTTGCCAGCCACTCGCCATAACTCCGCGCCAGATCACAACCTCACAGCACCATGACGCAGAGTGCTTGCATGCTATTGATAGTTTTGGGACTTTAATCCCCTCTGTCGATGACTATTCAGGGCGACATGGAGGACTGCTGCTCATTGCACAGGCTTCAACCCCGATCCCACCTCGCACCGTTCGCCCCTCAGGAGGAGCTATGAGTGAGTACAAGGCCATCGCGCTGGATATGGATGGCACCCTGCTGACCCGGGATCACCAGATCTCGTCGGCAACCCGGGCGGCACTGGCGCAAGCTCGCGCCCACGGCATCAAGGTGCTGCTGGTGACGGGGCGCCACTACATGACGGCGCGCCCCTTCCACCACGAGCTGGCCCTCGATACCCCCCTCATCTGCAGCAATGGCGCCTATATCTATGATCCGGCGCAGAACAGGATCCTCAGCGGCGACCCGCTGGCGGTTGCGCCGCTCACCGAGCTGCTGGCCGCGGTCAAAGCGCAGCAGATGGGGGCACTGTTTCACCTGAGCGACGGGATCGGCTACCTCGGCTGCGAGGAGCATGTGACCCGCATCCGCCACTGGGCGGCCAATCAGCCGGATCACCTCAAGATCACCCTACTGCCCGCCGCCGATCTGGCCAGCTGGCTGAAGCACCCGATCTGGAAGCTGGAGCTGTTCAATCAGGATCCGGCGCGCCTGCACACCTTTATGGGCGAGGTGGTCGAGCAGATGCCCTTTACCCGCGACTGGGCGGCCCCCTATGCGGTGGAGCTGGTACAACCCGGTTGCAGCAAGGGCAACCGGCTGGCCCAGTGGGCGGCCAGCGAAGGAATTGCGATGGAGCAGGTGGTGGCGTTTGGTGACAACAACAACGACATCAGCATGTTCGAACAGGTGGGGCTGGCGGTGGCCATGGGCAATGCGGCCCCGCAGATCCAGCGCCATGCCCATCAGGTCACGGCCGACCACAACGAGGATGGCATCGCACTGGCGTTGCAGCGCTGGGTACTGCCCTGATCTGACAAGATGCAACATGGCCAGCACGCAGGCTGGCCATGAAGAGAGGGATTAACCGCCGAAGGAGAACTGGATCACCCGATCCGGATAGCGCAGGCGGTTATATTCCCGCCGCAGGGATTCGTAGTGGCGAATGGAACGATCGCGCTTGGCGCGGTAGTAGTCGCGCTGTTCCGTGTTGGTTTCGTTGCGGATGCTACGCTCGAGCCCATCGATATCCCGCTCGGTACGCTCCAGCTCGTCGCTGATCTCCCGCAGGCGGCCAGCCAGTTTGTACTCTTCATAGCCGCGCTGATACTGCTTGAGGAAGCTGGTATCGTTGGGGCATACCCCCAGATAGGCCTGTCCCTCCTTGCCCTTGCTGTAGGCCAGCTCGGGAATGCAGTAAAGCTCCAGCCCCTTGTCATAGCCCCGTTTCCACTCGGCTTCATCCACACGAAGGCCAAACTCGCTGCAAGACGAAACGTAGTCGCGGGTCGCCAGACGGGTTTTTCCCTGGGATCCATCCTGATAACCCAGGTTGTACCAGCTCATGGTGCGGCACTCATCTTCTGACAGGGCGCTGCATCCCGCCAGCAATACCGGCAGGGTCAGCAACAGGATTTTGGGGGACATGAACAGACTCCGGAAAATATAGTGACCAGCATTCTAGAGAGGATAAAAGACCTTAACAAGGGATGGGCGCCCGCGCGGGTTGGCTCCGTTTTTTGATGTGTTTGTCACTATTCGCCACCGTGCCGGACGGGGTGGCCAACCCGCTTTCCTTGTTATCAGCTGCAAGGTAAACTGCGCCATCTTTTAACTGGCGCGCAACAAAAACAATGCAAGTCCTGACCGTCGATTACCGCTCACCCGATGCGGCCCAACGCTTCACCGAATCCCTGCGAACCACCGGCTTTGGCGTGCTGACCAACCACCCCATCCCGAAAGAGCTGGTGCAGTCCATCTACGACAATTGGTATCGCTTTTTCATGAGCGAGCAGAAGCAGGATTTTCTGTTCAACCGCGAGACTCAGGATGGCTACTTTCCGCCGTCGGTATCCGAGGTGGCCAAGGGCCATAGCCAGAAGGACATCAAGGAGTACTTCCACCTCTACCCCTGGGGCCAGATGCCGGCCGAGCTGAAAGAGCAGGCGATGGAGTACTACCGCCTAGCCAACGGGCTGGCCGCCGAGCTGCTCGGCTGGGTCGAGCAGTACACCCCGGACGATATTGCTGCCAACTACAGTTGCCCCCTCTCCTCGATGATCGAAGAGAGCCAGAAGACCCTGCTGCGAGTGCTGCACTACCCGCCGTTCGATGGCACCGAGGTGCCGGGTGCCATTCGCGCCGCCGCCCATGAGGATATCAACCTGCTCACCATTCTGCCCGCCGCCAACGAGCCGGGGCTGCAGGTGAAGGGCTCTGATGGCGAGTGGATGGATGTGCCGTGCGACTTTGGCACCCTCATCATCAACATCGGCGACATGCTGCAGGAGGCCTCTCGCGGCTACTACCCCTCCACCACCCACCGCGTCATCAACCCGACCGGGGGCAGTGCCAGCAAGTCGCGCATCTCGCTGCCGCTATTCCTCCATCCGCGGCCGGATGTGGTGCTCTCCGAGCGCCATACCGCCCACAGCTACCTGATGGAGCGGCTGCGGGAGCTGGGGGTGATCTAGTCAGCAGACGATCACTTGTCAGAGACCAAACCGGAGCAATAGCGCTCCGGTTTTTATTTATTGGCAGGATAGGACGAAAATCAGAATTAAATTAGCGAATCATGCCAATAAATCGCATTTACGTCTGATAACCGTCGTAGTGATTGCGCCGCGACCTCCGTAACATGAGCGCCATTCTGCCCCTGCCAAGGGGGGCACTCGATTGGAGTTCTTATGAAGCAGTCCCAATGGTCATCCCGACTCGGCTATATTCTCGCCGCAGCCGGTTCTGCAGTCGGTATCGGCGCAATCTGGAAATTCCCCTATGTCACCGCCGTCAACGGCGGCGGCGCCTTCCTGCTGGTCTTTCTGCTGTTCAGCTTCACCCTGGGGGTCGCAGTGCTGATGGGGGAAACCCTGCTCGGCAGCATCAGCCGTCGCGGGGTCGTCGGCGCCTTCTCCGAGTTGCTTGGCAAACGCTGGCGCTGGGTCGGCGTCATGGGTCTGGTCTGCACCCTGATGATCTTCAGCTTCTACAGCGTGGTGGGAGGCTGGACCCTGGGCTACACCGGCATGGCTATCTCGGGCCAGCTCAATCAAGGTGATGCCGCCGTCCTGACTGCACGTTTCAATGATTATGTCAGCGGTGATTTCTGGCCCATTCTCACCCACTTGCTGTTTGCCGCCCTCACCTGGATGGTGGTGCAAGGAGGCATTCAGAAAGGGGTGGAACGCACCTTGCGCTGGATGATGCCCACCCTGTTCCTGATGATGTTGATGCTGGTCGCCTTTGGCCTCACTCTGCCCAATGCGATGGAGGGGGTCCGCCACTTCCTGATGCCCGATTTCAGCAAGCTGGGGATGTCCGGCGTGCTCGACGCCATGGGGTTGGCCTTCTTCTCCCTCTCTATCGGTCTTGGCATTCACACCACCTATGGCGCCTATCTGCCGACCAGTGAAGGGGTAGGTCGCTCCAGCCTCTGGGTGGTGCTGCTGGCCAGCATGGTGGCGGTGCTGGCGGGCTTGATGATCTTCCCGGTACTGGCCTCCACCGGCATTGATCCGGCTGCCGGGCCCGGCCTCACCTTTATGACCATGCCAGCGGTGTTCCAGCTGCTGCCCTTTGGTCAGGGCCTGGAGGTGGTGTTCTTCGCCCTGCTGGTCTTTGCTGCGCTCTCTTCGGCCATCTCCCTGCTGGAGCACTTGCAGTGCTTCCTGTGCGAGAGCTGGGGCTGGTCACGCCGCACTGCCTGCAGCGCCATCACGGCTGTGGTGATGCTCAACGGCATTCCGGTCAGCCTGTCGTTTGGCCCACTGCAACACGTCACCCTGTTTGGCAAAACCATCTTCGAGCTGCTGGACTTCGTCACGTCCAACCTGATGATGCCGCTGTTCGGCCTGATGGTGACGTTGTTGCTGGGCTGGAAACTGGGACGCAAAGCATTGCCACAAGGACTCTCGGCCCACTGGCATCACCTGATCATGAATTGCTGGCGCTGGTTGGCCCCCTTGCTGATTGGCGGGATCCTGGTACGCGGTCTGGTGTGACGGTTACTCATCACGGGTGGGCCCATCGGCCCGCCCCTGTGCGACTCTGACCGCATCTACCGCCTGCTGCCAACGGGTTATCTCGCGATCATCTATCCCCTTGGAAAATGCGATGTAGAGACCGGACTGATGGAGCAGCACGCCACTGCTGACAACGCTGCGCCGGGATAGCCCCAGCTTGTCGAGGGTGGCATCCATCACCATCTCGGCCATCGGCAAGGCATCTATTTTGCCCAGCATCAGCCGATCTATCGCCTCCCCGACCGTCTGGTAGCGCACCAGATTGCGATACCCATCCTTGCTCAGCCGTACATCATCGGCATTGCCCAGTACCACCCCGACTCTGGGCAGATCCCGCAGCTGCGCCAGCGAGGTCAGCGGGTAGCGGTTCCCCGGTGCCTGATAGATAAACACCCGATTGATAAAGAGCGGGCCTACCCACTTGAAATGGGACTCCCGCTCAGGGATCCGCTGTACCACGAAAACGCCATAACCGGGCTCGACCCGCGCCATCGCCAATGCCCGTTTGAGCGGGTAAATCCTAATGGGATAGCGCGTCCCCAACTCCTGCTGCACCTCATCGATCAGGCGAATGGCGAATCCGTCGAGCTTGCCGTCGCGGTATTCGGTAAAGGGGGGCAAATCGTGACTCAGCAGGGTTAATCCCGGCTGCGCCGACAAGCTGAGACTGAGCAGCCACCAGAGCAGCACCATCCATCTCATACGACATCCTGTCTCAGGTTTACTCTCGCTGGCGCCATGTCAGGCCTCCCCTCTTCCGTCGCAGCTATGACGATTATCGCCCAGTAAATAACGGCAGGGCAGAAAAGATACCTTCTGACAGCAGGGCCGCACCCTCGGGGGAACCCCATAGGAGGACCATGAATGCCAGACACATAAAAAATTTTATTTTATGTGTCAATTTTTCTTTCCATGGTTTAGGCTGTTTCCTCATTCATTAGTCAGGTTGCCACCTCATGTCTGCCATCCTCGTGCTGTTTGGTCGATTTTTTAGCTCGCAAGAGAGGTGACCTTGCACGCACAGTTTTCTGAATGTTCATTGCAAAGGTCGCCTCGGGCGGCCTTTTTTATGGTCTGTCGTTTATTGCTACTCAGGAGTATTGCTTCGATGTTGTGTTACCCGGAGGTTGTATGAGCCAGGTTCAGTGGTCTTCCCGTCTTGGTCATGTGCTGGCCGCAGCAGGCACCGCGATCGGCCTTGGTGCCATCTGGAAGTTTCCCTATGTGACGGCCACCAATGGTGGCGGTGCCTTCCTGCTGGTGTTTCTGCTGTTCAGCTTCACCCTCGGCGTAGCCGTGTTGGTGGGGGAGACATTGCTCGGTAGCCGCAGTCAGCGCGGGGTACTGGGCGCCTTTCACCAGCTGGTGGGGCCAAACTGGCGCTGGATGGGGTATATGGGGATCCTCTGCGGCTTCTTTATCTACAGCTTCTACAGCGTGGTCGGTGGCTGGACCGTGGGCTATGCCGCACTGGCGATGGCAGGCAAGCTCAACCTGAGCGAAGGCAGCGCCCTGACCACCCTGTTCAACGGTTACGTCAGCGATCCCTTGTGGCCGATCCTCACTCATCTGGTCTTTGCCGGGCTGACCTGGTGGTTTGTGCAAGGTGGGATACAAAAAGGGGTGGAGCGAGCACTGCGCTGGATGATGCCGGCACTGTTCATCATGATGCTGTTGTTGGTGGGAGTCGGCCTCTCCATGCCCGGTGCCATGGCGGGCGTGCGCCAACTGCTGCTGCCGGACTTCTCCATGCTGACTGGCCAGAGCGTGCTGGATGCCCTGGGGCTGGCCTTCTTCTCCCTCTCCATCGGGCTGGGTGTACACACCACCTACGGTGCCTACCTGCCCAATAGCGAAGGGGTGCTGCGCTCCGGGGTTTGGGTGGTCACGCTGGCGAGCCTCATCTCGGTACTGGCGGGGTTGATGATCTTCCCGGCGCTGGCATCGACCGGTATCGATCCCACAGCTGGCCCCGGTCTCACCTTTATGACCATGCCCGCCGTGTTCAGCCATCTGCCGTTCGGTCAGGGGCTGGGGGTAGTCTTCTTCCTGCTACTGCTGGTCGCCGCCCTCTCCTCCTCTATCTCCATGCTGGAGCATCTGGTGCGCTTCACCACCGAGGAGTGGGGCTGGTCGCGCCGTGGCGCCTGTCGGGTACTGACCCTGCTCATCATGGCCTCCGGCATTCCAGTGAGCCTGTCGTTCGGCCCATGGAGCAAGCTGACCCTGTTTGGCAAGACCATCTTCGAGCTGCTCGACTACCTCACCTCCAACCTGATGATGCCGCTGTTCGGCCTGGTGCTGACCCTGCTGCTGGGCTGGCGCCTGGGTGACACCATACTGCCTGCGGGCCTGCCCCCTATCCTGCGCCTGGCGCTGCTCTGGTGCTGGCGAGTGGTGGCACCGCTGCTGATCAGCGGGATCCTGATCCGCGGCATCATGTAACACCTTGCGCACCCTTGCGGGCAGGCCTTGGCCTGCCCTTTTTATTTCTGGCGTTCACTCAATTGCTGGCATCCGCATGGGAAATATGACGGTGGATAGGACTGCAATGGGAGGCCGTGGGGCAATCCCGGAAGAGCAGAATAGCGGAAGTGCTGTGGCGGTGTGGCGGTGTGGCGGTGTGGCGGTGTGGCGGTGTGGCGGTGTGGCGGTGTGGCGGTGTGGCACGATAAGACGTGGAGATCAGCTCGTCATGGCAACAGTGGAATATGCTTGGGGACTGAATTTCAGGCAAAAAAAATCCCCACCTGGGTGGGGATTTTTCTCTGAAACATTGCTACAGATTTCAGCTTTTTCTTACGCTTTTTACTACAAATATGGTGGTCGTTACTGGGATCGAACCAGTGACCCCCTCCTTGTAAGGGAGGTGCTCTCCCAGCTGAGCTAAACGACCTGGGATTCTTGAAATGATGGTGGGTCGTGCGGGATTCGAACCTGCGACCAATTGATTAAAAGTCAACTGCTCTACCGACTGAGCTAACGACCCATCTAAATCATTTTTACCTACAAACTGGTGGTCGTTACTGGGATCGAACCAGTGACCCCCTCCTTGTAAGGGAGGTGCTCTCCCAGCTGAGCTAAACGACCTGGGATTCTTGAAATGATGGTGGGTCGTGCGGGATTCGAACCTGCGACCAATTGATTAAAAGTCAACTGCTCTACCGACTGAGCTAACGACCCATCTAAATCATTTTTTAAACTTTTTACTACAAATATGGTGGTCGTTACTGGGATCGAACCAGTGACCCCCTCCTTGTAAGGGAGGTGCTCTCCCAGCTGAGCTAAACGACCTGGGATTCTTGAAATGATGGTGGGTCGTGCTGGATTCGAACCAGCGACCAATTGATTAAAAGTCAACTGCTCTACCGACTGAGCTAACGACCCATCTAAATCATTTTTACTTACAAACTGGTGGTCGTTACTGGGATCGAACCAGTGACCCCCTCCTTGTAAGGGAGGTGCTCTCCCAGCTGAGCTAAACGACCTGGGATTCTTGAAATGATGGTGGGTCGTGCTGGATTCGAACCAGCGACCAATTGATTAAAAGTCAACTGCTCTACCGACTGAGCTAACGACCCATCTAAATCATTTTTACTTACAAACTGGTGGTCGTTACTGGGATCGAACCAGTGACCCCCTCCTTGTAAGGGAGGTGCTCTCCCAGCTGAGCTAAACGACCTGGGATTCTTGAAATGATGGTGGGTCGTGCTGGATTCGAACCAGCGACCAATTGATTAAAAGTCAACTGCTCTACCGACTGAGCTAACGACCCATCTAAATCATTTTTTTACAAACTGGTGGTCGTTACTGGGATCGAACCAGTGACCCCCTCCTTGTAAGGGAGGTGCTCTCCCAGCTGAGCTAAACGACCTGGGAATTCTGTCTCCACCGAATGGAGAAAATGGTGGGTCGTGCTGGATTCGAACCAGCGACCAATTGATTAAAAGTCAACTGCTCTACCGACTGAGCTAACGACCCTCACCACGACCAGTTCCGACTGCATTACTGCTTCGGCCCTGACGGCGGCCTATAATACGGATTTAAACTCACGGTGCAACAGAAAATTCGTAATTTAAATCCGTTTGCTCACTGCGCGTACACATGCAGGCCGTTTTTACAGTACCGTTACGAAAACAGTGACATACGGCAATGTTACAGCTTGGCCAGACTCTGTTTGGCCAGCTGGGCTGGCGAGGTGTTGGGATAGCCCTTGATCACCTGCTCATAGAAGGATTTTGCTTCTGCCTTCTTGCCATCAAGCTGCGCCAGCATACCCAGCTTCAACAACGCATCGGCACGCTTGGGAGACTTGCTGTATTTGTTAGCCACGGTCGAGAACTGTGCCGCAGCTGCCGTTCGGTCACCTTTGTTGAACAACAACTGGCCGAGCCAGTAGTGCGCATTGGGTACATAACCCGAATCGGGGTACTGCTTGATAAAACCCTGAAAAGCCGGAATGGCCTTGTCGTAGTTTTTTTCTTTCAGCACCATGTTCACCGCAGCGTCATAAGCCTGATTCTCATCCTGATTGGTTGAGTAATTGGCGGTAGCTGCCGGTGTGGCGGGGGTTGCCGGGGCAGTTGCTGCGGGGGCCGCCTGTTGACTGGTCGCAACCTTGTCGAGCTCCTGATAGAGCTGACGCTGACGCTCTTGCGACTGTTCCATCTGGTAGGTCTGTTGCTCCAGCTGACCACGCAGCTCGGAGACCTCCCCTTGCAGGGAGTCGACCTGTTGCTGCAATTCAGCCTGCAGCCGCAGACGGGCATTCAGGGTGCGCTCCAGCAGGGCTACCCGATCATCCAGGCTCCCGGTGGGCACAATGGCGCCAGCATTACTGCCATAGACAGCAGCACTGTTGCCACCACTCAAATCGCTGACCGGCGCCGCGGCATGTGCCGCGACAGCAAATAAAACGGCCATCGAAATGGCCGCTTGCTTATACACAAAATTCATTCGGATCAAACCTTAGTAAACCAGAACCGCACGGCGGTTTTTGGCAAAGGCATCCTCGGTGTGGGTCATATCCAGCGGCTTCTCTTCGCCATAGCTGACGATAGAGAGCTGCTCAGCCTGCACACCCAGGGTTTGCAGATACTTGGCAACAGCCTTGGCACGACGCTCGCCCAGAGCGATGTTGTACTCAGGGGTACCGCGCTCATCGGCGTGACCTTCGATCAGGACTTTAACGCTCGGGCGCTCGCGCAGGTAGCTGGCGTGGGCATCCAGCAGATCAGCGTACTGACCCTGAATGTCGTAGCCGTCAAACGGGAAGTAGATGACGTTATCGCGTTGCAGCGCTTCGAACTTCTGACGCATCTGCTCTTCCGGGGACAACATACCGTTGGCGCCGCCGGTTTGTACACCGCCCATGCCGTCGGTCATACCTGACTCGGCGCCAGCAGCGTCAGAATCAGAAGAGGAGCTACAAGCGGCCAGGGTGAACAGTGGCAGTGCGATGGCCAAACCCTTGAGCAGTTTATTGAGTTGCATGCTTTTTCCTTAAACCTTTATAACAAAACAAAAAACAATTGGATTTTTATCAATTCAAGAAGGGCGACCAAGCTGGTGCACGTATTTCACCGCTACTGGTCGGAAGCACAGCCTTGAAGCGACCATCAGTCGATACCAATGCCAAACTCTTACGACCCTGATAGATGGTGGCATAAATGATCATGCTGCCATTGGGAGCCACACTTGGGGACTCGTCAAGCGCGCTCTGAGTCAGGACCAACTGGGCATTATTTTCCATGTCCTGACGGGCAATACGGTATTGCCCCTGAACACGGGTCACCATCACCATGATTTTGCCATCAGGAGTAATGGATGCACCCTGGTTGGAGTCACCTTCCCAAGTCATCCGGCGAGTCATACCAGTCGCCAAATTTACGCTATAAATCTGGGGTTTGCCACCACGTTCAGAGGTGAACAACAAATTTTGCCCGTCCGGCAACCAGGAGGGTTCGGTGTCGATCACACGGCTGGTTGTAACCCGGGTCAGTTGCTTGCTAGCGACATCAACCACATAGAGGTTCGGCGAACCATCTTTGGAGAGAACGATAGCCAGACGACGACCATCTGGCGACCACTCCGGCGCCCCGTTGATACCACGGAAACTGGTGATCAGGCTGCGCTGCTGGGTGTAGATATCCTGCACGTAGATTTCGGACTTCTGGTTCTCGAAGCTGACATAAGCCAGCTTGCTACCATCCGGCGACCAGGAAGGCGACATCAGCGGCTCGCGGGAGCGCAGCAGGGTCTTCTCGTTGTAGCCGTCGTAGTCGGCGATCCGCAGCTGATACGGGAACTGGGTTCCCTGCTGCACAGAAACGTAAGCCAAACGGGTCAGGAAGGCACCACGCTCACCGGTCAAACGCTCATAGACGATGTCGGAGATGCGGTGGGCAAACTGGCGCATCTGGGCGCCCGGAATAGTCGCCATGCGGCTATCCAGGATGTAACCGTTACTTTCGCCACCTTGTGCCTTGGCCAACTGGCCTTTCAACACGTCGACCAACTCGAAGTTGATCTTGTAAGTGCCATCACCGACTGCAGAGATGGAACCGACCACCACGGCTTCAACCCCTTGGGAAGCCCATGGCGCGAAGTTGATCTCGCCACTGCTGCTCGGGGTCTGTGGCATCTGGCCACGGGCCAGCGGCTTGAACTTGCCACTGCGCATCAGGTCGTTGGAGACCACTTCCGCAATATCCTGCGGCAGTTGTCCATTACCTTCCCATTTGAAGGGCGCAACCGCGATGGGACGTGCGCTATCAATACCGCCGGTGATGACGATGTCCAGGGCCGCCTGGGCACTCTGGCCCAGCAACAAACAGCCAACCAAAGCAAAAAATACTTTTCTGATCATGGCTTAAATACTCGGTTCCAATAAAAATGAGAGGTTAAATTCCTTTCTCAGCGAGATGCTGCCAACCACTGTAAACAACCCCGTTTTATCACGCTTAGATATTCGGTTCTAACTTGAGATTAAATTCCTTCAACATCTCGAATGCCGCAGGATCCTTGGGTACTGGCAGTGAACCCGCCTTCAAGACCGCCGCCTTGCCGGAACGACAAACGGCCGGATCACCCTGACCACCATCGACCGAGATGACAAAGCCAGTGCTCGCAAGACGTACGCCGATAGTACAGGTTTTGCCCCGCATGGTGGGATCCAAAATCATATACCGCTCAACCGTGGCCTTGATGAGGGAGGCATACTTGTCAACCTCACCCTGCGAGGCAGCAGATGCCGCCTGGCTGCGGGCATTGGCCTCAGCGGACAGTTGCTGCTGCATCATATCTTCCATCTCTTTTTGCAGCTTGGCTTGTTCGGCCGCTTTACGCTTGCGCTCTGCCGCGATTTTGGCCTGCTTGTCGGCCTCCGCCTTGGCTTTCTTCTCTGCGTCAGCTTTTGCCTTCTTGTCAGCCTCAGCCTTGGCCTTTTTCTCGGCATCGGCTTTGGCCTTTTTCTCGGCATCAGCTTTGGCTTTCTTCTCGGCGTCGGCCTTGGCCTGCTTGTCAGCCTCGGCTTTTTTGGCCTTGGCCTCTGCCGCCTTGGCTTTCTCTTCAGCCTCTTTCTTCTCTTGTTCCTTTTTCTTCTTCAGCGCCAGCGCCTTGCTCTCGGCTTCGGCTGCTTTGCGCTCGGCTTCCGCCTTCTTGGTTTTCTGCTCTTCCAGCTTGCGCGCTTCCTCGGCTTTCTGGGTCTTCTCTTCCGCTTGCTTCTGCTCAGCGACTTTCTTCTGCTTCTCGGCTTCGGCCTTGCGAGTCGCCTCTTCGGCTTGCTTGCGTTTGGTCTCGGCGATGCGCAGCTGCTCCTGTTTCTGGGCCAGCTCACGTTTGGCGAGATCCGTGTCTTCCTTATCCTTCTCTTTCTCTACCTTCTGGGGCTTGGGCTGAGACTTTTGCTGCTGGATCTGCTTGGCCTGCTCGTTAAGAAAGTTTTCATCGAGCATGACGGCATTGACTATCTGGCCCTTCGATTCGGGCCGCTTCGGTTTACTGAAATCGACCCCGACCAGCAAAATGATGCCAATGATCAGATGCAGCAGCAGCGATGCGATGAGATAACCGGAAATACCACGCTTCACATCCATCTCCGTTAGTTCACCGGATCTGTCATCAGGCCAACCTGAGGCACGCCGGCATTCTTGAGCGCCACCATCAACAGGATCACCTCTTCGTAGCGCACCGCCTTGTCACCGGCGACCACCACAGGGGCATTCTGGTTGATCGCCAGATAGCCCATGGCTTTTTCGGTGATGTATTGCTGCATTGCCTCGGGGGTTCCTGCCGGTACCGGCTCGTCGTCTGCTTCACCAGCCTTGATGACGTATTCACCTTCGGTGTTCACGCTAACAATGAAGGGCGGTTTGGCATCTTCCGGCAACTGCTCGGACTCTGCTTGCGGCAAGTCAACCTTGACCCCCTGGGTGATCACTGGCGTGACCGCCATAAAGATGATGAGCAGCACCAGCATGACGTCGATATAAGGAACCACGTTGATCTCGCACACCTTCTTGCGCCGGATCCGCTGATAGGTTTGCATTACTGATCACCCTGCTGCTGCTGTGCAATTTGGCGGTTCAAAATGGTGGTGAACTCGTCCATAAAGTTGGCGTAGGCGTTCTCCAGCTTTTCTACCTTGTTGGTAAAGCGGTTATAGAAAATAACTGCAGGAATTGCGGCGAACAGACCCATGGCGGTGGCGATCAGTGCTTCTGCGATACCGGGGGCCACCATTTGCAGGGTGGCTTGCTGCACCTGACCCAGGGCGATAAAGGCGTTCATGATCCCCCAGACGGTACCAAACAGGCCGATGTAGGGGCTGATGGAGCCGATGGTCGCCAAAACCGGCAGATTGGACTCAAGCTCATCCACCGCACGGGAGAGAGAGACGCGCATGGCACGATACGTACCGTCCATCACCGCATCCTGACCCCGGGCACCAGCCTTGAGCAAGCGGGCATACTCCTTGAAGCCGGAGTAGAAAATATCTTCCATGCCTTCAATATCATCACGGCGGGAAGAGGACTCCTGATAGAGGCGATTGAGATCGACACCAGACCAGAATCTGTCTTCAAACTGCTCCGAGGCAAGATGGGCGGCCTTGATCACTTTGGAACGCTGGATGATCAATGCCCATGAGACAATTGACATACTCATCAGGGTCATCATGACCAGCTTTACCAACAGACTGGCTTGCCAAAACAGGCCAATAAACGAAATTTCAGCGTGCACTTAACAGCACTCCCTTGATTTTTTCAGGTATTGCAACGGGTTTCATTTGCGGGTGACTGACACAGGCTATCTGTACCATGGCCTGAGTGACCAGTCGCCCATCAGCCGCCAGGATCTGCTGTGAAAAACGCAGGGATGCGCGTTTCACTTCAATCACTTGCGTTATTACATTCAGCAGTTCATTAAAACGGGCCGCCGAGCGGAAATCGATCTCGGTTCGACTCACCACAAACGCGTGTCCCTCCTGCAGCAAGACGTCCTGTTCGACCCCTTTGGCACGAAGAAACTCGGTGCGAGCACGTTCCATAAACTTGAGATAATTGGCGTTGTAGACGATGCCCCCGGCATCGGTGTCCTCGTAGTAGACACGTACCGGAAACTCAAAGACTTCCCCCATAACAATCTGTGATCCATTCGACAGTCAGATGGGGGGCTATCATAGCGCAGGGCTGAATAGGAAAGAAGCAGGGGGAAGCAGGGAAATCCTGCCTCCCCCCGTTTTTTATGAAAGGAAATATGAATGTGTCAGCCAGAGGCCATACAACAAACTGGGCCAGGCAAGCCAGGGGTTGAATAGCACCCGCCCGGGCAGACTTTTCAGATGAAAGCCAAGCCCGTTGAGCAGGCCACAACAGACAGCCCACATCAGCAAGGGAGCCAGCCAATAGCCATGTTCACTGGTATTGGCAGCGATCAGATTGGGGGCCTGTAAAATAGCGACGGCCAACAAGGCCGCCGCGAGTAACATCAACCCCTGCCATGGCTGGCGCTCCAGTGGAGCCGCCAGCCTGGCGAGTCGATCATTTATTGTCATCGATCTGGCGATCCATGTTCTCGGTGTGTTCCAGCCACAGCGCATTGATGATGCCAAATGCGCAGGCCAGCAGCAGACCCAGGATCCAGGTGAAATACCACATATCAGGTCTCCTTCTTAGTAGAGCGATTGTTGGTTGTCTTCAATATGCTTGCTGGTCACCCGGCCAAACATCTTGATGTAAGTCCAGATGGTATAAGCCAGCACAATCGGTACGAAGATCGCTGCGGCCACTGTCATCACCTGCAAGGTGTTGAAAGAGGCGGTAGCATCCCACATGGTCAGACTCAGTGACGGCTCAAGGCTTGAGGGCATCAAGAATGGGAACATGGAGAAACCGGCAGTGAGGATCACACCCGCAATCGCCAGCGAGGAGCTGGTAAAGGCCAGCCAGCCGATGTTCATTCTGGCAAACAGCGCGGTCAGCAGGCTCATGGCAAGACCCAGCACAGGCGCAGCAATCATCCAGGGATAGAGGCTGTAGTTGTTCATCCAGGCACCGGCCTGCACCACCACTTCCTTGTTCATCGGATTGGAGACAGCATCGTTGGCAGCAGCCTTGACGATGACATAGCCATCCATGCCACTTACCCACCAACCTGCGGCAGCAAACAGCACCAGAGTGACCAGAGAGCAGATCGTCGCTGCGGTGCGGGAACGCGCCAGCACCTCACCGTCTGTCTTCATCATCAGCCAGGTCGCGCCCTGGGTCACCAGCATGAACAGACTCACCAGACCAGCCAGAATGCCAAACGGGTTGAGCAGGCCAAAGAAGTTGCCGTGATAGGTCAACATCATGAACTGATTGAACTCGAACGGTACACCTTGCAGCAGGTTACCAAACGCCACACCAAACACGATGGGGGGAACCGTGCTGCCAGCAAACAGTGCCCAGTCCCAGTTACTACGCCATTTGGCATCTGCACGCAGAGAACGATACTTGAATCCAACCGGACGCAAAAACAGCGCCATCAGAGTCAGGATCATCGCGATATAGAAACCGGAAAATGTCGCGGCGTACACCATTGGCCAGGCAGCAAACAGGGCACCACCGGCGGTGACCAGCCATACCTGGTTGCCCTCCCAATGGGGGCCCATGGTGTTAAGCATCACCCGGCGCTCGACATCTTTTTTGCCGACAAAGGGGAGCAGTGTGCCTACCCCCATGTCGAAGCCGTCAGTGATGGCAAAGCCGATCAGCAATACGCCGACCAGAACCCACCAGATGACTCGTAGCGTTTCATAATCAAACATGGTCACTCCCCTTATGCCTTGATCTGTTCAAAGTGATATTTGCCAGTCTTCAGGCTGCTTGGGCCGAGACGGGCATACTTGAACATCAGATACATCTCGATAACCAACAGCACGGTATAGAACAGGCAGATACCGATCAGAGAGAACCAGATTTCAGCAGCAGGCAAGTTGGACACTGACAGCGAGGTCGGCAACACTTCCGCGATAGTCCAGGGTTGACGGCCATACTCGGCCACGAACCAACCGGCTTCGATGGCGATCCACGGCAGCGGGATACCCCACAGCAGCCCTTTGAGCAACCACTTGCGCTCACCGATACGATGGCGCGCACTGTCCCAGAAGGCCAGGCCAATCAGCACCAGCATCAACATGCCGGTAGCCACCATGATGCGGAAGGCAAAGAACAGCGGCAGTACCTGCGGGATGGAGTCATCCACGGCGGCCTTGATCTGCTCGTCAGTGGCATCGGTCACGTTGCTGGTGTAGCGCTTGAGCAGCAGACCGTAGCCCAGATCCTGCTTCACTTCATCAAAGCGGGCGCGGGTGTCGTCAGACTTGTCACCGGCTTGCAGCTGAGTCAGCAGATCGTAAGCGTTCATTCCGTTGCGCACGCGCAGTTCGTGCTCGCTCTTCAGATCCTTCAGACCGGTTACCTGACCGTCCAGTGAACGGGTCGCGATAATGCCCAGCGCATAGGGGATCTTGATGGCGTAGTCGGTGCGCATCTCTTCCTGATTCGGAATACCGAACAGGGTAAACGCGGCAGGAGCGGGTTCAGTTTCCCACTCAGCTTCGATAGCCGCCAGTTTCACCTTCTGTACTTCACCGGTCTCGTAACCGGATTCGTCACCGAGGATCAGCACTGACACGATAGAAGCCATACCAAACGCAGCGGCAATGGCGAAGGAGCGACGGGCAAACGCCACATCACGGCCTTTCAGCAGGTAGTAGGAGGAGATGCCCAGCACAAACATGGCACCGCAGGTGTAACCCGCCGCGACAGTGTGAACAAACTTGACCTGCGCCACCGGGTTGAACACCACGTCCGCGAAGCTCATCATCTCCATCCGCATGGATTCGAAGTTGAACTCGGCACCGACCGGGTTCTGCATCCAGCCGTTGGCAACCAGGATCCAGAGGGCGGAGAGGTTGGTACCCAGCGCCATCAACCAGGTGGCCGCCAGATGCTGATGCTTGCTCAGACGATCCCAACCAAAGAAGAACATACCGACGAAGGTGGACTCCAGGAAGAAGGCCATCAGCCCTTCGATAGCCAACGGGGCCCCGAAGATATCGCCGACATAATGGGAGTAATACGCCCAGTTCGTCCCGAACTGGAACTCCATGGCCAGGCCTGTGGTTACCCCCAAGGCGAAGTTGATACCAAACAACTTACCCCAGAACTTGGTCATGTCCCGGTAGATAGTGTTGTTGGTCATCACATAGACAGATTCCATGATCGCCAGAAGGAAGGCCATTCCCAGCGTCAGGGGTACAAACAAAAAGTGATAAAGAGCCGTCGCAGCGAATTGAAACCGCGATAGGTCTACCACATGCTCAGCAATCATGATGTTTCCTCACCGATTATTGGCACGGCTATTTTAAGTTTTAAGAACAAAGCTTCCGCTGGTGGTTATCGAACAAATCCCGTTGTGAGACACCACAACAAAGCCCCTTCAATAACGACCAATATTAACAACAAGGCAATACATGAGAACAAAAGAAACTAATGTTTAACATTTTCAAAACAATAAGCTTGAATTGATTCTCGCCCATGATGACTGTGGTTTTATATCACCTTTATTTGATTGAAATCAATGTAAAAGGGCCCGCCATAGATGGCTTTGAAAGGCATTTTTAATCTATTTCACGATTATTGACGCGAGCCAGATCACAAAACATGACAAAGCGTAAAACATTGATTTAAATCAATTTAAGAATTTAACATCCCACCACCCCGTTTAATTTGAAAAGCGTGGATAAGGCTCCTTTTTCCATGTTATCCGGGTCAGGCAATCTGATTCGAAAACTCAATTTAAAACTGCAAAGAATGCATACTCATGCGAACCAATTCCACCAACCGAGACATTAGATAAACTAATTTGAAGATTGCAATTTTTCTTGTTTGCCCGGGTCGATTCTAACTCCTACAATGCGCCTCGCAGTGAGGGCATACCCTTGGATACAGGCCGGTTAATCGGGGTTCACGGTACGTATTCGACTATCTATCTGAACCCGTTTATTGGAATCGAAGATGAAAAAGTTTGTTGCTAAAACCATCCGTTACTACAAGCTTTCCTTTGTTCAGCTCTATCAAATGAACCGACTCTAAGAGCTCGCGACGGCTCACCTGTTTATTTTCCGGTCTGTGTCCAGACGCACTCACTGTCTGTGAACATCCACCCTGAATTGTCTTTGCCCACCGCATCTGCCGTGGGCTTTTTTATTGTTGATGAAAAATGATAATAAAAAACCGCCTCTGACGGCGGTTTCACATTCAAACGACTGTTTTTACTTATCATCTGGTCGCTGAAGACCGAAATGCGCATAAGCTCGTGTGGTCGCTATCCGTCCTCTTGGTGTACGTTGCAGATACCCCTGCTGGATCAGATAAGGCTCCAGCACATCTTCGATAGTGTCTTTCACCTCTCCGATCGCCGCGGCCAGATTATCAAGGCCTACCGGGCCGCCCATAAACTTGTCTATCACAGCCAACAATAGCTTGCGGTCCATGAAGTCAAATCCTTCGTTATCGACGTCCAGCATGTCCATCGCGCGGGCCGCAATGGGGCCATCGATCCGGCCATCGGATTTCACCTGGGCAAAATCACGCACCCGCCTTAACAGGCGGTTAGCAATTCGCGGCGTGCCGCGGGCGCGACGCGCGATCTCGATAGCGCCATCCTCGGTCATCTCAAGCCCCAGACAACGGGCGCTACGCGAGACGATATCGGTCAGATCCTTGACGTTATAGAACTCCAACCGCTGGACGATACCAAAACGATCCCGTAGCGGGCTGGTGAGAGAGCCGGCCCGGGTGGTGGCGCCGATCAGGGTAAACGGCGGCAGATCCAGCTTGATGGAGCGGGCGGCTGGGCCCTCTCCGATCATGATGTCGAGCTGGTAATCCTCCATCGCCGGATAGAGCACCTCCTCCACCACCGGACTGAGACGGTGGATCTCATCGATAAACAGCACATCGTTCGGTTCGAGGTTGGTGAGCAGCGCCGCCAGATCCCCGGCTTTTTCCAGCACCGGGCCTGAGGTGGTCTTGATATTGACCCCCATCTCGTTGGCAACGATGTTGGCAAGGGTGGTTTTGCCCAGCCCCGGCGGGCCAAAAATCAGCAGGTGGTCAAGTGCCTCGCCCCGTTGCCTGGCCGCTTCGATAAAGATCTCCATCTGCGCACAGACGGTATCCTGACCGGTATAGTCAGCCAGCTTCTTGGGACGGATCGCCCGATCGATAATCTCATCCTCGCGCTCGGCGCTTGCCGAAATGAGGCGGTCTGCTTCAATCATCAACTACCTCACAGGCTACGCAGGGATTCACGGATGATCTCTTCTACCGACATCCCATCGACGGCGATCTTGCTGACGATTTGACTCGCCTGCTGCGGTTTGTAACCGAGCGAAATCAGTGCGCTGACCGCCTCATCTGCGGCGTCTGGCGCACGCAACTCGGATGTCCCGACAGGCAGGGCCACCATGGCCGGCGAGAAGAGATCGTGGCTAACCCATCCCTTGAGGCGATCCTTCATCTCTACCACCAGCCGCTCGGCGGTTTTCTTGCCGACCCCCGGTAACTTGACCAGCGAGCTTATCTCTTCGCGCTCGACGCAGATGACGAACTGGCTGGCAGTCATGCCGGAGAGAATGGCCAGCGCCAGCTTGGGACCGACGCCATTGGTCTTGATCAACTCGCGAAACAGCGCCCGCTCCTGCTTGTGATTGAAACCATAGAGCAGCTGGGCATCTTCTCGCACCACAAAATGGGTGTGGATAGCCGCCTCTTTGCCGATTTCCGGCAAGTCATAGAAACAGCTCATCGGCATCTGCACCTCATAGCCTACCCCGCCCACTTCCAGCAAAACCTCGGGGGGCTGTTTTTCAATGACAATGCCTCTCAAGCGACCAATCACGGCTCTCTCCTCACCAACACAGCTATTCGTAAATTGGCTCATAGCATAAAGAATAACTGGATAAGTATCCAGCATAGGGCTGCGACACCCGTGTGGTCAGAGAGGCTTTTTATCCAATTTGCCACCATGCTTGATTTCGTGCAGCCAGAGCACCGGATGCTCCAACACTGCAGCGGATTCTGGCCGGGGGATAAACCGCTACACTAAACCCGTTCGGAACCAAAACTGGTGCCAATGTCGATACCAAGGAAGGCCATCACATGAAAATTGTTACCACCTCCAATCTGGGTCTTGCCATCTTGCTCGGCTGCACGCTGGGCATGGGGGTCGTGGGCTGGTATGGCAGCCAGCGGCTGGCCAATCTGCTCTCCTACGTACTGGGCGCCGCCTGGCAGACCGCCGACGGCGCCATGGAGGGCTCGATAGAGCTGGGCAATCAGCAACTCCACATCCAGAAGATGCAAAACGGCACGCCGCTCGATCGCGCCGAACTCGATGCCGCCAAGGCGGCGACCGATGACGCGCTGGCCCGGGTCAGCCAGGGGCAGCTCATTGATGGCGCAGCCCTTGCCACCATGGATCAGCACAAGCAGGCCTATCAACAGCAGCAAGAGAAGCTGCTGGCGCTCTATCACGCCTATACCGAGGTGGATCAGGCGCTGCATCACAACGCCGACCTGATGGCCCGCCTCTCGACCCAGCTGGAGGTGATCGGTGATGGTGCGGTAGAAGCACTGACCCAATCCCCCGACCAGAGCATCAGCTGGAACGGCGGCCTCTCCACTCGCTGGGAAGCGGCCGATGGCGGCATGGAATCCAACATCGGCTTTTTGCGCCAACTCTATGCGCTGGAGAAGATGCGCAGACAGGGGGTAACGGAGGCGATCAAGGCCGAGCTGAAAGAGGCGACCGATTTCTACCATGAAGCGATCGACAGCATGCTCGGCACCGGGCTGTTCGATATCGAGGGAACCGGGCCATTTGCCGGCAAGACACTGGCGACACAGTATCGCGCCCTGCTGGCCCAACATCAGCAACTGATGGGGCAGTGGATCGAGGCGCTCGGCAGCTATCAGGCCCAGCAAGCCGTCTATGAGGCCAGTGCCGATGAGCTGCGACAACAGCTGGTTGCCATCGAGGAGAGCGGCGATGCCACCGTTGAGGATCAGGTGGCCCAGCTCAACGGCATCATCAGCCAGACCCGCACCCTGCTGCTGGGTGGCCTGCTGCTGAGCCTGATCATGGTGACCCTCTGCGGCCTCTGGCTGAACCGCAAGCTGGTGACCCCGCTGCTGCAAGTAGACAAGCGGATGCAGGATATCGCAGCCGGCGAGGGGGATCTCAACGCCCGCATCAACCTGCAGCGGGATGACGAGATAGGTTCGCTGGCCAACAGCGTGGATCGCTTCATCGAGAAATTGCAGAAGATGATCAGCTCCACCATGGACAACAACCAGCACATCAGCGACCACGTTCACACCTCGGTCAACCGGGTGGAGGCGATCAGCCAGAGCAGCCGCCAGACCGCTGAACATGCGCTGGCCCTGCACCACGACAGTGAACAGATGGTGCTGGTGGCCACCACCATTTCGGACAACTGCAGCATGGCGGCCCACAATGCCAACGAAGTGCGCCAGCTGACCACTGAAAGCAGCCAATATGTCGCCTCTGCCAGCGCGGGCATGCAGCGGGTAGTGCAGGAGGTGAGCGAATGTGCCATCGCCATCAACTCCCTCAAGGAGCAGGCAGGCCAGATTGGCCAGATCATCTCCACCATCAGCGGTATCTCGGAGCAGACCAACCTGCTGGCCCTCAATGCGGCTATTGAAGCGGCCCGCGCGGGGGAGATGGGCCGCGGCTTCGCCGTCGTGGCTGACGAGGTACGTACCCTGGCTAACCGCACCGCCACCTCCAGCGCCGAGATCAGCCAGGTGATCAGCAGCATCCAGCAGCAGACCGAGACCGCCTACCTGATGATGCAGCGCAACCTCAAGACGGTGGAGTCCGGCATGCAGGACTCCGAGAACACCAAGCAGATCCTGTTCAAGGTGGAAGGGGCCATCGACCAGCTGGCCGACATGGTGCAGCAGGTGGCCGTGGCTACCGGGCAGCTGTCGCACACCCTGAGCCACTCCTCTGACAAGGTCTCCGGTATCAGTCTGCAAGCCAGAACCGGCGAACAGGAGGCGCAGGAGTGTCTGCAGCTCGCCTCCTCCCTCCATCAGGCCAGTCTGCTGCAACAGCGCCTGCTCTCTCAGTTCCGGGTATAGCCAGCCCCCGCGCCGAAGCCGGCGCAAAAAAATGCCAGTCCGCGTTAACGGACTGGCATTGGCTTTTCTGCAGGCCGGACAGACCGCCCGGCCATCAGCGAGTTACTGGCGAACCAGACGGTAGATGGCGTAGCCCGGGTGCTTCTCGTCATCCATCGGCAGGGTGGACTGATAGGCCAGATCCTCGCCCGCCAGCGCCTTGGCCTCTTCACGGGGTGATGAGTAGAGGCAAACATCCACTCCGGCAGGCAGCGCCTTCATATGCCAGTTGTTGTCGGCGGCCGGACTGAACCCTTGCGGATTGCTGGCAGAGTGGGACTTCAGATACTGGGCGACGATTTCACGCGTCTCGAAGGGATCTTCATGTACCACGCTGCTGCCATCTACGCCCGGGAAGTGGCCACCACCGCTACCGCGATAGTTGTTGGTCACCACATAGAACTTCTGGGCCGGATCGATGGGCTTGCCATTGAAGGTCAGGTTGCTGATCCGCTGACCGTCGCTCACCTTCTCCCCTTCCTTGTTGTAACGAGCGGGCTGGGTGATATCCACCTCGTAATTGACCCCGTCGATCACATCGAAGTTGTAGGTGGGGAACTTCTCGTTCACCAGCCACTGCACTTCGCCCTTGGCCGGATCAACCCAGTTGAACTGACCGGCACTCATCTCCAGCCACTCCTTGACGGTGGCACCGTTCACCTCGACCACCTGCAGGGTGTTGGGATAGATGTAGAGGTCGGAGACGTTGCGCAGGGAAATATCCCCCGCCGTCACATAGGTAAAATCGGTAATGCCGTTGCGGCCACCGCGGAACGGGGCAGCAGCAGAGAGGATCGGATAGGACTCCTTGAGCAGGCCATCCTTTTGCAACTGCTCGGCATGCTGGCGCTGGGCATCACTCACCAGCTGCACAGAAGGATCATCCTGCACCAGCGCAAAGAAGCTGTGGATGGAGGAGGTGATCTTGCCGAGCGGACGATCCAGCCACTGGTTGGTCGCGTCGTGATCCGCCTTGACCAGGGCCACCACTTTTTCGTCCACCTTGCTCTCTTCGCTGGAGTCAATCTGGCGTAGGGCAGAGTGGCTCTGCTTCACCTGCCACTTGCCAGCCACCTGCTCCAGCTTGAGATCGATGATCCCCAGATGGTTGCCCCAAAAACCCGGCATTACGGTGGGAACCCCGTTCAAGGTACCCGCCTGGTTATCCACCAGCGGCAGATCAGGGAAGTCGCCAGGGAAGTTCTTGTGGGCATGGCCCAGCATCAGGGCATCGATCCCCGCCACTTTGGCCAGATGCCAGGCCGCGTTTTCCATCATGGCTTCGTAACTGCCGGCATTGATCCCCGTGTGGGCGACCACCACCACCACATCGGCCCCCTTGGCGCGCAGCTCGGGTATAAAGTGGTTGGCGGTTTCGACCATGTCAGCCACCACTACCTTGCCTTCCAGATGACGCTTGTCCCACTGCAGCACCTGCGGCGGAGTAAGCCCCAGAATGCCCACCTTGACGGTCTGTGGCTGCCCCTTGTCATCCTTCACCTGACGCTCCAGCAGCAGATAGGGGGTAAATTGGTTGCCGCTCCAGTCGATCTTGCCGTTGCCATCGCGCTTGAACGAAGCGGCCTCGAACACGTTGGCGTTGACGTAGGGGAAGTTGGCCCCCTTGATGATCTTGCCCAGATAGTCGAGACCGTAGTTGAACTCGTGATTGCCGAGGTTGCCCACGTCATAACCCAGTTCATTCAGCGCCTTGATGGCTGGATGGGCCTGCTTGTCGAGATAGCCTGAACCCGATTGCTCGAAAATGTAGTCCGCCAGCGGCGAGCCCTGGATCAGGTCACCATTGTCGAGCAGCAGGTTGTTGGGGTTCTCGGCACGGGCGGCGCGGATCAGCAGGGCAGTGCGGGAGAGACCGAATTTGCGATCCTCCTTGTTCTGGTAGTAGTCATAACCCAGCACATTGGAGTGGATATCGGAGGTCTGGATCAGCCGCAGCGAGACGGCACCGGGCTGCTCCTGCTTCTCTGCACCGCAGGCAGACAACAGCACGATGGAGGCGATGAGGCCCAGTTTCATGGTTCTATTCACTGAGTTTTCCTGATTGGTATCTGGCGAGTCACAAGGGTGGGCAATTTAGCAGAGGAATATGCCAAAGACAGGCGTCGTGATTAATTTTTATGACGCCGAGCAGCAAAAAATCCAACGCCCCCATTAACCACCAATGGCGAGCTGCAGTGCCAGCGTCAACATGATGATACCCACCAGCAGATCAATCCCCCGCTGTACCCGACCCCGAGCCAACCAGGGTGCTAGCGCCGCCGCCCCTAGCGCCAGCGAGTAAAACCACACCAGAGAGGCAAGCATGGCGCCTGCGGCAAAGGCCGGGCGCAGGGACTCGCTCACCTGACTGCCAAGGGAGCCGAGCAGCATCAGGGTATCGAGATAGACGTGGGGATTGAGCAGGGTAACCCCCAGCGTCATCGCCAGCACGCTCTTGGCCCCCATCCGCTGGGCAGAGTCGGCAAGCCCCTCCCCCTTACCGCGCCAGGCACTGAGCAGGGAGCGGCCACCAAACCAGCCGAGAAACAGCACGCCGCCCCAGGTGAGCAGCGCCATGCCGATGGGACTGGCAGCCAGCACATTGGCCCCGCCAAATACCCCAATGGCAATCAGGGTGAGATCGCAAAAGCTGCAGAGCGTGGCCGTCAGCAGATGGTGATTGCGATGGATGCCCCGGCTCAGCACAAAGGCATTCTGGGCGCCGATGGGGATGATCATGGCCAGACCGATGGTGAAGCCTTGCAGTGTCGTTGCGAGCATCATGGAGAGTACCGTTCGAAGTGATGAATGAACGGCACTATAGCGATGGTGGTTCCTTCTTAGAAATTCATTGATTTACTGATTGATTCATTTTGCTAATAAGTCGGACTCATTCCAGCAGTGCGAAGTCCCATCCGAAACCAATAGTCAATAGCAGGATCTGACAATTGAGAGTCCGCCGCTCAGCCCCGAAAATCAGCAGGTTCTATTGCATCAGCTTGGGGAAGTTGGTGACCACTACATGCTCAAGATTCGGCAGCAAAATGCCACTGCTAATCCCCTTGGCAATGGCCTGATAACGATTCATTGAGCCGGTTTTGCGAGTGACCTGATTGAGGTGGTAATTCACCGTGCGTTCGGTGATCCCCAAAATGCAGGCGATCTCCCCCGATGTTTTCCCCTCACTGGCCCAGAACAGGCATTCGGTCTCGCGCCCCGTCAGGGCGGCATGTTGATCCGAATCCCTCAGGCGCACGACCCGGATTGCCGCCTCAAAGATGTAGTTAGCCATCCAGGAGAGGATCGGCGAGGACTCCAGCAGCAGATCGCTCGACGCTCGCTCGGAGGTGATGAAGGAGAGGATACCTGTCTCCCCGGCTGCACCGTGCAGGGGGAAGGAGATGCCGTTGCGCAGCCCGAACTCGGCTGCCAGTCCCATCACGTCCATGGTCCCCTCCTGCAGAAAACTGGCCCGCTCATCGAGGCGGTTCCAGTAGATGGGCAACGTCTGCTTGCGTGCCAGCTGAATCACAGGGTCGCACGCCAGCATGTTGTTATCGGTATAGGTCTGTACCCAGGAGACAGGGCACTGATTGAACAGCACCACTTTGGGTCTTTGCATCGACATCGGAATGATCAGGGTAAAGCCGTAATAGTCATAACCCATATCGACCGTGAAGCGACCAATCAATCCGGCAAGACGGTCACCATCCGTCACCGAAGTGAAATGTTCAAGATACTCAAACAGTAGCTCTTGTTTCATACGCTAGCCCCCCTGGCCAAGCTTCTGATTATAACGGCGAACAGGCAGAGAGAGAGTTCAAAATGTTGGTTTTCAAAGGAAAGTTGAGAGATCACCCACGAAACGCCGTAGAGAACGAACTCTATCAATTTCGAAATCGCGTCTTTTCCGACCGGCTAGGCTGGGATGTCGAGTCTTATCACGGTTTGGAACGCGACAGCTTTGACACGCCAGACACCCATTGGGTGCTAATCGAGGATGAACAAGGAGTCTGCGCCTGCATCCGTCTGCTCAGTTGTGCCAGCGCCTATATGCTGCCCACCATCTTTCCCACCGCCCTTGCCGGTGAAAGCGCGCCACGCACGCCCGATGTCTGGGAACTCACCCGCCTGGCTATCGATGCGGCCTGCGCTCCGCGCATGACCAATGGTGTTAGTGAACTGACCTGCGTACTCCTGCGCGAAGTCTATGCCTTTGCTACGGCCAACGGCATCAAAGAGCTGGTTGGCGTAGCCAGCCTGCCCGCAGAGCGCATTTTCCGCCGCCTCGGCATACCAATGGCTCGCCTGGGCCATCGCCAAGCGGTGGGGCTGGGCGCAGTCAAAGGTGTCGGTCTGCGCTTTTATCTGGATGAGCGATTTGCCCAAGCGGTCTCGCAGCCGCTCATCGGGCACTATCAAACTGCCCGCTATCGCTCCCACGAGCTGGCGGCCCAGCTATAAAAAATCCCGGGCAAACCGACCCGGGATAAATATATCGCTACGATCCCGCAGGGCTACCCCCTGCGGCATTTGGCAGTATCCCCCCTCAATGGCCTGACTACTACTGTCAAAAATCGCAGCGCAACGCCCCTTCTGCCGCCCATTGTTGTCCCCTGCCGACTGACGTAGAGTCGGCCCTGATGCAACGGGAGAAGAGAAAATGAAAGAGCTGGACTACAAACTGCTGCGGGCACTGGATGCTGTGCTGCAGGAGCAAAACTTCGATCGGGCGGCCAAGTCACTGCATATCACCCAGTCGGCCATCTCCCAGCGGATCAAACAGCTGGAGCAGCAATTTGCCGAGCCGCTGCTTATTCGCAGCCAGCCGTTGCAGGCCACGCCGCTCGGCCAGAAACTGCTGGCCCACTACCGCCAAGTGCATCAGCTAGAGCTCGAACTGGCTGGCGAGCTAGCGCCTGTCGAGCCGCAGGGGCCGATCCGAATCAGCATCGCCGTCAATGCTGACAGCCTGGCTACCTGGTTTTTGCCCGCCATAGCCCCGCTGCTGGAGCAGCACCCTATCGAACTGAACCTGCTGGTCGATGACGAAAATCGCACCCTCGACAAAGTACGGGAAGGGCAAGCCTTCGGCGCAGTCAGCCTGCATGCCCAACCTTTAGCCGGTTGCTGTGTCGACGAGCTGGGCGAGATGCACTACCTGCTCACCGCCAGTCCCGCCTTTGTGGCGCGCCACTTCCCTCACGGCCTGACCCGGGAGGCGCTGGCCAAGGCACCGGCGGTGGCATTCGATCAGCGCGATGATATGCATATCAGCTTTATGCGTGAACACTTCGGGCTGGAACCCGGTGGCTACCCCTGCCACACGGTCCACTCGTCAGAGGCCTTCGTCGCCATGGCCGAACAGGGGCTCGCCTACTGCCTGATCCCCGAGCTGCAGATCCGTGAGCAACTCGCCGCCGCGACCCTGGTCAACCTCAGCCCGTCACACCGGCTGACCGAGTGCCTCTATTGGCACCGCTGGGTACTGGAGAAAGGACTCCATAAACAGCTGTCACAACGGCTGATCGATCAGGGCCGTGCGCAATTGCCACCGCGCTGACAAGGCCATTCGCCTTGGCTTTGGAGGGCTAAAAACGTATAGTGCTGGGCGATCCTTCATCAGGTCTCCACCCAGGTTATCCACTTCAGGTTCCTCACTTATGTTCCAAGACAATCCGCTGCTGGCCCAGCTCAAGCAACAAATCCGCGAAAACATCCCCAAGAAAGAGGGTGTGATCCGCGCCTCGGATCGGGGCTTCGGCTTTCTGGAGGTCGATGAGAAAACCAGCTATTTCGTCCCGCCTCCCTACATGAAAAAGGTGATGCACGGAGACCGGGTGAGCGCCCTGATCCGCACTGAAAAAGATAAGGAAGTGGCTGAGCCGGATACCCTGCTGGAGCAGTCGGTCACCCGTTTTGTGGCCCGGGTCAAGCTGTTCCGTGACCGCCTCAACGTGGTCGCCGATCACCCGCTGATCAAGGATGCCATCAAGGCCCGCGCCAAGAAGGGCCTGGATGAGAAAGAGTTCAAGGAAGGGGACTGGGTGGTTGCCACCCTCAAGCGTCATGCCCTGAGTGACGGCAACTTTTCGGCCGAAATCATTGAGAAAATTTCCGCCGAAGAAGATCACAACGTGCCCTGGTGGGTAGTGCTGGCACGCCACAATCTGGCTCAAATTGAGCCAGCAGATCTGCCCGAGTGGAAGGTGATCGAAGAGCAGGAGCTGCCCCGCACCGACCTGACTGCTGTGCCTTTCTTCACTATCGACGGCGCCAAGACCAAGGATATGGATGACGCCTTGTCGATCCGTAAACTCGACAACGGCTGGGAGCTGCTGGTCGCTATCGCCGACCCGACCGCCTATGTAGCGGAAGGTAGCGAGCTGGACAAAGAAGCCGCCAAGCGTGCCTTCACCGTCTACATGCCGGGCCGCAACGTGCCGATGATCCCGCGCACCCTCTCCGACGAGCTCTGCTCCCTGAAAGAGGGCGAGGAGCGTAACACTCTCTGTGCCCGCCTGCTGATCGCCGAAGATGGCTTGCTGCTGGAAGATACCGAATTCTTCGCTGCCCGCATCGTCTCCCATGCCCGTCTCAACTATGACGAGGTCTCCGACTGGGCCGAGCATGGCAAAGCGCTGACCATAGACGCTGGCGTAATGGCTCAGCTGCCGCTGATGAAAGCCATGACCGAGGCGCGTATCGCCTGGCGCACCGAGCACGCGCTGGTGTTCCCGGATCGTCCCGACTATGACTTCGAGCTGGGCGAGAATGGTGAAGTGCTGGCCATCCACGTTGAACCACGCCGCATCGCCAACCGGATGATCGAAGAGTCGATGATCGCGGCCAACATCTGCGCCGGTCGCGTGCTGGGCAAGAGCGTCGGTTACGGTATCTTCAACGTCCACACCGGTTTCGATGAAGAGTCCCTCGATGGCGCCATCGAACTGCTGCAAACCGCCGAAGCCCCGTTCGAGCGCGACGAGATCGCCAGCCTCTCCGGTTTCTGTGCCCTGCGCCGCTGGATCGACAACCTCGACACCCGCTGGCTGGATGGCAAGATCCGCCGCTTCCAGAGCTATGCGCTGATGTCCGCCGAGCCGGGTGCTCACTACGGTCTGGGTCTGGATGCCTACGCCACCTGGACCTCACCGATCCGTAAATACGGCGACATGGTCAACCATCGTCTGCTCAAAGCGGTCATCGCTGGCAAGACGCCGGGTGAGCGCCCAAGCGAAGAGCTGACCGAGCACCTGACCGAATGCCGCCGCCTGCACCGCAGGGTCGAGCGCGATATCGGCGACTGGCTCTATGTCCGTTACCTCAAGGCTGCCGCCGGCACCGATCAGCTGTTCAACGCCGAGATCATCGACGTGATGCGCGCCGGTCTCAAGCTGCGTCTGCAGGAGAACGGCGCCGTGGTGTTCATGCCTGCCCGCCACATCCTCGACAACAAGGATCGGCTGGAGTGCAACTGGGACAACGGCCGCGTCTATCTCGACAAGACCGAGGTGATCTACGAACTTGGTCAGGTTATCGAGGTCAAGCTGAGTGAAGCGGTGGAAGAGACCCGCTCCCTCATCGCCAAACCGGCGGTCGCACTGGTACCGGGCCCGGCACCGGAAGCACCGGTTGCCGAGAGTGCACCAGCCGATAGCAGTGAAACGCCAGCGGATGCTGCCCCCAAGGCAGAGTAAGCCGCACAGAGCAATCTGATCTGCCCGAGAGCCCGCCACTGTGCGGGCTCTCTTTTTGCCAAGCATCTCACCCTACAAACTGCCATACAGACCGCCACGGCGCACAGTTCTCGCCACGATTGGCAGAAAATGCAGTGAATGTTTCCACCAGCAGCGCTGAAAGCAACCGTTATGTGCGTCACCTCTCCTTTCTGACATTTTAATCAACAAAAAAGAAGTTTATACTCGTTTGGGCACAACCCAAAGGATATGGACATTGGTATGCAGGAATGGGACCCGGAACACTTCAGCACCTTCGCTCAGTTATGCGAAGTGAGCCTCGCCGCCATCCGTGAAAAAACCGATGCCGAACGCCTTTACCTCTGGCTGAAAGCCCCCGAACCGCAGCTCTACAGCTTTCAGCTGGATCAGGGGCTGACCATGCTGGATCTCGCCCATCTTGGCCAACTGACCCTGCCCCACCAGCTGATCGACAAAGCGATAGACACGGGACAACTGGTGATCGAGCAGCTCCCGCCACCGCTGGATCCCGGCGAAAATGTGGAGCCCGCCCAGCCGCAGCTACGCGCCTGTTTCCCGCTCAAACGCCACATGAAACTGGAAGGGGTCATCTATCTGGAGACCCACCGCCGCATCGACCGCCTCTCCTCCCGTCAGCGCCAAGGGATCCAGCTCCTTATTCACTATCTGACCGCAGAACTGAGCAACCACCTGCTCTCCAGTCAGGTCGACCAGGAGCGAGTGCAACGTCAGCATACCCAGACCGATCTGGTGCAGAGCCAGGCGCTGCAAGGCTCCTTCCTCACCATGCTGCAAGCGCTGCACATGGTCTGTATCTCCCTCTCCCGTTGCCGCAGCGAAAACCAGCTGCTGCGGGATGCCGTGCTGTTGGCGCGGCAGGAGCTGCAATTTGATCGGGTCGCCATCTTCCTGATCGCGCCCGACGGCAAGACCATGCACGGCACCTGGGGCACCAGCGAAGAGGGTGAGCTGGTCGACGAACATGCGTTTATCAGCCCCATCCCGGAGCATCCCACAGTGCAAGAGGCGCTAAAGCGCAAAGACTACGTACTGGTACTGGAAGATGCCCCCCTCTACTACGAACAACAGCAGGTGGGACGTGGCTGGAACGCCATGGTATCGCTGTGGGATGGCGCCACCCCCATCGGCTGGATTGCCGCCGACAATCTATTGTGGCACCGGCCACTCAAAGCCTATCAGAGCGAGATATTCAAACAGTACGCCGCCATGTTGTCACAGCTGCTGATCCGCCAGCGCACCCAGGATCAGTTGGAGCAGCTCAATCACCAGCTGGAGGCGAGAGTCACCGAGCGCACCATACAACTGGCCAATACCAACCGGGCGCTGGAAGAGGCTAACCACCGCCTCTCCCTGCTCTCGCTGGAAGATCCCCTCACCGGCATCGCCAACCGCCGCCAATGGAACATCACCATGCAACGGGAGTGGGAGTGGGCAAGGCGCACCCAGAACCCGCTGGCGGTACTGATGATCGATGTCGACCAATTCAAGGCCTACAACGACCACTTCGGCCACGCCAAAGGGGATCTCTGCCTGCAACAGGTGGCCCAGGTACTACGGGATGCGGAGCGACGCTGCACCAATCTGGTGGCCCGTTACGGCGGGGAGGAGTTCGTCATCCTGCTCTGTGCGCCCCAACCCGGTGAAGCAGAGCAGTTGGCGGCACTGATCCATAACGAACTGGCTCAATTAAAACTGCCTCACCCCGCCTCGCGGGTTGCTGATTTCATTACCGTTAGCATAGGCTTTAGCTATCTGGTTCCCTCCCGGCACGAGGTATGGCAGACCCTGATCGAGCAAGCGGACCAGGCGCTCTACCACGCCAAAGCACAAGGGAGATCCCGCACTCTGGCTTATCGGTGATCCCATGCTGCTGCGTCGTTACCCTATCTTCAATCGTCGCCTAGCTCTGGTGGCCTACGGCATCGACTATCAGCTCAGCTCACCAGCCGAATGGCCTTCACTGGCGCAACATTGCCGCCTGCTGGCGCAGGGGCGCCAATATCTGGTGCCCTTCACCCACGAGCAACTCGATGAACAGCGCCCCCTGCTGCTGGATCAGGATGCGATCCCGCTGGTTGAAGCCTCAAGCGACAGGCTACCCAGCTCGTTTCCGGTGCTGGAACAGTGGCGCGACAGCCGACGCCGACTGGCGGTGCACGGCGCCAACCGGGATCCACGCTGGCTCGGTGCCAGTCGTATGCTGGTGTTCTGGATGGGAGAAGAGGGGATCTGCCAACCCACCGAACACAAGCGGATGGCACTCAATATCGAAACCTGGGCGGACTTTCTCCCCCTCAGAGAGAGCGGTGTCGACTTCTTTGCCGGTGGCTTTCTCGCTCGCCCCGAACTGGTTAACCAGCGAGCAAACAAACCCGATATGGCGTTGGTGCAGCAGATCCTCCAGCTGATCTGCCACGAGGAGTTCTCTTTTGCCCAAGTGGCTCGCTTACTCGAGCAAGACACCTCTCTGCCCGGCCAGCTGATCACCTATGTCAATTCCCCCGGTTTTGATCACGCCAGCCCCATCACCTCGGTATCCCGCGCCCTCTCCTATCTGGGGGAGCAGGAGATCCGCAAGTTTGTGCTGATCAATGGTCTGGCCAAAATGAGCCAGCATATGCCGGAGGCCTGCACCCGGATCGCCATTGCCCGCGCCCGTTTCTGTGAGCTGATTGCCCTCACCTCGCTGGGCAAAGCCGAGGCGAGCTGGGCCTTTCTGGTGGGGCTGGTGCTCGACGGTTCCATGCTGTCGGAGCCGCTGATGGCTCACTTGCCAAAGAGTGTGCAGCGGGCCATCGAACTGCACGAAGGGCCACTGTTTCACCTGTTCCAGCTAGCCAGCACTTATGAACAGGGCAACTGGGCCCTGCTGGAGCAACTTGCCCCCAAATACCAACTCGACCCTGCCAAGCTCACCCCCGTCTATTTTCAAGCGCAAATGTGGGGGCAAGCGTTTCTCACCCGCTAGGTGATGGCAAGCCGGGGAGTCACTGGCTAAAATGGGCCCCCTTATTGCAAAGACAGACTCCGCACCATGACCCTTTCCGGATTCCAAGGCCTGGTCTTTGACCTTGATGGCACCCTGGTCGACTCCATGCCACTGCACCTCGCCGCCTGGGAGCATACCGCCCGCGAGTTTGACTTTCACTTCGATGCCGACTGGTTCTATGAACTGGGCGGCATGCCGAGCCGCAAGATCGCCCTGCTGGTCGCGCAAGAGCAACAGCTTCCCCTCGATCCACTCGCCGTCACCCGCTGTAAAACAGAGCACTATGTCGCCAACCTGCACAAGGCGACCGTCTTCCCAGCCATGCAGGCACTGGTCGATCGCTATCACGGTGTCATCCCGATGGGGATCGGCACCGGCTCGCCCCGTGTCAATGCTGAGGCGGTGCTGCGCAATACCGGGCTGGATCGCTACTTCTCCGTCGTCGTCACTGCTGACGATGTGGAGTTGCACAAACCCAATCCGGATACCTTCCTGCTGGTCGCCAGCAAGCTGGGTGTCGCGCCAGCGGGCTGTCTGGTATTTGAAGATACCGGCATCGGGGTGCAGGCAGGAAAAGCCGCAGGAATGCAGACCTGTATGGTCAAAGAGGGCAAGCCGATCGGACTAACGGAGTGATGCAGAAACAGATATCGCCCTGCAAGGGGCGATAAGCGGAACCGGCTCCCATACGGGACAGGATTGAAAATGAGAGCCGGTTACGTCAGCCGCTGACGCAGGGCGCGTCAACGGGCAGGTCGGGGCAGACGATTACTCGTTGTTGCCGCCACCCTGATTGTCATCATAACGGCCCGGGGCACTATGGGGACGCGGCGCCATGGAGACACGAGGCTTGCGGGCGCGCTGGATGTTCACCGGCGGACGGCCAGAGTGCATGGCAATAGTGGAGATCTTGGCCTTGTAGACCAGCTGCTGATTACCATGGGCATCAGTCAACAGCACGCTGTACTGGTCAAAACCACTGATGGTGCCTTCCAGCTTGATGCCGCTCACCAGAAAAATGGCAACCTGACTGCGATTCTTGCGCAACCAGTTAAGGGCGGAATCTTGCCCGTTACCAAGGGAAAAGGCTTGCTCAATGGTGGAGTAGCTTGGGGATTCAGTTGTCATAAGTTATTGTCCCGCAGAAAAAAGTGGCGTTTGATTGTGCTAAATGGCCACTGGCTTGTCAAAGTCATTCTCACTCCAGCCAGCAATAGCACACCGCCGGGGCTGGTCGCTGACCAGTACAACTGCGATAATCAAAGGTTCTGGCTCTATCACGTGCCTTATCTGGGGTTTTATCTTGCATCCGGTTTCACACCAACACCACACCACCTATGTCCATGATGCCACTGCCTGCGAAGAGTGTGATCTGCTGATACCGGCCACACCGCTCGAGGTAGGCCAGGCCAGCTGTTGTCCCCGTTGCGGACACACGATCAGTCGTCACCTGCCACAGCAGGAGCTGCGCCCCATCGCCTATGGTTTCGCTGCGCTCATCATGTTTGTGCTCGCCAACGCCTTCACCTTTATGTCCTTCTCGGCCAAAGGGATCGGCCAGGAGATGACCTTTTTGCAGAGCATCACCACCCTGGTGGATGAGGGCTATCTGTTTCTCGGCGCCGTGCTCAGTGTGACCCTGATCGGTTTGCCGCTGGTCTACATGGGCTCCATCATGCTGGTGCTGTGGCGTATCGATAAAGATCTGCACAGTAATGCCTTGCGCTCTCTCGGCCGCCTGCTTTGCCTGATCAAACCCTGGCTGATGGTGGATGTCTTTCTGGTGGGGGTACTGATCTCGCTGGTCAAGCTGATGGGGATGGCCGACATCAAGATGGGGCTGTCGTTTTGGGCCTTCGTCGGTTACACCCTGCTGCTGATCAAGATGATCTCCTCACTGGACCAGATGTGGCTGTGGCAGCGGCTGTTCGGCCCCTCCGAGCCGCGCGAAATCGATCCGGAGGCTGGCGCTATGGCATCGGGGCTGATGGGCTGCCACATCTGTGGCGCCCTTAGCGAGGTGGGCAGCCACAGCTGCGCCCGCTGCGGCGGTCACCTGCATGCGCGCAAACCGGGCGGCCTCAACCGCACCTGGGCGCTGCTGTTTACCTCCGCCATTCTTTATGTACCCGCCAACCTCTATCCCATCATGAATACGGTGTTTCTCGGCGATGACAGCCCCTCCACCATTCTTGGCGGTGTGGTGCTGTTGTGGGCCATGGGCTCCTACCCCATCGCAGCCGTCATTTTCTTCGCCAGCGTGGTAGTGCCGCTGGTAAAAATAGTGGCGCTATTCTGGCTTTGCTATATGGTGCAGCGCGGCCATGCCGCCTCGCCACTAGGCAAGCTCAAACTTTATCGTATGACTGAATTTGTCGGACGCTGGTCAATGATCGACGTCTTCGTGGTCGCCATCCTCGCTGGCCTGATCCGGCTCGACAATCTGATGACTATCTATCCTGGCCCTGCGGCCGTTGCATTTGCAGGCGTGGTATTGATCACCATGGTCGCCGCCATGAGTTTCGATGCCCGCTTGATCTGGGATTTACAACAAGGAGACCCCGAACGTGAGTGAGCGTAATAAAAGGTGGAAACCGGGCTCTGATTTTATGAGCTCTGCTGCCGCAATCTGGATGGTGCCTCTGCTGGCGCTATTCATCGGTCTCTGGATGCTGTTCCAGCACTGGTACTCCCAAGGCCCCAGCTTCACCCTGACAGTCGCCACTGCCGAAGGCATAGTGGCGGGCAAGACGGTGATCCGCTCCCGCGAGGTTGATGTCGGCCGCATTGAAGCGGTCGAACTGAGCGATGACTACAGCCACGCTGTGCTGCGGGGGCGACTGAGCAATGCCGCTTCCGGCATGCTGCGCGGTGACAGCCAGTTCTGGGTGGTCAAGCCACGGGTGGGTCGTGAAGGGGTCTCCGGCCTCGGCACCCTGCTCTCCGGTGCCTATATCGAACTCTCTCCCGGCAAGAAAGGGCGGGCATTGGACGAGTACGCCATGCTCGACAAACCGCCGCTCGCCTCCCTTGATGCCACGGGGCTGCGCCTCACCCTCAACAGTCGCGACACCCGCGCGCTGAGCGAAGGCTCCCCCATCAACTATCAGGGCTTCACCATAGGTCAGGTGGAAGAAGCGAAGTTCCTGCCAGAAAAGAGCGAGATGCAGTATCAAATCTTCATCAATGCCCCTTATGACATTCTGGTCAGCAGCAACTCCCGCTTCTGGCTGACGCCGGGCTTCGAAGTCTCCATGAGCAGTGAAGGGATGAAGGTGAAGATGGATTCACTGGAGAGCCTGCTCGACGGCGGCATCACCATGGGTCTGCCACCCGGCTGGTCGCCAGGTGAACCGGTTACCAAGATGGAAAATTTCACCCTGTTCCAGGATGAGGCGAGCGTGCTGGCCGGTAGTCTGGATCAGTTCATCGACTACGTCTTCCTGTTCGATGACAACGTGGGTGGCCTGCACCCGGGCGCCGCCGTGCAGTATCGTGGCATCCGGGTCGGTACCGTCATCTCCGCCCCCTACCTCATCGAGGACAAGGGCGTGCAGATCTTCAAGAGCCGCCAGATCCCGGTGCTGGCCCGCATCGAAGTGCAACGCCTCTCCCACCGCTATGCCAAGGCGGAGAAGGATCAGTGGCGCGCCCTGTTCGGCAAGCAGTTCAAGGAGGGGTTGCGTGCCAGCCTCAAGACCTCGAGCCTGCTGACCGGCGGCAAGATCATCGATCTCAACTTCTACCCGGACGCACCGCGTTTCGAGCAGGCCAAGCTGGCCGGCTATCAGGTGTTCCCCACCGTACAGGGCGGACTGGACCAGATCGAGCGCAAGGTAAACGCCATCCTCGACAAGTTTGTCGACATGGACATGGCGACCACCCTGGCCAAGGTCAACGGGTCACTCACCACTCTGGATGGCACCCTGAAGAACATCAGTGCGGTCAGCGCCAACCTGAACAAGCTCACCGGCAAGGATGCAACCCAGCAGCTGCCGGCCTCGCTTAACGAGAGTCTCAAGCAACTGCAGGAGACCTTGCAGGCCTATGATGCCCAGTCGCAGACCAATCAGGACCTGCGTCAGTCGGTGCAGACCCTCAATCAGTTGATGCGCGAACTGCAGCCGCTGGTGCACTCCCTCAACGAGCAGCCCAGCTCGCTGATCTTCGATCGCGCGCATTCCTCGGACCCTGAGCCCAAGCGAGGCAAACAATGAAAAAACAGATCCTGACGCTGGCCCTGCTGGGCCTGCTGGCGGGCTGTAGCAACAGCCAAACGAGCCTGCACTACTACTCGCTCGATGCCGACAGCCCGCAACCGGTCGCCGCAGCGGCCAAACCGCAGCACCAGCTGGTGCTGCGCCCGATCAGCCTCGCCAGTCAGCTCGACCGGATCAGCCTGGTCTATCAACTGGAAGGGCAAGAGCTGCACTTCACCGAGTACCATCGCTGGGCTGGCTCGCTGGACGATCAGCTCAACCAGCTGACCCTCAATGGCCTCTCCACCCGCCTGCCGGGCTGGGTGGTACGGCAGGATGGCGCCCGCAAGGGGCCGGTGCTGACCATTCTGGTGGAGCGTTTTCAGGGCCGTCATGATGGCAGCGCCGTGCTGAGCGGCCGCTGGCGCCTGCTGGCGGAAGATGGCACAGTGCTGCGCGATGCCCCCTTCCGTCAGGAGCGGGTACTGCCCGCCGATGGCTACAACGCGCTGGTGAACGAACTGGGTCAGGGCTGGCAACAGCTGCTCGACCAGATCGCCGCCGAGGTGCGCCAAAGCGCCAGCTAACCGGTCTACCCCGGCTTGCAGATATAAAAAAACGACGCCAGCTGGCGTCGTTTTTTATGGGCGAGTGTCAGGCGATGGATAACGCCTTGGCTGGCAGGCTCAGGAGTGCGGCCGCTTCGACGTGCATGGCGGGGAGGAGGAACATGCCAACCCCTCCACGCCAGTGTCCGATCACGCTTTCGCGGGCAGGCTCAGACGGGCAACCGCTTCCACATGCATGGAGTGCGGGAACATATCGACCGGCTGCACCTCGTCCAGCACGAAGCCCTGCTTGACCAGCCAGGCGAGATCGCGAGCCAGAGTCTGTGGGTTGCAGGAGACATAGACCAGACGACGGGGCGCCATGGCCACCAGCGTCTGCAGCACCGCCTTGTCACAACCCTTGCGGGGCGGATCCAGCACCACCACGTCAGCGGTCACGCCCTGAGCGTGCAGCTCGGGCATCAACTGTTCGGCCTTGCCGACGTGGAATTCGGTGTGCTCGATGCCATTGAGGGCGGCGTTGCGACGGGCATCGCTAATGGCGCTCTCTACCGACTCGATCCCCACCACCTTGGCGGCCTTGCCAGCCAGGAACAGGGAGATGGTGCCGATACCGCAATAGATGTCGAACACCGTCTCGTTGCCGGTCAGCTCGGCATATTCGAGGGCGCTGGAGTAGAGCACATCGGTCTGGGTCGGGTTGTTCTGGAAGAAGGAGAGCGGCGAAATCTCGAACTCGAGTTCGTGGATCTTGTCGCGGATCACCCCTTCGCCCAGTAGCACCCGATTGGTGGCGCCCAAAATGCGGTTGGTGCGCTCATCGTTGATGTTCTGCACCAGAGTGGTAATGGGCAGATCGCTCAGGGCCGCCAGCAGCTCGGCTTCGAACGGCAGCGCGTCACCCAGGGTCACCAGCACCACCATCAGCTCGCCGCTCTTGAAGCCCTTGCGGGTCATCAGGTTGCGTACGCAGCCGGTGTGGTTCACTTCGTCATAGGCAGCGATGTCGTGCTCGCGCATCCAGTTGCGCACCCGGGCGTTCAGTTCCACATGCAGTGAATCCTGCACCGCGCAATCATCGGCAGTGATGAGATCGTGGGAGTGCTTGCGATAAAAGCCGATCTCGGCACCGGCTTCGCAGCCACGCACCGCGTATTGGGCCTTGTTGCGATAGGCGAACGGGCTCTCCATACCGAGGATCGGGTTGACCTTGGTCTCCCCCAGCCCGGCCTGCTCCAGTGCGCTCTGCACCAGCGCCTGCTTGAGCTTGAGCTGGGCCGGATAGGCCAGCGGGCGCACCTGACAACCACCGCACTCGGTGTTGGGGCAGAAATCGGCAACCCGATCGGCAGAGGGCTGGAGCAGCTCGGTGACCTTGCCATGCAGATAGTTCGGCTTGACCTCGGTCAGCTCCACCAGCGCCTGCTCACCGGGCAGCAGACCTTCGACAAACAGGGGGCGATCGAACAGGCGTCCTTTGCCATCTCCTTTGTCGGTCAGTTCCAGGATCTCGATCTGGTGTTGATGTCCCACTAACGGCATGAGCGGCTCCAAAAATACAAAAATGGGGGGTGATGGACGCGGCAAAACCATGCCCATCGAGAAAAGGTGGCAGAGTTTAGCGGAGATCCGGCCAAATTGCAGGCATAAAAAGCCTGCGTGTTGTAATGGTGGTGGCGCCTGGCCATCTGCCGAGCCCTGTTACCTTTCAGGGCTGCGTTAAATTTAGCCCTTGGGCCGCAACGCCCAGCCTGTTAAAATTCCGCCCTTGAATTTATCCAGGGCCCAGCGCCCGTCTTAGCTAAGGTCTACCGCGATGCGTACCAGCCAATATCTGCTTTCCACTCTCAAGGAAACCCCCTCCGACGCTGAAGTTGTCAGCCACCAGCTGATGCTGCGCGCCGGGATGATCCGTAAACTGGCCTCCGGCATGTATGCCTGGTTGCCAACCGGTCTGCGGGTACTGAAAAAGATCGAGAACATTGTTCGCGAAGAGATGAACAATGCGGGTGCCATCGAAGTCTCCATGCCGGTGGTACAACCCGCCGAGCTGTGGCAAGAGTCAGGCCGCTGGGATGACTACGGTCCCGAGCTGTGCCGTCTGACCGACCGTCACAACCGCCCCTTCGTGCTGGGCCCGACCCACGAAGAGGTGATCACCTCGCTGGTTCGTTACGAAGTGAACAGCTACAAGCAGCTGCCGCTCAACCTCTACCAGATCCAGACCAAGTTCCGCGACGAAGTGCGCCCCCGTTTCGGCGTAATGCGTGGCCGCGAGTTCCTGATGAAGGATGCCTACTCCTTCCACATCGACAAAGCCTCGCTGATCGATACCTATGAGCGGATGCACGCCGCCTACTGCACCGCCTTCACCCGCATGGGTCTGAACTTCCGTCCGGTGCAGGCCGATACCGGCTCCATCGGCGGTACCGGTTCCCACGAATTCCAGGTGCTGGCCGAGAGCGGTGAAGATTTGATCGCCTTCTCCGACAGCTCCGAGTACGCCGCCAACATCGAGATGGCCGAAGCACTGGCACCCGCTGGTGAGCGCGCTGCCGCCACCGCAGCCATGACCAAGGTTGCCACCCCGGCTGTTCACACCATCGACGAAGTGGCCGCCTTCCTGAGCGTGGCACCGACCGCCATCGCCAAGACCCTGCTGGTTCTGGCCGAAGAGGACGAGCACGGTAAGCAGGCAGTCATCGCGCTGGTACTGCGTGGCGACCACGAGCTGAACGAAATCAAGGCCGAGAAGCTGGCTGGTGTCGCCAATCCGCTCACCTTCGCCAACGACGAGCAGATTAAAGCTGCCGCCGGTTGCGATGCGGGCTCCATCGGCCCGGTCGGCTTTGCCGGTCGCATCATCGTCGATCGCAGCGCCGCCCATCTGGCGGACTTCGTCTGCGGCGCCAACGACACCGGCTGCCACCTGACCGGCGCCAACTGGGATCGCGACATCGCCGCTTACGAAGTTGCCGACCTGCGCAACGTGGTGGAAGGCGACCCGAGCCCGTGCGGCCAGGGCAAGCTGCTGCTCAAGCGCGGTATCGAAGTGGGCCACATCTTCCAGCTGGGGACCAAGTACTCCGAAGCGATGAAGGCGAGCGTGCTAAACGAAGGCGGCAAGTCCGTCACCATGGAGATGGGTTGCTACGGTATCGGGGTTTCCCGTCTGGTGGCCGCCGCCATCGAGCAGAACAACGACCAGTACGGCATCATCTGGCCGGACGCCATCGCTCCGTTCGAAGTGGCTATCGTGCCGATGAACATGCACAAATCCGAGCGCGTGGCCGAGCAGGCACAGCAGTTCTACGCCGAGCTGAAAGCCGCCGGTGTCGATGTGCTGTTCGACGACCGTAAAGAGCGCCCGGGCGTGATGTTCGCCGACATGGAGCTGCTGGGTGTGCCGCACGCCATCGTCATCGGCGATCGCAGCCTCGACAACGGCGTGGTGGAGTACAAGTGCCGCCGCTCCGGCGAGAAGCAGGAAGTGGCCATCGGCGATATCATCGCCATGCTCAAGGCCAAGCTGGGTCGTTAATTCCGCCCCCCTTGCCAAGATAAAAAAAGCGCGCCATTTGGCGCGCTTTTTGTTTCTGCTTTCTCTGACGACCGCAACCGGATGGCAATCCGATTAGAAGGTGAATTCGCCGCCCATGAACCAGCCGTCGATAGACTGATCGATGTTGTCAAAGTCGACCTTGGCTTCACGCCAGCCGGCACGCAGCTTGATCGGCATGGAGGAGAACTTGTAAGAACCACCCAGACGGTAGTCATAGTTGTCCGCATCGTGGGTACGCAGGTCGCCGAAGAAGGCGAAACCGGTGCGAGGAATGTTTACTTCGCCGCCAGCATAGGCCATCAGAGTATCTTCTTTATAACCCTGGCGACCCCAAGTTACCTGCTCACCATCGTAGTGACGGCCGGTCATGCCCAGATCGATCTTGAACAGATCGTTGTTGAACAGACGGTAGTAGAGACTCAGATCGTAGGCGGTCAGATCATTTTTGAAGGCGCCACCGGAGGTGCTGAAATCGGAGATTTCAAACTTGGCGTTCGGCAGGAAGATGATGCCGTGTTCCAGCTGCAGATAGCCGTTCCAGTTGTAGTTGTCATCGTAGTTGGTGCTGCGGTTATAGGCCTGACCACTACCCTGAGAAGCCCATACATCCGCACCGGCGGCAAAACGCCAGTCATCAGCGGCCATGGCACCCTGGCTGCACAGAGCCAATACAACACCGGCAATCAGCGTCTTTTTCATTACGTCACTTCCTCTTGCATACATGGAAAGGGCACTATTTTACTCGGTGCAGCCAAAATACCCAGCGGGAATGCTGAACAAACGACGACAAATGTCAGTGCTTCATATGCTTCATGCCTGCCATCGGCTCAATCGGCTTCACTGGCAGTGACAGATCCAGCTTCTGGCCATCGTCCATGGTGAGGGTCAGCGGCATGGGAGTCTGCTCGGAGAGCGTGCCCACCTCGAACAGCATGATGTGCAAACTGCCCGGTTTGAGTACCGCCTCGCCCTTGGCCGGGATCTCGATGCTCTCGACCTGACGCATCTTCATCACGCCATTTTCGTGCAGATGAGTGTGCAGCTCGGCACGCCCGGCCGCAGCAGAGGCCGCCGCCACCAGCTTGACCGGCTGGTCGGCGTCATTCTTGAGCACCATAAAGGCGGCGGTGTTGGGGGAACCCGGCGGCAACAGTCGCACATAGCCGTCGACAGCCTCGACCTTGGCCAGTGCTGGCGCAGTCATACCCAGTACCAGCAGAGAATAAAACGCACGTTTAAACATGGTTGAAATCCTTTTATGATGTTGTTAAACGGCAGCAAGGTTACCCCAGCGGCAACCTTTTTTGCACCTTTCAATAACAAGGATTTAGACATGGCCCCCATTCTCATTGCCGAGCAGCAGGATGGCTTGCTCACACTGACCCTCAACCGCCCCGACAAGCGCAACGCCATCAATACCGAGCTGTATGAGCAACTGGTGGCGGCGCTGCGAGAGGCGGCGGCCGATGACGAGGTGCATGTCCTGTTATTGCAGGGGCAGCACGACTGTTTCACTGCGGGCAATGATCTGGCCGACTTTATGGGCAAGAGTTCGCTGGAGCCCGACGACCCCATACTGCAGTTCCTCCACACCCTGGCGGATTTCCCCAAACCGGTGATCGCTGCAGTTGGCGGCCCGGCGGTGGGGATCGGTACCACCATACTGCTGCACTGCGATCTGGTCTATCTGGGGGATAACGCTAGGTTGCAGCTTCCCTTTGTCGAGCTGGGGCTGGTGCCGGAGTTTGCCTCCAGCCTGCTGTTGCCGCGCCTGGTGGGTCACCTCAAGGCGGCCGAGCTGTTGCTGCTGGCCGAAGCCATTGATGCCGAGGAAGCGCTGCGGCTCGGGCTGGCCAACCGGGTGGTAGCTGCCGATGGGTTGCTCCCCTTTGCCCGCGAGCAGGGGTTGAAGCTGGCGGCAAAACCGCCCAGGGCGCTGCAAAAGAGCAAGGCACTGCTGAAACAGGAGCTCAAACAGGCGGTGCACTTTGTCATCGATCTGGAGGCGCGCGCCTTCGCCCAGGCACTGCAAGGGGAAGAGGCGCAGCAGCGCATCGCCCAGAAACTCAAACGGCGGAGCTGAGCTGCCGCTCTGCGCCGGTCAGTTGAGACGAAAACGGCCGATCAGCTCGCAGCCCTGCACCTTGTCCTGTAGCTGGATCAGCTGGGCAATCTCCGGATTGGGGTGACGCTTGAGGAAGGCGAGCAGGGCTCCGCGGCAGCAACCCAGCTCGCTGATCAGCGCCTCGCACTCCCGGTTCGGGCATTGTGGCACCAGCGCCGTCACCAGCTCGGCGGCGAGCTTCAGGTAGCGCAGCTCGTAAGTCGGCTCATCCATCGCCCGCCAGAAATCGGCCAGCCGGTGGCAGGTGGCGACCCGCATGGTGGCCAGTTCCGGCAACTCGACCTGGGTCATCTCATAAACATCCCCCAGCGCCTGCTGATAAAAGCAGATCGCAGCCCCCAGCGAACCGGCCTGCCAGGCTCGATCCGCCTCCAACATGTATCGTTGCCAACTGTGCGGTGTCATCTCGCGCTCCCGGGTCCGTCATCGTGGGAGTGTTATCATGGCTAATTGAGAATAAATATCAACCAGAGGGTTAGTGCAGGATCTCTCCGCACCTTGGCAAACCGAGCGCCCGACCTTATGATCGTGCCCTTCCCTCTTATTTGGAGCACCCCACAATGCGACCTTGTCTCCCGCAGATGCTGGGCTGCTCCCTGCTCTGCGTGCCCCGCATGCTGGTCTGGATCTATTAGCTGCGCTCACCCGCACGCAACCAATCCGATCCATTCAGCAAAGGAGTACCAGCATGAACACCTGCCAACACTGGTCGCAGGTTGAATTCCTGCACCTGACGGTGACCAACCCCAATATCTGCCTCAAAGGGCAGCACAGCTACTACTCGGGCGCCTGGGATGGCCCCTTCGAAGAGGTAGCGGTGCGCTACCTCCATGGCGACCGCTTCAGCCGCAGCCCGGACACCGGTTGGGAGCCGCTGTGGCATATCGACCGGCTCCATATCGGCGACTATGTGCAGATTGCCGCCGGGGTGAAGATCATCATGGGGGGCAACCACACCCACAACACTGCCTTCATCAGCACCTATCCGTTTGCCGATCTGGCGGCGCTCAAGCACAGCTACCGCCCCGCAGGCGATACCTGCATCGGCAACGATGTCTGGATCGGCATGGAGGCAATGATCATGCCCGGCGTCACCATCGGCGATGGCGCCATCATCGCCGCCCGCTCACTGGTCAATCAGGATGTGCCGCCCTATGCCATGGTGGCGGGCACCCCGGCCAGGGTAGTGCGGATGCGCTTTGGCGAGAAGGAGATTGCCCGGCTGCAGGCCCTCGCCTGGTGGGATTGGCCAGATGAACAGGTCAACGCCCTGCTGCCGCTGATCCAGCAGGGTGAAGTCGCCCTGCTTGAGCAGGCGGCCGCCCGCTGGCCTGAGTGCCATGAGTGACCACTGCTAACCAGCTGACAGCAGAAGGGCGACCCTGGGGTCGCCCTCTTTCCTCTTCGGCATGCTTTGGATGCCGTCATCGCTTATCCGGTCACTGCGCCGTTTTTGACTGATTAAGGTTGCACTGCTTACCGGGATAACCGGGCAGATCACTGGCATCGCTGCCGCAGGCGAGTCGTTTGGCCTGTTGCAGCCGGGCCGCCAGATTGGCGCTGTCCACCGGCATCCACTGCATCTGCTTGCCGAGCCAGCTGGCCCAGGCAAACTCGACGAAATAGACCTGCTTGTTCTTGCTGAAGTAGCCCGCATCCTGCAACAACCCGGCCAGGGTGCGATAGGGGTAATCGGGCAGCTTGTCGATGCGGGTCGGCAACTGCTCCGGGGTCAGCGGCAGCCCCTTCTCATCCTTGAGCCAGGCCCAGTGGTTGTTCTGCATCTGGCTCCAGAAATTGTCTTTATCCTGCAGGCGACCGATCACCTTGACCCGGGCATCCTTGACTCCCTGTTGCCACAGCGCCTTGGTGAGATGGTGCCGGTCCACCAGCCAGTAGCCGCCATCCGGCGCAATCACTACGGGGATCTCTTTCTTTTTCATCAACTTGTCGAGCTGCTTTGCGCTCATGCCCGCCAATGTGGCCTGGGTCTCATCGACCTGGATCTGGCCGACGCCCCCCTGAGTCGGATGCAAGGCATCGATGCCGATCTCGCACCAGTTGCCCACCGCCGTCTCGCTCTGGCACGGGGCCAATGCCCAGGCGCCCTGGCTCAACACACAGGCCAGCAATAACCATGCTTTCATCGTTTGATACTCCTTGCCACATTGAACTGCAGAGACACCCGCATGCCCCCGCATCCCCGACTGGGGTTGAGAGCCAAATGCTGGCGGCCAGACCAGTAAACGGGATATCATGATTCCCCATCTGTCGGCGACATTTTCTCGCCGAGTTTTCTCCCCGCTTCACACTATTTGAAGGATCCGACCCATGAAAGGATGGAGCCCCTTGCTGGCCCTGTTGGGCTGCGCCGCTGTTCAGGCTGCCGATATTCCCGCCGGAACACAACTCGCCGCCGAACAAATTGTCGTTCGCCACCTCAAGGATGAACCCGCGAGCCTGAGCCCGCTCAAGCTGGTCGGCCTGCCGGAGTTGCAGGTACTGCGGGATCTGTTCGAGGGGTTGTTGACCCAGGGGCCGGATGGCAAACCGGTTGCCGGGGTGGCGGCCAGCTGGGAGAACAAGGGCAACCAGTTCTTTACCTTCCATCTGCGCCCGGATGCGCGCTGGTCCAACGGCGATCCGGTCAAGGCCGGCGACTTCGTCTACGGCTGGCGCAAGCTGGTCGATCCGAAAGAGGCGGCCACCTTCGCCTGGTTTGCCCAGTTGGCCCGCTTCGACAAGGTGGACGAGATAGTGGCTGACAAATTGCCTGCCAGCGAGCTGGGGGTCAAGGCCCTAGATGACCACACCCTGCAGGTGACCCTCTCCCAGCCGGTGCCCTACTTCCTGAGCCTGCTGAGCCACCCCAGTCTGTCACCGCTCCATCAGGCCAGCATCGAGCAGTACGGCAACCAGTGGACCCAACCCGGCAAACTGGTGGGCAACGGCGCCTTTGTGCTGAACAACCGGGTGGTCAACGAGAAGCTGGAGCTAACCCCCAACCCCTACTACTGGGATCAGGCCCATACCGTGCTGACTAAAGTGATCTTCATGCCGATCAATCAGGAGAGCGCGGCCACCAACCGCTATCTGGCTGGCGATCTGCATATCACCGAATCCTTCCCCAAGGAGCAGTACGCCAAGCTAAAGCAGCAGATCCCGAATGAGGTCTACACCCCGGATCAGCTCGGCACCTACTACTACGCCTTCAATACCAAGCAGGCGCCGCTCGACGATGTGCGGGTGCGCAAGGCGCTCTCCTACACCATCGACCGTGCACTGATCGCCGACAAGGTGCTCGGCACCGGCGAGAAACCGGCTTATCACTTCACCCCGGATGTGACCGCCAGCTTTACTCCTGCCGCCAACCTGCTCTCCACCAGCAGCCAGCCGGAGCTGGACAGCAAGGCCAAGGCCCTGCTCAAGGAGGCCGGTTACGGCCCGGACAAGCCGCTCAAGCTGACCCTGCTCTACAACACCGCGGAAATTCACAAGAAGATGGCGCTGGCCATCGCCAGCATGTGGAAGCAGAAGCTGGGCGCCGAGGTCGAGCTGACCAATCAGGAGTGGAAAACCTATCTCGACAGCCGCCAGAGTGGTCAGTTCGAGGTGATCCGCTCCTCCTGGGTGGCGGACTACAACGACCCCTCCGCGTTCCTCGGTCTGTGGGGCTCCCGTCACAGCGGCAACATGGCTGGCTTTGCCAATGCCCGTTATGACCAACTGCTGGCAGAGGCGGCCAGCACTCAGGATGCCGCCAGCCGCAGCAAGCTGTTTGGCGAGGCGGAGGCGATCCTGCTGGATCAAGCCCCCATCGCCCCCATCTACCAGTACACCAACGCCCGCCTCATCAAGCCATGGCTCAAGGGCTACCCCATCAACAACCCGGAAGATGTGGCCTACAGTCGCCAGCTCTATCTCGTCAAACACTGAGCTGGCAGCCAAGGCTGAAACCAAAGAGGGCCGCCTGCGGCGGCCCTCTTATTGGATACTGTTCATGCTCAAGTTTTAGGCATAAAATGCCGCCCTTCTACTGAATTCCCCCTCTTATCATCGGTTGAACATGCGTTATCTGTTACTGCTCCCCCTGTTATGGACCCTGCCAGCGCAGGCCAATAATGAAGCAAAATGCCAGCAAGAGTTTGTCGACTGGATGCTGCATCAGCAGCAACAGTTCAGCGATCGCAAATCTGACAAGATGGAGCGGCGCCGGGCCGAGCGCGCTATCGAACTGGCCCGTCAGGAGTACGACAAGCAGACCAGCTTTTGCAAGACGATGGCGCTGGTGCGCAGCTACAAAGATAGCGATCCGCGCTTTAAACCGAGAACCGGTGAAATTCATGATTTCGCTGTGACTGAGCAAGATGAACGCAGCTAACCCCAGCCCAACATGACACCATCACCGGCTATCGTCGCCAATAAAAATGCCAGTCATTGCGGACTGGCATTGCTCATTTGGTCATGTTGACCGGCGCTCTCTTCGCTGGTTACTGACCGGTTATGATCACCTGGGGTTCAGCACAGCTAAACTCCGGCACCTTGGCCATGGCATCCAGCACCACCTGAATACCGGCGCCCGGTTTGCAGGCGTTCTCGCTCAGGTGACGGCGCCAGGCGCGGGCCCCCTGCATATTCTGGAACAGCCCCAGAATGTGGCGAGTCATGTGGGAGAGGTAGTTGCCCTTGGCCAGCTCCTGCTCGATATAGGGCAGCATCATCCGCACCACCTCGTGGCGACTCGGCACGGCGTTATTCTGGCCGAACACCAGGTTGTCTACCTGCGCCAGAATGTAGGGGTTCTGATAGGCTTCACGCCCCATCATCACGCCATCGACGTGTTGCAGGTGCTCCAGAGTCTGCTCCATGGAGGTGACGCCGCCGTTGAGGGCGATGGTGAGATCCGGGTAATCCTGCTTGACCCGATAGACCCGAGGATAATCGAGGGGCGGGATCTCGCGGTTCTCCTTGGGGCTCAGGCCGCTCAGCCAGGCTTTGCGAGCATGCACGATAAAGGTGTCGCAACCGGCATCGCGCACCTGTTCGATAAAGGCCTGCAGAAATTCGTAGGAGTCCTGATCGTCGATACCGATGCGGGTCTTCACCGTCACCGGGATATCGACCACATCGCGCATCGCCTTGACGCAGTCAGCCACCAGCGCCGGTTCACCCATCAGGCAGGCACCAAAACGACCGTTCTGCACCCGATCGGAAGGGCAACCGACGTTGAGGTTGATCTCGTCATAGCCACGCTCTGCGGCCAGCTTGGCGCAGTGGGCCAGATCGGCGGGATTGCTGCCCCCCAGTTGCAGGGAGATGGGGTGCTCCTGCTCGCTGTAACCCAGATAATCCCCCTTGCCGTGGATGATGGCGCCAGTGGTCACCATTTCGGTATAGAGCAAGGTCTGGCGACTCATCAGTCGATGAAAGTAACGGCAATGCCGATCAGTCCAGTCCAGCATGGGGGCGATGGAAAAACGCTGCGCCTGCATAAAAATCATCCGGGTTGGCTAAAGAAAGGGGCGGATTTTATCACAACGTGAAGCAGCCCCAGAAAATGAATTTTGTCGCCGCGCCATGCGAGGCCCTGTGATAGTATCCGGCTAATAGAAAGGGTATCTGCGCGATCATGAATCAAGACCAACTTTTACAACGAGCCGAGCGACTCTGTATACAGCGAGGGATCCGCTTCACCCCGACCCGGCGTCAGGTATTTCGCCTGCTGGCGGCACACGGCAACGCCATCAGCGCCTATGATTTGTTAGCCCAGTTGCAACAAACAGAAGCCAATGCCAAGCCGCCAACCGTCTATCGGGCGCTCGATTTTTTGCTCGAACAGGGCTTTGCCCACAAGGTGGAATCTCTCAACGCATTTATCTTCTGCTGCCACTTCGATCACGCTCACCCGATGCAGTTACTGATTTGCGACGTGTGCGGTGATGTGGTCGAGCTTCACGATACGGCGATCGATAGCGCGTTTTCCGAGCAAGCCCACTTGCATGGTTTTACTATTACCAATAAGACAATCGAGGCACATGGCCAATGTGCTCGCTGTACGCCCACTGTAGGAAGTCATCATGAAGGCTGATTTTGTAAATCCGTTCCTGCTATCCCTGCTCAATGTGCTCTCGACCATGGCACAACTGGAACTCAAACCGGGCAAACCGAAACGCAAGATGGATGAGCTGGCACGCGGCGATGTCTCCGGCCTGATCGGCATGGTCGGCCCGCAGACTCGTGGTTCCCTCTCCATCAGCTTCGAGAAGGGTCTGGCGCTGGAGATCATGCGCCGTATGCTGGGGGAAGCCCCCGCCACCATCAACGAAGAAGTGACCGACATGGTGGGCGAGATCACCAACATGGTAACCGGTGGTGCCAAGCGGATGCTGGGTGAGAAGGGTTACGAGTTTGACATGGCAACCCCCATCATCGTCTCCGGCCCCAATCACACCATCACCCACCGGGCCGATGGCACCAAGATCATGATGCCGTTCGAATCAGATTACGGCCGCGCCACTATCGAAATCTGCTTCGAGTAACCCTATGTGGAAAGCATTGAAATGGATTTTCATCTGCTGGGCCCTGCTGCTGATCCTGTCGGATATCCAGATCAGCACCTCCCTCTACAAGTACGAGGATAACCGGGTGCTCATCAACTTCCCGCGCTGGGAGGCCAAGGATCCATGGGGTACCCTCGAGTGGCATGAGGGACGCATCAGCAGCCACTGGTATGGGCTGGAGGGAAAACCAAAACCGGCAGCCCCGCAAATCTGAACCGTCAAATCGTTAGAACATAACTACCGCAACAATAGAAGAGGCCAGCAGATGCTGGCCTCTTTGCTATCTCGTTAACCTGGGATCAGGCCGCTTCGGCAGCCAGTTTAGCGCCCGGACGCACCAATATACCGACTATGCAGGCCAGCAGGGTCGGCATCAGCCAGGCGAGGCCCTGGTCAAACAGCGGCAGGAAGGCAAAGCCGTCCATCTTCATACCGGCAGCACCCAGCCCATCGAGACAGCCAAACAGAAAGGCAACCGCCAGCACGCCACGGAACACCAACCGTGGATGGGCAAACCACCCCTTGAGGAAGGTGACCAGTACCAGCGCGATGGCAACCGGATAGATGGCCACCAGCACCGGAATGGAGAGGCTGATCAGCTGACTCAACCCCACATTAGCGACCAGCGCACAGAGCGCCCCCAGCAGCATGACCCAGTTGCGATAGGCCCAGCCGGTCAGGCCGTGGAAGTAGTCTGCGCCAGCACAGAGCAAGCCGACCGCGCTGGTAAAACAGGCCAGAGTGATGATGGCGGCCAGAATGAACTGCCCCGGCTGGCCAAACAGGCTCAGCACGTAGGCATTGACGATGGCGCCGCCATTACTGACATCGCTCGCCACCCCACCGGCGCTGTTGCCCAACTGAAAGAGCGAGACATACACCGCCGACAACCCGACCGCCGAGATCAAGCCCGCAATGGTGAGGTACTTGAACTGGCTGCGATAATCCTCGATCCCCTTCTGGCGCAGCAAACCGATGATCAGGGCGCCAAACATCAGGGAGGCCAAGGTATCCATGGTGTTGTACCCCTCCAGCATCCCCTTGGTGAGCGGCGCACTGATGTACTCGCCGCTGGCATCGGGCATGGTGCCCTGCGGCGCCATAAAGACCCCGACCGCCAGAATAAGCAGCATCGCCATCAGGGCCGGAGTCAGATACTTGCCGATAGCATCGAGCAGCTTGCCCCGATCGAGTGACACCAGGATCACCAGCGCAAAGAAACTCAGGGTGTAGATCAGCAGTCCCTCATGACCGGCATCCCCGAGCCAGGGCTTGAGCCCCATCTCGTAGGCGACCAGACCGGTGCGGGGAATGGCGAAGGCGGGCCCCATGATGATGTAGATAGTGATGGCCAGCGCCGTCGCCGCCCCGGCGGGCAGATAGCGGGTCATCCCGGTCCATCCGCCCGCGCCGCCCCCCGAGCTCCCCTTGGCCACCGCAATCAGGGTGATCAGCGGCAAGCCCACCGCCGTCAGCAAAAAGCCGCACATGGCGGCCAGCAGATGCTCACCAGCCATAAAACCGGCCAGCGGCGGAAAAATGATATTGCCTGCCCCCAGATAGAAAGCAAACGTCATAAACCCCAATCCGAATACGTCGGACAACTTCAATGATTTCGTCAAACCCAACCTCATCTGCCTTTATCAGCTTGTTATTGATTGCACCCACTGCCTGGCAGATAACCGGTAACAATACCTCTGGCGCCCATTCGGCCCGCAGACCGGATGAGGCGCTCCATCCTTAGCATAAAGAAGAGGAGTTCGATCTCAATCACCAAGTAATATCTTGAAACAATTTATCCAAGCAGAATTAATCACCGAACGGTTCGGCTATTCAGCAGCGGATAGCGCCTCGGGCGTGCAGGATGAGAGGTGAGAACGGGCAGCAGAGGAGTGGCAAGGGCGCAAGCAAGTAGCAACGGCTGGTCAGATGCTATCTGTACACAGTGACCGTCATGGCGGTGCCAACCGCTGTGCCGCAGCGAGACTGGCTGAAAACAAGAGAGCCTGCACGGGGCAGGCTCTTGGCAACATCACATCAGGTGATCAGGCAGCTTCGGCGGCCAGTTTCTCGCTCGGGCGAACCACCATGCCTACCACGCAGGCCAGCAGGGTTGGCATCAGCCAGGCGAGGCCCTTGTCGAACAGCGGCAGGAAGGCAAACGCATCCATCTTCATACCGGCAGCACCCAGACCATCCAGGCAACCGAACAGGAAGGCAACCACCAGCACAGCACGGAACACCAGACGAGGACGACCGAAGTAGCCTTTCAGGAAAGTGACCAGCACCAGCGCCACTGCAACCGGATAGATAGCAACCAACACCGGGATGGAGAGGCTGATCAACTGGCTCAGACCCACGTTGGCAACCACGGCGCAGATAACGCCCAGCACCACCACCAGCTTCTGGTAGCTGATACCGGTAAGGTTGTGGAAGAAGTCGGAACAGGCGGAGATCAGACCCACAGCGGTAGTAAAGCAAGCCAGGGTAATGATGGCCGCCAGGATCAGTTGGCCGGGCTGACCAAACAGACTCAGCACGTAGGCGTTGACGATAGCGCCACCGTTGCTGACATCGGTTGCCACGCCCGCAGCGGTGTTACCCAGACGGAACAGGGAAACGTACACCACGCACAGACCAATGGCAGAGATGAGGCCAGCAATCGCCAGATACTTGAACTGGCTCTTGTAGTCGTTGATCCCTTTCTTGCGCAGCAAGTCGACAATCAGGGCACCAAACATCAGGGACGCCAGAGTGTCCATGGTGTTGTAGCCTTCCAGGATCCCTTTGACGAAGGGGCTGTTCTGATAGTCACCGGACGCATCAGGCATGGTGCCCTGCGGCGCCACGAATACCCCTACAGCCAGAGTCAGCAACAGCAGCATCAGAACCGGCGTCAGGTATTTGCCGATGGCGTCCATCAACTTACCCTGGTTCATGGAGACCAGCATGGCGATACCGAAGAAGACCACAGTGTAGGCAGCCAGACCCGCTTGACCCATGTCGCCGATAAAAGGCTTGAGGCCCATTTCATAGGCAACCAGACCGGTACGGGGCGCGGCAAAGGCCGGGCCAATGATGATATAGATGGCAACGGCCAGCGCGGTGGCGATACCGGTAGGCAGCAGTTTGGTCATGCCAGCCCAGCCATTGCCAGCTTTGGCCACGGCCAGAATGGTCACCAGGGGCAGGCCCACGGCGGTGACCAGGAAGCCAAACATCGCCAGGGAGAGGTGCTCACCGGCCATGTAACCGGCCAACGGCGGGAAAATGATATTGCCAGCGCCCAAGTAGAAGGCGAAGGTCATAAACCCCAATCCGAGTACATCGGACAATGTGAGTGATTTCGTCAAGTTGAACCTCGTCTGTCTTGTAAATTATTGCTTGTTATAGTTTTTATCGGTCACTGACCGGGTGTGTTCAGGGGGGATAAAAAAAGAGCCCCGCGTGTTTTTTCATCACAACCAGTGGTTTTAGCTGGTCTGGAGCGGGCGCTCGATCTGGAACCAGCATAATGGCGTGAAAAAATAGTTCAAGACGAAATTTACATCTTCAAATAGTAGGGAATGGTCAGATGGATATATCTGTCGGAATAGCCTCCATCAGCAGAATGGATCACAATACTGCCCCTCTCACACCTGTTTAATCCTCTGCCAAGTAGCAATAAAACGCGATTTGCCTCTTTACCCTCTCTGGTGATAACAGCTGTATAACAAATCCCATGCAGATCATAATGCGCCGAGATGCATAAAATTTCATCGGCCATCGCCGTCGGCAGCACCAGCGCCACCTGCCCGTTCGGGCTCAGCAAACGATCGCAGGCCGCCAGTAATGCGTGGCTGTCGAGGGCGCCGGTATGACGGGCCAATGCCCGCGCCGGATCGCTAAATGACTGGCCTGCCACAAAATAGGGGGGGTTGGAGACGATAAGATCGTAGGGTTCGCCCTGATAATCCTGAATAGCGCGCTCGATAATCGCGACTCGCTCGGCCCAGGGTGATGCCGCCACGTTCTCTCTTGCCTGGGCCGCTGCATCCTTATCCAGCTCCACTGCATCGATGAAGCAGTCAGATATGCTGCGCTGAGCCAGCATCAGAGCGATCAGACCACTGCCGGTGCCAATATCGAGCACCCGGCGCACCTGTTCGACCGGCGCCCAGGCACCGAGCAAAATGCCATCGGTGCCCACCTTCATGGCGCAGCGATCGTGGTTGATATGGAACTGTTTGAAGGTAAATCCGCGGCTACGCCCCATCTGGCCCCCGTCATCAGTGAAAATGGTGGGCGATTATAGCGGCTAAGCCACACTCGCCATAGGAGCCGACGAGATAATCGCCTATAATCTGCCGTTTCCTTAATGACCGAGTATTGCCATGAGCCAGTCCTTTGATGATTTCGACCTGAATCCCGCCCTCAACCGGGCCTTGGCCGAGATGGGATTCACCCGCCCCACCACCATCCAGCAGATGGTGCTGGAGCCAGCCCTGGACGGCCGCGATATTCTGGCATCCGCTCCAACCGGTACCGGCAAGACGGCCTCCTTCCTGCTGCCGGCGCTCCAGCATCTGCTGGACTTCCCGCGCCGCAAGCCGGGCCCGTGCCGCATGCTGATCCTGACCCCGACCCGCGAGCTGGCACTGCAAGTCACCGCCCACGCCAAGGCGCTGGCGGCCCACACCAACCTCAGCATCGAGACCATCATCGGCGGCGTCAGCCACGATGAGCAGCTGCCGGCCCTGACCAAGACCACCGATATCGTGGTCGCCACCCCGGGTCGTCTGCTCGAGTACATCGAGAAAGAGGAGTTCGAGAGCCACGACATCGAGGTACTGGTGCTGGATGAAGCGGACCGTATGCTGGACATGGGCTTTATCAAGGATGTGAACCGCATCGTCGCCGAAGCGCGCTACCGCAAGCACACCATGCTGTTCTCCGCCACGCTGGAAGGGGCGGGTCTGGAGCGATTCGCCAACGAGATCCTCAACAACCCGGTCGAGCTGCACGCCGAGCCGCCGCGCAGCGAACGCCGTCCGATCACCCAGTGGGTGCATCTGGCCGATGACGCCGCCCACAAGCTGGCGTTGCTGATCCATATCCTCAAAGATCCGGAAACCCAGAAGGCGATTGTCTTCGTCAGAACCCGCGAGCGATTGGCCGAGCTATCTGGTCAATTGCAGGCAGCAGGCATCTCCTGCGCCTGGATCCGTGGCGAGATGGAGCAGAGCAAGCGCGTCGAGTCGATCCGCAAGTTCCACGCCGGTGAAGTCCCCTTCCTGGTCGCCACCGATGTCGCCGCCCGCGGCATCGACCTGCCCAACGTCAGCCATGTCATCAACTATGACATGCCCTACGGCACCGACGTTTACGTCCACCGGATCGGCCGCACCGGCCGTGCTGGCAACCGTGGCTGCGCCATCAGTCTGGTCGAAGCCCATGACATGGCCATCGTCGCCAAGATCGAACGTTATACCGAAGAGCGTCTCAAGCGCCGGGTGATCGACTCCCTGCGCCCCAAGCACAAAGAAGCCCGGGTGCCGGTGAAGAAGAAAAAGCCAAAAGATGGCAAGAAGAAGACCGCAAAGAAGAAAAAGAAGTAATCATCACGGTGCGCTTTCCCTGCCATAGCAAAACGGCCATCCCTCGGGATGGCCGTTTTTCATCTGCTATCTCACCACTCGCGCTATCGCCACCACCCGTAAAAGATGAGGCGATGTAGCGTATTGGCAGGGTAGCGAGTCACGCTCACAGCGTGATTTTTATTGGCTACTGGCTACTTTGCGCATACCGATATGGGGAATATCGTCTTCGATATAACCTTCCCCTTCAGCCACAAAGCCATGCTGACCATAGAAGCCCTGCAGATGGGCTTGGGCGCCGAGCCAGATACTGTGGGCTGGCCAGCGCGCCTCGCACGCATTCACCGCTTCACCCATTAACTGATGGCCGAGACCGCCCCCTCTCGCCCTGGGCGAGGTGACTACCCGACCGATGGCAACACCACTCTCATCGCCGCCCTGATCAACAATGCCGGGCGCCATGATCCGGGCATAAGCGGCCAGCTGCTCACCCTGATAACCAAGCAGGTGCCAGACCCCCTCGCGGCGATCCAACCCGTCCAGATCCTGGAAGGGGCAGGTCTGCTCCACCACGAACACCTCGGCCCGCAGTGCCAGCAACTCGTACAACTCATCAGTGGTCAGCTCGGACCAGGGTTTCAGGATCCAGTTCATTGGCAACTCCTTATCAATTCGGCCTGCCAGCATAATCGGGCGGATCTGCGCTGGCATTAACCTTGGTTAAGTTCTTTCAGCCGTTTGCAAATGCGGCTCAGGCTGACCGGCAGGCGTGATGCCGAAACGAACTGTGTGAGAGGTTGGAAATCGGGTGGCGACACTGCCCCTCATGGCGAATAGGCGACACTACTCATTGTTAAGCACTTTCAGCCGTTTACGAATGCGACTCAGGCTGATGGGGGTGATGCCAAGATAGGCGGCGATCTGGTGATCCGGCACTCTGGCGGCCAGCCCGGGGAAACATTGCAAGAAGTGCTGGTAGCGAGCCTGCGGACTTCCAGTCAACAGCAGCAGCTCTTTCTCCTCTTTGATACGCAGTTGCACGGCAAGCAAGTGCTGATACCAGCCTGACCAACAGGGAAGTTGGCGCAGATCCGTCAGCTGGAAGATTTGCAGGCGGCAGGGCTCCAGCGCCTCCACGCTATAGCGGGCGGGCTCGCCACTGAGCAGATGATGGAAGTCGAGAAACTCGTCCCCCTCCCAGTAAAACTCCTTGATGTACTCGCGCCCATCCGCCAGCACCACCTTGGCCCGTAGCAGTCCCTGCTCCACCCTGACCAGCAGATCCGGGCTGTCACCGGCGTGCCAGAGGCAGGATCTGGGGGTAAGGGTCAGCGAACGGGCAAAAGAGAGGAGGCGCGTGGCCTCCTGCTCTTCAGTGACCTGCTCCCAACTAAAGGGGGGTCTGTCGGTCATCATGACACTAGCTGCGACGCTGACGCACGGCTTCGAACAGGCAAACGCCAGTGGCCACCGATACGTTGAGGCTGGATACCGCCCCCGCCATCGGAATGCTAACCAGTTCATCGCAATGTTCGCGAGTCAGGCGGCGCATCCCTTTGCCTTCAGCACCCATCACCAATGCCATCGGGCCAGTCAACTTGGCCTGATAGAGGTCATGATCGGCCTCACCCGCAGTACCAACCAGCCAGACACCGCGATCCTGCAACTCACGCAGGCTGCGGGCCAGGTTGGTCACCTGGATCAGCGGCACCACTTCGGCGGCGCCGCAAGCGACTTTACGCACCACCGACGTCAGGCCGCTGGCCTTGTCACGCGGCACGATCACCGCATGGACGCCAGCCGCATCGGCGCTGCGCAGGCAGGCACCGAGGTTATGCGGGTCGGTCACCCCATCCAGCACCAGCAGGAAAGGCTGGGCTTTTTGTTCTACCAGGCTGTCCAGCAAGCTGGCCAGATCGTGCTCGGCCAGCTTGGGGGCCTCAATCACCTTGGCCATAATGCCCTGGTGATTGTTACCTTCCGCTTTGTCGTCAAGGGTCTTGCGGTTCACGCCCTGCACCTTGAGACCGAGGGATTCCAGCTCGGTCAACAGCGGTTGCAGCCGGTCGTCATCGCGTCCCTTGAGGGCCCACACCTCGATAAAACGCTCCGGGGTGCGCTCAAGCAGCGCAGATACAGCGTGAATGCCGTAGATCAGTTCAGTACTCATTTCGTGCTCTTGGCCTTATCGCGAGCATTTTTGCTCGGTCGTCTGTTGCTCGGTTTGGCGCGGCTACCCTTGTCGGATTTGCCGCTATCCTTACCCTCTTTACGTTTATCGTGACGCTGGCCACCCTTGGCAGGCTTGCGCACCACCTCTTTGCCATCCTTGCCGGTGAGTGGCGCTTCCACCATCACGAAGTCAATCTTGCGATCATCCAGGTTGACGCCCATCACCTTGACCCGCACCTTGTCACCCAGACGGTAGCGACGGCGGAAATTCTCGCCGATCAGCTGCATGTGCAGGGGATCAAACTGGTAGTAGTCGTTGGTGAGGGTGCTGACATGGACCAGACCATCGATGTGGATGTCGGCCAGGCGAACAAAGAAGCCAAAACCGGTGACGCTGGCAATAACGCCATCGAACTCGTCACCCACATGATCCAGCATGTACTCACACTTGAGCCAGTCAGCCACATCGCGAGTGGCATCGTCGGCACGACGCTCGGTCATGGAGCAGTGCTCACCCATCGGGTCCACTTCTTCCAGCTGGTAGTGATAACCACCGCTCGGGGTCCACTTGTTGCGCAGGTTGCCCTGTTGCTCCTTGGCAGTCTGATACTTGATGGCACGGTGCAGGATGAGGTCTGGATAACGACGGATCGGCGAGGTGAAGTGCGCGTAGGACTTCAATGCCAGCCCGAAGTGACCGATGTTGTCAGCCTGATAGATGGCCTGACGCATAGAGCGCAGCAGCATGGTGGAGAGCAGCTCCGCATCCGGGCGCCCTTCAAACTTGGCAGCCAGCTCGGCAAAGTCTTTCGGCTCTGGCTCTAGGCCACCCTTAAGCTCCAGGCCCAGCTCGGCCAGGAAGTCACGGAAACCGGTCAGGCGCTCTTCGCCCGGACGATCGTGCACCCGGAACAGGGCTGAGGCTTCGTTCTTTTCGATGTAACGGGCAGCGGCCACGTTCGCCTGGATCATGCACTCTTCGATGATCTTGTGAGCATCGTTACGCACCAGTGGCACTATCTGGTCGATCTTGCGCTGAGCGTTGAAGATAAAGCGCGTCTCTTCGCTCTCGAACTCCACCGCACCGCGCTGATGGCGGGCATGCTTGAGCGCCTTGTAGAGCGTGTTGAGCTCTTCGATATGACCCACCAGCGGATCATATTGCTGACGCAGTTTCGCATCGCCATCCAAAATCGCGGCGACCTTGCTGTAAGTCAGCCGCGCGTGGGAGTTCATCACTGCTTCATAGAACTTGTAACCGGACATGCGGCCAGATGCGGAGATAGTCATCTCGCACACCATGCACAGACGGTCAACTTGCGGGTTCAGGGAGCACAGACCGTTGGAGAGCACCTCCGGCAACATGGGCACCACGAACTCGGGGAAATAGACGGAGTTGCCGCGCTGATAGGCTTCGGCATCCAGCGCTGTGCCAGGCTTCACATACGCAGAGACATCGGCAATGGCAACCCACAGGCGCCAGCCGCCACTGCGTTTGGCTTTACAGAAGACCGCATCATCGAAGTCGCGGGCATCTTCACCATCTATGGTCACCAGCGGCAATGCACGCAGATCGATACGACCCTCTTTGGCTTTCTCTGGCACCTGCTCGCCCAAGCCAGCAACCTCTTTGGTCACCTCTTCAGGCCAGGTATGCGGGATGCTGTGAGTGCGCAAGGCGATCTCAATCTCCATCCCCGGTGCCATATTTTCGCCCAGCACATCCAATACAGAACCGACTGCATTGCTGCGGGAGGTAGCGCGCTGGTTGATGCGCACCACCACCACCTGGCTCTGGCGAGCACCTTTATTCTCACCTTCCGGAATGATGATGTCCTGACCGATACGGCTGTCATCCGGCACCACGAAACCAACGCCATTCTCGACGAAGTAACGGCCGACAATGTCTGCCTCACGGGACTTGAGCAGGCGCACCAAACGCGCTTCCTGACGACCCTTGCGGTCAATCTCGGTCGGCTGCACCAGCACATAGTCGCCATGCATCAGGCGCTGCATCTCGCGATTGTTCAAAAAGAGATCAGGTCCACCACCTTCCGGGCGCAGAAAACCGAAACCATCTTTGTGGCCAAGTACAGTGCCTTTGACCAGATTCAGACGATCCGGCAAGGCGTAGCATTGGTTACGAGTGAATACCAGTTGTCCATCACGCTCCATGGCACGCAGACGACGGCGCAACGCTTCCAGCGGCTCTTCATCGGTCAGTTTGAGGGCCTTGGCCAACTCTTCCCGAGACATGGGCTTTTCGTGGCCCTTGATGAGTTCCAGCAGCATCTCGCGACTGGCGATGGGATTTTCGTATTTTTCGGCCTCGCGTTGGAGGAAAGGATCTTTTTGAGACATAAGCAGGCCTTAGGGTAGGTAGTAACCCAGACATTATATCGAAGGGGGGGGCGAATGGCATCCATCGACTGCCTTTTGGCCAATCTCTCTGTCATACTGAATCAAGTTTGCTGGCATGATGAGACCAATAACTCATGAGTAAGGATACTTTTGCCCAATCAGCCGCCTATCTCAAACAGGCGGTTCCCTTGATGATCAAGTACCAGATACCCACGACACCGGACAATTACCACCTGTGGTACAGCTATGTTTCGGCCAGCATGCCCGAGCTAAATAAAGCCATTGATCTCGCCGTCAAACAGCAGGGTACCTGCTCTCTGGTCACCTGCGAGCGGCTCTATCATCAGCATCTCGCCGATCAGGATGAGAAACAAATCGAGGCGATAAAGCTCAATCTGGCTGCCATGACCAATGAAATCGGCCACTCCATGCAAGATGCCATCTCCGATACCGGGATGTTTCAGGAGATGCTCGACAAGAGTTTTGGCCGACTCAGCCAGATCGATGAGCAAGGGTTGAGCCTGGAAGACACTATGGCTATCCTGCGGGATCTGGTACGCGAATCACGGGATGTGCGGATGTCGACCATGCACTTTCGCAACCAGATCAGTAATGCTGAAAAAGAGATCAAAGAGCTGCGCGAGGCACTCAACGAAACCCGCAAGCTGGCCAATGAGGATGCTCTGACCTCCCTGCTTAATCGGCGTGCTTTCGATCTTGAGATTGAAGGACTGATCCGCAGCCAGCAGCCTTTCTCGCTGATCCTCGCCGATATCGACCGCTTCAAAAATTTCAATGACGAATATGGCCACCTGCTGGGTGATCAGGTACTGCGTGCGTTTAGCAAGCGACTGCGAGATGCCTGCCAGGAGGGGGTTAGCGCTTATCGGATCGGCGGGGAGGAGTTTGCCATGCTGGTCCCCCATCGCACTCTTGCTCTGGCCAGACAGATGGCAGAGAGCATGCGCCGCGCCGTCGAGCGGATGTCGATCCTCGATCGTAAATCGGGCCGTCGCATCGATCACATCACAGCGTCATTCGGAGTAGGTGAGTTTAATCGCCAAGAGAACGCAGACTGTCTGGTTGAGCGCACCGATAAATTGCTCTACAAAGCAAAGGAGCTGGGGCGCAACCGGGTGATGCCGCTCCCTTCCTGATTTCATCCCCAGTCCGGCCACCATGCCAACGTAAAAAAGCCAGTCAGATCAACTGACTGGCTTTTTCGTATTCCCTGATCCAGCAGGGGCTGTTCATATCAGCCCCTGAGAAAATCAGCTCAGTACGAAGGATTACTGCTGCACCTCGCTGACACCTTCCACCTTCACATCAACGCGACGATCTGGTGCCAGGCAGACAATCAGCTCACGCTTGGACTTGCTAACACAGCTGTCGCCGGTAACAGGTGAGGATTTACCACGCCCTTCAACATTGATCTTGGCTGCGGGGATCCCTTTACCAACCAGATAGTTGGCAACGGTCTGGGCACGCTGCTCGGACAATTTCTGGTTGTAGGCGTCAGAGCCGATACGGTCAGTGTGACCAATCACGGTTGCCACACCATCCTTGGGTCGCGCCTCTTCAATCTGGCTGTAAAGGGTATCCAGCGCCTGACTGGCTTGTGGCTTGAGGGTTGCCTTATTGAAGTCGAACAGCACATCGGAGCTCAGGGTGAACTGCTTCTCAACCACCACCGGCTCGGGAGCTGGTGCGGGGGCTGGCGCAGGCACAGCAGCAACCGGCGCGACCTGGCCAAAACGATAGACTGCAGCCAGTGACAGCAGGCCGTTATCCATTCTCACGCCGGTATCTTCACGGCTGCCGTATGGCGTTGAATACTGGTACTCAAAGCGAGCCGCCCAGTCGCGATTAAAGGCATACTCGGCACCCAGTGCGCCCACCACCACGAAACGACTGTCATCTTTGTAAACATCGCTCTTGGTGTCAGCCCAGCCATAGCCGCCACCGACACGGCCATAAAGATCCAGGCTCTCGGTGACCGGGAAACCCAGTTTCAGGGTCAATTGTGCCAGCTGAGCCTTCACTTCATCACTAAATGCAGCGCCACTCTTCACTGCATCGTATTTGTAATTGCCCAGGTAGTCGTAACCCAGCTCCAGGCCCAGATTCTTGTTGATCTGATAGCCGCCAAACACACCTGCGCCCAAGGCATCGTTGGTCTCATTGCCAAGGGTCAGCGCATTGCTTTCATCTACGCCATAAAAATTGGACCAGCCCAGTTTGGCACCGCCATACCAGGTGTTATCTTGGCCGGCTGCCTGAGCATTGGCCGCCAGCAGACCGGTAACCAGCAAGGTAATCAATGATTTTTTCATATCTGAGCCTCTGCAATTTTTTATGTAGGAGGAAGTGAGTGGATACCACTTCGTCTTATAGCCACGACCACCAAACGCCATAGTGGCTTATCAAGATTAGCTTGCCTTCAAGCCAATGATATCAATTAACAAAAAACACTCTAACGCAACTTTATTGCAAAGGCAGCAATAAAAAGCCTGTTATTTGAACTGGCAGCGATTAAAAAACGGACGCCAAAGGGGGGGGAGCGGGATGAGGGCCAGCGCAAGCTGGCCCTGAATGCTATCAGCGACGGATAAACTCGTAGTGCTGATCGATGAAATCAGCAACCCGCTGACCCAATGCCTTATGCACCGTCCTGGTCGGATGCACCTGATCCCAGAACATATGCTCATCACAATTGAGCGCAGCTGCGTTGCGTATTGCCTGCGGGCTCACCACTGCCTGTGCCAGGATCGGGTTGCCAGCAATGGCCACCCGCTCGGACAGGCTCAAAGCGGGATCGGCTGCGATGCCCAGAGCGCTACCAGAAAACGGCTTCCAGATATAACTGCCGCTATAACATGCTTGTTCTGTATTACTCAGAGCAAATTTCTGTGGCTCTTTCACCATTTCGTCAAACTGCTTGTCTACCTCGAACAACTTCACAATACCGAGGGGGGCCAGCTCACGAGTAAGGCTTTGCAGGCGCTTGTTGTGATAGCTGGCGACATGGCGCACCTTCTCGACGACCTTCATACTGTGGGCTGACGGGGTCTGTCCCAAATCCGGAATGTTAAACAGCAGGATCTGCCGGGCACCGTTGAGCACCAAGCGGTTCGATGCCAGCCGGACGGTATCGATCACCCGATCTGCATCCCGCTCGGTATTCCAGCCATAGGCCAGATAGTCATTGGCACCGACCCAGAGCACCACCAGGTCATCGGGGCGGAACCTGTCCTTTTTCAGGAACTGATCGATCTCGTAATCGAGGTTGTTGATCACCTGATACTTGGGATCCCATGCCCACTTGTTAAACCAGCCCAGCTTGTTGTAGGCCACCGCTGTCGCACCGCCTTCCGCCTCGTTGGCCAATAGCAGTCCGGGGAAATGCTGGTCACGCAGCAGCTCCAGCCAGACCGGCCCGTTGCTGAAACGCCCATTGAAGTAGGGCGGGCTGGAGGGGAGATACCCCCTCATCTTCTTGTACATCTTGCCGGTGTCGGAGAGGCTGTCACCAAACATCACGATCCGGGAAAAAGGCTGACGCCCATCTGCCGCCTGAACGGTCAGCGCCATCAACCCCAATAAACAAACAAGCCATTTTTTCATATTGTTATTCTCTTCGATTAAGCAGGTTTGACCTGCGAACTTCCCCTCGAATGACGGCAAGCACGGGAAGAGTCTGCCGCCACTGACTTCTGGTGAAGACGACAGATTACAGAGCCTGATAAAGTCCCACATGCCTCGTCGGCGCTGAAATCGCTTGCGCTCACAAAACAGACAATCACACCTGCGCATTTCTTTCACGCTTGTTTCACGCCCCTCGCTGCACAATGCCCTCATACCAACGACAGGAGTATGAAATGAACAAGGCAAGCGCAAGCGTAATCGGACTGTTGACCCTGATGTCTGTCTCCTCTTTTGCCATGGCGGCCTATACCGGCCCGCAAGAGCAGAACAAGGTCTCGGTTGCTCAACTGAAAGATCTGGCCGATGACAGCTGGGCCACACTGGAAGGAAAACTGGTCAAGCATCTTGGCGGCGAGAACTACCTGTTCCGTGATGCCAGTGGTGAAGTGGAGGTCGAAGTGGATCAGGATGTGTGGCGCGGTACCGAAGTGGGCCCGGATGATCAGATCCGCATCCGCGGTGAAGTGGACCACAGCTGGAACAAGACCGAAGTAGAAGTGAAAACCCTGGAGAAAGTGGGCGCGGCCCCGCAGAGCAAGGGTGGCTTTATCGCCAAATAAGGCGTAACAACCTGCAATTTGGCCAGACGTAAAAAGGGCGCTTGATATCAAGCGCCCTTTTGCATTGGCTCTGGTTAACCGGCACGTCCAACATAGGAGCGTTTGAAGCCTTTCTCGGCCTGATCAACCTTGTAAAGATAACGCCGCGCTTCTGCTTTCGGATGCTGCTCGGTCAGCACCTGGTAGACAGCTTCTGGCGAGAGCCGGTTTATCTTGCCAGGCGCAGCCTTGCGATCCCGCGAGAAGGTGTTGAGCACCCCACCCGCACCACCGTTGTAGGCTGAAATCACCGCATAGCGACGGGAACGGGGATCCTCGATATCCACCAGATAGACCGTTTGCAACAAGTGCAGATAAGCGGTGCCGACATCAATGTTGTAGGCCGGATTAAACAAGTTCTCCCGGGTCGGTTGACCACTCTTGCCCTTGACCCGCTGGTAGACATCCCGTCCTGCAGTGGCAGGAATGACCTGCATCAGGCCATAGGCGTTAGCATGGCTCACCGCATAGGGGTTGAAGCTGCTCTCTGTCTTGATCACCGCATAGATCAGGCTCTCGGGCACCTTATATTTACGGGATGCGTCACGAATGATGTTTGCATACTTGTAGCCCCGCTTATCCTCATGGTTTGCCACCATCGGAATATCCACGAAGAAGATGGTGCGGATCCCCAAGGTACGCTTTTTCATTGCCGTACTCAGCAGGTAGTCGGCATAACGCTCGGCACGCCAGTCAAAACGGATCGGCTGACCCAGATTGTCCAGCACCTGACCATACAGGAACGGCTCGCCACCGGGGACGATTTCACGGTCAGAGTAGAGATCCACTTCCGCCGGGTCATCCGGTGTCAGCAAGGTCTCAATGATGGCGCGGCGTAAATGAGCCCGCGGATCGACACTGGATACCGTCTCCACCATGATATGACCACTGGAAAAGTCGATATGCGCCCGGCTTTTGTACTGATCCGTGTATTTGACGTAGTCAAACTTGCCGGCAAACAGCGCTTCCCGCCCCCATATTTCGTTCACGTTATGGGAGAGTGCACTAATCATGTGTTCAAAACCGCGAATGTCCTTGCCGTTGACCAGATCGTCACCCTCGCTCCCGTTGGGCTTGGGAGAAGACGAACAGGCAGAGAGAAACCACAAGGTACACAGCAGCCAAAAAATTCGGCCCATAAAATCCTCAAAACGGGCGGACATGCCGCCCATCATTCATTTGTTGCAAACAGGAAGAGGTGTCATCGCCAACAGTAACATCGGGCAATGCCTGCCCCTGTTCACATGTAGCACAGCTGGACGGCTTACTGGCTGGGAGGGGTATAACCGTCGATCTCTACTTCACCGGCATCAAACAGGTAGCTGACCATCTCTTTTTCCAGCAACTGACGATGCTCAAGATTCATCATGTTGAGCTTCTTCTCGTTGATCAGCATCACCTGCTTCTTCTGCCATTCGGCCCAGGCTTCCTTGCTGACGTTGTCAAAAATACGCTTGCCGAGCTCACCGGGATAGAGTTGAAAATCCAGGCCCGGGCCCTCTTTTTTCAAGCGTTGGCAAAATACAGTACGGCTCATGTTGACCTCTATTGTTGTAAGTCCGGATAGGCGAGCAGGCGGGCAGTGGCGGCCGCCAGCCCCACCTCGGCAGGATGGCGTAAGTTATACCAGAGTCGGTGATCGCCTTCCATGAGCCGCAGCGCCGGTGCGCTATCTATCTCGATCAGTAAAGGCTGAATATCGAGGTGGAAGTGACTGAACGTGTGGCGAAAACCGGCCAGTTCCCGATAACCGTGGTGCGCCAGCCCGAGATTTGCCAGCAGACCATCCACCTCGGCCAGCGAGGCCACCTGCGGGAAGCAGTAGAGACCGCCCCAGATCCCCTGTGGCGGCCGCTTCTCCAGCAGCAGCTCATCGCCATGGCGGATCAGCAGCATGATGCCGTCGCGGGCAGGGATACTCTTCTTGGGCTTGCTGTTGGGATAGGTGGTGGGATTACCTTGCGACAAGCCCTGGCAATCGGCCCGCACCGGACAGCGATCGCAGGCGGGCTTGCTGCGGGTACAGATGGTGGCCCCGATATCCATCATCGCCTGGTTGTAGTGCGCCACGCCCAGCTTGGGAGTTAACCGGATGGCAATCTCCCACAGCTCGTTTTCTACCTGTTTCTGACCGGGCCAGCCCGGCAGCGCCAGCCAACGGGTAAGCACCCGCTTCACGTTACCATCGAGAATGGCGTGGGGCTGACCGAGGGAGAGCGACAGCACGGCACCAGCGGTGGAGCGGCCAATCCCCGGCAAGGCCATCACCTCGTCAAAGCGCTCGGGGAAGAGGCCGTGGTGGTGATCGCGGATCTGCTGGGCTGCTTTGTGCAAGTTACGGGCCCGGGCGTAGTAGCCAAGGCCGGTCCAGTGGTGCAGCACCTCGTCGACAGGGGCATCGGCCAGCGCCACCACATCGGGGAAGCGCGCCATAAAACGCTGGTAATAGGGGATCACGGTGGCGACCTGGGTCTGCTGCAGCATGATCTCTGACACCCAGACCCGGTAAGGAGTCTTCTCCTGCTGCCAGGGCAGACTCTTGCGACCATGGAGCTGGTACCACTCCAGCACTCGGCTGGCGAAGGTTGATTGATTCACGTTGTTCTCATGTCGTTGATATAAAGGGGAACTCTGCGGTTCCTTCGATTCATGCTGGCTGTGCGCACGCCAACAGTGCCCGCAGTGCCGAGCATTGGATTGGGGGCATTGCATAGCACAATGGATTTGGAGCGGCAGCGTAAGGCCTCATCACGCCCAAGTCAAAGCCGCGCTGACCGGTACTGCGGACAGGTCGTGGTCAGGCTGCAAAGACGATATACTCGGCCCCATGATGGATGACGGGAGAGACGGTTTGCAGACTTATCTGGTTGGGGGCGCAGTGCGGGATCGCCTGCTGGGATTGCCGCAGGGCGACAGGGATCATCTGGTGGTCGGTGCCACTGTGGAACAGATGTTGGCGCTGGGTTTTACCCAGGTCGGTCGCGACTTCCCGGTGTTTCTCCACCCCAAAACCCAGCAGGAGTATGCCCTCGCCCGCACCGAACGCAAACAGGGGCAAGGCTACACCGGCTTTGTCTGCCATGCCGCCCCCGATGTGACCCTGGAGCAAGATCTGCTGCGCCGGGATCTCACCATCAACGCCATCGCCGAGGATGATCAGGGCCAGCTCCATGATCCCTACGGCGGCATTGATGACTTGAAAAAACGGCTGCTGCGCCACGTCTCCCCCGCCTTCGCCGAAGACCCGTTGCGCATCCTGCGGGTAGCGCGCTTCGCCGCCCGCTTCCACGCTCAGGGCTTTACCATAGCGCCGGAGACCCTCACCCTGATGAGCGAGATGACGGCCGCTGGCGAGCTGGCCCACCTCACCCCGGAGCGGGTCTGGAAGGAGCTGGAAAAAGTGCTGTTGGGGCCAACCCCGCAGATCTTCTTCGAGGTGCTGCGCCAATGCGGCGCACTCAAGGCGCTGTTCCCCGAGATCGATGCCCTGTTTGGCGTCCCCGCTCCCGCCAAGTGGCATCCGGAGATCGACACCGGCATCCACACCCTGATGGTGCTGGAGCAGGCGTGCCGGATCTCCCCCGAGCTGACGGTGCGCTTTGCCGCCCTCTGCCACGACCTTGGCAAGGGGATCACCCCCAAAGAGTTCTGGCCAAGCCATCATGGGCACGGCCAGAAGGGGCTGCCGCTGATCCGCGCCCTGTGCGAGCGGTTCCGGGTACCCAACGAGTGCCGGGATCTGGCGCTACTGGTGAGCGATCTGCACACCCAACTCCATATCGCCTTTGAGCTCAAGCCAGCCACCCTGCTCAAGGTGTTCGACAAAGCCGACGCCTGGCGCAGACCGGCCCGTTTTGCGCAGTTACTTGATACCTGCCGCGCCGACTTCCATGGTCGCACCGGTTTTGAAGAGCGGGTCTACGCCGAACCCGATTATGTGGCCGAGGCGCTGGCCGCCGCTCAGGCGGTGCCGGTCAGGGAGATAGTGGCTGCAGGCTTTAAAGGAGAAGAGATAAAGGCGCAGCTGGCCAAAAAACGCACCGACGCCATCAGTCGGGTCAAGGATGAGTGGACCTTTATCGAAGAGTAACATCGGCCCCATAACAGACGGCCGCCCTGATGATGAGCTCCGCAAGGAGAACATCAACAGGGCGGCCGTTTTGCATCCAGGTTTACAGATCACGTTTACATATGAAGAGGCGCCCCTTGGTGTTGCCGTTATGCTGGACCAATGCGATCCAGCAGGCTCATATGAGATGAACCATCGTGGCGTTTCAGATTCTGGCGGTACTCAACCTGGCGCTGGCTCTCCTGCTTGAGCCCCAGCATCAGCGAGTAACACATCGCCAGCATGATCACCGAAAACGGCAGCGCGGCGATAATACTGGCCGCCTGCAGGGCCGCCAACCCGCCAGAGAGCAGCAAAATGGCCGCGACCAGCCCCTGCCCCAGACCCCAGATTGCCCGATGCAACACAGGTGGATCCTGATCGCCAATGGAGAGCAAGGTGGTGATGACCAGGGTGCCCGAGTCACTGGAGGTAATGAAGTAGGTACAAATCAGCAAGGTCAGCACCCCTTTTGCAATCCAGCCCAAGGTCCCCCAGTGCAGCAACTCCACCGTCTGATAGAGCGCCAGGGTGACATCCTGATTAACCGCAGCCACCACGCCGCCACCGCCAAACAGCTCCAGATTCATCGCCGTACCACCGAATACGGTAAGCCAGAACATGCCGAGCAATGAAGGCACCAACAACACCCCGAGCACGAACTCACGAATGGTTCGCCCCTTGGAAATGCGGGCAATAAACATGCCGACAAACGGCGCCCAAGCGATCCACCAGCCCCAATAAAAGGCGGTCCAGCTCGATTGCCAGGCCGAGGTGCCATTGGCCTCGGAGTTGGTCCAGAAGCTCAATTTGACGATGTTTTGCAGGTAATCACCGATGTTCTGCACATAGGAGTTGAGGATATAAATAGTAGGCCCCAGCACCAAAAAGAGCGCTAGGACGAACACACTCAGCCAGATGTTGAGCTCGGAGAGCAGCTTGACCCCGCGCCCCACACCAGAGACCGCCGACAGGGTGGCGATCAGACTGATCCCGCCAATCAACCAAAGCTGGTTCGACTGCGATATCGCCATGCCAAACATCTGATTCAGACCGGTATTCATCTGTGCCACGCCAAGGCCAAGAGAAGTAGCCACCCCGAATACAGTACCAAACACCGCCAGTACGTCGGCAGCATGGCCCCAGAAGCCGTAAATGCGATCGCCGAGGATCGGATAGAGCACCGAGCGGATCGCCAGTGGTAACTTGCGGCGATAACTGAAGAAGGCCAGCGACAGGCCAACGATCACATAGATGGCCCAAGGGTGCAGCCCCCAATGAAAGAAGGTGAGGCGCATGGCGACCTGGGCCGCCTCGGGGGTCATTCCTTCGGTGATAAAGGGATTGCCCTGCAGATGGTTCATGGGCTCGGCAATGCTCCAGAACACCAGACCGATCCCCATACCGGCACTAAAGAGCATGGAGAACCAGGCAAAGTAGCCGAACTCCGGTACCTGGTCGTCGTCACCCAACCGGATGCTGCCAAAACGGCTGAACATCAGGTAGATAGCGAAGAACAGGAACAGGGCGACCAGCAAAATGTAGTACCACTTGAACCCGGCAATAATCTGGTCCTTGGCACCGGTGAACCAGGCCGCGGCGGTCTCGGGAACAAATACGCCAAACAGCAGAAATAGAGTGATCACGGTGAGGGCCGTCATGGCCATAGTGGGGTTGAGGCCTTTCAGTAGCCCCTTGGTTGCTATCATCGAGCCTCCTTAGTCGTTGTTAAAAAACTCTTCGCCTACATGATCACCGGCACCACCAATGGCGCGATAGACCAGCTTGCCGGTGGCCAGCTCACGATGATCCACCAGGGTGACCGAAGGCTGGCCATTCACTGCGTGGCGCTTGCCAAGGAAGATGGCCATCGGCACGCCGACATTGGAGATGCCACTGGTGATCCAGAGCCGGTTGAAGTCATAAGAGCCACCGATAAACTCCAGTTGGGCCAGTCCGGTATCAAGACCGGTCAGGTAGAAGTTCATGGCACTCTCGTCAGGAAAGAGGTGAACCAGCACATAGGCATAGCGTAATTCGTTCACCAACTCCTTTAGGTTGAAATGACCTGTCTCACTACAGGAGAGCGGTAGCTCACCATCATAGTGGTGTACCTTAAGGGTGTTGGGATCTTCTTCATAAGCGGGTTGATATCGTACAAAAGCCGAGGTATCTGGCAGTTCATAGCGAACTCTTACTATTTTCAACCCATTAACCAGGGTCTTCATATCAAGCTCGTTCATCATGGTCTATTCCTAAAATGTCAGGTTTCACACTGCGAAGAGTCGGCTAACCTAACACAAAATTGCTTTGAACATAAACCATTAGAGTAATAACGACATTGACCTTTTGATCGGTCAGGAGCAAAATTTTGCTCCTTTCAATCCCCGCAATGATTCAGAACCCATGGAAAAACATGATGAAGTGCTGGTTGCGCTGCGCCAGATTATTCGAGCTATCGATATGCACTCCAAGCGCTTGATCAAAGAAGCTGGCCTCACCTCGCCCCAACTGTTATTGCTCAAAGGAATAAATGAGCTGGGGCAGATCTCCATGCGGCAACTGGCAGATCACACCAATATGAGCCAGGCCACCGCCACCACCATCATGGACCGGCTGGAAAACCGTCAGCTGGTGCAACGCATTCGCAGCGAGACCGACAAACGCAAAGTGCATGCCACCCTGACCGATGCCGGTCGTGTGCTGCTGGCCCAAGCTCCGACACCACTGCAAGAGCGTTTCGTCCAGCGTTTTCATGCCCTCGAAGCCTGGGAGCAAAGTCTGCTGCTCTCTTCACTACAGCGGATCTCCGTCATGATGAATGCCGATGAAATCGATGCTGCCCCCGTGCTGAGCGTCAGATCGCTCACCGAAGAGTAGTAAGCAGAGCACCTTTTTCAGGCACAAAAAAAGCTCCCGTTCGGGAGCTTTTTGATATCAGGTCGCGCTGAAGATTACTCTTCCAGACTGATCCCGATGTTGGAGACGCCATCCTGAGCGGCAAACACCTTGATCGCCAGGATACGATCGCTGTCGCGTTCGTGGGCCACCCGCTTGAGCAGCTCAACCTGGAATTCCAGCTCGGCCTCCATGTACTCGTGTTCGTAGAGCTCCTCTTCGGTCAGATCTCGCTCTTCCAATAGCTCGATAAAACCGGCAACCGTGCCGACCGAAGCATGGCTGGCATCAAAGGCCTCTTCACCGATCCGGCAGATCACAGAGCTGTAAGCGCAACCCAGTGCGACGCAAGCGTCCAGCGCAGGGTAGGCGCCGTAGGATTCAAACTTGCGGGGATCCGGAATATGGGTTTCGAACTCTTCCAAAATGGCCCCCAGATTGACCCGGGATCCCTTGACGGTGAGGTAGGCCCACAGCTGATCCAGCGAGAGCCGGAAGGCGCCTGCATTGCCAAAGCCGGAGGCCTGACAGAACAGGGCATAGTTGGGGTACATGCGCTCTGCCAGCGCCAGGGTGTAGACGGTCTGTTGCCAAGGCTGTAGCTCGGCCAGTCGCTTATAAAACTTGTCACCAAACACTGGAGTCGGATCCTTTGCAAAATGTGGGGCAGATTGTAGCCCACGAGGGGCGCGGCGAAAACGAAAAAGCGCCCTGGTCAGCTATGTTGCGATATGAAGTCAGGTAAGATGGGGCGAGAGCGGCATCTTGTTGCGCCGCAAATTCTGATAAGGAACAAGAGTATGAGCCAACGTACCCTTCTTTTGCTCAGCCAGGATAATGCTCACTACGAACGGCTGCTCAAGGCCGCCAACCTCCCCCATCTGCGCATTCTGCGGGCCGATAATCCGAGCGATGCCGAAAAGCTGATTGGCGAAGCCCATATTCTGATGGCCGAACCGGCCCGCGCCAAACCGCTGCTGCCCAAAGCCAGCAAGCTGAGCTGGTTGCAATCCACCTACGCCGGAGTCGATGTGCTGCTCGACCCTGACAGTCGCCGCGACTATCAGCTCACCAATGTGCGCGGCATCTTCGGCCCGTTGATGAGCGAGTATGTTTTTGGCCATCTGCTCAGCCTGATGCGCCAAATGCCCGTTTATCGGGAGCAGCAAAAGCAGCGCCTGTGGCAAAGCCACCCCTATCAGGGACTCAAAGGCCGCACAATGTTGATCCTGGGTACCGGCAGCATTGGCCAGCATATTGCCCACACCGGCAAACATTTTGGCATGAAGGTGCTGGGCATCAGCCGTAGCGGCCGGGAACGCGCCGGTTTTGATCAGGTTTATCAGCTACCTGCGCTCAACAAAATGCTGGCCCAAGCCGATGTGATCGTCAGCGTGCTGCCTGCCACCCGCGATACCCGCCATCTGTTCAATGCCGCCCGGTTCGAACACTGCAAACCCGGTGCCATCCTGTTCAACGTCGGTCGTGGCAGCGCGGTTCACTCCGGCGATCTGCTCACCGCCCTGCGTACCGGCAAGCTGGCGATGGCAGTGCTGGATGTGTTTGAGCAAGAGCCCCTGCCTGCCGACAGCCCGCTGTGGGGCCAGCCCAACCTCATCGTCACCCCCCACAACAGTGGTTACAGTTTTCCAGAGGATGTCGCCCAGATTTTTATTCGCAATTACATCCGCTTTATCGATGGGCAACCGCTGGATAGCAAAATCGACTTCGACAAGGGTTACTGACCCTGCCGCTTGCTACCCATGTAGAAAGGCCCCGCCAGTCTGGCGGGGCCTTTCTATATCAGGATGGCTTACTCAGCATCAGCATCAGCCAGCTGCCAGCTCCTTGCGATAACTCTTCACTTTAGCGAGGAACTGGCGACGCTCCTTGCCACTCAAGGGCTCAGCCATCGGCAGTTTGGCGGTCATGGCATTGACCGGACGGTTATTGATGCGCAGCTCATAGTGCAGGTGCGCACCGGTAGAACGGCCAGTGTTACCGGAGAGGCCAATCTTGTCTCCCATCTTCACCCGTTGCCCCGACTTGACCAGCAGCTTGCTCAGATGCAGATAGCGGGTCGCCAAGGTGCGGCCATGCTTGATAACAATGTAGGTACCCGCCAGCGGGTGCCTGGTCGCCTTCTGGACGACGCCATCACCGGTGGCCAATACCGGCGTACCCACCGGCAAGGCAAAGTCAGTCCCTTCATGAGGACGAATAGCGCCAGTCACCGGATGTTTGCGCGCCGGGTTGAAGTTGGAGCTGATCCGGTAGCGGCTATGAGTCGGATAACGACGGAAACCGCGCTCCAGACTGTTGCCCTGAGCATCATAATAGTTACCGTCTTCCGAGAGCCAGGCCGAGGTACTCTGGCCCTGGCTGATCACTTCCACCCCCAACAGCTGGCTATTGCCGGTGCTCTTTCCTTCTACCGTCTCCTGGCGCACCAGTACCTTGAACTTGTCGCCCTTTTGCAAATCTTTGGCAAAATTCATCCGCCACTGAAACAGGTTGGCAATTTTCTGGATATGGTTGGCCGGAATGCCTGCATTGCGGGCACTGACATAGAAGCTACCGTTGATCACCCCATTGTAACGCTGCGGTTGCCACTCCACCTTCTCGTTGATCATGGTGGAGCTATACGCCTCGCCCCCACGTTCCATCACCAGCGTCTGTTTGATGTTCAGGCGGATCTTGAGCTGTTGCAGGATGTTGTCCTGATCAATCAACAGCTCGATATTCTGTCCCGGCTTGAGCCGCGCCAGATGGTTCTTGTTGTCTGCATCCAGCACCTTGTAGAGGGTGGTGGTAGAGAGCCCGAGGTTGTTGAAGATAGCGGTCAGGTTTTCACCATTACGCACCCGATAATCCTGCCACTGGGGAGTGGCATCGACCGGGATATCGTCATCCGGCGCACTCTGATCCACCAGCTCATGATCGGGGATTTCGTTAAAGTCGGTGTTGTTTTCATTGGTTGCCGTACCGGCGGTATCAATGGGCAACTCAAGACGCAGCGGCCGCTCCAGGATGTCACCTGGCGCTGGCAATAATGCCACTGCCGACAGCGTCATGGCCGTCAGCATCAGCATCGCATAAAAATGTTTGCGGGGAACCGGGGGTTCCCAATTGGTAGCCTGCACTACCAAGGGACGGAGACGTTTCATCCGCTATCCTGTATTTAGATCTAAAGAGTGTGAGTCGCGCGATTTGTTGTGACAAAACCGCATAAAACTGTTCTTTGGACAAAAACAAACACAGATAGTTCATCACAATCTGCATGAGCTTCACATTTTATGCATAACCTGCCCTGATGGGCAGAAATGATCGTCTTTTTTAACTATTTTTTCCTATTTTTAAGAACCGGGTCGAATTCGATTCTGAATAGAAACCCAAAATGTTGCGATATCTTTTCCATGGAGTGGATATGACGTTATCAAAACTGTTGAGCCGGATAATTCTCGTACTGTTCTTGATCGGTGCCGTGCTGCTGTTTGCTCTGGAGACCACGACCATCCGCCAGTCGATCCTCGATCAGATGTCCGCCAACCTGGAGACGGCAATTACCGCTCTGGGGCTGGTCTTGCAGGGCACCTTGCTCAATGACGACAAAGTGCTGGCTGAAACTATCGTCAACGCCATGTTTGATGGCGGCTTCGTCAGCTCGGTCACCCTGATTGATCCCGATGGCCAATTACTGTTTCAGAAAGTATTCCACGCTACCCAGCAGAATGTCCCAAGCTGGCTCCCCTCTGTTATCGGCATGCCCCCCGTCAAGATTGAGCAAGAGTTGACCGATGGTTGGCGCATGCTGGGCACCCTGACCCTGGAAGGACATAGCGGCTACGCCTATCAGCATCTGTGGAATGCCATCAGCCGCACCGGTCTGGCGCTGCTGGCAGGACTCGTCGTGTTTACCCTGATCATCTCTCTGGTTTGCAAACGCCTGCTGCAACCGCTGGAACAGATCAACCTGCAGTTGATCCGGGTCCGCAAACATCAGTTTAACAGCGCCCTGCCAACCCCCTGGTTGCAGGACCTCAAAGAGGTGTCGCTCTCCATCAATCAACTGGTATCCGAACGCAAACGGGATCTATTGCAACAACGGCTCAAAATTACCCAGCTGGGAAAACAGCTCCCCCCGCCAACGTCGCAACCACTGCAAGGGCTGGACCCGTTGCCAGAAGGCGGGCAACTACAAACTTTTGCTTCTACCCAAGGGGATATTGCACTCTATCAGCGTTTTTTACCCGGCCAGACTCTCTCTGCCAACACCGACCTGACGGTCATCCAAGCCACATTGCAGCAGTGGCAGCAACTGCACGTAGAGGGCATCTCCCTGCCACTCTCGCTGCTCAATCACCCGCAATGGACCGAGATCGCCTCGTTGCTGACCCAGGGCCGTGGCAAAACGCTGGATTGGCGTTGGGATGTGGTCTCCTTCCCCTCCCACGGCCAGCCCGCATTAGCCGCGCTGCAGGAGCAGGGCTGTGAACTCGCGTTCAGTGCCATTCCCCTGAACGCAGACACGTTTAATCTGCTCGACCCGCTCAATCCCATTTTTATCAGCTGCCAGCTGACCGATGCGCCGCTCTATTGGAACCTGCTCTCCCAGACCATGCATGCCGCCGGTTATACCCTGCTGGCAGAAGCGGGCGAGTGCAACGACAGAGACCAGCTGCGAAACTGGGGTATCGATGGGTATGCCAAGGAGGCTCAAGCATGAAAAAGCTCGCCATGTTATTGCCTCTGCTGTGGCAACCCGGCCTGATGGCCGCATCCATTACGATTGGCACCGGGGGTGAACAGGGAATTTATCACCAGATAACCAAAGAGTTTTGCCGCCTGGCCCATGAGGCCGATGAGCAACTAAAATGCGCACTGCAGGGAACATCAGGTTCAATAGAAAACCTGCAGCGGCTTAAGAGCGGCGAGTCTTCCTACGCCATGGTGCAGTCCGATTGGCTGTATCAGGCCAGCAAGGGGTTGGGCCCCTTTGCCACGCAGCCGCAACCTGAGCTGCGCGCCCTGTTTGCCACCCATGCCGAGCCCTTCACCATAGTGATCCGTGCCGATGGCGATATCACCTCACTGGAACAGCTCAAGCTCGCCCCTATCGATATGGGGCTGAAGGGGTCTGGCACACGTCAAACGGCACTGACGCTGTTCAATCAACTGGGCGCACAAGAGCAGGATCTCGATTTGAAGAGCATGGCCAATCAATCCGATGCACTTTGCAGCAAACAGATTGACGCGTTTGCGCTGGTGATGGGGCACCCGAACCGGATCGTGCTCGACACCGCCAAACGCTGCGCCGTCCGCTTCCTCCCCATCGAAGGGGCCACCCGGGATCAATTGCTCAAGGGGGTCAAATATTACCAACGCAGTCAGGTGCCAGCTCGCATCTACCCTGGCAATCTGAAAGCGACCCCCACCTTTGCCATCGCCGCTACCCTGGTGACCAATGCCGCCATGCCGGAAGAGTCTGTCTATCGGCTGACTAAAGCCATGCTGACCCAGCAGACCAAGTTCAATGAGCAGACGTACGGTTACGCCAATATGTTTCACCGAGCGCGCAATAAAATCGGCCCGGTGCTGAGCATTGAACAGCATCCGGGCGCAGTGAAATATTTCGAGGAGTTAAAAGCGGCGGGCAAGCTATAGCTGACGACGGGGAGAGCGCAGTTGCTCGCTGGAGAAACGGGTCTTCATCGATGTCCACTGCGCTAGCCTATCGGCACTCCCTGCTAGCGTCCCTTCCCGGCGCGACTTCATGATCCAGATACTTTTGGCATCGAAGCTGTAGACGGGTATCAGATCGGTACGCTTGCTACCCGGCAGGATCCGGCTGTTGATGTTGTCGAGCACCAGCGGGTCAGCCTTGGGGGTGGGGAAGTAGAGCGTCACCATGTGGAACTGGTTGTAACGTACGGCCTTGACGTAGGCCAGCCGTAGCTTTTTCTCGTCCACCCCCAACTCCATCAGGGTGTAGTACTTGGAGATGCTGTAATCCTCGCAATCCCCACCTCGGGCACCGATAAACTCCAGCGGATTGGCCCAGTAATCCTCATCACCCCACAGCTTGGGATCTTCACTGTAGGTCAGATTGTTGAAGTAGTTGTTCACCAGCTCGACCTTCTGCTGGTCGGTAGTGCCCGCTCTGGGGGTCAGCAGACGAGAAAATGCCTCGGCCCGCTGAATGGCGCGGCCACCATAAACCTCCTGCAGCTTGGCCCGTAGATCCGGGCTGGCAATGTACTCGGAAAGACGCGATGCCTGCACGCTGGCGCAACATAGCGCCAGCGTGCAGGCTGGGATCAACAACCATTTCATAGCAGACACTCCATGTCAGATGCTGGAGGTCAGTATAGTCCGTCCGGGTGAGAGGCTCAGCCGGTTATCAGCGGCACTGGGCGAATGCGTCAGCCAGTTGCTGCATGAACTGGGGATAACCATCCGGGCCAAGCGGCACCTGTTCACCCACCTCATCCAGCAACAACACCTTGGCACCGGTATTGCGCGCCACTGATTCGATCACTGCCGGTGAGAATTGCGGCTCGGCATAAATACAGCTTGCCTGCTGCTCTTCCAGTGCTTTGCGGATATCCACCAGCGTCTTGGCGCCGGGGCGACGCTCCGGGCTCACGGTGAAGTGACCTTTTGAACTCATGCCGTAATGGCGCTCCCAGTAGCCATACGCCTCGTGGAATACAAAATACCCCTTCTGGTTCACCGCCTTCATCTGGCCGGCAATCACCTTGTCCTTGGCATCCACCTTGGCATCAAATGCAGCGAGGTTGGCGGCATAGCGAGCCTGATTGGCAGGATCCAGCTTGCCCAATTCGCTTGCGATCGCCTTGGCAATCACCTTGGCCTGCGTCGGGCCAAGCCAGATGTGGGGATCGACCCCTTGGTGATGATGTCCCTCATGCCCTTCATCATGATCATGGTCACCGTGCTCGTGAGCCGCATGGTCATGATCGTGCGCATCATGATCATGGGAGTCATGGCTATCCTGAGTCGCGTAGTTGAACAGCGCCATCCCCTCAACCTGAGTCAGGGTCAATGCATGGGGATGATTGGCCAGCGGCTTGGCCATGAAACCCTCCAGCTCGGGGCCGACCCACACCACCAGACCAGCGCTGTTGATGCTGCGAATATCGGAGGGGCGCAGGGAAAAATCGTGGGGAGAGGCGCCGGTTGGCAGCAATACCTTGGGCTCGCTCACCCCGTCGGTGATCGCCGCTGCGATGAAGCCAAGGGGCTTGATGGTGGTCAGCACCTCAAGGGCACGGACAGGCAAACTCACCGCCAGCAAGGCAGTGAAAAGCGCAATAATTCTCATTGATGAATCTCGTCAGGGGGTGAGTATGTGATAATATAACAGCCGCTTTTTGTTATATTATAACTCTCACTGGCTGTAAACCCCGGAGTTGTCATGAGCCAATTGGTGGAGCTGAAAGAGGTCTCTCTCTCGTTTGATGGGCACACTGTGCTCGAAAAGGTCTCCTTTACCCTCAATAAAGGCAAAATCACCACCCTGGTCGGCCCCAACGGGGCAGGCAAGAGCACCCTGAGCAAGCTAGTGCTGGGCCTGCTCAGGCCAGATTCGGGCAAGATCACCCGCAGCCGCGACCTGAGAGTCGGCTATGTGCCCCAGCGCCTCTATCTGGATCCCACCCTGCCGCTGACGGTGCGCCGCTTCCTGCAACTGGGCAAGAACAGCCGCCTCTCCATCGAGGAAGCACTGGCCCGGGTTGGTGCAGAAGGATTGCTGGAAAACCGGATGCAAAAACTCTCCGGCGGTGAGATGCAGCGAGTGCTGCTGGCTCGCGCCCTGCTGGTCAAACCCGAACTGCTGGTGCTGGACGAACCGGTGCAAGGGGTAGATATCAACGGCCAGATCGAGCTCTATGCCCTGATCGGCCAACTCGCCGCCGAGTTTAATTGCGCCGTGCTGATGGTCTCCCACGATCTGCATCTGGTGATGGCCAGCACCCACGAGGTGATCTGCCTCAATCGCCACGTCTGCTGTCATGGCGCGCCGGAAAGCGTGGCCCGCCATCCCGAATTTGCCCGCCTGTTCGGGCGGCCGGAGCAGGAGGTGCTGGCGGTCTATACCCATCATCATCACTGCGACGGCGAACACCATCATCATGAACCGCAGGCTCCCGTCATCCGCCTGCCCTCTCGCAACAACGCTCACAGCAAATAGCGCAAGCAACAGGACATTCAAGTGGACAGCTTTCTGTTATACGCCCTCGCGGCCGGTCTCGGCATCGCCCTGCTGGCCGGCCCCCTCGGCAGCTTCGTGGTCTGGCGCAAGATGGCCTATTTTGGCGACACCCTCTCCCACGCCTGTCTGTTCGGCATCGCGCTGGGCATCCTGCTGCAGGTCGATCTCACCCTGGCGGTGGTGGTCTGCTGCCTCGCCATGGCGATGCTGCTGGTGATCATGAGCCGCAACCAGCAGGTCGCCACCGATACTCTGCTCGGTATTCTGGCCCACAGCGCCCTGTCCCTCGGTCTGGTTACCTTGAGCTTTATGGATAACGTGCGGGTGGATCTGATGGCCTACCTGTTCGGTGACCTGCTCTCGGTGCAACCGATGGATCTGCTCTGGATCTACGGTGGCGGCGCGCTGGTGCTGCTCACCCTGTGGCGGTTGTGGGATCCCCTGCTCTCCATGACCATCTCGGAAGAGCTGGCGCGGGTAGAGGGGATCCGGGTCGATGTGCTGCGCTGCGTGCTGATGCTGCTGATTGGGCTGGTGATCGCCGTGGCGATGAAATTTGTCGGGGCGCTGATCATCACCTCCCTGCTGATCATCCCCGCCGCCACCGCCCGCCGCTTCAGTCAGACACCGGAGCAAATGGCCGGCTTTGCCGCACTGATTGGCTGTCTCGCCGTGCTCGGCGGGCTGACCCTCTCCTGGTATCAGGATACTCCGGCAGGCCCCTCAGTGGTGGTCTGCGCCACCAGCCTGTTTGTGCTGAGCCAGTTCAAGAGAGCGTAACGACACAGGCTAGAGCGGCATGCTCTGGCGTGTCTCCATCATCAGCCACTGGCGCAACCGGCTGATGGCGGGCTCATGGGCCCGCGAGCGCTTGCAGGTAAAGTAGAAGGCATCCCCCGTCTCCAGCTGGTGTACCGGCAAGGCCACCAGCTGGGGATCATCGGGCCGTAGCATGTAGTCATTCACAAATGCCACCCCCTGATCCCAGGCCGCCGCCTCCATCGCCAGCAGCACATGGCTGAAATGGTGCATCCGCGCCTCGTCCGGAATAACAAGCCCGCCCGCTTTGGCCCAGCGCTGCCAATCCTCGCCCCGCGCCTTGTAGATGGACTGTACCGACAGCAACGGCAACTGCCAGATGGCCTCGGGCCACTCCCCACTGACCTGCTGTAACAGGCGGCGGCTGCAGACCGGAAAGAGCCGCTCCTGATAGATAAGATCGTGACAATAGCCGCGCCCGTGGGGCGACACCGTAATAAAACAGTCCGCCACCCGATCGGAGAGCTCGGGATCTTCCGCCACCATCTCCAGACTCAAATCCAGCTCGGGGTAGAGTTGGCGCAATCCGGCCAACCGCGGGATCAGCCACTTCACCGCAAACGAGCTGTAGACCGCGAGCCGAATTCGCATCTCGCCGCCACCGCGCAGCTGTTCGCTGCTCTGGGCAATCTGGCTGAGCCCGGCGGCAATCCCCTCGAAATAGCTCTCCCCTTGCGGTGTCAGCGAGAGCAGCCGCCCCTGACGCAGCAGCAAGCGCTCACCCAGAAAATCCTCCAACAGGCGGATCTGGTGGCTGACCGCACTCTGGCTGACATTCAATTCAAGGGCGGCGCGGGAGAAGCTGAGCAGCCGGGCGACCACTTCAAAATATTGCACGGCACGCAGGGGTGGCAGCTTCATTATCTAAATATCTCATGGGTGGTCATTTTTTATCATTTTACTGGATAACAGCCCCCGCGCTACCCTCCCCCTCATCTGAAGTGGGAGGTGGTATGAATGCAGTAGGGATCGGCATCCTTTATCTGGTGCTCGGCAATATGGTGGCGGTCTTTTCCGATGCACTGGTCAAGGTACTGGAGCCGGATCAGCCCGTCTTCCAGTTTGTCTTTTTTCGCCAGCTCTCGGCCGCCATTCTGCTGATGCCCTGGCTGCTCTGGTCATGGCGCCGCAACCCGCCGGTAGCCATCAAATGGCACCTGCTGCGGGCCCATATCTGGGCGGTCGGCGTCTGCCTAATGGTGGTCGCCCTCACCCGCTTGCCGCTCGCCACCGCCAATGCCCTGTTCTATGCCGCGCCCTTGATGATGGTGCCGCTGGCTGTGTGGATGTCGGGGGAAGCTATCTCGCGCCAAAAGGTACTGACCGCGCTGCTCGGCTTTATCGGGGTATTGATCGTGCTGCGCCCCACCGAAGTGAACTGGGCTGCGCTGGCGGCGCTCGGGGTGGCGCTGTCGATGGCGCTCAACAACCTGTTGATCAAGCGGATCCCGCTCAAGCAGCCCATCGCCCAGACTCTGTTTTTCACCAACGTGCTGAGCATGCCCTTCATTCTGGCGCTGGCACTGTGGGAAGGGGGCGACTGGCAGTGGCAGATGTGGTGGCCCGCCTTCGGCTCGTCGGCGCTGATCATGGTCTATGCGGGCCTGTGCGTGGTGGCCTATCGCCAGGCCGAGGCGAGCAAGATCGCCTCGGCGGAGTACACCGGCCTGTTGATGGCGGTGGCCATCGGGGTGTGGCTGTTTGACGAGCAGCCGGGCCTGCCGCTGCTGCTGGGGTGCCTCTGCATCATCTTGCCGCTGGTCGCCATGGCCCGCAGCAAACCCAAACCGCTGGCTGAACCGGCTGTTTGACCACTCAGGGTCGGACCAGCAAAGGGGCGACCCTTTGCTGCAGATGGGGGACTATCTCCTGCTCGAACCAGGGATTCTTCCTGAGCCAGAGGGTGTTGCGCGGGGAGGGATGCGGCAACGGCAGCCAGCCGGGGCCATAGTCGGCCCAGCAGCGCACCGTCTCGGTCAGCGATCCCTTGGCCGCCCCCCGCAGGTAGTAGGCTTGCGCATACTGGCCGATCAGCAGGGTCAGCTCGATGTTGGGTAACAGCATCAATATCTTGTCGTGCCAGGTGGGCGCGCACTCGGGTCTGGGTGGCAGATCGCCCGACTTGCCCCTGCCGGGGTAGCAGAGCCCCATCGGCATGATGGCGATGCGGGATTCGTCGTAGAAGGTGGTTTTATCGACCCCGAGCCACTGGCGCAGCCTGTCACCTGAGGGGTCATCCCACGGGATACCGCTGGCATGCACCCGGGTGCCGGGCGCCTGACCGATGATCAGCAGCCGGGCACTCTCGGCCCCGCGGATCACCGGACGAGGCCCCAGCGGCAAATGAGCCTCGCACAGACGGCAGGCCCTGATCTGCTCAAACAAAGTATCGATTCGCTGCATGATGTTGATAGTACCAGCATTTCCCTGTTTTCCCTCTTGTGGAAACAAGGCGCGCCCCCTACTATCGCCATGGGTGTTTAATTTAATAAACGGACAATAATGAAAAACTGGCTAGGTACCGGCACCGCGACCCTCTCCTTCATCCTGTGGGGGATGCTGCCGCTCTATTATCAATTCATGCCCGAGGTCAACATGTGGGAGCTGATCTCTCACCGGGTGCTCTGGTCTGTGGTGCTGCTGGGCGCCCTTTTTCTGCTGCTTGGCCACAGGGTGCCGTGGGCACAGCTGCGCAGTGAGCCGCGCCAGCTCGGCCTCATTCTGCTGGCGGGCCCGGTGATGTCCATCAGTTGGTGCATGTTCACCTGGTGCCTCACCACCGGGCAGGTGCTGACCACCAGCCTCGCCTTCTTTATGACCCCGCTGTTCAATATCGTATTCGCCGTCATCTTCCTCAAAGAGCGGCTCACCCCACAAAAGCATCTGGCAGTCGCGCTGGCGCTGGCGGGTCTCGCTTATATGCTGTTCTGCTACGGCCAGCTCCCCTGGTTCTCCCTCATCATGGGGGCCAACTTCGCCTGCTACGGCCTTATCAAGAAGAAGATCCACTACGACACCGGCACCAGCCTCTATCTGGAAGCCATGGTGCAACTGCCCGTCGCGCTGATCATCATCGGCACCCTGGCGTGGCACGGGGAAGGGGCATTCGTGAACGGAGATCTGGCCGACAAACTGCTGCTGATGGGCAGTGCGCCCGCCACCCTGCTGCCAGTCGGGCTGTTCTGCTACGCGGTGGCGAGAACCCGGATGAGCACGGTGGGGCTGTTGCAATATATCGAGCCCAGCCTCGCCTTCCTGCTCGCCATCTACTGGTTTGGTGAGGCGCCGGACCCCATCAAGACGGTCGGCTTTGCCTTTGTCTGGTCGGGTCTGCTAGTGAGCCTGCTACCGCTGCACCGGCTCAAACGTCGCCCTCAGGGGGTGCCGCGATAGGACTCCAGCACCTTGTGCCAACGGGGGTCCTTGTCCATCTGCTCGGCAATGTTGTTGAGGCGGATATGGAGATCGGCGCGGGATTTGGGAATCAGAATATGGCGGGTGTAGCTGGATTGGGGAAAGGGCGAGATAAACAGCTTGCCCCGATAGTGGCTTGAGTCGATATAAAAGCCCAGTGCCGAGCCGCTCACCAGGGTCACATCGATGCGCCCGCGTACCAGCAGCTCGAGATTGGTCTTCACCTTTTTGGCATCGTGGCGCACCAGCTCGCCCCGGCTGGCCGCATCGTCGATGCCCTGATAGCGATATCCCTCCACCCCGCCAAACACCAGCCCATTGAGGGAGTCGGGCCCGCGATAGGTGATCGGATTGTCGATGCTCGAGATCAGCTCGTTAGTGTCGCGCATCACCGGGAAGGTCCAGAGATAGCGCTCCCGCTGGGGATCCCCCACCCAGGTGGGATTGACCCAGACCACCAGACCGTTGAAGGCGGGATCCGACATCTCCAGCGCCAGCCGGGCACGATTGACCAGCCAGAGCTCGATTCTGGGTTCACCCCCCAGCTTTTCATTGAGATACTTGACCAACTCGCGGCTCAGCCCCGCATCCCCACTGGTATTGAAGGGCGGATGCTGATGGTAATCGTAGAGACGGATCGTCTCCCCCTGAGCCGGGACCGACAACAGTAACCACAACCAGAACCAGACTCTCATCGCACCTCCTTGAGCTGCCTCTGAGTTTGGCACAGAGAATTTGAATGAGAAAACCCGTGACCACTCCACCAGCGCCGCAACCAGCAGAGCCTTCCCGCTGGTCTGTCTATATGGTGCGTACCGCCACCGGCCTGCTCTATACCGGGATCAGCACGGACCCCCTGCGCCGTCTGCGCCAGCACCAGAGTGGCAAGGGCTCCCGCGCCCTGCGCGGCAAGGGGCCACTGACGCTGGTGTGGCAGCAGTTAGTCGGCGAGAAGGGGGCGGCCCTGCGCATCGAATACCGCCTCAAGCAGCAGCCAAAATCCTTCAAGGAGCGGCTGATCCACAGCCCGGAACTCTGGCAGAGCTGGAGCCCGCAGTGGTTAGCAGCAGCCACCCGGCCCTGAGGGGCGCAGGCAAAAAAAGGCCACTCAATGAGTGGCCGAAAAGGGGAAATCAGGGAGCATCACACAACGTATTGCACAACTACAGGTAAGTTACAGGTAGGTATTGGAACGCTTGCTGCGGTTGCTGATAAGCCAGCAGACCGCCAGCGCCAGCAGCAACCAGGGGGCCAGCTTGATGATCAGAGCAAGCATGCCGCCCAGTGCCCCCAGCAGCACAAACAGGCCGCTCACCAGCAACATGGCTACCAGGGTAAAACCGGTCAGTGCCATGACCAGCAGCACCACCAGCAATATGAAAAATTCCAGCATATCTTGCTCCTTATCAGTACCTTGTCTGCCGGCTGGTCAACCCTTCGGTCAATCCAGCCAGCGCTTCAATTCATAACGGGGCGGCATCACCAGCACCGCCAGCAGATAGATGGCCAGTGCCAGCGGCGGTATCAGGATCAGGGCGAGCAGTGCCACCACCCGCACCGTGACTCTGGAGACCCCCAACCGCCTTGCAATACCGGCACAGACCCCGGTCAGCTTGCGATGCACCAGATCCTTGGGCCAGGGGCTCATGATTACACCTCCGCCTTCTGGCCTTTGAGGCGAGCCAGCTCGCGCTCGATCTCGTCATTGAGCTCCAACTCGCGGAACTGGGCCTCCAGCGAGGGATTCTGCCCCAGCGTGGCCGCCTCCAGCTGGGCTTCCAGCTGATCGACTCGCCCCTGAAAACCGTCAAAGCGGGCCATCAGCTCATGCATGCGCTGGTTGTCCACCTGAGCGCGGGCACGAATGCGGCTGTGGGCCGTCTGCTCGCGCAGGGTCAGCAGTTTCTGCTTCTCGCGGGCTTCGGTCAGCTTGGCCGCCAGTCGCTCGCTGTCGGCGGTGAGCTGAGCCAGCACTTCGGCCACCCGGGCCTTGTCCTGCTCCAGCTGTTCACATTTTTTAACCTCCGCCAGCTTCTCGGTGAGGGCGGCACGGGCCAGATCCTCACGCCCTTTCTGGATGGCGAGCTCGGCCTTGGCCGACCACTCCAGGATCTGCGCCTGCAACGCCTGCTGGTGACGCTCCAGCTGTTTCTGTTCGGCAATCACCCGGGCGGCCTGGGTACGCATCTCGACCTGCACCTGCTCCATCTCTTCGATCATCAGGCGCAGCATCTTCTCCGGCTCTTCACTCTTGTCGAGCAGGCTGTGCAGGTTGGCATTAATCACGTCGGTCAGGCGGCTGAATACGCTCATGGTCTGGCTCCTTGTTGCTGGGATGGCTATCTCTTCCCATTGCATTACAAGAGCCGTGCCAAGAAAAATTATTGTTGTTTTACAGATAGATGTGGTTTTAGCGAGGAGATTCAAGAAAGGTTTATTGGTGAAAATAGCCAATGATGTGGTTATTTTTACCAACAAAAAAGGGAGCTTGCTGCTCCCTTGTCGATTCATTTTCGATATCTATCAGGCTGCGCGGCTGTGGCCCAGCTTGCTGTCCAGTTCGGCCAGTTTGGCCTCCATCTGGTCTCGACAAATCGTAGAGAGTTCACGGATCCCGGCTGCGCCGTGCTCCTTGCTGCACAGTGGCGGCAACACCTCGACCAGTACCTCGCCATTGTCCCAGCGATTGAGATCGATCTGCCCAAAATAACTGGAGCAGACAATGGGCACCACCGGCACTTCGGCCTGCACCGCGGTATGGAAGGCGCCGACCTTGAACGGCAACAGACCACGCCCCTGGGAACGGGTTCCTTCCGGGAACATCCAGATGGAGGTGCCACGCTCCTTGATGCGGTTCACCACCTGACCTATGGTGCCGATGGCACGGGAGCGGTTGGATCGGTCGATCAGCACGTTGCCGGAGAGCCAGAAAAGGAGGCCGAAGAAGGGCAGCCAGAGCAGGCTCTTCTTGCCCACCGCCACCACTCCGGGCATGACGGCACCGGTCACGGTAAAGATATCGAAATTACTCTGATGGTTGCAGACGTATACCGATGGCCCCACCGATTTGGCTTCCTCGGCCACGGTCACCTTGATCCGCACCCCGATCAGCGGGCAGACCGCGTGATACATGCGAGCGAAGACATAGACGTTGTTGGGATGGCGCGGACGAACCAGACAGAGCAGCAGGCCGAACAGGAACCAGAAAATCAGCAGCAGACCAAGCAGCAGCACACGGGCAATTTTGAGCATCGAACACCTCGAGTTTTAACTCGGCGCAGTATACTGATCCCCCTTTTAGCGAACAAGCGTTCGCCAAACAGAACCGCCCCTCCTCCCCGTCCCAACGCCCACTGCGCTGCTCATACATACGCCGCCGACTTGCCCCACCCGCCATTGGTCGTTAGGATGGCCCCATCTTGATGGACGGGGCGAACATGATTTTGCAACAACGGGTAGCGAAACATCTCCTGCTGCTGGTCTGCCTGCTGGTGCTCAATTGTGCGGCCCAGCCGCTGGCCCGGCTGGCGCTGCTCGATCACGCCCTCAGCTGTCAGGCACTGCCCGCGCCAAGCACGGCGACAGATCAGGGGGATGCCAAACCGGCCAGCCCGCAGCCCACCAGCTGCCAGCTCAACGGCAAGTGGCTGAGCGCCGCCACCCTGCTCTGCGTCGAACAACTCTTCTTTGCCGTGGCCGTGCTGATCGCCCTGCTGGCCCCCCTTTGGCGCTATACACCGCCACTGCCCCCACCCAGAGTCATCTCGCCGCCCGAACGGCGTCTGCACCTCACCCTCTGCGTCTGGCGGGAATGAGTTCAGCTGCGTTCATTCGTTAGCTATCACTCATTTTTGCGAGACCAAAAAGATGTCGAATCTCTTCAAGGCGGCCCTGCTACTGGGCGGTCTGCTGTGGCAATCCATGGGATTGGCCAGCGACACGGGCTGGCTCACCAGCCCACAGAATGATCACGCCAAGGTACGGCTGCAGGCCGACCGCAGCATGGCAGATCAGACCCGCATCCTGCTCGATGTCGAGCTGGAGTCGGGCTGGAAGACTTACTGGCACAGCCCGGGCGAAGGGGGCATTGCCCCCCAGATCCTGTGGCATGAGCCGGTCGGTGACTTTCAGTGGCACTGGCCGGTGCCGCGTCACTTCGAGGTGGCCGGGCTCAGCACCCAGGGTTATCAGGGTGACGTGACCTTCCCCCTTAGCCTCAGCTATCCGGCAGAGAAGGTGCTCAAGGGCACCTTGCGCCTCTCCACCTGCAGCAATGTCTGCATCCTGACCGACTACCCCTTCACCCTGGCGGTGGATGATGCCGCCCCGGCCAACTTCGACTTTGCCTGGGCGAAGGCAATGAGCACCCTGCCCCAGCAACTGCCCGCCGAGACCCGGGTCGAGCTTGGTTATCAGCACAACCAGCTGCAACTGCGCGCCGAGCGGGCAGAGGGCTGGCAGCAGCCTTCCCTCTTTATCGACGCTCTGGAAGGCGCCGAATTTGGCAAACCGGCGCTTGAGGTGCAGGGCAACACCCTGATCGCCCGGGTGCCGGTGAGTGACGGCTGGCAGGGGGATGCGCCGGATCTGCGCGGTCAATCCCTCGGCCTGCTGCTCAGCAGTGGCGAACAGGCGTGGCAGGGCAAGGGGACGATCGGCGCGCCGCTCGTGCTGCCCGGCCAGAGTCATTCGCTGTTCTGGTTGCTGGGAGCAGCGCTGCTCGGCGGCCTTATCCTCAACCTGATGCCCTGCGTGCTGCCGGTGCTGGCGCTCAAACTGGGATCTGTGCTGCAACATCAGGAGCGTGAACAGGGAACCGTGCGCAAACAGTTCCTCGCCGCCAGCGCCGGGATCATCGCCTCCTTCTGGGTGCTGGCGGCCATGAGCAGCCTGTTGCGAACCACGCAAGGGGCCGTCGGCTGGGGCATCCAGTTCCAGAGCGCCGGTTTTATCGGCTTTATGGTGCTGGTCACCCTGCTGTTTTGCGCCAACCTGCTGGGGCTGTTCGAGATCCGTCTGCCCAGCAACCTCAGCACCCGCCTCGCCACCAGCGGCGGCAACGGCCTCGGCGGTCACTTCCTGCAGGGGAGCTTCGCCACCCTGCTCGCCACCCCCTGTTCGGCCCCCTTCCTTGGCACTGCGGTGGCCTTTGCGCTGGCAGCGCCGCTCGGCCAACTGTGGCTGATCTTCACCGCGCTCGGAATTGGCATGAGCCTGCCCTGGCTGCTGGTGGCGGCCCTGCCACGACTCGCCCTCTGGTTGCCGAAACCGGGACGCTGGATGAACCATCTGCGTATCCTGCTCGGCCTGATGATGCTGGGCTCCAGCCTCTGGCTGACCAGCCTGCTCGACAACCATCTCGGCAGCTATGCCACCGGCTGGCTGATGGTTGCCATGGTGCTGGGGCTGATCTTCGCCATCGTCTGGCGTTACGGCATGCGCGGCTTCACGCTGGCGATCGCCCTCGCCGCCCTGATTGGCAGCGCCCTGCTGCTGAGCGGCGCCTTTAGCGCGCAGGGCTCGACCAGCGTCGACAAGGTGGTCTGGCAGCCGCTCTCTGAACGCGCCATCACCGATGCGCTGGCCCAGAACAAGCGGGTCTTTATCGATGTCACCGCCGACTGGTGCGTGACCTGCAAGGCCAACAAATACAACGTGTTGCTACGCGATGAGGTGCAACAGGCCCTCTCGGCCCCCTATGTGGTGGCCCTGCGCGGCGACTGGAGCAAACCGAGCGAAACCATCGCCGCCTTCCTGCGCCAGCGGGGCGCGGCTGCGGTCCCCTTCAACCAGATTTACGGCCCGGACTTGCCGCAGGGGGCCACGCTGTCGCCCCTGCTCGACAAGGACGAGCTGCTCACCACTTTGCACCAGGCTGGCCTGCTTCAGGCTGGCACCACCCGATTTTAAGGAGTACCCATGAAACCGACTCTGAGCGCCCTGACCCTGCTGGCCTCCCTCTCTGCCGCGCTGCTTGCTCCGGCCCTGCACGCCGCCCCCTTCACTGCGGAGCAGGAGGCGCGCATCAAGGAGCTGATCCGCGAGACCCTGATCGCCAACCCCAAGATCCTCGACGAGGCGGCCGAATCCTGGGAGAAGCAGAACGCGGCAACCCAAGAAGCGCAGCTTGGCAACTTCATCAAGGGCAACAAGGATGTGCTGTTCAACAGCGCCACCAGCCCGCGCCTCGGCGCCAAGAATCCCAAGCTGACCCTGGTGCTGTTCACCGACTACAACTGCCCCTACTGCAAGCAGTTCGATCCCCAGCTGACCAAGCTGCTCAAGGCCTATCCCAACGATCTGGGGCTGGTGATCAAGCTGCTGCCGTTCAAGGGGCAGACCTCCGCCAAGGCGGCCCAGTACAGCCTGACCCTGTGGCAGCAGGATCCCGCCCGCTTCCTCACCCTGCACGACAAGCTGATGAGCAAGCAGGGGATGCTGACCGAGGCGGACATCAACAAGGCGCTGGCGGCCACCGGCAATGTGGCCCTCAAACCAGAGGGCAAGGCGACCGAAGAGCTGCGCAATAGCCTGCGTATCGGCACACTCTTGGGGGTACAGGGCACACCGGCGACCCTGATCGGCAACCAGCTGGTGCCGGGCGCCATCCCCTATGAGGAGCTGGAGCAGTTGGTGAAAGATGAACTGGCCAAGCTGGGGTAAGGGATGACAACCACCAATCCTCACCCCCGCTGGCGACGCTGGGGCAAGGAGGCACTCTGGCTGCTGCTGATGGCGCTGGTTATCTCCACCCTGCTGGATCTGTGGCGCAGCCCGACCCTGCCAGAGGGGGCGATGCGCGCCCCCGTCACCCTGCAGGATGGCACCAACACGGATCTCACTACCTTAAGTCAGGGCAAGCCGCTGCTGGTCTACTACTGGGCCAGCTGGTGCGGTGTCTGCCGTTTCACCACCCCGACTGTGCAGCAGCTCTGGCAAGAGGGTGAAAACGTGCTGACGGTGGCGCTGCGCTCCGGCAATTCGGAGCAGTTAGGCAGAGGGCTGGGCAAGAAGGGGCTCACCTTCCCAACCCACAACGACGAGTCGGGGGATCTGGCCGCCCAGTGGCAGGTGGGAGTGACCCCGACTTTCCTCGTTATCAAGGATGGCAAGCTGGTGAGCAGCACCACCGGCTGGAGCTCGAAATGGGGCCTGCAGCTGCGGCTCTGGTGGGCGTCGCTCTAGCCCTCTAATCCTCACTAAACGCCACCCTTCACTACGGCAAGCCTCACCGCAGCAACCAATGACAAGGGCCATCCCACCGGATGGCCCTTTTTTATGCCGACATCAGGCGGGGAGCTGCATCCCGCGTAGCTGTTCCAGCAGGGCGATCACCGCCGCCGAGCGCAACGCATCGGGGGCGTAGCAGAGCCCCACCCGCCGTTTGAAGGACGACGCCGCCAGCTCGGCCACCCCACAACCGGATGGACAGAGGGAGCGAGGCAACCAGCCGATCCCCGCCCCAGCCGCCACCATAGCGGCGGCCAGTCGCAGCGATCCCGCTCGCCGTGGATAGAGCGGTGCCTGATTCCCGAGGATGGCGATCAGCCGCAGGTGGGAGTCGTGACGCGGGCAGGTGACCCAGGGCTGGTCCGCCAGCGCTGCCGAGGTGAGCGCCCCCTTGCCCGCCAGCGGGTGATCCGGCGGCAGCACCAGTACGAACTCCTCCTCCAGCAAGGGGATAAAGAGCTCATCGCCGCAGCGCAGGGATTCGCAGCCCAACCGCACATCGCCACAGCAGCCCTCCTCCAGGGTCAGCAGGATCTCCTCGTGGGCGAGCGCCCCTTGCACCAGCGCCCCCACCACGCTATCGCCCAGATCCGCCTCTATCCCCACCGTCACCTCGAGGCAGGGGGAGGTTTCACGAAACTCGCGGGCGAGGGAGTCGGTGTCGGCAATCAGCCGCTTGGCGCGGGGATAGAGCCGGTGCGCCGCTTCGGTTCCTTCCACCCCGCGGGCCTGCCGGACAAACAGGTTCACCCCCAGCTCATCCTCCAGTGTCTTGATGGTGGTGGAGAGGGTGGGCTGGGTGATGAAGAGGCGGGTGGCCGCCGCCGTGATGTTGCGCTCCTCGAAGACAGCGACAAACGCACGCAAGGTTCGCACATCCATAGAATTCACCTATACCAGACAGTCATAAAAGCCATTTTTCACGGCGACATGGGGGCAATATAGTGGTTCACCTGCCACAAGGCATCCCCATTCTCTATATCAGTGTCTATCAACACAGCCAGGAGCCATCATGCGCCATCTCTCTGTCATCGGCCTCGGGGCCATGGGCTCCGCCCTCGCCACCACTTTGCTCAAGGCGGGCCATCCGGTCACCGTCTGGAATCGCAGCGCCACCAAGGCCGCCCCGCTGCAAGCGCTGGGTGCGACACTCGCCCCCTCGGTAGGCGAAGCCATTGCCGCGGGCGATATCACCCTGATCTGTGTCGATAACTACGCCGTCAGCCAGCAGTTGCTGGACGAGGCGAGCGATGCCGTGGCGGGCAAGCTGTTGGTGCAGCTCTCCACCGGCAGTCCGCAGGGGGCCAGAGCGCTAGAGAGCTGGAGCCATGCCCGCGCCGCCCGCTATCTCGATGGCGCCATCCTCTGCTTCCCGGATCAGATCGGTACAGCCGATGCCAGCATCATCTGCTCGGGGGCCAGCGCCGCCTTTAGCGAGGCCGAGCCGGTGCTGCGCCTGCTCGCCCCCACCCTCGACCATCTGGCCGAAGCGGTGGGCGCCGCCGCCGCGCAAGATTGCGCCGTCGCCGCCTACTTTGCCGGTGGTCTGCTCGGGGCCCTGCACGGTGCGCTGATCTGCGAGGCAGAAGGGTTGCCGGTGGCCCAGGTGTGCGCCCAGTTCAGCGAGCTGTCGCCGATCTTGGGGGGCGATGTGGCCCACCTTGGCAAGACGCTGGCGAGCGGCGATTTCGATCACCCCTACGCCAGCCTGAAAACCTGGAGCGCCGCCATCAGCCGCCTCGCGGGTCATGCCACCGATGCCGGGATCGATAGCCGCTTCCCGCGTTTTGCTGCCGATCTGTTTGAAGAAGGAGTGGCGCAAGGCTTTGGCCAGCAGGAGGTGTCGGCGCTGATCAAGGTGCTGCGGGCCCGCAATGGGGCAGCGCAATGAACGAGCTGACCAACCAACCCCAAATTGCGCTGGTCACCGGCGCCGCTGGCGGAATTGGCCGCCAGCTCTGCAGCGGGCTGGCCGAGGCGGGCTATCGGGTGATTGCCACCGATCTGGCCCTTCACTCTTTCGACCATCCCGAGATCCACTTTCATCCCCTCGATCTGCGTGACGAGCAGGCCATCATGCGGCTCTTTGCGGAGGTGCGCGCGCAGCATGGCGGCGTCCATCTGCTGATCAACAACGGCGCCATCAGCAAGTTCCACACCCATTTTGAGGATCTGAGCGCAGAACAGTTCGATCAGGTGATGACGGTCAATGTGCGCGGCGCCATGCTCTGCGCCCGCGCCTTTGTGCAGGCCAACCGCGGGCAGCCCTATGGCCGCATCATCAATATTGCCTCCACCCGCTGGCAGCAGAACGAAGCGGGCTGGGATGCCTATGGTGCCTCCAAGGGGGCGCTGGTGGCCCTCACCCAGTCCCTCGCCAACTCGCTGGCCGACTACCCCATCACGGTCAATGCCATCAGTCCGGGCTGGATCCAGGCGGAGGATTACCACACCCTGACCGAGGCGGATCACCGCCAGCACCCGAGTGGCCGGGTCGGTCGCCCCGACGACATCACCCGCGCCTGCCTCTTTCTGGCGGATCCCCGGAACGACTTTATCAACGGCGCCAATCTGGTGGTCGATGGCGGGATGAGCAAGAAGATGATCTACCACACCTCCGCCTCCTTCTGGGAGCAGTAACCCCGGCGGCGGCATAGCGGCTGCCGCCCCATTTCACCTTCCAATTCCCCCCTGCCCATTTTTTCATCGCCTACTGCTAGATGGCCCTTGTACTGTCGTGGCCGACTGGCAACAATAGCCCTGCAACTGCCCCTCTTCACTCCGCCCCTTAACTCGTCGCTCAATTCATCGCTTTAGGGGGGCGTTTCCGTTAAAATGACGGGTTTTTACCGTGCCTGGGTTTCCAATCCCCACCCTCAGGCACCCGCAGTGTGAATCCTATGATGCCAGTGATGCAGGATCTGCCATGAACAACTACTTTCGGGTACTGGGCGTCAAGTCCAATGCCAACGAAAACGACATCAAAAAAGCCTATCGCCGGCTGTCGAACCAGTACCACCCCGATAAGCTGTTAGGGGCAAGCGAAGAAGAACGAGAACTGGCGGCAAGCAAGCTGCACCAGGTAAAGCAAGCCTATGAAGTGCTGTCAGACCCGCAACGACGGGCCGCTTTTATCAAAGATTTCAACAACGTCATCGTGACCGATCCCGCTGCTGCCATGCAGGATATGTGGGACCAGTTCTACCCCTGATGCACCAGCCAAAAGAGTGACTATGCAAAAAAAATGGGACCAGGCGCGGATTAAAGCGCTGATGAGTGATGCCAGCGAAAACATTGAATCCTATCGGGATCAAGATCAGCCCAAGGCACTTGAGCAGTTCACCGGCAAGATGAAGACCCTGCTGCTGGCCGACATGAGCATGCTGGAGTTCATGCCGGAATACCTGCCGCTGGCCCTCTATGGTCGGGTACAATTTGCACCCCAGGCAAAGCAGCAGTGGGTCACCTGGCTCACCAGCGGCGTACAACCCTCATGGGACGAATTCAAGGTATCGGTGGCGTTCAACAATGCCGACCTGCCGCTGGTCAAGGCAGTTCGCGCCCAGAGCGAAGATCAACTGATCGAAGCCTGTGCCGTGCTGTTCCAGCTCGACAACCCGCTGCCGCGCGGTGGCCGCCGTGCCGATGACGACTACGAGTTGCGTGATGAAGAAGATGAAGACGGGGAAGACGCTGACGCCGACTATAACGGTGATAGTGACGACGACGGCGATCAGGATATGCACGACGAAGTACGTTTCTAATTGGGGCAACGCATGAACAACAGTCTGATAGAAATTACCGCCATCGAGATCAAAGAGCTGGCAGTGGTCGAGCCGAAACAGGCCAGCGAAAGGTTCGAACTGATCGCCCAAACCATGTCTGACGACCAGCTGGCAGAAGTGATTGAGCAGATTGATATTGTCACCCTGACCCAGATCAATGGCCAGCATGACATGTCATTCCCGTCGATCATCTGTGAACTGATGACCCCGGAGCGGATCCGCGACATCGTCTGCCAGCAGCCGCTTTACTGGGAAGAGGCGATCAAGAACAACGCCGACGAGCTGCAACAGCATACCTTCGACTTCCTCAACTACCTGATCCGCACCCAGGATAGCGAAGCCAAGCAGACTGAAATTCTGGAGTGCATCGCCGACGATCCGGCCGGTCTTTTCTATCTCTCCATCCCCTTTATCGAGTTCTACCGCGGTGAGCGCATAGACGATGAAGAGGGCTCTCACGACGTGCTGCACGCCGAAGAGGAAGATCTGGAAGAGGCGCTCTCCTACAGCGATCGCCAGCAGAGTGAAAATGCTCACGACTACTCACTCGATGATCCGCGCAGCCTGTTGATGTTGATCCGCGAGCTGACCCCTGAGGTGGAGAAGGCGATCAAGGCACTGCTGCGCAATGAACACTCCAGCTGGGAAGGGATCATCAGCAAGTTCGCCAGCGAGCTGGTGATGCAAGCCAAAGAGAAGAACAAGGTCGAGGACGAGTTCGCCGAAGTCGACGACATGTTCAGCTTTCTGGATTAAGGGACCCCGTCATGCAACTGGTTATACGCGATGTCAATCAGGGCCCATTCCTCACGCAGGTACTGCGCTTTGGCCGCGAAAACGAACGCTTGAGCGATCAGCAACTGGCCGCCATCAAGGGCAAGGCCGGGCTGATGAGCCTGAAGTTTGCCGACAAGTACTACAACAAGTACAAGATGCACCTGCTGGAGCAGGCCGCCCACGACGTGATCGGGGTAGTGAGCCTGGGCCTGCTGGAGCTCTCCCAGCGCGACACTGACCGGGCACTCGCCCTGCTGCAGGCGCCGGAAGGGCCGATCAAGCCGTTCCAGAAGGGCTGGTCGATGCTGATCTCGGTCAGCACCGGCGGCAACAGCCTCTATGGCGAGGTGGATGCCCGTCTGCTGGACAAGATCTCCAGCCCCCCCGATGTGGAGGAGTGGCAAGGGTGGCAAGAGTACGAAAAAGCCCAGGTGGAGCATAACAAAGTCCGGCTGATGAGCCTGATTGATCAGCACTTCTTCGCCTGTGAGAACGACCACCCGACCATGGAAGACAAGCTGGCCGAAGCCCTGCTCTACCGCATTCTGTGCGGCAATGGCAGCGGCGCCGCCCCACTGAAGGTGAAGCAGGATCTCAAGCGCAAACTGGCGCGGGAAATCGTGCTGCAAGAGGAGTGGTACGACACCGACTATCTGGCCACCCAGCTGACGTTGCTGCTGGCGGAACTGCCAAGCGAGCTGATCGCCGGCCTACGGCAGGAGCTCAGCAAGGGGTTTGTCGCCAACCTGCTGCACACCTTGGGCTTTGTGCGCCAGTACCAGCTGCTGCAAAAAGAGCACGCCTCGCCGGAGAAGCTCGACAACATCGAGATGCGCGCCGGTCTGCGCCACCCGCTGCTCGGCTGGCCGCTCTACCACGACTTCTAGGGCGCGTTTCGCCGCCCGTTCAGTCGTTTCCCAACGCCCGGCCCGCCGGGCGTTGTTATATCTGGCGACAAGCACATCCCCTCACCCTGGCCCTCTCCCAAAGGGAGAGGGAACACGCGCCCGCGAGTAACACCTAGGGTGCAATCAAGTAGGGTCGATTAGCGAAGCGTAATCGGCCGCACCGCAACCATCTGTGGCTACGGAAATAGGAAGAGCAGATGGATTGCCAGAAAAATGGCGACCCCCTGTTTCGCTTCGCCAGTCAAACCGGCAGGCTCGCCATTTTCTCGCCAGCAATACCAATTTCCTCACATTCGTTGCAACAGCGAAACAATTATGCCATTCACCCCTCCGCAGATCCCTCCCCGGTTGCCCCTTTTCCCCTCCCGCCTCCCCCGCCGATATTTATTCACTCAACACCCATTGGTGAATGAATAACCTGCGACTGAACGGCCGGGTTATGGCGGCATGATGAGGTGAAAAACGGGACGGGGATCGCAATGCCGAGCCGAATAAGGGGCCAAATGGTCGCCATGATCACATGAACCGTACTGCAATCGCGTGGCAAATCGGGCTGCAACCACGGCGGCGAGCGCATAAAAAGGCGAAATAGATCAATAAAAAGCAATTAATCTCACCCAATTAAATTTAAGGGCTGGCAATTTAATCGCGCTGAACGCTAAATGACAAACCAGTCTTTAAAGCAGTATGGAAGCGCCAAAGGCTAGCCGGTCACTGACTGGCACACTCTCAGGATGAGTTGTGATTTTCTCTTCTCACAGGAGACAAACCGTGAGCGCTTCAGCACCACACCCTCATCACGCCGCCGTTCCCCCCGGCTCTGGCGCCCTGTTCTTTATCCAGACCTTTGCCACCCTGGGTTTTGCAGTGCTCTACTCCACGCTGGTGCTCTACGCCACCAAGCGGCTCGGCTTTAGCGAATCCCAAGCCAACGCCATGATGGGGATCTTCGGCGCCTTCAACTACGGCCTGCACCTGTTTGGCGGCTATCTGGGCGGACGCTTCCTCAGCAACCGCAACCTGTTTGTGATGGGGATGGTCTTGCAGGTGATCGGCTGCTACCTCATCGCCGAGATGGGCATCACCGGCCTCTACTGGGGGCTCGCCATGTTCCTCACCGGCAGCGGCCTCAACGTCACCTGCCTCAACATGATGCTGACCCAGCGCTTCGCCCCGGACGATCACCGCCGCGAGAGCGCCTTCCTGTGGAACTACGCCGGGATGAATCTGGGCTTCTTTATGGGCTTCTCGGTAGCGGGCTACTTCCAGCTCACCGAGGATTACCGCACCCTGTTCCTGTTCGCGACGCTGGGCAACGTGCTGGCCATCATCGCCACCCTGTTCTTCTGGCCGATTCTGGCGGATATCAACACCCCGCTGCGTCATATCAAGGGGCGCGGCTTCTACCTGCGGATGCTTGGCGGCCTCGCCATTCTGGCCATGCTGGTGCCCGCCCTGCGCCTGCTGCTGACCCACGCCAGCTTTAGCGGCAGCTTCGTGCTGATGCTGGGTGCCGTGGTGCTGGTGCTGCTCTGCGTGATGACCGCCCGCCACCCGGACGCCGCCGAGCGCAGCCGCATGGTGGCCTATCTGATCCTCGCTTTGGGCTCCCTCATCTTCTGGTCGCTCTACCAGCTGGCGCCGATGGGGCTGATGCTCTTCTCCGAGCACAACATCAACCTCAGCGTGTTCGGGCTGCGGGTCGCCCCCCAGTGGATCCAGAACATCAACACCAGCGTCATCGTTATCGGCGGCCCGCTGATGGCGCTGCTGTTCAAGCGGCTGCGCGAGCAGGGCTGGAACATCGACATCCCCTCCCAGTTTGCCGCCTCGCTGTTTTGCATGGGGTTGGGGATGCTGGTGCTGCCCATCGGCATCCATCTAGCGGGTGCCGACGGTCTGGTCGCCTTCAAGTGGATCGCCATCAGCTATGTGCTGCAGAGTCTGGGCGAGCTGCTGATCTCCCCCATCGGCTACGCCATGATTGGCAAGCTGGCCCCCGCCAGCCTGCAAGGCTTGATGATGGGCTGCTGGATGATGGTGACCGGCGTCGCCTCGGTACTGGCGGGGTATGTCTCCGGCGCCATGCCGCAAAATATCGGCAGCACCCCGCTCGCCACCAATCCGGGTTACAGCTCGGTGTTCAATATGCTGGGCTGGGGCTCGCTGGCAGGGGGTGTGGTGTTGCTGCTGCTGGTGCCCCGCCTGCGCCAGTTGATTGCCGCCAAAATTGCCCCACCACCGGCAGGGCCTGCCATCCCCGTTTGATCAGGTTCGGGCCAGCCATTTAACCGGCCCCAACCAGACTGAGCGGTTGAAGCAGCGACGCTGCTGATAATGCAAAGGGCCCCGCCATCATGGATGGCGGGGCCCTCTATTTTGGCGGGGTTAATCGCCTGCGGCCGGTTGGCGAATCCCTGTTCAGGCTGCGCTAATCAGCGCAAATCGCCTTATCCAGCAAGGCAATTCGGTTACCTTCAGAGTCCTGAAACTCGGCCACCTTGATGGCTTCACCCACCTGAGTCACGGGGTAAAGTAGCTTGGCGCCAGCCAACAGCGCACCCGCCATCACCCGCTCAATATTGTTCACCGTCAGATAAATCCGCGTGCCGTCCAGACTCGGAATATAACTATCCCCTCTGGCCAAGGCACCGGAACAGCCTTGCGCGCCATCAATAAACGGGAATAGCGCCATTTCATTGCCATCGATCTGCGCACGTTCGAACTCGATATCAAAAACGGCAGAGTAGAAGGCGATTGCTCGCTGCATATCCGTTACCGGAATCTCAAAATGCATCCCAATATTTATCATCGAATCCCTTCCTTGTTAGCTAGCGATAGCGCCGTGCAGGCAAAATCATGCACCCATTATTGCCATGATGTCATCCATCAGATCCACGCAGACGGGTCAAAAGAGCAGATGGTGCGCTGAGAAGCGCAAGCTCGCAGGGGACCAGGCGCCAGTAGGGCAACCTGCGCAGCCCATTGCAGCGGCAACCTCGCGGGGCACAACCTTGGTATACGATTGTCTGCACCACACCCGAATAAATATCGAGAGACACCATGAGTGAAGAGCCCTCTGCCGCCATGCCGGTATTGAATGACAAGGATTGCTATGGTTTCGAGCGCAAAAGTGCCGGGGACTTTCCCTTTTATCGCGAGGGGCTCCATGCATTATCTGCCCGCCACTGGGTACTGATTCTGCTGGGTGCGGCGCTGGGTTTCTCGATGCTGACGGTGCCTGTCGCATTTTTTAAAACCACCATGGGCGGCTTTGTTCCCGCCATCCTGTTTCCGCTTATCCCGCTGGCCGTGCTCGCCATCATGGTAGGCAAAGGGTGGCGAGCACTGTTTCGCACGCCGACATGGCGGGATGTTCTGTTGATGGTGGTCATTGTTGGCGCCAATATTCTGGTCTCCTTCACCGTTGCAATCTTGCTGCAGCTGCTTTTCAAGATGAATACCAATCCGGTCAATACCCTGCTGGCAGGGGCATCCGATACGGCACTCATCCTCTTTTATTTAAAAACGGCCCCGCAGCTGTTCGGTGAGGAGGTGGTATCCATATTGCCATTTCTGGCTGTGCTCTGGTTTTGTCACCAAAAACTCGCCATGACGCGCAAGCGCGCAATTATCACCGCCTGGCTCTGTACTGCGCTTATCTTTGGTGCGTTGCATCTGCCCACTTATGAGTGGAATTTTGTGCAATGTTTTCTAGTTATCGGGACGGCCCGCATTGTGCTGCTCAGTGGCTACATCATTACCAAAAATATTTGGGTATCGACCGGCGCGCACATTATCAATGACTGGCTGCTATTTACTATCATGGCGGCTTTACTGGGCGCTCACGCCGCCGGGTAGGGGCAATCCGTATAGCTCATTGCACCGGTAACCTGGTAATCCCCCCGAAAACCTGGGGTGCTCATAAGTAGAATTTTCTCGTATCTTGAACGCAGGAGGTTCTAACATGAAAACATCACGCTTTAGCGATGCCCAAATCATCGCCATCCTCAAACAGGCCGAGTCTGGCTCACCCGTCCCTGAACTCTGCCGCGAGCATGGCATCAGTTCCGCGACCTTTTACAAGTGGCGCGCCAAATTCGGTGGCATGGATGCCTCTCTCATGGCTCGCCTCAAAGAGCTGGAGGAGGAAAACCGCCGCCTCAAGAAGATGTATGCCGAGGAGCGCCTCAAAGCCGAGATTATCGCCGAGGCCATAGCAAAAAAGTGGTGACGCCATCTGCCCGCAGGGAGATGGCTATCAAAGCCGTGTCGCTCTTTGCCATTTCTATCCGGCTAGCCTGCAACATCTTCAAGGTCAGCGAAGGCTGTTATCGCTATCAACCCATGCTCGCCGATGAAAACCAGCTTATTGCGGATTGGTTGCTGCGTATCACCAACAGCCAGCGGAACTGGGGCTTTGGCCTCTGCTTCCTCTACCTGCGTAACGTCAAAGGGTTTGCTTGGAACCACAAGCGGGTCTACCGGATCTATCGGGAGCTTGAACTGAACTTGCGCATCAAGCCCAAGAAGCGACTGGTACGTGAAAAGCCACAGGCTCTGGCCGTGCCTGCCCAGCCTAACCACTGCTGGTCGATGGATTTTATGCACGATCAACTGAGCGATGGCCGGTCAGTGCGACTGTTTAATGTGATCGATGATTTTAACCGCGAGGCGCTGTGCATTGAGGTCGATTTTTCATTGCCCGCTTCACGGATCAAGCGCGCACTGGAACAGGTGATTGAGTGGCGTGGCAAACCGGCGATGATCCGGTGCGATAATGGACCAGAATATATCAGCGAAGTGCTCAAGGCGTGGGCGGCGAAACAGGAGATCACCTTGGGGTATATCCAACCAGGCAATCCTCAGCAGAACGCGTACATAGAGCGGTTTAACAGAACGGTACGTTACGATTGGTTGGCTCATCATCTGTTTGGCACGCTGGAGGAGCTCCAAGAGTTTGCAACCCAATGGCTGTGGGTTTATAACCATGAGCGGCCCAATATGGCGCTGGATGGTTATACCCCGAAGCAGCATCTGGCAAAGGCTGCATGACCTCTACTTTTGAATGCCCCTAAAAATGGGGGGATTACCACCTCGCGGGTTTAATCACGGTGCAATTCACCTTGTTCATTGCCCCCAAATGTTACCTCCCCTCACCCTAGCCCTCTCCCAAAGGGAGAGGGGACAAGTACCTGCCAACTTGTAGCCGTAGCTGTCACGCCATTCCAAAATCGCTGCGATCTGCGCCCCCTTCTCCCACTCTTTGCCATAGATAAGGGGAGAAGGGCTGGGGATGAGGGGGAACAAACCATCACAACAGAAGCCATCGACAAGCAGCAGAGCGTTAAATAAAACAGAGGCAAGTAGGGTCGATTAGCGAAGCGTAATCGGCCGCACCGGTTATCCGGTCGCGAGCAGGCAGAAGAGAAAGAACGTAGGATGCAATAAGCGAAGCGCATTGCACCGGCAACCTCGCGGGTTTAATCGCGGTGCAATTTCATTGCACCCTACGGTTACCTCCCCTCACCCTAACCCTCTCCCAAAGGGAGAGGGGACAAGTGCCTGCCAACCTTTGGCCATAGCTGTCACGCCATTCCAGAATTGCTGCGATCTGCGCCCCCTTCTCCCACTCTTTGCCATAGATAAGGGGAGAAGGGCTGGGGATGAGGGGGATCAAGCCATCACAACAGAAGCCACCGACAAGCAGCAGAACGTTAAAGAAAACAGAGAGAAGTAGGGTCGATTAGCAGAGCGTAATCGGCCGCACCGGTTATCCGGTCGCGAGCAGGCAAAAGAGAAAGGACGTAGGGTGCAATAAGCGAAGCGCATTGCACCGGCAACCTCGCGGCTTTAATCGCGGTGCAATTCACCTTGTTCATTACACCCAACGGTTACCTCCCCTCACCCTAGCCCTCTCCCAAGGGGAGAGGGGACAACTCAGCGCCAACCTCGGGCCGTAGCTGTCACGCCATTCCCAAATTGCTGCGATCTGAGCCCCCTTCTCCCACTTTTTGCCATAAACAAGGGGAGAAGGGCTGGAGATGAGGGGGAACAAACCATCACAACAGAAGCCATCGACCAGCAGCAGAGCGTTAAATAAAACAGAGGCAAGTAGGGTCGATTAGCGAAGCGTAATCGTCCGCACCGCAATCTCGGTGGCTATGGACATAGAGAAGAGATCAGCTGGAGCACCAGCAGAATTACGACACCTGTTTTCGCGATCGTCTGATTACGCTTCGCTAATCAGACCTACGACCCTAATCGAACCGAGGACACCAAGTTTTAAAAAACTGATTTCGCTCACAATAAATAACCATTTAGTACTGATAAACTACCTATCAATATATAATTGCATTTACTTTATCTATTTTTAATATGCGACACATTCTTTGTTTAAAAACCTGCGCGACTATATAGTAAAATAGGATTATATGGCAACTAATAAAAATCAACATTTTGTTCCAAGATGTTATCTTAAAGAGTTTACACATAACTCAGAAAATAAAACAATTAACATTTACAACATTGACAGAAAAATATCCATTCCTCTTGCTCCAGTTAAAAATCAATGTTCAAGAGATTATTTCTACGGAAAGGATGATAAATTAGAGGATGCAATTCAGTTCGTAGAACGAGCCTACGCCTCAGTATTACGAGATATCATCCATACACCTAAAAATCTAAATGAACATCATTGGACTGTGCTAAAACGCTTCTGGTTACTTCAACATTTAAGAACAGAAGCGGCCTCAAGAAGAACTGTCGAAATGACAAGTGGCCTAGCTGAGATAGCACAAATCAAGGGAAAGGAATTTAATTTAGGCATCAAAGAAGCTGTACTTATGGCAATGAATATCTATGCAAAAAACATGGATGTCATTGACGACTTAAAAGTCTGTTTAGTTCTTAATAAAACTGAATTACCTTTCATAACCTCCGATGATCCGGCGATACTCACAAACAGATGGCATTTAAATGATGAACGAACCAAGTTTAGATCTTTTGGGTTAAGTACTGCAGGTGACTTGCTACTACTTCCTATAACCCCCAATATTATGTGCGTAGCTTATGATTGTGATGTTTATAGTATTCCTCATAAAAATGGATGGTCAACTATATCTCAAAAAAGAGATGCTGAAGCATTTAATCAACATCAGTTTTTAAATTGTAGATCAAACTTGTTTTTTAAGAAAATACAACATCATGACTTCATTGACACTTCATTTAAATCAGTCGTTAAAATAAAAAAACCTGAGCGTCACAGAATTCATTATGCAATTCTGGATAGCCAAAACGGTGAATATACACGTTATAAAGTAGTTGATCCTAAAACAGCTGAGCATCACGAAAAGGCTATAATACACACAGAAACTCTACATTATAATCCAAACTTATGGCCAAGTATTATTCAGTGGAGAAACAAGGGCGTAGTTTACACAAATGGAACTGGAGCTGGCTATTTGAGAAAGCACCACATACCTCATGAATATAACAATTTTTACAAAGAGCCGTTAAGATCAAAAAAATGAAACCTATAAAAAAAATTAAAAGGGAGCAAATAATCGCTCCCTTTTAATTATCATCCTTCCTGATTTTCCTCCGCGACCGGTTCGGCACCGGCGGCGGGTTCAATCTCGATACGATCGACCCGCTGCAAACCACGGGGCAGCTTGGCGCCACGGCGGCCGCGCTCGCCGCGGTAGTAGTCGAGATCGGCAGGTTTGAGGGTCAGCTTGCGCTTGCCGGCAAACAGGGTGACATATTGCCCCTGCGGGATAATGGCGGCCATCACCATAAACTCTTCCCGCGCCTTCACGCGAGCCGACGGTATGCTGATCAGCTTGTTGCCCTTGCCCTTGCCAAGTACCGGCAATGTGTTGAGCGGGAACAGCAGCATGCGCCCTTCGTTGGAGATGGCCATGCAGAGATCGGTCTCTGGCGAGCCAATCTTCTGGGGTGCCATCACCTGACCCCCTTCCGGCACTGTGAGCAGCGCCTTGCCGTTCTTGTTCTTGCCGATCAGATCGTCATAGGTGCAGACAAAGCCGTAACCGGCATCGCTCGCAATCAGATACGGCTCACCCTCGTTGCCCATCACCAGATGGCGCACTTCCTCCCCAGCCCCCAGTGCAAAGCGGCCGGTGAGCGGCTCGCCCTGACTGCGCGCAGATGGCAAGGTGTGGGATTCGAGGGCGTAGGTACGCCCCAGAGTAGAGAGGAACACCGCCTGCTGGTTGCTGCGGCCACAGGCGTGGGCCAGATAGTTATCCCCCGCCTTGTAGGATAGCCCGGCCACGTCCACGTCGTGGCCCTTGGCGGCACGCACCCAGCCCTTGTCGGAGAGGATGACGGTCACCGGCTCGCTCGGGGTCAGCTCCTTCTCGGTCAGGGCCACGGCGGTGGCGCGCTCCACCAGCGGGGTGCGGCGATCGTCGCCGTACTTCTCGGCATCCGCCAGCAGCTCTTTCTTGAGCAGGGTGTTGAGGCGACGCTCGGAGCCCAGCAGCAGCTCCAGCTTGTCACGTTCGATGGCCAGCTCTTCTTGCTCGGCGCGCAGCTTGAACTCTTCGAGCTTGGCCAGATGGCGCAGCTTGAGCTCGAGGATGGCCTCGGCCTGGGTCTCGCTGATGTTGAAGCGCTCCACCATCACCTTGCCCGGCTCATCCTCGGTGCGGATGATCTCGATCACCTCGTCGATGTTGAGGTAGGCGACCAGCAAACCTTCGAGGATGTGCAGGCGGGCCAGCACCTTGTCGAGGCGGAACTGCAGACGGCGGCGCACCGTCTCGCGGCGGAAGATGATCCACTCGGCGAGGATCATCTTGAGGGTCTTCACCTGGGGTCTGTTGTCCAGCCCCAGGATGTTGAGGTTGACGCGATAGTTCTTCTCCAGATCCGTGGTGGCGAACAGGTGGGCCATCAGCCCCTCCACGTCCACCCGGTTGGAGCGGGGAATGATCACCAGTCGGGTCGGGTTCTCGTGATCCGACTCGTCGCGCAGGTCGGTGACCATGGGCAGCTTCTTGGCCACCATCTGGGCGGCGATCTGCTCCATGATCTTGGCGCCTGAGGCCTGATGGGGCAGCGCCGTGATGACGATGTCGCCATCCTCCTCGCTCCACACCGCCCGCTGCTTGATGGAGCCCTTGCCGGTCTCGTAGATTTTGCGGATGTCGTCGCGCGGCGTGATGATCTCGGCGTTGGTCGGGTAGTCCGGCCCCTGAATGTGCGCCATCAGCACATCCAGCCCCGCATTGGGGTTATCCAGCAGCTCGGCACAGGCAAGGGCCACTTCCCGCGCGTTGTGGGGCGGAATGTCGGTCGCCATCCCCACCGCTATGCCGGTCACCCCGTTGAGCAGTATGTGGGGCAGGCGGGCGGGCAGCACCACGGGTTCCTTCATGGTGCCGTCGAAGTTCGGCGTCCACTCCACAGTGCCCTGGCCGAGCTCGGAGAGCAGCAGCTCGGAGAAGCGCGACAGCCGCGCCTCGGTATAACGCATGGCGGCGAAGGATTTGGGATCGTCCGGCGCACCCCAGTTGCCCTGACCGTCCACCAGCGGGTAGCGGTAGGAGAAGGGCTGGGCCATCAGCACCATGGCTTCATAACAGGCGCTGTCACCGTGGGGGTGGTACTTACCCAGCACGTCACCCACGGTACGGGCAGATTTCTTGTGCTTGGAGAGGGCCGACAGCCCCAGCTCGCTCATGGCGTAGATGATGCGCCGCTGCACCGGTTTGAGGCCATCGCCGATATGCGGCAGGGCCCGATCCATGATGACGTACATGGAGTAGTTCAAGTAAGCCTGTTCGGTAAAGGTGCGCATTGGCTGGCGCTCTACCCCGTCCAGACTGAGCTCTAGATCGCTCATAGATTTGTTCTCTTTCGGTTATAGAGCCGGCTGGCGCTCTACTTCATCCAACAGACTGAGCTTGATAGCATCACTCATATGTTTTTTTCTTGCTATGGTGCGCCCTCACAGGACGCGCCTGAAATGCAGGTCGGCAGGTGGCCGACTGTTTGAAAGCAGGGACTATGGTGTCACCCCTCCCCCTCATCCCCAGCCCTTCTCCCGCGAGGGGAGAAGGGGGCAGAACGGCGTGCTGCGGATAAAGGGCGGATAACCTGCCAGCCACAGCTCCCCTGAACGGGGAGCAGATAACCGTAGTTGCAGCCATCGGGTCACCACCTGCACTAGATGATGGCAAGGTTGCCCTTCTCTTCCAGCCACTCACGACGATCGCCGGAGCGTTTCTTGGCCAGCAGCATGTCCATCAGTTGCAGGGTCTCTTCCCCTTGCTCATCCATGGTGAGCTGCACCAGACGGCGGGTGTTGGGATCCATGGTGGTTTCCCGCAGCTGTTTCGGGTTCATCTCACCCAGACCCTTGAATCGGGTCACCATCACCTTGCCTTTCTTCTTCTCGGCCTCGACCCGCTGCAGCACGCCGTTCTTCTCGTCCTCGTCGAGGGCGTAGTAGACCTCTTTACCGATATCGATCCGGTAGAGCGGCGGCATGGCGACATAGACGTGGCCCTTGTTGACCAGGGTGCGGAAGTGCCTCACAAACAGGGCGCAGAGCAGAGTGGCGATGTGCAGACCGTCCGAGTCCGCATCCGCGAGGATGCACACCTTGCCGTAGCGCAGGCCGCTGAGATCTTCGGAGTCGGGATCGAGCCCGATGGCCACCGAAATATCGTGCACCTCTTGCGAGGCGAGCACCTGACCGGCCTCCACTTCCCAGGTGTTCAGGATCTTGCCGCGCAGCGGCATGATGGCCTGAAACTCGCGATCCCGCGCCTGCTTGGCACTGCCGCCCGCGGAGTCACCCTCCACCAGGAACAGTTCGCCCTGCATGGGGTCGGCGCAGTTGCAGTCGGTCAGCTTGCCGGGCAGCGCCGGGCCTTGGGTAATCTTCTTGCGCACCACCGTCTTGGCGGCGCGCAGCCGGCGCTGGGCGCTGCTGATGCAGATCTCGGCGATCTGCTCCGCCAGCTCGGTGTTGCTGTTCAAGTAAAGGCTGAACGCATCCTTCACCACGCCAGAGACAAAGGCAGAACTCTGGCGCGACGAGAGCCGCTCCTTGGTCTGACCGGCGAACTGCGGATCCTGCATCTTGACGGAGAGGATGTAGGCGCAGCGATCCCAGATATCTTCCGGGGTCAGCTTGACCCCGCGCGGCAGCAGGTTGCGGAACTCGCAGAATTCGCGCATGGCGTCGAGCAGCCCCTGACGCAGACCGTTGACGTGAGTACCGCCCTGGGCGGTGGGGATCAGGTTGACATAAGATTCGGCGAGGCATTCCCCCCCTTCCGGCAGCCAGCAAAGCGCCCAGTCCACGGCAGACTGCTCGGTGCTAAAGGCGCCGATAAAGGGCTGCTCCGGCAGGCAGGTGAACTGCTTGACCGCATCGACCAGATAATCCTTGAGACCATCTTCGTAGCACCACTCCAGCTTGATGCCGGTGTTCTTGTCGAGGAACTTGATGGTGAGGCCGGGGCAGAGTACCGCCTTGGCCTTGAGCAGGTGCTCCAGCTTGGTGACCGAGAAGCGGGGCGAGTCAAAGTAGCTCGCCTGCGGCCAGAAGCGCACCCGGGTGCCGGTGTTGCGGCGGCCGCAGGTGCCGGTGATGGTCAGCTCCTGCACCTTGTCGCCACGTTCGAAGGCAATGTCATAGACCTGACCGTCGCGACGCACCGTCACTTCGACCCGATCGGAGAGGGCGTTCACCACAGAGATACCCACCCCGTGCAGACCGCCGGAGAACTGGTAGTTCTTGTTGGAGAACTTGCCGCCCGCGTGCAGCTTGCAGAGGATCAGCTCCACACCGCACACCCCTTCCTCCGGGTGGATATCGACCGGCATACCGCGGCCGTCATCGATCACCTCGAGGGACTGGTCTTCAAACAGGGTCACCTCCAAGGTACGGGCATGACCCGCCAGCGCCTCGTCGACGCTGTTGTCGATGACCTCCTGACCGAGGTGATTGGGCCGGGTGGTGTCGGTATACATGCCGGGGCGACGGCGCACCGGTTCAAGGCCATTGAGGACCTCAATGGCATCCGCATTGTATTGAGTAGACATGGAGGGCCTTGCGAATTGACGTTTGGAGGGAATCTTAACTGCTAGGCGGGGGTAGAACAAACTCCCCGCGCCGAAAGCTTGATCTGGTCCCCTTCATATAGGCGAGCGTTCAATCAAACAGCGTATCGCGCCGCCCTTGCAACAGATGGGCATGAAGGGTTTGTAACTGGGACGCCACCACCCGATGGCGGGAGAGCTCGGGCAAGTCGTCGACAGGGAAATAGGCGGCACCCTGAGTCTCGTCGGTCTCGCACAATAGCTGGCCACCGGTCACCTCGCACAGAAAGAAAGCCTTGTGGGCATGGGGCAGTTGCGGCGGATGGGGGTGTTTGTGCTTGTCAAACAGGGCCAGCAGTTGCACCGCTTGGCATTCAAGGCCGGTCTCTTCCACCACTTCGCGCACCACGGCATCCGCGGGCGAGTCGCCGATATCGCACCAGCCGCCAGGCAGGGTCCAACAGCCGTCGCTACGCTCCTGCACCAGCAGGATATGGCCTGACTCATCCATGATGAGGGCTCGCACATCCAGCTTGGGGGTGGGATAACCGCTGTCGAGGGCGATCCACTCTACTATGGCTTGCGGTTGCAGATCGCTCTGGCTGGCCATCAGGGCGACCGTGGCCACTCTGAGCGCCTCGAAACGGCCAATATCGAAGGGATCTTTCGAGTAGGTGAGGCCCGCTTGCGCCGTGGCCAGCACCTGTTCCAGAAAAGCGGCCAACGGCGGTTGCATGACTAGAGCCCGAGAAAGCGCACGATCTGGGCAGGATAGCGCTCAAACGCCACAAAGGCGTGGTTGCCGCCGCACTCCAGCGACAGGCGGGCAAAGCGGTATTCATCCAGCGCCTTGCGATAGTCGAGCACCTCATCTTCCTGCTGTTGCAGCACCCAGAGCCGCTCGGGGGCCGAGACCTGCACCGCCAACCCCCGCAGTTCATCAATGTGCGCTGGCAGCAGCTGGTACTGCTCGTTGGTATAGGGGTTGGTCTGGGGGCCAATATAGTCGCACAGCAGCTCATGAGGGCGCACTGCCGGATTGATCAGCGCGGCGCGGCAACCGTATTGCTCGCTGACCCGGGTCGCCATAAAGCCGCCGAGGGAGCTACCCACGGCACCGAGTTTGAACCCGCAATCATAACGGGTCGCAAGATCAGCGAGGGTCTGCTCGATAGCCGCCCAGGCCGCCGCAGGGGTATTGGGCTGGGCCGGAATGATCACCTCGATGTCGGGCCGGTTGGCTGCCACCCAGGCGGCCATCTGCTGCGCCTTGGCAGAGCCCGGAGAGGAGTTGAAACCGTGCAGATAAAGGAGAACCGACTTCATGCAATCCTCCTCAATAACCGGTGGCGTTGGGGTCGGGCACAAACTGCCCCACCGGCAAGCGCCACACCTCGCTGGCCACCCGCCCATCCGGATAAAGGGTGAGATAGCGCCAGCCCGGGCCGGACTCGTCCAGCGCGAAGCCATCGCAGAGCGGTTTGAACTGGATGCAGGTGGAGGGACTGGCAATCAGCCGCACCCCGTGGTGCACCTCGTCAAACTCCTGATGGACGTGGCCGAACAGGATGGTTTTTTGCTGCGGATGACGAGCCAGCACGGCAAACAGGTCATCGGCGTTCTTGAGATTGTGCTGATCCAGCCAGGCGCAGCCCACCGGCACCGCCTGATGGTGCAGGGTGATAAGGGCATGGCGATCAGGATACTGGCGCAGCGCGCGGTCGAGGGCCGCCAGCTGGTGATCACCGAGCACACCGTGGGGTTTGCCGCGCACCTGGGTGTCGAGCAGGATCACCTGCCAGTGATCCCCCACCAGCTGCTTGGACTCACTGATCCCGGCTGCATGGAGGTATTCGGTCATCAGTGGGCTGTCGTCGTGGTTGCCGGGCAACCAGTAGATAGGGCGGCCCAGTGGCGCCATCATGGAGGCAAAGCGCTGATAGGATTCCGGACTGTGATCCTGCGACAGATCGCCGGTAGCCAGGATCACGTCATAAGGATGCGGGTTGGTTTGCACCTGTTCCAGCACGGCGGCCAGACTCTCTGCGGTGCGCACAGCCAATAACCGTCCCTCTTGACTGGCAAAGAGGTGGGTATCGGTAATTTGCAACAGGCGCAGACTACCGTCCTGCGCCTGGGGGAGATCTGTTTCCAAAATCACGCTTCTTGTTATTTGTTCAACTGGAGATATTGATCGGGCTGGTACCATGTCTGAGACAAAATTTTAGCCATTCGGCCAGAAACAGATTTACCTGCTCCTTTTCATCCCGCTGGTGCATCTTTTTATTGGGATAATCATAACTTGGTTGCAAGCGGGAAATCTGTTGCGCTGCACACACTTCCGCCATCCGCACATCATGATACAAACGAATCTCGATTTGAGCCTGCAGGTATTCGGGCAATTCGGGATTGTGCTGGCTCAGGATCACCTGACTGGTGAAACGGCTCTCACCACTGATGGTGAGCTCAAATTGCAAATCGTTACCGACCCGATAGCGGCGCACCGCGCCCACCACCCCTTCCGGGGGCAGCAGCTTCATCAAAGCCATGTAATTGACCTCGCAGGTGCGCTGCCAAGAGATCAGATCTGGCACATGGCGCTTGCGCTGTTGCAGGGTCAGCGCCATCTTAGCGATCTGCCAGCCAGCGGGCGCGTAGCTCACCGTGGTTGAGGGCCAGCCACTGCAGGGCGATGACCGAAGCGGCGTTGTCGATGCGCCCCTCTTTGAGCCAGGCATAGGCCTGCTCGCGGCTTACCACATGCACCCGGATATCCTCCCCCTCGTCCGCCAGACCGTGTAGCCCCTCGGCCTTGCTGGCATCCACCTCGCCGACATAGACCTCGATCCGCTCGGTGCTTCCGCCCGGGCTCACCAGATAGCTGATGGCGTGCTCACAACGCCCTACCTCGATCCCCGCCTCTTCCACCGCTTCCCGACGCACCACCTCTTCAGCGACTTCGCCTGGGTCTATGATGCCGGCCACCAGCTCCAGCAGCCAGGGGGTCGGGCAGGTCTCCATGGCGCCGATCCGGAACTGCTCCACCAGCACAATCTGATCGCGCACCGGATCATAAGGCAGCAGTGCCGCAGCATGGCCGCGCTCGAACAGCTCGCGCACAATGGGCTCATTCCAGCCACCGGCAAATAACCTGTGCTGGAGCCGATAGACGTTCACCTTGAAGAAGCCGTTATATCCAGCTGATTTTTCGATGATTTTTACATCATCGGTGGCGTAGTGACGATCTTGTGGCAAGGGTTGCTGCGACATCCGGGACTCCCGTCAGCTTGACTTGTATCAGTTTGACCATAAAATCCGAGAAACATGAATGAACGTTCATTCACTCGGTATGCCATGGTAATGAGGGGTGGATTTTAGCAGCCACAGACCATTTGGCTAGGCGCGTGGGGAGAAAACTGCTTCCAGTTCTTGACGTTCCCGTTACCGGACCCGAGACTCTTCGCATTAAAATTTGCTTATAGTAGAGTGATTAAGCTGCAATTAAGCTTGGTCGGTGACAATATTTACCCTCTCCAGCAACCCGTTTGGATTACTACACAAGGTTAAATCGATCTATGAAAAGAACACTTTTGTCCGTCATGGTGTTGCTGGGTGTCAGTGCCGGAGCCCATGCTGAAAACCTGCTCGACATCTATCAACAAGCCCAGCTCAAAGACCCGCAGTTGCTGCAATCCAAAGCCCTGCGCGATAAGGCCTTCGAGCAGATCAATGAATCTCGTGCCTCATTGTTGCCGCAAATCAATCTGGGTGCTGGCCTGAACTACCTGCAAAACAAGGGTGATACCCAGACTGGCACCGCAGCTAGCGGCAACCTCTCACTGGATCAATCCATCTATCGCCGTAGCAACTGGATCAATCTGGACCTGACCGAGAAGAGCGCGACCCAATCTGACGTGAGCTACAACCTCGAAATCCAGAACCTGATGCTGCGCAGCGCCCAGGCCTATTTCAACGTGCTCAAGGCGATGGATACCCTGGAGTTTGTGCAGGCCAACAAAGTAGCCGTAGAGCGTCAGCTGGAACAGACCCAGCAGCGTTTTGAAGTGGGCCTGACCGCCATCACCGACGTTCATGAAGCCGAAGCCTCCCGTGACCAGGCGCTGGCCGACGAGATCAATGCAGAGAATGAGCTGGCCAACAGCTACGAAACCCTGCGCGAGCTGACCGGTATCGATCACCGCAACCTGGATGTGCTGAACACCGATCGTTTCACCCCGCAAAAAACCACCTTTGGCTCCGACAAGTGGCTGGAGTTGGCGCTGGACAAGAACCTGCAACTGCACAACGCCCGCATCACCAAGGACATCGCCAAAGAGCAGATCGATCTGGCCAAGACCGGTCATGAGCCGACTCTGGATCTGGGTGCTGGTCTGCAAACCAGCAATACCGATTACAAGGATGAAGTGCGCAACCCCGAGAGCAACGCCAATCAGGCCAACATCGGTTTGACCTTCAAGCTGCCGATCTACAGTGGTGGTGCCACTACGTCCAAAGTGAAGCAGGCCCAATTCAACTACGTGGCCGCCAGCGAACTGCTGGAGAAAAACTTCCGCTCGGTGCAGAGCACGGTGCGCTCCTCCTACAACAACGTGAACGCCAGCATCGGCTCGGTACGCGCCTACAGCCAGTCCGTGGTCTCCGCCGACAGCGCCCTGAAAGCGACCGAAGCCGGTTACGAAGTGGGCACCCGCACCATAGTTGACGTGCTGGACTCTACCCGCAAGCTGTACGATGCCAAGCAGAAACTCTCTGCCGCCCGTTACAACTACATCCTCAATATCCTCAGCCTGAAACAGGCTGCCGGTATTCTGGAAGCGCAGGATCTGGTGGAAGTGAACCAGGGTCTGATGCCTGCCACGGCAAAAACCAAAGCCTGATAGCCGTTATCGGGCATGAAAAAGGCGACCGCAAGGTCGCCTTTTTGTTATCCGGGGTTCTGTCGGCTTGCTCCGACCGATAGTCGTCGACCCCGCCAGATTACGGGGCCAGCAGAGCGTTAGCCGCGCTCGCGAATCGTCTTGATGATGTCAGAGGTGGAGCAGCCATCTTCAAAATTGAGCACTCGCACCTCACCGCCATTGGCGGTCACTTCGGCGTAACCGGCAATATCTTCCGGCTTGTAATCACCACCCTTGACCAGCAGGTCCGGCAGGATCTCGGCGATCAGTCGCTGCGGGGTATCTTCACTGAAGGGCACTACCCATGCGACGGCACCAAGGGCCGCCAACACCGTCATGCGGCGCTCGGTCGGATTAACCGGGCGACCCGGCCCCTTGAGGCGGCGCACTGACTCATCGGTGTTAACCGCCACGATCAGGCGATCCCCCAACTTGCCAGCGTTGGCCAGATAGGAGACGTGACCGGCATGCAGGATGTCAAAGCAGCCGTTGGTCATCACCACTTTCTCCCCGCGCAGACGGGCGGCACGGACCGCCACTTTCAGCTGGGCTTCAGACATCACACCAAAACCTGTCTCCTGCTCGGTATAGAGGGCATTGGCCAGCTCGACCGGACTGACGGTAGAGGTACCCAGTTTGCCGACCACGATACCGGCCGCGGTATTGGCCAGCGCGCAGGCTTCATCCAGGCTCTTGCCAGCCGCCAGTGAGGTAGCCAGGGTGGAGATCACGGTATCACCGGCACCGGTCACATCGTAAACCTCGTGGGCCTGAGCCGGCAGGTGCAGCTCGGGCTGCCCTTCGCGGATCAGGGTCATGCCATTCTCGGAACGGGTGACCAGCAGGGCATCCAGCTCGAAGCGTTTGACCAGCTCCAGTCCCTTGGCGACCAGATCGTCTTCACTCTTCACCTTGCCAACTACTGCCTCGAACTCGGACATGTTGGGGGTCAGCAGGGTGGCACCACGGTACTTCTCAAAATCAGTCCCCTTGGGATCGACCATCACCGGGATACCCGCAGCGCGAGCCCGCTTGATCATGCCGGGCACGTCGTTGAGCGCGCCTTTGCCATAATCGGAGAGGATCATCACGTCGCAGCTCGGCAACGCCTGCTCAACCTTGCTCATCAGCAGGCTGGCATCGACGGAGTGGAAGGGCTCTTCAAAATCCAGACGCAGCAGTTGCTGGTTGCGCGACAGCACTCGCAGCTTGGTGATGGTCGGGTAGTCAGCCAGACGAACGAAATCACAGGCGACTTTGACGCCAGCCATTTGACCGGCCAGCGCATCGGCCGCTTCATCCTGACCGGTCAGGCCAAGCAGCACGGCGTGGGCGCCAAGAGCGGCGGAGTTGAGGGCCACGTTGGCGGCGCCACCCGGGCGCTCCTCAATGTGTTCAACCTTGACTACGGGCACCGGCGCCTCGGGGGAGATCCGGCCGGTAGGGCCATGCCAGTAACGATCCAACATGACATCGCCAACGACCAGAACGCGGGCTTTTTCAAAATCGGGCAGGGTGATCTTCATCTGTATCGACTCTCAAAACCTGAAAAATCAGCGGACGATTTTATCACACTCTTTTATTAGGTGGAGAAAAAGCCGACCGCCGTTGCCGCACCTGTCACGCTAACCGGACGCAGGCCACCCCTCTGACCAGCAAACCGCCATTCGCCCCCGCCCCCCCTTTTCGGCTAGAATCCCCCGATTGTGTTTGCGAACAAGAGATTATCCATGGCCCATGACAATGCTCCTCGCCTCGAGCCCCGCCTGTTTCATCCCCGTTACTGGGCAAGCTGGTTCGGCCTTTCCCTGCTCTGGCTGCTGACCTTGCTGCCGTGGCGCAGCCAGATGTGGCTGGGCCGCCAACTCGGCCGCCTCGCCGCCAAGATACTGAAATCACGGGTGAAGATTGCCCGTCGCAATCTGGAGCTGGCGATGCCCGAGCTGACCAAGGATGAGCGCGAGAAACTGCTGAAAGCAAACTTCGAGAGCGTGGGCTGCGCCGTGTTCGAGGTGGGTATCGCCTGGTTCTGGCCAGACTGGCGGATGCGCAACCTGATGAAGGTGGAAGGGGAAGAGCACGTCATCGCTGCCATGGAGAAGGGTCAGGGCATGTTGCTGCTCTCCTGCCACTTCCTGACCCTCGAGCTCAACGCCCGCTGTTTCGGTCTGGTACGCCCAGGGGTCGGGGTCTATCGCCCCAACACCAATCCGGTGCTGGAGTATGCCCAGTACCACGGTCGCTGCGCCTCCAACAAATATCTGGTGGACCGGATGGACGTGAAGGGGATGATCAAGGCGCTGCGCAACGGTGACGCCCTCTGGTACGCGCCGGATCACGACTACGGCTCCCACGCCAGCGTGTTCGTGCCCTACTTCGCGGTAGAGCAGGCAGCCACCATCACCGGCACCGCTACTTTGGCGCGGGTGAAGAACACCGTCACCCTGCCCTGCTACAACATCCGCACCAGCGAGGGTTACACCCTCCATATCGGGGCGCCGCTCGCCGACTATCCCAGCGGTGACGAGATGGCAGATGCCGCCCGCGCCAACCGCGAGATTGAAGCCGCCGTGCGCAAGGCGCCGGAGCAGTACATGTGGCTCCATCGCCGCTTCAAGACCCGCCCCTCCCCCGAGGATGCCGGTTTCTACTAAGCGGCCACATCCAATAGAGGCCACATCGCAAAAACCGACAAACCGCCTGCTGGCGGTTTGTTTTTATCTGCTGTCAGCCCTGCGCGGCAAGCAAGATCCCCGCACGTCAGCCGCACGATAACACCCGGCATGTTTGCGCCCATTCCCATCAGCCAGCGGCAAAATAGCCCTCATCACCGACAGCAAAAACTGAAAGCGGGTTACAAACTTATTGATTCATTGATAACTAATAGACTATTTCGATAGATCCATCGTCACTACCCGCTGATGAGTTGCAGTGCAGCATATTCCATTTGAATACAAAAACTAATTTTGTGACATAGATCACTTTATCGGCAAGGTACGGCTAGGTCGCAAAGGTGATTTGGCTCACAAAAACAGGTCACTCAAAACAGAAAGGATCGAAAAGTAGCCTAATTACAGCATCAGAATGTGATCCGGGTCACTGGTTAGGGAGGGGGTATGGCGGGGTATCTGAGAGGTAGATCACAAGACACCCCGTTTTCAGCCTAATTTGATCGCAAGCTGGTAGATTGAAGTTGCTTAGACGACTGGGATGGCGGTTCGGCAAAACCGGACATCCCGACTACCACTTTTAATCAAACAGGCTTAAAACGGGGTCCCGACATGTTATCACCGGATACCAAAGTCAAGATACAGAATTTTGGACGCTTCCTGTCCAATATGGTCATGCCCAACATAGGCGCCTTCATCGCCTGGGGCTTTATTACCGCCCTCTTTATCCCCACCGGCTGGCTGCCAAGCGAAACCTTGGCCAAGCTGGTCGGCCCCATGATCACCTACCTGCTGCCGCTGCTGATTGGCTACACCGGCGGCAAACTGATGGGGGGTGAGCGCGGCGGCGTGGTCGGTGCCATCACCACCATGGGCGTCATCGTGGGGACCGACATCCCGATGTTCATGGGCGCCATGATGGTCGGCCCGCTCGGTGGCTGGGCCATCAAGCGCTTTGACAAGGCGATGGACGGTCGCGTCAAGAGCGGCTTCGAGATGCTGGTCAATAACTTCTCCGCTGGCCTTATTGGCATGCTGCTGGCGATCCTCGCCTTCTTCGTGATTGGCCCCTTCGTCAAGGTGCTCTCCGGCCTGCTGGCCGGTGGCGTCGGCTTCCTGGTGGAAAACCACATGCTGCCGCTCACCTCCATCTTCGTCGAACCGGCGAAGATCCTGTTCCTCAACAACGCCATCAACCACGGCATCTTCTCGCCGCTGGGGATCCAGCAGGCGACCGAGCACGGCAGCTCCATCTTCTTCCTGATTGAAGCGAACCCGGGCCCGGGCATGGGCGTGCTGCTGGCCTACATGGTGTTCGGCCGCGGTGCGGCCAAGCAGTCCGCGGCTGGCGCCTCCATCATTCACTTCTTCGGCGGCATCCACGAGATCTACTTCCCGTATGTACTGATGAACCCGCGCCTCATTCTGGCGGTGATCGCCGGTGGCATGACCGGGGTCTTCACCCTGACCCTGTTCAACGCCGGTCTGGTCTCCCCCGCGTCGCCGGGCTCCATCTTCGCCGTGCTGTTGATGACGCCGAAAGCCTCCCTGATCGGGGTCGCCCTCTCCATCATCAGCGCCACTCTGGTCTCCTTCCTGGTCGCTGCCATATTCGTTCGCGCCCAGCAACCGGAAGCTGACGAGGCCGATGCGCTGGGTGAAGCTACTCGCAAGATGAAAGCGATGAAGGGCGGCAAGCCCGAAACCGCAGCGGCCAAAAAGCCGGGCGGTGAACTGATGGCGGTGCGCAATATCGTGGTTGCCTGCGATGCAGGGATGGGCTCCAGCGCCATGGGTGCTGGCATGCTGCGCAAGCGGGTGCAGGCCGCCGGGCTTGATATCAGCGTCACCAACCGCGCCATCGATCAGCTCGACGATCAGGTGGACTGGGTCATCACCCACAAGGATCTGACCGAGCGGGCCCGTCGCCATGCGCCGAATGCCCACCATATCTCGCTCACCAACTTCCTCGACAACGGCCTCTATCAGGAGCTGGTACAGAGCCTGAGCCGCGCCGCCAACGATGATGTCGCCAACCCGCAACTGCTGGTGGCAGCCAACGATGACAGCTACGAGCCGCAAGCCGCCGAAGTCTTTATCCTGAGCCGTCATGACGTCCATCTGGGATTGAAAGCCGACAACAAGGAGGCCGCCATCCGGACCGCAGGCCGACTGCTGGCGGAGCGCGGCTACGTGGCGCCCGACTACGTCAACGCCATGCTGGAGCGTGAGCAGCTGGTCTCCACCTACCTCGGCGAGTCCATTGCCGTGCCCCACGGCACCATAGCCGCCAAGAAGTTCGTCAAGCGTACCGGCATCGTCATCTGCCAGTACCCGGCCGGGGTCGCCTTTGGCGAGGCTGCCGATGAGGTGGCGCGGCTGGTGATCGGCATCGCCGCGTGCAACGACGAACACATGCAGGTGATAACCCGCCTGACCAATGCACTGGATGAACCCGGTCTCATCGACCTGCTGGCCAGCACCACGGATCCCCAGGCCTTCCTGGATCTGCTGGGTGCCGAACAGGCTGCGTAATCATCTTTCATCGTCTTTGGTTCAAGAGGTTAATATCATGAAAACATTGCATTTTGGTGCTGGTAACATCGGTCGCGGCTTTATCGGAAAACTGCTGGCAGATGCCAGCCATCAGGTCACCTTCGCCGACGTCAACGACACTCTTATCGATCAGCTCAACCACCGTCAGGAGTACAAGGTCCATGTGGTGGGGGCGGATCAGAAGCTGGACGTGGTGCGCAACGTGGCGGCAGTCAGCTCCGCCGGTCACGAGGTGATCGCCCGTATCATCACCGCCGATCTGGTCACCACCGCAGTCGGCCCCAACATTCTGGACAAGATTGCCAACACCCTGGCCAAGGGGCTGCAGGCCCGCTTCGATGCCGGCAACCTGGCGCCACTGAACGTCATCGCCTGCGAAAACATGGTGCGCGGTACCAGCCACCTCAAGCAGGAGGTACTCAAGTACCTGCCGGTCGCGTATCATGCCACGCTCGAAACCTGTATCGGCTTCGTCGATTCGGCGGTGGATCGCATCGTACCGCCCGCCGCGGCCGCCAACGATGATCCGCTGGAAGTGACGGTAGAGAGCTTCAGCGAGTGGATCGTCGACCAGACCCAGTTCAAGGGGGAGCTGCCCCAGGTGGCGGGCATGGAGCCCACCGACAACCTGATGGCCTTCGTCGAGCGCAAGCTGTTCACCCTCAACACCGGCCACATCGTCACCGCCTATCTCGGCAAGCTGCGGGGCTATCGCACCGTGCGCGAGGCGATCGAAGATCCGGTGATCCGCAGCAAGGTGCGCCGCGCCATGGAGGAGAGCGGTGCCGTGCTGGTGAAACGCTACGGCTTCGACCCGCGCCTGCACGCCGCCTACATCGAGAAGATCCTCTCCCGCTTCGCCAACCCCTATCTGGTGGACGAGATTGACCGGGTCGGTCGTCAGCCGCTGCGTAAGCTGGCGGCGGGGGATCGACTGGTGAAGCCGCTGCTCGGCACCCTGGAGTACGGCCTGCCCAGCGCGCAGTTGCAGGAGGGGATCGCTGCGGCGCTCCACTATCGCAATGCCGATGACCCGCAGGCGGTGGAGCTGCAAGCCCTGCTGGCGGAGCTGGGCCCGGCCAAAGCGCTGGCCCGCGTCACCGGGCTGGATGAAGAGAGCGAGGTGGTTCGCGCCATCGTCGCCCGTTACGAAACCCTGTAATGACCCTGCTTGCGGCGCATTCAGCCAACCCTGATAGCGTGCCAAGCGCTTGAATGGCAAGGGAATGTGCCCCATATGATAAAAAACGGGAGAGAGATTCACTCTCTCCCTGTCAGCTGGACTCTATGCACCTATGACCACACACCAGGAAGATGAAGTACTGGAACGACTGAACGAGCAGGATGGCCCCCGCGGCTTCTTTCTCGAAGCCGTGACCATCCTGGAAGAGGCGGTCGATTCCCTGATGCGACGCGCGTTCCGTCAGGAGGAGTATGCCGTCAAATACGCCATCGAACCTCTGCTCAACCAGAGCGGCCCCCTCGGCCAGCTGGAGGTGCGCCTCAAGCTCATCTTCGCCCTCGGCCTCATCTCCCTCGAGCGCTATCAGGATCTGGAAGCCTATCTGAAGATCCGCGACTTTCTGGTACGCGACCCCAAGGATTACCGCTTCAGCGACAAGCCGATCCGCGATCTGCTCGACCGGCTGCACGGGGTCAATCAGGGCGGCATGATGAAGCTGGAGCCCCCCACTAGCGAAGAGGATTGGGCCTTCTACCAGATGCAGCTCAACCGGCTCGATCAGATGGTGCGCTCCGCACTGGTACTGGCGCTGGCCGACTGTGTCGGCGAGCTCCACAAGGAGAGCCCCATCTAATCCGGCTCAATCTCCTGACCGCCCAACTGGCGGTCTTTTTTTGCACCTACCTTGCCACAGCGCCTTGCCCCGCCCCGTCGCGAATGTCACTCTGATCCATCACCAGCTCGTCTGTACGTAGCGCACCGCGGACACCACAGGCAGAGAGCCCCCTCACCCGGAGGAATCGAATGTGATGAGTGAGCAGAGTACCAACCCTCTGATAGCCCCGCTGCTCGCCCTGTTGCAGCAGGCGGCGGGCAGCTACAAGGTGCACGAACTGATGGCCGACCTGCGCCAGCAGGGGGCAATCCCACCATTGGCCGACGATGAGCAGTTGCAGCTGTTTCGGGTTAACTTCCTGATCATGAACGCCCTCTACCAGCTGCAGGCCGAGCTCTGGCAAGAGGGGTGGTGGCTGGTGATCAGCACCCTGGATATCCGGCTCGAACCGCTGACCGAGACCCCGGATGCCAGCCACGCCTTTGCCCTTGGCGAAAATCTGCGCAGCTACTATCTCGACTGGCAGGTATTCTGGCAGACCGATCGGGCAGAGGTAGAAACCCTGCTCAACCGCTTCTGGCGCGCCTATGACGGGGAGGGACACAAAGGGGAGGCGCTGGCACTGTTTGAACTGGATGAAGGGGCAAGTCAGGAGGCGATCCGCCGCCGCTGGCGGGAGCTGGCGTTGCAGCACCATCCGGATCGGGGGGGCAATGCCGAGACCTTTATCCGCATCCGCTGGGCCTGGGAGTCTCTGCGGGGATGATCCCGTTGCTGCTCATCTGTGGCAGGCATAGACTGGAAGTGGATATTCCCCCAAGGAAAGGAGAACATCATGACAGTCAGTGAACTTCGCAAGATCTATCAGCAACAGCTCCTCATCGAAGCTGAACTTATCCATGACATCGCGGTTCCCGGCTGGCTCATCGAGTTCAGAGGCAAGGATGGCGCCCTCTATGAGCTTACCGATACCCTCGGCTGCCCGGTCAGTTTCGGCACGGTCGCGCAGGCCCGCGACCATGTCCATCTGGTGGCCGACTGCCCAATCCAGGTGGAACACCTCTACCGCTTCTTCGAACGCTAGCTGCGCCAGCCAGACCCCGCACAGCAAAAAGGCTCCGAGGAGCCTTTTTCTATTCCGGTTGCTTTCTATTCCGGTTGCTTTCTATTCCGGTTGCAGTGGTTCCGCCAGCTTGCCCTCCAGCTTCCTGACCGGTTTTTGCAGGATCAGGTTGGCCGGATAGGTGACCAGATCGCCGTTGTCATCCCGCACCCGCAAGTAGAACAGGCCGATCTCGGTGATCACACCGGTGACCGAATCATCCTTGTCGAGGATGCGGATCCGGTCGCCAATCCGATAGGGAAAGGCGAAGAAAATGGTGATGCTGGCGGTGATGTTGGAGAGGATCGACCACTGGGCCACCATGGCGACCCCCAGCACCGCGAAGAAGGAGGAGGCGAGTACCACCAGCCGGGAGAAGTCGAGCCCCCACACCCCGGCCAGCACCAGCAAGGTGGCGCAGCCAAGCAAAAAATGGAACACGTGGGCCACGTAGAGCACCCGGTTCTCGCTCACCTGCCTGCTCTGGCCGAGCGCCAGCAGGCTCTTGTGAATAAGCCGCCGGATCAGGGTGTGCCCCAGCAACAGCAGCAGGGTCAGGCCAATTGATTGCCACATGGGTTATGCCTCCTTACCACCAGCGTCGGTGCCTGAGCCAGACGGCCAGACCGGCTGCCAGCGCCACCAGCGAACCACAGAAGACCCAGAAGGCGGTCGGGCTCTCGGCCCCGGGCATACCGCCGAGGTTGATACCAAACAGGCCGGTCAGGAAACTGGCAGGCAAAAACAGCAGCGCCATCACCGACATCTGGTAGGCGCGGCGGTTGGTCGCCTCCGCCATCAGATTGTTGATTTCGTCCGCCAGTACAGCAGTGCGGGCCACCCCGGCATCGAGGTCATCGAGCCAGCGTCGCAGCCGGTCGGCAATATCGAGCAGACGGCGGCGGTCATCTTCATCCAGCCAACTGATCTTCTCGTTAGCGAGACGCGCCACCAGATCCCGCTGGGGAGAGAGATAACGGCGGATCATGATGAGCTGCTTGCGGATCAGCGCCAGGCGGCCATTGGCGGGCATGTCACGCATCAGTACCATCTCTTCCAGATCGAGGATCTTGTCATGCAGCTCTTCGACAAACTCCCCCGCCCGGTCGGTCAGGGCATCACACACCTCCACCAGCCAGTCGGCCGGGGTGTCGGCGCCGCCCCCCAGCTTGAGCTGGTTGAACACATCCTGCTCGGAGAGCAGCGGACGACGGCGACTGCTGATGATGAGATCCGGGGTGATGAAGATGCGCAGCGCCACCATCTCTTCGGGCCTGTGATCCTTGTTGTGGTTGATGCCGCGCAGGATCAGCAGCACAGTTTCCCCCATCCGCACCAACTTGGGACGATTGCTCTGGCCGAGCAGCGACTCCTTGCCCGCCTCGCTGAGCAAGGGGGTCTGCAACAGCCAGCGTGCCGCCTCCGGATTCCCGTAATCCAGATGTAGCCAGGCCGGGCGATCTCCCGGGATCTCGCTTCCCGCAGGTAGCGGAGTCATGCCGCCTTTGCCATCCAGAGTCAGGCCATAAATGAGGTCACTGGGCACCCGATCCATTTCGTCTCCATTTCTCGTTTCATGCGCAGGCCCCAGCTTACACCAAAGCAGGAACCGACTCAGCCCCACGGCGGACAGCGGTCGCCTGTGTTACTATGCCTGCTTTCATATTCCCCCGTTTTAACCACAGGAAACCATGCCATGCCCATCTGGGTTGATGCCGATGCCTGCCCCATTCCGGTCAAGGAGATCCTCTACCGCGCCGCCCACCGCGCCCAGGTCGTCACCACGCTGGTGGCCAATCAGGGCTTGCGGGTTCCCCCCTCTCCCTATATCAAGACCCAGCAGGTGGAGAAGGGATTCGATGTGGCAGATCATGTCATCGCCCAGCAGGTGCAACTCGGCGATCTGGTGATCACCGGCGATATCCCCCTCGCCTCCTGGGTGATCGACGCCGGTGGCGAGGCGCTCAATCCCCGCGGCGAAATCTACACCCGCGAGACCATCAAAGCGCGGCTCGGGATGCGCAACTTCATGGAGGAGCTGCGTTCGGCCGGGGTGCAGACCGGCGGCCCCGCCCCCTTCAACTCTGCCGACAAGCAATGCTTCGCCAATGCCCTCGACAAGTGGTTGGTCAAAGGCAAACTATAATCAGACCCTAAAGGCGCCCTTGCTGGGTGCTTTTTCGCCGTAACATCCTGATTTTTAAAATAACAGCTGACCAACGCCAGCGGCCTGATAAGATGCGCCGCCCTTTCTCCACACAGTAACCATCATGACCGCCCAAGGGCACCTGCTCTTCTCTGTTACCTGCGCCCTGCTCGCCCACAAACTCCAGCTCACCCCGGCCCTGGCCGATGCCAGCCTGTGGCAGACCATTCCTGCCGCCTTGGCCAGCGCCCTGCTGCCCGACCTCGATCATCCCAAATCGGTGCTGGGACAACGACTGCCGTGGATCTCGAAACCCCTGTCGCGACTGTGTGGCCATCGCGGCTTCACCCACAGTCTGCTAGCGGTGGCCATCGCCATCTGGGGACTAAACCAGAGCTTGCCTGCCGGCTCTGTGCCTATCGGGGTCAAAGATGCGCTGATCGTCGGCTACCTCAGTCATCTGCTGGGGGACTGGCTCACCCCGGCGGGCATTCCGCTGCTGTGGCCCATCAAGCGCCGCTTCCGGCTGCCGGGCTGGCCGCTCAAAAGCGGTGGCCCGCTGGAAACCGGCTTTTGCACCCTCACCCTGCTGGTTGCGGGCTGGTGGTGCGGCTGGTTGATATAACACAGAGACAAAAAAGGCCCCGAACCAGAGTCCGGGGCCTGCCAGTGGTGATGCCACTAGCGGATTAGATCATGATGCCGGCGATAACCGCAGAGAGCAGGCTGACCAGGGTAGAGCCGTAAACCAGCTTCAGACCGAAGCGGGAAACCATGTTGCCCTTCTCTTCGTTCAGCGCCTTTACCGCACCGGCGATGATGCCGATGGAGCTGAAGTTGGCGAACGACACCATGAAGATGGAGAGGATACCGACGGTACGCGGCGAGAGCTCGGCAGCAACCTTGCCCAGATCCATCATGGCCACGAACTCGTTGGTTACCAGCTTGGTCGCCATGATGGAGCCCGCTTGCAGCGCTTCACCACTCGGGATCCCCAGGATCCAGGCGATTGGGTAGAAGAGGTAGCCCATCACGAACTGGAAGTTGACGCCAAACGCCATCTCGAACAGGTAGTTAACCAGCGCAATCAACGCGATAAAGCCGACCAGCATGGCCCCCACGATAACCGCAACGGTGAAACCGGCCATGATGTACTCGCCCAGCATCTCGAAGAAATTCTCTTTCTTCGGCGTATGCTGCTCGTCACCTTTGGTAATGGCTTTCAGGTCGGTCACCGAGTTATCCGGCTCGTACGGGTTGATCAGTGACAGCACGATGAAGGTACTGAACATGTTGAGCACCAGTGCCGCGACCACATAGCGTGGCTCGATCAGCTGCATGTAGGCACCGACGATGGACATGGAAACGGTAGACATCGCCGTCGCCGCCAGGGTGTACATCTGCTTCTCGTTCAGGTGCGGCAGGGTATTTTTCAGGGCGATGAAGTTCTCGGACTGGCCGACGATCATCGAGCTGATGGCATTGAAAGACTCCAGCTTACCCATGCCGTTGATCTTGGCCAGCACGGTACCGATGCCACGAATGACAATAGGCAGCAGACGGATGTACTGCAGAATCCCGATCAGCACCGAGATGAAGACGATGGGCATCAGCACCATCAGGAAGAAGGAGAAGGCCCCTTCGTTGACCAGGCCACCGAACACGAAGTCGGTACCCTGTTTGGCAAACTCCATCAACTTGGTGAAGCCAGCCGCGAAGCCCCCCACCACCGCCAGACCCACTTCAGAGTTCAGCATGAACCAGGCCAGCGCCAGTTCGACCACCAACAGTTGGCCGATATAACGCAGCTTGATCTGTTTCCAGTTGTGGCGGTTAGCCAGCAGAGAGAGAGCGAGGACCATGACCAGTCCGAGCACAAAGTGAACGTATTCCATACCTGTAGCACCTGAGTAAATTGTAATTTTTGACCGGCGCCATCATAGACATTTGCACATTTAAAAATCAGATAGCCATCACAATCCCGCTCAATAATATGCATACAGGATAATACAAACGTTTTTAAATTAATTACGCAATGAACTGATATTAATCGCACAACATGGATAACAAAAATCCATTTAAAACATCAAGTTATACAATAATGGCGCCGTTTTTATGTTTTTTAACATATTCGATCAGCATTTTCGCAACATCCCCTGTGGCGTCACGGCTGCTCGTAGAATATTTTTAAGCAATTATATTGAAATACCGAAAATGGAAAACGTTTATCCGCAATAAATAATTAGATGGGTGTTTGAAAAATAGTCCTTATCGCATTTTCAGTTATTGCCCGCGCTCTGTTTGGCAACAAATGAACCCTGCATGCTCGCCCCATGGTCAACCGTTCAAATTTCCGCCACATCCACTGCCACATTCTGGTATGATGCGCGGCCTTAGCGCTCGCGCGCATCCCCGTTTTCTTCGAAATAGAGTCTTTTTGTGAACAACAGCGAATTTAGCAGCCTCAATCTCTCCCCCGCCCTGCAAGAGAACCTCATCAGCCTGGGTTATCTGCAGATGACACCGATCCAGGCCCAGAGTCTGCCCCTGGTGCTCGATGGCAAAGACCTGATCGCCAAGGCTAAAACCGGTAGCGGCAAGACCGCCGCCTTCGGTCTGGGCCTGCTGGCCCAGCTCAACGTCCATCGTCTCGAAGTGCAGGCGCTGGTGCTCTGTCCGACTCGCGAACTGGCAGATCAGGTCGCGCAGGAGATCCGTCGGCTGGCCCGCGCCCTGCCCAACGTCAAGCTGGTGACCCTGTGCGGCGGCACCCAGACTGCGCCCCAATCGGCCACCTTGGGCTTTGGCGCCCACATCGCCGTCGGTACCCCGGGCCGCATCCTCAAGCATCTGGAGCAAGGCACCCTGGAGTTGTCTGGCCTTAAAACTCTGGTGCTGGACGAAGCAGATCGCATGCTGGATATGGGCTTTGGCGAAGAGATCAACCGGGTCATCAGCTATGCACCCCAACAGCGCCAGACCCTGCTGTTCTCCGCTACCTACCCGGAAGGGATCGCCCAGATGAGCCGCGGTGTGCAGCGCAATCCGGTTGAGGTGAGTGTCGAGTCTCTCCATGAAGGGAGCGCCATCGAACAGAAGCTCTATGAAGTGCCATTTGGCGAGCGCCTCGACGCCCTCACCTGGTTGCTGAGCCACTATCAGCCAGCCTCCTGCGTGGTGTTCTGCAACACCAAGCGCGCCTGTAACGACGTGGCTGACCATCTGGCCGCCAAGGGTTTCTCGGCGCTGGCACTGAACGGCGATCTGGAACAGCGCGAGCGGGATCAGGTACTGGTGCGCTTTGCCAACGGCAGTGCCACCATTCTGGTGGCCACCGACGTGGCAGCCCGCGGCCTCGACATCAAAGAGCTGGGCGCCGTCATCAACTACGAGCTGACCTATGACCCGGAGATCCATGTCCATCGCATCGGTCGTACCGGTCGTGCTGGCCAGCAGGGTCTGGCCCTGAGCCTCTATCAGCCGAACGAAGCCCAGCGCGTCAACTTCATCGAAGAGTACCAGCAAGCCCCGATGCCGCAGGGCGACCTCGCGCTGATTGGCCGTGATATCAAGCCGATTGCGCCACAGATGGTGACCCTCTCCATCGATGCGGGCCGCAAAACCAAGGTGCGGGCCGGTGACATTCTGGGTGCCCTGACCGGTGAAGGCGGCATTGCCGGCGCCGATGTCGGCAAGATCCAGATCTCCGAGCAGTACTCCTACGTCGCGGTCAAATGTAGTGTGGCGAGTGCCGCCCTCAAGCGGCTGCAAGAAGGCAAAATCAAGGGGCGCACCTACCGCGCCCGCAAACTGGGCTAAACCTGAGGATGGGTAGCCTGGCTGCCCGACTCACGGTTGACCGCAATACGGGCGCCTTTGCAGGCGCCTGTTTTTTATCAAAAATGTGCTATTCCATGGCATGGACAACATAGATGAACCAACAAACCCCAGTCGAGGTCAGCTGCCAGAATTGCGAGGCCTGCTGCTGTCGCCTTGAAGTGATGCTGTTTACTGATACCGGCGTGCCGGATCGCTACGTCGATGATATCGAAGGTCAGGTGCCGGTGATGCACCGGCTGGAAGATGGCTGGTGTGCCGCGCTAGATCGCAACACTATGATGTGCCGCATTTATGAAGTACGGCCGCTGATCTGCCGTGAATTCGAGATGGGTGAGCCCGACTGTGTGGATGAACGGGACAAGTGGTTTATCACGCTGGCGTGACCCGGGCGCTCGATCGCACTCCCCGCCATGATGTGCAGCATCTACGAGGTGCGACCGCTGATCTGCCGTGAATTCGAGATGGGTGAGCCCGACTGTGTGGATGAGCGGGACAAGTGGTTTATCAACTTGGCGTAAGCCCTGCCACTGTGATATCGCAGGGATCCGTGGTGAGCTGCTGTTCCAGCCAGTGGATCGCTGCCGCCTCCTGTTCGAAATAACGCACCGCCCTGAATGGCAGATCCCTGAAGAGGTTATCTGCCAGATAGCGTTTGAAACCACCCTCTAGCACCACCGCCAGAAACCGGCAGCCACTGCTGGCGCACCAACCAAACTGGCGACGAAAACGGGCCAGCACCTCGGGTCCGGCAGCTTCGAACTCGGTCGCTACCTCCACGATCCCCCAAGGCAGGCCGACCAGCTCGACCAATTCCTCGCAAAAGTCAGCCTCATAGGCCATGGCGCCTGCCAGATTAAAGGCGCCATTTGGCCGGCAGATCAGCATCTGCCCCCGGCGCACCATCTCGAATTGCCCATGTGGCTGCATCCCTGCTCCCTTGCGCTGCAACTGCCTGCAAATTGTTATCATAAGGTAATAATTTATAAAGAAAAGTCCAGTGAAAAACCTTTACCGATGAAGACCGGACGCCTCATCTGGCTAGCCACTAACGCCTTCTCATACCTTCATACTGTCACCATTCCGTACCGGATCAGCCTCAACAAAATGTGTGATTGCAGTTAATAAAAAGTTACTGCTATTATCCGCGCCGCCACAAACATTCCACCAGCCGAAAGGTTTGGCACACCAACAAGGATGCGCAATGAAAAACAGGGACTCGAGTCATTACCAACGGATCTGGCGCTGGCACTTCTACGCCGGTCTCTTTGTCGCCCCTTTCCTGATCCTGCTGTCACTGACCGGGATCGTCTACCTGTTCAAACCCCAGCTCGATAACCTGATGTACCCCGAGCTGATGAAGGTCGCCCCCGCCAGCCAGACCCTGAGTGCCGACCAGCTGCTGGCCAAGGCGATGATGACCATGCCCGATGCCAGCCTGCGTAAATACCTGCCCCCTGCCGCTCCCGATCAGAGCGCCCAGTTCATCATCAATCGGGGCGAACAGGAACTGACCCTGTTTATGGATCCCGCCAGCGGCGCCCTGCTCGGCACCATGGACAACAAGTGGAATCTGCAAGCGGTGGCCCGCTCCCTGCACGCCGACCTGCTGCTCGGCACCACGGGGGATCGGCTGATCGAACTGGCGGCAGGCTGGGGGCTGGTGCTGCTGCTAAGCGGTCTCTACCTCTGGTGGCCACGCAAGGGGCCCGGGGTGGGCGGCATCCTCTGGCCCAGAATAAGCCTGCGCGGACGGCTCTGGTGGCGAGATCTGCATGCAGTGGTCGGCTTCTGGGGTGCCGGTTTCCTGCTGCTGTTGCTGCTGAGCGGCATGACCTGGACCGGTTTCTGGGGCGATCAGTTTGCCGCGGTCTGGAACCGCTTCCCCGCCGCCATGTGGAACGAGGTGCCCAAATCGGCGCCGCTGGCCCGCAGCCTGAATCAGGCTCATGAGCAGACCGTCCCCTGGGCGGTGGAAAACACCCCCATGCCCAGCTCGCAGCCAGCTAACAAAGATCACGATCACGGCGCCATGAACCACGGCGAGCATGAGGGAATGGTGATGGCGAGCCAGCGTATTGCGCTGCAACAGGTGGTCGAGACCGCCAGTGAACGGGGAGTCAAACCGGGTTACAGCATCACCCCGCCGGTGGGTGACACCGGCGTCTACACCATAGCCCTGTTTGCCGACGATCCGCGCAACGACGCCACCCTGCATATCGATCAATACAGCGGCAAGGTGCTGGCCGATGTGCGCTGGCAGGATTACGGCCCGGTCGCCAAGACGGTGGAGAGCGGCGTCATGCTGCACATGGGCAAGCTCTACGGCTGGCCCCATCAGCTCGCCATGCTGATCATCTGCCTGATGGTGCTGGCCAGCGCCGTGAGCGGCCTGTGGATCTGGTGGTGCCGCCGTCCGCAGGGACGTCTCGCCGCGCCGCCGCTGCCCGCAACACTCCCGCCGATGCGCGGTGCCATCGCCCTGCTGATCCTGCTGGGGATCGCCTTCCCGCTGGTGGGTGCCTCTATGGTTGCCATCTGGCTGCTGGATACCCTGATCTTCTCTCGCCGCACCCTCAAGGTGGCGCGCGCCAGCTAGTCGATAGCAGCATCCACCACCAACACAGAGGGCTCCCGCGTGGGAGCCCTCTGTGTTTTATTGCGTTTCATTGCAACCGGCTTTCACTCCTGCTCGACCAGCAGGAGAATTTTCTTGGCCTTCTCGAAGTGATCGAGCTTGTGGATCTGGATCCACCAGGTGGCCGCCTCCATCAGCAAATCGGGATCGTCATTGCGATTGGCAAAGAAGGCATAAAAAGAGAGCCCGACCGTCTCCCCCTTCTGAGCGATTTTTTGCTGGCAGACCTGAATAATTTTCTGTTTGAGTGATGCCCGCATGGTGGTGCTCCTATCTGACAGATTAAGTGCCAACACGTCTTGTCGCCACACAAAAGGGCTCCCACCTCGGGAGCCCGTTTCACATAACCACAAGCAGCCAGCTCATCAAGAGAGCGCCAAGCCGATGGAGAGCAGCAGGCTGAACAGAAACGCGCTGATGGCGGTCTTCTTGAGGGCGCCAGTCAACACCTCACCATCAAAGCTCTCGCGCAGGGTCTTGGCCGCATCGCTGAGGGGCTTCATGGCAGGCAGGAAGATCCACGGCCAGAAGCTGGCGGGCTGGGTCAGGATAAAGGCGATGGTTGTTAACAGCGCCGCCCCCAGCAGCACCCAGTGATAGGCGATGGCGCGGTTGCGGCCAAGGCGCACCGCCAGGGTGATCTTGCCGCAGGCGGCGTCGGTCTCGATATCCCGCACATTGTTGATATTGAGCACGGCGGTGGCCAGCAGGCCACAGGCGGTGGCAGGCAACAGCAGATCCCACTCCAGCGTCTTGGTGAAGAGGTAGTAGGAGCCGAGCACCCCCAGCAGACCGAAGAACAGAAACACCGAAATATCGCCGAACCCGCGATAGCCGTAAGGGGTCTTGCCCACGGTATAGGTCACCGCCGCGACGATGGCTGCTCCACCCAGCACCACAAATGCCAGGATCTGCAGCCACTGACCACCGAAGGCGCAACCCAGCAGCAGCAGGCCGCTGGCCACCGCCGCCAGCGCGGTGAGCGCCATCGCTACCCGCATCTGCTTTTGGGTAATAAGGCCGGAGACCACGGCGCGCTGCGGGCCAATCCGATCGCCATTGTCGGCGCCGGAGACCGCATCGCCGTAATCGTTAGCCAGATTGGAGAGGATCTGCAGCAGAATGGCGGTCAGCAGCGAGAGCACCATGATGGTGCCATCGAAGGCACCACGACTGGCAGCCAGTCCCGCGCCCAGCAGGATGGAAGAGCAGGCCAGTGGCAGTGTTCGCAAACGCGCCGCCAGCAACCAAACAGAGAAGGTATTTGTCATATTGTGATGGCCAAACAATCGGATATTGATCGTGTTAAGGGTTATCGAACCGGATTTGGGTATACTTGGCCCCAGAGAGTGAAACACCCTCGGGCGATTTACATGGACGAATGGACGGATAATATATAGGAAATCCTCGCCCTTTGGCATAAACCCACTGAAACCTACATAAAGATCGGTGCAACCCGGCACCCATCACTGCAGGATCAGTCGTTACTATCCGGCTCAGAAAAGAATCCATGTTGGCTCAGACCCATATCAAGCAACAACTGGACGCCCTGCGTCACAGCAACGTCAGCGGCTTCGTACGGTTGCGAGTGGCGATCGAAATCCGCTCCTTTCTGGGCTGGCTCGCGGCGCAAACCCTCTATCCCCGCATCTACTGGCAGGCCCGTGGCCAGGATCGTCCAGAATATGTCGCGTTGGGCGCGATCCATGAGCTGACCGAGCCACACGCCATCAAACGGGTGTGCGCCAACGCGGCCAGCCAGCATCACGACGATAGCCCCCGCTACTATGGCGGACTGGCGTTCGATCCGGCCCAATCAGGCTGGCAAGGGTTTGGCCCCTGCCGTTTCGTGCTGCCCCGCATCGAGCTGGTGCGCCGTGGCGAGTGCGTCAGCCTCTGCCTCAACCTCTGGCTGGATGACGACAACCTCGCGGCCGAACTGCAGGCGGCCGAAGCGGCCCTCGATGCCCTGCGCCCGGAAGCCCCGCTGCCCGCCCTGCAAAAGCAACCCTGGCAGCGACAGGATTGCCCCGGCCCCGCCCAGTGGCAGACGCTGGTGAAGCGGGTCACCGCCCCCGATTTTCAGGCGCACACCCCCAAGGTGGTGCTGTCGCGGGAGAGCGTGCTGACCAGTCCGAACCATGATGCAGATATCAATCCCTGGGCCATGCTCGACCAGTGGGCCCGCCACGCGCAGGACTGCTTCCACTTCGGTTTTCAATTCTCCCCCGAGCAGGCCTTTATCGCCTGCTCCCCCGAGCGGCTCTACCGCCGGGAAGGGAGCCACCTCTTTACCGAGGCGCTGGCGGGCACTATCCGCCGCTCCGGCGATGAAGAGGTTGATGCCCAACTGGCCGCCGAGCTGCTGGCCGACAACAAGAACCGGCTGGAGAACCGGCTGGTGCACGCCGACATCCTCAGCCGTCTAGCACCGCTGGCCCACGATGCCACCCTGACCGAGCCGCGCATTCTCAAACTGCGGCTGCTGCAACACCTCAAGTGCGATATCGAAGCCGAGCTCAAGCCCGGCGTCTGCGACTGGCAGCTGCTCGACGCCCTCCACCCCACTCCAGCGGTGGGCGGTGCGCCGCGCGAGGCGGCACTGGCGTTCATTCGTGAGTTCGAGCCCTATGATCGGGGCTGGTACGCTGGTGCCTGCGGCATGCTGAGCCGGGAGACCTCCGAGTTCTCGGTCGCCATTCGCAGCGCCCGCATTCAGCCGGGCAGCGTCACCCTGTTTGCCGGTGCCGGCATTGTCGCCGGTTCCGAGCCTGTCGCCGAGTGGGCCGAACTCGACAACAAGATCGCCAATGTGCTCTCCCTGCTGGGATAGTCATTTACCCTTTTCAACCCGCGAGAGCCCCTATGCCGACCCATCAAGAGCCTGCCAGCGAAGAGTTTGCCAGCTCCCCGTTTTCGAGCCAGCACGCCACCTTCAACCACGTCTGGTCCTCCCTCTTGCTGGAGGAGCTCTTTCGCCTCGGGGTACGCGACATCGCGCTGGCCCCCGGCTCCCGCTCCGCGCCGCTGACCATGGCGGCCGCGGCGCATCAAGGCTTTCGCCGTCACCTGCACTTTGACGAGCGCGGTCTCGGCTTTATGGCGCTGGGGCTGGCCAAGGGGAGCAACCGGCCGGTGGCGGTGATCATGACCTCCGGCACCGCAGTGGCCAACCTCTGGCCCGCCGTGGCAGAAGCCCAGCTCACCGGCGTGCCGCTGATTATTCTCTCCGCCGATCGCCCTCACGAGCTTATCGACAACGGCGCCAATCAGGCGATCGACCAGCAGGGGATCTTCGGCCGCTACCCCGTCTATCAGCAGAACCTGCCGAGCCCCACCCCGACCATTCCGGCGGCGTTTGTACTGAGCTCGGTGGATCAGGCGCTGGCCAAACAGGCGCTCACCCCCGGGGTGGTGCACTTCAACTGCATGTACCCCGAGCCCCTCTATCCGGGCGAGCACTATCAGGATTTCTCCGACTATCTGGCCCCCCTCGGCGACTGGCTCGGCTCGCACAAGCCATGGAGCCCGTGGCAGCAAAACGAGCCGAGCAGCCCACCTCAGGCGGAGTGGGAAACCTTTCGCCAACAGCGCGGCATTATTGTCGCCGGCAGGATCACTGACCCCGAACAGGCACAGGTGGTCGTCGAACTGGCAGAGCAACTCGGCTGGCCGTTGCTGGCGGATCTGCAGAGCCAGATCCGCTTCGATAGCCGCAACCTCATCCATATGGATATGGCGCTCAACGACCCTGAATTCGTCGCCGAGCTGGGCCGCGCCGAGGTGCTGCTGCAATTTGGCGCGCGGCTTCTCTCCAAGCGGCTTGGCCAGTTCATCAAGCACCATTCATGGCAGGATTACTGGCTGGTGGATCCGCAACCGGCGCGGCTCGATCCCGACTACCGGCTGCGCAACCGGCTGCTCTGTAGTGCCAGCGCCTTTGCTGCGGCCCATCCGGTCACCACACAAGCCCCTTGGCACACATTGGCCGAGCTGCAACACAACGCCAGCCAGCAGATCGCCGCTGCCTGCGAGCACTTCTCGGAACTCGGGGTCTGCCATCGCCTAAACCGCCTGATCGAAGGGCAACTGTTTGTCGGCAACAGCATGCCGGCCCGACTGATGGATATGCTCGGCGAAACGGGCAAGGGGCCGAGCCGGGTGATGACCAACCGCGGCGCCTCCGGCATCGATGGCCTGATCGCCACCGCCTACGGGTTTGCCCAATCGGTCGAACCAGGCAGCAATGAGCCCACCACCCTGCTGCTTGGGGATCTCAGCGCCCTGCACGATCTCAACAGCCTTGCCCTGCTCAGCAAGGCGAGCCGACCGCTGGTGGTGCTCCTGCTCAACAACGATGGCGGCAGCATCTTCCGCATGTTGCCGGTGCCCACCGAAGGGGAGCTGCTGGAGAGCTACTACCGGCTGCCCCACGGCCTCAGTTTTGCACATGCCGCCGCCATGTTTGGCCTCAGCTATCGCGCGCCGACCACTCTGGCCGAGTTCGAACGCGATTACCGCGCCGCCCTCAAAGATGGCATTACCTTGATCGAGATCCGGGTACCGAGCGAGCAGGTAGCCGATGATCTCAAGGCGCTGGGGGCCGCCATCCGTGGCAAATAAGGATGCCAAGGTGCCGCTGGTGCTGCTGCACGGCCTGCTGGGGGAGAGCGGCGACTGGCAGCCGGTGATCGACCGGCTGCCCGCCATCCACTGCATTGCCCTCGATCTGCCGGGTCACGGCAGCCATAGCGCTCTGAGCGTCGATGGTTTTGAACAGAGCCACCAATGGCTTATGGATGAGCTGGCCAGCCGCAACATTGAACGCTATCTGCTGGCGGGTTACTCGCTGGGGGGGCGACTGGCCCTCTATCACGCCAGCCGCGAGCCCGCCGGACTGCGGGGGCTGCTGCTGGAGAACTGCCACCCGGGGCTACCGGCCAGTGAACGGGCCGCCCGCATCCAGCACGATGAACAGTGGGCCCAGCGCTTCGAGCGCGAGCCCCTGGCCGAGGTGCTGGCAGACTGGTACCGGCAAGGGGTGTTTGCTGATCTCGACGAGGCAGCCCGCGCTCGCCAGATCGCCAAACGCCTTGGCAATAACGGCAGCGCCATCGCCGCCATGCTGCGTGCCACCTCGCTCGGCAAGCAGCCGGATCTCGCCTCTTGGCTCATGCAGTGCCAGTTGCCGGTCACTTATGTGAGCGGCAAGCAGGATCACAAATTCCATCAGCTGGCTTGCCAGCTGGCGAACCAACATCGCAAAATCAACCACTTGGTGCTGGATGGCGGCCATAACCTGCACGCCCATCAGCCTGAACCCTTTGCCCGACTCCTCGCGGAGTGGGTCAACCAACAAGAAGAGACGAGTCATGATTGAAGCAATGACAGAAGCGGAACTGTACGCACCCGTTCCGCATGCCGGAATTGTTCAACTCGGTGCTCAACTGCACTCTCCCAGATCAGAAGGAAAAAACCATGATTGAGGCAATGACGGAAGCTGAACTGTACGCTCCTGTTGAATGGCAGGATTGCTCCGCCGGTTACGAGGACATCCTCTATCACAAGTCCGGCGATGGCATTGCCAAGATCACCATCAACCGTCCCCAGGTTCGCAACGCCTTCCGTCCCCGCACCGTCAAAGAGATGCTGCAGGCGCTGGCCGATGCCCGTTATGACGACCATATCGGCACCATCATCCTCACCGGTTTTGGCGAGAAAGCCTTCTGCGCTGGCGGCGACCAGAAGATCCGTGGCGACTACGGTGGATACCGCGATGACGAGGGGACTCACCACCTCAACGTGCTCGACTTCCAGCGCGACATCCGCACCTGCCCGAAACCTGTGGTCGCCATGGTGGCCGGTTACGCCGTCGGTGGCGGCCACGTGCTGCACATGATGTGTGACCTGACCATCGCCGCCGATAACGCCCAGTTTGGCCAGACCGGCCCGAAAGTCGGCTCCTTCGACGGCGGTTGGGGTGCTTCCTACATGGCCCGCATCGTCGGCCAGAAGAAAGCCCGCGAAATCTGGTTCCTCTGCCGCATGTACGATGCTAGCCAAGCCCTCGACATGGGTCTGGTCAACACAGTCGTGCCGTTGGCCGAACTGGAGCGCGAAACCGTGCGCTGGTGCCGCGAAATGCTGCAAAACAGCCCGATGGCGCTGCGCTGCCTGAAAGCGGCCCTCAACGCTGACTGTGATGGTCAGGCGGGCTTGCAGGAGCTGGCTGGCAATGCCACCATGCTGTTCTACATGACCGAAGAGGGTCAGGAAGGCCGCAACGCCTTCAACGAAAAGCGTCGCCCCGACTTCTCCAAATACAAGCGGAACCCCTGATGACACTAGCCCTGTATCGCTATCAACTGCCTTTTACCCAGCCACTGACCTTTCACGGCAAGGTGGAGGTGGCGCGAGAGGGGCTATTGGTGCGCATCAACGACGGCTGGGGAGAAATTGCCCCCCTGCCCGGCTTCTCAAAAGAGAGCCTGCAACAGGCAGAGGCGGAAGCCCTTGCCACGCTGGCGGCCCTGGCCGCTGGCGACACCCCGAACCCCGTGCTGCCGTCGGTGCAATTTGGCCTCGACTGCGCACGCCGGAAATGGCCCGAGCAGCGCAACCCGCTGCCGGAGCCCTATCCCCTCATTCAAGGCTCCCCCCAGGAGCTGCTGCGTAACTGGAAAGCCTGGCTGCACCGCACCCCCAACAAGGCCAAGCTGAAGGTGGCACGCTACCCGATGCGTGACGAGCTGGCGCTGATCCGCCTGCTGTGCGATCGCCTCCCCTCCCTCAAGCTGGTGCTGGATGCCAACCAGGGCTGGACCCGCGAGGAGGCGTGGACCTTCTGCGGGCATCTCGACCCGAACCGCATCGAGTATCTGGAAGACCCCTGCGCCGATTTTGCCGACATCGCCTTTGTCGCCAACCGCACCGGCATGCCAGTGGCGCTGGACGAGCTGCTGGCGCAAGGCAAGCCGTGGGAGCCGATCCCGCAACTGCGCGCGCTGGTGCTCAAACCCACCCTGCTCGGATCCTTGGCCAACTGCGAAGCGCTGATCGCCCGCGCCCACGAACTGCGGCTCAAGGTGATCATCTCCTCCTGCTTCGAATCAGATCTGGGCCTGAACCAGCTCTTTCATCTGGCAGGCGAGTGGGCACCGGAACAGGCGCCGGGGCTGGATACCCGCCGCTGGATGGCAGGCAATCTGCTGGGGGAAGATGGCAAACCGGATCTGAGCCGACTGGAGCAACTGTATTACTGTGATTGACCCCTCCCGCTCATCCGAACAGACGCCTTGCCCGGTACGCCACCGGGCAATCACCACCCCGGACCGCATTGCCATCCACGCAGCCTCCTCCCTCAGTTACCGCCAGCTCGATGCCCACCTCAACAGCCTGTGCCAGCAGTTGGAACGTGCCGGGGTGCACCGTGGCGCTCATCTGGCGGCGGTGGTGCGCGGTGCGCAGGAAGATGTGCTGCTGGCCTGGGCCTGCGTGCGCAGCGGCGTGGTGTTCTGCCCGCTCAATCCCGCCTTTCCCGTTGAAAAACAACGCGAGCTGGCGGTGCAACTCGATGCCGATGCCTTCTGGTCGGCAGGGGATATCCCGGCAGGCAACTGGCAACCCTTGCAGCTCGACTTCGCGCGCGAGCTGCCAGCAAGCGAGGAAGCGTGGCCGCTTGAATCGACCCAGCTCAACAACATGATCCTCACCTCCGGCTCCAGCGGCACGCCGAAAGCGGTGGTGCACCGGCTGTGCAACCACCTTGCCTCGGCGCGCGGCTCTGCCACCCTCATTCCCCTCGATGAGGAGTGCGGCTGGCTGCTCTCCCTGCCGCTGTTCCATGTCGGCGGCTACGCCATCCTGTTTCGGGTCTTTCTGGCGGGCGCCACGCTGGTGCTGGATCAGCGTGAGCGGCCCCTCAAAGAGCGGCTGGAGTGCCAGCCCATCACTCACCTCTCGTTGGTACCGACCCAACTCTGGCGCCTGCTGGCAGAGGGCTTTGACCCCGCTCGCACCCGCCTGCGCGAACTGCTGCTCGGTGGCGCCGCCATTCCGCAACCGCTGGTGAGTCGCCTCTGCGCCATGGGGCTCGAACCCAAGGTGAGCTATGGCCTCTCCGAGATGGGCAGCCAGGTCTGCACCGCTGTGCCCGGTGATGCGGGCGTGGTTGGCAAACCGCTGCCGGGGCGGGAGGTGTGCATCAGGGAGCAGGAGATCTGCGTGCGCGGCGCCACCCTGTTTGCCGGTTACTACCGAGATGGCATGCTGGATCTGCCCCTCGATGGCGAAGGCTGGTTTCATACCCGCGACAAGGGGCGGTTCAGTGCGGCAGGGGAACTGCTGGTGGAGGGGCGACTCGACAACCTCTTTATCTCGGGCGGGGAGAATATCCAACCCGAGACCATAGAGCAGCGACTGGTGGATCATCCCGCCGTGGCCCAGGCGCTGGTAGTGCCGGTGCCGAGCGATGAGTGGGGGCAACGCCCCGCCGCCTTTATCGACTGGCACGGCGAACCGGTTCCCTACCCCGAGCTGGCAGCCTGGATCCGCAGCACCCTGCCCGGCTTTATGGTGCCCGACCAGTGGCACCCCTGGCCCGATCTCGGCGGCAATCTCAAGCCCTCCCGCCAACAGTTGGGCAAGGTTGCCCGACAGCAGACCACCTTGTCACAACAAGCTGAATGAGATCAGACTCACAATTTCCCGATCTTCTCTGAAAACAAAAAAAGAAACATGTGAGTCCTCGCTACGGCGCCAACCCACGATAATTCGATCAGATTCAAAAGCACATCATCTTATTGATTCATTTGATTTTTAACTGGCAATTGATATCCCTTTGGAACCAGTTAGATTGCCTTGCGATTACTCGCAAGACAATACACAAACAACAACAAAGGGATAAAAATGAACCGTTCGGGTACCGGGTGGCTGCTGCTGGCAGGCCCACTGCTTTTGGCTACATCTTCGGCGCAAGCCAACTACTCCCCCAATGACTGGCGACAGTATCAGCTGACTGGCGAATCGAGCCAACAACTGGCCGCTCGCATCACCGAGATCACCTACGAACTCAAGGCGCGCAGCAGCAGCGCGCCCTACCAGCAGCTTAGGGTCTACCGCCGCTTCGACTGGCAGAGCAGCGAGCTCGGTGCACTGGCCGAGCAGCAGTGTGGCGAGCCGCAGCTCAAGGTGGATGCAGGCTGGCAGATCCGCTTCGTGCGCTGTGAAGATCGGATACCGGCGGGCAAGCTTATTCCCGCCAGCAGTTATGACTTCGGCTATGGCCTCAAGCAGGGTCGCTGGGAGCAGCTGGGGGGCACGCCGACCGCCCAACGGCAGGATCGTCTGCCGCTGCCGCAAGCCATCATTCTTGGTCAGAGTGAAAGGGAGCTGGATCGCTGCGAACTCAACGCGCAAGGCCGCTGCGCAGAGCCCGAGTGGCACTATCAGCCGCAGGATTGGCAGCAGTTGCAGGTACTTGAAGAGACACCCAGCGAGCGGGATGGCCGACTGGAGCAGATCTTCTTCCGCTTGCAGCCGGTGGCAGCCAGCCAGGCTGCCGCTCAGGTCAGCGAGCTCCACGTCTGGCGCCGCTATCAGTGGCAGCTGGATCAACTGACCCCGCAGCAGGAGTGTGATGAGCCGCAGGAGCGCAAGGAGGGGAGCAACACCATCCGCTATCGCATCTGCCGTCAGGTGATCCCCGCAGGCAGCGAGGTTCAGGTAACGCTGCAAGATAGCGGCTACCAATACCCGATCGCGGGCGGCGAATGGCAGCCCCTGCCAGAGAGCAAAGAGTGGCAGGAGAGCCGGGTGCTCAATCGCCCCATAGTGCTAGCCAGCAAGGAGGAGCAACTGGAGTGCCGCCGTGCCAACGGTCGTCTCTGCTCCGAGCCAGAGCAGCCCGATGTGGATCTGCTCGATAGCGATGCCGCCAAACTGGTGGCTGACGTGAGCGGCCAGAACAGTCCTGCCTGGCAGGCGGATTATGGCCACGATGACGCCAAGCTGATGGCGGTGGTGCGCGGCATGCGTGCCCTGCTGACGGCCAACCAGCCGACCCATCCGGCGATGGACAAGCTGCTCTACTACGTGCGTGCCCACAACTACCACGGCGGCGTTGGCAAGGAGAGTGATCAGGTCGCCCGAGCGCTTGCCGGGGTGATGATTGATCTGCTCAACCACCCCCTGCTACTGGGAGCCGAACCGCAGGATCAGGCAGGCACAGTGCTGGAAGCCTGGAGCGTGGCGGCGCAGGGACAGCTTGGCCAAACCGCCTTCCGCCAGAGTGCCGCCCCCATGCTGGCCCAGCTCAACCAGGCGCTCGGCTATGCGGTGCAACATGCGGTGCAAATCAATGGTCACAAACCCTGGGCTGATGGCCTGTTCGAGCTGCTCAATCTGGTCGATCAGAGCGCCTCTTATGGTCAGCAGGCCGACTTCAGCGCGGCGGTGCTGCAACAGGAGGCGGCATTGCGCCAGAACCTGCTGCAACTGGGCCTGAGTGAACTGGCCCTCTGGCAACAGCGCGATGGCTCACGGGATCTGTTTATCTTCAACAACATCCTCGATGCCCATAGCCGTCTCTACCAGATGATGCGCTATCTCCATCACACCAGCCCGGATGAGGCTATCGCCTATCGCCAACAGCTGGATCGCGATGTCATCACCATCATGCGCCAGCAGGGGCTGATCCCGGGTGGCCAGCATCCGGCGGCCATGCTGGAAGAGGTCTCCCTGACCCTCTCCAGCTACTACCTCACCTACACGGAACGCACCAGTGAAGCCTGCGTCAGCGGCGAATTCGCCGGGCTCTGCACCCCGATCCGCATGGAAGATATCCTGTCGTTCGAGCACACCTGCTCGCCCACCCTGCGCCTGCGCGCTCAGGATCTGACCCAGGCTCAGGCCGAGGGGATCTGCCGTGAACTGGGTGACGAGGAGCAACGCTTCCACCAGCTGATGGAAACTGGCGAGCAACCGGTGGCCGATGATCACAACGAGGCGCTGGAGCTGGTGATCTTCAACTCCTCTGCCGACTGGGGCCGCTACGGCAGCGCGCTGTTTGGCGTCTCCACCGACAACGGTGGTATCTATATCGAGGGGGATCCGGCTCGCCCCGGCAATCAGGCGCGCTTCTTTGCCTATGAAGCGGAGTGGAAGCGCCCGGCCTTCCAGGTGTGGAACCTGCGCCACGAGTACGTTCACTATCTGGATGGCCGCTTTAACCAGTACGGCAGCTTCGGCCACTATCCGCTCAATCGCACCACCTGGTGGTCAGAGGGGATTGCAGAGTACATCGCCCACGGTCAGTGCTTTGCCCGGGGTCTGGATAACGTGGCAAACCGGCCCACCAACCAGCGCCCGACACTGACGGCGATCCTCCATCTCGATTACGAGCAGGGGGGCGAGATGGTCTACTCCTGGTCCTATACCGTGCACCGCTTCCTTAACGACACCGGTCGCGGCGCCAGCTGGCTGACGCTGGCACAGGCGCTGCGCAATCAAGATCAAAAGCAGGCGATGAGCGACTTCGAAGGGGAGCTGGACAGGCTGATCGCCAACGACAGCGACGCCTATCAGGCGTGGCTGAGCCGGGATCTGCTGCCATGGTGGCAAGCCAACAAGGAGTCTGACCTCTGCAAGGGCAATGATTCGGCCCACTGACCCATCATAACGACGCGAGGGGCAGCCACGGCTGCTCCTCTTTTTTTCCGGCGTAGTAGCCAGCCCATTTGATGCGGCAACCTCTGCCCGCAAGAGCGCTACCCACTCATCAAGCCTGACGCCAGCGGCCGAGTTGTAATAGAATGGCGATAGCCACTCCTCACCTCAGATCCTGACCGCACCGCGCATGAAGAAGTTTGCCAAAATCCTCCTCGCCTGCCTTGTTTTGCTGCTGGCACTGATTGCTTCGCTGCTGGCCTATAGCGAGTGGATCGTTTCGGATGCCCGTCACTACACCTACGATCAGGTGGAGCAGGTGCCCTACAACCGGGTTGCGGTGGTGCTGGGTACCTCCAAATATCTCTCCGGTGGTGGCCCCAATCACTATTTCAAGCACAGGATCAAGGCGGCGGCCGAACTCTACAACGATGCCAAGGTGGACTTCATCATCGTATCCGGTGACAACGCCACCGTGCAGTACAACGAGCCGCGCCAGATGCGGCGTGCCCTGATCAAGGCGGGCATCCCCGCCTCTGCCATCTATATGGATTTCGCCGGATTCCGCACTCTCGACTCAGTGGTGCGAGCCAAGGAGGTGTTCGGTCAGGATCGTTTTACCGTGGTCTCCCAGGGCTTTCATAACGAACGCGCCATTTTTATCGCCCGTCATTTCGGTATCGACGCGGTCGGCTTCAATGCCGAAGACCCCAGCGCCTATCAGGGGATCCGCACCCGGGTACGGGAAGTCTTTGCCCGCCTGATGGGGCTGCTCGATCTCTATGTACTGGACAAGGGGCCCAAGTTTCTCGGGGAGCCGGTGCCCATCGGTCTGCCTGTGCCTTGTAAATCTCTGAGCACCATCGGCAGCCTGCAACCCTGCCTCAAACAGCCCAAACCTGCCGTGGCTGAGATCAAGCCAACGGCGGTATCCGCAGTTGCAGTCACTGAACCGGTCACTCCCGCTGTATCAGCAACGGCAGCCACTGAGCAGGCCCCGCCAGTTGAATCAGCAGCGGCAACGACTGAACCGGTCACCCCCATCAAACCAGCGGTTGAAGCCGCCGCCAAGCCCCCCACTGCGACCTTGCCAACAGTGCCGGTGACGCCCTCCGCCGCCAGCGCCAGCGTGCCCGCCCAATAACAAGACAAACGACCCGCCAGTTGGCGGGTCGTTTGGTATTGCATGCACTGCTGATTGTGGCTGCGGTCTTGTACCGCTCAATACCACATCTCTATTGCGGCCAGATCAGCCTCGCGCCGCCTGATAGCGACGGGCCACCTCGGCCCAATCCACCACCTGATAGAAAGCCGCGATGTAATCCGGACGCTTGTTCTGGTACTTGAGGTAGTAGGCATGCTCCCACACATCCAGCCCCAGGATCGGGGTATGGCCATGCATCAGGGGGCTATCCTGATTGGCACTGCTCTCCACCTGCAATCGGCCCGCCTGGTCCACCACCAGCCAGGCCCAGCCGCTGCCAAAGCGACTCAGGGCCGCCTGAGTGAAGGCCTGCTTGAAGGCATCGAATCCCCCCAACTCCCGCTCGATGGCCAGCGCCAGTTCGCCACTTGGCTCACCACCACCCTGCGGGCTCATTACCAGCCAGAACAGAGAGTGGTTGGCATGGCCGCCGCCGTGGTTACGCACCGCCCCCTGCAGCGTGGTGGGCAGGGTAGCGAAGCGGCGCAGCAGATCCTCAACCGGCAGTGCAGCCAGCTCCGGCGTGCTTTCCAGCACGGCGTTGAGGTTGTTGATATAGGTCTGGTGGTGACGGCTGTGGTGGATCTCCATGGTCAAGGCATCGATATGGGGTTCCAGTGCGTCATAGGCATAGTTCAGGGCTGGCAAGGTATGGCTCATGATTACCTCTGGTCGGATTAATGGAGTCGGGATGAAGATTCGCTCTGGCACAGACATTGGCCAAGCGAGCAGATGATCGCGGCATTGCTGCCGTGGCGCTGAACGAACGTCAGCAACTCGGCACGAGTGGTGCGGGTGTGGCGCAAGGCTGCCTCCCGCAAACGGGGTGAGGTCGCGGGAGAGTGACAGGTTGCCAGCAGGCAGTCGTGGACATAGCAGAGCTGGTCGGCAGCGCGATCAGGCAGGGTCATGGCCACCAGCAGATCCGCCAGATTGTGATGGGCCACCACCAGTGCCGCCACCGCCTCATCGGCATCGTGCCACCGGGCCAGTTGCTGGCGTGCCAGCCAAAGCGCTTGCTGATAATGGGCCAACGCCTGATGGTATTCGCCACAGTCAAACAGCCGGTTGCCCTCTCTGGTCTGCTGCTTCCAGTGAGTCATGCTGCTGCCACCTTCGGTCGACCCGACCCATCCTTTCACCCAGGTTGCTGTCATATCCGCCACACCAACAAATGATAATAGTTATCATTACATAGCTTGTATCCGGGAAACAAGAGAGAATCACATCACGGCTCGCGGCCAAAACAGAACGGCCACTCCCTGGCAGGGAGTGGCCGTTTGATCCGCCCGATCAGTCAATGGCCAGAATGGCTGGTCAGATATTGTTGGCAGGGGAGGGAGGAGCAATCCCCAACAGCATATGATCCATCATCCCCACCATGCGGCCAATCTCAGGCTTGGTAATGGTATCGTTGGCACCCAGTTGCAGCGCTTTCTGACGGTTATCATCGCTCATCAGGGAGGAGAACATCACGATGGGCATCTCCTTGTAGGAGGGGGTATCGCGCAGTCTTTTGAGCAGGTGCATGCCATCCATCCGCGGCATCTCCACATCGGTGATCACCGCGTTGACGAAACCAGACACCGGCATCCTCTCCTCCTGGGCCAGACGGTCGAAATCCGTCAGCATCTCCAACCCTTCCCCCCCATCCTTGGCCGTTATCACGTTGAAGCCAGCGGTACGCAGGGTGGTCTCGATCATCTTGCGGATAAAGGCCGAGTCGTCCACCACCAGAATGGTCTTGCCCTGACGCAGTGCCATCATACGATCGTCGATGAGCACCTTACGATCCTGGGTAACGTCGTACTTCTCCATGCTGAGCTCGGGATTGATGTCGGCGATGATCTTCTCGAAATCGAGGATCATGATGAGGTTGCCATCACGCCTGACCACCGCCACCACGCAGTCATTTTCCCCCGCCTCCAGAAACTGGCTGGGGGACTCCACATCCTCCCAGGAGACCCGATGAATCCTGCTGACGCTGTCGATCAGAAAGCCGTTGGCCATCTTGTTGAAGTCGGTGACGATCACCACCTTGTGACTAGGATCCGGGTTGGTCTTGATACCAAGCCAACCGGCCAGATCCACCAGCGGGATCAGGCGCTCCCGCAGGGAGAACACCCCCACCATATGGCGCTGGGCATTGGGGTAATCGGTGGTATCCGGCACCCGGATCACCTCGCGCACCTTGGCGACGTTGATCCCGTAATAGGCGATCTTCTCTCGCCCGTCCGGCAACAGCTTCTTGAGGTGAAACTCGATGATCTCGAGCTCGTTGGTCCCGCTCTCGGTCAGGATGGATTTACGCTCTTCCCCGTCTTTGGACATCATGGTGACTCTCATTCTGGTTGCGCGGGCAGCACACCGCTGCGGTTTTCTCTCAGTATAGGAATGGATCCGCCCAGACCGGAGAGATCCGCACAACTTAGCCTTGATAGCTACTTGATCCCGCGAGCAAAAAGGAACGTAACAGCGATGGAGAGTACAAAAATGCGATGGTGAAGGTCATCACCTCAATCGAAACAGGAGCAGAATATGGCGCAAAGCGTGGTTGTGATTGGAGCTGGGGGTGGCATAGGACAGGCTCTGGTGACGCAATGGCTGGCCACCGGAGCCAATAAGGTCATTGGCATCAGTCGTCAGCAAGCCCCTGTCGGGTTTGCTAATCCCCGCCTACATTGGCTCTGTTGTGACTACAGTGACCAGCAGATTAGCCACTGCGTCGCTCAAATTGTCGCCCTGGCCCCCAACTTGCGTCATCTGGTGATCTGCAACGGCATCCTGCATCAGGGGGAGATCCAGCCAGAGAAGCGGCTCGAAGCACTCAATCTCGATGCCATGACCCACCTCTACCAGACCAACGCCTTGTTGCCACTACGCTGGATCAGCCAGTTGTTACCGCTGTTTGGCCGTGAGCCCTGCACCCTGGCCGTACTCAGTGCCCGGGTCGGCAGCATAGGCGACAACCGCGCTGGCGGCTGGTATGGCTATCGCGCCTCCAAGGCCGCCCTCAATATGCTGCTCAAGTGTGCCGCCATCGAGTTGGCCCGGCGGGCCCCCGGGGTCAAATTGCTGGCCTTTCATCCCGGCACCACTGATACCCCGCTCTCCCGTCCGTTTCACGCCAATGTACCGGCGGGAAACGTGCAAACTCCCGAGCAGGTAGCCAGCCATCTGGTGCAGCTGATGAACCGGCTACAACCGGATGGTGAGCTCAGCTTTCTCGACTGGCAAGGTAAACCTATCGAGTGGTAGGGGAACCCAACAAACGCGCCAGCAGCGCCCGCAACCCCTTGATCACGGCGGGTTTGCCCGCCAGCTGCAACCTCGCGGCCAGCGTTCCCCAATCGGCATATTGCCAGATGGTGGCGATCAGCAGCTGGCGCTCGGCAGGGGTGAGCGAAGCCAGCACAGCCAAATGACGCGCCAGCCACAGCTGCAAGCTGGATTGGCACAGCTCAAACGGCTTGTGGTGCAAGGCGAAGCATTCGATCTCATCGCGCTCGAACTCGCCAAGCTCAGGTGCAGTGACGGTACTGCCTTGCAGACATTGCCATACCAGCTCGGGATCCAACGCTTTTAACTCGCCCGCCAGCAGGGTCGGCAGCTGGCGTGCGAATCTCTGCTGCCACTGGGCCAGTTCGGGCTCATGCTCGGGTTTGAGCGCCTTTAGCAGCAAGGCAGCGTGGCAGCCGCTGGCGGCATCCCGCTGCAGGCCGATACGCAATACCACTAGTCCCGCCTTGCACCAGAAGGGGAGCAGATCGGCGCTGGCCGAAAAGGCAGAACCAAGATAGTCGATGCCCGCCTGGCGATAGTGTTCTTCCAGCCTGCCAAGCAGCAGCGAACCCAGCCCGTGGCGATGCAGCTCGGGATGGATGGCGATGCGCATCACCCGGGCATAACTGCGCGCCCCTGCCGTTTTGAAACCGGCGTGGGCCAGCAGCGACTGGGGCAGCAGATGGCCGCGCGGGCGGCGGCGCCCGGCCCAGATCGCCTCGGCCAGCTCGGGTTCTATCCCTCCTTCCCGCGCCACCAGCGCAACCCCCAACAGGCTCGCATCCTGCTCCAGCAGATGGATGTCGAGATCCGGGCTCTCCAGCAGGGATCTGAGATCGCCCGGCGTGGTCTGGTAGTGAGCCAGCACCAGCAAGCCGAACAGCTGGTTGAGCAGCGACTCGTCGCTCGCCAGCGCCTGCTGACTGATCTGACGCCAGCGCGGGCTGGTCGGCGGTAAGGGCGCTGCCACTTCGGCATCGAGCCCCAGCAGGCGGAAGATCAGCGGCTCCAGCGGATCGTGCTCACCCCAGCGAATGGGTTCGCCCAAGTGGATCTCCTGCCACTGCGGAGTCTGGCTATCGAGCACCCGCTTGAAGCGCAGGTGAAAACCACGTCCCGTCCCTTCGTAACCGTGCTCGGTAGTGGCAAACACGATGCGGCTGTGGCGGGCCAGCATCGCCTCAAGCAGCGGGGTCGGAATGGCGGCCGCTTCATCCACCAGCAGCAGGTCGGGTTGCAGCGCCTCGTGCACCAGCCGATCCGGCGAGCAGTAGCTCAGCCCCGTCAGCTGTTCCGGCTTATGTTCCGGCGTAGTATCGAGACCACGAGCGGCGTGGGCAAACAAGGTCGCTACCGTCGCCTGCGAGGGGGCCGTCACCACTATGTTCAGCCCGGGCTGCTGGCGCAGCAGCTCGGCGGCAGCCAGCCCCAGCAGCGCACTCTTGCCACGACCGCGATCCGCACTCAGCACCAGCGGACGACGGCGATGGCCGTGCAATACCTTGTGAATGGCGGGCAGCGCCCGAACCTGATCACTGCTCAGCCTGTGCTCGGGCCCAATCGGTTGCCACGGCTGCGGACAAACCGGCGGAGCCAGTGACAGGGCAAGATCCCCCGCCAGCAGCCGCACCAGCCGGGCGATAAAGCCGTGACCCGCTCGGCTCGCCTCCTCCGGCTGAGCCACCAGTCTGATCCGGTCGGGATCCGGCCATGCGGGCCAGATCTCTCTGGGCGGGGTCAGCAGCAACAGCAAGCCACCGGCGCGCAGAGTGCCCGCCAGCGCCCCGAAGGCGTCGGGGTGAAAACCACTGAATGTATTGAACACCAGCGTGTCGCACTCCTGACCGAGCCGCTGCAGCGCCTTGGCGGCGGGTTGCGGGGCATAACACTCAGGCCCCGCGCCCAGCCAAAAGATGCGCTCGCCGAGCAGGGTTTGGGCACGGACAATGCAGTCGGCCTCCTCCCCCTCCAGCCAGATCAGGCGCCGCTCACCGGCGCAGGCCAGCGCCTCGCGCAGCCGGTTGACCTCTGCTTGAGTCATGAAGCCGCGCTGTCAGCCGGTTTGCGGGGTTCGAACATGCGATCCCCCATCTGATCGATAAAGGTGTGGGCCTTCTGCACCATGAAATGCTCGGCATCGGCCGGATTGGCAAACAGATCCGAGCGGATAAAGCGGTGAGTCTGCAGCACCCCATCCAGCTCTTTGGTAATGCGGCCCGCCAGCCTGTACTGACCCCCTTCCGCCATCGGCTCGGGATAGATGAGATAGCCGGCATATTCGGTCGGTGTAACGTCCGCCACCTTGGCCGACTCGCCGCCGAACAGGGCACTGAACAGTTTTTTGAGCATGGTGATCTCCTCTGGTTGCCAGCATTGTCCCCAAGGGGTTGCACAGTGGCAAGCAAGGGATCTTATTACCAATGGTTATTTGCATCACGAACCATTCTCATTTAGATTTCACCCAACTCCAGCATGAGGTAAATCCTATGTACGTCTGTTTGTGCCGCGGCATCACAGATACCCAAATCCGCAAGGCGGTGCAGTCAGGTAAAAGCGAGTTCCGCCAGCTCAAGCAGTCGCTCGAGGTGGGCGCCCAGTGTGGCAAGTGTGTGCGCATGACCATGGAGATCATCGCCGCCGAGCTCGATAAGATGGAGCAGGAGCAACCCGTGCTCTACTACCAAGTGGCCTGACCCAGACCACTCCTTTCTGACCCGACCCGCCAACAGGGTTGGCCCTTCCACTCGGGCGAGCTGGCTCGCCAGATCTCTTATTGTCACTTTTCTCGACTAAGCTCTAACGATCTAAGCCTCAGGCACGAACCAAGGAGCAGAGCCGATGAAAGGAGATCCCAAGATCATTGCCCACCTCAACAAGGTGCTGGCCAATGAACTGATTGCCATCAACCAATACTTCCTGCACGCCCGCATCTACGATGACTGGGGCCTCAAGGCGCTCGGGCACAAGGAGTACCACGAGTCCATCGATGAGATGAAACACGCCGATGAACTGGTCAAACGGGTGTTGTTTCTCGAAGGGCTGCCCAACTTGCAGGATCTGGGCAAGCTGCGCATCGGTGAATCCGTAGAGGAGATGCTGCGCTGCGATCTGTTGCTGGAGATGGATGCCATCCCCGACCTGAAAGTGGCCATCGCCTACGCCGAGTCGGTACAGGACTACATCAGCCGCGACCTGTTCCAGAAGATCCTGGAGGATGAGGAGGAGCATGTGGACTGGCTGGAAACCCAGCTCGACCTTATCGATCGCATCGGGCTGGAGAACTACCAGCAGGCGCAACTGCACCACGGCTCCTGAGCCAACAGGCTAGCAAGCAGCGAGACCCGCCAGCGCGGGTCTCTTCATTTAGGCCGCCTATTTGGGCCGCGATAGCCCGAAAACTTTTCGACAGGATCACAGTTAATACGCCCGAGACAACATCCGTCATGGCTTTCGATTAGGATACGGCTCTCTGCCAATAACAATGCTACGGACGATTTCCATGGAACAGATTGCACGCGAGATGGCGCCCCACAAACGGCTGGCACTGGTGGCTCACGACAACATGAAGACCCCTCTGCTGAACTGGGTGATGCGCCGTAAGGAGGAGCTCAAGCTCCACCATCTCTATGCGACCGGCACCACCGGCACCATGCTCGGCAAGAAGGCGCAGTTGCCCATCACCTGCCTCTTCTCCGGCCCCATGGGCGGCGACCAGCAGCTCGGCGCCCTGATCGCCGAAGGGAAGATCGACGTGCTGATCTTCTTCTGGGATCCCCTCAATGCGGTTCCCCACGACCCAGATGTGAAGGCGCTGCTGCGGCTGGCGGCGGTGTGGAACATCCCGGTTGCCACCAATGAAGCAACCGCCGACTTCATCATGGACAGCCCCCACATGCGGCAGGCGTTCAGCGTGCAGATCCCGGATTACGCCGGTTATCTCAAGGCACGCACCGAGTGATCGGCTAACCCATCATGCAAAAGGGCCGCAACAAGCGGCCCTCTTTATTGGGAAACAAACCGACACCGGCTTACAGCGCCCGGGCGAGAATGCGCGCCACCCGATCCGGGTCGATATCCTGCTGCTCACCAAGCGCGGTGCGCCCCACCCGCTTGAGGTTGGAGCAGATCGCCGGAATACAGCTTTCGCTGAGGCCATAATCGGCCAGCCGGGTGCCCAGCCCCATCTTCTGGAAGAACTGCTCGGTGCGGATGATCGCCTCTTCGATCCGCAGAGCCTTATCCTCGCGGGTCGAATGCCACACTCGCTCGGCAAACTGGGCCAGCTTGTCCTGCTTCTGGCTCGCCCGTTCACGCAGCAGTGAGGGGAGCACCACCGCCAGACTCTGGCCGTGATCCAGCCCGTAGAGCGCCGTCAGCTGATGACCGATGGCGTGAGAGGCCCAATCCTGCGGCACCCCACAGCCAATAAGGCCATTGAGCGCCAGACTGGCGGCCCACATCAGGTTGGCCCGCACCTGATAGTTGGTCGGTTCCGCCAGCGCTCTGGGGCCGTTCTCCACCAGCACCTGCAGCAAGCCTTCCGCCAGCCGGTCCTGCACCTCGCCCCCCACCGGGAAGGTGAGGTACTGCTCGGTGATATGGATGAAGGCATCCACCACCCCGTTGCCGGTCTGGCGGGCTGGCAGACTGTAGGTGGTCGCCGGATCGAGCACCGCAAATTGCGGCTGTACCAGCGGGCTTCTGAAAGAGATTTTCACATCCCCCCGGCTCACCACCGAGGTGGGATTGTTCTCGGATCCGGTAGCAGGCAGGGTCAGCACACAGCCCATCGGCAGCGCCTGGTGCACGCTCGCCTGTTTGCCGCAAATATCCCAGGGGTCGATCCCCTCATAGCAGGCCGCCGCCGCGACAAACTTGGTGCCATCCACCACCGAGCCGCCGCCGACCGCCAGCAGGAAGTCGATGCGCTCGCGCTTCACCAGCGCCACCGCCTCCATCAACAGCTCGTATCTGGGATTGGCACCGATGCCGGAGAACTCCTGCCAGGTCACCCCTTCCAGCGCTTGGGTCAGCTGCTCATAAACGCCGTTCTGCTTGATGCTGCCGCCACCATAGAGCACCAGCAGGCGACTGCCGGGCGGGATCAGCGTTGGCAGGCTGGCGATCTGCCCTTCACCAAAACAGATGCGGGTCGGGTTGGCATATTGGAAGTTGTACACGGCGGGATCCTCGACTTGAACAAAGCGGGGACATTGTGCGCCTGCCAGCGGGTGAGGTCAAAACAGCGGGAAACGTAGAGCAAGCCAGCGGTCAGCACGGCGCAATCCGTGCCGACCCGGCAGAAGCGAGGCAACAGGCGGCAGGATCAGGCCGTTTTGGTCTTGTCACTCTTGTCTGATTTACCGGTCAGGCGTTCCATCGCCTCTTTCAGCATCGCCTCTCGCTGCTCGTTGAGCGGCTTGCTCTGCTCCGCCCGCTCTTCCGGCGTCAGCTTCTTGTTGTCGGCAATGGTCTTGAGCTTCTCTTCTATCTCGTTGAACTTCTTGCGATCGAAGCCCAGCGCCTTGTCCACCAGCTGCTGCACCACGCCCCCCTTGTCGGAGCTCATATCCAGTGCCGGCGGCAACTTGCTGTTCTTGGCCAGATGTTCATAGGTCAGCACCTGCTGAGCCTGACTGGTCATGCGCTGGGTGGAGAGGCTGACCATCTCCTCCCAGCCACCGCCCTGGCCGCCACCGGCACTGTTGAGGGTGGCGAGGGCACGGTTGTTGGACGCACTCTGGGCAAGTTGCTGGCTGTAGGGTTTGATATCCATTGGGGCTCCAATTCGCTGCGCATATCCGGCAACGCGCACAGGCTGATCCGGTCACATGGGGCGTCAGGCCCCACCATTATTAATTAAACCAGCAAGTTACAGGCCAACTTGTCGGATGGTGCGGGATCCCGCGCGCTGGCGGCGCTCACCGGATATGCAACGCAAACAGGCGTCAGAATCATGACTCATCTGCTGCCAGTTCACGCTGTTTTGGCACCTTTCGCCGCTTGCTGACGCCAGCGACAAGGCCACTGCGCTCGGGCTGGCCGCCGACTACTCCTACGGCCAGCTGGAGCAGGCCTATCAGATGGCCAAAGAGCTGCGCTACAAGCTGATGACGGATCTGACCAAGAGCAGCGAGCAGAAGTATTCGGAAGAGGAGTTCAAGAAGATCATGAGCCTGTAACCAGCTCGGTTGATAGAACAGCATGAACAGAGGCACCCCGGGGTGCCTCTGTTCATTTCATCAAGCTGGTTTCATCAAAATCTGCAATCAGCGGCGGCTGATAGTGAGCGGGCCGAAGGTCTGCGCCACCGGCATGATCTCGATGCTGTTGATGTTGACGTGAGCGGGCTGCTGGCTGATCCAGAGCACTGTGTTGGCGATATCGTCCGGCTGGATCGCCTGCACACCCTGATAGACGGTCGCCGCCTTGGCATCGTCGCCGTGGAAGCGCACGTTGGAGAACTCGGTGCCACCGCACAGGCCCGGCTCCACGTTGGTGACGCGGATGGCGGTACCCGCCAGATCGGCGCGCAGGTTGAGGCTGAACTGCTTCACAAACGCCTTGGTGGCACCGTAGACGTTGCCGCCCGGATAGGGGTAGGTGCCGGCGATGGAGCCGATGTTGATGACGTGGCCGCGATTGCGCGCCACCATGCCCGGCAGCAGCAATCGGGTAAGCAGGGTCAGACCGCTGATATTGGTGGCGATCATCTGCTCCCAATCCTCGAGATCCGCCTTGTGGGCAGGCTCCAGCCCCAGCGCCAGACCGGCGTTGTTGACCAGCAGATCCACCTCGCTCCAGGCAGCTGGCAGACCGGCGATGGCGGCGCGGGTAGCGGCCTTGTCCTGCACGTCGAACACCAGCGGCAGGAACTGCTCGCCCAGCTCGTCAGCCAGTGCGGCCAGCCGCTCGGCGCGGCGACCGGTGCCGATCACCTTGTAGCCCGCCTGCACCAGCTGGCGGCTGATGGCTTCACCAAAACCGGACGAGGCGCCCGTTACCATTGCAATCATCTGAACCTCCATATCTACACCGATATTGTTATTTATCTGTTTGAATCTATTCAGATTCATTCATCGCTCAATTCACGTCCGGTCGCCTTGCGCCAGACAAATACCACCAGATGGAGCAGCAACAGGCCCGAGCCACCCAGCGCGAACAGCAGGCCGGTGAGGGCGTTGACCGAAGTGTCGGCGCCACACCACCACCAGACCAGCCAGCCAATCAGGCCGATGACGAAAGTCTGGCCAGCGCAGACCGGGCAGCGCCCCAGCTTGGCCTTGATGGCGGTGGCAAGGCAGTTGTCGCAGCTCATCCTGCTCCTCGATTCTGCTCGTTCAACATAACTAGCGGGCCTGCGAGAGCCGCTTGCGAGCCTGCCGCCGCAGCAGGATCTCCTCATCACTCACCAGCGGCAACACCAACCGGTGGGCGTGCTGGTCGCGGCCATAGTAATTCGCCAGCCGCTGCTGGGGACGAAATCCCAACCCCTGATAGAGTGCCAGCGCCTCTTCATTGGCATCCCCCACTTCGAGGCGAACCGCCCCCCAACCGGCAGCCTTGCCCTCACGGATCACCTGCTCCAGCAGGCGGCGGGCCCAACCCAGACGGCGCACCGTCCAACGGATCGCCAGCGCCTGAATGACCAGTCGATCCCACCCTTTGTGTTCCAGCAGGCAGAGGTAACCCATCAACAGATTTTTTTCATCCAGCAGCAGCAGGGTACGTCCCTTGGCGTGGGTCAGCAGATAGTGCCAGCGGCTGCGGCCAAAGGCGACTTCAGGGGGAAAGCAGTAGCGTTCCAGATTAACGATGGCGCCCAGATCATCGGTTCGGGCCGCTCGTACGGTCAACACAGGGAGTCCTTGTTCGGTTATTTATCTTCAGCACCAAAAATGCGACTTGTATCACAAGTGACCAAAGCAGAATATGAGGCACTGTAACCTCTTGTTTCCCCTCGCGCCATTGTCGTGCTTGTCGGTGCATCGAAGCCCACTGGGGATCCTGCCTGTTCAGGCAGTCTGATCTGTGGAGCCGAAAATATGAGTACCTACGTCATCGTCGAAGAGCTGGGCGACTGGCCTTGCCATGCCGATTATCTGCTGACCGCCCGCACCTACCTGCAACATGGGGTACCGACCACCGGCGGCCGACCCCGCATCATCAACCTCTGCCGCAATCTGGAGCACCTGAGCGCAGGCTACTACTGCTCGCTGCTGGCACAGGCCCGGGGCCATCAATGCCTGCCGGGTCTGCAGGCCATCAGCCGACTGCAACCCCAGCAGCCACCGGCCAAGCTGTGGCGCAAGGCGCAAGGGTGGCTGGCCCAGCAGAGCGAGGATCGGATCCGGGTGCGCGCCATCTTCGGTCAGTGCGAACAGAGCGAGCTGGCGGGGCTGGCCCGCTACTACTACGGCCTGAGCCAGCTACCGCTGCAGGAGCTGACCCTGAAACGCGGCCGTCACGGCTGGTCGGTGCGCCAGCAGCAGAGCCTGTCGCCGCTGGAGCTAAGCCAAAGCGAAAAAGCACTGATGCAGCACCACGCTCAGGCACTGGTGGGCACAGGTGACGAGGAGCAGGCGGCGCCGCTCTACCAGCTTGCCATTCTGGTGGATCCCGATGATGGTCGCGCCAGCAGCGATGGCTTGGCGCTGGAGCGCTTTATCCGGGCCGCCGCCGCCCAGGGGATCCGGGCCGAGATCCTGCCACCGTCGGCCATCGAGCGGCTGCCGGAGTTCGACACCCTCTGGCTGCGCGCCGAAACCGCGGTCGGCCACTACACCTTCGAGTTTGCCCGCCGCGCCGAACAGCTGAAGATGCCGGTGATCGACAGCTCCCGCGCCATCCTCGCCTGCAGCAACAAGCTCTACCTCTACGAGCTGATGGTGCGCAGCGGGGTGCCCATGCCGCCGACCATGGTGGTGACCCGTCGCGGTCGCCACCATGTCGATGAGCTGGTGCAGCGACTCGGCCTGCCGCTGATGGTGAAGGTGCCCGATGGCGCGCAGGGGCGCGATCTCGCCCTGGCCAGTGACGAGCAGCAGCTGGCCCGGCTGCTGGACGAGGGGCTCAGCCGCTCCGCCCTGCTGCTGGTGCAGAGCCGGATCCCCGCCGAGTTTGACTGGCGCATCGGCTTTCTCGACGGCTCGCCGCTGTTCGCCTGTCGCCGCTACCGGCCCGAACCCGGCAACCGCATTCGCCGCCGCAAGCACCCCCTCGACATGAGCCGGATCGAGGCACTGCCGCTTAACGAGGTACCGGAGCGAGTGCTGCAGACCGCCCGCCGCGCCGTGCATCAACTCGGCAATGGCCTCTATGGGCTGGACTTGCGCCAGCAGGGCCGTGACTGCGTACTGCTGGAGATCGTCGACAACCCCTGGATCCGCGGCGATATCGAAGACAAGGAGGCGCAGGATCTCTACGAACGGCTGGCCCGCGCCTTCCGCCAGCGGCTGGAAAACCGGGGCCAGACAACTTCATAGGTCGCCATGACCTCAACGCCCACAATGAGAGAGGGCCCCGCGATGGGGCCCTCTCTCGTATCACAACGTGCTGCCGCTTACTTATTGCAGACGCAGGAAACGCCCGCTCAAGGGGGGAAGCTCCACCGTCACGCTGCTGCCGCCGATGGCCAGACTCTCGCCGCTTTGCAGATCCACCAGCGCGCTGCCGCTGCGCAGCTTGCCCGTCGGCAAGTTGTAGCTGAGCGCCGAGGTGGAGAGGTTGAGCAGGTAGACGACTTGCTCGCCCGCCGTCTGCTTGATGTCGCCATAGAGGTTGCCATCTGCCACCAGCTTGACTCGCTCCCCCTGATAGAGCGCGGGGTGCGCGGCGCGCATCCCTAGCAATTGGGCGAGCCACTCTTTCAGCTCGGCCTGTTCGGCACTAGCCACAAAACCGCTGACAGCGGGCACCTTGCCGTCGCTGCGGGCCACGTGATCGTCGCACAAGCCCTGCGCCACGCAGTCATCGCTGACCTTGGCGGCAAAGCCCGGCACCTCGTCGCCAAACTCCTCGCCGTAATAGAAGGTGATGGGGCCAGAGCGGGCAGCGAGGAAGCTCAAGGCCGCCTTGTGGCGCTGCCAGTACTCGGCTGAGTTGAAGTTGCCGCGCTCCAGCAGATCGCCAAAACGCACCAGATCGTGGTTGCCCAGCATCAGGTTAGGCATGGCGTGACCGGGGTAGTTTTCCACCTTGTTCCAGCTGGCGTCGAGCACGCTGGCCCCTTGGCCACCCTTGCCGGACTCCTCCACCGCCAGTGCCTGCACGATGCCGTAGCGCAGCGGGAAGTCGAACGCCGAGGAGAGCGCCGGGTTGTCGCTCGATCCATACGCCTCGGCACGAATCTCATCAGCCCCCTTCCACACCTCCCCCACCATGTAGCCGAGAGTGCCCCACTGCTGACCGGCGGCCTTGCGCGTCGCGCTGGCTCGATCCACTTCACTGCGAATGGCGCGCCACTCGTCCAGATTGAGCTGATAGGCCTGATCGAGACGCCAGCCGTCGATGCCATACTGCTCGACCCAGTAACGGGCCACCTCCTTGAAGTAGGCGAGACTCTCCGGCTTGCTGTAATCCACCAGCTGACCAGGATAACCGGCACCGCCGCTGGTGAGCGCTGGCAGACGCCCCTCTGGCGACGGCTTGCTCACCCCCACCTTGTTGACGTGGCCAAACACCCCGTCGAGGAAAACGTAGAGGCCGCGCTGGTGCGCCCCATCCACCAGCTTTTTCAGCTGGGCATTGCTGCCGAAGTTGGGATCAACATTGAAGTAGTCGCAGGCGAAGTAGCCAGTGGCATCGAGCTTGTTGTCACCGCCCTGACCGGCGCAGGAGTCGAATACCGGGGTGAGCCAGATGGCGTTGACGTTGAGACTCTTGATGTGGTCGAGGCTATCGATGATCCCCTGCAGATCGCCGTTGTGGCGGGAGGGGCCATAGCCGACGCCGTAGTTGGCGCTGCCGTCACCATCGACAAAGGATTCCACCATCACCTGATAGATGCGCAGGTTGCAGGCGGGTTGATCATCGCCATAGCAGGCACGGTTGCTGACCAGATCGGTACGGTTGGGAACCGGCGGGATGACTTCACCACCGGAAGAACTGCTGCCACCACAGGCAGCCAGTAACAGGACGGCCCCGAGCAGGCCGCCATAGCGTAACGTTCCTTGTTTCATTGTTATGTTCCCGCTGTGAGAGCAGGCGTCTGATACGCCTGTTTTTCACCATGATAGCGAGCGCTCGCAGAGGGGTCTGTGACTGAAAACGTTATCTGACTCAACTGGTTAGAGCACACCTGCCGAGGCAAAACGGTAGTTGACCGAGAGCCAGTATGATCGGCTCAGGGATGCAGCCACGCAGCTCATAGCCAACCCAGCCTGACTGGTGTGCAGCGACGTGAAGAGGGGCCGATCCCCCTTGCTCACAAACAGCAGGGATTAACGGAAGGCTTCCCGTTCATCGATGGGGGAGATCAGGTGATAAATCTCGTGGGCTGACAAGGTACAGCCGACGGGCCACTCCAACTGGTGGTGACGGTTGATGAAGACCCGGGCGCACTGGCGCTCACTCTCCAGTTTTGCAAACAGCGCCTGACCACGCCAGGGGTTCAGATCCAGCACCCCTGTGATACCGTCCGATAGCACCACGAACAGACGCCATCCCTGCACATACTCCACATCGATAAAGACCGGCATCCTTTCGGCTCCGATTGGGATAATTCGCGGTAATTATAAACACCCGTCACCCTATCCATACGCGCCGCAGCTCACATTTCACCCAGCAGATTATTCTGTAATCATTAACTGCGCGCCGCCACACCCTTTGATAAGCGATATGTTAATTGCCCCTTTTGGCAAGCTAGAGTGCAACCTTCTCCCCATCTGCCTGTCATAAGGTCACAACAAATAAAAAAAACGTCTGTGGACAGACGTTTACAGGCTCTATCAGGAACATTCATGACAAACCTAAAACAGCGACTGGGCCCATTTTGGCCTTTCGCTATCTTCTGCGCGCTCGCCCTGCTCTCTCTCACCTTCAGTCGAATTGCCCTCGGCCTCTGGCAACTGGAACGGGTGGATGCCGTTGCCGGTTGGCAGGAGATGCTGCTGCAAGGGATCCGGGTCGATTTTGCCACCCTCTGCTGGGTCTGGGGTGTCCCCGCCATGTTCACCCTGCTGCTGGCAGGCCCCCACGCCATCGGCCGGGGCTGGCTGCAACTGATGCGAGTGTGGCTGACCGTCGGACTCTGGCTGATGCTGTTCCTCGAGATCTCCACCCCCTCTTTCGTCACCGAATATGGCGTGCGCCCCAATCGCCTCTATGTGGAGTACCTGATCTATCCGAAAGAGGTGCTCTCGATGTTGTGGGCGGGCCGCAAGGGCGAGCTGTTGCTGGCGGCGCTCTTCAGTGGCGCCGTACTGGCCGGTGGCTGGTGGCTGAGTGGCCGTCTGGTGCGCGGCCTTAGCTTCCCCCGCTGGTATCTGCGTCCAGCGTTTGCCCTGCTTATTCTGGCTATAGGTTTTCTCGGCGCTCGCTCCAGTCTCGGCCATCGCGCACTGAACCCGGCCATGGTCGCCTTTGCCGATGATCCGCTGATCAACTCACTCACTGTCAACTCCGCCTACTCCCTCTTCTTTGCCATCAAACAGATGGGAGCCGAAGAGGACGCCAGCCAGTTTTACGGCAAGATGTCCGAGGAGAAAGTGCTCGAGATCATGCGTCAGGAGAGTGGCCGTCCGGCCAGTGATTTCAACTCGGATCTGCTGCCCAGCCAGACCTTCAACCCGGCGAGCTTTCAGGGCAAACCGAAGAATCTGGTGATCTTGCTGCAAGAGAGCCTGGGTGCCCAATTTGTCGGTTCCCTCGGCGGCCTGCCGCTCACCCCCAACATCGACGCACTGTCCCAACAGGGTTGGGCCTTCGAGCAGCTCTACGCCACCGGCACCCGCTCGGTGCGCGGTATCGAGGCGGTGCTGACCGGCTTCACGCCAACCCCGGCGCAGGCAGTGGTCAAACTCGGCAAGAGCCAGACCAACTTCTTCACCATCGCCGATCTGCTCAAGCAGCGAGGTTATGACACCAGCTTTATCTACGGCGGCGAGAGCCACTTCGACAACATGCGCAGCTTCTTCCTCGGCAACGGCTTCACTACCATCGTCGAGCAGAAGGATTTCGACAATCCGGTATTCGAGGGCTCATGGGGCGCCTCTGATGAGGATCTGATGGCCAAAGCCGACGAGACCTTCAAGGCGCTGCACAAGGAGGGCAAACCCTTCTTCAGTCTGGTGTTCAGCTCCAGCAACCACGATCCGTTCGAATTCCCGGACAATCGCATCGAGCTGTTCGAGCAGCCCAAGCAGACCCGTAACAACGCGGCCAAGTATGCGGACTACGCCATCGGCGAGTTCTTCAAGAAGGCAAAACAGTCCGAATACTGGAAGGACACCCTGTTCCTGGTGATCGCCGATCACGACAGCCGGGTCGGCGGCTCCAGTCTGGTGCCCATCCCCCGTTTCCATATTCCCGGTGTCATCGTCGGCAACGGCATAGCGCCGAAAAAAGATCCCCGCATCGTCAGCCAGATCGACATGGCACCGACCCTGCTCTCCCTGATGGGGATCAGTGCCGACCACCCCATGCTGGGCAAGGATCTGACCCGTATGCCCGCCGACTGGCCCGGCCGCGCCCTCATGCAGTACGACAAAAACTTCGCCCTGATGCGCGGCAAGGATGTGGTGATCCTGCAACCAGAGCGACCAGCGGAAGGATTTGTCTATAACCAGACCAGTGAAGCGTTGACCTCTGCCGCACAACCTGACGCAATGAAGGACGATGCCCTTGGTCTGGTGCTTTGGGGCAGCATGGCTTATCAGCAGGGGCTCTATCAGACCGCAAAGGATCAACGGGTCGCAGCAAAATAAGCGTCCCCTTTCGGATAGCAATGAGGCCAAAAAGGTAACATGTTGAATAGAAAAAACCGCCAGCTGGCGGTTTTTTTATCTGCTCAACCGAGCGACTCGCCCGCCGTTATGGCTGGGTAAAACAGGGTAGCGAACGGCTGAATCTGTGCTCGAATACCAGTGAGGTTTCGAGGTGCACCACCTCCTCGCGGGAGGTGAAGTGGTCAAAGACGAAGTTACGCAGATGCTCGGTGTCGGAGACACACAGGTGCACCAGAAAATCATCCTTGCCGCCCATGTGGAACAGGCTGATCACTTCGGGCAGCGCCAGAATGGCATCGCGGAAGGCATCGATGATCTGGCGACTATGGCGGGCCAGCTGCAGGGAGACCATGGCCTGAATGTGGCCACCGAGGGCCTGATAGTCCACTTCGCAGTGCGCGCCTTTAAGCACGCCATCCTGCTGCAGTTTGCGTACCCGCTCCAGACAGGTGGAGGGGGCAACTCCCACCAACGCGGCCAGATCCTTGTTGGTCATGCCCGCATCGCGAAACAGATGGGCCAGGATATCCAGGTCCAGTTGATCCAGATTTCTCATCTTAACTCCTTGAGCCACACAATTTTTTTAAACTCTGCCCGTAAACCGGACCGAACACAACGCAGATTGACATCGCGACCACGCGCCCTATCCTTTGTCACACTCAGCATCCGGGCCTGGCCCGTTTCGTCTTGCCCCTACCTGCCTCATAAGGACTTTTATGTACTCGTCTCATCCCTTCTGGAGCCAGGAAGTCCCCCGTGTCGATGGCCAACTGCTGCTGACCCCCTGCCCCGGCACCCAGCAGGTGCCGTTGACCCTGGCGCTCGATCAACTGAGGTTTGCCGGTGCTCACGGCGTGGTGACCTTGATGACGGCTGCCGAGCTGGCCCGACTTGAACTGGATCAGCTCGGTCAGCAGGTCGAGCGCGAAGGGATGCGCTGGTTCCATCTGCCCATAGAGGATGACCAGGCCCCCGATAGCGCCTTTGATCTGATCTGGCAGCAAGCACTGCCTGCCATGCGCGAGCTGCTTGGGGATGGCAAGCATCTGGTCATTCACTGCAAAGGGGGCAGCGGTCGTACCGGTCTGGTCGCCGCCGCGCTGCTGATGACCCTGGGCCAGCCACAAGCAGAGGCCATGGCCGCCATCAAGGCCCACAGACCCAAAGCATTCAACCTGGCCGTGCACCGCCAGTGGCTCGACCAGCTGGCCGAGCGGCTGGAACAGGGCAGCTGACTACTTGCCGCCCTGACCATAGGTAAAGACCTTGCCGATATCCTCTACCCGATAACTGGTGAGCTGATAGACGTAGTAGTTAAGCCAGTTGGCAAACAGCAAGTGACCATGGCTACGCCAACTGGCGCGCGGGGTGTTGCCCGGCTCGTTATCAGGGTAGTAGTTGACCGGAATGGCCGGGTCGAGCCCTGCCGCCAGATCCCGCTGATACTCGCCGTCCAGGGTCAGGGTGTCGTATTCAGGATGACCGGTGACAAACACCTGGCGACAATCCTTGGTCGCCGCCAGATAGACCCCCGCCTCTGCTGACTCGGCAAAAATCTGCAGGTCGGTATGGGCGCGGATCAGATCACCATCGAACGCCGCATAGCGGGAGTGGGGCGCGACAAACTCGTCATCAAAACCGCGCAGCAGCGGCTCGTGCTCGTCGAGGCGATGATGGCGGTAAACCCCGGAGAGCTTCTCGCCGTGGGTCTGCTTCTCCATGCCATAGAGCGCCTTGAGCGCTGCCTGCACCGCCCAGCAGAGGAACAAGGTAGAGGTGACATGCTGATGGGACCACTCGATGATCTCGACGATGCGCGGCCAGTAGACCACCTCCTCGAACTCCACTAACCCGAGCGGCGCACCGGTAATGATCATGCCGTCGTAGTTATTGCCACGCACCTGCTCGAAGTCGTGATAGAAGTTCTCGAGATGGGCCTGCGGCGTATTCTTCGACTCCCGATCGTCGATGCGCAGCAGATCCACATCCACCTGCAGCGGCGAGTTGGAGAGCATCCGCATCAGCTGGATCTCGGTCTCAATCTTCTTTGGCATCAGGTTGAGGATCAACACCCGCAGCGGGCGGATGTTCTGGGTGACGGCCCGGGATTCCGTCATCACGAAGATGTTCTCCTGCCCCAGCACTTCGGCGGCGGGTAACTGATCCGGGATTTTGATCGGCATGCTTACTCCCTGTACTGCATCGGTAAAAGTGTCTGGACATCCAGAAGCCTATAATAAAGCCCCCAGCCTGTCATCAGATACCTTTTGTATTCATCTCCGCCTTTGACTAGCATACGGCTCAGTGTGCCTCCTGCTTCCAAGATAATGACTGGTATCAAGATTTCCGTAGATCGACTGCAAGTCGGCAACTATGTATCCCTGCCACTGGGGTGGCGCGAACACCCGTTCCTGTTTTCCAGCTTCAAGATCAAAAATGAAGAGGAGATCGAACTGATCCGCCGTCTCGGTCTCAAGCTGGTCACTATCATTCCCGACAAGAGCGATGCGCCCCCCAAGCCTCTCAGCCAGGTGCAACCGCAACCGGCTGAAGCGTCAGATACTGCGCAGCGTCAGGCGCAGATGCAGCAGGAGAAAGATCGCCGTATCGAACAACTGCAGCAATATCGTCGCGACTTGCAGCAGTGCGAGAAGCAGTTCCAGCAGTCGCTGGCACAGGTGCGCAATGTGATGAGCAAGCTCCAGTCCCGCCCCCTCAATGCCATTGGCGAGGCGCAAGAGTTAATCAACGCCATGACCGAGCAACTGCTCGCCGTGGATGAGATGGTGCTTCATCTGGTCTCCGACAGCGATGATAACAACAACCTCTACTTCCACTCCCTCAATGTCAGCGTGCTCTGCATGCTGCTGGCAAAGGAGTGCGCCATGTCGGCCGACCAGATCCGCCAGATTGGCATGGGGGCGCTGTTCCACGACATCGGCAAACTGAAGATCCCGAGCCAGATCCTGCGCAAGAGCGAGCCCCTCACCAAGCCGGAGCAGAACCTGATGGCCCAGCACCCTCGCTACGGTCTGGATCTGCTCAATCTGGCCAAGGATTTCCCGGCCGAGGCGAAAGGGATTGTGCTGCATCACCATGAATATCTCGATGGCAGCGGCCCGGAAGGGCTCAAGGGTGGCCAGCTCGACCCGCTGACCCAGATGGTGTCGCTGATCAACGAGTACGATAACCTCTGCCACATGCAGGCCAAGGTGCCATACTCGGCCCTGAGCGGCCTCTACAAGCAGCGCAAAGCCCAGTTCAATCCGGAGTACCTCAGCATGCTGATCCGGCTGATGGGGATCTACCCCCCCGGCAGCGTGGTGCAGCTATCCAACGGCCAGGTGGGGCTGGTAATGTCAGTCAACGCCTCCCGCCTGCTCTACCCTTCGGTGCTGGTTTACGATCCGCGCATCCCGCGCCAGGAGGCGGCCATCATTGACCTGCAACAGGTCGAACTGTCGATTGCCAAGGTGATCCACCCCAAACGGCTGCCACCTGCCGTGTTCGAGTACCTCAATCCACGCACCCGGATCAGCTACTACTTCGAGCAAGCCAAATCCTGATTGCCCTGGCCTCAGGTCAGCGCCACTACCCTTTTCAGAGCAAGGAGTTCGCCATGCGTATCGAGATCATCAGTACCGGAGACGAAATAGTGACGGGGCTGGTGGTGGATACCAACGCGGCCTGGCTCAGCGCCCTGCTGCTGGAACAGGGGTGGCAGGTGCGCCGTCGCCTGACGGTGGGGGACAACCTCGCCGACCTGAAAGCCGTGCTGCAAGAGAGTGCCAGCCGCGCCGAGGTAGTGCTGGTGTGCGGCGGGCTCGGGCCCACTGCCGATGACCTCACCGCTCAGGCCGCCGCCGAGGCCTTTGGCCAGCCGCTCACCCTGTTCCCCGACTGGCTCGCCACCATCACCGCCCGCTACGCCAGCCGTGGCCGCCCCATGGCACAAAGCAACGCCAAGCAGGCCTGGTTGCCACAGGGGTGCGAGATCCTCGACAACCCGGTCGGCACCGCCTGCGGCTTTGTGGTGCGAAGTGGCCAGAGCCAACTGTTCTTCACCCCGGGCGTTCCGTTCGAATTCAAGCAGATGGTGCGCGAGCAGATCTTGCCGCGCCTTAAACAGCTGGCCGGGGCACAGACCGACACCGAGCTGCGCCGCTTTTACACCTTCGGCGTCTCGGAATCAGCGCTCTCCGACCTGCTGGATGCCGCCCCCTGGCCCACCGGTATCGAGCTGGGTTACCGCTCCGCCATGCCCCTCATCGAGCTGAAACTGATCGGCCACGGCGCCAGCGCAACTGACATGGAGAGCGCCGAGAGCCGACTGCTCAACACGATCCGCCCATGGCTGGTCGGCAGCGGGGATACCGAACCGGCGCAGCAGATCCTCGCGCTGCTGCAAGGCAGGCCACTGACTCTGCTGGAGGGGGAGAGTGGCGGCGCGCTGCTGGCGCTTTGTCACGGCTATCCCCAGCTGGAGGCCCGCTTCAGCGCGCAACTGGCCGATGAGCTGGCGCAGCTGCCGACAGCCGATGCAGACCTGCAGCTGACCATAGGGCGAGAGGGATCAGAGGGTGTGCCACTGCTGCTCAGCGCCGATGGCAAACAGATAGGCCAGACGGTCAAAGTCAGCCATCCCGATCCGGAGAGCCGCCGCAAGATCCTCGCCTTTGCCGCGCTCGACATGCTGCGCCGCCACCTGCTGGGGGAGCCGATTCTCGGCGATTACCTCACGCTGGCCAGAACGGCCCAGCGCGGCTGATAACCACAGCGCCTGCCAGCGATCCCCGTGTCGCTGGCAGAGATCTCCTGTCACGATCCGGCGCACCTCTTCATACCATTGCCAAACAGCACCCACATTTATCCGGCCGTCATCACCGATTTGACCTCAATCCATTGACCATTCAGCAGAAATATCTGAATACTGCCCACTCTCAAAGTCAGCGATTCGCTTTATCCATCATTGAGAGATTAAATGACAGTAGAGGGACGAAACGATCGCCCCTCCTTTCACCCGGCAAGGAGATACGGTGTTAAGCAAAGAGTGGCTGCTGCTATCAAGCGATATGGAACTGGTCTGCCTGCGAATTGCTGCCGGTCTCACCCAGCCGGTCACCGAACAGGATATTCAGGCTCTGCTGCTCGCCTCCAACTGTCGCCGCTATCAACCACTGCCAGAGGGGGTCAAACAGGCCATTAGCCTGCTCAATACCCTGCTCACCAACCCTGCCGCCCCCGTGCCTGCCAACCCGGTTCCCATCGCCAAACGGCAAGATGCCAGAGTCACCATAGTGGTGGAAAAAGATCGGATGAGCGCCAGCGCCCAGATCACCGCTGACTGGGGTGGCAAGTATGTGACGCTGGAACAACTGCAAGAGGCCATCTCTCTTAGCGAGATCAAGCAGGGAGTGAGCGCGCCGCTGCTCACCGCCGCGATCCAGACAGCTAAAGAGGCCGCCCCCGGCAGTCAGCTCAAACTGGTCATCGCCCGCGGCCAGCCCGCCGTCAATGGCCAGGACACCCGCTATGAACGCTTGGTGGAGACCCCTGCCGAACGGATCCTCAAACCCAGGGAGCTGGATCATGACCGGGTCGATCTGCGGGATCTCGGCTCCATAGTCACCGTCAAGGCGGGCGCCCAGCTGATGCGCCGTCACCCGGCTACGGTCGGGGTGCCAGGCTTTACCGTGACCGGCCAGGATCTGCCCGCCAAGAACGGCAAGGACAGTCCGATGAGTGCCGGGGACGGCACTTGCTTCTCCCCTGACGATCCCGATCTGCTGATTGCCAGCCGCGCCGGGCTGCCCTGTCAGGAAAAATCGGGCATGAAGGTAGACGAGGTGCTCAACGTCAAACGGGTGGATGCACGCCATGGTCATATCACCTTTGAAGGGGGCTTGATCGTCAATGACGATGTCAATCCGGGCATGAAGATCTCGGTCAGCGGCGACATTGTCATCGGCGGCTTTATCGAAGGGGGGTGGATCGAGGCGGGGGGCACCATCACGGTGCGCCACGGCATCATAGGCAGGCGCAACGAGCAGGGGGAGTACCTCTGCCAACTCAACGCCCAGGGTGAGATCCATGCCACCTATGCCCAATATGCCCAGCTGGAGGCGGGTGGCGATATCCAGATCCAGAGCCAACTCAACCACTGTTACTGCCGCAGCGGACAGGATATCAAGGTAGGTGACAGCGGCATGCGTAAAGGCAACCTGCTGGGTGGCCTCAGCATTGCCCATCGCCTCATCATCTCACCGGTGCTGGGAGCCTCCGCCGGTAATCAGACCAAACTGCAGATCCTCGGTGGTTACTTCACCCACAAGGAGCAGGAACATCAGCTCAAACAGCAGCAACAGGCGTGTCTGGATCAGCTGGAAAAGATCAAGGAGCTGGTGATGCGACTGGTGCAACTGCCCAGCGACAAACGCAATCCGGATACCCTGCGCAAGCTGAAGCCCATCCGTGAACGCTATCAACTCGAGCTACGCCAGCTGGAGGAACAACTGGCCGCCAACCATGAAGAGTTGCAAAAACTGATGGCCGAAATGGACATCATCGCTACCCAGCACCTCTTCCCGGGGATCGAGGTGGAGATGGCTCACCACCACAACCGGGTCGATATCGAACACGGCCCGATCCACTTCTGCATCCGCGAAGATCAACTGCTGATGAACCCTTATGAGGCGCACAAATAGGTCAACCGGCGCAGATCCACCGCTGAACCGTTCGTGATCCCGCCGCCGATTTTCGCTACACTCGCCACTTCCTTGGCCCCACCGGACGGGCCACCCAGACTCAGGTAGTGAGAGATGTACAAGCTGATCGCATTGGATATGGATGGCACCCTGCTCAACCCGCAGGGCCAGATTACTCCCCGCACCCACGCCGCCATCAGCGCCGCGCGCGCCAAAGGGGTAACCGTGGTGCTGGCCTCCGGCCGCCCGCTGGAAGGGATGAGCCGCTATCTCGAAGAGCTCGGCCTCACCACCGAGCATGACTATGTCATCTGCTACAACGGCGCTCTGGTGCAACAGGTGGCCGATCAGCGCATCATCCGCAGCCAGCTGCTGACCGGCAGTGACGCCAGCGCCATCGCCAAACTGGCCGCCGAGCTGGAAGTGAACATTCACGGCTTCTCGGTAACCCGCGGCCTGATCAGTCCGCGGGTCAGCACCTACACCGAACATGAATCGCGCCTGATCGGCATGCCGATCAATCTGATCGACTTCGCCACCCTGGCTGCCGACGAGCAGATCATGAAGGTGATGATGATCGACGAACCGCCCCAGCTCTCCCGCGCTATCGAGCGACTGCCAGCAGAGCTCTATGAGCGCTATACCGTGGTACAGAGCGCCCCCTTCTTCCTCGAGTTCATGAACAAGCAGAGCAACAAGGGAACCGGCGTCGCGGCACTGGCCGAGCACCTTGGCCTGACTGCCGAGCAGGTGATTTGCGTCGGAGATGCCGGCAACGACCGCCATATGATCGAGTACGCGGGTCTCGGGGTTGCGATGGGCAATGCCACTGACGAGATCAAAGGGCTGGCCCAGCACATCACAGCCCGCAATGATGAAGATGGCGTCGCTCAGGTAATCGAGCAGTTCGTACTGAACGCCTGATCCCATCGCGTGACACAGTTGCAACCGATGAGGAAAAGAAAACGGGGAGGCTGTTAGCCTCCCCGTTTGTTATCTGCCTGATTAGGTTATCTGAGTGATTAGCTGCAATAGGCCAGTATCACTGGTTCGCCAGACACTGGGTATGGGAGGCCGGTTGCAGGTATGGCATCAGCAAGGGGGCCATCCCCTTGAGCACTTGTACCGGCAGCGCCGAGGTGAAGCGGAACTTGTCGGACTGGCTGCCCGGCACATAGGCGGTCAGGGTGCCGAAGTGATCTTCACCGATGAAAAAGACAAAGGTCGCGGTGCGGTTGCGCGCCAGTGAACTGGTCACATTGCCATAACGACCTACCGTCTCGATCCGGTTATCACCGGTCCCGGTCTTGCCACCCATCTGCAGCACAGTGCCGTCAGGCAATGCAAAAGCACCGGCGATACGTCTGGCGGTTCCCCCTTCCACCACTTTGGAGAGGGCGCTGCGCAGCGCGGCAGCGACTTCTGCAGGCATCACCCGGGTTCCCTCGGTATGCAAGGGTTCAAACGCTGTCTCGAACGGCGTTCCCTTGGCGAACGAGAGGTGCTCGATACGCAGGGTCGGCGTGCGGATACCGCCATTCTGGATAATCCCCATCAATTCGGCCAACGCAGCCGGGCGATCACCAGAACTGCCCAAGGCGGTCGCCAGTGACGGCACCAGATGGTCAAACGGATAACCCAGCTTGGCCCAACGCTGATGAATGTCGAGGAAGGCCTCAACCTCCAGCATGGTGCGGATCCGGCTATCACGGGCACTGCGATGACGGGTCTTGAACAACCAGCTGTAGACCTCCTGCCGCTCGTCACGGCTGGCCGCAACCGCGTCGGCAAAGGTCGCCTTGTCGAACTCCTTGAGATAGGCCAGCAGCCACAGCTCCAACGGGTGCACCCGGGCAATGTAGCCCTGATCCGGCAGTGAATACTTGCCCGGGCCATAGCTGACATAAAGCTGATTGATCCGCTTCGCACTCAGCTTATCCCGCGGCAACCGCTGCGCCAGGAAGGCAGCAAAAGCCGCTTCGTCAGCTTCCGGCATCAGGTAGCGGTGAACCGCTGCCAGACGCACCGCGCTCGGCTTGAGGCCATCAAGGAAGGTATCCAGCTGCTCCTCGGGGGTCTTGCCTTGATATTTACGCCAGAAGCGCAGCAGATAGGTTTGCCCCTCTTTATCGGCAAATTTGGCCAGATATTCCTGACGACGGGGATCCTTGTCATCCTTGAGCAACTGGGCGCGATTGCCCTCTTTATAGAGGCTGTAGCGCACGATATCACGCATCAACCGGACAAATGGCAGGTTGATGGACTCACGCAGCGCATCGCGGATGGCGGGAATACGCCCGTTATCCTCGCGGCGGAAGTTATTGAAGGTGTGCATGCCACCGCCGGTAAAGAAGCCTTCATTAGGGCTGGCGGAGTATGTACGATCCAGCGCCGCCTCCAGCATCACCGGCAAGCTCTTGTCTTTGGCACTCATCAGATAGGAGATAGCCCAGCGACTGAGATTATCCTGAGAGACCGAAGCCAGTTTGCGCAAGCTCTCTGCTGGCATATTGGCGTAGTTATCGTGCAGTTCAGCCACAATCTCCAGATAGGTAGTCAGCACCCGTAACTTGGCGGTGGAGCCCAGCTCCAGCTTGGAGCCTTCGTTGATATCAAACGGCTGATCAGTGTTGTCAGTTTGCACCCGCACCTTGAACCCTTCCGGTGACTTCTCGAACAACGTGAAGCTGTAGCGCACATCACCGGTCTTCTCGGGGGAGAGCAAGCGCTCACCAAACAACCCGACTTGCGCTGCAACAGCAGGGTCGGCCAGTTGTTGCAGATAACGAGAGACTTCGTTCTGCAACGGCATGTTGAGGCTGGTATCTGCGGTCAGATCCATCCGATCGAGATCATAGAGCTGCACCCCGAGCTGGCGGCTCAAGCGGGTACGAGCAACCTGCAACCCCTTGTTATTATTCACCCGTGTGATAGCCGGGGACTTCAAAAAATCACGGAAGCTGATCTTGGCTTTGAGGGCGGCCTCCATCAACGGCGGTGTGATCATCCCCTCCTGTACAAACAGGCGCAGGTAACTGTCAGTCAGGTCTGCGAGCGACGCGCGCCCCTGAGCCAGATAGTAGGAGGGACGACGATGGGCAATCATCAGGGAGACCACCTGACGCAGGGCAAGCCCCTGCTCGGCCAGTGGCGCGTTCTGGTTACGGGCGGGATCCAGCAGACGGTTCACGTCATCAACATTGGCGCCAAACCAGACCCACAGACCATCCCCCAGACCATGCACCTCACCATATCCCGGCGCAGCCGAGAGCGGCACCGAGTTGAGGTAGGCCCAGGCAACCAGCTTGCGCGCCTCCAGCGTTTCTGGCCCGAGACGATAGGCCCGCACACTGGCAGAGGCCATCTGACGGATCTTCTCGGTCGGCGACAGAGTCAGGCCATCCGGCGAGTGGCGATACTTCTCCACCTGGGTTGCCAGGGTACTGCCACCGGCAGATTGATCCTGCATATCAAGCGCCTTGCCCACCTGAGACAGTGCCGCTTTGGCAAAGCGGGGCCAGTCGACAGCCGGGTTGGCCAGTGGCTCCTCGTTGCTCAGCAATTCCCGGTTCTCGATAAACAGCAACGACTGGATCACCAGCGGTGGAACAGAGGCAAAGTCAGGATAATGATGGGTCGGGTATTTGAACTGGTAGAAAGGTTCCGCGCGGCAATCGTGCAGCGTCAGTCCGGCCTGAACCTTTTCGGTATAAGGCACAAAGAAGCCACGAGTGGCGTAGTCATAGAGGGCATCGGAGAAATGCGCCTGCCTGCTAACCTCATAACCCCGCTGCAGCAAACGCTCCTGCATCATTGGCAGTTGCACATAGCCGAGCCGCTTGTCGAACGGGCCATCACTGGGAAAAGCGATCTGCTTGCTCTGACCTGGCTCGACCTGATAGGTCAGTTTGGCGGCATAGCGGGATATCTCTTGAGACTGTAGCGTCGAGGTTTTCATCTCATAGCCCACCAGGAAGATCACGCCTCCCAGGCACGCTAAAAAGAGAAAACAAAACAACCAACGCCACCAAGAACGACGCTTGCGTTTTGGGGTCCCGTCCTTGGTCTGGACAGATGAATCTTGAGATGCCACTTGTGTCAAATCCGTCTGTTCTGATGCGCCCATATCAGCCCCACCATGGTTGCGCAATTTATTGTGTTTAAAGCTTAGTCTTTTCAAGTCAATGGCTTGAAACTATTGACCGCTTTGTAGTGATGGTAACAGGGCAACTCTAAAAAGGGGAGCCGATTGTTGCAGCAGTGGCAGAGATCCGAGCTGATAACAAAACACCGGCCATGGCCTAATGCCGATCAGTTAAGGATCCATTGACCGATCCTTCTGATGTGTGAAAATCCGAAACCTGTTGATTGGTTTCGGATTTTTTATGCGTATCGCTCAAGCTCTCGACTTCCTCCACGCCAGTAATGCCGCTCAGTTTGAGTCACTCTCCGACCTCATTCCCACCGAGCTCATCACCACGCTGCTCGGCGAAGAGGGCGTTGCTACCCTCCGCCGTCGCCGTATGCCCATGGAGCGACTGGTCTGGGCCATCATCGGCATGGCCATCTTCCGCCACGTCCCCATGACCCAGCTGGTCAATCAGCTCGATATCCTCTTGCCCGGTGACCGCCCCTTCGTCGCCCCCAGCGCCTTCCTGCAAGCTCGCCAAAAGCTCGGGGACAAGAGCATCGAACGCCTGTTTCACGAAACCGCCGCAGGCTGGCACCAGCAGGCCAATCACCCCGGCTGGGCCGGGCTGCAACTGCTCGCCGTCGATGGCGTGATGTGGCGCACGCCTGATACCCCGGACAATGCCGCCGCCTTTGCCAAGCCCGGTACCCAGCATGGGGAGACCGCCTATCCGCAGGTGCGCATGCTCTGCCAGATGGAGCTGACCAGTCACCTGCTTGTTCAGGCGGTCATGGAGAGCTGCGCCGTCAACGAGATGGTGTTGGCCGAGCAGCTGGTCGCGCGCACGCCGGACCACTCGCTGACCCTGTTCGACAAGGGGTTTTACTCGCTCGGTTTGCTCCATGCCTGGCAAACCGCTGGCAGCGAGCGGCACTGGTTGCTGCCACTCAAAAAGGGCACGCACGCAAGCTGGGGCGTCAGGATGCCCTGGTGCGTCTCAACACCAGCCCACAGGCGAGGAAGAAGTGGCCGCAACTGCCAGAGACGCTAGAAGCCCGCTTGCTGACTCGCACTATCAACGGCAAAGAGCGGCAGGTGCTGACCTCAATGGTCGACCCGATGCGCTTCCCTGGCGCCGATATCGTCGAACTGTATGGCCACCGCTGGGAAATCGAGTTGGGCTATCGGGAGATGAAGCACAGCCTGCAACAGCACCGGCTGACCCTGCGCAGCAAGAAGGCGGCGGGGATACGGCAAGAGTTGTGGGGCGTGCTGTTGGCGTACAACCTGCTGCGCAGCCAGATGGTAAAGATGGCGGCGAGCCTGAAGGGATACACGGCGAGCCAGCTGAGTTTTCACATGGCCTCGGTCTACCTCATCCATGAGTTGAGCTGCATGCCGTATGTGTCGCCGGGGAATATCCCGGGACGCGTTGCGGAGCTGGAGAAACAGGCGGGCCAGTTTGTGTTGCCGGCCCGAAGGGAGCGAAATTATCCCCGCTGCGTGAAGCCCAGACCACAGAAGTATGGTGTTAAAAAAGCCAATAAAAACAATGCCAGTCAGGCTTAACTGACTGGCATTACCGGCCATGGCCGGTGTTTATTTACTGATAGCTAAAAGCTTACTTGTGGGAGCTCATGCCCTTCAGCTTGGTGCTCAGCTCTTTACGCTCTTTGGAGAGCTCGGCATTCTTGATGATGTGATCATCAACCCGCTCTTCATAGTCGGTACGCATGTTGGCGATGATAGCCTGAACATCATCAATGCTCATGCCCGGCTTGATGTAATCGCTCAGGTTGTCGAGCAGCAGCACACGCTTCTGGTTGTCACGGATCTTCTTCTCATTGTCCGTAATTTCACGCTTGAGTTTGTTCTGACGACGGGACATTCGCACATATTCCAGTACATCACTGAAAGTAGATTTGTTTACTTGTTCCATATCGATACCACTGGCTTAAGGTTGATAAAAACGGGCCAAGTTACACCTTTATCCCAGCGAACACCGAGCAGGGAAGGCAAACTCAAGATGCCCTTACTCTACCGAGTTATAAGCGAGATACAACCCTAATCACGCACCCTCCGCGGCGTTTGGCCAAAAGTACACCACCAAAATTGATCATTAAGCAACCAACTATCCGCTGATATAGCTATAAAAAAGAACCGCCTGCAAACGTTACAATGAAAATAGCAAGATTGATGGTACAAAAATCAACCACGCCAGCTGCTAGAAACAGCAAAGCCCGGTCGAGAGGCCGGGCTTTGCTGTTCGCTCTGGTGTGCAAGCATGGGGGGCAATGGGCAAAATCCGCCCATAGCAAAAAGGCCTTCCCAATCGGGAAGGCCTTTAAAATTACTGGCGGAGCGGACGGGACTCGAACCCGCGACCCCCGGCGTGACAGGCCGGTATTCTAACCAACTGAACTACCGCTCCGCTATTTGGTTAGCTTTTCGCTAAATCTTTTGCCGCTTATCAGAGGTGCCATCCTCTCGGCCAATGACATGAATTTGCACATCATTGTTTAATTGGGTGCCTGGCAGTGTCCTACTCTCGCATGGCGAATGCCACACTACCATCGGCGCTACCGCGTTTCACTTCTGAGTTCGGCATGGGATCAGGTGGTTCCACGGCGCTATGGCCGCCAGGCAAATAACTTCAATCTGAAAAAGCTGACGTAAATAACGATGTTGCTCGTGGCTTGTCGTTATCACTGAATTAGTTAGTAGTTCACTTGGTATCTGTTACAAGTCTCAGAACACTTCTTGGGTGTTGTATGGTTAAGCCTCACGGGTAATTAGTATGGGTTAGCTCAACACGTCGCCGCGCTTACACACCCCACCTATCAACGTTGTGGTCTCCAACGGCCCTTTAGGACCCTCAAGGGGTCAGGGATGACTCATCTCAGGGCTCGCTTCCCGCTTAGATGCTTTCAGCGGTTATCGATTCCGAACTTAGCTACCGGGCAGTGCCACTGGCGTGACAACCCGAACACCAGAGGTTCGTTCACTCCGGTCCTCTCGTACTAGGAGCAACTCCCTTCAATCATCCAACGCCCACGGCAGATAGGGACCGAACTGTCTCACGACGTTCTGAACCCAGCTCGCGTACCACTTTAAATGGCGAACAGCCATACCCTTGGGACCGACTTCAGCCCCAGGATGTGATGAGCCGACATCGAGGTGCCAAACACCGCCGTCGATATGAACTCTTGGGCGGTATCAGCCTGTTATCCCCGGAGTACCTTTTATCCGTTGAGCGATGGCCCTTCCATTCAGAACCACCGGATCACTATGACCTACTTTCGTACCTGCTCGACCTGTCCGTCTCGCAGTTAAGCTGGCTTATGCCATTGCACTAACCTCCTGATGTCCGACCAGGATTAGCCAACCTTCGTGCTCCTCCGTTACTCTTTGGGAGGAGACCGCCCCAGTCAAACTACCCACCAGGCACTGTCCGCGAGCCCGATTCAGGGCCCTGCGTTAGAACATCAAACATACAAGGGTGGTATTTCAAGGACGGCTCCAGCGCAACTGGCGTCACGCCTTCAAAGCCTCCCACCTATCCTACACATGTAGGTTCAATGTTCAGTGCCAAGCTGTAGTAAAGGTTCACGGGGTCTTTCCGTCTAGCCGCGGGTACACCGCATCTTCACGGCGAATTCGATTTCACTGAGTCTCGGGTGGAGACAGCATGGCCATGGTTACACCATTCGTGCAGGTCGGAACTTACCCGACAAGGAATTTCGCTACCTTAGGACCGTTATAGTTACGGCCGCCGTTTACCGGGGCTTCGATCAAGAGCTTCGCTTGCGCTAACCCCATCAATTAACCTTCCGGCACCGGGCAGGTGTCACACCCTATACGTCCACTTTCGTGTTTGCAGAGTGCTGTGTTTTTGATAAACAGTCCCAGCCATCTGGTCACTGCGACTCCCAACTGCTCCATCCGCAAGGGACTTCACTGTCAAGAGCGAACCTTCTCCCGAAGTTACGGTTCTATTTTGCCTAGTTCCTTCACCCGAGTTCTCTCAAGCGCCTTGGTATTCTCTACCCGACCACCTGTGTCGGTTTGGGGTACGATGACTTGTAATCTGAAGCTTAGAGGCTTTTCCTGGAAGCATGGCATCAATGGCTTCCGCACCGTAGTGCGTTCGTCTCGTGTCTCAGCGTTGTATCTCCGGATTTGCCTAGAAATACCGCCTACGCACTTTCACCAGGACAACCGTCGCCTGGCCCACCTAGCCTTCTCCGTCCCCCCATCGCAATTACAAGTCGTGCAGGAATATTAACCTGCTTCCCATCGATTACGCCTTTCGGCCTCACCTTAGGGGTCGACTCACCCTGCCCCGATTAACGTTGGACAGGAACCCTTGGTCTTCCGGCGAGGAGGTTTTTCACCCCCTTTATCGTTACTTACGTCAGCATTCGCACTTCTGATATCTCCAGCATACCTCTCGATACACCTTCGCAGACTTACAGAACGCTCCCCTACCACTCACACATAGTGTGAATCCGCAGCTTCGGTGCCTGGTTTGAGCCCCGTTACATCTTCCGCGCAGGCCGACTCGACTAGTGAGCTATTACGCTTTCTTTAAATGATGGCTGCTTCTAAGCCAACATCCTAGCTGTCTGAGCCTTCCCACATCGTTTCCCACTTAACCAGAACTTTGGGACCTTAGCTGGCGGTCTGGGTTGTTTCCCTCTTCACGACGGACGTTAGCACCCGCCGTGTGTCTCCCGGATATTACTTACTGGTATTCGGAGTTTGCATGGAGTTGGTAAGTCGGGATGACCCCCTAGTCCAAACAGTGCTCTACCCCCAGTAGTATTCGTCCGAGGCGCTACCTAAATAGCTTTCGGGGAGAACCAGCTATCTCCGAGTTTGATTGGCCTTTCACCCCCAGCCACAGGTCATCCCCTAACTTTGCAACGTTAGTGGGTTCGG
>NZ_JBUXKV010000001.1:1057500-1282500 GCF_055193095.1 Aeromonas sp. 160P | reverse complement strand
CACCCGTTTCGCGCGCAGCGGCATCCAGGCTCCAGCCTCGCTCGCTGCGCAGCCCCTTCAGCCGGGCGGCCAGATGCTGACTCATCTCTTGCATAACGGCCTCTTTATTACTCTTGCATGATGCGCCTTGTGCGCTATAACGCACAAGGCTATAGTCAAAACCAGATTGTACGTAATAACGCACAATGCGTCACAACGCCAAGAGGAAGAGTCATGCCCTTCGCCCTCCCCCACCTGGTCGCAGGCTTTATCGCCGTGCTGGTCGGCTACACCAGCTCCGTTATCCTGATCATCCAGGCCGCCACGGCGGCTGGCGCAGATACAGCCCAAGTCGCCTCCTGGCTCTGGACGCTGGGGATCGGCATGGGGGTGAGCTGTATCGGCCTCTCTCTCTATTACCGCATGCCCGTACTGACCGCCTGGTCCACCCCGGGCGCAGCCCTGCTGATCACCACGCTGGGTAACTTCACCTTGGCAGAAGCCATTGGTGCCTTTGTGATCTCCTCCCTGCTGATCACCCTGTGTGGCATCAGCGGCTGGTTCGACCGTTTGATGAGGCATATCCCAGCTCCGCTGGCCGCCGCCATGCTGGCTGGCGTGCTGCTCAGATTCGGGCTGGATCTGTTCAAGATCGCCCCGCGAGATCCCTTGCTGCTTGGCACCCTGCTGCTGACCTTCCTGCTGGGGCGTCATCTCTGGCCCCGCTATACCATGGTGCTGGTACTGGGAGTGGGGATGCTGATCTGCAGCGTGCGGGGGGATGTGCAGCTGGCAGCTCTGCACTGGCAACTCGCCAGCCCGGTCTGGACATGGCCAGCCTTCTCCCTTGATGCCCTGTTTGGCATTGCGCTACCGCTGTTCATTGTCACCATGACATCGCAAAACATGCCGGGGATCGCCATCTTGCGAGCCCATGGCTATCAGCCTGCCACCTCCTCCCTGATCAGCTGGACCGGCCTGACCGGCCTGCTGCTCGCTCCTTTTGGCGGTTATGCCTTCAATCTGGCCGCCATCACCGCCGCCATCTGCATGGGCAAAGAGGTCGACCAGGATATCAAGTGCCGCTGGCCTGCTGCGGTCTGGGCGGGTTGCTTTTATCTTGTGACCGGCTGTTTTGGCGCGACCGTTGCCGCCCTGTTTAGCGCCTTCCCGGCCGAACTGATCACCTGCGTCGCCGGATTGGCTCTGCTAGGCACCATCGGCAGCAGCCTGCACTCTGCCTTGCAACAGGATGAAGCTCGAGAAGCGGCGCTGCTTACCTTCATCATTACCGCGTCCGGGATCAGCCTGCTCGGCATCGCGGCGGCCTGCTGGGGTCTGCTCGTCGGACTTGCCTTGCACTGGCTTCATTTATATCGACAAGGAAATCAATGAGACCTCAAACCGTGATGACCTGCGCAAGATCCAGATAAATTAATTCACAGATGAAACTAATTGCCCTTTAGTGGTGTCAGGACACCACTCTTCCCGGACATGGTGCCCTGTCAGGTTCATGCAGCGGAGAACAATAATGAAACATCAGGCTTTCATCATGTTGTTGGCGCTTTTGGGCGTCAGCACGGCACACGCGGCCGACACGGACAGGGAGCTGGCTCGCCAGCTCGCACTTCAGCAGAAAAACCTGCTGCCCCTGCTGAGCAATCAGCAATACCAAAGCCCGCTTCCCAACCTGCTGCAAAAGGCCAGCCCGCGCCTCAAACGGCAGGCGACCGATGCCAACCAGGCGGCCATCAGCAGGCAAGGACTGGATGGCGAGGTCAAGCAACTGATGCAGTTGCGGCTGGCCAACACCGATCAGGCCGCCGCACTGCAACAGGGCGTCGAACCGCTGGTCGCTTATGTGCCGAGTGGGGATGAGAAGAGCTGGAGCGCCATTGAAGCGTTCGACAGCGCTGGCAATCCCGTCTATCTGGATGTGGACAAGGCACCGGCCCGGCCGGTTCTGGTGGTCGAAGCCGATCCCGTCAAAGCCAAGAACGCAGGCTTGAAGGTGATGCGCAAAGCGCTGGCCGATGCAGATCTGCAAAGCGCCCCGCGAGTGGCGGCCAACACGGCGCCGCTCAAGACCAGCATCCTGAAAAAGATCAGATTGAAGGATGATAAGGAGCCCTGGCTGCTCGGCGCGGCCGAAGTGTATGCGGTAGTCGCAGGGATTAATCCCAGCCGGGATGAGCCAGTGGTCGATATTGTCGACATGCCCTACCTCGACTATGACAACACCGATTACACCCCCAACCAGATCCTTGTTTACTGGGATCGCTATCGCTGGGGTGCCGTCGACATGGTAATGATGGAGCAGGATGACAACGTCAACTACAAGGAGCTGAGCGCCCTGCTGATTGAAGCCCTCAAACTCGGCTTTACGGCAGGTGGGGTACCGGAAGCGCTACCCTTCCTCGATCTCGGTGGTCGCATCGTCAAGGCGCTGCCCGACTCTTGGATGACCAACAACGACGACTATCTGGATACCTTCTACACACTGGAACAGGATCAGGTCTATCACCAGTATCCGGGGGTTGCCGGTAATGCGGTTATCAGTCTCGAGCCAAAAGAGATCGCCCCGACCAAACCTTGATCATCGGCCATAACGAAAAAGCCAATGAGCAACTCATTGGCTTTTTGCGTTTGGAGCTGTGACCACTGGTCAGCCCTTGGGACGAACCCCCAGGGTATGGCAGATGGCATAAGTCAACTCGGAGCGGTTCAGGGTATAGAAGTGGAAATCCTTCACCCCCTCCTGACTCAGCACGCGCACCTGATCGATGGCGATGCTCGCCCCCACCAGATTGCGGGTCATCTGATCGTTATCCAGCCCCTCGAAGCGCTGATGCATCCAGCGCGGGATCTTCACGTTGGTGAAACCGGCAAACTTGGCCAGCGTCTGGTAGTTGGAGACCGGCAGGATCCCCGGCACGATTTCGGCATCGATACCGATGGCGGCGCAGCGATCCCGAAAGCGCAGATAAGTCTCCACATCGAAGAAGAACTGGGTGATGGCGCGGTTGGCACCGGCATCGATCTTGCGCTTGAGGTTGAGCAGATCGGATTGCGCACTCTTGGCCTCCGGGTGACCTTCCGGATAGGCGGCAACCGAGATATCGAAATCGGCCTCTGACTTGAGCAGGGCAACCAGATCGGTGGCATACATATCCGGCTTGTCCAGCCCCTGCGGCAAGTCACCGCGCAGAGCCACGATATGACGAATACCGCTGTTCCAGTAGTCGCGGGCTATGGTGCGCAGCTCGTCGCGGCTGGCATCGATACAGGTCAGGTGCGGCGCCGCAATCAGGCCGGTCCGCTCCTTGATGTCCTTGATCACCTTGTGGGTGCGATCCCGGGTGCCGGAGTTGGCGCCATAGGTGACGGAGACGAACTTGGGTTCCAGCACTTTCAGCCGTTCGATGGACTGCCAGAGAGTATTCTCCATCCCTTCACTGTTGGGCGGAAAAAACTCGAAACTGACCGATATATCGCCATTCAAATCAGCCAAGCTCTGGTTGAGCGCCTCAACCTGACGTGCACTGTGAAATCCCATCTGCTCTTCTCCCTGTCCTGCAATCCATTTACATACGTCAAAACGGATGTTTGGACGTCTAAACGTCTTTATATGTATGGTGAAACCGGGACAAAGTCAACAGAGATTTACCTGTCGCCCAATACTGGGAATATCATATTTACAAAATTAACGGTAAGTAACCGAAAAGTGCCCATCCCAAATTTGCGACAGTCGCGTTATGATGGGGCCAGATCGTCCTGGACGTTCTGAATCTGCGTGTGATTGTTTGGCCGGAGGTTTCTCCGGCCCCTTTTTCATCTATTCCTTACTCCTGCCGATAATAAAATGAGTCTTTGCAGGAGCACCATCATGGATACCCACCCCGGCTTTGCCACCGACTTGCTGTTCGATCGCTATCAGGGCGAAGTCGTTAGGCACGATCAGTTCTGGGCGGTTCGCACACCGGATGCTCCCGACTACTACTTCGGCAACTACCTGCTGCTCCCCACCCCGCCCAGCGACCGTGACAAAGGCTGGCTGGAAGCAACGTTTGATCAGCTGATCGGCCAGGATCCCAGAGTGCGTCACCGCACCTTTCAGTGGCCACTGGCGGCAGGGCAAAACAGCCGGATCGCCGGTTTTGTCGCAACGGGATACCAATACATGGAGTGCGTGGTGCTGGCACTGGATAAGCAGAGCTGCCCGCTCCCCAACGACGACATGGACAAGGCTCAGGCACGCCCCTTCACCATTGCTGACTGGTCTGAGTGGCTCGACTTCGAACTCCATGAGCGGGATGAGGGGCACTCGGAACAGAGCTATCTCCCCTATCTGCAATCCCGCCAGGCGCTCTATCAGGCCATGATTTCCGATGGGCTTGGGGAGTGGTGGGGGATCTGGCAAGAGGGGCAACTGGTCGCCAGCTGTGGCCTCTTCTTTTGCGGCACGCTGGGGCGTTTCCAGTTGGTACGCACTCACCAGGCGTGGCGCAACAAGGGGTTATGCCGCCAGCTGCTCAGTCAGGTGGCCCGCGCAGGATTGTCCCGCGCCACACAGCTGATCATCGTGGCCGACGAGCACTACCATGCCCAACGAATTTATCGCGCTCTGGGATTCACCCCGGTAGCCCGTATCGGCAGCCTCTGTCGCTGGCCGCGCGAAGCACAATAACGCCGCACACTGTGACAACCACTGATAAATAAAACGGGAGGCTGATGCCTCCCGCTGGTTATTGATGCTGATGACTTATTGCTGCGGCGCTTCCAGCTCATTGGAGAGCGCCTGCTCCACCTCAGCCGAAGGCACCGGTAATGGCGCCGTCGCCGCGGATGCGGGCTCAGTAGGAGTAACGACTGGAGCCACTGTGGCGGGAGCCTCACTGGTCGCAGGTGCTGCCGAGACAGCCGCCGGCGCTGCAGGGGCCGGGGGGGCCGCATCACACTGACAATCCGCGCTCTTGGCCTTGCTGCCCTGATGAGGGGCGTACCAGCCCTTCAAGCCACCTTCCAGTCGATCCGCGGCGGCCTTGGGCTCCATCTTGCCAAGCAGCACTGCCTGACTCACCTCGGCCAGTTCATCCCCCAGCTTGGGCGTACCACGGGAGAGGATCTGGGTCGCCACCCGAATGGTCGAATCACACTGATCGCGCCACTCCATCATCTCTTTGGCCGCCGGATTGGTGACATCGAAGAAGTGGTTGGAGAGGGAGAAGAATCCCGGCAGCGAGTTGGTATAGAGCTCGGCAAATTGCGGCGTGGCAAGCCACTGCAGGAAGGCCATCGCCCCCTCTTTGTTCTTGCTGGCCGGATTCAGCCCCATACCGATATCGGTGTGGTCGGTAAAGAAGCAGCCATCCCCCTGTTTGGCCACCGGCGGACGCATGACGCCAAAATCGACCTTGCCGGTGAAGGGTGCAATCTCCCAGGATCCAGCCACGTAGAAGGCAGCCTTACCCGAGGTGAACAGCTCGTTGCTGGTCGCATAATCACGGCTCTCGCCCCCTTCACCGAGGTAGGAGCGCCAGCGCGCCAGCTCGTCGAACACCTTCACATATTGCGGGTTGTCGAGCCGCTCCTGCCCGCCGATCAGCGCCAACCGGCCGTCCTCTCCCTTCCAGTAGTTGGGACCAATATTCTGGAAGCCCAGCTCGGAGGCGACCCAGCTCTCGGAGCCGCTCATCGCCAGCGGCACATAACGACCATCGGCTTTGACCTTATCCAGCACCGCAAAGAACTGGTCGCGGGTTTGCGGCAAGGTAAGCCCCAACTCACTGAAGATCTTCTTGTTATAGAAGAAGCCATGGATCACCGAGGCCATCGGCACGCAGAAGGTCTGGGCACCGGAATCCGTCTGCCAGGGTGACTGGGCAAAACTCGGGAAGTTCTCCATCCCCGCCATTTCGGTCAGCTCGGCCAGATGGCCCGCCTTGAACAGGGCGAGCGAGTCATCAAACGGACGACAGGTGATCAGATCCCCCGCCTTGCCCCCCTTGAGGCTCTCCCACAGGGTCGGCATGTAGTTGACGTTCTGCACCGGGTGAAAACTCACCTTGATGCCGGGATGCGCCGCTTCAAACGCCGGGATGATCTTCTGCTCCCATAGCGCCTTGTCATCGGTTCGCCAGCTTTCAATCACCAGCTCGCTGGCCATCAGCTGGCCACACAACAGGAGACTCAGGGCTCCAATCCACTTTTTAGACATAAGCCCTCCTAGACCTTGAAATGTGCGATCAATTGCTGCTGTTTGGCGACCAGCTCTGCCAGCACTTCACTGCTGCTGGCGGATTCGCGCGCCTCCCGCTCGGTCTCGTATGCCACATCGGCAATACCGGCGATATGACGAGCAACCCCCTGACTGACGGAGATCTGCTCCTGAGCGGCATGGGCCACCTGATCGGCCATCGCCTTGATGGCCCCCATCCTCTCGGCAATGGATTGCAGCGCCACATCCATTTCGCGGGTCTGCTCGACACAGCTTTGCGTCTGCTCCTGGCTGCGCCCCATCACCTCGACCACCAGCTTGCTGGAGCTTTGCAGGTTCTCAATCATCCTCTGGATCTCTTCGGTCGAGGTCTGGGTACGATTGGCCAGCGCCCGCACTTCATCTGCGACCACCGCAAAGCCGCGACCGGCATCGCCAGCACGAGCCGCTTCGATGGCGGCGTTCAATGCCAACAGGTTGGTCTGTTCGGCAATGCTGCGGATCACATCAAGGATGCTGCCGATGTTGTTGCTGAACTCACCCAGCTTGTAGGTAATGCCGACCGCCTCTTCCATTGCGCCAGCCAACTGCTCGGTGATCTTGCGAGTGGTGGCCACTTTCTGGCGGCCACTGCGTGCCTCGTCATCGGCCAGATCCACCTCGCGCTTGGTGCCATCGGTAGAACGAGCCACCTCGGTGGCGCTCACTTCCAGCTCGGTAATCGCGGCAGCCACCTGATCGGTCTGGCTCTTCTGCTCCTGTACCCTAGACATGGCCCGCTCGCTGATCTCGGCCGCTCGGCTCGCCTCATCCACCAGATGGCGGGAACCCGCATTGATTTGAGAGAGCAGCTCGCCGGTCTTGCCAGCCAGCGTGTCGATGGAACGGGAGAGGTTGCCAAACTCGCAACTGCTGCGGTAGTTGATGCGGCGAGTCATGTCACCGGCCGCCATGTAGTCCAGCTCCCTGTTGATCATCTGTAACGGACGCTGAATGCTGCGCGCCGTGGTATAGCCGATCACCAGCGCAGCAGCAGCTGACATCGCGGCAACCACCAGGATCCAGAAGCTGGCACTGCTGACCGCCGCATCGGCGTTGATCCGGCTATCGCTGGCGATGGCACCGGCGGATTTGCCCATCTCGTCCAGCAAATTCAGGCTGTTGGCCAAGCTGGCATCCAGCTGCTGATTTTGCGTGGCCAGCGACAACTCCAGTTGCTGGGCCTGACGCATGGTCGCCAGCAAGCCCTGAGCGCCGAGCGCCAGCTCCTGCATCCGATCCAGATTGGAGACGAAACGCGCCTTCACATCATCCGGCACCAGCACCCTTTCCAGACGCTTGCGGGCCATCTCGATGTCCTTGCTAAGCACCTTTTCCAACTCATTCAGGTCGGTTTTGGCATCGGCCCGGCGGATATTCTTCAGATCGCGGGCAATGCCGGAGGTAATCAGTTCCGCCTTGTTGCGCATGGAACGTTTGCTGGCAGTCTGTTGCAGCAGCAAATCTGCCGCCCACTGGTAGGTATCCTCAAGGCGGATAAATTCCATCTCCAGCTTGTGGCGCTGATCTAATGCACTAACCCACTGCCGATGCTGGGCCAGCACCTGATCCGCCAAGCCATAGAATTGCGTGGTGGCACTCTCGACCTGCTGGAAGCGGGCGCGGGCATCTGCCACGCCGGTGAATTTCCCCATCTCCTGACTTAGCTGGGCGAAGCGGTTCTGCTGCTCCTTAAACTGATTGGCCAGCTGCGGCAACTGGGCGGCATCTTCACTGGTGCGATAGACCAGCACCCAGCGGTTGCTATCCTGCAGAGCCCCCTTGAGACCTGCGACAGCCACCACCAGCGGGGTTGCCCGGTCAGATACGGCAGAGAGGCCGTCGTTTATACCCTTGATTTTAAAGGTACTGATCACGCCAAGCAGGATCAGCAACAGCAGCATCAGCACAAATCCGGCGATGATCCGCTGCACAATAGATAAACCCATGGAGACATCCTCGCTCATTGGGGGAAGGTAGAGTGAACATAGTCACTATCGGCAGGGGTGGCGAATAACTGAGAGAAAGCGATGGGTATTTAATTGATTTGTATCGGGTTGCTCACAAGCTGGAAAATATAAGCCAAGCGAAAAAAGCCCGGCACAAGCCGGGCTGAAAGAGACGTACTTTGCTATCTCCCGCGATCCATTCAGAACCGCAGTCAGAATCGAATCATTAGAAGCGGTAACCCGCACCAACCATAAAGACCATTGGGTCAATCTTGGTTTTGATTCCATCTGCACCGTTTACATGCACATCAGTGTCGATATCCATGATCCAGGCAGAACCGTTTACAAACCAGCGGTCAGTGATCGCCATGTCGATACCAACTTGACCAGCAACACCCCAAGAATCATCCAGGCTCACATCGCTGTTGGTCAGAGGGCCACGACCTTTCTCGTCAAAGAAGTTGGTGTAGTTGACACCAATACCAACGTACGGACGAACCTTGCTCTGGGCATCGCCAAAGTAGTATTGAGCCATCAGGGTTGGCGGCAGGTGTTTGACCTTAGCCACTTCGGTATCGCCAATCTTCACTGAATGGGAGAATGGGGTCGCAGCCAGCAGCTCCACGCCGAAGTTATCTGTAGCCATATAGGTCAAAGTCAAACCCAGCTGGGCATTGTCATTGATTTCAAAGCTGTTACCACTGTCTTGTGGAGACACAACAGCCAAACCACCACGAACCAGAATATCGCCAGCCTGATGGGCCATGGCGAAAGGAGAGGTCACTGCAGCGGCAATCATCAGAGGAAGTAATTTTTTCATCACGTAATCCCTTTTTTTGTTTTCATTTGATGCTGTAAGCCTGCTGACTATAGAACCATGTAAACACAAAGTTATTGACTTGGAGCAAAGGTTGCACAGAAATAAATCGATTGCAGTGACATCTTTACGCGCCATCCCAATCTCGCTGAGCCCCCAGATAACAAGCCGCAGTGCCCATCTCGAGATGGCTGGCACTACCCGCACCCATTGCCAAAAGAAGCAAGCAAGCCACACCTTACAACCCCGCAGGGCGGCGATTAATTGTTGTTAACATTGGCAAATGAGCGTATTTTTGCGCCACACAAGTTATTGGGAAGTAATGGTTTATTTATGAAAAATGAGTCGAGATGGCAAAAGGTGGGGGCCTTTCTCGCGGCCGTGTGGGGAATCGGATCCTTTCTCTTTATCCTGCTCGGTTTTATTGTCGCGCTGGCCTATCTGGTATTGGTTCGGCAGGGTTAACCCGGATTTGCGGAGTGCCGCAGCGTGAGCCCCTCCCCTTCGACCAGCAGTTCCGGGCTCTTGTCCATCACCTCCCTGACAGACAAGCTGGCGACATAACCGCACCACCGATTGCGCCCCCCTTGCTTGGCCTGGTAGAGCGCCATATCGGCCAGTTTGAAGCTGTGGCTCCAGAATGAATCCGGGCACTCCGGGTGCAGGGGATAGCGACAATAGCCCAGTGACACAGTCAGCCATAATGGCTCCCCCTCCTTGCCAAAGCGGTGTTGCGCGACACGCTGGCGCAGATATTCGACCCGCAGCGCCAGCTCTTGCTCGTCATCCACCTGCAGCAGCAATAAAAACTCCTCCCCGCCCAGCCGGATAATTGGCTCGCGCTCTCCTGTCACCACCTTGCGCAGCAGATCCGCCAACTGTTTCAACACCAGATCCCCGATGTCATGGCCCAAGCGGTCATTGATCCGTTTGAAATGATCCAGATCCAGCAGCAATAACAGACAAGGCTGGGCCCAGTTGGCCTGCAACCAGCCATCCAGATAGCGACGATTGAAACAACGGGTCAAGGGATCGGTAAATGCAGCCAGTTCCATCTGACTGGATTTTTCCAGTAAATCATCGTGTTGCTGACTAACCTTGCTGGCCATCTCCCTGAACTTGCCGCTCAGGGTCGCCATTTCGGTACTGCTGTCGATATAGGGGATCAGATTGGCCTCTGGCCGCTCGCCAAACCGTTGCAATGCCACCACCAGTTGCTGCAAGGGGGTCAGCACAATCTCCTTGAGCCGGCACATGGCGATCATGACGCAGATAAAACTGATCAACAGCATGCCAATGAAGGTCCAGAGCGCCCCCTCCATGACGCCACTCAAGATCTTTCTCTCCTCCTCAATCACCAGGGTCAACACCGGCTGGTTATCGCTGTTGAGCAACCGCACCTCTCCCCTAAGCCGTGTAAACCCAAGGTCGATCAAACGATACGTTATTTGCGGTTTCAGCGATTTGAAGGGGGAGGTGACATCCAGGTTGGCATGGGAAATGGCCAGTGGCAGCATGGTGCGCTCCGATACCTGATCAAGATAGGCCTTATCGAGCCAGCGCACGACCAGCAAGAAACCGTTAAACGGTGCCGACTCGTCGCTGTTTCTGATCGGCTGCCACGAGTACATCAGCGGCCCCCACTGGGACGCGCGGATCCCGTGCAGATTGATGCCCCCTTGCGCCACCGAGCGCTCTCTTAACTGCTTTTTCAGTTCATCCAGGAAATAGGGAAACTGATCCGGGTTGACTCCCGGTGCATCGGGCAGCAGGGTGCGCGTCCAGATCTCGTAGCCACTGAGGTCCATGAAGCTCATCAGATTGAGGCTGAAGTCCCGCATCGGCATATCATTGAACAGATTGGATTCGATGAACGCCCTGTTTTTGTTGCCCATAAAGCGGTGGCTATCATCCCAGATGCCCCAATCCCGGCTAAATGCATCCAGAGCCGCCACATCCGCCTGCACAGCCTTGCTCACGCGCAGCAAATGATCCTTCATTCGTTGATCTTCAATCTGACTGGCTGCCGGAATTTGAGCCCACGCCAGCAGCAGCAAAAGCAGTAAAATAGCCCCCAGCCAGATAGGCATCATGGAGTAAGCCAACTGATGATCAATCGTGCGCGGAGCCTGAGCCATAACTCGATATATCCCTTACCATGACACCGTGATGCCAACCTGCCCGCATTACACGGGCCGCGCCTCCATGTTACCGATTTTTATAAAAAAAAGGGGCCAAAGGCCCCTCGATTATAACGGTTTATCGCGTCAAGAGCGGCCGTAAAAAACGTGCTGTATGAGACTCTTTATTGCCGCAGATCTCCTCCGGCGTCCCCGTCACCAGAATGCGGCCGCCACCGGCGCCGCCTTCCGGCCCCAGATCGACAATCCAGTCGGCGGTTTTCACCACGTCCAGATTGTGCTCGATGATGACGATGGTATTGCCGCGATCCCGCAGCTGGTGCAGCACCTTGAGCAGTTGCTGGATATCGTGGAAGTGCAGCCCGGTGGTCGGCTCGTCCAGAATATAAAGGGTCTGACCGGTATCGCGTTTCGACAACTCCCGCGCCAGCTTGACCCGCTGCGCCTCGCCGCCCGACAGGGTGGTGGCAGACTGGCCGAGCCGGATATAAGAGAGGCCTACATCCATCAAGGTCTGCAGCTTGCGCGCCACCGCCGGCACAGGATCGAAAAATTCGCGGGCATCTTCCACTGTCATGTCGAGGATCTCGTGGATGTTCTTGCCCTTGTACTTCACCTCCAGCGTCTCGCGGTTGTAGCGCTTGCCCTTGCAGACATCACACGGCACGTAGACATCCGGCAGGAAGTGCATCTCCACCTTGATGACCCCGTCCCCCTGGCACGCCTCGCAGCGCCCCCCCTTGACGTTGAAGGAGAAACGGCCGGGCTTATAACCACGAGAGCGCGCCTCTTGAGTACCAGAAAGCAGCTCGCGGATCGGGGTGAACAGGCCGGTATAGGTGGCCGGGTTGGAACGCGGGGTACGGCCGATGGGGCTCTGATCGATATCCACCACCTTGTCCAGATGCTCCAGCCCCTCAACACTGCGATAGGGTGCCGGCGTGGACTCGGTCGCCTTGTTGAGCTCCCGGTGCGCAATACGAAACAGGGTGTCATTGATCAGGGTCGACTTGCCGGAGCCTGAAACGCCGGTAACGCAGGTCATCACCCCGAGCGGCAAATCCAGATTGACGTTGCGCAGGTTGTTGCCGCTCGCCCCCTTGAGTTTCAACCACTTGCCGGTGAGCGGGGTGCGTTCATCAGGGATGGCGATCTGCTTGCGGCCAGAGAGATAGTCACCGGTCAGTGAAGCTGGGTTGTCGATGATCTGCTGCGGGGTGCCCTGCGCCACAATCTCGCCGCCGTGCACGCCCGCCCCCGGGCCAATGTCGAGCACGTGATCGGCGAGACGAATAGCATCCTCATCGTGCTCCACCACGATCACTGTATTGCCCAGATCGCGCAGGTGAGTGAGGGTCTTGAGCAGCCGCTCATTGTCGCGCTGGTGCAGGCCGATCGAGGGTTCATCAAGCACATACATGACGCCCACCAGCCCGGCACCAATCTGGCTGGCCAGTCGAATGCGCTGGGCTTCGCCGCCAGAGAGGGTTTCGGCGCTGCGTGACAGGCTCAGGTAGTTGAGACCCACGTTCACCAGGAAGCCCAGCCGCTCAATGATCTCTTTGAGGATTTTCTCGGCAATCTGACCGCGCTGACCGCTCAGGTTCAGCCCCTCGAAGAAGGCGAGCGCATCGCCGATGGACTGCTCGGCGATGGCAGGCAGGTTACGGTTATCCACGAACACGTGGCGCGCCTCTTGCCGCAGTCGGCTACCGCCGCAGCTGGTACAGGATTTGTTGGCGATGTACTTGGAGAGCTCTTCGCGCACCGAGTTGGACTCGGTCTCCCGATAACGGCGCTCCATGTTGTGCAAGATCCCCTCAAACGGGTGCTTGCGCACCACCACGTCGCCGCGATCGTTCATGTAACGGAACTCGATCTCGGTGCGAGCAGAGCCCCGCAGGATCACCTCCTGGGTCTTCGGCGGCAGATCCTCCCACGGCGTTTCCAGATCGAACTTGTAGTGCTCGGAGAGAGATTTCAGCATCTGGAAGTAGTAGAAGCTGCGCTTGTCCCAACCGCGGATAGCGCCGTTGGCCAGACTGATGGAAGGATCACCGATCACCTTGGCCGGATCGAAATATTGCTGCACCCCGAGGCCGTCGCAGGTCGGGCAGGCACCGGCCGGGTTGTTGAAGGAGAAGATGCGCGGTTCCAGCTCCGACATGGAGTAGCCACACTCGGGGCATGCGAAGTTGGCGGAGAAGGTCATGGGGGCAACTCCCTCTTCTCCGTCCATGGGTACCACCAGCACGATGCCGCCGGAGAGGGTCAGCGCCGTCTCGAATGATTCGGCGAGCCGCAGCGCCAGGTCCTCGCGCACCTTGAAGCGATCCACCACCACCTCGATGGTGTGCTTCTTGTGCAGCTCCAGCGTGGGAGGGTCCGAGAGATCGCACACCTCGCCGTCGATACGGGCACGGATATAACCCTGCGCCGCCAGATTTTCCAATAGCTTGCTGTGCTCCCCCTTGCGATCCCGCACCACCGGGGCCAGCAGCATCAACTTGCTCCCCTCCGGCTGGGCCAGCACCTGATCCACCATCTGACTGATGGTCTGGGCGGCCAGTGGGATCTCGTGAGTCGGGCAGCGCGGTTCACCAACCCGGGCGAACAACAGCCGCAGATAGTCGTAAATCTCGGTAATAGTGCCGACAGTCGAGCGCGGGTTGTGGGAGGTAGACTTCTGCTCAATCGAGATGGCCGGTGACAGCCCTTCGATATGATCGACGTCCGGCTTCTCCATCAAAGAGAGGAACTGACGGGCATAGGCGGAGAGCGACTCCACATAGCGACGCTGCCCTTCGGCATAGAGGGTATCGAACGCCAGCGAGGATTTGCCGGAGCCGGAGAGACCGGTCACCACGATCAGCTTGTCGCGGGGCAGGGTCAGATTGATGTTCTTGAGGTTGTGGGTGCGAGCACCCCGGACCACGATTTTTTCCATCTTGTTGCACGCTCGATACAGAAACCTGAGCGAGCCAGTATGGCATAGCGACTACTGGATGAATAGACAGGCATTATCTATCGCTATCATCCTTTTTTGCGATTGAATCTGTGCCTTCCCAACCCATGCCAAAGAGACGTTCTGCTTCCGCCCCTCAACCGGCAACACCACACGGATGAGGGTGCGCAGGGACGCATCAGCTGTTACTATTGGGGGCTAAACGTGAGCCAGGTAATAAGTAAACATCAGCCTGATTGCTGCTACGGGTATAGAAAAACCATGCTGTTCAATACGATAGCGGCATGGTCATGAAAAAACGCGGTAACTCATTTGGTTGGCCTAGGCTTTGCCTGGCCGGAATATAAAGGTGGAAGAGAAATTATGGCCAGTCGAGGCATCAATAAAGTCATTCTGATCGGTAACCTCGGGCAAGACCCGGAAGTACGCTACATGCCGAGTGGTGGCGCGGTGACCAACATTACTCTGGCCACCTCCGAATCCTGGCGCGACAAGCAGACTGGTGAGCAGAAAGAGCGTACCGAATGGCACCGTGTGGTATTCATGGGCAAACTGGCCGAAGTAGCCGGTGAATACCTGAAGAAAGGCTCCCAAGTCTATGTAGAAGGCAAGCTGCAGACTCGTAAATGGCAAGATCAGGGTGGCCAGGAGCGCTACACCACTGAAGTGCTGGTGGACAGTTTCAGTGGTGTCATGCAGATGCTGGGTGGCCGCCCACAAGGTGGCGCCGGACAAGCTATGGGTGGTCAAAGCCAAGGCAACTGGGGCCAACCACAGCAGAGCATGCCTGCCCAGCAGCCGATGAACCAGCAGCGCCCCGCTCCGGCTCCGCAGCAAAACATGCAGCAACCGCAAGGCGGTTATGGCCGTCCGGCTCAGCAGCCACAATCTGCCCCGCCGGTTTATAACGAGCCGCCGATGGATTTCGACGACGATATCCCCTTCTAAGAACAGAAATATTGAAAAGGCCCTGATAAATCAGGGTCTTTTTTTATGCATTCAAGGCTGAACCAGTCAGCCAGAAAGGAATATGACGTTTTATGGCGACCTCTCTTACAGTGATGGATATTCTCGACAGGAGCGCGTTGTGAAAGGTGTAATCCAGCCGATCACCCCTTTATTGCTACTGCTGGCCAGCTTGCTGCCCGGCCAGTTACTGGCCAAGCCACTCAAGGTAGGGGTCAGCTTTGCCATTCCCCCCTATGTCATCAAAGACGCTCACCGTGGCATCGAGCTGGATCTGCTGAAAGAGGCGTTCGCCGGTAGCGGCTATGAGCCCAGCTTTGAATTTCTACCGCTGGAGCGAACCTTCCGCCTGTTCGAGTCAGGAAAGCTGGATGCCATCATCAACGTCAAACCCGGCATGGTTGATCCCCACTTTCTGACCCGGCCCGTCATTACGTTCCATAACCGGATCTTCACTCTGCGCAGCACTCATATCAGTACCCTGGACGATCTGCATGCCAAGCGAGTCACCGCCTTTCAACGAGCAAGGATCATTCTGGGGGGCGCGTTCGCCACCATGGCCAACCAGAATCCCCACTATGAGGAAGTGGCCAAGCAACAGGGGCAGGTGCATCAGTTGATGCGCGGCAGGGTCGATGCTGTGGTACTGGAGGAGCGGGTGTTCTACTACTATCTGGACCAGCTAATCGCCGCAGCCCAGACAGGCGAGCGCTACGAGCGCAATCTGGTCAGGCAGGCGGACCTCTTCCCACCCACCGTCTATCACTTTGCCTTCCGTGCGGCCGATGTCCGCAACCTGTTTGATGAACGCCTTGAGGCAATGCGCCAGGATGGCCGCTATCGCCAGATTTTCGCGGCTTACGGCGCCACGCCGTGAGCCACAAACATAAAAGCCAGCCGGTAAGGGCTGGCTTTGTACTGGCTCCGAAGGAACAGCAGTAGTGGAGCGTTACTTCATTGCGCTGCCGTTTTTCAGATCTGCTTTCTGACGTTTGGCTTCGCGTTTCTCTTTCAGTGACAGCTGCGGTTTTTTCTTGGCATCTTTGCCGTTGTGATGTTCTTTGTTACTCATCATCAAACTCCAAAAATGTTATCCAGACAGTTGGAGCCACAAGGGATCCAGCATGCCATCCGAATCATCAACTTCAGTACGCTTGGTGTGATGGCAGGGGCCATCAACAGAACCAGCATACCCTCCACTCGAATCCGGATCCAGCCTCATTCTCACCAAAAAATAGCTACGAGCAATCCCCTGGAACATCAAGCCCAATGGGCTCGATACGAAAAACCAAAAAAGAGTGATTTGCATTATTAAATGTTGTCACGCTTATATTATGGCCGCACTCACGAGATATTTTCACGGATAAATATAAATCCCTCTCATTATTTATTGCCGCTCAATCGGCCACCATTTTAATAAGCATTCGCAATATCACCAGAAACATCAGGTTACAACACCGAATAGGTTATTTCCGGTCAGCCAGATATAATGCGCGCCGCACCGAAATATCCGTTTTTATTCAGGAAGCTGTGACATGAACAGAAAAACCAGAGCAGCCATGGTATCCGTCTGCTCCAATATCAGCCTGATCATCATGAAGGTAATGGCTGGTATCGCCAGTGGCTCGGTCAGTATCATCTCGGAAGCCATCCACTCCGCGATGGATCTGGTGGCGGCCCTGATCGCCCTGTTCGCAGTGAAAAAGTCAGACCTTCCTCCCGATGAACGCCACCCTTATGGCCACGACAAAATTGAAAATGTCTCCGGTGTTATAGAAGCCCTGCTGATCTTGCTGGCCGCAGGGTGGATTATTTTCGAGGCGGTCGACAAACTGTTTCACCCTGCAGCCATCGAAAGTATCGGCTGGGGCGTGCTTGTCATGGTGATTTCAGCGGTAGTTAACAGTGGTGTATCTGCCTACCTATATAAGGTGGCGAAAGAAGAGGAGTCTGTCGCGCTGGCTGCAGATGCACTTCATCTGAAGGCCGATGTTCTCACCTCCGCCGGAGTGGCCATCGGTCTTGGCGGTATCTGGCTGGCCAGTCTGTTTGGCCACTCACTCGCCATCCTCGACCCACTGGTGGCAATTGCTGTCGCCATCTTTATTGTCAGGGAGGCGATCAGCATGCTCAATGAAGCCTTCCACCCCCTGCTCGACCATAGCATGAGCCACGAGGAGCTGGAGATGACCAGCCGCATCATCACTGAATGTTGCCCTGCCTCCAGCGGTTTTCACGATTTGCGCAGCCGCCGTGCTGGTCGTCGTCGCCATATTGATTTTCACCTCACCCTGCCAACCGAGATGACTATTGGTGAAGCTCACGATATATGTGACCGCATCGAACATGAGATCATAGAGCAACTACCTCACGCCATTGTGTTGATCCATGTCGAGCCAGACGGGCAGATGGTGCTATCTCCACTGGCTATCACCTGACATACGGTAAACAAGCGGTAAAGTTGCCGCGAAATCTCTGGAACTGGGCTCTAACTGGTGTTTTTGCCGCTGGAATGCCGATTGCATAAGAAGTGATCGGCACAACTGTGTTAGGGTATCTAACCCCCCTGCCGCAGGAGCGCGCTGTGAAAAAGCTGGAAATGAAAGATCTGACCGAGGCTGAAAAAGCTGAAATAGCCTTGTTATTGCAGAAAGCGCAAGCCAATGCAGACCACCAGCTGACCAACGGAGAGCGGAACAAAATCCGTGAAGAGGGTCGCCTGAAAATTGTGGCAGATCGCGCCGAAGCAGCCAAAGCGGCCTCCAAGCTTGCTCGCGAGAAAGCAAAAGAGCGCGCCAAGAATCAGGTACTGCCAGAAACCTTTAGCTGGATAGATTCAGTCAGCAACAAGTTTCGCAGCAAACGCTAATTCCCTGCTTAGTGAAAATGCCCGCTCGCACTTGGTGCTTAGCGGGCATTTTCATTTATGGCCCCGAGCGCCCACGGCCCACACGCGTGCAGCATTTCAATCTGATCATGAGCGCCATCTTTACCGCCAAATCTGGCTACATTAGCGATACAAAAAAGCGCAACTGAGCTTCCTTAGAAGCTGTTTCCGTTAAAATAAAACATTCTATACACTTGAAATAAATAGCTTTTACCAAAAAATAGCCAACCTCACGTTCGTTACAAAAAATTAATATAGAGATAAGGTTTGCTTTAACAATGAGAGCGTGTTTTAATCTCTCTCGATGGTTCGGCAGTTCAGACCTGATTATGTTAGGCAGTCATTTTAGTAAAGCAGTGATTAGTGTAAGCGTTATCCTAGGATAATTCTTACAAAATAATTCTCCTTCTTTAGTGCTCCCCATACGTATTGCTGACGAAAAATCACCGATTGCTACATTTTGTAGCATTTCAAATACTATTTAAGGAAATTATTATGTCTAACAAAATGACTGGTACCGTTAAGTTCTTCAACGCTGAAAAAGGTTTTGGCTTCATCTCCCCGGCTGACGGCAGCAAAGACGTGTTCGTACACTTCTCCGCTATCCAGTCCACCAGCTTCAAAACCCTGGACGAAGGTCAGCGCGTTGAGTTCACCATCGAGCAAGGCCAGAAAGGCCCGGCTGCAGCCAACGTAGTTGGTCTGTAATTCAAGCTTGAGCACATTGCTTGTGGCTAATGCCATTCGCTAATCGCTCAGCAAGAATTTAAAAAACCCGCCTTAGGCGGGTTTTTTGTTGTTCAATTTTTCTCACCTATCCCACTCCTCAGCAACGCTTCACACTGACTTTCCTCCCTTTTGGGTCTGCACTTGAACTCCGAATGGACCCTTTATGCAAAATATTGATGAAAAAGTCAGGTTACCCACTGCATTTTCGGCGAATTCTTGCTATTTTGCGCGCCACAAAAGCAAACGATTTCCTTCACACTTTTAGGATAAGTTATGGCAAAGCAAGATATGGCCGCCAACGGAACCACCGGTGGCTTTTTGGATTCTTATTTTTCCATTTCTGCGCGCGGTAGTAGTGTGCGCCAGGAACTGTTGGCCGGTTTGACCACCTTCCTGGCCATGGTCTACAGCATCATAGTTGTGCCGAATATGCTGGGTGCTGCCGGTTTTGAGCAGGGCCCGGTCTTTGTGGCCACCTGTTTGATCGCCGCCTTCGGTTCCCTGCTGATGGGGCTGTGGGCCAAGCTGCCAATGGCTATCGGTTGTGCCATCTCCCTCACCGCCTTTACCGCGTTCAGTCTGGTACTCGGTCAGGGACTGAGTATTCCGGTCGCCCTCGGCGCTATCTTCCTGATGGGTGTGCTGTTCACCCTGATCAGCATCACTGGCGTGCGCCAGTGGATCCTCGATAACCTCCCCTCCGGTATAGCCCACGGCACCGGCATCGGTATCGGTCTGTTCCTGCTGCTAATCGCCACCAACGGCGTTGGCATGGTGATCAAAAATGAAGGGGCCGGTCTGCCGGTCCAGTTGGGGGACGTCACCTCTTTCCCGGTGATCATGACTGTGTTGGGTCTGGCGGCAATCTTCGGTCTGGAGCGTCGCAAGGTGCCGGGCGGCATCCTGATGGTGATCATTGCCATCTCCATACTCGGTCTCATCTTTGATCCGCAAGTGACCTGGCAAGGCTTCTTCGCCATGCCGAGCCTGACCGGTGCGAACGGTTCGCTGGTGGGCAGCATGGATCTGCTGGGTGCTCTCAATCCGGTGGTAATCCCCACCGTGCTGGCGCTGGTGATGACCGCCGTGTTTGACGCTACCGGCACCATCCGTGCAGTAGCAGGTCAGGCGGGCCTCATCAACGAGCGTGGCCACATCATCAGCGGTGGCAAGGCCCTGACTGCCGACTCCGTCAGCAGCATGGTTGCTGGCGTGGTGGGTGGTGCCCCAGCGGCCGTCTACATCGAATCTGCCGCAGGCACTGCCGCCGGTGGCAAAACCGGTCTGACCGCTGCGCTGGTCGGCGTGCTGTTCCTGATGATGATTTTCCTGTCGCCACTGAGCTATCTGGTACCGGCCTACGCTACCGCACCGGCCCTGATGTACGTCGGCCTGCTGATGCTGGGCAACGTCACCAAGCTGGACTTCAGTGACTCGGTCGATGCGCTGGCCGGTATGCTGTGCGCCGTCTTCATCGTGCTCACCTGCAACATCGTCACCGGTATCATGCTGGGCTTCGTGGCGTTGGTCGTTGGCCGCATCTTCGCTGCCGAGTGGAAGAAACTCAACGTCGGTACCGTCATCATCGCCGTGGCACTGGTGGTCTTCTATGCCGGTGGCTGGGCCATCTAACACTCGCGGCTATCAATACGCGCCGGCACGTTAGTTGCTGTTATAAAAATGCCCCACCTTCCGGTGGGGCATTTTTCGTTTGAGGGAGTGATTCATCCATTACCTCGGTTAACCCCCCGTAGCTTACCCCTCCATCAACTCCTCTGCTGTCATGGGCCGCAATACCTTGCAGGGATTACCGACCGCCACCACGTTGGCGGGCACATCTTTGGTCACCACCGAGCCCGCGCCAATCACGCTGTTGTCACCGATAGTGACTCCGGGGCAGATGACAACGCTGCCGCCGATCCAGACGTTGTGACCGATCCGCACCGGCTTGCCGAACTCGACACCCTTGATACGGGGCACGACAGCAACCGGATGAGCCGCAGTGTAGATCTGCACCCCGGGCGCCAGCAGCACGTTGTCGCCGATATGCACTTCGCAGACATCGAGGATGGTGCCGTTGAAGTTGGCGTAAAAATTCGCTCCGACATGGATATTTGCGCCGTAGTCGCAAAAAAATGGCGGGGTAATAAAGCAGCGTTCAGCACGGCTACCGAGCAAACGCGTGAGGCGCTCATCCCACCCAGGGGAACTGGTCGACTCCCGGTTAAATTCGCCCAACAATGCACGACACCGTTCACGGGCCGCCACCAACGCGGGATCACCCGCATCATAGGGCTCCCCCGCCACCATCTTCTGCCACTCGGGCCCGCGCACCGTCGCAGTCGCCTTCGTCATCACCTCACTCATCCACTACTCCATCAGCCAGATCAGGGATTCATAAGGGCGCAGCATACCCGATTGCGGCCGGGCCGGGCTATCGGGGTAGTTACCCAGCAGCAGGCGACCTTCAGCAGCTTGCAGCTCGGCAGGCAGCGCAAACTCAACCGGCTCGCCGTAGAAGTTGCTCACCACCAGCAGGGTCTGGCCGTTGGCACTGCGGGTATAGGCCCAGATCTGCTCATTCCCCGCCAGCAGCTCCTGATAATCCCCTTGCGTGAAGATGGGGTACGCCTTGCGAAGCGCAATGAGATCCCGGTAGTGCCAGAACACCGAGTTCTGGTCAGCCAGCGCCGCCTCGGCGTTGATCTCGGGGTAGTTGGCAGCGGGCTTGAGCCAGGGCGTCCCGTTGGTGAAACCGGCGTTGGACGCGGCACTCCACTGCATCGGGGTGCGCGAGTTATCCCGAGACTTGGCACCCAGAATCGCGAGGATCTCGGCCTCACTCATCCCTTCCGCCTGCTTGATGGCGAAGATGTTGCGGCTCTCCACATCCTGATAGTCGTCGATGCACTGATAACCGGGGTTGGTCATGCCGATCTCCTCCCCCTGATAGATGTAGGGGGTGCCCTGCAGGCCGTGCAAGGTGCTGGCCAGCATCTTGGCGGCCACTACCCTATGTTCGCCCTCGTTGCCGAAGCGGGAGACGATGCGCGGCTGATCGTGGTTGCACCAGAACAGCGCCGACCACCCCTTGCCGTGCATGCCGCTCTGCCAGTGGTTGAAGATGCGCTTGAGTTCGAGGAAATCGAACGGCGCCTTGGTCCACTTGTCGCCGTTGGGATAATCCACCTTGAGATGGTGGAAGTTGAACACCATGGAGAGCTCGGAGCCATCGAGGGCGCCGTAGCGCTGGCAATGCTCCAGCGAAGTAGAGGACATCTCCCCCACCGTCATGGCGCCCACCGGGGCAAAGACATCGCGGCTCACATCCTGCAAAAACTCGTGGATGCGCGGCCCGTCGGTATAGAAGCGGCGGCCATCGCCAATCTCGTCGCTCGGGAACGCCTGATCCTTGGAGATGAGGTTGATGACGTCGAGACGGAAACCATCGATCCCCTTCTTCGCCCAGAAGTGGATGATGTTTTTGACTTCGGCGCGCACCGCCGGGTTTTCCCAGTTGAGATCCGCCTGCTCGCGGGCAAACAGGTGCAGGTAATACTGCTCGGTCGCAGCATCCAGCTCCCAGGCGCTGCCGCCAAACTTGGACTGCCAGTTGTTGGGCACGCCGCCATCCACCGGATCCTGCCAGATGTAGTAGTCGCGGTAGGGGCTGTTCTTGTCCCCCAGCGCTGATTTGAACCAGGCGTGTTCAGTGGAGGTGTGGTTGACCACTATATCCATCACGATGCGGATGTCGCGCGCGTGGGCCGCGGCCAACAGCGCCTCGAAGTCAGCCATGGTGCCGTAGGCGGGGTCGATGGCAAGGTAGTCAGCGATGTCGTAGCCGTTGTCCACCTGAGGGGAAACATAAACCGGGGTCAGCCAGAGGGCATCGACGCCGAGGGTCTTGAGGTAGTCGAGGCGGGCCATGATCCCCTTGAGATCACCGGTGCCACGGGCAGCGGAATCCTGAAAGCTCTTGGGGTAGATCTGGTAAATCACGGCACTCTGCCACCAGGGGGTTTGGCTCATGGGTCTTTCTCTTGTCTCGAATATGAAATGGAGAGGGCGACCCGTGGGTCGCCCTGATAATCAGTGTCAGGCGCTGGCTTGGGCCAACTTGCCAGCGGCTTGCTGGCGCTTGTAGACCAGCAGGGTCAGTACCAAAGGCACCACGATGGCGACCAGCATGGCGACTGAGTAGATGGCCCAGTATTGCGGCTGGATGGAGAGGATGCCCGGCAGGCCGCCCACTCCGATGCCGTTGGCCATCACCCCGGCGAAGCCGCAGATAAGCGCCGCCAGGCTGGAACCCACCATGGCGCACAGCATGGGAAACTTGTACTTGAGGTTGATACCGTACATGGCCGGTTCGGTCACCCCGAGGTAGGCGGAGATGGCGGCAGGCACCGAGATCTCCCGTTCGTTCTCCTTGCGGCTGATCAGAATGATGCCGACTACCGCAGAGGCCTGCGCGATGTTGGAGAGCGCAATGATCGGCCAGATCGGCGTGCCGCCCATGCTCTGCATCAGTTGCAGATCCACCGCGTTGGTGGTGTGGTGAATACCGGTGATGACCAGCGGCGCATAGAAGAAACCGAACAGGGCGGCACCGATGGGAGCGAAGGAACCGGTCATGGCTACCTTGGCGGCGAAGCCGACGCCCTCACCAATCCAGCGACCGAACGGGCCGATAAAGGCGTGGGCCACGATCACCGCCAGCAGCAGCGAGACAAACGGCACAATCACCAGATAGAGGTAGGCCGGAATGATCCGCTTGAGGTTGGTCTCTACCCAGGCGAGGAATACCCCTGCCAGCAGGGCCGGAATGACCTGGGCCTGATAACCCACCTTCTGGATCACGAACAGCCCGAAATCCCACACCTCGGGAGTTTGCTGGCCGATGCCATAGGCGTTCATCAACTGCGGCGACACCAGCGTCACCCCCAGCACGATACCGAGGATCTCGGAGCCGCCCATCTTCTTCACCGCCGACCAGCAGACGCCGACTGGCAGGAAATGGAAGATCGCCTCACCCAGCAGCCAGAGGAAGGCGTGCACCTGAGCCCAGAACTGGCTGATCTCGGTGAGGGTATGAGTGCCATCATCGAACATCTTGATGTCGCCGATGACGTTGCGAAAGCCCAGGATCAGGCCGCCGGTGATGATGGCGGGCAACAGGGGGACGAAGATCTCCGCCAGATGGGAGATGCCCCGCTCCAGCGGATTCATGTTATGACGGGCAGCCTGCTTGGCGGCCTCCTTGCTACCGCCGCTGACGCCGAGCTCTTCAGTCAGCGCCTTGTACCACTGCTCTACTTCGTTGCCGATCACCACCTGGAACTGACCGCCCTGGGTGAAGCTTCCCTTCACTGCCGGGATGGTTTCGATGGCCTTGCTGTCGGCCTTGGCCGGATCGTTCAGGACGAAGCGCAACCGGGTCAGGCAGTGACTGACGGTGGCGATGTTCTCCTTGCCGCCGATCTTGTCGATCAGGGTGGCAAGCTGTTGTGCGTTGATCTTGGACATGGGTCTTCCCTCTGTGACGCCATTGAATAGTGGTCTGCATCGCCCTTTTGAGCCAGTCTGTCGGCCGGAGCGTTTTTGGTATCGTTCCCATTTAGCATGCCGACAATTTGGCCAGATCAAAATGGGAACGTTCCCAATTCGTGGCCAGCGTCACAAAAAGCGTGTTTTTTGTTCAGTCGGAAGTGATGGGGCTCACAGGGTTCGGCATGGGGCTATGGTCACCAGCGGCGGCTGCGCCTGCTCGATCTGACCGAGCAGCTGGCGGGCCGCCTGCTCCCCCGCCCCCTTGTAACCCAGATCGAGACTAAGGGCGTTGGGGAAGAGGAAAGTGAGCATGGGGTTGTTGCCAAGGCCGGTCACCAGCACCTCGCTACGCCCTTGTTCTTGCAGGTATTTTGCCGCACCGATGGCGAGGGTGTCGCTGGCGCAGACCAGCGCCTGAGTGGCGGGAGTAAGCAGTTCGGCCGCCAGCCGGTAGCCACTCTGCAGGCTGAGATCGCCGAGGGCGCTGCGCGGGCTCAACCCCTGCTCTGCGCAGTAAGCGAGATAGGCATCGAGTCGGCGCTGGCCGGTGGTGAGATCCGAGGCATCCACTCCCAGATAGGCGATGTCGCGGGCGCCACGGCTGGCCAGCTGCGCCAGCATGGTGCGCACCGCACCGGCATCGTCGAAGCAGACCGAGGAGAAATCGGGATATTCGCGGGCAACCAGCACCAGCTTATCTTTCAGCGGGGCCATGGCGGCATAGTCCAAATCATTGAAGGCGAACAGGATGATGCCATCCACCCCGCGTCGCTCCAGCACCGCCAGATGCTCCTGCACCTTGGCAGGGGAGAACTTGCTCTCCATCAGCACCGCATCGTAGCCGCGCTGGTAGAGGGTCTCCAGCATGCCGCGCACCGCCTGATTCTCCGAGCTGGAGTCGAGCCGCGAGACGATGATCCCCACCACCTGCTGGCTCTGGCTGCGCATGGCCCGCGCCGACTTGCTCGGCACAAAGCCGTGTTCGGCGATGATCTGCTCCACCCGCTCGCGGGTCTCCTGCTTCACCTTGGGATCCTGATTAAGCACCCGGGAGACGGTCGACTTGCCGACGCCACTCAGTCGGGCGATATCGAGGATGGTCAGTTTCTTGTCCATGAATTGGCTCACAGGAGGCTAGGCGGTGGAATTGCCCACATTGTTGTGATTAACCCCTGTGAATACAAGCCCATGGCGTTAGAATGCACTCTTGCCCCGCCACTAGGGCGTGTGGGCACAGCACAGGACGCTATCATGGATCTGCTGGCCAGTCTGCTTTTCTCTCTCTCCATCACAGGCCCCATCTGCGTGGTGCTGTTGCTCGGGATCTGGCTCAAGCGGCTGGGATTGCTGCCGGATCCTTTTATCGAGTCGGCCTCCCGGCTGGTGTTTCAGGTCACTCTGCCCGCCCTGCTGTTTTTGAGTATTCTCGGCACCAATTTCGCCACCATGCCAAGCCTCTGGTTTATCGGCTATGGCTTGCTCGCCACCGTTATCAGCTATCTGCTGCTGGAGCTGCTGGCAGGGCGTTTTATCACGGCGCAGCGGCTGCGCGGCATCTTCGTGCAGGGGAGCTTTCGCGGCAACAGCGCCATCATAGGGCTCGCCTATGTGCAGAACGCCTACGGCCACGACGGGCTGGGGGCGGCGGCCTTCTATGTTGGCGCGGTGACCGTGCTCTACAACATTCTCGCTGTCATTACCCTCACCCGCAGTCTCGGCGGCGCCACCGGTATCCGCCCCATCCTGCTCGGCATCATCAAGAATCCGCTGATCATCGCCATTATGGCGGCGCTGCCATTTACCCTGCTCGGTATCAAGATGCCGCAACTGCTGCTCACCACCGGCAGCTACTTCGCCAACATGACGCTGCCGCTGGCGCTGCTCTGCACCGGTGCCTCCCTCAGCCTCGACGCCCTGCGCGGTGGGGCAGCGCTGGCTGGCTGGGCTGCGGTGATGCGCCTGTGCCTGATCCCGGCCGCCTTCACCATGGGGGCAGCCCTGCTCGGCTTCAGCCATCTGGAGCTGGGCATCCTGTTTCTGATCAGTGCCACCCCGACCGCCGCCGCCAGCTATGTGATGACCCGCGCCATGGGAGGCGACAGTGCATTGGCTGCCAATATCATTGCCGTCACGACTCTCGGTTCGCTGGTCACCACCAGCCTGGGGGCAACCCTGATGAACTATCTGGGCTTGATGTACTGATATCTTTGCCTTGCCGGAGTCAGCTGTATGCAGGCACTCAATATCATCATCGCCACCACGACCCCGGACTCGCAGGTCACTGCAAGTCCGGGGGCAACCCTGATGAACTATCTGGGGCTGATGTACTGACATCTTGACCTTGCCGGAGGCGGCAGCTTTAGGCTGACACCCTATCAACAGAGGAGATACCCCATGACCATCGAACTCACCGTGTCCGGCATGTCCTGTGGTGGCTGCGCCGCCAGCCTGCAAAAAGCCCTGCTGGCCCAGAGCGCGGTCGCTGCGGCTACCGTCGATTTCGCCAGCAGCAAGGCCGTGATCGAAAGTGATTTGAGCAAAGCCGCGCTGATCGCCCTGATCGAAGCCCAAGGCTTTCAAGTAGGTTAATTTATCTCTATAGAGGTATAAAACAGGTTAAAAATCTGTACTCACCTGTCTTTTGGTGAGTTTTATCACAACAAACCGCTACAGAAAGCGCAAAATCGCTGCAATTTCCCCTCTCAGAAGGATTTGCCGCATGACCTTACCGATCCGCAAGACCCTGCTCGCCGCCGTTGTTAGCCTGACCCTCTCCCCCATGGCGATGGCCCTGCCCAGCGTCCACATTCTGGCCACTGGCGGCACCATCGCCGGTGCGGGTCAGTCTGCCACCCAATCCAACTACGAGGCGGGTAAGGTCGCCATCGAAACCCTGATTGCCGCCGTGCCCGAGATGAAAAACGTGGCCGATGTGCAGGGTGAGCAAGTGGTCAAGATCGGCTCCCAGGACATGAACGACGAGGTGTGGCTCAAGTTGGCCAAGCGGGTCAACGAGCTGCTGGCCAAGGATGATGTGGATGGCATCGTCATCACCCACGGCACCGACACCATGGAAGAGACCGCCTACTTCCTCAACCTGACCGTCAAGAGCGACAAGCCGGTGGTGCTGGTTGGCGCCATGCGCCCCTCCACCGCCATGAGTGCCGATGGCCCGCTGAATCTGTATAACGCAGTGGTCACCGCCTCCGACCCGAGCTCCAAGGGCCGTGGCGTGATGGTAGCGATGAACGATACCGTGCTGGATGCCCGCGACGTCACCAAAACCAACACCACCGGGGTGCAGACCTTCGCCTCCCCCAACTTTGGCCCGCTGGGCTACATCCACAACGGCAAGATCGACTATCAACGCACCCCGGCCCGCCTGCACACCAGCAAGACCCCGTTTGACGTGAGCAAGCTCGACAAGCTGCCGCAAGTGGGCATCGTCTACAACTATGCCAACGCCACCGATCTGCCAGCCAAGGCAATGGTAGATGCCAAATTCGACGGCATCGTCAGTGCCGGCGTGGGTAACGGCAACCTCTACCACACCCTGTTCGATACCCTGACCCAAGCGAGCAAGGATGGTATCCGCGTGGTGCGCTCTGCCCGCGTACCGACCGGTGCCACCACCCTGGATGCCGAGATCGATGATGCCAAATACGGCTTTGTGGCCTCTGGCACCCTCAACCCGCAAAAATCCCGCATCTTGCTGATGCTCTCCCTGACCCAAAGCAAGGATCCTGCCCAGATCCAGCGCTGGTTCCAGCAGTTCTGATCAGCTCAGCCTGACAGGCCATACCAAGGGCGGGATTTCCCGCCCTTTTGCATCAGCCCACCCCATCCGGATCATCTCTGCCAGCCATGCCAAGCCAACGTTATAAAATGAACGAACAGCAGCACCTGCTTTCACAAGCACATCTGCGCCAAATTCATTACACTGCCTGCGATCTTCTCTCTCTAAGAGGCACGACTGCAGTATGGAAATCTTGATCCTGTTGGGATTGATTTTGCTTAATGGCATTTTTGCCATGTCAGAAATCGCCATCGTCACCGCTCGCAAAGCGCGCCTTGGCAAGCTTGCCAGTGAAGGCAACCGTTCCGCCGCTATCGCCCTCAAGCTGGGCGAAGATCCAACCAACTTTCTCTCCGCGGTGCAGATCGGCATCACCAGTATCGGCCTGCTCAACGGTATCTATGGCGAGTCCCTGCTGGCCCAGCCCTTCTCTCTCTGGCTGCAGGAGTGGGGACTCTCGGCTAAAAGTAGCGGCCTGCTCGCTACCGTTATCGTCATTGTGGTTGTCACCTACCTCTCCATCGTGGTGGGTGAGTTGGTGCCCAAACGGCTGGGACAGCTGAATGCCGAGCGCATCGCCTGTCTGGTGGCTCGCCCCATGCACTGGCTCGCCACCCTGACCCGCCCCTTCGTCTGGCTGCTGTCAGCCTCGACCAATGCCGGCCTGCGGCTGCTGCGGGTCAACCAGAATGGCAATAGCAATGTCACCGAGGAGGAGATCCACGCCATGCTGGTGGAAGGGTCGGAAGCCGGGGTGATCGAGGACCACGAGCACACCATGCTGCGCAACGTGTTTCGGCTTGACGAACGCAGCCTCTCCTCACTGATGGTGCCACGCAGCGATATCCACTATCTGGATCTGGCCCAGCCACTGGCGGTCAACCTGCAACGACTGGTGGAATACCGCCACAACTTCTTCCCGGTCTGCAATGGCAGCCTGTCGGAACTGGTGGGGATCATCAACGTGAACACCCTGCTACTGGCCTATATCAAGGGCGAGCCCATCGATCTGGCAGCCCTGACCGAGGAGGGTAGCCTGCTGCCCGAGACTCTGGACGGCCTGGAGCTGCTCAACCATTTTCGTTCCCATGCCGAGCACATGGTGCTGGTAGTTGATGAATATGGCGAGCTGCAAGGTCTGGTCACCCAGCAGGATCTGCTGGAGGCACTGGCGGGGGATTTCCAGCAAGAGGATGGCTCTGATAACTGGGCATTCCAGCGTGCCGATGGCAGCTGGCTGCTCGACGGCCTGATCCCGCTGCCAGAATTGAAGGACTGTCTGGAGCTGGTTCGGCTGCCAGAAGAAGAAAAACATCACTATCACACCCTTGGAGGGCTTATCATGCTGCTCCTTGGTCGTGTTCCAAAAACCGGAGATCTGGTGACACTGGAACAGTGGCAACTGGAGATAGTTGACATGGATGGTCTGCGCATCGACAAGGTGCTCGCCATGCCCTTGACCGATCAACCCAGCTAACCTGCGGAGTTTGCAAGATGGAGCAGTTTTACCAACTGGCTCACGCCTTTATGAATCATGATCTGAACACCCTTTCCGATCCCAAGATGGCCTTCATGATCTGTGGTGTGATTTTGACGTTTCTGGTATTGGAAAACGGATTCATCCCTACCGCCTTTCTACCCGGTGACAGCCTGCTAATCCTCACCGGCGTGCTGATTTATCAAGACGTATTACCCCTCGGGGTGATCCCGCTGTTGATTATTGCCACCTTTGTCGGCACCTGGCTTGGCTATATGCAAGGGCGCTTCCTCGGCCACACCCAACTCTACCACCGGCTGATGTCCCATGTGGAAGAGCGGCACCAGCAGAAGGTCTACCACCTGCTGGACAAATACGGGATCATCACCCTGATCACCGCTCGCTATATCGCCTTCGTGCGCACCGCCTACCCCTACATAGTCGGCGCCACCGAGCTGCCGCAGGGGCGCTTCCTCATCGTCAACCTGATCAGCTCCATCATGTGGATCTGCCCACTGGTCGGTTTCGGTTATTACCTGAGCCACACCAAGCTGGCGGCAGAATACCAGTCCCAATTCCTCAACATCATCATCTATCTGCCGGTGGTACTGCTGGTGGGTGGCATGGTGGCGCTGGTCTGGCGCTGGATCAGCAAACGCAGGGCGGTACAGCCACGGGATTGATCTGTCACCCAAACCTAAAAGCCCTCACCCGAGGGCTTTTTTGATCGCGCTTTTGCGCAAACAGCATAAATAGTCTCGAAAGGCCCTTGTAAAGCAGGGGCAAAAATGAGTGAATCTAGCGCCTTTTTTGGATGGGAATGGAGTCGGTTGTATGCGGTATCGGATTCGCGCAGTAGCGCTGGTTGTCGGCTTGATGGGAATGCTGGGATTGCCTGGGGTCAACGCCGCCCCCAACCCTGCCAAGCTGGACGTTCGCTCCAGCAGCGCGCTGGTTCTTGATGTCAACACGGGCAAGACCCTCTATCAAAAAAATGCCACCAAGGTGCGCCCCATTGCCTCCCTCACCAAGCTGATGACAGCGTTGGTGGTGCTGGATGCCAAACAGAATCTCGGTCAGACCCTGACGGTTGACAAGAACGATCTGGATCGGGTCAAACACACCCATTCACGCGTCCGCATGGGCACCAAGGTAACCCGCCGCGATGCGCTGCATCTGGCGCTGATGTCCTCAGAGAACCGGATGGCCTCCGCTCTGGCTCGTCACTATCCGGGTGGCCGCAGTGCCTTTGTCCGGGCGATGAACAACAAGGCCAGAGCGCTCGGGATGCGCAATACCCACTTCTACGACTCCACCGGCCTCTCGACCCGTAACGTCTCTACCGCCCAGGATCTGGGCAAGCTGGCAGCAGCGGCCTATCGCCAACCGCTGATCCGCCAGTTCACCCAGGACGAGAACCGGGAGATGCGGTTCAGCTCACCGGCCTATAGCCTGATGTTCAACAACACTAACCCGCTGGTGAAAAACCCGGATTGGGATGTGCGCCTCTCCAAAACCGGTTTTACCGATGAGGCGGGCCGCTGTCTGGTGATGCGCGCCAAGCCCGACCGCCAGGAGCTTGCCATCGTGCTGCTCAACTCGGTGGGCAAACGCACCCCGATCGGCGATGCCAATCGTATTCGCAAGTGGCTGAAAAGCTGAGTTGACCTTCTCACCTTAAAAGGATGCTGCGGCATCCTTTTTTATTACCCGTAAAACACCACAGCTGGCGGTACAAGAGGTTGGCTGTTACGCCTTGAGCGATGGCATGGCACGCTATCCCCCCGCTGCAGCAACAGGCATACAGCGCGCAGGCAGAGGCGGCAAGAGAGACAGGGCATAACCCCGATCAGAAGAGCGGCACCCAATAACGGGAAGCCAAGTAGAAGAGATGGCAAGCGCAGATCGACAGGACGGTGAACGCCCCGTCACCACGGAAGCAGATCCGCAGCGCAGAGGTGAATTTCGCACATAAAAAAACAGCCCCGACCTGAGTCGAGGCTGTCTATATGGTGCGCCCGGGAGGATTCGAACCTCCGACCACCTGGTTCGTAGCCAGGTACTCTATCCAGCTGAGCTACGGGCGCTCATAAACTTTTAGTACTGCTTTCAAATATGGTGCGCCCGGGAGGATTCGAACCTCCGACCACCTGGTTCGTAGCCAGGTACTCTATCCAGCTGAGCTACGGGCGCTCACAAACTTTTTAGTACTGCTTTCAAAAATGGTGCGCCCGGGAGGATTCGAACCTCCGACCACCTGGTTCGTAGCCAGGTACTCTATCCAGCTGAGCTACGGGCGCTCACAAACTTTTTGATACTGCTTTCAAATATGGTGCGCCCGGGAGGATTCGAACCTCCGACCACCTGGTTCGTAGCCAGGTACTCTATCCAGCTGAGCTACGGGCGCAAATGGCGGAGAAGGGGGGATTCGAACCCCCGATGCGGGTATAAGCCGCATACTCCCTTAGCAGGGGAGCGCCTTCAGCCTCTCGGCCACCTCTCCGTTTGCGGGGCTGATAATACTTCACAGGGATTTTTAGTCAAACACTTTTTTGGAGAAAAAAGTGCGTTCGCTCAGCATTTGGTCAAAGCGTGGAATATTCAAGCAATATCACTACTTAGGGCGCCGTTTTGCCCGTTGCAGGGCAATGTCAGCTATCAGAAAAACAAAAGGCGACACATGAGGTGTCGCCTTGTCACAGTCATCAACCGCCACTTAGAAGTTGGGTTGTGCCGGCACTTTTTCAGCCTGGATACGCTGGTAGATCTCTTCACGGTGCACAGAGACCTCTTTCGGTGCGTTGACACCGATACGGACCTGGTTACCTTTAACGCCCAGTACGGTGACAGTCACTTCATCACCAATCATCAGGGTTTCCCCAACACGACGAGTCAAAATAAGCATTCGCTTGCTCCTGTATCTTGTTTTGTTTTTATATCGATATGCGACATTATCTTACAAAGATACCGATATGGTAAATGGTTGAAACTAAATCAATCAGAGATTGTTAGCCCAAGGGCTGCTCTTGGGGTGCCTGATCCAACCCGAAAGCCGCGTGCAGGGCCCGCACTGCCAGCTCCAGGTACTTCTCGTCAATTACCACAGAGATCTTGATTTCAGAGGTCGAGATCAACTGCATGTTGATCCCCTCCTCGCCCAATACCTTGAACATGGTGCGGGCAACCCCGGGGTGGTTCCACATGCCGACACCGACAATGGAGACTTTGGCTATCTCGCCATTCCCCTGCACACAGGAGGCGCCCAGCGCAGTGGCGGTCTCCTCCAGCAGTGCCCGGGCGCGGCGATAGTCATCACGATTCACCGTAAAGGTGAAGTCGGCAGTGCCATCGCCCAGGGTGTTCTGCACAATCATGTCGACATCAATGTTGGCGTCGCTGATCGGATTGAGGATCTGCGCGGCAACAGTGGGACGGTCAGGCACGCCCAGAATGGTCAGGCTGGCCTCGTTGCGGTTAAAAGCGATCCCGGATACCAGGGGAGCTTCCATCCTTTCACCTCCATATGTGATTAAGGTTCCCTCTCCAGCGATAAAGCTCGACAGCACCCGCAGCGGGACGCGGTACTTGCCCGCAAACTCCACCGAACGGATCTGCAGCACCTTGGCCCCCAGACTGGCCATCTCCAGCATCTCCTCGAAGGTGATGGTATCGAGACGCCGGGCCTTGGGCTCAATGCGCGGATCCGTGGTGTACACCCCATCCACATCGGTAAATATCTGGCACTCATCGGCCTTGATAGCCGCCGCCACAGCAACCGCCGTGGTGTCGGAGCCACCGCGGCCCAGGGTGGTGATGGCGTTATGCTCGTCACGACCCTGGAAACCGGCGATCACCACCACCTTGCCCGCCCCTAGTTCAGTCTGAACCCGTTCGGTATCAATGTGGGTGATACGCGCCTTGCCATAGGCGGAATCGGTATGAATACGCACCTGATCACCGGTCATTGAGACCGCCGGGCAACCGCGCTGATTCAAGGCGATCGCCAGCAGCGCTATGGTGACCTGCTCACCGGTGGAGACCAGCACATCCATCTCGCGCCGGTTGGCATCAGGGTCCAGCTGCTGGGCCATGCCCAGCAGCCGGTTGGTTTCGCCCGACATGGCGGAGACCACCACCACCACGTCGTGTCCTTGGGCGCGGGTCTGTTGAACCCGCTCCGCTACCGCAGCGATCCGCTCAAGAGTGCCGACCGACGTGCCGCCGTACTTCTGTACATAGAGTGCCACAGATCACCTCACCCGCTTACAGGCGCTCTTCCAGCCAGGAGTGAACAGATTGCAGCGCCGCAGGCACAGCTTCCGGCAGAGTACCACCCGCCTGAGCCATGTCCGGACGGCCACCGCCCTTGCCACCCACCTGCTGGGCAACCAGATTGACCAGCTCACCAGCCTTGACCTTGCCGGTCAAATCGCTGGTGACACCGGCGATCAGGTTGACCTTGTCATCACCGCTGGTTGCCAGCAACACGACACCGGACTTCATGCGGTTTTTCAGCTCATCCAGCATGCCACGCAGGGATTTGGGGTCAGCCCCTTCCAGCGCGGCAATCAGTACTTTCTGACCGTTGATCTCGATCACTTGGCTCAGCAGGTCACTACCGGCCTGAGCCGCCAGCTTGGCCTTGAGCTGCTCCAGCTCGCGCTCCATCATCTTGGATTTATCCAACATCTGGCGCACCTTGCTGCCGATGGAGAACTGATCGCCTTTCACCAGCGCGGCAGCCTCTTCAAACTGCTCGGCCAGCTGATGCATGAAGTCGATGGCGCCCTTACCAGTCACGGCTTCGATACGACGGATGCCTGCGGCGATGCCACTCTCGGCGATGATCTTGAAGAAGCCGATGTCACCGGTGCGCTTGGCGTGAGTACCTCCACACAGCTCGGTGGAGTAGTCGCCCATGCGCACCACACGCACATCATCTTCGTATTTTTCACCAAACAGCGCCATGGCACCGGCAGCCTTGGCCGCATCCAGATCCATCACCTGAGTGTCGATCTCATGGTTGGCACGGATCTGGGCGTTGACCAGCTCTTCGATGCGACGAATGGTCGCCATGGTCAGCCCTTCGAAGTGAGAGAAGTCAAAGCGCATACGCTCGGCCCCCACCAGAGAACCTTTCTGGGTCACGTGATCCCCCAGCGACTGACGCAGGGCGGCATGCAACAGGTGCGTCACCGAGTGGTTCAACGCCACGTCCTGACGACGAGCATCATCAACCACGGCTTCAACCTCGGCGCCCTTCTCCAGGGTGCCCAGCTCCATGTAACCCTTATGGATGATCGCCTTACCCGCCTTCAGGGTATCGGTCACGGCAAAGATGCCGTCGTCCACTTTCAGGGTACCGCTGTCACCTACCTGACCACCGGATTCTGCGTAGAAGGGGGTCTGCTCCAGCACGATGACGGCTTCGTCACCGGCAATCAGACCACTCACCTCTTCGGTGCCCTGATAAATACCAAGCACACGAGTACGCTCGCTCAGGCTCTTGTAACCGGTAAACGGGGTTTCGAAGTCGAGCTTGAGCATCTCGTTGTAGTTCACGCCGAAGCTGGAGGCCTCTTTGGCACGAGCACGCTGCTTCTGCATCTCGACGGTGAAGCCCTCTTCGTCGATGCTGATGTCGCGCTCGCGCACTACGTCAGCAGTCAGGTCAGCCGGGAAGCCGTAGGTGTCATACAGCTTGAACACCACCTCGCCCGGCACGACTTTGGCGTCGCCCAGATTGGCCAGCACATCTTCCAGCAGCAGCAGGCCGCGATCCAGGGTGCGGACAAACTGCTCTTCCTCGATGCGCAACACGCGCTCGACCAGCGGCAGTTGAGCGATCAATTCGGCACCCACATCCTTCATCTGCACCGCCAGCTCGGCAGCCAGTTTGAAGAAGAAGACCTCGGTAGCGCCCAGCTTGCGACCATGACGCACGGCGCGGCGAATAATGCGACGCAGCACATAGCCACGACCTTCGTTGGATGGCATCACGCCATCTGCGATCAGGAAGGCACAAGAACGAATGTGGTCGGCGATGACGCGCAGAGACTGGTTGCTCAGATCGGTGGTACCAACGATCTCCGCCGCTTTCTTGATCAGCGCCTGGAAGATGTCGATTTCGTAGTTGGAGTGCACCCCCTGCATGATGGCGGAGATACGCTCCAGACCCATGCCGGTATCCACGGACGGACGGGGCAGCGGTTCCATGGTGCCGTCAGCCTGACGGTTGAACTGCATGAACACCACGTTCCAGATCTCGATGAAACGGTCGCCATCCTCTTCCGGCGAGCCGGGACGGCCACCCCAGATGTGATCGCCGTGGTCATAGAAGATCTCGGTGCAAGGACCACACGGACCGGTATCACCCATAGCCCAGAAGTTGTCGGACGCATAAGGAGCACCCTTGTTGTCACCGATGCGCACGATGCGATCGGCCGGCACGCCAACCTCTTTTTCCCAGATATCGAACGCTTCATCGTCAGTCGCGTAGACGGTCACCAGCAGGCGATCTTTCGGCAGCTGCAGCACTTCGGTCAGAAAACCCCAGGCAAACTTGATGGCGTCATGCTTGAAGTAATCACCGAAGCTGAAGTTGCCCAGCATTTCGAAGAAGGTGTGGTGACGGGCGGTATAGCCGACGTTTTCCAGGTCATTGTGTTTACCACCGGCACGGACACAACGCTGGGACGTGGTGGCGCGGTTGTAGGCACGCTTCTCGGCGCCAAGGAACACATCCTTGAACTGGTTCATACCCGCGTTGGTAAACAACAGAGTCGGGTCATTATGCGGTACCAGCGAGCTGGAGGAGACAACCTGGTGTTCCTGAGAACGGAAATACTCGAGAAACGCCGCGCGTATCTCTGACGTGGACATATACATGGAAAACCCTGCTTGATTCGAATACGGACTTTTAATCGCATTAATGTAAGTTTTCTGCGGGGCAAAGTAAAACGTACCAGCCTGTCACGGGCGAAAAAGCGCGCATAAATAGGTACAGAAAGAAAAGGGAGGCAAACAGCGGCTTTTTGAGCCACAGATCAAGCCAAAAGCAGAGGAAAATAGGCAGGTGGCACGGCAGAACCGGCCTTTCACCACACCCAGCACCCAAGCCACTGAATGGGCAGGGAAAATCCTATAAAGGTGAAATAAGGGGTATCACCGAAGGATGCCAGGAAGAGTAAAGATCGCTGCCGGAACGCAGGAATAACCACAGGCGGTATGGACTGCGGATCGCCATCAGCACGAGCCGAAACAACAACACCATCCCGTGCTCAATATGTCTAACAATAAGGCGGGCACAACATCGCCTCACGACCTTGCATTACGCGACAAGACACTAGCCCCGACTACTCTGCAGCCGCCTCTTGCAGGGCTGAGATCGCATAGCGCGCCTGGTCCTGATTAAAACCGCGACCCAGCAGGTACTTGAGCCACTTCATCCGCAACTTGAAATCCCCCAGATCAGCGGCTCGTGCTCGTCGCTCGAGCAGGGCCAACGCCAGTTCGAACCAGTCCAGCTCCGGCTGATCGAAGGCGGCATCGATCTGGACATCATCCAGCCCCTTGCGCCGCAGGTCGAAGCGGATCTTGATGGGGCCATGCCCTTTGACCGCACCGGCCCGCACCGCCATGCCACCGTAACGCTCGTCGTTAACCCAGTTGTAACCGCGGCAGTAGTCTACCACCGCCGCAATCACCTCTTCCTTGAAGCCCTGCTGGCGCAGCCGGTTGGCCAGCTCCGACTCGGCGCTCTCGCGGCGGGCCAGACTGCGCATGGCAAAGGCGCGGGCGGCGGCAAACAGCTCGTCAAAGGAGAGTTCAACGGGTTCAGGGGAGTGACCAGAGGAAGATTCATCGACCATAAATGACAAGGCCGGGGGTTAGCCCGGCCTTCCTGTTACTCGAACTCTTGTTCGCTTTCATCTTCGAGCTCTTCGTCAGCCACCACCGGCTTTTCGGCGGGAACCGCACCGGATAGCAGCAACTCACGCAAGCGCACCTCGATCTCGGCGGCCATCGTCTTGTTCTCGGCAAACAGCTTCATCACGTTGGCCTTGCCCTGACCAATCTTCTCGCCGTTGTAGCTGTACCAGGCACCGGCTTTGTCGATCAGCTTGTGCTTGACCCCCAGATCCACCAGCTCGCCCTCTTTGGAGATACCGACACCGTAGAAAATCTGGAATTCAGCCTGCTTGAAGGGAGGGGCTACCTTGTTCTTGACCACTTTGACGCGGGTCTCGTTACCGACCACTTCGTCGCCTTCCTTGATAGCGCCGATACGACGGATATCCAGACGCACGGAGGCGTAGAACTTGAGCGCGTTACCACCTGTGGTGGTTTCCGGGCTACCGAACATGACGCCGATCTTCATCCGGATCTGGTTGATGAAGATGCACAGGCAGTTGGCGTTCTTGATGTTGGCGGTCAGCTTGCGCAGCGCCTGAGACATCAGGCGGGCCTGCAGGCCGACGTGAGAGTCACCCATCTCCCCTTCGATTTCCGCTTTCGGGGTCAGAGCCGCCACGGAGTCGACGATGATGACGTCAACGGCGTTGGAGCGAACCAGCATGTCGCAGATTTCCAGCGCCTGTTCACCGGTATCCGGCTGGGAGATCAGCAGGTCGTCAACGTTGACGCCCAGCTTGGCAGCATAGATAGGGTCGAGGGCGTGTTCCGCATCGATAAAGGCACAGACCTTGCCTTTCTTCTGGGCTTCCGCAATCACCTGCAGGGTGAGGGTGGTTTTACCGGAAGATTCCGGGCCGTAGATCTCGACGATACGGCCACACGGCAGACCGCCGATGCCCAGCGCCACGTCCAGCGAGAGAGAACCGGTAGAGATGGCTTCGATATCCATGGTCTTGCTGTCGCCCAGACGCATGATGGAACCTTTGCCGAACTGCTTTTCAATCTGACCCAGCGCAGCCGCCAGTGCCTTCTGTTTGTTCTGATCCATGCCAATCTCCGCTGGAAATCGTGAGTAAGAAGTGAAGTTGGGCTAAGTATACTGTCTATTCATACAGTATCAAGCCCAATTTATCTGAGCAGGGCCAACAGACCCGACAAGGCCTGTCTCACTGCCTGCTGGCGCACCTGTCGGCGATCCCCGTCGAAGCGGGCGAGCAGGGAGTGGTGACGGCCATTGCGATCGGCCCAGGCGAACCAGACGGTGCCGACCGGCTTGTCCTCGGTAGCGCCACCGGGACCGGCGATGCCGCTGATGGCCACACTGATGGCGGCCGACGAGTGGGCCAGCGCGCCGCGGGCCATCTCCAGCACCACGGCTTCGCTCACCGCGCCATGCTGTGCCAGAGTCTCGCAGCTCACCCCCAGCATCTGCTGCTTGGCCTCGTTGGTGTAGGTGACAAAACCGCGATCGAACCAGCCGGAGCTGCCCGCGATGTCGGTGATAGCGCTGGCCACCCCGCCGCCAGTACAGGATTCGGCAGTCGCCGCCAGCCAACCCCGATGACCGAGGGCCCGCCCCAGCTCGCTGGCAAGCTGCTCTATCTCTGCATCCAGTTTCATCACGACTCCTGCTGATCCGCTCAAGAGGCACATTATGCGATCCTGCCACCGCAGCCCGCAACCGCCACAAGGCAGATGGCCGCCTCCTCGTCACGGCCTCTGATGTGTCGCTGTGAGGCCAATTAGTGAAAACTGGCCGCCACACCCGACCTCCCCCGTCGCGGCGCTTCTGTGTAGAATGGCGCCATCAAGCTCAAGGCTCATCACCGCAGACACTGGCCCGCAGAGGCCCCTTCTGGAATAGAACATGACCGCACAACACCAAGCCAGCGGCGCCACAGGCTCCGCTCCCAGCGCCAATCTGAGCGCCCACACGCCCATGATGCAGCAGTACCTTGGCCTCAAGGCCGAGAACCCGGAGATCCTGCTGTTCTACCGGATGGGCGACTTCTACGAGCTGTTCTATGACGATGCCCGCAAGGCCTCCCAGCTGCTCGATATCTCCCTGACCAAGCGCGGCCAGTCGGCGGGCAGTCCGATCCCGATGGCGGGGGTGCCCTATCACTCCATCGAGGGCTATCTGGCCAAGCTGGTGCAGCTCGGCGAATCTGCCGCCATCTGCGAGCAGGTGGGGGATCCCGCCACCAGCAAGGGGCCGGTGGAGCGCAAGGTGATCCGCATCATCACCCCGGGCACCGTCTCCGACGAGGCACTGCTCAGCGAGCGGCAAGACAACCTGATCGCCGCCGTCTACCACGATGGCCGCCGCTTCGGCTATGGCACCATGGACATCGGTTCCGGCCGCTTCTTCATCAACCAGTTCGACAAGGAAGAGACGTTACTGGCTGAGCTGCAACGCACCAATCCGGCCGAGCTGCTCTATCCCGAATCGTTCGAGTTCTTGCACCACGTCGAGGGTCGCCGCGGCCTGCGTCGCCGCCCCGAGTGGGAGTTTGAGCTGGGCACCGCCCGCAAGCTGCTCTGCCAGCAGTTCGGTACTCAGGATCTGGTGGGCTTCGGGGTCGACAAGAGCGAGACCGCCCTGTGCGCCGCCGGTTGCCTGATGCAGTACGTCAAAGACACCCAGCGCACCGCCCTGCCCCACATCCGCAGCGTGCGCCTCGAGCAGCCCGATCACGCCGTCATCATGGATGCCGCCACCCGCCGCAATCTGGAGCTGACCCAGAATCTGGCGGGGGGCTATGAAAATACCCTGGCCGAGGTGCTGGATCGCACCGCCACCCCCATGGGCAGCCGCTTGCTCAAGCGCTGGATCCACCAGCCGATCCGCGATCGAGTGATCCTGAAAGGTCGCCAGAGCACCATCAAGGAGCTGATCGAACAGAACCTCTATGACGAGCTGGGTGGTCTGCTGCGCCAAGTCGGCGACGTGGAACGGGTGTTGGCTCGTCTGGCCCTGCGCTCGGCCCGTCCGCGCGACCTGACCCGGCTGCGTCAGGCTTTCGCCCAGTTGCCCGAGTTGCAGCGCCTGTTGGCGGACAACCAACACGAAGCGGTGCAGCAATTGGCCGAGCGCGCCAGCACCTTCCCCGAGCTGCTCGACCTGCTGGAGCGGGCGGTGATGGAGGTACCGCCAGTGCTGATCCGCGATGGCGGCGTCATCCGTGACGGCTTCCATCAGGAGCTGGACGAGCTGCGGGATCTGGCCGACGGGGCCACCGCCAGCCTCGCCCGTATCGAGGAGCGGGAGAAGCTGCTGACCGGCATCAACACCCTCAAGGTGGGCTACAACCGGGTACATGGCTTCTACATCGAAGTCAGTCGCGCCAACAGCCATCTGGTGCCGGCCCACTATATCCGCCGCCAGACCCTCAAGAACAACGAACGCTACATCATCGACGAGCTGAAAAAGTACGAGGACAAGGTGCTCACCGCCCAGTCCCAAGCGCTGGCGCTGGAGAAGCGGCTCTACGAAGAGCTGCTCGACGGTCTGTTGCCTCACCTCGGCGATCTGCAGGAGTCCGCCGCCGCACTGGCGGAGCTGGACGTGCTGGCCAATCTGGCGGAGCGGGCCGAGAGCCTCGACTACCGTTGCCCGACGCTGATCGATGAGGAGCAGATCCTGATCGAGGCGGGCCGCCATCCGGTCGTTGAACAGGTGATGAGCGATCCCTTTATCGCCAACCCGATCAACCTGCAGCGCAGCCGCCGGATGCTGATCATCACCGGCCCCAACATGGGCGGTAAATCCACCTACATGCGCCAGACCGCGCTGATCGTGTTGCTGGCTCATATCGGTGCCTTCGTGCCCGCCGACAGCGCCCGCATCGGCCCCATCGACCGCATCTTCACCCGCATCGGGGCGTCGGACGATCTCGCCTCCGGCCGCTCTACCTTTATGGTGGAGATGACCGAGACCGCCAACATCCTCAACAACGCCACCGCCCGCAGTCTGGTGTTGATGGACGAGATTGGCCGCGGCACCAGCACCTACGACGGCCTCTCGCTGGCATGGGCCTGTGCCGAACAGCTGGCGAGCAAGATTGGCGCCTACACCCTGTTCGCCACCCACTATTTCGAGCTGACCCGCTTGCCGGAGCTGATGGAAGGGCTGGCTAATGTCCATCTGGACGCGGTCGAGCACGGCGACACCATCGCCTTTATGCACGCGGTGCAGGAGGGGGCGGCCAGCCGCTCCTACGGCCTGCAGGTCGCGGCGCTGGCGGGGGTGCCGAAATCGGTGATCCAGCAGGCTCGGCACAAACTGCACGAGCTGGAAAGCGCCACCCCGGTGGCCGCCGGTGAAACCCGCCCGGCCCCGGTGACCCTCGCCCCACAGCCCCATCCGGTGGTGGAAGAGCTGGCAGCGGTGCGCCCCGACGAGCTGACCCCCCGTCAGGCGCTCGATCTGCTCTATCGTCTCAAACAGATGTTGTAAGCTCCTGCCGCTGCTCAGGCATGCAAAAAGGGGAACCGCGAGGTTCCCCTTTTTTTGCCTGCTCGCTCAGGGCGTCCCCTTGCCGAATTGCTGACGAATGGGGTCATACTGGTAGGGGGTAAGATCAACGCCAAGGGGGGTTAATAGCGGATTTTCCAACTCAAACAACTGACGGGCCGGCAAATTGGCCCGCTCAAGGCCGGATCTGAAATAACTTGCCCAGAGCTTTTGCAAAGATCCATCAAGCCAGGCTAATTGCAACCCCTTGGTAATACGGATAACCCCCTGCTTGTTATCCTTGTTGGTGTAGAAAAGATGGGGAAAGGGGTAATGGATCAGCACCTGCTTGTCGACCCGCAGCCCCAGTTCCGGGCGCTGCTCCAGCTCGGTATACAGCTCGTTGGCACCACGACAAAACAGGTCTATCCGCCCGCGCGACACTAACTTGAACAACCGCTCATAACTGTCTACCTCCTGCACCTGCATACCCGCATGCCGTAAAATAAACACATCCTGCCAGCCACGTCCCTGCCCCTGCTGCAGTGCTTGTAACTGCTCCAATCGGGTGATATTGGCGACCTCACGCTCCCGCTGGGGGCTGACAAAACAGATGCGATAACCCAGGATGCCAAGCTCGGCAGGGAAAGGCACGTAATCAAGGAATAACATTTCATCAGGGGTGCGCTGGCTATCGGCCGAGAAGAAGTTGGGATAAGTGCCCAGCCGGACCTCAAGACGAAGTCGAACCCGGTTCATCTGCGGGGCAGGCCGCAACTGGTAGACACCATGGCTATCGAGGGTTTTCTCCAGCGCCAGCTGCAGCACATCACGGTAGTAGAGTGCCCGTGTATCCTGATCACTTTCAGGGCTGGGATAAGTAAAAATAGCGGCCGCCTGCAGGGCTGGCATTGGTAACAAAACGCCACCCAACAAGCAAAATAACAAGCGCCAGCAAGGAGTCATAAACAGTATCCATACAACCTGATGGTTTGAGTGTAGTGCGCCAACCGCTATCGGGGATTACCAGAACACCCGCCCAAGCAGGGGGGCAAGCAGCACGGTTACCATACCGGCGATCATCATCACCATGCTGGAAACCACCCCCTCCTCGTTACCCATCTGATAGGCCTTAGCTGTGCCAGCACCGTGGGCCGAGGCACCAAAGCCAGCCCCTTTGCCGAGACGGCTGCGAATGGCCAGCACTGTGAGCACGCTCTCCCCCACTGCCATGCCGATCACCCCAGTCAGCACCACAAACAGCGCAGTGAGATCGCTCTGACCGCCGATGGCGCGGGTCGCCTCCACCGCAAAGGGGGTGGTGATAGAGCGCATCGCCAGACTGCGTTGCAGCATGTCGGAGAGATCCAGCCAGCGCGCCAGCAGCACTGTGCTACCGACCGCCATGATGACCGAGGCAACCACCCCCACCGACAGCGACAGCCAGTGACGACGCACCAGCTGGCGGTTCTCGTAGACCGGCACCGCAAAGGCCACGGTGGCCGGGCCCAGCAACCAGAGCAGCCAGTGGGATTGGGCCATGTAATCCTGATAAGGAATGTGGAACAGCAGCACCACAGCCACCAGCAGGGTCGGCGCCAGCAGCAGCGGCATCAGCGGCAGGATGCGCTTTTTGCCGTAGAGCCATTTGCTGGCGTAGTAGAAGATCAGGGTCAGGGCGAAACAGAGCAGCCCGAGCAGGGTATCAGACATGACGGCGACTCCGACGGGCCAGTTTCAGTTCAAGGCGGTAAACCCTGTCCACCACCAGCGCTGTGGTGCCCAGCACTAGGGTGGTACTCACCAACAGCACCACCATGATCCGCCACCCCTCCTGCAACAGCAGATCCTGATAGTTGACCACCGCCACCACAGCAGGGACGAAGAACAGCAGCATCTCCGCCAGCAGCCAGCGGGCCCCGGCACGGAACCACTCGACCTTGACCACCCCGAGCAGGATGCAGGCCAGCAGCAACAGCATGCCGGTGAGGTTGGCCGGCAGTGGCAGATGAAGGGTGCGCACCGCGGTATCGGCCAGTAGCCAGATGGCTGCCAGCAACACAATCTGGAAGGGAGTCTGTAACCAGCGCAAACAGAGGGTTTTCATGATCATCGTCTTTCTGTGAACCGGTTCACAGTATAGAGATGCGCTAAACCTTCAAATAATGAATTAAAATTATCAAATTCATGCCAAAAAGGCATACATCTATCAACCAGAGCAGAGAGAGTCCATGGATATTCGTGCCCTGCGCTATTTTGTCGAACTGGTGCGAGAGCAGAGCTTCACCCGAGCCTCTGAAAAACTGTTTGTCACCCAGCCCACCATCAGCAAGATGATCCGCAATATCGAGGAGGAGCTGGGCCTGCCCCTGCTCAACCGGGAGGGGCGCCGCTTCACCCTGACCGACAGCGGCCAGGTACTGTTCAACCGGGCCCAGACCATTCTGGCGGAGATGCAGCAGCTGGAAGCGGAACTGGCGGATCTGCAGAGCCTGCAACACGGTCGCCTCACCCTCGGCATTCCCCCCATGGTCGGCCACGTCTATGCGGATCTGATCCGCGCCTACCGCACCCTCTATCCCAAGGTAGAGCTGACCCTGGTGGAGTACGGTGGTCGCCGCATCGAGCAGGCGGTGCTGGAAGGTGAGCTGGATCTGGCCATCACCATGCTGCCGACCAAAGAGGGGGGCGCCCTCAGCGCGCTGGAGCTGGATCAATATCCGATTAGGGTAGTGCTGCCGGATCAACCCCGCTGGCGCGGCGATACGCCGCTGCGGCTGGAATCCCTGCAGGAGGAGCCCTTCCTGCTCTATACCCAGGCCTTCACCCTGAGCGAACGACTGGAGCAGGCATGTCAGAACGCGGGCTTTGTGCCGCAAGTGGCGGCGCGCAGCAGCCAGTGGGATTTTCTCACCGCCATGGTGCGCAGCGGCATGGGGATCGCCTTTTTACCGGAGCCAGTCTGCAATCGGCTGACCCCGGACGGACTGGTGGTGCGGCCGCTGGAGCCTGAACTGAGTTGGCAACTCGGGGTGATCTGGCCGAGCGAGCGCTATCTGTCACGCACCGCCGAAGCCTGGTTGGCCCTCTGCCGCCAGCGGCAGCAGCCTCACTGATCGCCGAAGCGATCGGTTTGTGGATTGTAGAAGTAGGGGCGGTAATCGAAGCTGATGCCCTTGAGAAAGGGGTTTTCCAGCCGAATGAGGCGTCGCTCTGGCAGCTTGGCAAAGGCGATGGCCGGGCCAAAGCTCTTGCGCCACAGCGCCTGGAGCGAGCCATCCTGCCACGCCAACTGCAAGCCCTGCTCGACCCGCTTGAGCGCCTCGCGATTGTGGGGGTTGGTGTAGAAGACCCGAGGCAAGGGGTAGTAGAGCATCAGGGCATCATCGACCTTGAGCCCCTCAATCTCCTGATGAGTGAGCTGCTCGCTGCGCAGCTCGCTCACCCCGCGACAGAAGAGATCGAAACGGCCACGCGCCACCATCTTGAACAGCAGCTCATATCCCTCGATATCCACCACTTCGAGCCCAGCGTGACGCAAAATATCCACATCCAGCCAGCCCCGACCCTGACCGAAGGTAAATTGGCGCAGCCCCTTGAGGTCGGTCACCCTGGCCACTGCCGCCTGTTGCTGCGGGCTGACAAAACAGATGCGGTAACTGACGATGCCCAGATGGATTGGGAAGCGGACATAGGCCAACCCCAACCGCTCGCGGGTCCGGCTGTAGCTGTCCATCACAAAGAAGTTGGGAAAACTGTCGAGCTGCAGGCTGAGCCGCTCACGCGCCTTGGTCATGGGTGGCGCTGGCACCATCACGTAGTCGCCGAACTGATCGCGGGTCTTGTCGAGGGCGAGGCGCAGCAACTCCCGGTCATAGGTGGTGCGCGGGTCCCGCTCGCTCTCCGGGCTGACATAGGTGTAACGGGTTTCGGCCAGCAAAACAGCAGGGAACAATAAGAGGCAGAACAGCAGTCGCGACATGTTGGCCAAGCTCACACCACAAGGTCTATCCAGTATAGACCTGCCCGTATTCCCTTGAATACAGTACGGTAATGGGAGAAAGCACTCCAGGAGCGCTGAGCCAGAACGACTGCGTGGCGCTGCTCATGACGCCTCTTACAGCTCCCACATCTCACTCTTCACCGATAGGGGCGGCGATCCACTTCATCAGGGTCAGCATATCCTGCGGCGCTACCCCGACCGAGAGGCCACGCTTGCCGCCGCTCACCAGGATCTCGTCAAACTGCAGCGCCGACTCATCGAGCACGGTAGGCAGCAGCTTCTTCTGGGCCAGCGGGCTGATGCCGCCCACCTTGTAACCGGTCAGCTTCTCCGCTTCCGCCGGTTTCATCATCTCCACCTTCTTGAGGCCGGTCGCCTTGGCCAACTGCTTCAGGCTGCACATGCCGGATGAGGGAACGATGGCCACCACCGCCTGCTTGTCGTGATGGGCGACCAGGGTCTTGAACACCTGCGCCTCCGGCAGCCCGAGCTGGGTCGCGGCATGCTTGCCGAAATCGTCGTGGGCTTCGCACTCGTAGGGATAGAGCTTGTGTGGGATCTTGAGCTTCTTCAGCAGGTTGATGGCTGGGGTCATAATGGTTGCCCTGAATTGAATCGCATAAAAACAAGGCCAAACAGTCTGCGCCTGCATAGCGGGGGATGCAAGCCGGAGGGTCACGCAGCGCTCGTTATTCGTAGGGTGCAATGAACGAAGTGAATTGCACCGCTTGCCATATCAAACGCCGGAGAACTCCATGAAAAACACATTTTCGAGTGGTGCAATGCGCTGCGCTTATTGCGCCCTACGAAATACCGCCTCACATCAGGACGGGGTTCCCATCTGTCCGAATTCTGCCGGAAAACAAACACAAAGGGCGCCTTGTCGGCGCCCTTTGGCTTGATGGATATCGCTCAAGCCCGCTGGCTTGGGCTGGCAATCAACCGGTGTTGCGCATACCTGCGGCAATACCGGCGATGGTGACCATCAGCGCCTTGTCCAGCTCGGGGTGCAGGGTCTCCGATTGGTTACGGGAGCGGTTAAGCAGCTCGGCCTGCAGCACGTTGAGCGGGTCTGTATAGGGGTTACGCAGCTTGATGGACTCCTTGATCCACGGCTGATCCTCCAGCAGATCCCCGCGCGGGCTCAGTTTCAACACCACCTCGATGGAGTCGGCGAGCTCCTGACGCAGCTGTTGACCAAGGCCCCACAGCTCCTGCGGCACCAGACGGGTGTCGTAGTACTCGGCGAGCCAGGCGTCCGCTTTGAGGAACACCATCTCCAGCATCTCGAGGCGGGTGCGGAAGAAGGGCCACTGGGCGCTCATCTCTTCCAGCACAGCCAGCTTGCCACCATCGATGGCCTGTTGCAGCCCCTTGTGGGCACCGAGCCAGGCTGGCAGCATCAGGCGGTTCTGGGTCCAGGCGAAGATCCACGGAATGGCGCGCAGACTCTCGACGCCGCCGTTGGGCTTGCGCTTGGAGGGGCGGGAGCCGAGCGGCAGCTTGCCGAGCTCCATTTCCGGGGTGGCGGCGCGGAAGTAAGGAACGAAGTCCGGATGACCGCGCACGATACTGCGGTAGTGATCGCAGGAGTCGGTCGCCAGCTGCTCCATCACCTCGCGCCAGCACTGTTTCGGCTTGGGCGGCGGCAGCAGGTTGCCTTCCAGCACGGCGCTGGTGTAGAGCGCCAGACTCTTGATCGCCACTTTCGGCAAGCCGAACTTGAAGCGGATCATCTCCCCCTGTTCGGTGGTACGCAGACCGCCGCGCAGGGATCCCGGCGGCTGGGAGAGGATCGCCTGATGGGCTGGCGCACCACCACGACCGACGGTACCGCCACGGCCATGGAACAGGGTGAGGCGGATATTGTTGGCTTCGGCCAGACCCACCAGGGATTCCATGGCGGCGTACTGGGCCCAGCCAGCGGCCATCATGCCCGCATCCTTGGCGGAATCGGAGTAACCGATCATCACGTACTGACGACCCTGAATGTAACCGCGATACCAGTCCACCGAGAGCAGGCGCTCCATCACGGCGGTGCCCGCCATCAGGTCATCCTGGGTTTCAAACAGCGGGGCGACCGGCATGCGGAACTTGCAGCCCGCCTCTTTGAGCAGCAGTTGCACCGACAGCACATCGGACGGCGCACCGGCCATGGAGATGATGTAGATGCCGAACGCATCGGGGTCGTACTGGGCGATGACCTGACAGGTATCCAGCGTCTCGCGCACCTCGGCGCTTGGCTCCCAATCGTGGGGAATGAGCGGGCGGCGAGAGCTTAACTCATTGAGCAGGAAGGCCTGCTTGTCATCTTCGCTCCACTCGGCGTAATCCCCCAGACCCAGATAGCGGGTCAGTTCGGAGAAGACCAGCCCGTGGCGCTCGCCATCCTGACGGATATCCAGCTTGACCAGATGGATGCCGAAACAGGCGACCTTGCGCAGCACGTCCAGCAGCATGCCGTCGGCAATATTGCCCATGCCACAGGCGTGCAGGGAGTGGTAGCAGAGCTCCAGTGGCTCGCGCAGCTGGGCGGTGGTCTTGACCAGATCCAGGCTCTCGCTCACCTGCCCTTGCACCTTGGCGGTGAGGTGCTCCTTGGTTTCGCGCAGCGCTTCACGCAGCTCGCGCACCAGCGCACGGTAGGGCTCGGGGTGATCGCCAACCCGGGCGCGCACGGCGTCGGTACAGTCGGACATGGAGAGCTCGGAGGTGAGCTCCTTGATGTCTTTGTAGAACAGGCTCACCGCCATCCAGCGGCCCAGCTCCAGCACTTCGGCAGTCACCTTGGCAGTAACGAAGGGGTTGCCGTCGCGATCACCGCCCATCCAGGAGGTGAACTTGACCGGCGCGGCATCCAGCGGCAGCCGCACACCCAGATGGTGTTGCAGACGCTCGTCCAGATTGCGCATGAATTCGGGAATGGCAGGCCACAGGCTGTTCTCCACCACCGCAAAGCCCCACTTGGCCTCGTCCACCGGAGTCGGGCGCTGTTCGCGGATCTCGTTGGTGTGCCACGCCTGATTGATCAGCTGCTCGATGCGATTGAGGATCTTGTCCCGCTCGCGGGGCAGCAGGTCGGAGAGTTCCAGCGCCTCGAGGCAGTCGTTGAGCTGCACGTGCTTGTGGATCAGGGTACGACGGGTCACCTCTGTGGGGTGAGCGGTCAGCACCAGATCGATATCCAGCTCGCGCACCGCCTGAATGATGGCCTCTTGCGACAGGTTGGAGGCTTTGAGTTTGTCGAACATCTGCTCCAGCGGATCCGGGGTGCAGACCTGCTCTTCGCAGCGACGGGAGATGGTGTGGAACTGTTCCGCCACGTTGGCCAGATTGAGGAACTGGCTGAAGGCGCGTGCCACCGGCAGCAGCTCGCTATCACTCAGGGTGCGCAGGGTATCGAGCAGACGTTCCCGGTCTGATTCATTGCCCTTGCGGGAGGACTTGGCCAATTGGCGAATGGTTTCGATCTTGTCGAGAAAGGCCTGACCCTGATGATCCTTGATGGATTTACCCAGCAGCTGACCCAGCATACCTACGTTGGCGCGTAGTGCGGCGTACTTTTCGTTCATTCCACATCCTTATCTTGTTGGTGCCTGACACCCATCCGGGGTGCAAGACGACCTCACTTATTGTTGTGCGATTACAACATATGCTCCGTCATCTTAGGGTGACAATCTACCCAGATTGTCTGCGCAAGGTCAAATAACAGGCCGATTCAGAACATGTATTTCCGTCACTACTCCACAACCGGCTTGTTATGTAACTTACTTACAGTTTTTACGCCCCTTTCACCGCTGCCGCTACAGGCAAAAACGTCTGATCAGGTGCTGCAACACTGTGGTGGTCGGCTTGACGAAGGAGAGGTCGAGATACTCATCCGGCTGATGCGCCTGGGTGATATGGCCGGGGCCCATCACTATGGTCTGGCAACCAAGCTGCTGGATAAACGGCGCCTCGGTGCAGTAGTTGACCGACTCGGCAGCGCGGCCGCTCGCCTTCTCCGCCTCCCGTACCAGCACTGAATCGTCGTCGCAGGCGTAGGCGGGAATGGGCTCGTGCAGGTGTTGCAGATGCAGGCAGCCCGGCTGGTGGATCTCGATGGGCGACAGCGCCTCTTTGAGCATCCCCATCAGCTCATCCGGCCCCACCTGCGGAGTGGGTCGCAGGTCGATATGCAGCTCGCAGCAGCCGCAGATGCGGTTCGGGCTGTCGCCCCCTTGGATATAACCGAGGTTCAGGGTCGGCTGCGGCACCGCAAAGCGGTGGTCGGCGTAGCGCTCTTTCAGATCCTGCTGCAAACGCAGCACCTGTCCCATCGCCTTGTGCATGATCTCCATGGCGTTGACGCCGTTGGCGGGATCCGAGCTGTGACCACTCTTGCCGGTAATGCGGATTGCCTCCGACATATGCCCCTTGTGGGCCACCACCGGCACCAGTCCAGTCGGCTCGCCAATCACGGCGTAATCGGGTTTCAGCTCGGCCGCCGCAGCGATGGCGCGGGCCCCCGCCATGGTGGTCTCTTCGTCGGCGGTAGCGAGGATGCGTAGCGGCTTGCTGAGCGCGGTGAGGTCGATCTCTTTCAGTGCCTCAACGATAAAGGCGAAGAAGCCCTTCATATCGATGGTACCGAGGCCATAGAGGCGATTGCCCTCTTCGGTCACCTTGAAGGGATCCTTGCTCCAACCCCCCTCATCAAACGGCACCGTATCGGTGTGACCCGCCAGCAGCAGGCCGCCCTCCCCCTGACCGATCGTTGCCACCAGATTGAACTTGCCGGGCAGATCGGGGAGCGCCGTCACCTCGCAGTGAAAACCGAGCTGACCGAACCAGTCGGCCAGCAGCCGGATCACCGCCTCATTGCTCTGGTCCCACTTGGGATCCGTGCTGCTGATAGAGGGAATCGCAATAATATTCTTATAAAGTGAAAAAAAATCCAGATTGGCCATCAGCTCCTCCTTGCGTCCCCGGAATGTTTCTGTTAGAAAATACAAATGCAAAGTGAGTGCATGAATATTCTGTAATTTTACCTGAATATCTGGCTCATCAACAAAGGCTTCTAGTTGTAAGGGAAAGTTAATGTTCTGTCACCTGATCTATAACCGACGACACACACCCGCCTGAATTGCCCCTCCGCACTTGTTTTATCAAGACGGTGCACCGGGGTGAATGAACCCCTTGCACTGCAGCGCCATGCTGTGAATCTCGAACTCTGACTTGGAATATTCAACATGCTTAACACCGTTATCGTCGGTGCCAGTGGCTACGCGGGAGCCGAACTGGCCGCACTGGTACAGAACCATCCACAACTCAAGCTGTTCGGCCTCTATGTCTCCGCTGGCAGTCAGGATGCCCACAAGCGGTTCTCTTCCCTGCATCCCCAGTGGGTCGGTGCCCTCGATCAGCCGCTGCTGCCGCTGGACGACGACGGCATGACCCGGATCCTGACCCAGGCCGATCTGGTGCTGCTGGCCACTGCCCACGAGGTGAGCGCCAAGCTGGCCCCCAAGTTTCTCGCCAAGGGGCTGCCGGTATTCGATCTCTCCGGCGCCTTCCGGGTCAAGGATCAGGGCTTTTACGACAGCTTCTACGGCTTCACCCACGACAGCGAGCAGTGGCTGGATCAGGCCGTCTATGGTCTGGCGGAGTGGAATGCCGATGCCATAGCCACCGCCCAGCTTATCGCCGTGCCCGGCTGCTACCCGACCGCCTCCCTCTGCGCCCTCAAGCCGCTGCAGCAGGATGGCCTGATTGCCAAGGGGTGGCAGCCGATCATCAACGCCGTCTCCGGGGTTTCCGGTGCCGGTCGCAAAGCAGCCATCAACAGCAGCTTCTGTGAAGTGAGCCTCAATCCCTACGGCACCTTCAATCACAGACACCAGCCGGAGATCAGCCACCACCTCGGCAAGGAGGTGCTGTTCCAACCCCACCTTGGCAACTATGTGCGCGGTATCCTGGCCACCATCTATGTGCAGTTGGCGGACGGCGTGACCCCCACCCAGGTGGATCAGGCCTTCCTCAAGGCTTATGAAGGCAAGCCGCTAGTGCGCCTCACCGGCCAGATGCCCTCCATTCGCGGTGTGGCAAACACCCCTTACTGCGATATTGCCTGGCAACAGCAGGGCAACATGCTGGTAGTGGTCTCCGCCATCGACAACCTGCTCAAGGGTGCCGCCTCGCAAGCCATGCAGTGCATAAATATCAAATTCGGATTTGAACCGGCCACCGGCCTGATTTAAGGACTTAAGGAAGGATTGCAACGATGGACAAACAGACGCTGGTTATCAAGCTGGGCGGCGCCCTTATCGAGAACGACGAGGCGCTGACCGCCCTGTTCGCCACCCTCAAAACCTTTCTCGACGATCAGCACCGTCCGCTGGTACTGGTACACGGCGGTGGCTGTCTGGTGGATGACCTGCTCAAGGGACTGGGTCTCACCTCTACCAAGAAGAATGGCCTGCGGGTGACTCCGTTCGAGCAGATCCCCTTTATTGCCGGGGCGCTGGCGGGCACTGCCAACAAGCAGATGATGGCCAAGGCGATTGCCACCGGCATTCCGGCGGTGGGACTCTGTCTGGCGGATGGCGGCCTGTGTCAGGTGACCCAGCTCGACCCGGATCTCGGCGCGGTCGGCGAGTGCAAACCGGGCAACCCGGCACTGGTGGCGGGGATCCTCGGTCAGGGCTTCCTACCGGTAGTGAGCTCTATCGGCATCACCGCCGATGGGCAGCTGATGAACGTCAACGCGGATCAGGCGGCCACCGCCATTGCCGAAGCGCTCGGCGCCGATCTGGTGATGCTCTCCGACGTGAGCGGCATCCTCGATGGCAAGGGCAAGCTGGTGCCCCAGCTCGACAAGCTGACCGCCCTCGATTTGATGGAGAAAGGGGTGATCCGCGATGGCATGGCGGTCAAGGTAGAAGCGGCCCTGCACGCTGCCGAGACCCTCGGCAAGCCGGTCTGTGTCGCCAGCTGGCGCTACCCGGATCAGCTGCTCAAGCTGCTGGCTGGCGGCGCGGTCGGCACCCAAGTCGCTATTTGATCTCCACCGGAACAAGGAACATCCGATGCAACATCTTCTGAAAGACAGTGATCTGAACAAAGCCCAGATCGAAGCGTTGATTGCGCTGGGCAAAGCGGTCAAGGCCGACCCGAAGAAGTACAGCCAGGCGCTGGCAGGCAAGAGCGTGGTCACATTGTTCGAGAAGCCCTCCCTGCGTACCCGGGTCACCTTCGACATCGGCATCGCCCGGCTCGGCGGCCACAGCGTCTATCTGGATCAGCAGAACGGCGCGCTGGGCAAACGGGAATCGGTGAAGGATTTCGCCGCCAACCTGTCACGCTGGTGTGATGCCATCGTCGCCCGTGTGTTCGACCACCAGACCTTAGTGGCGCTGGCAGAGCACGGCACAGTGCCGGTGGTAAACAGCCTGTGCAACCTCTACCACCCCTGTCAGGGGCTGGCCGACTTTATGACCATTGCCGAGCACTACGACGATCTGTCGAAGGTGAAACTCGCCTACCTCGGTGATGGCAACAACGTCAGCCACTCTCTGCTGCTGCTGGGGGCCACTCTGGGCACCGATGTCACCCTGATCTGCCCGAAAGGCCATGGCCCGGATACCCAGATCTTCCTGCAGGCGCAGGCGCTTGCGGCCGATTCCGGCGCCACCATTCACATCAGCGATGACGTGGCGGATATCGAAGGATTTGACGTGGTTTACACCGATACCTGGGTCTCCATGGGTGACAGCACGCCAATGGAGCAGGTAAAAGATATCTTTATGCCTTATCAGATCAACCAGGCCCTGCTCGACCGCACCGGCATCCAGCATGTGCTGCACTGCCAGCCGGCGCACCGGGAGCTGGAGATCACCTCGCAGGTGATGGATGGCCCCGCCTCCCTCATCATGGACGAGGCCGAAAACCGGATGCATATCCAGAACGCCGTGTTGCTGACCCTGTTTGGGCATAAATAATCAGGGCAACAAGTAACGCGCTACTCAAGCTGAATCACGACACCTTTATCGAATCATCATGGAGAGAAGTAAAATGAGCGGAATCAACAAGATCGTACTGGCTTACTCGGGTGGACTGGATACCTCGGCCATCATTCCCTGGCTGAAAGAACACTATGACGCCGAAATCATCGCCTTCGTGGCCGACGTCGGTCAGGAGCGCGACGATCTGGAAGGGATCGAGCAGAAGGCCATCGCCTCCGGCGCCACCAAGTGCATCGTCCAAGACCTGCGCGAAGAGTTCGTCAAAGAGTACGTCTACCCGACCCTGAAGACCGGCGCCGTCTATGAAGGCACCTATCTACTGGGCACCTCCATGGCCCGCCCGATCATCGCCAAGGCGATGGTAGAAGCAGCACTGGCGGAAGGGGCTGATGCCATCTCCCACGGCTGCACCGGCAAGGGCAACGATCAGGTGCGTTTTGAAGGGGCAGTCGCCGCACTGGCGCCCCAGTTGAAAGTGATCGCCCCGTGGCGGATCTGGGACATGCGCTCCCGGGAAGATCTGCTGACCTATCTGGAGACCCGCGGCATCCCCTGCAAGGCGACCCTGAAAAAGATCTACAGCCGCGATGCCAACGCCTGGCACATCTCCACCGAGGGTGGCGAGCTGGAGAGCACCTGGAACGAGCCCTCCGAAGCGGTCTGGCAGTGGACCGTGCCCGCCGAGCAGGCACCGGATCAGCCAGAGTACGTCAAGCTGACCGTGGCGCAGGGTGAAGTGGTGGCCGTTGATGACCAGCCGCTGAGCCCGCACCAGATCCTGATGACCCTGAACGAGCGTGCCGGCAAGCACGGCGTGGGCCGCATCGACATCACCGAAAACCGCATGGTGGGGATGAAGTCCCGTGGCTGCTACGAGACCCCGGGCGGTACCGTGATGGTCGCCGCACTGCGCGCCGTGGAAGAGCTGGTACTGGACAGACCGACCCGCGCCTGGCGGGAAAAGCTGGGGGCCGAGTTCTCCCATCTGGTCTATGACGGCCGCTGGTTCACCCCACTGTGCAAGGCCATTGTCGCCTCTGCCAACGCCATCGCCGAAGATCTGGACGGTGAAGTCATCCTGAAGATGTACAAGGGTCAGGTCACTGCGGTGCAGAAGAAGTCACCGAACAGCCTCTACTCCGAAGACTTCGCCACCTTCGGCGCCGACGAAGTGTATGACCAGAGCCATGCCGAAGGCTTTATCCGTCTCTACACCCTGGCCAGCCGGATCCGCGCCATGAAGGAGCAGCATCAGGCCATCGGTGGCGATCACACCCACGGCTAAGCAAGCGCGATAACCCGTTGATTCCGTTGAGGGGGCATAGCCCCCTCTTCTATAGACAGAGGGCATAGCCCCTGATCCATCATCGGCGGGAGTGACAAGAGCGGCAGCACCTCGGCCGCTTCTGTGAGATAACAGGGGTGGTTTCAATACGCTGCTGAAACATTTACCTCCCTTCTCCCCTTGAGGGAGAAGGGTTGGGGATGAGGGGAATTGCCCTCACCCTAACCCTCTCCCAAAGGGAGAGGGAACCGATCGCGTTTAGGTGAACAACAGCTGGCTAACCATTTAGCGCTGACAAGTTATCACACGTGGTTCGACAGAACAGCGCTCCGCTCCCTTCTCCCGCTTACTTGAAAAACAAGGGGATAAGGGTTGGGGATGAGGGGGAATTGCCCTCTTCCGGAGGGAGAGGGAACCAGTTCGCAGTTGCTGGATGTGACGTGTTCAACGGCAACAGCATCGCTCACCACTGCACTGTTATGCAGAAAAATACAGGGCAAGATTTCTGCGCGCAGGCCAAGGGGCCGCGCGAGTACGGCAGGCGCAAGCGCCGCCGACAACGCATTCAAGGAGAGCAGTATGGCACTTTGGGGTGGACGCTTCAGTCAGGGAGCCGATAGCCGGTTCAAGCAGTTCAACGATTCGCTGCGGTTCGATTACCGCTTGGCGGAGCAAGATATTCAGGGCTCCATGGCCTGGGCCAAAGCGCTGGTGAAAGTGGGCGTATTGACCGCCGATGAGCAGGGCAAGCTGCAACAAGCGATGGAGGTACTGCTCGCCTCGGTGCAGCAGGATCCGCAGCAGATCCTCAATTCGGACGCCGAAGATATCCACTCCTGGGTCGAGAGCGCGCTTATCGCTGCCGTCGGCGATCTCGGCAAAAAGCTGCACACCGGCCGCTCGCGCAACGATCAGGTCGCCACCGACCTCAAACTCTGGTGCAAGGCGCAGGGCGAGCTGCTGCTCGGCTCCATCACCGCCCTGCAGCAGGGGCTGGTCGCCTCCGCCCGGGCCAATCAGGCCGCGGTGCTGCCGGGTTACACCCACCTGCAGCGGGCCCAGCCGGTCACTTACGCCCACTGGGCGCTGGCCTATGTGGAGATGCTGGAGCGGGACTACTCCCGGCTGCAGGATGCCCTCAAGCGGCTCGATACCAGCCCGCTCGGCTGCGGCGCGTTGGCGGGCACCGCCTACGCCATCGACCGCGAAGCGCTGGCGCTGGACATGGGCTTTGGCGGCGCCACCCGCAACAGTCTGGATTCGGTCTCCGATCGGGATCACGTGGTGGAGCTGATGCACGTGGCATCCCTCTCCATGACTCACCTGTCGCGCTTTGCCGAAGATCTCATCTTCTACAACACCGGCGAGGCGGGCTTTGTCGAATTGTCCGATGCGGTCACCTCCGGCTCCTCCCTGATGCCGCAGAAGAAAAACCCCGATGCGCTGGAGCTGATCCGTGGCAAGACTGGCCGGGTGGTCGGCGCCCAGATGGGCATGCTGATGAGCCTCAAGGCGCTGCCGCTGGCTTACAACAAGGACATGCAGGAAGACAAAGAGGGGCTGTTCGATGCCCTCGACACCTGGCACGACTGCCTCGATATGGCGGCGCTGGTGCTGATCGATCTGAAGGTGAATGGTGAGCGCACCATGGCGGCGGCGCAGGGCGGCTACGCCAATGCCACCGAGCTGGCGGACTATCTGGTGGCCAAGGGAATTCCATTCCGTGAGGCGCACCATATCGTCGGCGAGACTGTGGTATTTGCCATCAGCGTAGGCAGACCGCTGGAGGAGCTGACCATCGGCGAGTTCCAGCGCTTCAGCCCGGTGATCGAGTTCGACGTCTACCCCAATCTGGAGCTGGAAGCGACCCTGGCCAAGCGAGTCGCCAAAGGCGGCGTCGCCCGCGAGCAGGTAGAAGCAGCCCTGATTGCCGCCGAAACCTGGCTGGCAAAACGCAGCTAATCACCGTTGATACAGAGAGAGGGCGCCAGCCCTCTTTTTTGCGCCCGAAACGGCTTGTCCCGCTGACTGGATGCCTGTACCTGTTGAATGGATTTCAGCCTAGATAGAAGGAATCTGCATGTATCTGCCACCTCATTTCGCCACCGATGACCCCGAGGCTCTGCATCAACTGATGCGGGCACATCCGCTAGGAGCACTGATCACCCACGGCTCACAGGGGCTGGATGCCAACCATCTGCCATTCGAGTTTGCAAAGGAAACCGGAGGGCAGGGTGTCTTGCGTGCCCATGTCGCACGCAACAATCCGCTCTGGCAAGAGGTCAGAGATGGGGACGACGTGCTGGTGATCTTCAAGGCTGCTGATGCCTACATCTCCCCCAATTGGTATCCGAGCAAGCATGTGCATCACAAGCAGGTGCCGACCTGGAACTACAGCGTGGTACATGCTCACGGCCGCATCAAAATTCGTGATGATGCTCGTTTTATTCGCCGTCTACTGGCCAATCTGACCCGAATCCATGAAGCTGGGGAACCCTCACCATGGAAGATGGCGGATGCGCCGAGAGAATATATGGAAAGCATGGTGCAGGCCGTCGTCGGTATTGAGATCGAGATAGAGCGGCTGGTTGGCAAGTTCAAACTTGGCCAGAACAAGGATGAGTCAGATCGCCAAGGGGCAGCTAACACCTTGCAAGCAAGGGGGCAGGTGGAAGTAGCCTGCGACATGGAGAACCCGCCATCACCTCGCTCATAACGTGTTAAACCACAAACAGAAACGGCAACCCGAGGTTGCCGTTTTTTATTGCTCGCCGCCCGTCACGCACTGGCATTTAGCAGTTTGCCAACCCCCTCCCCCTTGCCATTGGGCAGGGTCTGTTTAAAGGCGCCGAGCAGCTGATCGAGGTTGAGATTGCTGGCACCGAGGGAATCCTTAAGGGTATTGAGCTCGCTTTGCAGGGCATCAAAACGGGTGCTCTGGGTGCCGTTGGCCAGCTGGCCGCGGGCGCTATCGATGGCGGCAGGGAGGGATTGACCGCCATTCTCCTGCCCCAAGGTCTGCATCAGATCCCCCATAAAGTGGTTGATGGCCGCACGGTTCTGTTCGCTGTCGGCATCCTTGATGCCGAGCCGCTGAAACAGGTTCTGGACGGTCGGTGGCAGGCGCTCCTCCTGCACGGTTTGTTGCACGGGCTGGGGTTTGCTACTGCTGCTGAGCAACTGGCTGCCCAGCTTGAGGGCGATAGAGGTAAGGGGAAGCAGGGTACTGATCATGATATCTCTCCGCGACGGCAGCCCTTGGTGGTGTTGCAAAGAGATGTGCATAAGCGGGGCCAGAACGATGAAAAAAAACGCCAACCATAGCCAACTCATTGAGCCGCCGCACGATTTGAATGGCCGCCTCGTGCTTGGGCATGACAACTGCGGGTATCAGGAGGGAGCCGGGCGGCCAGCGGCTGCCGCGGTGGGTCAGAGCGGCAAAGGAAGATTGCCGGAGCAAACCGAAAGCGACGGGATTCCCTTCCCTCCACTCCTGCCATCCCCTCGATCACGCCATTTTTCATTCAAGAAACTTATGACCATTAAGATCATGTAAATTCTCTTATTTAACATATTCACGCATGATGGCTCTCAAACCGAATTTGCCGCTGCCGCTATGCTGGCCGGCAGCCGCTCTCCCCTTGCCTCTTTCGATTCTGGAGTCGTTATGTCCCTGATTACCCCATATATCTCCCCCGAAGTCAGCCAACTGGCTCCCGCCTTTCGCGCCCTGAGCATCACGGTGCAGGCCGCGGCCGTGGTTGACCCGAACGTGGGGGCGCGCGCCCTCGATGAAGCCTGCACCGCCATGCTGACTGCCGATGTGCCGTGGGCAGAGGCACACCTCGCCGCCTGGGGCGATCTGTTCAGAAAGTTCGGCGCCAAGCCGCAGCGGACCCCCTGCTCCGCCGAGGCCCTGAGAAAACGGGTCGCCCGAGATGGCAACATGCCCGCCATCGACCCCGTGGTCGATCTCTACAACGCCATCAGCATTCGCTACGCCATTCCGGTCGGGGGCGAAAACCTGCTTGCTTATGAAGGGCAACCGCGACTGGTAGTGGCCGATGGCAGCGAGCAGTTCGATACCATGAAAGGGGGCGAGCCCACCCAAGAGCCGGTGGAGCCCGGCGAAGTGGTCTGGCGGGATAACAAGGGGGTCACCTGTCGGCGCTGGAACTGGCGGCAGGGTGTGCGTACCCGACTAAGTGTCGATTCGGGCCAGATGTGGTTCATTCTGGAGAGCCTGCCCGAGATGCCGCTAGCAGCGCTGCATGAGGCGGGGGAAAAGCTGATTGCAGGACTGCGGGATATGATGCCGGAGGCGGTGATCACGCAGTGCCTCATCGGCCATATTGAATAAACCGGAGACCAGACGAGTTTCGTCAGCAGATAAGGTAGGCCAGCAGATTGGCGACGCTCATGGTGGTTCCCTTGCTGCGCCCTGCAATGGTCAGCTCCCGTACCCGGCTCTCGGGTACGACCTGCAACGCCTTGAACAGCATGCCGAAATTGGTCTCGATAGCGAGCAACAGCTCGGCCTTGTTTTGCGGGCTCCCCACTCCTCTCCCCCGTTCAGGTTTGCTTGCGGCGCATCCGAGGCGATTGCCGCAGCCAAGGCAGCGCGCTAGGCTAGCCCTCTTCCATCCTGTGCAGCTCATCCAGTGCAGGCCAACCATCACGGCAAGATCAGCAATGAATCAACTAATCAGCTATATCAGGGCCATTCATCGACAGGCGAGCACCGTCACCCTCACCCGCCAAGAGAGTGAACACTATAGCGAGCATGATGAGAGCGGCACTGTGATCCGGCACCAGATAACGACCAGCTGGTTTGCCAATGGGGTCGTCATCCGCCAGCAAAACGAGCAGGACGAAGCGCCATCGCAGCAGCTTTGCGCCGAGTGCTGGATCAGCTATCGGGTCATCGCCAGTCCTATCCCCATCACCCCCGCCAGCAAGCTGTTTCACAACCACTGTCAGGAGCAATTCTGGCTAAAGATGCAGGGCATCACGCCGCAAGGGTGATTGATGCGCCCGTGAGCAGGGCGCGGCAGGGAGAAACGCAAAGAGGCTCCGCAGAGCCTCTTTTTGTATCCGTATCTGAACCCGACTCAGCCCAGCAGCATATAAAGCTGGTGAGCCGCCACACCGGCACTCAAGCCGCCGATGGTGTGGGCGACGATGGCGCGGGAGGTGAGGTGGCGATAACCAAGGGCATCCAGCATAGCGGTGTGGGTGCTCAAGAAACCGCTCCAGCACATCCCCATGGCGGTAAACACAGCAACCTCGTTGCCGGTGATCCACCCCTTGGCGATAAAAGGCGGCACCAGCGACATGGCGGCACCGACCGCACCGAGCGAGGTGGCTGGAAAGGCGACCAGCTCCGGCTGCTTGAAACCAAACAGCAGGTCAAACAGCCAGCTCACCTTGGCGGCCAACACCGGCAGCAGGGCAACCCCCTGAAACGCTTCGCCGGTATACCCCTTGTCGCCCGGGCCGAAGGTCAGCAGCATCACGAAGGTACTGATGATCAGCACCCCGGGGATCACCGCCATCCCCAGCTCCACGCCGGATTTGCCGCCATCGAGCAGTGAGTTGAGGATCCGCAGCCAGCCGGGGGCGGCCTCTTTGGTCACCCCTACCTTGGGGCCGTTGCCCGCAGGCTGGTCATCGATCAGCTCCTCCCCCACTAACGGGCGGATCATCCGCTGCATCAGTCGGGTAGAGACCACCGAGCCCACCAGAGCGCCCAGCAGACCGATCAGCGCCGCGCTGGCAGTGGATTCACCGCTGGGCAACTGCAAGGTGGCCATAAAGGTCACCACGATCAGCCCCATGCCAAAGGCGGTGCCGAAGTTGGTCAGCGATACCAGCTGCCAGGGGGTGAAGCCTTTGCGAAAGCGGCTGTCCTTGGCGAGGCTGATCACCGCAGGGTTGTCGGAGAAGAAGGTCATCAGCGCCGCCAGCGCGGTGCGACCGGGCAGGCGAAACACCGGCTTCATCAGCGGGGCCAGCAGCACCTCCAGCAGGCGGATCACCCCAAATTCGCTCAGCAGCTGACTCAGGGCACCGGAGAGCACAGTGATCCCCATGATAAAGAGCACGGTATTGAGCAGCAGCTGGTGGGCGGTATTGAACAGGGTGTTGACCATGGCAGAGAGGCCCATCTGGCTGCCGAGGTAACCGAACAGGCTGCCGAGAATAAGCAGCACCAGCACCGGCTCCAGCCAGTCCCGAATGGCGGCAAGTCGCCCCTTTGACTCTATAACTACATGATTTTCCATATCTATCCTGCGGTTCATCTGTGCGTGTGTGGTTGTTTTTATGGTTATAAACGGGCTTGGCCCAATAGAAAAAAGCCCTTGTCTTGCGACAAGGGCTTTTTAAATGGCTCCTCCTACTGGACTTGAACCAGTGACATACGGATTAACAGTCCGCCGTTCTACCGACTGAACTAAGGAGGAATTGTACTTGGTGCCCAGAGACGGAATCGAACCGCCGACACGGGGATTTTCAATCCCCTGCTCTACCGACTGAGCTATCTGGGCAAATCTATAAATGGTGCCGGCTACCGGAATCGAACTGGTGACCTACTGATTACAAGTCAGTTGCTCTGCCTACTGAGCTAAGCCGGCACACTTTAAACTATTGTGCATGAACAAATTTTTATTTCATGGCACCAAATCTTGGTGCCCAGAGACGGAATCGAACCGCCGACACGGGGATTTTCAATCCCCTGCTCTACCGACTGAGCTATCTGGGCGTGGGCGCTATTAAACGGATTTTAAGGCTGATGGTCAACGGGAAATTTCACTTTTTGTTTCGTTCGTCTTTTTTTTGCGCAACATCACTCATTTTTGCCACTTCCTCGGCGCAGTTGCCGGATTTTCGCCCCCATAGCCGGGGTTCCTCCCCCTTTAGCAGGCGGGAGATGTTCTCGTGATGGCGGATCAGAATGAGGCAGGAGAGCAAAGAGACCGGCAGGGTGTACTCAGGTTTGAGCAGGTAGGTAAAGAGTGGGCTCAGTAACACCGTAATGATCGAGGCCAGCGAGGAGTAGCCGCTCACCAGCAGCACCAGCAGCCAGGTGCCGATAACGGCGCCGCCCATGGTAAAGCCGAGCGGCATCATGGTACCCAGTGCTGTGGCGACTCCCTTGCCCCCACGGAAATGAAAGAAGAGGGGATACATATGACCAAGGCAGGCGGCAACCCCGATAAAGCCGAGGTAGACGGGTTTGATCTGCAGATACCAGGCGAGATAGACGGGAGCTGTGCCCTTGAGCACATCGAGCAGCAGCACCACCAGCGCAGCAACTCGACCACCGAGGCGCAGCACATTGGTTGCCCCCGGATTGTGGGAGCCATGATCCCGCGGGTCGGGCAGACCGCTACAACGGGAGACCAGCACAGCACTGGATAGTGAACCACCCAGGTAGGCCAGAATAATCATTAAAATCGTCAGGGCCGTCATCTTGGTCGTTTTTACCACGATATGAATGGGGTATGATGCCGCCACACACGCTGGCATGGGTCCTTGCCCAACCTGAGCGCGCCGGCAAGCCTGTTGCCCGGCCAGCATCCCTGCGCTGTTATCACAGCCCATCAAGAGTAAAGAAGAAGTACAGTCATGGACAAGGTGTTTATTCGCGGACTCGAGGTTTTGACCACTATCGGTGTATATGAGTGGGAGAAGGGCATTCGCCAGAAGCTTCGCTTTGACCTCGAGATGGGGTTCGACAACCGCCCCGCAGCAGCAACTGACGATATCAAGCTGGCATTGGATTATGCCGACCTCTCCAACAAAATCTGCGCCCATGTCACCGGCAAGGTGGTCGAACTGGTCGAGACCATGGCCGAACAGGTCGCCATGCTGGTGCTGGATGACGAGCGAGTGCAGTGGGTCAAGGTGACCCTGACCAAACCGGGCGCAGTGCCCAATGCCGCCGGTGTCGGCGTCGAGATCCTGCGCCATCGTACGCCGGCCGCGAGCAGCAACTGATGACCACCATCTATATCAGCTTGGGTTCCAACATCGAGCGGGATCGCCATATCCGTGCCGGACTCGATGCCCTGCATGCCGAGTTTGGCGAACTGCAGGTCTCCCGGGTATTCGAGAGCGAAGCGGTCGGTTTCAACGGCCGCCCCTTCTACAACCTGGTGGCTGCTGCCGAGACCGAGCTGCCGCTGACCACCGTCTGCCAACAGCTTCGGGCCATGGAGTTCGCCCACGGCCGCGAGCCGGATGCCAAGAAGTTCGCCCCGCGCACCCTGGATCTCGATCTGCTGCTCTACGGCGATCTGGTCTGCGAGACGCCGCTGATGCTGCCGCGCGGTGAAGTACTCACCAACGCCTTCGTGCTGTGGCCGCTGGCCGAGCTGGCTCCCGCCCTGAGCCACCCCGTCGATGGCCGCACCATGGGGGAGCTGTGGCAGGCCTATGACAAGGCCTCCCAGCAGCTGTGCCCCATTCCCTTTCACTGGGAAGCGTGCGAATTGCAGCAGCACTGATCGACAAGGGCGCCTCGTGGCGCCCTTGTTGTTGATGCTACTTCTTATCCTTTGGCCTGAGCCGAAATCGTTCCCCCATCGCGCGCCAGCTGGGCGAAGATCAGCGCCGCCAGCATGGAGAGCAGCCCGACACAGAGGTAGGTAAGGTGAAAGCCCCCCAGCCACTGACCATTGGCCGCTGACGTACCCGCCGAGAAAAGCCCCAGCAGACTGGCGGATATCGCCACCCCCAAACTCATGGATAGCTGCATCACCACCGAGAGCAGGCCGTTGCCGCTGCTGGCCAGCGTCGGGCTGAGATCTTGCAACGTGAGAGTGTTCATGGCGGAGAACTGCAGCGAGTTGATGGCGCCGAAGATCGCCAGCCAGCCCAGCAATACCCCGTAGGGGAGCTGGTTGTCGATAAAGTAGAAGCTGGCGATCATCGCCCCAAGAGCCAAGGTGTTGCCGATCAGGATGCGGCGATAGCCCACCTTGGGAATGAGCTTGTTCACCAGCGTTTTGGTCAGCATGGCACCCAGCACTGTGGGGATCATGGTCATCCCCGCCTTGCTCGGCGAGAAGCCTAGCCCCAGTTGCAGAAACAGCGGGGTAAGGAACGGCATGGAGCCGCTGCCGAGGCGGGCAAACAGGTTGCCCCAGATGCCGATGGCGAAGCTGGATGTTTTGAACAGGCTCAGGCTAAAGAGCGGCTGCTCGGCATTGGCAGCATAGAGCCAGTAACTCGCCATCGCCGCCAGCCCGAAGATCAACGCAAACAGCGCCCAACCGGTGGCGATGCTGTGCTCCCCCAGCCCCTGCAAGCCGACCGACACCAGCACCATGCCGACGCTGAACATCACAAATCCCTGCCAGTCGAATCGGGCGGTCTGCTGTCGCAGATCCGGCATAAAGTGCCAGCTGGCGATAAAGCCGAGCAGCCCCACCGGCAGGTTGATGAGAAACACCCAGTGCCAGCTCGCTACTTCCACCAGCCAGCCACCGAGCGCCGGCCCCATCAGCGGGCCGAGCAGCCCCGGGATGGTGACGAACGACATCACCCGCAGCAACTCGTGTTTGTCATAGACCCGCAGCACCGCCAGTCGCCCCACCGGCATCAACAAGGCGCCGCCGACCCCCTGCAACACCCGGGCCGCCACCAACATGGAGAGGGAGTTGGAGGCGGCGCAGGCGAGCGAGCCCAGGGTAAAGAGCGAGATGGCGGCCAGATAGATGCGGCGGGTGCCGAACCTGTCCGCCAGCCAGCCGGAGGCCGGGATCAGCAGCGCCACCGTCAGCATGTAGGCGATGATCACCGACTGCATCTGCAGCGGGCTCTCCCCCAACGTCTCGGCCATGCTGGGCAGGGCGGTGTTGAGGATGGTGCCATCCAGCGCCTGCATAAAGAAACCGACCGCCGCCAGCAGGGGCAGCCACTTGCGCTGGGCGGGAGTCACCCTCTGTGAATGTTCTGACATAACCGCCACCCTCCTCTCTCGCATCGCTTGCATAAAAAGAGACCCGCACTCGTTGGGTTGCAACGGGGCGGGTCACGTTGGCCTGTCAGGCGTCCGGTTGGCCGAGCATGGCTTTGAGCCGATCTTCGAGGCTGGGCTCGGGGGCCTTGAGGGTCGCCATAAAGAGCTGCTCGATACCGGCCTTGTCCTGACTTTTCACGATAAACACCAGTCGGGACTGGGCCTTGCCCTCCGGCCAGTCGCCCAGCGCCTGCAGCGGATAGAGCTGGCCGTGGACGCCGTGGATCACCACTGGCTGGCTCTCCCCTTCCAGCTGCAAGATCCCCTTGAGGCGCAGCAAGGCATCGCCATATTGGGCCTGCACCGCATCGATGGCGGCCAGCAGGCGGGAGGGCTTGAGCGGCTCGCCGATGCGCAGGGAGAAGCTTTCGATATTACCGTGATCGAAGTGGGTCGGCGCCGCGGTGCCCACCTTGGCAGCGAACGGCTGCATCTTCGGTTGCATCGGTGATGCCAGCCCCTGTTTCGGGGATTCGGTGCGCAGCCAGGCCAGCAGCTGGCGCACGTCGCGCCCGGCCGCCTCGTTGTAGGCACCCAGCTTCTCCAGCACCTTGGGCGAGAGCTCGCCATTGGTCACCCGCTCGATGGGTGCCGCCGGGTTGAGGGCTGCCAGCTGGGCTTCGACCCGTGCCAGCTGCTCGCCATCCACCAGATCTCCCTTGCTCACCACCAGCAGATCCGCCAGCGCCACCTGCTTCACCGCCTCATACTGGGCTGCCAGCTGCTGCTCGATATGACCGGCATCCACCACTGTCACTGTGCCGTCGAAGCGGTAGCGCTGGGCGATAAAGCCCTCTTCACGCAGGGTAAACAGTACGGGGGCCGGGTCGGCCAGACCGGTGGTTTCGATAATCAGCCGCTTGAACGGTTTGATCTTGCGCTGGATGGCCTTCATAAACAGCCCCTGCAGCGCCTCCACCAGGGAGCCCTGCACCGAGCAGCAGATGCAGCCGGAGTCGAGCAGCATCACCTGCTCGTCCACCTGCTGCACCAGATGGTGATCCAGCCCCACCGAGCCGAATTCGTTGATCAGCACCGCGCACTCGCCAAGCTCCGGCTGCTTGACCCAGTGATTAAGCAAGGTGGTCTTGCCGCTGCCGAGAAAGCCGGTCAGCAGGGTTACAGGAATGCGAGTATCTTGCATATCGGTCATGTCGAGTCCTTACCGGTTGGCAAACAGGTCGGCGAGCCAGCGGTTTTCAAAGCGGCCATGGGGATCGAGCTCGGCTTTGAGGGCCACGAAGTCGTTCCAGCGTGGCAACAGGGCCGGGAAGTCGTAGAGATCCATCGCCAGATGCTTGCCAAAATGGGGAATGCCGCCGAGCGGCACTAGCAATTGCTGCAGCTCGCGCATCTGCTCCATGGAGCCGTTGACGAAAGTGCCGTCCGCCGCCAGATAGACCAGAAAACCGATCCAGCAGACCGACTGATCATAAGCGGCGCTGAGCCACGCCTCGGAGGGGCCGGTGCAGCGCAGAATAAAGGGATAGTGCAGCACGCCCGGATTGGCCTGCTGCCACGCTTGCAGAGTCTCCAGCGCCTCGTTCATGCGATGAAGCGGCACCGCCACCTCACAGTTGATCTGGGGGGCCGGGATCCCCTTGCAGAGGATCTGGTAGACGTTGCCCACCAGATCGGAGGCATCCTTGAAGCGACGCACCGTCTCGAAGTGCTCGCCGGCCAGCGCCTCATCCTTGGTATCTTTCGCCATCTTCTGCAGGGTGGCATCAATGGTAGCGTTCATGCGGGCGTCGATATCGCCATCCAGCAGCAGCGGCTCGCTGCCGCCAGCACGGTAGCGGGCCACCTCGTCATCGGAGGCGGGATCCACCAGCCAGATGTGGCTCTCACCGGTCCAGGCAAACCACCAGCTCTTCACGAAGCCGTGCTCGCGGTTGAGCCGCTCGTTGTGTTCCAAGAGGAAGGGGTAATCGGTGGTGAACTTGGTGCAGCGCATGATGCGGTTGGGCACGGTACGCAGGGTCACGTCGAGCAATATGCCGAGCATCCCCATCCCCATCACGAAGGCGCCAAAGCGCGGGTCATTGCGATCCACTCGGATGATGTCGCCATTGGCCAGCATCACCGTCATCGCCTCCACCGCATCGCAGAGGGCAGATTGGTGCAGCCCCTGGCCGTGGGTGCCGGTGCTGAGCGCACCACCCAGGGTCTGGATACCGATAACGCCCGGGGATGCGGGCAGCATCCGCTCCATAGCAATCAGCTCGGCATAGACGATGTCGAGCGGCGTACCCGCCTGATAGGTCACGGTATCGGCGGTTTTCGCCAGCTGGCCACGCAGGTGGTGCAAGTCCACCAGCAGCGCCTGACTACCCTCGGCATAGACGCTGTGAATGGGTTCAAAAGAGAGGCCGGAACCGATAAGGCGCAGCTTGCGCTCGGGATGTTCCCGCAACAGCGCCTGCAGCTGGTCGCGGGTTTTCGGGCGCCACACCTGATCCAGCGCCCCGAGGGGATTGGTTCTCGACCAGTTGAACAGCACCTCCCGATTTCCGATCGCCTTGATGCTGTGAAATGCCTGGAACTGAACCGTCATACCGCTCCTCATCTTTTACTGACGTCAAAATGAGCGCCGATTCTACCGAAAAGCGAGCCACAAGGCATGGAAAACAAGCCCCTGTAGTTGAGGCGGATTACCGGAAATCGGGCCGACACCCTTTACCGGGAGCGTGGGGGATATGGCGCAGCAACGCCTCAGGTAACTGCCCGCACGGCTTCAGGCAAGGCCGCCCGCGCCACTTGCGGAGAGAGCGTCTCACAAAATTGACGCAGCGGCATAGGGCGGGCGAACAGGTAACCCTGTAGGTAATCGACCCCCTTGGCCCTGAGGTAGTCCGCCTGACGCTCGGTCTCAACCCCTTCCGCCACCAGCGCCAGCCCGAGCCGGGTCGCCAGATCGATCACGTTATCCACGATATGTTCCGAGAGGGATTCGGTGCCGATGCGGGCGATAAAGGACTGGTCGATCTTGAGGTAATCCACATGAAACTGCTGCAGGTAAGCCAGGCTGGAGTGGCCGGTACCAAAGTCGTCGATGGCGAGTTTAACCCCCATCTCGTCCAGCTGGCGGAATAGGGAGAGGGTCTGGGGATCCGACATCAGCAGTTCCCGCTCGGTCAACTCCAGCACCAGCACCACTTTGCCGGGGACGAAGTGGCCAAGGAAGGCGCGACACTCGGCCAGCAGGGCAAAGTCGTGACAGTGGGCGGCGCTGATATTGAAGCTGAGATGAAAACCGTCGGGCAGTTGCTCCTGTACCCGGCTTAACTGACTCGCCACGCTGTGCATGATCTGGTTGGTCATGGGAACGATCAGCCCCGACTCTTCCGCCTGAGGAATAAACAGATCGGGGCGGATCATTCCCTCAGTCACATGTTGCCAGCGCATCAATACCTCTGCCCCTATCATACCGCCGCCATTACTGGCTACCAGCGGTTGTAGATAGGGCACAAACTCCCTGGCCCGCAGGGCTCGGCGCAGCTCGTCACTGGGTGAGCCGGGACGCCCCAGGATCCACCACACAGCCCAAGCCAACAAAAATGAAGACACCGCCAGCCACAACCGTGCCGTACGCCGCACCTCCCACACCGACTGCCAGTAACGCGGCAGGGAGTAACCGGCATGAATGGTGAAGGGATAGTGCGATGAGCTTAACGCCAAGCCGGTGCTGCGGTGCAGTTTGGGCGGGTCGCTCAGATAGCGACCCGACTCATCAAGGCGGGCCGACCCTACCTGCAAAAACAGCTCGCTGGATTGGCCACTCAGGGAGAGCATAAAACTGAGCTGGGTGCTGTCGATGGCACTCAAGGCGGCGTCCCTGCCCTGCTCGGTGCGCACCACCAGCAGCGGGTGATTCTGCCGCACCCGATTGCCACTCATCAGCAGCAGCTTGCGTCCGGTATAGATGGAGCCGTCGTCAGCATCATTGACCTCACCAAACAGCGAGGTGCAGTTGATGATGCCATTGCGAACCAGATTGACCGAACGCAAGAAGGGCTCCAGCGCAACCTTGGTCCGCAGGACCAACTTATTCTCGGCGCAAGGGGCATTGACCAGCGGCAATACCTCCCGATTGGCCTGCTCCGCATGATCCAGCATGGCCTCCAGCAGGGCTCTGGCCTTGTGGGCCGAGGCGCTGGAGTCCGCTTTCAAATCCTCTACATAATTGCTGTTGATGATCCAGCTCCCCGCCAACAGTGGCAGGACAAACACCAGCAAGGTGGCGCCGAAACGTAACCGGGTTTGGGATAGATCTAGCCTGAACAGAAACATTAATAACCACGCCGCAATTCGTCAGGCCTGCCCGAAGCAAGCACCCAGTGAACAAACACCCATCTTCCCTCGATAACGATGCCCCATCATTACCGCTCATAGCCGAACAACATAACGCAAAGGGTTTATAAAACGAACCACCAAACAGGTGGTTGGATCTCTCTAGCAAGGATCGTGCAAACAATCTTCAAAAAAGACGACAAATGACACACAAATAAATAATGCCGCGTAAATACGCGGCATTATTGGTTTCTTGGTGAGCTAAATGCGCAATAACTCGGTTAGACCGCTTGCTGCAAAATTACCGCATCGGCCTTCTTGGTGTAGGAGGCGATCTCGTTGAAGTTGAGGTAGCGGTAAGTATCTGCCGCTGTGGCATCCAGGGTCTTGGCGTACTGCAGATACTCGGCAACGGTCGGGATCTTGCCGAGGATGGCGGCCACCGCTGCCAGCTCCGCAGAGGCCAGATAGACGTTGGCCCCTTTACCCAGACGGTTCGGGAAGTTACGGGTGGAGGTAGAGACCACTGTGGCCCCTTCCGCTACCCGCGCCTGGTTACCCATGCAGAGGGAGCAGCCCGGGATCTCGATGCGGGCACCGACGCGACCGAAAATGCCGTAGTAGCCCTCTTCGGTCAGCTGATCCTTGTCCATCTTGGTGGGCGGGGCAATCCACATGCGGGTCGGCAGTTCGCCCTGATACTTCTCAAGCAATTTACCCGCAGCACGGAAGTGGCCGATGTTGGTCATACAGGAACCGAGGAATACCTCGTCGATCTTGTCACCAGCAACACTACTAAGCAGGCGGGCATCGTCCGGATCGTTCGGCGCACAGAGGATTGGCTCCTTGATGGTGGCCAGATCGATCTCGATGATTTCGGCGTACTCGGCATCCTTGTCCGCTTCCATCAGCACAGGGTTGGCCAGCCACTCTTCCATCCCCTTGATGCGACGGGTGATGGTGCGCGGGTCGCCGTAGCCTTCGGAGAGCATCCATTTCAGCATCACTATGTTGGACTTCAGGTACTCGATGATCGGCGCCTGATCCAGCTTGATGGTGCAACCGGCGGCGGAGCGCTCGGCGCTGGCGTCGGCCAGTTCGAATGCCTGCTCTACCTTGAGAGTCGGCAGACCTTCGATTTCGAGGATGCGGCCGGAGAAGATGTTCTTCTTGCCCGCTTTCTCGACAGTCAGCAGCCCTTTCTGGATGGCGGCATAAGGGATGGCATGGACCAGATCACGCAGGGTGATGCCCGGTTGCAACTCGCCCTTGAAGCGCACCAGCACCGATTCCGGCATGTCCAGCGGCATCACGCCGGTGGCGGCGGCGAACGCCACCAGACCGGAGCCCGCCGGGAAGGAGATACCGATGGGGAAACGGGTGTGGGAGTCACCACCGGTGCCCACGGTATCCGGCAGCAGCATGCGGTTCAGCCAGGAGTGGATGACGCCGTCACCCGGACGCAAGCTCACACCGCCACGGTTCATGATGAAGTCCGGCAGGGTGTGGTGAGTCTGCACGTCGATGGGCTTGGGATAGGCCGCGGTGTGGCAGAAGGACTGCATGGTCAGGTCGGCGGAGAAGCCGAGGCAGGCTAGATCTTTCAGCTCGTCGCGGGTCATCGGGCCCGTGGTGTCCTGGGAGCCGACCGTGGTCATCTTGGGCTCGCAGTAGGTGCCCGGGCGAATGCCCTGCACACCGCACGCCTTGCCCACCATCTTCTGGGCTAGGGTGAAGCCTTTGCCGGTATCGGCCACCGGCTGCGGGCGACGGAACACGGTAGAGAACGGCAGACCCAACGCTTCGCGGGCCTTGTCAGTGAGGCCGCGACCGATGATCAGCGGGATACGGCCACCGGCGCGCACTTCGTCGATCAGCACCTCGGTTTTCAGTTCAAACTGCGCCAGCACCTGCTCGGTACCGTGCTTGCAGATCTTGCCGGCAAACGGGTAGATGTCGATCACATCGCCCATCGCAAGCTCAGAGACGTCCACTTCGATGGGCAGCGCGCCGGCATCTTCCATAGTGTTGAAGAAGATCGGGGCAATCTTGCCACCCAGACAGACACCGCCAGCGCGCTTGTTCGGCACAAACGGAATGTCGTCACCCATAAACCAGAGCACCGAGTTGGTGGCGGATTTTCGGGAAGAACCGGTACCGACCACGTCACCCACATAGGCCAGCGGGAAGCCTTTCTCTTTCAGGGCATCGATGGTCTTGATGGGGCCGACGGCGCCATCTTTGTCGGGGGTGATGCCGGGACGGGCGTTTTTCAGCATCGCCAGGGCATGTAGTGGAATATCGGGGCGGGACCAGGCGTCCGGTGCCGGAGAGAGGTCGTCGGTGTTGGTTTCGCCGGTCACCTTGAACACGGTGACGGTGATCTTCTCGGCCAGTTCCGGGCGAGAGAGGAACCACTGCGCATCAGCCCAGGATTGCATCACCTGCTTGGCGTGGGCATTGCCCGCCTTGGCCTTCTCTTCCACGTCGTGGAAGGAGTCAAACATCAACAGGGTGTGGGAGAGCCCCTTGGCGGCCAGCGGCGCCAGGGTGGCATGATCCAGCAGATCGATCAGCGGCTGAATGTTGTAACCACCCTGCATGGTACCGAGCAGCGCAACGGCTTCTGCTGCGGTCAGGATCGGCGAGTGGGCTTCGCTCTTGGCGACGGCGGTGAGAAAACCGGCTTTAACATAGGCAGCTTCATCAACTCCGGGTGGAATGCGGGAGGACAACAGCTCTTTGAGAAAGTCTTGTTCGCCAGCGGGCGGGTTCTTGAGAAGCGTTACCAGGGCGGCGACTTGCTCTGCATCCAGAGGCTTGGCGACCACGCCCTCGGCAGCACGTTCTGCGACGTGTTTACGGTATGTTTCAAGCACGACTAATTCCTCTTTGGTCTTTTTTTGGGGTTCGCCCACGCTCGCGGCGATCGTCCTTGCAGGACACCCCGTAGGGTGCTCCCCACTATATAAGTTTTAACGACTAATTAAAATCCAAACCCTGTTTACTTATTCATCACAAAAACGTAACCAACTAACCAGCCTGATATTTTTTGAAAAATTACTGCCCACCATCAACCAGAGTTAACAAATTGGCAGCAATTTGGCATTATTCGAACGTACTGCCCAATTGCAGATAGAAGACGTCATTGCCCCCCTCCGCCATGCCGTAGCCAAGGAAGATGGGGCCAAGGAAGCTCTCGACTCCCACATAGACAGAGCCAGCCGTAAACGAGCTCTCCAGGCTGATATCATCGCCTTTGTTCCAGACCCCGCCCTGCTCGATGGATCCCCCCAGATAGAGCGGCACCTTGAGCGCGCCGAAGTCGTTGTCTGCCACCCGATAGATGTAACGCAAGCCGCCAAACAGGCTGTAGCGGCCACTCAGTTGGTAGCGCTGGAAACCGGATAGGCGGAACAGCCCCCCCAGATCCTGAATGTGCAGCGGCACCACCTCTTCACTGCCTGAGCCGCCCCCTTCGAGGATCAGGTTGAGACTATGGCGGTCCCAGGACCAGGGTTTGATCATGGAGAGGTGATAGTTCCACCCCTCACTGCGGGAGCTCTCGGAGGGCTCCCCAGCCAGATCGACGTGGGAATAGCCCAGCTTCATATCCCACTTAACCCCTTGGTAAGGGAAGTAGAGACTATCGAGGGTATCGTGCTCGAAACGGGCATAAGGGCCCCATGCATTGGCATCCACCTCCAGGTCATTGATATTTTTCACATCAATTTTGCCTGTCTGCCCCTCCAGCCCCATCGACAAGCGGCTCCATGGCTGGCGATTCCAGCCAACAGCGATATTAGTGCTGAAGAAAGAGTATTCAGAGTCGAGATAACTGAGCTGCACTGACGAGGGGTCAGGGTCGGGGAAGAACAGCCGGCGCTGCGTCTGGTCATAGGCCAGACTGGCCTCGCCATAGAAGGTCTGGGAAGGCTCAAGCGGGGTATAGAAGTTGGTCTTGATGTGCTTGGCGGTGCCCAGCGATGCCTCGGTCAGCCACTCGGCGCCCCAATCGTTGACGTTGGTGAGGGTATAAGACATGCCAACGTTGTAGTTGGAGGTGTTCTCGAAGTCATCAGAGAAGCCAAACTGAAAGTTGAGGTAACCCGGCCCCCAGCTCTTCTCGCTGGCATCCACCACCAGCACATTCTCCCCATCGCGCTCTTCCACCTCATAGGTGATGCGATCAAACGACTCAAGTGCATAGAGGCGACGAATCCCCGCCTCCAGACTCTCGTTGGTCTGCACCTTGTCCGGCCGCACTTTAAGCATGGCGCGCACTGTCTCGTCGGAGAGGCGCGACTTGTTGATGATCTCCACCTTGTCGATAAAGTAGGCGGGTTGACCACTGCGCTCGGCACGACGGCTCAATTTCTGGTTGCGATAGGCGGCGTACTGCTCTTTGCTGAGGGACAGCTTATCGAGCTGCAGCGCTGCCTTTTCGGCGACCGCCTCCCCCATCTTGATCCCCTCCGGCATGCGGGCGAAGTCGGCGATCCCCATGCCACCAAACTCGGGTACTAGCAAAATATCCTGAGGCCCCAGCAGCGCCTTCTGTTTTTCAGTGCCCACCTGGGTCATGTAGGTGGTGAGCTGATCGATCATCGCCAGACCAGACTTGAGGGACTCTCGGGTGCGCAGCTTGGCGCTGATATCCACCGCGATCACCACATCGGCCCCCATCGCCTTGGCGACATCCACCGGCATGTTGTTGACACTGCCCCCGTCCGCCAGAATATGCCCCTCCCAATCGACGGGCTTGAGCGCCCCCGGGATAGACATGGAGGCCTGCATCGCCTTGGCGAGACTGCCGCTCCCCAGCACAAAGGGGGTGACTGTCTCCATGTCGGTCGCTACCGCCCGATAGGGGATCGGCAGGTCATCGAAACTGTGCTGCACCGGCAGATTGGAGGTCGCCCCCCGCAGCAGACTGGCCATGGATTGGCCCTGGAAGAAGCCATCCGCTAACTGCACTGCATCGCCATTGACCCCGATATCGGTACGCAGCTGGTACTGCTCGTTTTGCTGCTTCTTGCGCAAAGAGAGCTCATCGCGGCCCACTTTGTCCTGATAGCCCTTGTTCCAGTCAATGGCCAAGGTGGTGCGCTCCACCTCTTCGGCGCTGAGCCCCATAGCGTACATCCCCGCCACGTAGGAGCCCATGCTGGTACCCACTATGATGTCGACCGGAATACGCTTTTGCTCCAGCACCTTGAGGATGCCGATATGGGCCGACCCCTTGGCGCCGCCGCCGCTGAGCACCAGAGCAATCTTGGGACGCCCACCATCAGCGGCGTGAACCAGCAGAGGGCTGAGCGCCACCAACATCAAAAGCAGACGGGTCCATCCCGCACCAAAGCTGCGCATCATATTTTCCATATTATTCAGGGGGTCAGTCACCAAAGATGGCTTCTACTATAAGGAGCGTGGCGGTTAGCGCAACCGCCAATCAGCATCCCGAATGGTCAGCACGCAGGAAGCGCGAACAGTCACCCCTGTGAGCGCAAACGTAATCCGTAAATTAAAGGAGTGCCAGCCTCATGGGTGGGGCTGCGCTGCCGCTAATATGAGGGTCGTCAACCCTCCACCCTTTGAGCACGTTTATGCTGGCAACCCTCACTCTTAAACAGAAAATACTGGCTACGGTCACCCTGGCCGTGGTCGTCTCCTGCCTGCTGGTAGGCTACTTCAGTCAACGCTCGGCCCAGCAACTGATCGAAAACCGGATGTTCGAGCAGGAGCTGCCCAACCTGACCCAGCGGATCAGCAAGGAGATTGAACAGGATCTCCATGGCATCGCCCAGGCCGCCCGCCAACTGGCCACCGACCGCTTCATCCTCGACTGGGTGGATCGGGGCATGCCCAAAGAGCAGGAGCCCATCCTCATCAACCAGCTCAAGGATGTGGCCAACCAGTATGGTCTGGTGACTGCCTCTTTCGCCGATCGCCAAACCGCCGCCTACTACAACCAGGATGGTTTTCTGCGCAACCTGACCCCCGCACAGGATGGCTGGTTCTATGACTACACCAAGAGCCAGAAGGAGATGACCCTCAGCATCTTTCGCGAGAGCAACGGCGAGGTGAAGCTGTTCGTCAACTTCCAGCAGCTCAACGGTCGCGGGCTGGCCGGCTTTGCCAAATCCCTCGACAGCATGGTGACCATGGTCGCCAACTTCCGGCTGGAAGAGAGTGGCATCGTCTTTATGGTCGATGGCAGCGGCAAGGTGAAGCTGCACCCCGAGGCCAACCGCATCGAACGTGACACCCTTGGCAGCATTGCCAGCGGTGATACCGGCAGCCTGCTGGCCAAACGCCCCTTTGCCGTCATCAACGCCGAGGTGAATGGCGAGCCCATGGTGCTGGCCAGCAGCTATATCCCGCTGCTCGACTGGTATCTGGTGGCCCAGGTGCCACAAGCCGAGATCTATGCCGAGCTGGATCAGACCCGCAACGAGATCCTGATGATCTCGCTGGTAATTGCGCTGACCATGGGGCTGATGGGGGTGCTGCTGGCAGGCTCGGTCAGTCGTCCGCTCAACGAGCTGGCCCACCTGTTCAAGGAGCTGGGCAGCGGCGATGGAGATCTCACCCAGCGCCTCAAGGTGGAGGGGCGTGACGAACTGAGTCAGGTCGCCACCGGCTTCAACAACTTCGTCGCCAAGATCCACGCCTCCATCGAACAGGTGGCAGAGAACTCCCGCCAGCTCGCCGACACCGCCAACGAGGTGGCCAACAAGGCGCAGCTGACCCAGCATAACTGTACCGCCCAGCGCGACCGCACCGTGCAGGTGGCGACCGCCATCCACGAGATGGGGGCCACGGTGAGCGAGATCGCCGGTAACGCCTCGCTGGCAGCGGACGTTGCCAAACAGGCCAACGATCAGGCCGATGCGGGGGCGGTAGTGGTGGCACAGGCACGCCATGGCATCGTCGGGCTCTCCGGCGATATTGAGCAGGTGGCAGGGGTCATCGAGTCGCTGGCAAGCCAGACCGACTCCATCGGCAGCATCCTCGAAACCATCCGCAGCATCTCGGAGCAGACCAACCTGCTGGCACTGAACGCCGCCATCGAGGCCGCTCGCGCCGGTGAACAGGGTCGCGGTTTTGCCGTGGTGGCGGATGAGGTGCGCAATCTGGCCAACCGCTCCGCCGCCTCGACCGCCGAGATCCAGGGGATGATCAACCGCTTGCAAGAGCAGAGTGCCCGCGCCGTCAGTGCCATGGCACAAGGGCGTAACCAGAGTCTGGAAGTGGTGAGTCAGGCCGATGCAGCCAACGCGGCCCTCGGCCATATCACCGCCCACATCACCCAGATCAACGACATGAATATCCAGGTCGCCACCGCCACCGAGGAGCAGTCCAGCGTGGTCGGCGAGATCAACCGCAATGTGGAGGATATCAACCAGCTCACCATGGAGACCGCCGATATCGCCCACCAGCTGACCGAGTCCAGCCGCAGCCTGCAGCAGCTCTCCGGTCAGCTGGACAAACTGGTTGGCAACTTCCGGCTCTGACCCTTCCCTTGACCTGAGCTATCAACAACAGAGAGCGCCGCGGCGCTCTCTGTTGTTTCTCGTGGCAGCTCCGTCGGTATAACCGTCAGCCCTTGCTATCCCGCTTGCGCTGATACATCAGCTCATCGGCGCGGGTGAGCAGCTCGGCCAGCGAGACACAACTGCGTCCATCATAGCTGACGATCCCGGTACTGCAGGCCAGCGCATAACCGCAACTACTTTGCCGATTGTGCTCGGCCAAGATGGTGTTGAAACGCTCATAAGCCAGTTGCGCCTGCGCCTCCACCACATTGGGCAACAGGACGGCGAACTCATCGCCCCCCATGCGGGCAAACACGTCAGCGCCACGAAAAGCCTGTTTGAGCAGAGTGGCAAAGACAATCAGGGCCCGATCCCCTTCCGCATGTCCCCAGCGATCATTGATCCCCTTGAAACCATTGAGATCGAGATAGAGCAACGCCAGTGGCATCTGCAAGCGACTGGCCAGCGAGAGACTCTTCTCTGCCAGCATCACGAACCCGCGCCGATTGGAGATCCGGGTCAACTCATCAATGGTGGCCAGTTGTACCGCTTCGAGCTCCCGCACCACCATCGCCGCCAGATCCTTGAGCAGCCCCACATCTTCGTCACTCAAGACCCGTGGCACAGTATCGATGATGCAGAGGGTCCCCAGCTTGCAACCGTTGGCGATCTGCAGTGGCTGTCCGGCATAGAAGCGGATGCAAGGCCCGCCCACCACCAGCGGATTGTCGGCAAAACGGGGATCAAGGGAGGCATCCGGTACGATGAAGGTCTCATTGCCCATGATGGCGTGGCCGCAGAATGAGATATCCCGCGCGGTCTCACTGACCTCCAATCCGATACAGGATTTGAACCACTGGCGATCTTCATCCACCAGGCTCACCAGCGCGATCGGGACATCAAACACCCGTCGGGCCATGCGGGTCAGCCGGTCAAACCGCTCCTCTGCTTCGGTATCAAGCAAAGAGAGCCGCCGCAGGGTGTCCAGTCGCAATGCCTCATCGGGTGGAATAGGAGCCTCTAGCATTGGGTATCTCTCGTCCGTGATAAAACCTATCTTTAGCATATTTGGCGTTAGAAAAGTCGGCGGGCTACGGAGAAAATAAAAAGCCGCTCGAATTGAGCGGCTTTTTCAGGCTAGCGGGGGAAGAAAATTACTTTTTCTTCTTGGCTTTGGCGTTCGGCAGGTCGGTGATGGAGCCTTCGAACACTTCGGCAGCCAGACCCACTGACTCGTGCAGAGTCGGGTGAGCATGGATGGTTAGCGCGATATCTTCGGCGTCAGCACCCATCTCGATGGCCAGACCGATTTCACCCAGCAGTTCACCACCGTTGGTACCGACGATGGCACCACCGATGACGCGGCCACTCTCCTTGTCGAAGATCAGCTTGGTCATACCGTCGGAGCAATCGGAGGCGATGGCGCGACCAGACGCAGCCCACGGGAAGGTGGCGACTTCGAAGTTCAGCCCTTGTTGCTTGGCTTCCTTCTCGGTCACACCGACCCACGCCATCTCTGGCTCGGTATAGGCGATGGACGGGATCACTTTCGGGTCGAAGTAGTGCTTCTTGCCGGCGATCACTTCGGCGGCAACGTGGCCTTCGTGAACACCCTTGTGGGCCAGCATCGGCTGACCAACGATGTCACCGATGGCGTGGATGTGCGCCACGTTGGTACGCAGCTGCTTGTCCACCTCGATGAAACCGCGCTCGGTCACGATCACACCGGCCTTCTCGGCATCCATCAGCTTGCCGTTCGGCACACGACCCACTGCCACCAGCACGTTGTCGTAACGTACCGGCTCGGCAGGGGCATGTTTGCCTTCGTAAGAGACGTAGAGACCATCTTCACGGGCTTCAACTGCGGTGACCTTGGTCTCCAGCATGATGTTGAATTTCTTGGCCACGCGCTTGGTGTAGATCTTGACGATGTCTTTGTCGGCAGCAGGAACCAGCTGGTCGGCAAATTCCACCACGTCGATCTCGGAACCCAGCGAGGAGTAAACAGTGCCCATCTCCAGACCTATGATGCCACCACCGATAACCAGCAGTTTGCCAGGCACGGTTGTCAGCTCCAGCGCATCGGTAGAGTCCCATACGCGGGGGTCGTCGTGGGGGATGAACGGCAGCTTCACCGGACGGGAACCGGCGGCGATGATGGCGTTGTCGAAGGTGACGGTGGTCTTGCCATCTTCCCCGGTGACTTCGAGGGTGTTCGGGCCGGTAAATTTACCAAAGCCGTTAACAACCTGAACTTTACGCATCTTGGCCATGCCAGCCAGACCGCCGGTCAGCTGGTTGATGACTTTCTCTTTCCACAGACGGACTTTGTCGATGTCGGTTTGCGGGGCACCGAAGATGATGCCGTGTTCGGCCAGCGCCTTGGCCTCTTCAATCACTTTGGCAACGTGCAACAGCGCCTTGGAGGGAATACAACCCACGTTCAGGCAGACGCCACCCAGGGTGGAGTAACGCTCGACGATAACAGTATCCAGACCCAGGTCAGCCGCACGGAAAGCAGCGGAATAACCGGCAGGGCCAGCACCCAGTACTACGACCTGAGTTTTGATTTCTTTACTCATCATGACCTCTTTGTCGTTCTTATATCCCCGGACGGCGCAGTCTCAAGCCTACTTTTTACTTAAATAAGAGGGCGGCTGCGGCCGTGAAAAAACGGGGCAAGTTTACAATCCTGTTAATGAAATGAGAAGTAAAAAGGGCAGGCTCTGGGCCCGCCCTCTCACTTACAGGACCAGTCGACGAATGTCGGACAGCACGCCGTTCATGGTGGTGACGAAGCGGGCACCGTCGGCACCATCGATCACGCGGTGGTCGTAGCTCAGAGCCAACGGCAGCATCAGGCGCGGCGCGAACTCTTTACCGTTCCACTTCGGCTTCATCTCGGACTTGGAGACACCGAGGATAGCCACTTCCGGCGCGTTGACGATCGGGGTAAAGCTGGTACCGCCGATGCCACCCAGGCTGGAGATGGTGAAGCAACCGCCCTGCATGTCGGCAGCGGTCAGCTTGCCGGCACGGGCCTTCTTGGAGATCTCGGCCAGATCGCGCGACAGCTCCATGATGCCCTTCTTGTTAACATCGCGCACCACCGGAACCACCAGACCGTTGGGGGTATCCACCGCCACACCGATGTTGATGTACTTCTTCATGATAATCCGGCTGCCATCTTCAGACAGGGAGCTGCAAAAACGCGGGTGCGCTTCCAGCGCCTTGGCGGCGGCTTTCAGGATGAACACCAGCGGGGTGATCTTCACGTCCGACTTCTGCTTCTCGAGCATCAGGTTCTGCTCTTTGCGGAACGCTTCCAGCTCGGTGGTATCAGCTTCGTCGAACTGGGTGACATGAGGGATCATGGCCCAGTTGCGGTGCAAGGCAGGACCAGAGATCTTCTGGATCCGGGTCAGTTCGACCTCTTCCACTTCACCGAACTTGCTGAAATCGACCTTCGGCCACGGCAGAACGCTCATGCCGTTGCCAGTGCCGGTGCCAGCAGCCGGAGCGGATTCGGCGCGCTTGATGGCATCCTTCACATAGGCTTGCACGTCTTCTTTGACGATACGACCCTTGCGACCTGAACCTTTGACCTTGGCCAGATTGACGCCGAACTCGCGGGCCAGACGGCGAACCGCCGGAGACGCGTGTACGTAAGCATCGTTGGCAACGAAATCGGTAGCGGCAGCAGCCTGAGCAACCGGTGCCGGAGCAGCGGCAACGGGTGCAGCAGCGACCGGAGCGGCAGCTTGTGCCACCGGTGCGGCAGCAGGAGCAGCGCCAGCCACTTCGAATACCATGATCAGGGAACCGGTGGAGACCTTGTCACCCGCCTTCACCTTGATCTCTTTAATAACACCGGCGAACGGCGCAGGCACTTCCATGGAGGCCTTGTCACCTTCCACGGCGATCAGCGACTGGTCAGCTTCAACCTTGTCACCCACGGCAACCATGATCTCGGTGACTTCCACTTCGTCGCCACCGATATCCGGTACGTTGACCTCTTTGGCAGCGGCGACAACCGGGGCAGCAGCCACGGGAGCGGCGGCTTGAGCCGGAGCAGCAACGGCAGCAGGGGCAGCGCCAGCCACTTCAAACACCATTACCAGGGAACCGGTAGAGACCTTGGCGCCAGTGGCAACCTTGATCTCGACCAGGCGACCGGCGAACGGTGCCGGCACTTCCATGGAGGCCTTGTCACCTTCCACTGCGATGATGGACTGGTCGGCTTCAACCATGTCGCCCACGGCAATCATGATCTCGGTTACTTCGACTTCGTCATCACCGATGTCCGGTACGTGTACATCTTTGCGCACGGCGGCAGCAGGAGCGGCGGCCGGTGCAGCAGCAACCGGGGCGGCAACTGCAGCAGGGGCGGCAGCTGCGCCCTCTGCTTCGAAGATCATGATCTGGGAACCGGTGGCAACCTTGTCGCCCACCTTGATCAGGATCTCTTTGACGATACCGGCGGCAGGAGCCGGGACTTCCATGGAGGCTTTATCACCTTCCACAGCGATCAGGGACTGGTCGAGCTCGACCTTATCGCCCACCGCCACCATGATCTCGGTCACTTCCACTTCATCGGCGCCGATATCCGGCACCATAATCTGTTTGGACATTGTGCTTTATCCTCTTGCGTGCATCCGCGTGACTGGCTGACCGCCCTCACGCGTATCGCGCGTTAACCGTTTACTGTAAACCTAGATAGTGTCGCGCCGCAGTGCGGCGCGACACTTGATCCTCTTACGCGTACAGCGGGTTGACCTTGTCGGCATCGATGCCGTACTTGGTGATGGCATCAGCCACAACCTGCTTGTCGATCTCGCCGCGCTTGGCCAGTTCGGTCAGGGCAGCAACCACCACGTAGAATTCGTTCACTTCGAAGTGACGACGCAGGTTGGCGCGGCTGTCGGAACGGCCGTAACCATCGGTACCCAGCACACGGTAGTGCTCGGTCGGAACGAAGGCGCGAACCTGATCGGCGAAGGACTTCATGTAGTCGGTCGCAGCGATGGTGGCTTCGGAACCCAGTACGGTAGCGATGTAGGGCACACGGGCCTCGGCGGTCGGGTGCAGCATGTTCCAGCGATCCACGTCCTGACCGTCACGGGCCAGTTCGTTGAAGGAGGTGACGCTGAACACGTCGGAACCGACGCCGTACTCGCTGGCCAGGATCTGGGCGGCGGTGCGCACATGACCCAGGATGGAACCACAACCCAGCAGTTGAACCTTGCCCTTGCTGCCAGCAACGGTTTCCAGCTTGTAGATACCCTTGCGAATACCCTCTTCCGCGCCTTGCGGCATGGCTGGCATCGCATAGTTCTCGTTCAGGGTGGTGATGTAGTAGAAGACGTTCTCCGGCTTCTCACCGTACATGCGGCGCAGGCCGTCTTGTACGATCACCGCCACTTCATAGGCGTAGGACGGATCGTAGGAGACGCAGTTCGGGATGGTGTTGGCCAGGATATGGCTGTGACCATCTTCGTGCTGCAGACCTTCGCCGTTGAGGGTGGTACGACCGGAGGTCGCGCCCAGCAGGAAACCACGGGCTTGCTGGTCACCGGCTGCCCACGCCATATCGCCGACACGCTGGAAGCCGAACATGGAGTAGTAGATGTAAAACGGGATCATCGGGCAGTCGTTGGTGCTGTAAGAGGTCGCAGCAGCCAGCCAGGAGGACATGGCGCCCAGCTCGTTGATACCGTCTTGCAGAACCTGACCCTGCTTGTCTTCCTTGTAATAGGAGACGATGTCGCGGTCTTGCGGGGTGTACTGCTGACCGTGCGGGCTGTAGATACCGATCTGGCGGAACAGACCTTCCATACCAAAGGTACGAGCTTCGTCGGCCAGGATCGGTACGATGCGCTTGCCGATGGACTTGTCTTTCAGCATCACGTTCAGAGAACGCACGAACGCCATGGTGGTGGAGATTTCGCGCGCCTGCTCACCCAGCAGCGGGCCAAAGGTTTCCAGCGCCGGGATTTCCAGCTTGGTGGTGCTCTCCTGCAGACGGGTCGGCACATAGCCTTTCAGCGCGGTGCGACGGTCGTGCAGGTATTTGTGCTCGGCAGAACCGGCTTCGATCTTCAGGTAAGGCAGATCAGCCAGCTGCTCGTCGGCCACCGGCAGGTTGAAGCGGTCACGCAGGTGACGCACGGAGTCCAGCTCCATCTTCTTGACCTGGTGCGCGATGTTCTTGCCTTCAGCCGCTTCGCCCATGCCGTAACCCTTGATGGTCTTGGCCAGAATAACGGTCGGCTTGCCCTTGGTCTGGGTCGCCTTGTTGAACGCAGCGAACAGTTTGCGAGGATCGTGACCACCACGGTTCAGGGTAAAGATCTCCTCGTCGGTCATGTCTTTGACCAGCGCGGCAGTTTCCGGGTAACGGTTGAAGAAGTTCTCGCGGATGTAGCCACCGTCGCGGGACTTCATGGTCTGGTAGTCACCGTCCACGGTTTCGTTCATCAGCTGGATCAGCTTGCCGGAAGTGTCTTTCTTCAGCAGCTCATCCCACTTGCGACCCCAGATCACCTTGGTGACATCCCAACCGGCGCCAGCAAACAGACCTTCCAGCTCGTTGATGACCTTGCCGTTACCGACCACAGGACCATCCAGACGCTGCAGGTTGCAGTTGACCACGAATACCAGGTTGTCGAGCTTTTCACGCACGGCAACGGTCAAGGCACCCTTGGCTTCCGGCTCGTCCATCTCGCCGTCACCCAGGAAGGCGTAAACGGTCTGCTCGGAGCAATCCTTGAGACCACGATCGGTCAGGTACTTCAGGAAACGCGCCTGATAGATGGCGGCGATAGGGCCCAGACCCATGGAAACGGTCGGGAACTGCCAGAAGTCCGGCATCAGTTTCGGGTGCGGATAGGAAGGGATACCCTTGCCATCCACTTCCTGACGGAAGTTGTCCAGCTGCTCTGCGGTCAGACGACCTTCGGCAAAGGCGCGGGCATAGATGCCCGGGGAGATGTGACCCTGGAAGTAGACCAGGTCACCACCATCCTTCTCGCTGCGAGCGCGGAAGAAGTGGTTGAAGCAGACATCATAGATGGTCGCAGAAGAGGCGAAGGAAGACATGTGACCACCGAGGTCCAGATCTTTCTTGGACGCGCGCAGCACGATCATCATGGCGTTCCAGCGGATGATGGCGCGAATGCGGCGTTCCATCTCCAGGTCGCCCGGGTAGTCCGGCTCATCACTGGACGGGATGGTGTTGATGTAATCGCGATTTGCCTTGGCAGCCACGTCCACACCGCTTGCGCGGGCTTTCTCAGCAAGCTGTTCAAGAATGAACTGAGCGCGTTGCGGACCCTCTTCACGCAGCAAGGATTCCAGAGAGGCAAGCCACTCCAGCGTTTCTATCGGGTCCACATCGTTCTTCAGGATATCAGACATGGCTGGTTCCTATTTTGTTGTGATTGCACGGCATTGCGCGGCGAAGGGCGCAAACATTCGACAATAAAGCCTTGTGGGATTAGTTTTCCTGCTGACGGATCCGACGCATGGATCGCTGGATCCGGGTCTCTTCCCTCTGCATATCCAACAAGGTGTCCTCGATAAAGGCCAGATGCTCATGACAAGCAGTTCTGGCCCGCTCCGGAGCCCCCGAAAGAATAGCCTCGATCAGATTCGCACGATGGCGACGGATCTTGGCTACCACTCCCGGGCGGCGATTCAAAATTTCGTTATTTTGCAGAATGTTCTGCTCAAGCATCGGGCCCATCGCCCGCAACAGGTGCAGCAGCACCACGTTGTGGGACGCCTCCGCCACCGCCAGATAAAACTGGGTGACAGCGGCGGATTCAGCCGCCAGCGAGCCCAATTGGCCCGCCTCTTCGATGGTGATTTGCACCTGACGAATGCGCTCGAAATCAGACTCGGTCCCGCGCAACGCTGCATAGTAGGCACAGATGCCTTCCAGCGCGTGACGAAACTCCAGCAGGTCATACTGGGCTTCCGGGTGGGTACTGAGCAGTTCAAACAGCGGATCGGCGATCCCCTTGTTCAAGGCATTCTGCACATAAGTGCCGCCGCCCTGACGGCGATAAAGCAACCCGCGCGCTTCCAGCCGCTGAATGGCTTCGCGCAGGGAGGGGCGCGATACCTGAAACTGGATGGCGAGTTCCCGCTCGGGCAACAATTTCTGCCCGGACTGCAGACTGCCTTCCAGAATCATCTGTTCCAGCTCGGCGACAATGGCGTCGGCCAACTTGGGTTGCGTAATCTTGCGATAGGGCATGAGGCTACTTTGTTAAATTGGTATTACCAATTTCATGGATGGGGCGAAAATTAGCAGAGGCCTTTTGAAAAGTCCACTCAAAAGATGATCTGAATCAAGAACCAACCCCACCACTTAAGGGGTAAAACGGGGTAAACATGATTTAGCTCATAGAAATTGGTCTGACCAATAAATTTGATGGCGCTCACAGATAACATTTGAGCAACTGGCGGGGGCAATGGCCTGCCAGTTCGGCAAGCCATTGATTTTAAAATCTAAACTAAATTTTATTATTTACTTTCAAGATTGAGTAACTGGCGCAGATGATCCCACTGAAAACTGGCACCGGGATCCGTCTTGCGCCCCGGCGCGATGTCGCAATGACCGACAATTTTTTCGTGGGTAATCGCCGGATAACGGCCTGAGATGGCTCGGGTGAGCCCTGCCAGTGCCCGATACTGGGCCTCGCTATAGGGGGTCTCATCGGTTCCTTCCAGCTCGATGCCGATGGAGAAGTCGTTGCACGCCTCCCGCCCCTGCCAGCTCGATACCCCCGCATGCCAGGCGCGCGCGCCAAATGGCACATACTGCACCAGCTCGCCATCACGGCGGATCAAACAGTGGGCCGAGACCCGCAACTGATGGATAGCAGCAAAATAGGGGTGAGCGTCAGGGTCGAGCCGCCCCATAAAGAGATCGTCGATAAAGGGGCCGCCAAACTCCCCCGGCGGCAGGCTGATGCCGTGCACCACCAGCAGGGAAATATCGTCCGGCGCGGCCCGTTCGTTGTGATGGGGAGAGGGCACCCGGCGCGCCTGCAGGCACCAGCCTGCGGCATCGATAGCAAAGTGAGGTTGCAAAGCGAGTTGAGTCATCGGCTACTCGATATGGCTGACAAATGGCGAAAAGAGGAAGATGCGTGATGGGTAAACCTGCAGCAACTCGCTGAATCAACGGGAAATTGTATGTTAGGCTGACTCATCTTCCACTCGATATGGATGGGCTATGCAGCAAACGGCGCGCTGGTTGTGGTTACTGGCCTGGCTCTCTTTGATGGGCCTGCTGACCCTCTATTTCCACTCCCGCTCGCAACCGAGCGTCACCGCCAGCGGCGAGCTGCTACTGCGGGCCGACCAGAGCGGCCACTATCGTCTGGAGGGTGCCATCAACGGCCAGCCGGTGCAACTGCTGCTCGATACCGGCGCCACCCGCGTCACCATACCGCAGCAGGTTGCCGAGCGGCTCGGCCTGACCGCCCGGGGCAGCAGCCAGGTCAACACCGCCGCGGGGCAGATCAGCGTTGGCAATGGCACCATCGAAACGCTGGCGATGGGGCCATTGACCTTGTACGATCTGGCCATCTTTATCAATCCGGCGGCAGACGGTGACGAAGTGCTGGTTGGCATGAACGCCCTCGGTCGGCTGGAGCTGGTTCAAAAGGAGCGGCAGTTGCTGCTCAGACCCTTGCAGGAATAAGGCATGTTTCAACAGGATGTCAGCCGCGCCGTGCGCGCCGCACTACTCGAAGATCTGGGCGATGCCCTCACCACACTGGATCAACCGGATGCCAGCGCCGATATCACCGCCCAGCTGATCCCGGCCGACCGCATGGCCAGCGCCCGGATCATCACCCGCGAAGCGGGTGTGTTCTGCGGCCAACCCTGGGTGGACGAAGTCTTTTTGCAACTCAATGCCCAGTTCGGTGGCGACGTGCAGGTCGAGTGGCAAGTGCAAGATGGCGAGCTGCTCGCCCCCAATCAGGAGCTGTTCCGCCTGCACGGCCCTGCCCGCCTGCTGCTGACCGGCGAGCGTACCGCGCTGAACTTCGTGCAGACCCTCTCTGGCGTCGCCACCCTCACCGCCCGCTATGTAGCAGAGCTGGAGGGCACCGACTGCCGCCTGCTCGACACCCGCAAGACCCTGCCGGGGCTGCGCACCGCCCAGAAGTACGCGGTCACCTGTGGCGGCGGCAAGAATCACCGCATCGGCCTCTATGACGCCTACCTCATCAAAGAGAACCATATCCTCGCCTGCGGTGGCATTGCCGAGGCGATTGGCGAAGCGCGCCGCCTCAATCCAGGCAAACCGGTAGAAGTGGAGGTTGAATCGCTGGCCGAGCTGGAGCAGGCGCTGGCGGCCCACGCCGATATCGTGATGCTCGACAACTTCGACGTAGCCATGATGGGCGAGGCTGTGGCCATCAATCAGGGACGGGCCAAGCTGGAGGTCTCAGGCAATGTCACCCTCGACACCCTGGCTGAATTTGCCGCCACCGGGGTCGATTTTATCTCGGTAGGTGCACTCACCAAGCATCTGCGGGCGCTCGATCTCTCTATGCGTTTTATCCAGCAGTAAGGCGAACCACCGGGACTGAGCAAATACTCGACCTAACCGGATAAACAACTTGCAAAAGGCGCCATTGGCGCCTTTTCTTTATGCAGGATCCCGCAGCAAAGGAGTGTGATGATGGGTCTTCCCCAACCGCTAAAAAAGAGTCGATAGAAGCCGCTTATTTTATGATTTATATCATGTTTTTGGTAAATGATAGAAAAGTGGTTAACAAAGAGCGCGATCTCTGTTGCCACCCCTGATAGCTCGGATAAGATACTGACGTGCGGACGATTTTCTACCGGCACTTCCCAGGAACCAAGGATAAAAGGATATTTTCCATGAAAAGCGAAATGAAGAAACAATCGGGTTTTACCCTTATTGAACTGATGATCGTAGTCGCGATCGTGGCCATTCTGGCGGCGGTAGCGCTGCCGGCGTATCAGAACTACACCAAAAAAGCCAAATTTACTGAAGTTATAGCAGCCACAGGGGCCGCTAAAGTTGGTGTCGAGGTTTGCTTTAGTAACCTCGGAACTGTCACTGGTTGCACTGGGGGTGTACAAGGGGTTCCTGGAAATGTAAGTGCCGCAACAGGAAGCTTGGTAAACAGTGTCACGACTGCTAATGGTGTTATTACAGCTATTGCAGTTGGCACATCAGCAGCAGCAGCAAGCGGCTTGAGTGGAGAAACGTACGTTTTAACTCCCAATACGACCTCAGGTAAGATTGTCTGGGGCGTTACTGGTACCTGTACAACCGCCGGTATCTGTTGATTAGGCATGACTTCTAGCCCTAATAGCGGCCTGGCGTTAAGCCTGGCCGCCTCTTCATTGATCAGTGAAGAGGACTCCCAGCGCTATCTGAGCCAGGCCAAGGCCCAGCGCAAGCATTTTGTCACCTTTCTGATCGAGAACGACATCCTCGACAGCAAGGCGCTCGCTGATTTTTGCGAGCTGGAGTATGGGGTACCTCTGCTGGATCTTGCCGCCTTCGATTTGGCCGAGATCCCGCAGAAGTACCTCAATCAGAAGCTGATTGAGAAACACCATGTGCTGCCCATCTACACCCAGGGCCACACCCTCTATATTGCCATGTCGGACCCGACCAATGTCTCAGCGTTGGAGGACTTTGGCTTCAGCTTCGGCCTGCATACCGAGGCGCTGTTGGTGGAGGAGAACAAGCTCACCATCGCCATCGGCAAGCTGCTGGAGAGCGAAAACGACGCCCTCGGCATGGAAGAGATCGACGAATCCGAGATCTCCGAACTCGAGGTCTCTGACGAAAACAGCAGGCTCGATGAGAGCGTCAATACCGCCGATGACGATGCCCCCATCGTCAAGTACATCAACAAGATCCTGATGGATGCCATCAAACGCGGCGCCTCCGACCTGCATTTTGAACCCTACGAGTTCAAGTATCGGGTGCGCTTTCGCATCGATGGCATTCTCCATGAAATCGCCACTCCGCCGGTCAACCTCTCCAATCGCTTCTCCGCCCGGCTCAAGGTAATGGCGCGGCTCGATATTGCCGAACGGCGCTTGCCGCAAGATGGCCGCATCAAGTTGAAGCTGTCGCGCAACAAATCGATGGATATGCGGGTCAACACCCTGCCCACCATGTGGGGGGAGAAGATCGTTATCCGGCTGCTCGACTCCTCGGCGGCCCGACTCAATATCGAGCAGCTCGGTTTTGATGACCGCCAGAAGGCGCAATACCTGCGGGCGCTGGCCAAGCCGCAGGGGATGATCCTGGTGACCGGCCCCACCGGCTCGGGCAAAACAGTCTCGCTCTATACCGGCCTCAATATTCTCAATACCACAGAGGTGAACATCTCCACCGCCGAAGATCCGGTGGAGATCAACCTGCCCGGGGTCAATCAGGTGCAGGTCAACCCCAAGGCTGGGCTCACCTTCGCCAGCGCCCTGCGCTCCTTCTTGCGGCAAGACCCGGACGTGGTGATGGTGGGGGAGATCCGCGATCTCGAAACCGCCGAAATCGCCATCAAGGCGGCGCAGACCGGCCACCTGGTGCTCTCCACCTTGCACACCAACTCCGCCGCCGAGACCCTGACCCGGATGATGAACATGGGGGTGCCCGCCTTTAATATCGCCTCCTCGGTGACTCTGATCATGGCCCAACGGCTGGCCCGTAAACTGTGCGATCACTGCAAGGCGCCAGAAGTGGTGCCGGAAGCCGAACTGCTGGAGCTGGGTTTTACCCCGCAGCAACTGGCGGCTGGCTTACGGCTGTTCAAGCCAGTGGGCTGCAAAGAGTGTTCGGCTGGCTACAAAGGGCGGGTCGGTATCTACGAAATCATGCTGATGTCAGAGAACATCGCCAAATTGATCATGCAAGGGGCAAACTCGCTGCAGATCGCCGCCATTGCCCAGAAAGAGGGGATGCGTACCCTGCGGATCTCCGGCTTGGAGAAGGCCCGCCTCGGCGTCACCAGCCTGGCTGAAATCAACCGGGTGACCACCAACTAGATCGCGTGACGAAGCGTTTCATCAGTTTGGTTGGCAAAGGGTATCGGTCGTTCACGAATACGGAACGGATGATAGCCACGGCAACAGAGTAATCAGACATTCAAGTTACTGGGCTGGCGCCAAGAAGGTACCACCCACCCTATCAGTACCCCGCAGGCATCAAGCCTGCCGGGCACCTTGACCCAGTTGGTGATGCGCAGAGCCCGGCTCTGACAACCAACCCCATTGCAGGATGCAGTCATGGCTACGCTAGCAAAAAAGAGTAATGCGCCCAAAAAAGTCTTCGCCTTCCGCTGGCACGGGGTCAATCGCAAAGGACAAAAAGTGTCCGGCGAACTGCAGGCTGACAGCATCAGCACCGTCAAGGCCGAGCTGCGCAAGCAAGGGGTCAACGTCACCAAGGTCGCCAAAAAATCCCAGGGGCTCTTCTCCAAGGGGGGCGCCAAGATCAAGCCGATGGATATCGCCATCGTGTCACGCCAGATCACCACCATGCTCTCTGCCGGGGTGCCGCTGGTGCAGAGCCTGCAGATCATCGCCCGCAGCCATGAAAAAGCGGCAATGCGCGAGCTGATGGGGCAAATTGCCTCAGATGTCGAGACCGGCACCCCGATGTCGGAGGCGCTGCGCCGCCATCCCCGCCACTTTGACGAACTTTATTGCGATCTGGTGGAGGCCGGTGAGCAATCCGGCGCACTGGAGACTATCTACGACCGTATCGCAACCTACCGGGAAAAATCGGAAGCGCTCAAGTCGAAGATCAAGAAAGCGATGTTTTACCCCGCCATGGTCATGCTGGTGGCCATTGTGGTGACCTCGATCCTGCTGTTGTTCGTGATCCCCCAGTTCGAGGATATTTTCAAAAGCTTTGGCGCCGAGTTACCAGCCTTCACCCAGTTTGTCATCGGCATCTCCCGCTTTATGCAGAACTGGTGGTACCTGATTTTTGGCGGTGTGGGGCTGGGGATCTTCCTCTATGTGCGCGCCTGGCGCGCCTCGCAAACGGTCAAAGACAACACCGACAAGTTTGTACTGACTATTCCGGTGGTCGGAATGATCCTGCACAAGGCGGCAATGGCGCGCTTTGCCCGCACCCTGTCGACCACCTTCTCAGCGGGTATCCCGCTGGTAGATGCGCTGATTTCGGCAGCTGGCGCCTCCGGTAACTATGTCTATCGCACCGCCGTGCTGGCCATTCGCAACGAGGTGGTGGCAGGGATGCAGATTAACGTGGCAATGCGCACGGTCGATCTCTTCCCGGACATGGTGATCCAGATGGTGATGATCGGTGAGGAGTCAGGTGCTATCGATGATATGCTCTCCAAGGTCGCCACCATCTTCGAACAGGAAGTGGATGATCTGGTCGATGGCCTCACCAGCCTGCTCGAACCCCTGATCATGGTGGTGCTCGGGGTGCTGGTTGGTGGCATGGTGGTCGCCATGTACCTGCCCATCTTCAAGCTCGGTGATGTCATTGGCTAAGGATGCGCGATAGACCCGCGTGCCCGAGCCCAGCCATTGCAACGCTCGATTGCTCTGCACTAACCAGACCGGTTCACACTGGCGATCCAGCAGGTCTGGTTTAACAGACCTTTTTTCACCCTTTGTTAGTAACGGTTGTTCTTATGCTTCTATTTATCGAGCTGGCTCACGGCTTGCCCTGGCTCTACCTCTCTCTGGTTTTTCTCTTCTCCCTGATGATTGGCAGCTTTCTCAACGTGGTGATCCACCGTTTGCCGATCATGCTGGAGCGGGAGTGGCAAGCGGAATATCGCGGCTACTTCACTCCCGATGAGGAGGCCGCTTCAGCAGAGCGTTACAACCTGATGGTACCGCGCTCCGCCTGCCCTCACTGTGGTCACGCTATTACGGCGCTAGAGAATATCCCGCTGCTGAGCTGGCTCTGGCTCAAGGGGCGCTGCCGTGACTGCCAAGCCCCGATCTCGGCCCGCTATCCGCTGGTGGAGCTGTTGACCGCCCTGCTCTCGGTTGCCGTTGCCATGGTGATTACCCCGGGTTGGGGCACGCTGGCAGCCCTGCTGCTGACCTGGATGCTGGTAGCCCTCACCTTTATCGATCTCGACAAGATGCTGCTGCCCGACCAGCTCACCCTGCCGCTGCTGTGGGGTGGCCTGCTATTCAACCTGCTGGGTGGTTTTGTGCCACTGGGGGATGCCGTGATCGGCGCCATGGCCGGGTATCTGGTGCTCTGGAGCCTCTACTGGGCCTTCAAGCTGCTCACCGGCAAGGAGGGGATGGGTTATGGCGACTTCAAGTTACTGGCGGCACTGGGTGCCTGGCTGGGCTGGCAAGCATTGCCCATCGTGTTGCTGCTCTCATCCTTGGTCGGCGCCATTATCGGCATCGCCCTGATCGCCTTGCACAAGCACCATCAGGGCAAACCGATCCCCTTCGGCCCCTATCTTGCCATCGCTGGCTGGATCGCCCTGCTGTGGGGCGATACCATTACCCGCTGGTATCTTCAGATGGTGCTCTAACCCATGTATGTAGTCGCAATTACCGGTGGCATTGGCAGCGGCAAGACCACCATCGCCAACCAGTTTGCCGAACTGGGCATCGAGGTAGTGGATGCCGATGTGATCGCCCGCGAGGTAGTGGCACCGGGTAGCACGGCACTGGCGGCCATCGCTGCGCATTTTGGCGCTGACCTCATCGATCCGGCCGGTCAGCTCGATCGTCGCCGCCTGCGCGAACAGATCTTTGCCGATCCACAGGCCAAGGGGTGGCTCAATGCCCTGCTCCACCCGCTCATTCGCAATGAAATGCTGCGCCAGTGCGCCGCTGCCCGCCCACCTTACTGCCTGCTGGTGGTGCCACTGCTGGTAGAGAACCAACTCACCACACTGGCCAACCGGGTGCTGGTGATCGATGTGGACGAAGCGACCCAGATTGAGCGCACCTGCCGCCGGGATGGGGTGTCAGCCGAACAGGCCCGTTTGATTATCGCGGCCCAGGCGAGCCGGTCGGAGCGTCTCGCTGCGGCAGATGATGTCATCGAAAACCACAATGGCGGCGAAATGGCGATTAAAACGCGGATTTTGGCGCTGCACGAAACATATCTGGCATTTGCCTCTCAACAAGCCCACCAACTGTGAGTACACTAGGCCGGTTTATGGCTGGCCAGGATTAGGCATGATTTACGATTTTCCTCTCAATGAAAAAAGCCGGACCTATCTTCGTCTGGAGTCTCTGTTTTCCCAGATCCGCGACAATCTGGAGAGCGACCAGCCTTGGGCACATATCGCCTTCTTCAAAGGGTTGTTTGACCTGCAAGAGTTGCTGGAACGGGGTGACCTGCGCGCCGATCTTATCAAGGATCTGGAGCGCCTCAGTCAGCGCCTGAGCCACTGGGCCAGCTTGCCTGACGTCGATCTGGAGCAGATCAAGCAGATGCAGCAAGAGAGCAGCCAGCTCTCCCGCAGCCTGCTCAAGTCCCCTCGCCCCGGCGCACGACTGAAAGAAGATCGCCAGCTTGCGGCGATCCGCCAGCGTTTCTCTATTCCCGGCGGCCTGTGTGCCTTCGATGTGCCGCAACTGCACCACTGGCTCGGTACCCCGGCCATTGCCCGTCACCAGCAGATGCAAAGCTGGCTTGCCGACATCAACTTGTTGATGAATTCCATTACCCTGCTACTGGGGCTGTGGCGCGACTCGGGTGCTTTCAGCGAACAGGTTGCCAGCAACGGCTTCTTCCAGGATACCGCCGAGAGCGCCGAGCTGATCCGCATCAAGCTGCCAGCCAATCTCTCTTGCTACCCGACCCTGAGCGGCCATAAAAATCGCTTTGCCTTGCGGTTTTTGTCCACCTCTGAACAGCTGGTTGGTGATGTGCCGTTCCAGCTCGCTTGCTGTTAAGGAGACATCCAGATGGTCACCAAGGTTAAGTGCCCGACTTGCCAAACTGAACTGGAATGGGGTCCACAGAGCCCGTTTCGCCCCTTCTGCAGCAAGCGCTGCCAGCTGATCGATCTGGGCGAATGGGCCGATGAAGAGAAGCGGATCCCCGGGGCGATCAACCCGGATCTGCTACCAGAGCCGGAAGAGGGTGATCAGTGGCTATAAGCCCGTGGTCACTCACCTCTGCAACATGAAAAAAGGGCCGAATGGCCCTTTTTCTTTTCTTGTTACCAGCTCACGCCAGGGTGGCCTGTAGCCGCGCCACAATCGGGCCATTGGCATCAGGGAACTGATAGTGGTGCAGCTCTGTTACCGGCACCCACAAGCACTCCTGCCCCTCTTTGCCGAACGGTTCACCACTGAAACGGGTCACCTTCCAGATATCCAGCAACACCTGTTTCTCGGGGTAGTCGTGCTGCAACTCCATGAAGGGTGCACAATCCTGCACCCGGATACCGATCTCTTCCCACAGCTCCCGATCCAGTGCGCCGAGCAGATCTTCGCCTGACTCCACCTTGCCACCGGGAAATTCCCAGCGATCCCCCTGATGACGATCGGAAGATCGTTTGGCAATAAAGATCTCACCCTGCTCATTCTCGATGACGCCAACCGCCACCCAGATCCGCTTTTTCTGTTCCATCTTGTTACCTTTGCACCATCTGCTTAATCAAGCTGCTCGATACCGCCAATCCCTGATTAGCGCTCACATCTGCTGTGGCTTGATATCGACAACCCTGGCGGTCTTCGCTCGTTTGATAAAAACAAGGCGGGCACCGGGCCCGCCTTGTTATGGCATTGCAATCGATCAGGTCAACTGACCATGGCAATGCTTGTACTTTTTGCCGGAGCCACAAGGGCAAGGATCGTTGCGGCCAACCTTCTGCTCGTCGCGCACGAAGGTGGTGTGACCCTCTTCACCTGCGGCCTCTTCATCGGCCAGCTGGCTCTCTGCGGTGGCGTGGGTGTAGGTACGGGGAGCGGCTTCTGCCTGCTGGCGCTGCTGCTCTTCCATCACTTCTACATCACGCTCTTGCACCTGAACCCGGCTCAGGATGCTGACGACATCGCGCTTGAGGGTTTCCAGCATCTGGGTAAACAGATCGAAGGATTCACGCTTGTACTCCTGCTTGGGGTTCTTCTGGGCATAACCACGCAGATGAATACCCTGACGCAGGTGATCCATCGCCGCCAGATGCTCCTTCCACAGGCCATCCAGGGTTTGCAGCATCACCGCCTTCTCGAAGTTACGCAGCACTTCGACCCCGACCAGCTCCTGCTTGTGGCTATAGAGCTTGTTGGCTTCTTCCAGAATGCGCTCGCGCAGCTTCTCTTCATAAAGCTTGTCATCTTCTGCCAGCCACTGTTGCAGCGGCAGATCCAGCCCGAAGTCAGCCTTCAAGCGTGCTTCCAGACCGGCGACATCCCACATCTCTTCCAGTGACTGGGGCGGAATGTACTCGTCGATCACCGCGCCGTACACATCGTCACGTATGACGTGGATGGTCTCGGAGATGTCGTTGGTATCCAGCAGCTCGTTGCGCTGCTCGTAAACCACCTTACGCTGGTCATTGGCCACGTCATCAAATTCAAGCAAACTCTTGCGGATGTCGAAGTTGCGACCTTCCACCTTGCGCTGGGCGTTTTCGATCGCCTTGGTGACCCAAGGGTGCTCGATGGCTTCACCCTCTTCCATGCCCAGCTTCTTCATCATGCCGGTCACGCGATCGGAGGCGAAGATCCGCATCAGGGTATCTTCCATGGAGAGGTAGAAACGGGAGGAACCTGGGTCACCCTGACGACCGGAACGGCCGCGCAGCTGGTTATCGATACGACGGGATTCGTGACGCTCGGTACCGATAATGTGCAGACCACCGGCAGCCAGCACCTCATCGTGGCGCACCTGCCAGGCCGCTTTCAACTCGGCGACTTGCTCGCTGGACGGGCTCTCCAGCGTGGCAATCTCTGCCTGCCAGTTACCGCCCAGCACAATGTCAGTACCACGACCAGCCATGTTGGTCGCAATGGTGACCGCGCCAAGCTGGCCCGCCTGAGCAACAATTTCCGCTTCCATGGCGTGGAACTTGGCGTTCAACACCTTGTGCGGGATCTGTTCTTTGTTCAGGATGCCGGAGAGCAACTCGGAGTTTTCAATGGAGACGGTACCGACCAGCACAGGTTGGCCCTTGGCCACACACTGGCGGATATCTTCAACGATGGCGGCATACTTCTCATTGGCGGTCAGATAGACCAGATCGCCCATGTCTTTGCGCACCATCGGCTGGTTAGTCGGGATAACCACGGTATCCAGACCATAAATCTGCTGGAATTCAAAGGCTTCGGTATCTGCAGTACCTGTCATCCCCGCCAGCTTGTTGTAGAGACGGAAGTAGTTCTGGAAGGTGATCGAGGCCAGAGTCTGGTTCTCGTTCTGGATCTTGGTCCCTTCTTTCGCTTCAACCGCCTGATGCAGACCATCGGACCAGCGACGACCCGGCATGGTACGGCCGGTATGCTCATCGACGATGACGATCTCGTCCTTCTGGACGATGTAATCCACGTTGCGCTCAAACAGAGTGTGAGCACGCAGACCGGCGTTGACGTGGTGCAGCAGGCTGATATTGGTGGCAGAGAACAGGGAGTCATGCTCATCGAGCAGCCCCTCTTTCTTGAGCAGCTCTTCCACGAAAATCTGACCGTTCTCGGTCAGCAGGGCCTGACGGTTCTTCTCGTCAACCGTGTAGTGCCCCTCACCGGTGTACTCCTCGGTGTCTTCTTTGTCCTGCTTGACCAACAGCGGGATCAGCTTGTTGATCTGGGTATACATGGCAGAGCTGTCTTCAGCCGGGCCAGAGATAATCAGCGGGGTGCGGGCTTCATCGATCAGCACCGAGTCAACCTCATCCACCAGCGCATAGTTGAGCGGACGCTGTACGCGCTGCTCCGGCGAGAACGCCATGTTGTCGCGCAGGTAGTCAAAACCGAATTCGTTGTTGGTACCGTAGGTAATATCGGCAGCATAAGCGTCACGCTTTTGCGACGCATCCATACCCGGCACGTTGCAATCCACGGTCATGCCGAGGAAGGTAAACAGCGGACGGTTGGCTTCGGCATCGCGCTTGGCCAGATAGTCGTTCACTGTCACCACGTGGACGCCACGGCCGCTCAGGGCATTGAGGTACGCTGGCAAGGTTGCGGTCAGGGTTTTACCTTCACCGGTCTTCATTTCAGCGATGCGGTTGGAATCCAGCACCATGCCGCCGATCAGCTGCACGTCGAAGTGACGCATGCCGAACACCCGCTTGGAGGCTTCACGCACGGTCGCGAATGCTTCCGGCAACAGCTGCTCCAGGGTCTCACCCTGCTCCAGACGCTGACGGTACTCGGCCGTCTTGGCCTGCAGCTCAGAGTCAGACAGAGCTTCGAACTGAGGCTCCATTGCATTGATTTGTTTTACAATTTTGCGCAAAGCCTTGAGCGTTCTATCGTTCCGGCTGCCAATAATCTTGGTAAGCAGTGTGCTAATCATGGGTACCAACTATTTCTGGTTATAAAAGCGTTCCGTCATGGGAACCTGGAGAAAAAACCTAACCCCGTCCGGCACTCAGAAAGCGTGCGGGGTTGACCTGACGACCGTCTTTCAACACTTCGTAATGCAAATGGACGCCGGTCGCGCGACCGGTGCGCCCCATCAAGGCAATCTTCTGGCCCTGATCAACCAGGGTACCCACTTCAACCAGCAGCTTGGAGTTGTGGGCGTAACGGGTGACCAGACCATTGCCGTGATTAATCTCCACCATATTGCCGAATTCCGGATGACGTCCCGCCCAGCTGATAATGCCGGGACCGGTGGCCAGAATGGGAGTGCCTGGTTTACCGCGGAAATCGACACCTTTATGCATTTTGGCTCGCCCATTGAACGGATCGACCCGTCCACCAAATCCGGACGAGACCCAAACTCGTTCCTGTTTGACTGGCGTGCCAGAAATAAAGCCAGCATCGGTGATATGGTGATTCATGATGAAAGATTCAAGTACCGACAGCTGCTCTTCGCGGCTACTGAGTTGCTGGCTAAGGTGTTTCATCGAGGCTTGCAGCTCGTTGAGGTTCACTTCCAGCTCTTCATCATAAGAAGGGCCGCCCATGGGAGGCAGCTCTTTGAAATTGAACTCGTCAGGATCGAGATCAGCCTGCTCGGTCAGTCGTTCACCGAGGGCATTCAAACGGCCCAACTGACCCTGCATGGTGCCCACCTGAGCCGCCAGCATTGCCAACTGTTCACGAGCCTCGTCGCCACTCTGGTCGACAGACTGCTGCTCGGCAACGGCCAGCGCCACTTCCAGCGCTTCCATTTTCTGGTGCCAGCTCTGCCAGAGCCAACCACCACCAAGAATGGCCAAAGAGAAGAGAATACCGCCGACCCAGGCCAGACGTTGTTTGGGTAAGTGCAACTTGCGTCGCTGCTTGCCGTGGAGGATCAGGGTAATGCTCATAGAAATCTGTCTGCTCGGTCAGGTGCGGCCAACAGCCTGCACAGGAAATAAAACCGGGAGATAATCGGTATTAAAGGATGGAGTCAATAAATGACGGAACGTCGGTGCGGAGAGAGGACCGACGTTCCGTTGCACAGCTATCAGGCCAGAACCAGACCGTTGTCGTAGTAAGCGATAGGCGCTTTGTCGCCCTCACCCTCGAAGGTCACCAGTTCCCAAGCCTCCTGCTCGGCCAGCAAGGCACGCAGCAGCTTGTTGTTCAGGGCATGTCCGGTTTTGTAGGCACGGAACTCACCGATGATGCTGCGGTTACACATATAGAGGTCACCGATCGCATCGAGCATCTTGTGCTTGACGAACTCGTCCTCATAACGCAAACCATCTTCGTTCAGCACCCGATAGTCGTCCAGTACCACGGCGTTTTCCAGGCTTCCGCCCAGTGCCAGGTTCTGGGAACGCAGGTACTCGATATCGCGCATGAACCCGAAAGTACGGGCACGGCTGATCTCTTTCACGAAGGAGGCACCGGAGAAGTCCAGTACGCAACGCTGGTTGCGCCCTTCAAACACCGGATGCTGGAAATCGATCTCGAGATCCATCTTGAAGCCATTGCGATAGGGGTGGAATTCCGCCCACTTGTCGCCGTCTTCAACCCGGATGCTCTTCTTGATCCGCACAAACTGCTTGGCAGCATTTTGCTCACGGATCCCGACTTCCTGCAGCAGGTAGATAAAGGGATGCGCACTGCCGTCCATCACCGGGATCTCGGGCGCGTCAACCTCGACATAGAGGTTGTCGATCCCCATCCCGGCCAGCGCGGCAGAGAGGTGCTCAATGGTTGAGACACGGACGCCGGCTTCGTTGACCAGTGCGGTACAGAGCACGGTATCGCGCACCTGATCGGCATTGGCTGGCAGCTCTACCACAGGATTCAAGTCGGTACGCAAGTAAACGATTCCTGTGTTCACAGGTGCCGGACGGAACGTCATTGTGACTTTCCGGCCCGAATGCAAGCCGACGCCAGTCGCCTGTACACTCGTTTTCAAGGTTCTTTGTCTAATCATGGGTGTACCCTACACAGCTTAAATTCCGGACCAGATGGTCGTTGGCTGGCCATCTTAGCACAATCCTTGAACAACAAACAAACCAGAGCCATAAGAGGCTTAGTCAGCTTGCTTGCGCAGGAATGCCGGAATATCCAGGTAATCCGGTTCGCGACGAGCTTGCGGCTCGGCGTTGACCACCTTGGCCGGGGCTTCGTCCATCACGCGGCCTTGCATCATGTCGCTCACCAGCGGCTGACGTACCGGGCGCTCTTGCACCTGGCTGCTCTTGACCAGGGTGATGTCCGGCTTGCGCTCGGCACCGATACCGGTCGCAACCACGGTGACACGCAGTTCGTCGTGCATTTCCGGGTCGATTACGGTACCCACAACAACGGTAGCGTTCTCGGACGCAAAGGCCTTGACCGCGTTACCCACGGTTTCGAACTCTTCGATGGTCATGTCCATGCCAGCGGTGATGTTGACCAGGATGCCACGAGCACCGGCCAGATCCACGTCTTCCAGCAGCGGGCTGGAGATGGCTTTTTCGGCCGCTTCTTCGGCACGGTCATCACCTGAGGCGGAACCGGTACCCATCATGGCAGTACCCATTTCACGCATCACGGTACGCACGTCCGCGAAGTCGACGTTGATCAAGCCCGGACGGGTGATCAGCTCGGCGATACCCTGTACCGCGCCCAGCAGTACATCGTTGGCAGCCTTGAAGGCATCCAGCAGGGAGATGCCGCGACCCAGCACCTTCAGCAACTTGTCGTTGGGGATGGTGATCAGGGAGTCGACGTTCTTGGAAAGCTCTTCGATACCATGGGCAGCAAACGCCATCCGCTTCTTCCCTTCGAAGGAGAACGGCTTGGTCACCACAGCAACGGTCAGGATGCCCATCTCGCGCGCCACTTCGGCCACAATCGGTGCAGCACCGGTACCGGTACCGCCACCCATACCGGCAGCAATGAACACCATGTCAGAACCGGTCAGCAGCTCACGCAGCGCTTCGCGATCTTCCATGGCCGCATCACGACCCACTTCCGGATTGGCGCCAGCCCCCAGACCCTTGGTGATGCCACCACCGATCTGCAAGGTGGTGTTGGCACTGGAATTACGCAGCGCCTGGGCATCGGTGTTGACGGTAATAAACTCAACACCTTCAATATTTTGACGAACCATGTGCTCGACAGCGTTGCCGCCGCCGCCACCTACACCGATCACTTTAATGACGGCTTCGTCAGTGTGGCTATCCATAAATTCAAACATGTTGTCTCTCCGCTTTATTTGCCTGACTCAGCAAAATTCTTAGAACTCGCCACGCAGCCAGTTGCTAACCCGTTTGACCAGGCCACCGACACTTGCCTTGGCGGTATATTCTTTGTTGCTACCAGTGGCTTGATGGGTGCGGCCATATTGCAGCAACCCGACTGCAGTCGAGTACACCGGTGCCTGCACGTAATCACTCAAACCACGTATGTTCATGGGCTCTCCCACCCGGACCTGGCATTGGAAGACCTGCTCTGCACACTCCACAATGCCTTCGATCTGGGCTGCGCCGCCGGTCAAGACCACACCGGCTGCCAGCTGATGCTTGACTCCCTGCGCTTTCAGTTCGCTTTGTACCCGCACCAGCTCATCATTCACCATGGAGAGCAACTCGGTGTAACGGGGCTCAATCACTTCAGCCAGTGTCTGCCGTTGCAGGCTACGCGCCGGACGACCGCCGACACTGGGCACTTCAATCGTGTCTTCTTTGCTGACCAGACGGCCGAGGGCGCAGCCGTAGCGCACCTTGATCGCTTCCGCATCGAGCGGCGGGGTGCCGAAGGCGTAGGCGATATCGCTGGTCACTGTGCTACCGGCGTATGGGATCACCTTGGTGTGACGCAGGGCACCGCCGGTAAACAGCGACATGTCCATGGTGCCACCACCGATGTCCACCACGCAGACACCCAGCTCTTTCTCATCTTCGGTCAACACGGCATAGCTGGAGGCCAGCGCGGAGAAGATCAGCTGATCCACCCGCAGTCCCACCTTCTCCACACATTTTTCAATGTTGCGGGCCATGTCGTTGTGGCAGGTGATCAGGTGCACCTTGGCGGCCATCCGCACACCGGACAGGCCAACCGGATTCTTGATCCCTTCCTGATAGTCGATGGCGAACTCCTGAGGCAGCACATGCAGCACCCGCAGCTCGTCGGAGAGACGGACCGACTTGGCGGTATGGATGACGTTGTCCACGTCCTCCTGGGTCACCTCTTCATCGGAGATGGGCACCATACCGGTCTCATTGCGGCAGTCAATATGCTTGCCAGACAATCCCAGATAAACCGAGCTGATCTGGCAATCGGCCATCATTTCGGCCTCTTCTACCGCACGACGCAGTGACTTGACCACGGAGTCGAGATCATTGACCCCGCCCTTCTCCATTCCGCGGGAAGCGTGACTACCCATGCCGATGACATTCAGTTCACCGTCCGGCAATACTTCCCCGACCAGAACCGCCACCTTGGTTGTGCCGATATCCAGTCCGACAATCAAATTCCTATCTGCGGTGTTGGTCATGCACTTTCTCTTCGCTCTTCTTCCAGCCAACTGCCACTCCGGTGTCGTATCGAAGATCCACGTAGGCAACCTGCGCACGGGGTTCGATCACCGGGAAGGCATCGATAAACCGCTGTAACCGGAGCGCAATATCGTTGCGCCCGAGGAACAGCTTGATGTTGCCATCCAGGGTCAGTTCCCAGGCATGGCGCGAGGTCAAATTCACCCCTTGCAACGTATATCCTTTGGCAGCCAGCTGCGACTGGTACTGCCGACTCTCTTTTAACACCCGGGCAGCCTGGTCATCCGGCCCTGACAGTTGCAGCAGCGGCGTCTTGACTCTGTCCGGGGCACTGAACACCTTGCCCTTGGCATTGACGAAGCGATTACCATTCCAGCGCGCCGCCACATCCTGTTCAGTGAGGTAGATCTTGATCTTGTTCGGCCACTTTTTTCGTACCGAGACCTGAGCTACCCATGGCAGGGCATTGAGCCGTGCCTGTAATTCGTTGACATCCAACTCGAAGAAGTTGCGCAGCTCGGCGCCATCCAGCACGGCCAGCCGCAACTCCTCGGTTTCCAAATACTGGTGTTGCCCCTGTAGCAACAGCTCGCTCATGGGCAACCGGTTGGCATCTGTCAGCCAACCTTTAACATCCAGCGCAGTCTGATAGCAGCCCCATAACACCAGCAGGAAAAACACTACGCCTGCGATGAAGCCACCCTTGGTGCGCCCTTCTGCCCTTGCCTCCACCCGACGATCCCCGTGTAACGCGCTAAACCGGCCTTTTGACAGACCGGTTCGCCATTATATAGGCCCCGGCTTGGCGGTCAAAATACTCATTGGGCCCTCAGGCGCCAGATTTCATGCTATCTATGCTCAATTTCATCTCTCCGAGACGACGGGCAAGCGCCCCGACGTTGCCGGCACCCTGAGTCAGCACCAAATCTCCCTCGCCGATCAGGTCGGCCAGCACGGCTGGCACGTCATCTGGCGTGGCGACGAAGATGGGTTCGAGGTTGCCACGGGAGCGAATGGAGCGGCACAGTGCCCGTCCGTCGGCACCCGGGATCGGCTCCTCACCGGCAGCATAAACCTCCAGCATCACCAGCACGTCTACCTTGGAGAGCACGTCAGCGAAGTCCTCGTAGAGATCGCGGGTGCGGGTATAACGGTGTGGCTGGAATACCATCACCAACCGCTGGTCGGGCCAACCGGCACGGGCAGCGTTGATGGTGACCTTCACTTCGCTCGGGTGGTGACCGTAGTCGTCCACCAGCATCGCCTTGCCGCGACCGGTTTCGAACTCGCCATATTGCTGGAAACGACGCCCCACCCCTTCAAACTTGGCCAGTGCAGAGATAATCGCCTCATCGCTGACACCGTCCTCGGTCGCGACAGCTATCGCCGCTGCAGCGTTCAATGCGTTGTGAATACCCGGCAAATTGAGGGTGACCTGCAACTCACCGGCATCTTTACGGCGTACCCGGAAGCAGCTGTGGTTGGTGGTCTGGACAAAATCCAGCACCTGCACGTCGGCATCGTCGGCGAGACCGTAGGTCAGAGTCGGGCGGGCAATCTCGGGCAACATGCCACGGATCACCGGATCATCGACGCAGACCACCGCCAACCCATAAAAAGGCAGGTTGTGCAAAAACTCGATAAAGGTGGCTTTCAGTTTGGCGAAATCGCCACCGTAGGTTTCCATGTGATCCGCTTCGATGTTGGTCACGATAGAGACCATCGGCTGCAGATGCAGGAAGGAGGCATCACTCTCGTCAGCCTCGGCGATCAGATAGCGGCTGCTACCCAGGCGAGCGTTGGTACCGGCGCTATTGAGCAGACCACCGATGACGAAAGTCGGGTCACGGTCAGCTTCGGCATAGATGCTCGCCACCAGACTGGTGGTGGTAGTCTTGCCATGAGTACCAGCGATGGCGATACCATGACGAAAACGCATCAGCTCGGCCAGCATCTCGGCGCGGCGCACTACCGGGATCCGCAGTTCGCGAGCAGCCAGCAGCTCGGGGTTATCCTGCTTGATGGCGGTAGAGACCACCACCACGCTGGCTCCTTCGATATGCTCGGCACTGTGACCAACGAAGATGTGAGCACCCAATCCGGCCAACCGCTCGGTCACTGCATTACGGGCCAAGTCAGACCCTGTTACCTGATACCCTTCGTTGGCAAGCACTTCAGCGATCCCGCCCATACCGGCACCACCTATGCCGATAAAGTGAATGCGACGCACGCGGCGCATTTCGGGGATCACAGTACGCAGTTTTGCCAATTCAACCTTGGTCATAATCGTCTCGCTAGTCTGCCGCTGGCCGTGTGCTGTCAAAGGGCAGCTGCACGGCGGCATCAATATAGTCAGGTACAAGGCTGCACAGTGTCACCGCGGCAACCTTGCTCATCAATCTTTACCACTCTGTCCGGTTGCGAGTCGCTTGCACTCGTCCGCTACCCGCTCGGCCGCATCCGTAATAGCAACGCGACGGGCCGCCTTCGCCATGTTAAACAGGGTCTCCCGGCGACCAGCCAGCCAGGTCAGACGCGCCGCCAGCGAAACGGTATTCAACTCGGACTGGGGCAAGAACTCGGCCGCACCACCGTCGACCAGCGTCAGGGCGTTACGGGTCTGGTGATCATCCACCGCATGGGGCAGCGGCACAAAAATGGCGGCCACACCGGCGGCAGCCACTTCGGAAACGGTCAGGGCACCGGCACGGCAAACCACCAGATCGGCCCAGGCATAGGCAGCGGCCATATCCTTGATAAATTCGTTCACCTCGGCGTTGATGCCGTGTTGGGTGTAGGCGGCGGAAACCGTCTCGTCATTGCCTTTGCCGCACTGATGACGTACTGCAATCGGCACACCGGCCGCCGCCACTGCTGCGGGCACCTGCTCATTGAGCACCCGGGCCCCCAGACTGCCACCAACGATCAGCAAATTCAGCGGCTCGCTGCTGCTGCGCAGTTGCGGATCCGGCAAGGCCACCACTTCCGGGCGCACCGGATTACCCACCACAGCGGTGCGACGGCTCGGGGCGAAGGCCCCCGGAAATGCCATCAACACCCGCTTGGCGATGCGCGCCAACAATTTGTTGGTCATGCCGGCAGCGGCATTCTGCTCATGGAGCAGCAACGGGATGCCGGAGAACCAGGCGGCCACGCCACCCGGCCCGGAGGCAAAGCCACCCATGCCGAGTACCACGTCAGGGCGAACGGTTTTGAGCACCTGACGCGCCTGCAGGATCGACTTGACGATACGGTAGGGTGCCACCAGCAACCGCTTGATGCCGTTGCCGCGCACCCCCTGAATATCGATAAAGGAGATGGGATAGCCATAGGCAGGCACCAATTCAGCCTCCATCCGGTCGGCAGTGCCGAGCCAGTGGACAGTCCAGCCCTGGGCCTTCAGGCGATCAGCCACGGCCAGACCGGGGAACACATGTCCACCGGTACCGCCCGCCATCACCAATAGAGTCTTGCTCACTAAACCTCCCGCACGCGCGCCTGGGCTGTCGCCTGACGCAACTCAAAATCAATTCGAATCAACATGCTCACCGCCACCGTCATGATGATGAGACTGGAACCGCCATAACTGACCAGCGGCAGGGTCAAGCCCTTGGTCGGCATCATGCCACTGGCCGCCCCGACGTTAACGAAGGTCTGAAAGCTGAACCAGATGCCGATACCGATGGCCAGATAGCCGTCATAGAGCCGATCTGCCACCAGCGCCCGATGACCCAGCTTGAGTGCCTTGATCGCCAGCGCAAAAATCAGGAACAGGGCGCCGAGCACACCGACATAGCCGAGCTCTTCACCGAGGATCGCAAACACGAAGTCGGTGTGCGCTTCCGGCAGGTACTCCATCTTCTGGATGGAGTTGCCAAGCCCCTCACCAAACCAGCTGCCGCGGCCAAATGCCATCAGCGACTGGGTCAACTGGTAGCCACTGCCAAACGGATCGGCCCAGGGGTCCATAAAAGAGGTAACCCGTCTCATCCGGTACGGTGCGGCAATGATCAGCATCACTACCACCCCCAGCCCGGCACCGATCAGGGTGATAAATTGCCCCAACTTTGCGCCCGCCAGGAACAGCATGCCGAACGAGGTGACGAACATTACCACGGTGGAACCCAGATCAGGCTGTAACAGCAGTAAACTTGCCAGCACGCCGAATACCGCCAACGGCTTGAGGAAGCCGAACCAGGCTTCCCGCACTTCGCTCTGACGGCGCACCAGATAACCGGCCAGATAGACAAACAGCGCCAGTTTGCCAAATTCCGCAGGCTGCAGGTTGAAGGGACCGAGCGGCAACCAGCGCACCGCACCGTTGACGTTGCGGCCCACCAGCAGCACCAGCACCAACATCAGGATCGCCAGCACCAGCATAGGGCCGTTGTACTGTTGCCAGCGGGCCATCGGCACCTGCAGCACAAACCAGGAGATCCCCAGCGCCATCACCAGAAACAGACCATGCCGCTTGACGAACATGAAGGGGTCATCCCCTAGCGCAATCCCTTCCGGGATCGACGCCGAGGCAACAATGACCACCCCCACCGCCATCAGGGAGAGCGCCAGCAGTACCAGCTGCCGATCGTAAAGACCGGCAGGGCGCGCCGGTAACAACCAGCGCTGGAAAAGACCTGCTGCTGCGCGAAGGGCGTTCATAGCGCCAGCACCAGTTCAGCGGTAAGGCGATCACCGCGAACGTCGAAGGATGTGAAGAGGTTAAGCCCGTCCAGGCTGGCAAGGTATGCGTTCATAGCATCTGTACCATCTCGGTGAAGCGGTCGCCGCGCACCTCGAACGACTTGAACTGATCAAGACTGGCGCAGGCCGGAGCCAGCAGCACCCAGTCACCGGGCTTGGCATCCGCCGCCGCCTTGGCAACCGCGGCAGCCAGATCGGCCACCAGCTCAGTCTGCTCGCCCAGCGCCAGCAGCACCTCGGCATCCTGACCGAAGCAGTACATGTGATCGATCTGGTTGCCCAGCAGCGCCTGGATCGGGCCAAAATCCTGCCCCTTGCCCTGACCACCGGCCAGCAACAACAGACGTCCCTTGACCGACTCGCGCACCCCGGCCACAGCAGCCAGAGTGGCCCCCACGTTGGTGGCCTTGGAGTCGTTGATCCAGCGCACCCCGTTCACCTCCCGCACAAAGCGGGCACGGTGAGGCAAGCCTTCAAAGCGGCGCAGCACGGTGAGCTGGGCGGCACGGGGAATACCAACCGCATCGCACAGCGCCATGGCGGCCAGCGCGTTGGCTTGGTTGTGGGCGCCGACGATCTTCATCTCGTCCACCGCCAGCAGCGGTTCGCCATGCAGGGTCAGCCAGTAGCGACCATCCAGCGGGCAGCGGCCATAGCCATTGCAATCGAGGCCAAAGCTCTGCCACACCTGACCCACATCGGGCAGGGTTTGGGCATCATCGCGATTGACCAGAATATGTTTGGAATGCTGATGGATCTCCATCTTGGCGGCGCGATAGTCAGCCATGCCCTGATAGCGATCCATGTGATCTTCGGAGAGGTTCAGCACCACGGAGGCCGCAGCACGCAGGCTGTAGGTGGTCTCGAGCTGGAAGCTGGATAGCTCCAGCACGCAGAGATCCATCGGCTGCTTGAGCAACTCCAGCGCCGGGATGCCGATATTGCCACCGACACCAACTTTGAGCCCGGCTTCGGCAATCATCTCGCCCACCAGCGTAGTGACTGTGCTCTTGCCGTTGGAGCCGGTGATGGCGATGACCGGGGTTTGGGTTTCGCGGACAAACAGCTCGATGTCGCCGATGATCTGCACGCCACGCTCGGCGGCGGCTTTCAGCTCGGGAGTTGCCAGCGCAATACCGGGACTCGCCACTATCATGTGTGCCTGCTTGAGCAGCGTTTCATCTAGCCCGTGGATCAACGCCACCTCCGGCGGCAGTTGATCCTTGCCAGGCGGGTTGACGCGGGTATCCATCACCAGCGGCGTCACGCCACGGCTGAGGAAATAATCGACGCAGGAGAGTCCGGTTTTGCCCAATCCGATGATGATGACCATGGCCTTATCGCACCTTCAGGGTGGCAAGACCCAGCAAAACGAGAACGAGGGTGATGATCCAGAAGCGCACGATGACGCGCGGCTCCGGCCAGCCCTTCTTCTCATAGTGGTGATGGATCGGCGCCATGCGGAAGATCCGCACGCCGCGCAATTTGTAAGAGCCCACCTGCAGGATCACCGACAGCGTTTCCATTACAAACACGCCACCCATGATCACCAGCAGGAACTCCTGACGAACCAGCACGGCTATGGTGCCGAGCGCTCCGCCCAGCGCCAGCGATCCCACATCCCCCATAAAGACCTGGGCCGGATAGGTGTTAAACCAGAGGAACCCCAGACCCGCCCCGACGATGGCGGTACAGACTATCACCAGCTCGGAAGTATAGGGTACATAGGGAATGTGCAGGTAGTTGGCAAAATTGACGTTACCGGTGGCCCAGGCGATCAGGGCAAAGCCCCCCGCCACCATCACGGTCGGCATGATGGCCAGACCATCGAGACCATCGGTCAGGTTAACCGCATTGGAGGTGCCGACGATGACAAAATAGGTCAGCACAATGAACATCAGACCGAGCTGCGGCATCACGTCCTTGAAAAAAGGCACTACCAGCTGAGTCTGGCCATCGTGGGTCGCGGTGCAGTAGAGGATAACCGCTACCACCAGTGCCACCGCGGACTGCCAGAAGTACTTCCAGCGGGCAATCAGACCGTCGGTATTCTTGCGTACCACCTTGAGGTAATCGTCGGCAAAGCCGATGGCACCGTAAGCACCGAGCACGAACAACACCAGCCAGACGTAGCCGTTGTCGAGACGACCCCACAGCAGCACCGAGATAAAGATGGACGCAATGATCATCAGCCCCCCCATGGTCGGGGTGCCTCGCTTGCTGAGGTGAGACTCGGGGCCATCGTTGCGGATCACCTGGCCAAATTTGAGGATCTGCAGGCGACGGATCAGCCGTGGCCCCATCCAGAGGGCGACCCCCAGACCGGTGATGATCGACAGGATGGCGCGAAACGTCAGATAGGAGAAGACGTTGAAGAAGGTGAAGTGCGGGGTGAGCAATTCCGCCAGCCAGACTAGCATGTGGCTGACTCCTGATGGCCTTTGACCATCTCGACGATATCTTCCATACGGGAGCCACGGGCACCCTTGACCAGAATCGAAATTTCCTGATGTGTATTTATCATTTGCGCAAGCACTTCAAACAACGACGCCTTGTTATCGAAATGTCGGCCAGCCGCGGCATCTGCGGTGTGGCGACTCTCTTCCCCTACTGTCAGCACGGCGTCCAGACCGCACTCGCGGGCATGACGGCCAACCCGGGCGTGTTGCTCGGCAGACTCCTCACCCAGTTCCCGCATATCACCGAACACCAGCACCTTGAAGCCGCCCATGGCGGTCAGGGCATCGATGCCAGCCAGCACGGATTCCACGCTGGCGTTGTAGGTATCATCCACCAGAGTCAGACCACCCCAGCGCTGGACGCAGAAACGCCCCTTGACCGGCGCCATCTGCTCCAGCCCCGCCTTGACGGAGTCGAGGGATGCGCCAAGAGCCAGACAGCCTGCGGCCGCAGCCAGCGCGTTGGCCACGTTGTGGCGGCCCGGGATCGCCAGGGTCAGGCTCAGCTCGCCCTGCGGGGTCACCATTACGAACTCGGCGCAACCTTGCTCATTGAGCACCACATCACGGGCGTGGAACGGCTGGCTCTGATCCTCAATGGAGAAAGCGCAACCAATGCCGCGTTCCCGCCACTTGGGCCAGAACTCGTTGTCGGCATTAACGATGGCAGTGCCGCCTGCGCGCAGGCCCTCAAAAATTTCGCTTTTAGCGTAATAAATGCCTTCCAGCGAGCCGAAGCCCTCCAGATGGGCCGCCGCCACGTTGTTGATGATGGCGGCATCGGGCAGGGCCAGCGAAGTGGTCCAGGAGATCTCGCCCTTGTGGTTGGCGCCCAGCTCCATCACTGCAAACTGATGCTGCGGCTCAAGGCGCAGCAGGGTGAGTGGCACCCCCACTTCGTTGTTGAAGTTGCCTGCGGTGGCCAGCACCTCTCCTTCGTTACGCAGGATGGCGGTCGCCATCTCCTTCACTGTGGTCTTACCACAGCTGCCGGTAATGGCCAGCACTTTCGGATTGATGCGCTCGCGCACCAGCTTGCCGAGACGGCCCAGCCCCTTGAGGCTATCGGCCACCACCAACTGGGGAATCGCCAGCGGCAGTTCACGCTCGACCAGCAAGGCTGAGGCCCCTGCCGCCAGCGCCTGATCGCAAAAATCATGGGCATCGAAACGCTCGCCGCGCAGGGCAACGAACAGGGCACCGGCACCCAGGGTGCGGGTGTCGGTACTGACTGCGGTGATCTCGCCATCTTCACCAATCAGACGGGCATCGAGTACCTGCGCCAGCTCGGCAAGCTTGAGGGTCATCATGTGAATGACTCCAGTAATGTGTGCAAAGCGGCTGCGACGGTTTCCCGATCGCTGTAGTGCCGCTTGTCGGTTCCAATGATCTGATAATCCTCGTGGCCCTTACCGGCCACCAGGATGATGTCCTGTTTGCTCGCCTGACCGATGGCCAGCGCTATCGCCTTGACCCGGTCGTGCTCCACCTGCACCGCAGCAGGATCGCGAAGACCCGCCACCATGTCGGCCATGATCCGGGCCGGCTCCTCGGTACGGGGATTGTCGTCGGTCAGGATCACGCGATCCGCATACTGCTCGGCCATCGCCGCCATCATGGGGCGCTTGCCGCGATCGCGGTCGCCGCCACAGCCGACCAGACACCAGAGCTGACCTTGGCAGTGCACCCGCAGGGCCTGCAATGCCTTCTCCAGCGCGTCCGGGGTATGGGCGTAATCAACCACAGCCAGCGGGGTATCACCACCGCCGAAACACTCCATGCGGCCGGTCACCGGCTGCAATTGGGGGGCGGTCGCCAACAACTCGTTGAAGTCGTAACCGAGCACCAGCATAACCCCCATCGCCGCCAGCACATTGCTGACGTTGAAGCGCCCGAGCAAGGGGGCGGATAATACACCATTCCCCCAGCTGGAGTTAATCTGCGCACGAAAACCTTGCTGGTGAAAATCGAGCTGCTGCGCCGTTAATTGACGGCCGACATGATTTTCAATTGGGCCACCCACGCTAAAGGCCACCGCCGTCGGGTATTTTTCGAGCCAGTTGGCGCCCAGCTCGTCATCTCGGTTTATCACTGCATTCGGCTCATCGACCAGTTGCAGCAGTTGCTCCTTGGCGGCGCCATAGGCTGCCATAGTGCCGTGATAGTCAAGATGATCCCGGCTCAGGTTGGTGAAGACGGCGGCGGCAAAGGGCAGCGCGGCGACACGATGCTGCACCAGCCCGTGGCTGGAGACCTCCATCGCCACCAGATCAGCCCCCTGCTCTTGCAGCGCAGCCAACGTGGACTGCACCTGCACGGCGCTGCCGGTGGTGTTTTCCGCTTCGATCAGCTTGCCAAACAGGCCGTTGCCGATGGTGCCCATCACCCCAGCCTTGCCACTCAGCAGGGTGCGCCAGTTGGCGACCAGCAGCGCCGTGGTGCTCTTGCCGTTGGTGCCGGTGATGCCAACCAGCGCCAGTTTTTTGGCCGGCTGATGGTAGAAATACCCGGAGAGAGCAGAAAGATGAGCGGGCAGATCCCGCATCCCGATACAGGGAACCGGAGTCGATGGTGGGATAAATTCACCATCCTCCTCAAACACAACAGCGGTCGCTCCCTGAGCCACCGCCTGTTCGATAAAGCGTCTGCCATCCACCTGATGACCACGAATGGCCACGAAGAGCGAGCCGGGGCCGACCCGCCGACTATCCAGCTGGATATCGGTCAGGGTGAGCGCCGGCGCCTGGATACCGAAGGGGCGCAGTAATGCATCAAGTACGCGGTACTCATGTGCGCGGGACAAGGGAAGCCTCCGTACGGGCAAGTTTGGTGGGCACCGCTGTGGGCACCGCATCGGGACGAATATTGAAGAGCTGCAGCACCCCGCCCATGGCCTCTGCAAACGGTGGGGTCGCCACGGCGCCACCATAATAGGCGCTGCCTTTCGGCTCGTTGATCACCACCACCATGACGAAACGAGGGTCACTGGCTGGGGCGAAACCGGCAAACCAGGCCATGTAATCCTTGCCATAGCCACCGGCGACGGCGACCTTGGCGGTACCACTCTTGCCGCCGACCCGATAGCCCGGGATCTTGGCCTTGGGAATGGCGTTGTCGACCACATACTCCAGCGCCTGCAACATGGCAGAGGCGTTGTTGTGGTCGATCACCTGCTCACCCTTGGGCGGCGTGGTGACCTTGACGATGGAGAGCGGCACCCGCTTACCCTTGTTGGCCAGGGTGGCGTAGGCGGAAGCCAGCTGCAGCGGGGTGACCCGCAAGCCATAGCCGAATGAGAGGGTCGCCCGCTCAATATCAGACCAGCGACGACGCTGGGGCAGCATGCCGCTGCTCTCGCCCATCAGCCCGCTGCCGGTATCCATACCGAAACCGAACATGCTGAGGGTGTTGATCATCTCCTGCGCCGGCATCCGCAGCGCGATGCGCGACATACCGATGTTGGAGGAGTAACGCAGGATATCGTAGAGGTTGGTCGCCTTGTGAATACTGACGTCCTTGATCTGCTTGGCGCCGATAAACAGTGGCCCACCCGGAATGGTGTCTTTCCAGCTGGTCACCCCGGCCTGCAGTCCACTTAACAAAATCAATGGTTTAATGGTAGAGCCCGGCTCATAGGTATCGGTTACTACCCGATTGCGAACCCGGAAGCTCTGATACTGACCACGGTTATTGGGGTTGTAAGAGGGGGTATTGACCATGGCGAGCACTTCGCCGGTCTTGATATCCAGCATCACCATGGAGCCGGAGGTCGCCTTGTTCTCGTCGGTGGCCCGTTTGAGGGCGCGGTAGGCCAGTGCCTGAACCCGCTGATCGATACTGAGTTGCAGATCGTTGGCGTTCTTGCCCTCTTTGACGACACCAAGGCGTTCAATTACGCGACCCTGACGGTCCTTGCGCACCCGCATTTCGCCAGAGGTGGCCGTCAGCCACTCGTTGTAGCTTCGCTCGATACCCTCTATGCCGTTGTCATCGATGTTGGTCACCCCCACCAAATGGGCGCTGATCTCGCCAGTCGGGTAGAAACGGCGCGCTTCAGGGCGCAGGTAGACCCCACCCAGCTTCAACCCCTTGATATACTCGGCAACCGCAGGCGTCACCTGACGCTGAAGGTAGACGAAACGCTTACTGGGGTTGGCAAGGCGGTGCTTGAGCGTATTGATGTCGAGTTTCAGCACTGCTGATAATGCCAGCCAGGCCCGCTCGTTATTGATGGCGCCGGACTCATGGACTGTTTTGGGATCGGCCCAGACCGCCTCGACCGGCACGGAAACCGCCAGCTGCTCGCCATTGCGATCGGTGATCATGCCGCGCACCGCCTGGGTGGAGGTGGTCCGCAGCGAACGCATGTCCCCCTCCTGACGCAGACGATCCGGGTTGATCACCTGGATCCACGCCAGACGCAGGATCAGACCCACAAACGCGATGCCGATAAATACCACCAGCGTGCGAAAGCGCCACGGATAGATCGAGGGCGCTTTGACAGTCGCTTTGGCAGCTTTGGCTGTAGCCTTGCGTTTCATGGTTGGGTAATTACCTTCTCGGTGGTCACCAGCGGACGTCCCATCTGTAACTTGTCCATCGCCAGACTCGCTACCCGGGAGTGTTCAGCCAGGGTGCCCTGCTCCAGCAGCAGATGGCGCCATTCGATATTGAGGCGATCTTCTTCGGCCATCAGATCGTTCTGCTTGGCAGTCAGACCCCGGGTCATGTTGGTCACCAAAATCACCGCAAAGGCGGTGACCAGCACGGCAACTGACAGCAAAATCTGCAGCTTGTGGCGCCAGAGATCACGGAGGATCTCCTTGGCCAGATGAACACGCACCTCGCTCATCGGTTACTCCGCCAACCGCTCTGCGACGCGCAGCACCGAGCTGCGCGAGCGGCTATTTTCAGACACTTCAGAGTCAGATGGCTTGAGCGCCTTACCCACCGCCTTCAATTTGCGACCGCCAGCCAGCTGGGCCTCGGTCAACGGAATACCGTAAGGCACTTCCGGCCCTTTTTCATGCTTGCGGATGAAGTGCTTCACCAGCCGGTCTTCCAGTGAATGGAAGCTGATCACCGACAGACGCCCTTGGGGTGCCAGCACCTCCAGCGCACCGTTGAGCGCGGTTTCAATCTCGTCCAGCTCGCTGTTGATATAGATGCGGATGGCCTGGAAGCTGCGGGTTGCAGCATGCTTGCCTTTTTCCTTGCTCGGGTTGACCCGGGCAATCATCTCCGCCAGCTGACGGGTACGCACGTAAGGTTCGGTAACGCGATCGTGGACGATGGCGCGGGCGATCTTCTTGGCAAAGCGCTCCTCACCGAAGGTCTTCAGCACCCAGGCGATGTCATCCACATCAGCCTTGGCCAGCCATTGGGCAGCGCTTTGGCCTGAGGTGGGGTCCATCCGCATATCGAGCGGACCATCTTTCATAAAGCTGAATCCGCGCTCGGCATCGTCCAGCTGGGGAGACGAAACCCCCAGATCCAGCAAAAAGCCATCCACCTTGCCCAGCAAGCCACGCTCATCAAGATAAGAGGCGATACCGGAGAAGGGACCATGGACGATTTCGAAACGGGGATCTTGGATCTTGGCCGCCTCGGCAATCGCCTGCGGATCGCGGTCGATGGCAATCAACCGGCCATTGGGGCCAAGGTGCTGCAGGATCAGACGAGAATGACCACCACGGCCAAAAGTACCATCGACGTAAACGCCGTCCGGCTTGATGTCCAGACCTGCGACGGCTTCGTGCAACAGCACTGTGATGTGTTCAGCGGCTTGGGTCATTTATAAAGAGAAATCCTGTAGTCGTGGTGAGCTTGCCCAATCGTCCCCGGGCAGACCCAAGATGTCGTCATTGACCTGTTGTTGCCAGCGGGCTTCATCCCACAGCTCAAATTTGTTGAGCTGGCCCACCAACATGATTTTCTTGTCCAGCCCCGCATGGTTGCGCAGTGGCTGGCTGAGCAGCAGACGGCCATTGCCATCCAGCTCGCATTCGGTTGCATGCCCCAGCAATAGCCGCTGCAAACGGCGCTCTTGCGGATTCATGCTGGAGAGAGTCTTGAGCTTGCGCTCAACCTCTTCCCATTCGTTCAGGGGATAAAGCAGCAGACAGGGATGGGCAATATCGATGGTGCAGACCAGCTGGCCGTCGCGCTCAGAGCGCAGCCAATCACGGAATTTGGTCGGAATAGCCAGCCGCCCTTTACTGTCCAGGCTGATGGCATGAGCGCCACGCAACAAATTGCAGTCCCTGAAGGTGAGTGAGCGAGCTGATTGCCCCTCTAAAAACCACTTTGATCCACTTTTCCCCACCATGAAGTTTAAGGACGTGGAAGGGGCTTTTCAAGCAAGGAGATGGGACAGAGAGAACATATTGACGCAGCATTTGGACACTGCTGGTTGAGTGGGTTGATTTTCCACAAGTTATTTGTGGTAAAACTCAGCGTATTTATTGCAATAAGTTAATGAAATACGTTGATAAGTAATCAATCGATACCACAAATCAGCGAGTCATCAGACAAATACTCGAAGCAAAATAAATATATCTCATTGATTTAACAAATTAATTGCCGATAAATTGCAAGAAAGCCCATTTCTTCGTTCAGCGCGGCCATATTCCTATATGCAAAAAAAGAGCCCTGCGATTAATCGCAGGGCTCTTCGGAATGAGGTCGGAGTTGGCCTGTAAGCCGGGTTCTGTACCGGGTTGCCCCGGGTAGCAATCATTCCTCTAGGCCAGCAATCACTCACTGGCTCAAGCAACCTACCCGCCCCCAACGCGGGCCGCGCCAATAGGGGCCTATTTGGTCTTGCTTCGGGTGGAGTTTACCGTGCCACGAACTGTTACCAGTCGCGCGGTGCGCTCTTACCGCACCCTTTCACCCTTACCTGATCCCTTGCGGGCCATCGGCGGTTTGCTCTCTGTTGCACTGGTCGTGGGCTCACGCCCCCCAGGCGTTACCTGGCACCCTGCCCTATGAAGCCCGGACTTTCCTCCCCTCCGCCCGTCTGTCCCGAGGGACACAACGACGAAGCAGCGATTGCCCAGCCAACTCCGAGGCGCGGATTATAGCCTTGCGATGCGGGCGGGGTAAACCGGCAATTCCTGTTTACAACGATTTATCGTGCTTCTATCGCACCTCAACTCTGACTTGAGAGCCTAAGTTTGCTGGCACGCTGGTTTGCACCGGTTAGAAAGCAGCCAGCAGGCACGATCACACGACTTAATAGTGCTCAAGGCCGTATTTGTAGAGGGCATTCTTCTTCACACCGTGGATCTCTGCGGTCAGGGCGGCAGCTTTTTTCAGTGGCAATTCGGTCACCAGTAGCCCTAACGTGCGGATCGCCTCAGCAGGGAGGTCCTCTTCATGCTTATTGGCCCCAGCCACCACCAACACGATCTCGCCGCGACAACGGTTATCATCCTCACCGAGCCAAGTAAGCATTTCAGAGGCTGGCAGACCGTGGATCGACTCAAAGGTCTTGGTCAGTTCGCGGCACACCACCACCTGACGTTCGCCGAGAATGCGAGCAATCGCTTCAACGGTATCCTGCACCCGACGCGGCGATTCGTAGAACACCAGCGAGCGGGTATCTTCGATAACAGCTTGCAGACGATCGTCACGGCCTTTGCTCTTGGCGGGCAGGAAGCCTTCGAAGGCAAAACGATCGGTGGGCAGACCGGCCGCGCTCAAGGCGGTAATGGCAGCGCAAGGGCCGGGCAGCGGCACCACCTTGACCCCTGCCTCGCGACAGCGGGTGACCAGGTGGTAACCGGGATCGCTGATGAGCGGGGTGCCAGCATCGGAGACCAGCGCAACACTCTTGCCCTCTTTGATCCGGCCGATCAGCACATCGGCCTTCTGCTGCTCGTTGTGATCGTGCAGGGCGAAGGTGGGCACCGAGATTTGGTAGTGACTGAGCAGGATACCGGTATGCCGGGTATCTTCGGCGGCCACCAGATCAACACTGCGTAAAATGTTCAATGCACGCTGGGTGATATCCGCCAAATTGCCGATCGGAGTGGGGACTATATACAGGGTTGGGATGTCACTCATGGGATCTCCGAGTGTCCCGACAATTGTGTCGCCATATTGGCCCGTTTACACTATGGCTAACTTCAACACTGGTCGGGGAATGAACTTGAACCGGGTTACAAAGCAGCTAAGTGTATCACGACTCTTCGGCATCATACTCGCGGCAGTACTGCTCGCCGCCTGTGCGTCGGAGCCCAATCAACCATCAGGGCAGTCAGGCATGCCCTCTGCGTTCTCCAATCTGACCAAGAATGCCCAGTGGTATCTTGAGCAGGTGGACCCGGCCAAGCCAGCCGAGGCCTTTACCTGGCAGATGCTGGCGGCACGCAGTTATCTGGCGCTGGGCCAGGCCAAACCGGCCTCGGCACTGTTCCAGCAATTGCAGAAGCAGGCCAAGGAGCCCGCCCAGAAGGCGCAGCTGCAACTGCTGCAAGCCCATCTGCTGCTGGCGCAGGGCCATGCCAATCAGGCGTTGATCCTGCTGGAAGGCAAACCCGAGGTAGTGCTGGATGCCGATACCCAGAAGGATTGGTATCGCCAGCGCGTGGTGCTGCAGCTCGACATCAACAACAAGTTTGGCGCAGCCAAGTCGTTGATTGCACTGGAGCCCTACCTCAATCAGAGCGAGCAGGCGACCAACCATCAGCAGATCTGGTCGTTGCTGAAAAGCATGACCCCCTCCACCCTGCAAGCGCTGGAAGAGGCTCAGGCACCTGACGTGACCACTGGCTGGCTGCGACTGGCGGCACTGGTCAACGAGTTCGGCGCCCAGCCAAACCTGCTGGCCCGTCAACTGGCAGGCTGGAAGCGTGACTTCCCAAACCACCCGGCCCAGAAAGATATGCCGGCAGGATTGGGCGATCTGGCTACCACTGCCAGTACCTCGGTGCAGCAGATTGCAGTGCTGCTGCCGCTCTCCGGTAACCTGGAACCGCAAGGATCTGCTATTCGCAACGGCATGCTGATGTCTTACAAAGAGAATCAGGGGCAATTCACCCTGAACTTCTACGACACCCAGAGCAAGGCGATCGGCGATCTTTACAAGCAGGCGATCCAGGAGGGGGCAGACATGATTATCGGCCCGCTGCTCAAAGATCGGGTCGAGGCGCTGCTGCAGGCCAATCCGACCGTACCTGTGCTGGCACTCAACGAGCTGGACAAGCCGATCGTCAACGACACCACTTACTACTTCTCCCTCTCAGCCGCTGCCGATGCTGCGCAGGCCGCCCAGTACCTCTACGCGCAAGGCTACCGCAAGCCATTGCTGATTGCCGCCCAGGGGCGGATCGGCTATAGCAGCATCAAGGCTTTCGAGCAGAGCTGGGCGACCCTGAGTCAGGATAAGCCGGTTGTTGCCACCTTTGGCGCCCGCAATGAAGTACAGGGAATGGTCAAAAACGCCCTGAGCGGTCGCTCGACTGCCCGTGCCGGTGAGGTGGTTCAGCTTTCCGACACCGCGCCACGCAGCATCGATGCCGTTTACATGGTGGCCAACAGCCTGGAAACCCGGATGATCAAGCCCTATGTGGATATCTCGGTCAATCCGATGGGTAGCCTGCCTATCTACAGCAGCTCCCGTGGCTACGACAGTGCAGCCACCGAAGTCGCATCCGAGCTGAATGGCATGCGGATCGGTGACATGCCGCTGCTGCTTGGCGGTTATGAAACCCAGCGCGAACAGATTGCGCTACTGTGGCCACAGATCCAGGGTGACCTGCTGCGGCTGTTTGCCATGGGTTACGATGCCGTGAGTCTGGCAGAAAACCTGCAACAGATGCGCAAGGTCGGTGGCATGCAACAGGCGGGCATGAGCGGCCAACTGAGCGTGGATACCCAGGGCAATATCGTGCGGATGCTGAGCTGGGCCACTTACCAGAACGGCAAGCTGGTCGATGAGAACGCTGTTCAGCAACTGGAGGAGCCATCCAGTGAAGGAGCTATGGAAACGGATGCGCCAGCAATTGCAGAGCCTGTTCCCCTCACCAACGAGCAAGGGACAGCACTTTGAGCTAGTGGCTGAACGCTGGTTGCAAGCACGCGGCCTGCAACCGGTAGCTCGCAACTATCGCTGTCGTGGCGGAGAGATAGACCTCATCATGCACCAGGGCCAGACCCTGGTGTTTGTTGAGGTGCGCTACCGGGCCACCGGCAGCCATGGCGGAGCCGCCAGCTCGGTCACCCGCGCAAAACAGCGCAAGATCGTGCTGGCAGCGCGCCACTATTTAAAGCAACATGCCATCAACGAGGCTCATCAGGCCTGCCGATTCGATGTGATCGCGTTCGAGGGTGACCAGCCAGACTGGATCCGGAACGCATTTTAAGAGGACCCTATGACTGACCGCATTAAAGAAAACTACACCGAAAGCATCCAGACCAAGATAGCTGCCGCCGAGGCGCTGCCGGATGCCATCCATACGGCAGCCCAGATGATCACCATCTGCCTGCTCAATGGCCACAAGGTGCTGGCATGCGGTAACGGTCCTTCTGCCGCACTGGCGCAGCTGTTTATCTCGGAGCTGGTCAACTGCTACGAAACCCAGCGCCCTTCCCTGCCCGGCATGGCGCTGACTGCCGATATGGCCACCATCAGTGCCATCGCCACCGATCACGGTTTTGAAGAGGTCTATGCCAAGCAGATCCGCGCACTGGGCCAACCAGGCGATATTCTGGTAGTGATCACCACCTCCGGCCACAGCCGCAGCCTGATCAAGGCCGCCGAGGCCGCCCTCTCCCGCGATATGACCATAGTGGTGCTGAGTGGTGGTGACGGTGGCGAGATGGCTGGTCTGCTTGGCCCGAACGATGTGGAGATCCGCGTGCCATCTGCCCGTCGGCCTCGCATTCTGGAAGTGAACCTGTTGACCCTGCACTGTCTCTGTGATCTCATCGATCAGACACTTTTCCCGCAACAGGAAGATTGAACCAATGAACAAGCAGATCCTCATTCTTGGCATCGTCGCTGGCTCGTTGCTGCTGCAAGGCTGCGCCGCTGTGGTAGTCGGCGGTGCCGCGGGGACCGCCAAGGTTTCCGGCGATCGTCGCACCATGAGTGCCCAGTGGGATGACCAGACCATAGAGTTGAAAGCCGCCAACCAGCTGGCCGACAACAAGCCAATGAGCGCCACCAGCAAGATCAGCGTCTACAGCAACAATGGCCGCGTCCTGCTGGTTGGCCAGACACCTTCTGACGTTTACAAGCTGGAGGCAGGCAAAATTGTCGGTCGTATCGAAGGGGTACGGCACGTCTACAACGAGCTGCGCCTCGGACAACCGGCCAGCCTGACCACCCGCAGTAATGACTCCTGGATCACCTCCAAGGTAAAAGCCGACATGTTCGGTACCAAGAATTTTGACAGCGCCAAGGTCAAAGTCGTTACTGAAAACAGTGAAGTATTCCTGATTGGGCTGGTAACCCGTCAAGAAGGGGAGCAAGCGGTAGAGATTGCCCGCCACGTTGATGGTGTGAAACGCGTCATCAAGGCATTCGAATTCGCCCAGAACTGAGCCAAACCGGCATAAAAAAACGCAGCCCATCGGCTGCGTTTTTTATTTGATCACTGTCAGGGTCGGACGACCGCTTGGACGCGGCGGTTCCGGCTCTGGCTCCACCGGAGCCTCGGCCTGCTCCAGCCAAATATCATAACCAGGTTCGGGCGGGAACATAGTGCCAACGCCGTTCTCCCGGGCATGAATGGCCAACACAGCCGCCATCGGGATATAAACCTGCTGGGATACACCGCCAAAGCGGGCGCTGAAGCTGATGGCATCATTGTCCATGTGAAATTGCATCACGGCACGAGGCGCGATATTCAGCACAATCTGCCCATCCTGGGCAAACTGCATCGGCACCATCACATGGGGCAGGTTGACGTTGACCACCAGATGGGGGGTCAGGTCATTGTCCAGCAACCAGTCAAAGAACGCCCGCAATAGATAGGGGCGGCTCGGGGTCATTGTTGGCTCGCTACTCATACGCCAGAACGGATCTCGCGTTCAGCTTCGGTCAGGGACGCCTGGAAGGATTCACGTTCGAACAGACGAACCATGTAAGCCTTCAGCTCTTTGGCACCACGACCGGTGAGGTCAATCCCCAGACTCGGCAAACGCCACAACAGCGGCGCCATGTAGCAATCCACCAGACCGAACTCTTCGCTCATGAAATAAGGCATTTCGCCAAAGATCGGGGCGATGGCCAGCAGATTGTCACGCAGTTCGTTGCGCGCAGCATCGGCATCAGTTCCAGCCATGACCTTGTCAGCCAGGGAGTACCAGTCCAGCTCGATGCGATGCATCATCAGACGGCTGTTACCACGGGCAACCGGATAAACCGGCATCAGGGGCGGATGCGGGAAGCGTTCGTCCAGATACTCCATGATGATGCGTGAGGTATAAAGAGCAAGCTCACGATCCACCAGGGTCGGTACAGTGTTGTACGGGTTCAGCTCGGCCAGCTCATCCGGCAGGTTAGCTGGGTCAACCTGGCAGATATCCACGCTAACACCCTTCTCCGCCAGGACAATACGCACCTGATGGCTGAACATATCGTTGGCACCGGAAAACAGCGTCATTACCGAACGCTTATTGGCAGCTACAGCCATTGAACCCTCCCGTCATTAAAAAGCAGAAACGGCAATGAAGCATCTTGGTCTTCATTGCCGTGCATTATATTACCCACTTCTGGTCGCTTAGTGAACGTCGCGCCAGAATTCCTTCTTCAACAGCACAGTGAAGATGAAGAAGATTACGATGAAGCCAAGTACCCAGAAGCCCATACGTTCACGCTCCTGTTGTACCGGTTCAGCCGAGTAGACCAAGAAGTTTACCAGATCCAGCACCGTCTTATCATACTCTTCATCATTCATTTCGCCATTACCGTCAGATTTGATACTGACAACCTGCTGGGTTTCCACCCCATCGACCGTGTGGGTCACGAACTCTGCCCGCGGAGTACCCTGCAGCGGCTCCAGCACATGGGGCATCCCTACGGACGGGAAAACTGCGTTGTTCACGCCAAATGGGCGAGTCGGGTCCACATAGAAAGAACGCAGATAGGTATAGATCCAGTCTGCACCACGCACCCTAGCAACCAAGGTCAGATCAGGGGGCGGCGCACCGAACCACTTGGCAGCATCCTTCTCTGGCATGGAGATCTTCATTAACTCACCGATTTTGGCACCGGTGAAAACAAGATTTTCCCTCATCAACTCTTCCGGAATATCCAGATCCTCTGCAACCCGGTTGTAACGCTGATACTGCGTCGAGTGGCAACCAGCACAGTAGTTCATGAAGGTTGTCACACCGCGCTGTAAGGAGGCCTTATCACTCAAGTCGTATTCAGCCTTGTCCAGATGCACTGCCCCTGTATTGGCAAACACCAGTGACGGCAGCAGGGTCAGCACCGCAAATATGATTCTTTTCATTTGAATGTAACCCTCTCCGGCAACGGCTTGGTGCTTTCGTTCTTGCTATAGAAGAACAGCAGGACAAAGAACCCGAAATAACCCAAGGTACAAATTTGGGCAATCAGCGTCAGCGTCGGCGTCGACGGCAGCACCCCGAGGATCCCCAGAATCACGAAGCAAACCACAAACTGGGCGATGTTCAGCTTGTGCAGCTTGCTGCGATAACGCACCGAACGCACCTTGCAGCGATCCAGCCAAGGCAGCAGAAACAGCACCACAATGGAAAGTCCCATCATGACGACACCCAGCAATTTGTCCGGTACCGCCCGCAAAATGGCGTAGAACGGCGTGAAATACCACACTGGTGCAATGTGTGCCGGGGTCTTCAGCCCATTGGCCACTTCAAAGTTAGGCTTCTCGAGGAAGTATCCCCACATATCCGGCTTGAAGAAGATAACGGCGCAGAACAAGAACAGGAAACCTGCCACGCCAATCATGTCCTTCACAGTGAAGTAAGGGTGGAATGCCACCGCATCCAACGGCCAGCCTTTCGCATCCTTATGCTTCTTGATGTCGATGCCATCCGGGTTGTTGGAACCCACCTCATGCAGCGCCAGAATATGCATGGCAACCAGCATCACCAACACCAGCGGCAACGCGATGACGTGCAGCGCAAAGAAGCGGTTCAGGGTCGCACCAGAAATGACATAGTCACCACGGATCCACAGGGTCAGATCGTCACCGATGACCGGAATGGCACCAAACAGCGAGATGATAACCTGGGCGCCCCAGAAGGACATTTGCCCCCAGGGCAGCAGATAGCCCATGAAGGCTTCCGCCATCAGCACCAGGAAGATCAGCATGCCGAAGATCCAGAGCAGTTCACGAGGCTTCTGATATGAGCCATAAATCATGCCGCGAAACATGTGCATGTAAACCACAACAAAGAAGGCAGAGGCACCAGTGGAGTGCATATAACGCAACAGCCAACCGTACTCCACATCCCGCATGATGTACTCAACCGAAGCAAATGCGCCCTCGGCGGAAGGGTTGTAGTTCATGGTCAGCCAGATGCCGGTGATGATCTGGTTGACCAGCACCAACATCGCCAGGGAGCCAAAAAAGTACCAGAAGTTCAGGTTTTTCGGTGCCGGGTACTTGGCCATGTGATCGTTGTACATGGCAGTGAGCGGGAAGCGGTAGTCGATCCAGCCCATCAGTTTACTCAACATGGTCAGGCCTCCTTGCCATCGGCACCGACCAGAATGGTGGTGTCGCTAAGATATTGGTACGGTGGAATGACCAGGTTCAATGGTGCAGGCACCCCCTGGAACACACGACCAGCCATGTCGAATTTGGAGCCGTGGCACGGGCAGAAAAAGCCGGATGTGACTCCCTTTACCTGCTCGCCAAAGTTATCCGGCAAATACGAGGGTGAACACCCCAGGTGGGTGCAAATACCCACAGCGACAAAAATTTCGGGCTTGATGGATCGATAGCCGTTATGGGCATAGTCAGGTTGCTGTGGCTCTTCAGATGAAGGATCCCGCAATTGGCCATCGTGGGTCGCCAGCGCATCCAGTGTCTGCTTGGTACGCTTCACCACCCAAACCGGTTTACCTCGCCACTCGACACGGATGAGCTGGCCCGGTTCCAACTTGCTGATATCGACTTCAACCGGTGCACCGGCTGCTTTGGCCTTGGCACTCGGATTCCATGATTTAATAAACGGCACTGCGGTAAACGCAGCTCCCACCCCGCCAACGGCAACCGTTGACCAGGTAAGAAATCTGCGGCGACCGGTATCAACTGGCGCATTGCTCATCCAAAAACTCTCCCATGTGGACTCCGCACATTCTTATAGTGTCCCTGTTCCCCATTTTTCCTGTGACAACAGCGGCGGAAGCTGGATTTACAATCGCCACAGAAAACAGGGTAAATTTTAAAGAAAATATAACAAGTTGACAAGAAAGAGAGGTGTGCAATGAAAACAATAAAGAAACAAATTTTTGTCTTTTGTGACGCGTGGTTAGCATTGATGTCGGTAATTTTACCAATAAAAAAAGCCTGGCAATTGCCAGGCTTTTTTGACACTCGAAAGAGCGAGTACCAGCAGCGAATTAACGCTTGGAGTACTGCGGACGCTTACGAGCTTTGTGCAGACCAACTTTCTTACGCTCAACCTTACGGGCATCACGAGTAACAAAGCCAGCTTTGCGCAGTTCGGCACGCAGGGTTTCGTCGTACTGCATCAGAGCACGAGTAATACCGTGGCGGATCGCACCAGCTTGACCAGAGATGCCACCACCGTTAACGGTGATGTACAGATCCAGTTTCTCGGTCATCTCAACCAGTTCCAGCGGCTGACGAACTACCATACGGGCAGTCGGACGGCCAAAGTATTGCTCCAGGGAGCGCTGGTTGATGATGATTTTACCGCTACCCGCTTTGATAAATACGCGAGCAGTGGAGCTTTTGCGACGGCCGGTACCGTAGTATTGATTTTCTGCCATGTTGCCAGTTCCCGATTAGATATCCAGTACTTGAGGTTGCTGAGCAGCATGAGCATGCTCGGCGCCTGCGTAAACTTTCAGTTTACGGAACATGGCACGGCCCAGAGGACCCTTCGGCAGCATACCTTTGATAGCAGCTTCGATTACCATTTCCGGCTTACGCTTGATCAGCTTGTCGAAGCTGATTGACTTGATACCACCCGGGAAACCGGAGTGAGAATGGTAGATTTTGTCGGTAAATTTCTTACCGGTTACATGTACCTTCTCAGCGTTTACAACGATGATGTAATCACCGGTGTCAACGTGCGGAGTATATTCAGCTTTGTGCTTACCACGCAGACGAGAAGCGATCTCGGTTGCGATACGACCCAGAGTTTTACCCTCTGCGTCCACAATGTACCAGTCACGTTTTACGGTTTCTGGCTTGGCAACGAAAGTTTTCATTAAGTTAAACCCAATTACCTGTTACAGACCCAATTGCTTATGGGGGCTCTCCCACAAACAACAAACGATGGCCTACCTGTACCCCTTCGAATACAAGTAAAGCTTAAAGTGTCGCTGTCTTATCGACAGCTGTAACGTGGGCCGGGCGATTATAAGTGAAGTTGCCTTAAATATCACCTGCTAATTTCACTGCCATGACACTAGCAAATCTCGCCCAGCCCTACCTGCCGCAGATGCCCATCCGACTGGCAGGCGCGGTATTGTGACTAAGGAAGGTGCTCTCTGGCAAGGTATTCGTGCGATTGCATTTCCTGAAGCCGCGAAAGACAGCGTTTGAATTCGAAATTCAGCAGCCCTTCGCCGTAGAGTTCTGTCATGGGAACCGCCGCCGACATGATGAGTTTAACGTGCCGTTCGTAGAACTCGTCGACCATAGCAATAAAGCGGCGGGCCGCGTCATCCGTGCCATTCCCCATTGGCTGCACATTGGCCAGCAGGACGGTATGAAACAGTCTGGCCAGCTCGATATAGTCGTTCTGGGAACGGGGAGTACAACAAAGTTGCTCGAACTCCATGTAGATCACCCCTTCCCCCATCCCCAGTGACGTCAACTGACGATGATTGATCTCCACACTCCCCTCGCGGGCCTCGTTTCCACCGGTTAATTGCTGGAAATAGTGGTCAAGATTGCTTTTCGCCCGCACATCCAGCGGACAGTGATAAATCTCGGCTTGCTCCAGCGTGCGCAAGCGATAATCGACGCCACCATCCACGTTAAGTATTTCGCAATGGCGCTCGATAAGCGCGATAGCCGGCAGAAAACGGGCTCGCTGCAGCCCGTTGCGATAGAGATCCTGCGGCGGAATATTTGAGGTGGCAACCAGCACCACACCATGGCAAAACAGCTCCTGAAACAGGGTGCCCAGCAACATGGCATCGGTGATGTCGGAGACAAAAAATTCGTCGAAACAGATGATGTCTGTCTCGCTGGCAAGCTTGCTGGCGACCAGTTTGAGCGGATCAGGTTGGCCGCTCAACCCCTGCAGTTCATCATGGATGCGATGCATGAAACGGTGGAAATGGCTGCGCATCTTGCGCCCCCCCGGCAGGCTGTCGAAAAAAGTATCCATCAGCCAGGTCTTGCCTCTGCCCACTCCACCCCACATATAGATACCAAGGACAGGCTCCGGTGGCGTGGGCTTTTGCAACCAGCCAAACAGCCTCCTGGATCTGGTCGGAGTCGGGCTGCGCTGCAAATCCTGATACAGTCGCTCCAGCCTGCTGATCGCCATCCCCTGCGCGGGGTCGGCCACAAAGCCGGGGCGCAGCAGATCCTGCTGGTATTTTTCCTGCGGTGTCATCCCTGAACGCCTCTCCAAGTCCCTGAATAGAGGACAAAATGGTATCACGGCCTCAGGACGCACGGTATAGTGCCATCAAGGCATGGCGGTTTTGCCAACCGCATAAACCCATACTGTTTTAGCTGTAACAAGGAGCATCTATGAGTCTGTTAACTGGGATCCTGCTGGCTGTCGCGGCCTTGATTATCGGTATCATCCTCGGTCGTTTTTCAGTGCGTAGCCGGGATGCCGGTCGCCTGGAGCAGGAGCTGAAAAAGGCCCACAAGGAGCTCGAAAGTTACCAGGGCCAAATCAATACCCACTTCGCCGATAGCGCCGCGCTGATGGAACAACTTGCCGAGCAATATCAGAGCCTCTATCGCCACATGGCAGAGCAGAGCAAATTCCTGGCCAAAGCACAGGAACCGCTATTTCGTGAGTCGCTGGTAGAAGAAACTCCGGCAAAAGTAGTCGACGAGCCAAGTATTCCGCCTCGTGACTATGCGGGTGCCTCTTCCGGGCTGCTCAAACAACCAAACTAGTTCCTCGAGGAACTAATCGGCTACTCCCGTGGTCTGACCTTGACGATTGCAACGCAACTTTTTCTGGGAGCTGTTTTTCATATGCGTAAACCTCTTTCCTTGCTCAGTGTGCTAGCCCTCAGTGTCGGTATCGCCATGTCTGCGGCTCCTGCACAGGCTGCTCTGCCTTCCCTGTTAGGTTCAAATCAGGAGATGCCAAGCTTGGCGCCTGTTCTCGAACAGGTCACACCGGCGGTGGTCAATATCTCGGTCTCTGGCAAAAAAATTACCCGCCAACGCCTGCCGGAACAGTTCAAATTCTTCTTCGGCCCCAACATGCCCGATGAGCAGGTGAGCGAACAGCCGTTCCAGGCGCTGGGCTCAGGTGTCATCGTCGATGCCAAGAAAGGTTATGTGATCACTAACGCCCACGTGGTTCACGAAGCGGACGAGATCAAGGTCAACCTCAAGGATGGTCGTGAATATGCGGCCAAGAAGATCGGTGAAGACAAGCAGTCCGATATCGCCCTGCTGCAAATCAAGGCCGAGGATCTGGTGCAGATCAAGTTTGCCGACTCAGACGAACTGCGGGTCGGTGACTATGCCCTGGCGATCGGCAATCCCTTTGGTCTGGGTCAGACCGTGACCTCGGGGATCGTCAGCGCACTGGGCCGTAGCGGCCTCAACATCGAAAATCTGGAGAACTTCATCCAGACCGATGCGGCCATCAACTCCGGTAACTCGGGCGGTGCCCTGCTCAACCTGCGTGGCGAGCTGATCGGTATCAACACCGCTATCCTGGGCCCTAACGGCGGCAACATCGGCATCGGCTTTGCCATCCCGTCAAATATGGTGCGGGATCTCACCGAGCAGATCGTCAAGTTCGGCGAAGTACGGCGTGGCCAGTTGGGCATTACCGGCACCGAGTTGACCTCCGACATCGCTAAAACCTTCGGCTACAACAAGAAGGATGGCGCCTTCGTTAATCAGGTCATGCCCGGATCATCGGCAGATAAAGCCGGGATCAAGGCGGGTGACATCATCATCAGCATCGATGGTAAAGCGGTTCGCTCCTTCGGGGAGTTGCGTGCCAAGATCGCCACCATGGGCGCTGGCAAGCAAGTCGAGCTGGGCCTGATCCGCGACGGCAAGGCACAGAGTGTCAAGGTGACCCTGAAACAGGCCGATGACACTGAAGTGCGTGCCAGCGCGCTCCACCCGGCACTGGAAGGGGCCAAGCTCAGCACCACCACTGACCCGGTCTCCGGCGTTGCGGTGACAGACATTGATCCCCGCTCACCTGCCGCCGCCTCCGGCTTGCAGAAAGGCGATATCATCATCGGAGTGAACCGCTTGCGCATCAACGCTCTGGGCGATCTGACCAAGGCGCTGAAGAACAAGCCTGACGTGCTGGCGCTGAACATCCAGCGTGGTGACTCCTCGCTCTATCTGGTGATCCGCTAGCACTCTGGTTGTTCGCCAACTCCTCCATCACCCGCGGCCTTCACCGCGGGTGATTTTTATCCATCGATAGTGTTATTCTCTGCCCGCTGCCTGTCCGGATGAGAATCAAATGAAAATCCCCCCTTTAGTCAGTTACTTGGGCAAGTCTGTCGGTTTTGGTTTGACCGTCGCTGCGCTGCTGTTGCTGCTGTTTCCCCATTTTCGCGGTGGTGCCCAACTGCCCGGCATCATCACCAATGCCCGTGAATTAAGCTTCTCTTACGCCGCCCATCGGGCAGGTCCAGCCGTCGTTAACATCTATACTCGCAGCTTTGCCCCCAATCAGGGCAATCAGGGAGAGCTGCGCCCACAGGGGCTGGGGTCCGGCGTCATCATGAACCAGCGCGGCTATGTGCTGACCAACTACCACGTCATTGCCGATGCCGATCAGGTCATAGTGGCACTGCAAGATGGCAGGGTGTTCAGCGCCGAACTGGTCGGCACCGATCAGCTCACCGATCTCGCGGTGCTCTATATCGAATCAGATGACCTGCCGGTGATCCCGCAAGACCCGGAACGGCTGCCAGAAGTGGGGGATGTGGTGCTCGCCATCGGTAATCCCTATAACGTCGGCCAGACCATTACCCAAGGCATCATCAGCGCCACCGGCCGTACCGGCCTCTCCAGCATGGGCCCAGACAGCAATGGCCGTCAGGACCTGCTGCAAACCGATGCAGCCATCAACGAGGGGAACTCGGGTGGCGCCTTGGTCAACGGCCGTGGCGATCTGGTGGGCATCAACACCGCCACCTATCACCTCAACGGTAATCAGGAGAGCTACGGCATCAGCTTCGCCATCCCCTACCGGCTGGCGAAACGGATCATGGATGAGCTGATCGCCAACGGCCGGGTGATCCGCGGTTATCTCGGGGTCTCCAGCGTCGAGATCAACCCAATCGTCGCGCGGATGATGAACCTCGGCGACCTGCGCGGTCTGGTGGTTGAAAGTCTGGATCCCAACGGCCCTGCGGCCAAAGGTGGTCTGCAGCGAGGGGATGTGCTGCTCAAGATCGATGGAGAAGCCATCAACGGCGTGCGCAGTGCCATGGACAAGATTGTCGAAAGTCGCCCCGGTACCAAACTGACTATCTCGGTATTCCGCTCCGGCAAGCCACTGGAGGTCGTGGTCACCATAGAAGAAGACCTGCGCTATCAGCAAAAGCTACAAAATAAAACCGCCCCGAGTGGGGCGACCGCCAGCTGATATTACCGCTCCACTCACCCTCACCAGGGCGGGCTACCGCCCTTGGTCATTTTGCCTCCCCTCATCCCGTGCAACGCCGCACACCGCGCATCAATCATTACCCGGCAGCACCCCACTGCAGGGGGAGTGCCATGGACCACATTAACCCCACATCAATACACACCTGCTTACCTTTATCCTCGTCGCGAGTCACGCTGCAACTATGCGCCCCGTTGCAGTGGAAAACAGCCTTTTCGGCAGAGGCTTGAAATTGAACAGAAGCAGACTGTAGGCTAACCCGCTGACATATGTCTCTGATCTTATGCCAGATAGAGAAACAGCCACACCTGTAACACAATAATGTCGAGAAGATCGTCGCAGCTGCATGAGGGGAGTTATCTATGTTGTTATTTCATTGTTCGCAAGCGGCAGCTGAAGGCTTGAGTATCACCCGTAAAGGCAAGAGAGAGAGCTGGATCAGCCCAGCCCCCTCGCCCACAGTCCTGAACGACGTGAACGCTATGCACTGGCATTTACATCAAGTCACCATTGCTCGTCAGCGGGTGTGGGTTGCAATGGAGCAGCAGAGTCGCTTTGCCATGGTGCTGTGGGGATTTAAAAAAGGCGAAGGAGAAACACTACTTCACTGCTTTTACGAGCGATTGATCAACCATTTGATATGGTCGTTGACCGACCTGGAGCTAATGAACGATCAGCAGGCTGAACAACTGCTGCCGCCGTTGCTGGAGCAATTGAGCCCATTTCACTTTGTGACGGGGTCAGACCGCAGCGTTCAGGCCCATATCACTGATGTCGTACAGGTTTGCCGGATAGCGGTAAGCGAGCAAGGTTGCCTGCCCAATAATCAGGAACAAGCTGCAGATTTTGACCAGCGCCTGAACCAGACACCACGCACGGTGCGTGGCGGCCCTTACCTTTTTCCTGATGAACGCCTGCTGTGTGACCTACTGGAACGCTTGGCGGGGCATCATCACGTCAGCACCGATGCGGCCAAGGCTGCGTTGACAACCGCCCGTCGCGCCTATTTCGCGGACATTAGCGGGGCCCGTTAAGGGCTGTCTGAAAAAATCAAGATAACAAAAAACCCGCGAAGCTTTACGCTATGCGGGTTTCTGGTCTGCCGTGGTACGGCATGAAACTGTAATATGGTGCCCGGGGTCGGACTCGAACCGACACGATTATTCATCGGCGGATTTTGAATCCGCTGCGTCTACCGATTTCGCCACCCGGGCAACTGCGAGGGATTATACGAATGGCGCGATGCCATGCAAGGGGTTTTTCTATTGAATACGCTCGTTTGCTCATTTATTCAACGCCTTGCCGATACGGGGCCAGTTACATAGAATGCCGCCATCATCTTAATGGAATAAAAACGATGGCCAAGCCTAAACAAGTCCAACAAAAATCCCCCACACTCCCCCGATACCCGTCGGCCACTCTGCTGCGACGAATTGGCGCGCTGATCTATGATGCGCTGGTCGTGACCTCCCTGCTCATCATCGCCGGTTTTATCGGGATGGCAGTGGCAAAACTGCTGCTGGTCAGCGGGTTGGCCAGCGTCCCGGCTGGCGAAGATACGGTCTGGTTGCTGACCCGCCACCCCCTGAGCCTGATCTATACCCTCTGGCTCGCCTTCGTTGTCTGCGGTTTCTACACCTGGTTCTGGACCCGCGCTGGCCAAACCATTGGCATGCGCGCCTGGCGCCTGCGTATTCAGAACGAGGATGGCAGCCATATCCGTGTCACCCAGGCGCTGATCCGCCTTGCCACCGCAGCCTTTGGGCTGGGTAACCTGATGTGCCTGTTCAACCGCAAGCAACCTCGCGCCTTCCAGGATATCTGGGCCGAGTGCGAGGTCATTGTGTTGAGCAAGCAAGAGAATCTGGAGATGCTAAACAAGTAATCCCGAATCAATGTAGCAACGTAAGCAATGTAGCAACGAAAGAGGGCACCAACAGGTGCCCTCTTTGCATGGCCGCGTCACGGCTTACTGCTTGCGACTGAGAATGTAGAAAGAGATACCGCCAAACAGCAGGCTGGGGGCAACGGCAGCCAGGATCGGCGGCACCGCGTAGACCAGACTGACGGGACCAAATACCCGATCGCTGACATAGACGGCGAAGCCGGTCATGATCCCCATCAGCATCCTCGCCCCCATGCTCACCGAGCGCAACGGGCCGAAGATGAAGGAAGAGGCCAGCAGGATCATCGCCACCACCGAGAGCGGTGACAGCAGCTTGCGCCACATCTCCAGCTTGTAACGACCGGCATCTTGCTTGTTGGCGTCCAGATAACCTATGTAGTCACGCAGACCTGAGACCGAGAGATTTTCAGGGTCGATACTCACCACCCCCAGCTGTTTTGGGGTCAGCTCGGAGTTCCACTCCATCTGGGCATGCTGCTCGCTGTTGATCTGCGCAGGGTCGTCGAAGCGAGTGACCAAGGTCTGTTTGAGCAACCAGTGGTGCTGATCAAACACCCCTTCTTGCGCCTGTACCACATCAATCAACTTGCGCTCGGGGGTAAAGCGATAGAGGGTGATGCCGGTCAGAGCACCATCATTGCGCACCCCGTTGATATTGACGAAGTTGTTGCCATCGCGAGCCCACACCCCGTAGGCGGAGACCGTCAATCGCCCCTCGGAGATGGCACCGGCACGGATATCATCCGCCATCCGCTTGGCGATAGGAGCCACGTACTCACCCATCAACCCCACCAGCAGCATCAGCGGAATAGCAGTCTTGAGCGCGGCCATCACGATACTGATCTTGGAGCGGCCCGCCGCCTGCATCACTACCAGCTCGGAGCTGGTCGCCAGCTGGCCTAAACCGATCAGGCCGCCAAGCAGCGCCGCCAGCGGGAAGAACAGCACCGCCTCCTTGGGCATGGAGAGCAGCACATAGTAGAGGGCATTTACCATGTCATAGTTGCCCTCCCCGACCGACTTGAGCTGCTCCACATACTTGATGAGCGCAGCCAGACCAACCAGGGTGATTTCACACAGCAGGATCGACATGAAAATGACCCTACCGATATATCTGTCGAGAATGCCAAACATCAGCAGAAGTTCCTATGTTGCAGCATCATGCTGATTTTCTGTTGAAATAACGGCCCTTCACCCCGTTCCACCAGCTGGTACCCTGCACATTGAGGGGCAAGCCGATCAACAGCAGGTAACCGAGCGGCACCAGGAACATCCCCGGCCAGTAGGGAAGCCGACCGCTGTCGATGGCCGAGCGGGCAGCACTGAGCAGCAGGAAGTAAGAGAGATAGAGCATGATAGCCGGCAGCAGTTTGGCATAGCGCCCCTGACGGGGGTTAACCCGCGCCAGCGGTACCACCAGCAGAGTCAGCACCGGAATGGAGAGGGGCAGCGACAGACGCCACTGCAGCTCCGCCATCATGCTGTTGTCCTGAGTACCGAACAGCTCCAGAGTCGGTTTGGCCGCCGCCTTGCGGTTGGAACGCTCCAGCTCTTGCTGGCGGATCACCAGACCATATTCGCTAAAATCGGAGACTTGGAACTGCTTGCCGGAGAAGTTGCCCTCGTAGCGGGAGCCATCTTTGAGGGTCAGCCACTGCAGACCGTTCTCATCGACGGTCACTACCCCTTCAGTCGCCACCACCACCGAGGGGGGATTGTTTCCCTCCGCCCGCTGCAATACGAAGATTTTCTGCAGTTTTGAACCGTTTTCGTTCAAATCCTGGATATAGGCAACCAGACGCCCCTTGTCGAGCTCCATAAAGCGGCCTGCCTGCAGGAAGGAGATCCCCGGATCCGCCTTGAACTCGTCGATCACCTGATACTCGCGCTCCTTGGCTTGCGGGGCGATCCAGCCGGTGTTGAAGGCGGCGACGGCGGCAGTCAGCAACGCCAGCACCATGGCGCTGCGCATCACGAAACGGTGACTGAAACCCACCGCATGCATCACCGTCATTTCGCTTTCGGCATAGAGACGCCCGTGGGCAAACAAGATGGCTAAAAAGAGACTGATTGGCAGCATCAACAGCGCCATATTGGGCAAGTTGAGCAGCAACAAGGTAGATACCAGCCGTGTCGGTACCTCACCATCGGCGGCATCACCGATAATCTTGATAAATTGTTGGCTGACAAAGATAAGCAGCAATACGAAGAGCACTGCCAGCTGGGTTTTCAGGGTTTCCCTGAACAAATATCGGAATACGATCACAGTCATTCCCAAGTAAACTTGTGTTTTTAGTCGAATGCCTGAAAAATAGGGCCGTATATTGGATTTTTACCAGTTTGAACTGCGGAGCCTGTGGCTGTTCGCTCCGCCTCTGATACCCCAACAAGCACCGCATTATTCAATAAAAGGTGCCTTTTGTCTTTAGGATGTAGGAGATTCCATGGAGTTCAGTGTAAAGAGTGGCAGTCCTGAGAAGCAACGTAGCGCCTGCGTCGTGGTCGGCGTATTCGAGCCTCGTCGCCTCTCTCCGGTTGCCGAACAACTGGACAAGATCAGCGATGGCTATATCAGTTCGCTGCTGCGCCGTGGCGACCTGGAAGGGAAACCAGGCCAGATGCTGCTGCTGCATCAAGTACCGGGCGTGCTCAGCGAGCGCGTACTGCTGGTCGGATGCGGCAAGGAGCGGGAACTCGACGAACGCCAGTACAAGCAGATCATCAACAAGACCATCACCACCCTGAATGAAACCGGCTCAATGGAAGCGGTCTGCTTCCTGACCGAGTTGCACGTCAAGGGCCGGGATACCTATTGGAAGGTGCGCCAGGCGGTAGAAACCACCAAGGCGGGCCTCTACAGTTTCGATCAGTTCAAGACCAACAAAGCTGAACCACGTCGCCCGCTGCGCAAGCTGGTATTCAACGTGTCGACGCGTCGGGAACTGACCATTGGTGAAAAAGCCATCGCCCACGGTCTGGCAGTAGCCAAGGGTGTGCGAGTCTGTCGTGATGTGGCGAACATGCCGCCCAACATCTGCAATCCGGCTTATCTGGCCTCCCAGGCCCGTCGTCTGGCCGATGCCTTCGACAACATCACCACCAAAGTGATCGGTGAGCAGGAGATGGCCGAACTCGGCATGAACTCCTATCTGGCGGTGGCCCGCGGCTCTGATAACGAAGCCATGATGGCCATCATCGAATACAAGGGCAACGCCGATGCCAAACCCATCGTACTGGTCGGCAAGGGTCTGACCTTTGACTCCGGCGGCATCTCCATCAAGCCGGCCGATGGCATGGATGAGATGAAATACGACATGGGTGGCGCCGCCTCCGTGCTCGGTACCATGCATGCGCTGGCCCAGCTGCAACTGCCGATCAACGTTATCGGTGTGCTGGCTGGCTGCGAAAACATGCCCGGTGGCAACGCCTATCGCCCGGGTGACATCCTCACCTCCATGTCCGGCCAGACCATCGAAGTACTCAACACTGATGCGGAAGGTCGTCTGGTGCTGTGTGATGCGCTGACCTATGTCGACCGCTTCGATCCGGAAACAGTGATCGATGTGGCGACCCTGACCGGAGCCTGTGTCATCGCTCTGGGTCACCACACCTCGGGTCTGCTGGCCAACCACAACCCGCTGGCCCACGAGCTGCTCAACGCCTCCGAGCAGGCGGGCGATCGCGCCTGGCGTTTGCCGCTGTTTGACGAGTATCAAGAGCAGATCGACAGCCCGTTTGCCGACATGGCCAACATCGGCGGTCGTCCGGCCGGTACCATCACCGCAGCCGCCTTCTTGTCACGCTTCACCAAGAAGTACAACTGGGCCCACCTGGATATCGCCGGGACCGCCTGGAAGAGTGGCAAGGATAAAGGCTCCACCGGTCGTCCGGTGCCCCTGCTGACCCAGTTCCTGCTGAACCGGGCTGGCGTGGACATTGAAGAGAAAGAGTAACTCCCCTGCCCCTTCCGATGGCTGCATCGGAAGGATTGGCGTTACCCTGAACCACAAGGAAGAGGCCTGCCTCTTCCTTGTTTCATTGTTGTTTCAGTGAGATGCAGACGGGAAAATCCCCCGTCAGCCTCTGCGGCGGTCAATAGTCCGTCACCGCAAAACGGGATCCACCTGATGAGCCAAGTGACCTTTTACCTGATGAACGAACCGGATGACGAGCAAGCCTCGGCGGTCGAGCGGCTCGCCTGTACCCTGGCGGCCGAGTCGTGGGGCGCGGGCCATCTCTATCTGTTGTGTGACGATGAAGCCCAGGCCCTGCGCCTCGACGAGCTGCTGTGGCAACTGCCACCGGAGCGCTTCGTACCGCATCAACTGCAGGGTGAAAGCGGCATGGCACCGGTGGAAATTGGCTATCAGCCGCCGAAACGGCGCTATGCCCGCCTCATCAATCTGGCCAGACAGACACCTTTGTTTGCAGGACACTTCGCTCAAGTGGTAGATTTTGTCCCCACTGATGAAACTCAAAAGCAGCAAGCCCGCGAGCGCTACAAGCACTATCGCCAGGCAGGCCATACCCTCGAGATGAGGGAGCAGCCCGTCCTTGCCGCACCGGATCCGGCGCAGCCCTGACTGCAAGCTATTGATCTAAAAAACAATCAACACCAGACTCCATCCATCCAGATTACGGCGAGACCATGGAAAAGACTTTTAATCACAATGCCATCGAACAGGCGCTCTATCAGCACTGGGAATCCCAGGGTTACTTCAAGCCCCACGGCGACACCAGCAAAGACTCCTACTGCATCATGATCCCGCCGCCGAATGTCACCGGCAGCCTGCACATGGGTCACGCCTTCCAGCAGACCCTGATGGACACCCTGATCCGCTACAACCGCATGCAGGGCAAGAATACCCTGTGGCAGTCAGGCACCGACCACGCCGGTATCGCCACCCAGATGGTGGTTGAGCGCAAGATCGCTGCAGAAGAGGGCAAGACTCGCCACGATTACGGCCGTGATGCCTTCATCGACAAGATCTGGCAGTGGAAGGAAGAGTCCGGTGGCACCATCACCCGCCAGATGCGCCGTCTGGGCGACTCGGTGGATTGGGAGCGTGAGCGCTTCACCATGGATGAGGGTCTCTCCGCCGCCGTGCAGGAAGTGTTTGTCCGTCTCTACGAAGATGGCCTGATGTACCGCGGCAAGCGTCTGGTGAACTGGGATCCGAAACTCAACACCGCCATCTCCGATCTGGAAGTGGAAAACCGCGAGATCAAGGGCCACATGTGGCACCTTCGCTATCCGCTGGCCAACGGTGCCAAGACCGCCGAAGGTCAGGATCACCTGATCGTCGCCACCACCCGTCCGGAGACCATGCTGGGCGATACCGCCGTGGCAGTGAACCCGGAAGACCCACGCTACAAGGCGCTGATTGGCCAGCACATCCTGCTGCCGCTGGTGAACCGTCTGATCCCCATCGTCGCCGATGAACACGCCGACATGGAGAAGGGCACCGGTTGTGTGAAGATCACCCCGGCCCACGACTTCAACGATAACGAAGTCGGCAAGCGCCACAGCCTGCCGATGATCAACATCTTTACCTTGGACGCCCATGTGCGTGCCGAGGCCGAAGTGGTCGACACCAACGGCAACCCTTGCACCGCCTACGACGCCGCCCTGCCAGCCGAGTTCGCCGGTCTGGAGCGCTTCGCCGCCCGCAAAGCCATCGTGGCCAAGCTGGATGAGCTGGGCCTGCTGGCCGAAATCAAGGATCACGTACTGCAACAGCCCTACGGCGATCGCGGCGGCGTGCCCATCGAGCCGATGCTGACCGACCAGTGGTACGTGCGCGTGGCACCGATGGCCAAGACCGCCATCGAAGCGGTGGAAGATGGCCGCATCCAGTTCGTGCCGAAGCAGTACGAAAACATGTACTTCTCCTGGATGCGCGACATTCAGGACTGGTGTGTCTCCCGTCAGCTGTGGTGGGGTCACCGCATCCCGGCCTGGTATGACGACGCCGGCAATGTCTACGTGGGCCGTGACGAGGCGGAAGTGCGTGCCAAGCACAGCATCCCGTCCGTGACCACCCTGCGTCAGGACGAAGACGTGCTCGACACCTGGTTCAGCTCCGCCCTGTGGACCTTCTCCACCCTGGGCTGGCCGAACAACACCGAGGCACTCAAGACCTTCCACCCGACCGACGTGCTGATGAGCGGCTTCGACATCATCTTCTTCTGGATTGCCCGGATGATCATGATGACCATGCACTTCATCAAGGACGAAAACGGCCAGCCGCAAGTCCCGTTCAAGACCGTCTACATCACTGGCCTGATCCGTGACGAAGAAGGCCAGAAGATGTCCAAGTCCAAGGGCAACGTGCTGGATCCTCTCGACATGATCGACGGCATCTCGCTGGAAGATCTGCTGGAGAAGCGCACCGGCAACATGATGCAGCCGCAGATGGCCGAGAAGATCGGCAAGCGTACCGCCAAGCAGTTCCCGGAAGGGATCGACGCACACGGTACCGACGCCCTGCGCTTCACGCTGGCAGCGCTGGCCTCTACCGGTCGTGACATCAACTGGGACATGAAGCGCCTGGACGGCTACAACAACTTCTGCAACAAGTTGTGGAACGCCTCCCGCTATGTGCTGATGAACACCGAAGATCAGGATTGCGGTTTTGCCGGTGGCGAAATGCAGTTCAGCCTGGCGGATCGCTGGATCCAGTCCCAGCTGCAAGTGGCCATCCGTGACTTCCGTACCGCCCTCGATACCTATCGTTTCGATATCGCCGCTGGCGTGCTGTACGAATTTATCTGGAACCAGTTCTGTGACTGGTATCTGGAGCTGACCAAGCCGGTACTGGGCAAGGGTTCCGAGGCTGAGCAGCGCGCTGCCCGCCACACCCTCGTCAGCGTCCTTGAAACCCTGCTGCGTCTGGCGCACCCGATCATCCCGTTCATCACCGAGACTATCTGGAAATCGGTGGCACCGCTGGCTGGCGTGCACGCCGACACCATCATGATTCAGGCCTTCCCGGAATTCGACGCCGCCAAGGTGGACGAAACCGCCATGGCGGATCAGGAGTGGGTGAAGGAGTTCATCGAAGGGGTGCGTAACATTCGTGCCGAGGTGAACGTAGCACCCAGCGTCGGTCTGAACGTGCTGCTCAAGTGCGATGCCAAAGATGCCCAGCGCGCCGGTGACAACGAGGCCTTCCTCAAGTCCCTGGCCCGTCTGGAGTCTATCCGCGTGCTGGCGGACGGTGAAGTGGCCCCCCTGTCAGTGAAGAAGCTGATCGGTGCCACCGAGCTGATGATCCCGATGGCCGGTCTCATCGACAAGGACGCCGAACTGGCCCGTCTGGCCAAAGAAGTGGCCAAGCTGGTTGGTGAGTGTGGCCGCATCGAAGGCAAACTTGGCAACGAAGCCTTCGTCGCCAAGGCGCCGGAAGCGGTCATCGCCAAAGAGCGCGAGAAGCTGGAAGATTACCGTCTCCAGCTGACCAAGCTGGAAGCCCAGCAAGCCGAGATCGCCGCCCTCTAATACCGCGTACTGCGCGCGACAGACACTCCTCTACTTTGAGCGCTGTCTGACCTACAGCCCAGCAAGCCTGCCTTGCTGGGCTGTTTCTTTTCTGCTACCGGACGACCCGCACGACCGCGATACGGATCCCCTTATCTGGTCAGGCAGGATGCCCTCCTCGGCTTCGCAAGTGAATTCGCCGCACCGGCGGGTTTACCCCATCACTGTGGCCAGCAAACCTCGGGTTAATCAGAAATTGTTGTACGGCTTGTGTTCACCCTGGCCAACATAAGATAGCCTCCCTCTTGAGTCAGGCGAGCACCTGATTCAAGGCTCCCCATCCATCCCTGTTATCCGAGGCTCAACATGTTTTTTCAGGTCGTCTTTCTCGCCTTGCTGGCGCTACTGCCCATGGTCAACCCGCCCACCACGGCCACCCTGCTGCTGGGGCTGAGCAAGGGGATGTCGCGCGAACACGTGCGCCGTCAGGTCAACCTGGCCGCCATCTATCTGTTCTGCACCCTCTGCATCACCTTCTTTATCGGATCCTCGATCCTGGATCTGTTCGGGATCTCCATCCCGGGCTTGCGACTGGCCGGTGGCCTCATCATCGGCTTCATCGGCTTTCGCATGCTGTTCCCCGCCCCCAGCCAGCAAAGCGGAGTCGATATCAACCAGAGCATCGCCTTTGTGCCGCTCACCATGCCAAGCATGTGCGGACCGGGCACCATGGCGCTGGTAATAAGCGGTGCCGCCCAGATTGCCGAGCTGCCTGACGAGTACAACCGCCTCACCATCTACGGAGGTGTAGTAACGGCGTTTGCCCTGATGAGCCTCATCAGCTGGGGCGTCTTGAAGCTGGCGGATCCGGTCTGCAAGATCCTCGGCGCCACCGGCATCGACGCCATGACCCGCATCATGGGTTTCCTGCTGGTTTGCATGGGCATGCAATTTTGTATCAATGGCATCAAGGAAGTGGCACAGGATCCGGTCTTCCACGGCGGCCAGGCCGTGCAAACCGCACCGGCGCTACCGCAGGTTTCCAGCGCGTTTGATCAGTTGCCGCAGAAGCACGCCAGCGCTGATTGAAAACGGTGTCAAAAAGTCCCTGACGATCTGCACTGATCTTGTTCCTGATCATGTTATTGACACACAGATGAGTTAGCTTGTTTTTCATACAGACTATATTCAGACGGACGCTGATAGGTTTGTTGGTGAATACCCACTCAATTTCAGGAGAGTATGCAGATGGATAAAATGCTGACCGAAATAGGAAGCCATAGCCTGTTTCACGAATACCTGAACGTGGTGGGGATTGCGAGCCCATCTCTCGCCAAGATCGAACAGCGCTGGGAATATAAAGATCAAGAGCAGCTGGTTGCCAAAATCCAGATCGACAAACTGGGTAACGCCCGCTACTTCATCGACGCCCGCGCCATCTCCGTCAACTGATACCGATTACTCCGCCAGCCCCGGCCAACTGACCGGGGCTTTTTGTTGCCTGCCATCCGCTAAATAGCAAAACCCCGGCACATGGCCGGGGTTTGATTGCGTCGGGTTACGCCGCTGCGCGGCTAACCCAACCTACGACGTGCCGCCCACGGTGAGCTGGTCCAGTTTGAGGGTGGGCTGGCCGACACCGACCGGCACGCTCTGCCCCTCTTTGCCGCAGATGCCGACCCCGCGATCCAGCGCAAGGTCACACCCCACCATGGAGACCTGGCTCATCGCCTCCGGGCCATTGCCGATCAAAGTGGCACCCTTTATAGGGGTGGTGATCTTGCCATCCTCGATGAGGTAGGCCTCAGAGGCGGAGAAGACAAACTTGCCGGAGGTGATGTCCACCTGACCGCCACCGAAGTTGGGGGCATAAATGCCCTTCTTAACCGAGGCGATGATCTCGGCCGGATCGTACTGACCCGCCAGCATATAGGTGTTGGTCATGCGCGGCATCGGCATGGCGGCGTAGGATTCGCGGCGACCGTTGCCGGTGAGTGGCACGCCCATCAGGCGAGCGTTCTGCTTGTCCTGCAGGTAGCCCTTGAGGATGCCGTTCTCGATCAACACGTTGTAGCCGCCCGGCGTCCCCTCGTCATCTATGCTGACGGAGCCGCGCCGACCCGGCAGGGTGCCGTCATCGACGATGGTGCAGTGCTTGGAGGCCACCTGCTCGCCGATGCGACCGGCAAACGCGGAAGATCCCTTGCGGTTGAAATCCCCCTCCAGACCGTGGCCCACCGCCTCGTGCAGCAGCACGCCGGGCCAGCCGGAACCGAGCACCACCGGCATGGTGCCGGCAGGGGCGTCGATGGCCTCCATGTTGACCAGTGCCTGACGCACCGCTTCGCGGACATAACCAAAGGCGCGGCTCTCCAGCCCGTCCAGTTCGAGGAACCAGTCGTAACCGAAGCGGCCACCGCCACCGGCACTGCCGCGCTCGCGGCGATCCCCCTTCTCGGCGATCACGGTCACCGACAAGCGCACCAACGGACGCACATCGGCAGCCAGGGTGCCATCGGTGGCGGCCACCAGGATCTCTTCATAAACACCGCTGATGGAGGCCATCACCTGATTGATGGCAGGGTCCAGACTTCTGGCGAACTTGTCCATCTGCTCCAGCAGGGCGATCTTCTGGTGCTTGTCGAGGGTCTGCAGCGGATCCATGGCTGGATAGAGCAGGTTCGCTTCGGTGCGAGCCCACGCCTTCACCTTGCCGTGAGCACCGGCAGCGGCAATGCCGCGGGCGGCAGTCACCGACTGTTGCAGGGCCAGCAGGCTCAGCTCGTCCGAGTAGGCGAAGCCGGTCTTCTCGCCGCTGACGGCACGCACCCCGACCCCCTGATCGATGTTGTAGCTACCATCCTTGACGATGCCATCTTCCAGCATCCAGGACTCGTGCCAGCTGCGCTGGAAATAGAGGTCGCCGAACTCCACCTGATGGCTCATCAGGCTGCCGAGCAGTTGCTGCAGTCGCCCTTCGTCGAGATCATTCGGGGCCAACAGGGAGGCACTAACCTGGCTCAATAGACTCAATCTTCTTCTCCAATCTCGCGGTGAGATGTCGTAACGGTTAATTCATCCGGTGTGGCCCGGTGTTCAGTTCGTATTCGCAGGGTGCAATGAACGCCGTGAATGGCGCCGCCAACCCCAAGATCGACACAGGTGCAATGCGCTTCGCTTGTTGCACCCTACCTCAATCAACACCCCGGAATCACAGCAGCCGGGCATGGTTCACTACCGGCAAACGGCTGCGTTTCAATTCTTCACCACACCCTCAGAGCAAACGAGCGTGCTCCATCACTGGCATGGTGCGTTTCAATTCGTCGATCAGCCCTGGCTCCAGCTTCGCCAGCACTGTGCCACGCCCTGTCTTCTGACAGGCCAGCACTCGACCCCAAGGGTCGATCACCATGCTGTGGCCCCAGGTCTGGCGCCCCGTCTCGTGAGTACCGCCCTGATTGGCAGCCACCACATAGCACTGGTTTTCGATGGCGCGGGCCCGCAGCAACGGCTCCCAGTGCGCCTCGCCAGTCACAGCGGTAAAAGCGGCAGGCACCAGCAACACGCGGGCACCGGCAAGGGTCAGCTGGCGGTAGAGCTCGGGAAAGCGCAGATCATAACAGATCGAAAGGCCGAGGGGACCAAAGGGGGAGTCCACCAACACGCACTCCTGACCAGCACTGAAGGTTTCCGACTCCCGATAGCGACCGTGATTGTCCGCCACATCCACATCGAACAGGTGGATCTTGTGGTAGTGGCCCTTGAGCTCACCGCTTGGGTCAAACACCAGCGAGCTGGTGTGGATATGGTCGGAGCCTGCGATGGTGGTCGGCATGGCTCCCGCCACCAGCCAGATGCCGTAATCGCGGGCCCACTCGGCCAGCTGCTGCTGGATGGGGCCAGCACCGATCTCCTCGGCACCATCCAGATAGCCCTGCCGCTCGCCAAACAGGGCAAAGTTCTCCGGCAGCAGCACCAGCAGCGGCCGCTCGTTTGGCAAGGCCGCCAGTTCGGCGGCTATCTGTTCCCGGTTATCCTGCCAGTGACGGCCAGATACCAGCTGTATTGCGGCTAACCACATGACTATCTCCTTGTCGCTTGGGCCATCAGAGGGTGACAGCATCCCCCGCCTGCAGGGTGTAATCCAGCACTATGATGCGCTCCAGCACCGGGCGGAAAATGGCCTTGAGGGCCTCGTGGTCAGGATGGGGCAGATAGCGCTGGCGGGCCGCTTCGTCGGCGAAGGTCATCAGCACGCTGTGGCTAAAGCCGTCATCCTTCCCTTCGGGGCTGTCATTCTCCCCCCACTCCACGGCGGTCACGCCGCTGACCTTGGCCGGTATGGCGAGGAAGGCGGCCCTGACGGCGGCAATATCAGCGGGGAGTGCATCGGGCTTGAAGGTGATCAGCAGAATATGTCGGATCATGGCTCTCTCCTTGAGCGTGAGCAGGTCGAGGTTAGGTTGGCGCCAGCATCAGGGCTGGCGCGGGCTACCCGGTTGTGGATTCAGCAAGAAAGGGGTGGCGGCTGGCAACGTGGGCGCCGCCGCATCGACCGCCTGTTTCTGCTGCTGGTTGAGCTTGATGCGAGCGCGATCTCGCCCCGCCTCGATCAGCTTGGGTGCGTCGAGCGGGCCCGAGATACGAAAATCGATGCGGGTCACCACATCCACCACCGGCTCCAGCAGTTTGGAGAGGGCCAGCACATAGAGGCCCGTAACCGGCGTGATGGAGAAGGCCGCCACTACCGGCAGGGTGCCCCCCAGATTGGGGGAGAAGCTCAGCTCGTAGTCGAGCTGCCAGCGCACCAGATCGGCGATCCCCTCGCCGCGCAGATTACCTGCCGCCCCCTTCATGTAGAAGTCATCATTGCTGACCTGCCCCTGCTTGATGGTGGCAGAGGCGGACATGGATTCGAAGTAGAAGCCCTTGTCGAACACATCGCGAAAATCGAGGCGCAGTTTGCGCAACAGGGAGTCGAGACTAAGCAGGGAGAGCAGCCGCGCCCCCTTGTCATTGACCTCCCGCAGGGTGCCGCCCTCCAGCTGATAGTTGGCACTTCCCCCCAGAGTCGGCAGGCTCGGGCGATAGGGCACATCCTGCCAGTTGAGATCAAAGGCGAGGGAGCCGGGGGCATCGCCGATGGGCGAGGTGTAGCCGAGCCGCTTGAGCAGCAGCTCGCTGTTGTTGCTGGTCAGCTTGCCACGGGCCCGGGTCTGCATCCGGTTGCCATCGGCCAGCCAGTCGACGCTGCCGGTCAGTTGACTGCCCGCCAGCCGCACATCCAGCCCCTTGAGGGTCACCTTGTTGGCACCGGGCACCAGCTCCCCTTTCACTTCGCCGAGCGGCAGCTCGCCAAAGCGGCAATCGACACAGCTCACCTGCAGCCAGGGGATGGAGGCCATGATGGCGTTGTCCTGCTTCGCATCGGGATCCGGGCTGAGATCCGAACTCTTGCCGGACCAGTGGATGCGGGCAAACTTGGCATCCACCGGGCGATTGGCCACCGCAGGCAGGCGGATCACCCCCATCACGTCGGGGCTGTCGATCATCACCTCGGTCGCCTGATTGGTCGGCCCCACGGTGAAGCGAGCCGCCTTGAGGGTGGCGCTGCCGATATAAGCACGGGCCAGCTGACCATCCACCCACCACTCCTGCGGCAGGAAGGCGGGGCCGACAACCGCATTGCCGGTCTGATTCTGCGCTGGCAGCCACTGCTTGAGTCGCGCCAGCCAGCCACCGACGTCAGCCTCCTGCTGGTTGATGGCAAGCAGCATGGGCACATCCCGTAGTACCCGGGCGCCAGGCTGCCCCACATCGACCCGCACCCGGCTGAGATATGGCACCCCTTCGCCGTAGACCAGCCGGGTCTGCATATCCACATCGGCACCCAGCACGGCACGAATGTCGGCGCTGCCCTCCCGGCCACGGGCGATCACCTTGAGCGGCAGACGGCTGCTGGCAGCCTTGGCCAGCGGCAACGGCAGATCCAGCTCCATCCCCTGCAGGTTGGAGTCGAGTGCCAGCTGGAAGCGCAGCGGCTTGCTGTCGGGCAGGGTCAACCCCAGTTTGCCGCCCCAGTTACTGCGGCCATTGAGCACCCCGAAGGCGGAGATGGCGGCAGGTTGGCGGCGGCTATCCCACTGCCCTTTGAAGTCGAGATCGACCTGATAGCGATCCGGGTGCTGGCGCCCCTGATAGTTGAGGGTCAGCGGCTGGTTCCACAGGCTCGCCTTGAGATTGCTGAAACGGGTCTGCTCGTTGTCATATTCAAGGCGTCCCTGCACCTGCTCTAGCGGCAGATCCAGACTGGCGACCCGCACCTTGTTGTTGCTGAAGGTGGCATCGCCGCTCGCCTTCACTTCGCTCTCGCCATCAAGGGGAATATCGAGCTTGACCGAGCCGGCCAGCGGGCCGCGGATCTCGATCTCCCGCAGCGCCTGTCCCACCGAACTGCCCAGCGGGGAATCCTGCAAGTAGTCACTGATGGCTTGGCCCTCACCCTGCACCTTGGCATCCACGTAAAGATGGCCACCGGGAGAGAGGCTCGGGATCCAGGCATGCACCGAGTCAGAGCTGGCCTTGCCGAGCTGGGTGGAGCGGCTGTGCATATCGAGACTGGCGTTCTGGAACAGCAGATCGATCTGCAGGTCAGTCAGCGATTGCCAACCGGGGAAGAACTGGTAGGTGGCCTGCTCAAGGGGCACCGCCACCTGGAAGATGCCCTCGCCTTTCTCATAAGGGAAATCCCTGAACTCGCCATACCAGAGCAGGTCAGCGCCCCTGGCCTTGCCACCCTTGAGCGCACCGCTCAGGTAGTCCACCAGCCCCTTGTCCATCACTTGTAACGGGTAGTAGCGATCCGCGTTGCCCGCGTTCTTCACGTCGATGCGGCCGGTCAGGGCCAGAAAGGGGTGTTCGAACAGATCGAGCCGAAAGCGGCTGGCCAGGGTCAGGTCCGGGTTATCCAGCGCGATATCCTGACCATAGAGCACCCAGCCTTGCGCCTCACGCCACCAGTCGAGGCGGGCCGAGAAGCGATCCACCGGGATCGGCTCCTTGAAATGGCGGGCCGGATCCAGCTTGTCGTTGAGCAGTGCCACGCTGGCGCTGCCCCCCTTGGGGGTCAGCCAGAACTCACCGTTGAGATCGCCAAAACCGGGCACATCGTGCCAGGCGTTCAGGCTCACATGGGCGATCTGGCCGCTGAGGGAGAGATCCTGCCAGTCGGCATCCGCCTGCAGGGTCAAATCGGTCAGCTTGCCCTTGGGCTTGCTCTGCTTGAGCAGCTCACTCTGGGCGGGATAAATGCCGGAGACCAACTGACTCAGCTGGGCGATCTGATCGAGATCGATCTGCGGCACATAGCCTTGCACCCGCTCGCCGACCCGCTCCAGCTGCAACCGGCTATGTAGCCAGGGCTTGTCATCCAGCTTGAAAATCACATCGTGGCTGGCCAACTGCCAGTTCTGGCCATCACGGCGCAACTGGATCTTGCCACCATCCAGCCCGAGACGATGCAGTCCCTGATCCTTGAGATCCTTCCAAATCAGGTAATTGTTGCCAAATTCCAGCAAGGTGTTGCCCAGCTTGCCGTGATCAAACTCGCTCCAGAGCTGAAAATCGATCTGGCCCGCCAGTTTCGGCTCACCGGCATGAATTTTGGCAAGAATGGGGCTGATATCGAGCTGGCGAGCGCCCAGATAGAGCTGCCCCTTGAGGCGGTCGAGCCGGGCGGTCGGCGCGTCCACATCCAGGATCAGATCGATGGTGCTTTCGCCCACCCCGTTGATCAGGTAGGCCTTGCCGACCCCCTGATGGCGTTTGCCGCGGTTCTGCCAGCGCAGTTGGGCAATATCAAGGGCGCGCAAATCACCAACGGAGGTGGTGACACTAAGACGGGTGTTATGTACATCGAAGGTGGCGAGCTGGGTCAGCAGAAAGCGCAGCAGGGCACCTTGCTGCGCGTCGCCCTCGGGCTCGCGGCTATTGGCTGGCTGGCTGAAATCGAGGGTGATATCCCCATCACTGAGGATCAGCTCGCCAAACACCGGCTTGAGCTGATTGAGGGTGCGCCAGAAGTCGAGATGCACCCAGGCTTTGCCGAGCTGAACAGTAAAGCGCCCCGAATCCGGGGCGATGGTGAGTTGTTGCAGTTCGAGCGCAGGGCCGGACTGTGTCCAGTCCAGTCCCACCTGACCTACGCTGACCTTGAGTTGTGAATCCCCCAGCAGAGTGTGGATCAGACTCTCCCGGTATTGGTTCAGCAAAGGACCCCCGACCCGCACCAGGGTGACCATCATGGCCAACAGTACGAACAGGATTCCCAAGGCAAACCAGCCCCGACTCAGCCAGCGATAGACCAATTACATCATCACCACGTCAAACTGCTCCTGACCGCAGAGGGGTTCGCTCACCACCCTCACCTGCTTGCCGATGAACACCTCAAGCTCAGCCAGACTGTGGGACTCTTCGCCACGCAGATAATCGGCCACGGCTGGCGCCGCATAGACGGTGAACTGATCCGCATCATAAGCACGGTTGACCCGGATCAGCTCGCGCAGGATCTCGAAGCAGACCGACTCTACCGTCTTGACCCGGCCACGCCCCTTGCACTCCGGGCACTCCGAGCAGAGCACATGCTCCAGACTCTCGCGGGTGCGCTTGCGGGTCATCTCTACCAGACCGAGCTGGGAGAAGCCGTTGACGTTGGTTTTGGCGCGATCTTTGGACAGCGCCTGCTCCAGACTGTGCAGCACCCGACGGCGGTGATCTTCCGACTGCATATCGATGAAATCGAGAATGATGATGCCGCCGAGGTTGCGCAGGCGCAGGTGACGGGCAATGGCCGCCGTTGCCTCGACGTTGGTGTTGAAGATGGTCTCTTCCAGATTGCGATGGCCGACGAAAGCGCCGGTGTTGATATCCACCGTGGTCATGGCTTCGGTCTGGTCGATGATGATGTAACCGCCAGATTTCAACTCTACCTTGCGCTCCAGCGCCCGCTGGATCTCGTTCTCCACATCGTAGAGATCGAAGATCGGTGACTCGCCAGAGTAATACTCCAGCTTGTTGGCCAGCTCCGGCACGTACTCCTCGGTGAAGCGCTTGAGCTGATCGAAGCTCTGGCGTGAATCGACCCGGATCTTGTCGAGCTCGGCGCCAACAAAGTCGCGCACCACTCGAAACGCCAGACTGGGATCCTCGTAGAGGATCTTGCAAGGGGGATACTTCTGCTTGCGCTCGAGGATCTTGCGCCACAGTCGCTTGAGGAAGGCAGCATCCTGCTCCAGCTCCTGCTCACCCACCCCTTCGGCGGCGGTACGGATGATGTAGCCACCCAGATCATCTACATAGCTGGCCACGGTGCGCTTGAGTCGCTCCCGCTCCCCTTCGGATTCGATACGCTGGGAGACGCCGACGTGGGCACTGCCCGGCATAAAGACCAGATAGCGGGATGGCAGGGTGATATCGGTAGTGAGACGGGCCCCCTTGGTACCGAGAGGATCTTTCACCACCTGCACCATGATGTCCTGACCCTGGCGCACCAGCTCGGCGATGTTGCCGACCTGGAACTGCTCTTTCTCTTTGACTGCCACACATTCGGTGTGGGGCACGATATCGGAGGCATGGAGAAAAGCGGCCTTGTCCATGCCGATATCGACGAATGCCGCCTGCATACCGGGCAGCACCCGACTGATCTTGCCTTTGTAGATATTGCCCACAATGCCGCGCTTGGCCTGACGCTCGACATGCACTTCCTGCAGCAGGCCGTTTTCGACCAGCGCAACCCGGGTTTCAGAGGGAGTAACGTTAACCAGCAGTTCTACTGACATAAGTAACCTTGCCTGTTCCAGTTTTGAATTCTATAGAGCCAATCCGGTACAACGCGCGCAAGGGAAACGCAGCAGAGCACAGCTGACGGGAAATTATTTGAGCTGTTCCAGATGATGCTTGATCAACAGGTCCGTCTCCAGCAGGGGCAGGCCGACCACGGCGCTATAGCTCCCCTCGATACGGCTGACAAACTTGCCGGCAATGCCCTGAATGCCATAAGCCCCGGCCTTGTCACAGGGCTCTCCGGTCTGCCAGTAGGCCTCGATCTCGGCCTCGTCCAGTTTGCGAAACGCCACATTGGTGCTGACCAGACGAACGTCACAACGGTCCTTGCTGGCCAGCGCCACCGCCGTCATCACTTGATGGACCTTGCCGGAGAGTGCCTCCAGCATATCTTTGGCGTCCAGCAGATCGGAGGGCTTTTCCAGCACCCGATCCCCCAGTACCACAATAGTGTCGGCACCGAGCACAGGTAAAGCCGTCGGTGCGGCGGCGACACCGGCGGTGGCCTTGTCACGGGCGAGGCGGCAGACATAATCCTGCGCCTTTTCACCCTCTTCCCGCTGCTCGGGCACATCCAGTTTCAATACCTCAAAGCGGTAGCCAAGCTGGGTCAGCAGCTCACGGCGGCGGGGAGAAGCCGAGGCGAGATAGAGTTGTGGTTCGTTGTTTTTGTTCATTTTTACCTAATGTTGAAGCGGCGCCGCAGATTGCGCAGCACCAGAAACACCCAGGGCCATATTAACATCGTCGTCAACGTCGACCAGAAATAGGCAAGATTCAGGCTGGCCTGGCTGAACAGGTGCTCGGCCCAGAATATCGTCATCTTGCCCACCAGCGACAGGCAACCGATGATCAGCGCCTGCTGCCAGAGGGAGAAGTTGCGGATCTTCTGGAACTGGAAGGCCGCCAGATAGGTGGTGATGGCCATCGCCATCGCCCGCACACCGAGGGTGCTGCCAAGCAGCACATCCAGCAGCAGGCCAGCGACCCAGGCGGTACCAACGTTGGTGCGATGGGGCAAGGCCAGCGCCCAGTAGATCAGCACCATGGCCAACCAGTCCGGACGGAAGGGATCAAATTCGAAAGGAAGCGGCAGGATCGACAGGCTCAAGGCCAGCAGGATCGAAATCCAGATCCAGATCCTGCCACTGGCGGGTTGTAGCATCAGCGCGTCGCTCCTGCGGCGGACGCAGCCGGCGCGGCAGCTTCACCAACCTCATCATGCACTTCAGGGTTCTTGTCGGTCCACAGCAGCAGCAAGTAACGCAGTCGATCCAGCTCCACCAGCGGCTTGGCTTCGACCTGGGCGAAAGGCTTGCCCTCCACATACTCAGAGCGGGTCACGGTCGCCACCGGATACCCTTCCGGGAAGCGGCCACCAAGACCCGAGGTGACCAGCAGATCACCCACCTGAATATCGGTGTTGCGCGGCAGGTTGCGCAGCTCCAGCGTGTCGAGCTCGCCACTGCCGGAGGCGATGGCACGCAAGTCGTTACGCAGCACCCGCACCGGAATGCCGTGGCTGGAGTCGGTGATCAGCAGCACGCGACTGGTGGTGGAGCCCACATGGAGCACCTGACCAATCACCCCCTGATCAGTGATCACCGCCTGACCGTTATAGACGCCATTCAGCGCGCCTTTGTTGATCAGCACCTGATGGCTAAAAGGGTCGGAGTCCACCGACAGCAGCTCGGCCACCATCTTGCGGGACTCTTTATGCACCGGCGAACCGAGCAGCTCGCGCAGCCGCTGGTTCTCGTGCTCCAGATGATCCATCTTGAGCAAACGGGAGCGCAGGGTGAACAACTGTTGTTCCTGCAGCTTGGTCTGTTCGATGAGATCGGCACGGGTCTGCACCTGGGTCGACATGGTGTCGAGCAGGGTACCGGGCGCATTGGCCATGTATTGCAGGGGACTGACTAACGAACTGAGGTAGACGCGGACGTGGGTAAACACACCGAAGCGGGAATCCGCGACGATGGCAGCGATGGAGATGATGACGGCGAGAAACAACCGTAACTGAAGCGAAGGGCCTCTACCAAAAATGGGTTTCATGGGTCGTCAAAAAAGAGCCGGCACGCTGGCCGGCTTTGGGTCTTATTCGTAGTGGAACAGGTCGCCACCGTGCATATCAATCAGCTCCAGCGCCTTGCCGCCACCTCGGGCCACACAGGTGAGGGGATCTTCAGCAACGACAACAGGAATGCCGGTCTCTTCCATCAGCAGACGGTCGATGTCTTTGAGCAGTGCGCCACCACCGGTCAGCACCATGCCGCGCTCGGAGATGTCGGACGCCAGTTCCGGCGGGGACTGCTCCAGCGCCACCATGACTGCAGCGACGATACCGGACAGCGGCTCTTGCAGCGCTTCCAGGATCTCGTTGGAGTTGAGGGTAAAGCTGCGCGGTACACCTTCAGCCAGGTTACGGCCACGCACTTCAATCTCGCGCACCTCTTCACCCGGATAGGCGGAGCCGATCTCGTGCTTGATCCGCTCGGCGGTGGCTTCACCAATCAGGCTGCCGTAGTTGCGACGAACGTAGCTGATGATCGCTTCATCAAACTTGTCGCCACCGATACGGACGGACTGGGAGTAGACCACACCGTTCAGGGAGATGATGGCCACTTCAGTGGTACCACCACCGATATCAACCACCATGGAACCGGTCGCTTCGGAGACCGGCAGGCCGGCACCGATAGCAGCAGCCATAGGTTCGTCGATCAGGTAAACCTCACGGGCACCGGCGCCCAGAGCGGACTCCTTGATGGCGCGACGCTCAACCTGAGTGGAACCACACGGCACACACACCAGCACACGGGGGCTGGGGCGGAAATAGTTATTATCGTGAACCTGCTTGATGAAGTGCTGCAGCATCTTCTCGGTCACGTAGAAATCAGCGATCACGCCATCTTTCATCGGGCGGATGGCAGAGATGTTGCCTGGGGTACGGCCCAGCATCTGCTTGGCGGCATGACCGACAGCAGCGACCGATTTGGCGTTCCCGCGCTCTGTGCGAATGGCGACAACTGAGGGTTCGTTAAGGACGATCCCTTGATCTTTTACATAGATCAGGGTGTTGGCAGTTCCCAAATCGATCGACAGATCGTTGGAAAAAACGCCTCTGAGCTTTTTAAACATGGCTACGGGAAATCCTAAGAATTTGGAGGTGCAGAAAACCGGCTAACTTTACCAATGCCCACCCCAATGGGCAAGCGCTCAAACTGTCGCCAGTCAATCAGTCGCGACAAAAGTGCGAGTCATCACTCACTGCCGCGGGCTTACAAACGCTAATAAACAAGGAGATAGGGGGTAAGATCCTGAAGATCCATCCCCCCACCTCCGTTACTGCATCACTTCACGTCGATAAATAATTCTGTCATTACCACGGCTGGAGCCGAAAATGGCCTCACCTTGCAGGCTTGTCGGGTCAGACAACCACGTCGGCGAAGATGGCTGTTTTGCCAAATCGACCTTGTAGGGGATCCGTACCGAGATATCCGGCTTGGCAAAGTGGAACAGGATCACCCCGTCTTTCGCCAGCGCAGCATCACCACCCGGTGCCGAGCTTCCCAACCCCAGCTTGATCTTGCGACCCGCCCCCAGATTCAACTCGCGGGTCGCCGCATCAAAGGTCTGGCTCGGGTTGATGAAAGTGAACCCCTGATTGGCCAAAGAGAGCTGGGTACATTGGTCTTCCTTATTCAGCAGCCAGTTGCCCGCTTCGTAATATTGCATCCGCTGTGGAATGGCCAGCGGTGCCGAGGCAACCCCGGCTTCAGTCCCGGCCAAAAGGCGGCCATACAACAGTTTTTGAGTGCCCAGCCGCACCGCATCACAACTAGCCCCCGCGCAGGCTCCTGCTACAGCCGCATTCATATTTGGATTCGCCAACAGCGTAGTACCGCCATCCTTATCATCGACTTTGATACCAAAGCTCAACGTGGCAAACGGTGCTTCTGGACTAGCAGCACGATCAAAGCGGGTATTCAGCCCCAAAGGTGACTGCTGATTAACGCTCGCAATACCACTTGCCCAGCTGAGCGAGGGAGATAGTGTAATACGCTTGTCACGCGCAACCCCATCCAGAGCATTGGCCGCCACCATCTCAGCAACCCCTTTAGCGAACGCCCCCTTATAGTTCTGTGTCGTCCCTTGCTGCAGATTGCGCGCAGTGAGCACAAAGCCGCTGGCAAAGGGCTGACTCATGTATGTAAAGGCATTGCAGGCTGGCGTAATAAAACCACCACTCAAACTGTAATCCCAAGGCACGAAACGGCCGATGGGGGCGCTCCAGCGCAATGGCACCTTCAACTGGGGCGTCTCGTCCTGATAACCTGGATAGGGCACAAAATCAGTAATACCCACCTTGAGCACCCCCACTTCATCCCACTTTGCTATCGTGCTACTCACGCCTTTAGAGATAGATAGCAAGGCCGGTGACACAGTGCCATTCACGCCTGTTAGTGGGGCCAGCCTCGCCCATTGCACGGCCAAGTTCGTCGCGCCAAAACCGGGGGTAAGGGCCTCCTGTTGATTAAGCGCCTGGGCCTGCAGCATGAACTCTTCACCGGCCTTGCGATACACGCCACAGTTAGCCATGTAGCTTGTATCATCTGCTCCACTACAAGCAGGTTGGTCCTGACCTCGCAATAGAATAGAACTTGGCAACACCGCAAACGTGTCGCTGCCAATCAGCTTGAGGGTACCTGTGGCATCGCTTTTTTGGAAAGTAGCGTCCAACCGCAACACCCCCGCATCCGGGTATTGCACTGTCAGCTGACCAACACCATCTCCATTAAACGGCACGATAACGCTTCCCGATGGTGCGACAGCTGTGCTATTGACCATCGGTACGGCACTACTGACCTCAGAGACGACCTTGGTCGATGCAAATTGGAGGGTCTGATTACCGGTCAGTAATGGCACACATACCTTGGTCGCCCCCGCATCGTTTGATTTGATAGCGCGAATCGAGGTGACACCCGAGGCACCGGCATAGAAGGTGGGCACATTGAAACGCAGTGCAGCATCGGCAAACGGGAGCGTGCAATATTGTTTAGCAGGCCCCAATGAACCGGACCGACATAATGTATCACTCTGTGGCCGCAGTGGCGGAGTCGAACTTGACACCCCCATAGTGATTGAATTGGCCGAATAATTACTCAACATCACTTTGGTGACACCATTAGTAATGGTCACAATGCCATTGTTGACATTATTTAAGCCACTGCCAGACGACCAGCCACCATTCGGAATTGATTGGGGAGTGAGTTTCGCCGTTACCGAGCCTGACATCAATTGCGAGCAATCTGCATTGGCGCAGGCTTTAATCGTGACTTCTTCTGGTTGACACGTAATTCCCTGCCCTGAATGGGAAAACTCAAAATGATGCACCTGAACTCCGACCGGGTTCACTTTCAAAGCACATATCTTTACGTTATCGATGTCATGTTTGTTGTTTGAACCACCCGTTGAACCAGTGAACGATAAATAAAAATCCTCAGGTATCGAGGACTGTCCAGGTTCCTTAATGGCATCAAATGATGGAATGCCAGATACAGTCGCATAGCCAGCGCCGACATTTCTCTCCAGCGACACCATGGTTTTATTTCCCGAACGGGAATCAACCGTCAAGCGATAGCGATGTGGGGGGGTAGGGTAATCTTTGCCATTGTGTATCGCAGGGCTCAGAGTTGCTGAACCATACAGATACCGATATCCAGTCGTACCGGATCCCGAGCCTCGAATAGCAATTGAATTCTTGCGGCTAGGTTTATTATTACTACCGCCTTCAGCAGAAAAGTTACCAAATTCATCAATGCCAACACCTAACCAGCCACCTGCGAATCCGGGTGCAGCACTGCCTTTATGGCCATACCCCAACGGTCCACCAAATGCCCCCGGTTGAGGGGTTATCTTGGCGTCTGACAACACCATGGCAATACCATCTGCACCAGTACCACCATAAGCGGAATGATCGAACTCTACCGTCACCAAGTTATTAGCCGCAGGAAATAATTTCAGGTAGGTCAATGAGGTCGCTTGATCATTTTGATTTTCAGTTAAACGCAAGCGGCCATTTTGAATAGAAGGGGAAAATGTACCTTTACTGGTTTTAGTTACCCACTCAGGCTTGAGTGGTAATGAATTAAAATTATCGTTAAAACATTGCAACTCAGGCTCAAATTTCTGTACGGTATCTCTTATGATGCCATTACTATTCATTGTCAGGCTTTCACTTGTGACTCGCCCATTTATTACCGAGTTTGAATTTATCACCACGGCACCAGCAGAATATACGTAGCCAGTAAGCGCTGAATTGGAGTTTAGTTTCACGTCAGAGTAACCAAACAATAACAATGAGCGTTCCGAAGCTGTTCCGTTCGTATTTGAATTAAAAAAACCATTAATATCAAAATTGTTTTTTACAAAAACTCTAGCATCACCAATTAATTTTACAGCCTTTCCTGCAGACAGGTTAAGTTGTTCAATCCAGTAATCCCCAGGCCCTAATGTTATATCTTTATTTACATTAAGGACGTTAATGAACATCTCTTTTTCTTTTGGCAAAATGCTGAAATCTTTGCAACCACCATTTATGCTTACTTGGCCAAAGTTATTTTCACCATCACCAATTGTCACACTACCACCATTACACTCAATATTATTTTCCGGTAATGACGTATATTTAAAGCTATTCCCACCTTCTATACTAAGCCCTTGAGCTGTCACGGGAGGAGACGTTAACTTACACGTTATCCTGCCTCCTTTTAAATCATCACACCCATCATTAGGTGGGTAATCATTTATAGTGCAAAATTTCAGCGGATCTGCATTGGTACCATATATTTTAGCAGTGCCATACTGAACCAGCCCATCATTATTAACACCGCTACATACAGTATTATTTCCACCTTGGTGACCTTGTACAACAGCAGGAAACACTTTATTTATATCAATATCAAAAGCGTAAGCATTGAATGTAGTTAAACTAATAGCAACAGCTTTTAGTAGTAATAAGTGAAGGCTAGATTTCATCATTTAGCTCCATCATAAGCTTCGGCCATCAGGGTTCTGCTTACTGCAAAATCGGGGTTAGCGCTGTTGGGATTAGCAGTACCACATTGACCCACACTCTGTAGCCGATAGCCGGTGCTTGACTGGTTGTTATAGGTCACCGGTACCTCCTGGCAACTGACCTCCACCTTGCAGCCTACCAAGCCAGGATTGCTAAACTGACGCTCCCCCTCCTGCACCAAGCTGCATCGATCCGAAGGTGGCGTGGTCGGTCGGTTGGGAAAAAGCTGATACAGAGCAATCTCCAGCCCGCTTTGGGCAGCCAGCAGGGCGCGCACACTGCGCACCTCTACGGTATTTTTCTCGCCGCTATCGACCAAAAAACGGCCCATGGCAGCAGCCAGTAGCGCCATCACCACAATCACAAACAGGGCGATCATCAGGGCACTGCCGCGCATCCGGCCGAAAGAGTGCGGATCAAGGGACATTCAGCACCTCTATCTTGTGGTTGAAGGTGACCGACTCGCCCTTGCGCTCAAAGACAAAGCGCATGCCAAATCCCCCTGCAGCATTAAAAGTCGAGGCAGAGGTCTCCCGATAGAAGACATTGCCAGGCCGCAGTGATTCTGCCATCAAGGTACCTAATGGCATGCTGCCGCCTGCAGTGCCGATCGCGTCACTGGCGCGATATAAGGCACCGTTTTGCACGCAATAACGCACCTGCTCACGAGCAAAATAGACCCGGCTGCCAGGCGATTGGCCATCCAGCGGCGCACCGCTATATCCGATTGCCTGGGCGCCAGAGATCACAGGCCCCACCGCGGCGACCTGCACCACGCAGCGGCCATAATCACAGCGGTCCCATATCGACTGCGTACCGCTGGAAACGGGTTGGGGAAACACCGCCAACCAGTCCTTGTTTTGCTCAACCGAAACAGGCGGCGCCACCATTACCAGCTCAAGTGTGGACGAGGAGCCAGACGGGCGATTAAGGGCAAGATAGCGGCCAGAGTTGCTGATCGGCCAGAACCGCAGACAGGGGCCTTGGTCCAGCCAGTTGCCACCCAGATCTTCAATTCGCTCCGAGCCCGGCACCGCATCACGCAGTTCGCGGTTAAGCCGCTCCATGGCGAAGCGGGCGTCGCTCATCAGCTGCTCACGGCTGCTGGCATCACCATAAATCTGGGTGCCAATGCCGATAAACTGGCTGGTAAAGGTCGCCATGATACCGAGCAGCAGGATCACCATCACCAGCTCAACCAGGGTAAAACCCCTGTTACCCCGAGGTTTGCCGTAGGTTCGATTAGCCGGTAGGCGTAATCGGACGTCGGAAGTAGCTGCAGGAGCAGACATTCGGGCAGGAAGGCAACACCCGACAGCGGAGCGGTCCATCAGTAGTTCCCCCGATAGAAGGAGAAGTCGAGCACACTCCCATCCGGCAGCTTTACCTGCAACAGGATCCGCTTGCCGATAGACTCCGCCTTAAGGCCCGGGCTTCCAAACAGGTCATCCGGCGTGACGGAGATCCTGACCTGATAGTTGCGATACTCATCGTCGTTATTCGTCACCACGCTGGTTTGCGTAAACCAGCTGGCCTTTTGCCAGCTGCCTGCAGTATCAAAATCATCCACATCATTAAAGGTGTAGGGTGCCAGTTCACCACTATCTGGGCCATAAGCGCTGGCTTGCCAACCGGTGATGGCTGGAGCAGGAGGCTGCTGGGTACAGGCCACACCCACAGGGCAACTGCAGTCCCCGTAAAACTGGCCATTGAAGGTCTCGCCACAGCGATAGCGACCGCCGTTATGATCCGACTGTACATCAAACGACTTTTGCAGGATCTCACCTGAGAGGCGCTGGGCCAGCTGAGCAGCACGCACCTGCTGCACCGGATCCACCGCCTGCGGCGCCTGATTAATGAGCAACCCAAGAATGCCGGTCAATGCCACCGCCAGCAGCACTATGCCGACGATCAGTTCAATCAGGGTAAAACCGCGCTTAAGGGATCTCATGGATAAACCCCTCGGATTCAATCTGGATGCGGCTAGTCTCACGGCCATCGGTTACTTGCAGGGTACAACCCGTCGCACAGGTGCCCAGCGGACGCCCCATCTGATCGAAGCGGATAACAAAAGGAGCCTTGCCATTGTTCCAGGAGAGGGTTAACCCGGCAGAAGGGGTCACCGGACGACCACGGGTGAGTTGATTGGGGTTCCAACTCGATATGGCCGCAGGATCACTACAGGGAGCGATGGTACTGTGACCAAACTGGCCCGCCTCGACACGCAGTGACGTACAGCGATTGGCAGGTTCATGCATATTGACGGTCTGCACCAACCGCAGCCGGGTCAGCAGCTCGTCGCGCACGGTTTGAATTTCAAAGCCGCCTTTGCCCAGCCATTTGGGCACGGCAAAGGCGGCCAGAATCCCGAGTAACAAGACTACTAAAACCAGTTCAATAAGAGTAAAGCCTCGGTTTTGTTCTGGCATATGTAGACCTTTAAAAAGATGGAGAGACAGCAGCTCTCCATCTTTGTGTATGTATCAGGCTTATTTACAATCTTTAACTGCTGTAGTCGGCAAAGATCCAGATACTGCTTGGGTATAAGTAACAAAACAATTTGTCGCAGTACCAGCAGAAACACCTGCGGGGAAAATCTGAATACTGCTTGATGCTGGAGTACCGAAACTCCAATCGCCAGCACTCAAATCGAGCACCTTTTTGAGGTCTGCCTCGGTAGCTTTCGGATAGCCATAAGCAATCGCAACATTGACACCATTGCCAATATCCAGAGTAGTATCAGGCAACTTATCATTACCTGCGATAACTGATTTGCTGTAAACCATCGCACCTGCGGAGTTCAGAGAACCCTCCACACCTTTTAGAGTTGATGTACGCGCATCATCCTGCAGATTCAGGAACTTGGGTGCAGCGGTGACCGCCAGAATACCCAGAATGATAATCACGATAACCAGTTCGATCAGGGTAAAACCCGCCTGTTTTTTCATTTCACTTTCCTCTGTTAATTAATATTGGTGGTCACCTGCCCGGATGCCGGACGGTAACTGAAACTCATAAATGCATCAGTTTTGCCTTGCGGATCCTGATACTTGCCATCACTGCCCTTACTCAAACTATTGACCAAATAGTAGCGGCAGACCGAACTCAGGCCATTACTGCTCACTGTGGCATAGTATTTCAGGTCATTCCCGCTACCGCGCACTTCATTGAAGCTGGCCGTAGCCTTGGGCGGGTTTTGCAGTAACCCCTCCCAAATATTGAGACAACGATCTGCGGTCAGATTGGTCGGGTCCACATCCGGTGTGCCGCTGGCGGCGCTATCCATCGGATAACCAGGGGACAGTTCGCCATTGCTGATCTGGCTGTCGGTCGGTGTGGTCAGATAGAAACGGCTGCCATCATAGAGTACGGTATTGAGGCTGTCCTGCTTGGCTCGCCCCTCCGCTTCCCACTGGGCCCGCACCAGCGAGACACCAGTGGCAAAACCGCCGGAAACCCCTTCCACACTGGCCTTTTTCGCTTCATCTGTCACATCGAGAAAACGGGGCAACGCGGTTACCGCAAGGATCCCCAGGATCACGATCACGATCACCAGCTCAATCAGGGAGAAGCCTGATGCGCCTCTCATCATCCCGTTCTGTGGCATTGATGGTGCCATTGGTTTCATTGACATGCTCCCTTGGTAAGGGCCGGCATTATTCCATGCTGGCCTAAAAAAATCATGTAGTTGGGTCATATGATTAGCTTCATTCAAGGCTTTTTTATCACTCGTCCGTCAGCAAACTGATAAAAGAGCCAATAACCATCCCAGCCCATCTCGCAACCACGGCCATCGGGGCTGACCAAAAACTGCAGGGGAGGCATGCCACCGTCCGTCTCACCCACCAGTGCCAGCCACAACTGGCGGCAATTTTCCGAAGGGGATTGCAGTGGCACTAGCCCCAAGGGCCAACCTCTGGCGTCAAACTGCCACCCCTTTCCCACCACATGCAGCACTGGTGGACGCCGCTCATCAAGCCAACGTCCGTGCAAACGCTGTGCCCGTTCGGCAAACTGCTCCCCCAGCAGGGTAAGAGTGAGCTGCTGCGCCTCCTCCCGGTTGCTCTGATAGCTGCGCACCAGGGTTGCGACGATCACCAGCAGCAGGATCACAGCGGCAATCTGCCGATATCCCGCCAGCCAGCGATCATCTTGCTGCGTCTGTCTGTTCATCCAGCCCTCGACTCCACCGATCACTTGCCACGTACTGCTCTCAGCATGTCCCGCCACTCAGACGTGAAGATACCCAATGACAGGGGATTACTTGCCTCTTACTGCTCTCATCATGTCCCACATTGGCGTAAAGATACCGAGCGCCAGGATCAACACCATCACCGCCACGATCCCGATCAGGATCGGCTCGATGCGGGCGGTAAGGCTCTTGAGGTCATAATCCACCTCCCGCTCGTAATACTCGGCCGCCTCGTGCAGCAGGTCATCGACCTGACCTGTCTCTTCCCCCACCGAAATCATCTGCATCACCAGCGGGGTAAACAGGCCGCTGCTACCGGCGGTGCGCAGCAGGCTCTCGCCCCGTTCGATACCGGCGCGCATGTCCCGCACCTTGCCAGCCATAAAGGCGTTATCGACCGCATCAGCCACCAGGGTCAAGGCGGTATTCAGCGGCACACCGGCTTTAAGCATCATCGAAAAACTGCGGGCAAACCGGGCCAGCAGGGAGCGCTCTATGATGGTGCCGACAATCGGCAATTTCAGTTGCCATCTGTGCCAGGTCAGCTTGCCCTTGGTGGTGGCAACCCAGCGACGCCAGCCAAACACCATGCCCGCCAGCATGGCGAGCAGCAGCCACCAGTAGTTGACGAAAAAGTGGGAGGTGGCGAGCAGAATGCGGGTCGCCAACGGTAACTCCACCCCGAATTTGGCGAACATACCGGCAAAGACCGGGATCACCATGATATTGAGGATCACCATGGCGATACCGATGGCGATCATCACGAAACTGGGGTAACGCATGGCAGTTTTGATCCGCTTGCGGGTCTCCAGCTCCAGCTCGAAATAGGTGGCAAGCTGCAAGAAGGCCTCTTCCAGCTGACCGGTGTTCTCACCCACATGGATGATGGCGACAAACAGGCTATTAAACACCTTGGGGTGAGCCTGCATCGAGCTCGACAGTGGCCGACCGTTACCAAGATCCTCCCCCAGTGAATGGAGTGCCCGCTTGAGCGGCTTGCTGTGGGAGCTCTCCTCCAATCCGGCGATGGCGCGCAGGATCGGGATCCCGGCGCGGGTCAGGGCATACATCTGGCGACTGAAGATCACCAGTTCGTCCAGCTTGACGCCCCCTTCCAGCAGCAGTGACCAGTCGATGGCGGCGGATTTGGCCTTGCCCGGTTTGAGCTCGGTCGGCATCACCCCGCGACGCATCAGCTGTTCGGCAGCGGCCATCTCGTTGGCCGCCTCAACGACGCCACTGGTGGCATTGCCCTGACTGTCACGACCCTTGTAGGCAAAGGAACTCATAAGATGTACCTGCCCCACAGCGCGCTAGTGTCATGGCAGCCATAGCAGGTGTTGGCGATGAAGTGAGTCATGGCTTACCCCAGATCCTCGGCCAGTCGCAGCACCTCGTCCACCGAGGTGATCCCCTGACGGGCATAATCGAGCGCCGTCAGCGCCAGCGGGCGGAAGTGTTCGTGCTGACGGGCCGCCTTGGCAAATCCTTCTGCATCGTTACGGCGCAGGGCATCCATCATCGGTTGATCCAGCTCCAGCAGTTCGTAAACCCCGATCCGGCCAGAATAGCCGGTAAAGTTGCAGCTCTGGCAGCCACGGCCCTTGTGATACGTGTGCTGGCCCGGCGCTTCGCCAGAGAGCACGGTGAGCCAGGTGGCCTGCCCTTCGTCCGGCGCACTCTCCTCGACGCAGTGCTCACATACCCGCCGCACCAGCCGTTGCGCAACCACAGCACGCAGCGCACTCGCTACCAGATAACCCGGCGCGCCCATGTCGATCAGGCGCAGGGCACTGGTGATGGCATCGTTGGTGTGCAAGGTGGTCAGCACCAAATGGCCGGTAATGGCGCCACGCAGGCCGATCTCCACGGTTTCGTTGTCCCGCATCTCCCCCACCAGCAGGATGTCCGGATCCTGACGCAGGGTGGAGCGCAGCACCTGAGAAAAGGTGAGACCAATCTTGGGGTTAACCTGCACCTGATTGACGCGAGAGAGACGATACTCCACCGGGTCTTCCACCGTGATGATCTTGTTGCTGGCCTGATTGAGCTCGGAGAGCGCCCCATAGAGGGTGGTGGTCTTGCCGCTACCAGTCGGGCCGGTCACCAGGATCATGCCATGAGGACGGTGTAACTGACGGCGGAAGCGGGTCAGGATATCCGGCGGCATGCCACTGTCGGTCAGTGACAGGATGCCGGAGGATTGATCCAGCAGACGCATGACCACCGACTCGCCATACTGCACCGGCATGGTGGACATCCGCACATCCACATCGCGGCCACGCACCTTCATGTTGAAGCGGCCATCTTGCGGCAAGCGTTTCTCGGAGATATCGAGCCCGGCCACCAGCTTGAGGCGCAGCACCAGCGCCTGGGCGATCCGCACCTCGTTGAGGATATTTTCGTGGAGAATGCCGTCGATCCGCTGACGAATGCGCAGCACCTTTTCGTCCGGTTCGATGTGGATATCCGAGGCACCCACTTGCACCGCATCTTCGAACAGGGAGCGCAGCAGCTTGGCCACCGTTGCCTCCCCCTCGTCATTGGCTCCCAGATTGCTGGAACCCAGCTCGAAGCCGGAGTCCTGATACTCCTCCTGCAGCTGTTCGGCGAAGCTCTCGATCTCGCGGGTACGGCGATAGAGACGGTCGAAATACTCCAGCAGTTGCCCTTCCCGCGCTACCGCCAACACCATGATGCGCGGACTGAGCAGCGCGGCGATGGCATCGAGGGCACTCAGATCCGCAGGATCCGACATCGCCACCGTGACCCGGTCGTCGGTCAGATTGACCGCCAACGCCCGATAGCGACGCGCCTGCACTTCAGGCAGCAGCGGCACTGCGGCAGCATCGATGGTGAGGTTGTTGAGATCGAAGAAGGGCACATTCAGCTGGCGAGCCAGGAACTGCAGCAACTGCACTTCACTGATAAAACCGAGGTCAATCAGGGTCGAGCCCAGCTTGCGACCGGTCTGACGCTGCTGCTGCAGGGCAAGCTGCAACTGATCATCAGAGATGATCTGCTCTTGTACCAGCAGGTCGCCGAGGCGCATTTTCAGTCTGGGTTGTGCCATTACTACTCCGATAAATGTGATTCAAAACCCGCCACCAAGCCCGCTTCGCTAATCGAATCTACGATTTATCAAGGGGTTAGTTGGCCAATACGTTGTTCCAGCCAGCTGGTTGACGCCTCGCCGAGGTTGCCGTGCAGCAGCGCATTGCGATAAGCATCAAGCGCCCGCTGACTGTGGCCCTGACCATCTTCTGCAACGCCGAGGCCAAGCCACCAGCGGCCCTGATCCGGCTGCTGATGCAGCAGTTTCACGTAGAGCGCCGCCGCATCGGCATTCTGGCCCAGCTCCTGAGTCAGCCCGGCCCAGGTGGCGTAATAGTCCATGTTGCTGGCCAGATCCGGCTGATAGCCGGACAACCAGCCAAGCGCCTGCTGCTGCTGCCCCTCGCTGATGGCAAGGCGGGCCAGCAGCAGACGAAAATCGGCCTGTTGGGGATCGAGCCGGATCCCCTCTTCCAGCAGCTGACGCGCCTCGGTCAGACGGCCCTCGCCGTAGAGCAGCCCCGCCAGCTGCTCGCGCGCCCCCTGATTGTAGGGATCGTGGGCCAGCACCTGATAGTAGTTGTCCTGCGCATCCCGCAGGCTTCCCTTGGCCATGGCGGTGGTCGCCTTGCGCTCCGCCAGTGCCGCCAGCTCCTTGGCCGACAGCTCGACCGTCTCGATCTTCAATACGCTCGGCTTGCGCGGCGCGCTGGCGACTGCCTGCTGCTCTGCCGCCAGTTCGGCGTAAAGCTCGGGCTGCAGCTCTTCATCGGTCGGCTCGGACTCGTCAACATCGCTGGAGGCATCAAAGGGCGCCCCATAGGCCGTATCGCCAGAGTCATGCTCCCCAACCTCATCATTCACCTCATCCTGGCTTGGCAGTGGCAGCGCAGCTGCCACCTCGACCGGCTCGGGCTGGCTGACCGGCGCGGCGGCCCTTGCCACCACATCGGGGGCGATCACTTCGCTGGCAGGCGTCACGGTATGGGTCTGCTGCCAGTAGATCCAGGTTCGCCAACCAAGGATCCCCAGTGCCAGACCGCAGATCAGGGTCAGCAGCAACATCCACCATCCCTGCTGGCGCGCAGGGGCAATATAGACGGCAGCACCTTCGGATCCTTGCTGGCGCCGATCCAGATCTTTCAGCATCTGGTTGATGACACTCATGGCCAGACTCCATAAGCCAGGGCGCACCCCAGCAACAGTAACAGGGGCCACCAGCGCCGTGGCGCAAAGCGGCTCGCATCGTCGGTATCGCGAATGGCGAGCCGCACCAGACGGCTATCGATCTGGCGCACACCCTGACCATAGGCCAGCATCAGGCACTTCTGCGCCAGGATATTGATAAGTCTCGGGATCCCTCGCGATGCACGCCACAACAGGCGCATGGCTCGACCTGCAAACAGCGGTGCCCCGCGGTAACCGGAGACCTGCAATCTGTGCTCTAGATAGGCGCGAGTCTCGTCAAAACGCAGCGGCCGCAGGCAGTAGGAGAAGCCAATCCGCTGGCGCAGTTGGCGCAGATGCGGCTTGCCCAGTCTGGTATCCAGCTCCGGCTGGCCGAACAGCACGATCTGCAGCAGCTTGCTCGATTCGGTCTCGAGATTGCCAAACAGGCGGATCGCCTCCAGGGTCTCGTCCGGCAGCGCTTGCGCCTCGTCGATCAGCACCACCACCCGACTGCCCTGCTGGTGCAGGCTGATCAGGTGACGGTGGATACGATCGGTCAGATCCAGTTCGCTCTGATCCCGTACCGCCAACCCCAGCTCCAGTGCCAGCGCGATGCGCAGTTCGGCCGGAGTTAGGTGGGGATTGGGCAACCAGGCAAGCCGCACCGGACGCGCTTCCGAACCCAGCTCGCTGAGCAGCTTGCGGCAGAGCAGGGTCTTGCCGGTCCCCACCTCGCCGGTCACCTTGATAAAACCCTCCCCCTGCGCCAGCGCCCAGTTGAGCACCTGCAGCGCCTCTTCGTGAGGCGGCAGGCCGTAGTAGAAGCCGGTATTGGGAGTGAGGCTGAATGGTGCCTCCTGCAGGCCGAAGTGGGTCAGGTACATGAGACCTCACCTGCCACGGCAAGCAAGCAGCCTGTGCTGGCAAGGCAGCACAAGCCGTTCGGGATAAGGGTGACCGCATCTGGTGTCATGGGTCAGCCCTTGGCCGGATACCACTTGTCGAGCAGCTCGGAGGAGCGTTGCAGCTCGTTTTGCCAGGTATCTTTCTCCACCACGGTCGGTTTGAGCATGATCACCAGCTCCACCTTCTTGGTGCTCTCGCGGCGGTTGGTAAAGGCTTCGCCCACCCAGGGAATATCCCCCAGCAACGGCACCTTGCTGACGATCTCCTGCTTGTCGGTCTTCATCAGACCGCCGATGACGATAATGTCACCGTTATTGGCCTGCACCACGGTATCGGATTCGCGGATCGAGCTCTTGGCGAGCGGCAGGCTCATCTTGCCTCCCGTGGTGCCCAGATCGATGGTTTTGTTTTGTTCTTCGGTATCAATCACTGAGGGATGGATATGAAGCAGCACCTTGCCCTCTTCATCGATCTGTGGCGTTACGTCCAGCGCGATGCCTGAGAAGAAGGGGGTCAACTCAACATTTGGCGTCCGCTCAGTCCCTGTTGTGGTTGAGGTAATTGTCGTCGTCGCATTGGTGACGAAGTACTCGTCCGTCCCGACCTTGATCACAGCCTTCTGATTGTTTGTCGCAGTGACACGGGGGCTGGAGAGGGTATTCACATCCCCCTGAGTCTTGAGCAAGTTGACCGCCACGTTAAAGTTGCCGTCAGTAATAGTGAAACCAGCCCCTCCACCAATTGCGTTAAAGATGGGATTTACTGCACCAACAAGACTCTCGCCAAGGGATCCTCCTCCATTCAGCAAGTTGTACTCTGGAGTAGCCCCCGGAGCCACCAGCTTAGGCTGAGCAACCTTGGGAATACCTTTATTTCCATCCCAACTAGCTGTCAAACCGCTCCAATCTACCCCCTGCTCATAACCTTCACTAAGAGCTACTTCCATAATTCGCGCTTCGAGTACGACCTGACGTTTTAGATGGCTTTCGGATTGAGTCAGGAATTCACGGACTGCTTTTAGCTCTTTCGGATAGGCACGAATAGTGACCAAGCCTGCCTGTGGGCTGGTAATGACAGCCCGACCATCACCATTTCCAATCAGTGTTTGCAAAGTGTCACGTAGGTCGGTCCAATAATCACTGTTGGTATCAGTCTCAATCTGGGTACCATTCGATGTGGTTTGAGTATTGGAATTACTCGAAATACCTGTGCCATTCTGGCTAGATGATATTTCGGTATTGCTGTTGGAATTCAACCCGCTGTTGTTTGAGTTGTTCTCACTAGAAGTCACCCCGCCGGTGCTGACCGAGGTGCGCGAGAGGCCACGGCGGGACATCATCAGATAGTTGACCGGGATGGTTTCGGTACGCAGACCCGCCGGATAGATATGGAAGACATTGCCCTTGCGCTGCACGTCGAAGCCGTACATATCGCCCACCACCGCCAGCACCTCCGGCAGAGTCACATCCTTGAGCTCGACGGAGACCAGCCCGGCCACCCCGGGGTGAACCGCCACGCTGTAGCGGGAGCCCTTGAACAGGGAACCGAAAAACTCCACCGCCTCCACGTCGTGAGCCGCGATACGCAGCCGCTTCTCCGGCATGCCGACCGGCATCTGCGGCCGGTTCAGCTGCAGCAATTCACTTTGCACCGATTTGGGCAAAGCGGTCAGAGGGGCAGCCTGTTTCTGCTGTTCGTTCATGGCATGCTTGAGCGCATCCTTGGCCTGGGTCGGCTCGGGGTGCTGATACGTGGTACAGCCCGCGGCCATCATGGCCACGGTGATCAGACAGAGACGGTGTGTTTTCATGTAATTAGGGCACCCTGACTTGCAATTAAACTCGATAAAACAGGCTCACCTCACAGGAGGCAACACCGATTCAAACCCGGATCTTGCTGGCAAACAGCGCCACCGTATGGCGTTTTCCCGCCTTTTCCAGCACAACGGCATCGGCATTGATGGCCACCAGCATATAGCCATCCACCTGCTGCCCGACCCGATAACTCTTGCCATTGAGCACTGCCAGTGCCGGGCCATTACCCAGCATGACGCTCTGCAGCTTCGGCAACCCGGCACTGCTCTCGCCAGTCGCACTGGCACCGACCGCCACATCCGCCAGCGGCGCAGTAGGATCCTGCAATACCTCGACCTGCTCCGCCTGTACCAGCACGCTGAACAGGCAACAGCACAATGCAAACACTCTAGCCACGGATAAACTCCTTGCTGGTACTCAGGGTGTAGATCTCCATCTCCACCACAGCGCCGGGATAGGCCTTGACCTGATAGTCGAACTGCTTCCAGTAGAAGTGGCGCGGCAAGGCTTCCAGTGCTTTAAGATATTGATAAACATCGAAATAGCCGCCTTCCAGTTGCAGCCGGATACCGTGTTTATAGAGATTGACCTGCTGCTCTCCCGCCATCAGCGGGGTCGGTTCCAGCGAACTGAGGGCCAGCATATGAAGATTGGCGGAGCGGGAGAGCAACGCCTCCAGCACCAGCGGCATCTCGTGGGCCGGGATCAGATCCACAGTCTGGGCCTTGAGCTCACCATCGACCCGGGCCAGATCGACCGCCACCTGCGCCAACTGGTCGTGAACCCCCTGGTTGGGATCCCGCTTGAGCCGGGCCTGCTTGCCGAGGTTTTCCAACGTCATGATTTCGAGGTCGCGCTCGGCCGCGCTCAGGGCGATGCGATCCTGTTGCAAACGGATATCGGCGCCATCGAGCCAACCATAAAAACCGGCAGCCCCCAGCAACACCAGACCGGTCAGCAGCATTAACACCCGCTCCCGCTGGCTCAACACCGCGATGCGCTGGCCCCATGCTTGCCATTGTGCTTTCAGGTTCATCAGGGTTTCTCCCGCGCGATGCCGCTCAACTGGAAGGTCAGGCGACCCTCCTTGTCACGGCTCAGGGTCAGTTCACCAAACTCCTTGCCTACCAGACTCGGGGTCTGCTTGAAGCGGTTGACCCAGGCCGGCACATCCTGACTGCGGCCAGCAAAGCCGGAGAGGTTGATCCGCCCTTCGTTGATTTCAATACGCTGCAACGACAGGTTGCTGTTGCGAATGCGGGACAAGTCCGCCATCAGGCTGGCGTAGCCCTGGGATTTTTGCAGGCTCAGACTGCCCAGCTGACGCATCAGCCCCTGCTTGGCGGTCAGCTCATCCTGCTGGTTGGTGAGTTGCTGCTGCAGGCGGGGATCCGCCTGATGACGAGCCAACTCGGCGTCCAGTCGCTGGGCCTCGCCGCGTTTGAGATCCAGTTCGACATTGCGCTGCGCCAGCGCCCGGCTGACCTGTTGCTGCTGCCAGCTGTAACCGACACCGACCAGCAAGATCAGCAGCAGCGCGCAGCCCCATACCAGCGCCATCTGATTGAGGCTGGCCCACTGCCGTTTGGGGCGAAACTCGGCGCCATAGAGGTTTATCTGACGTTTCATCACGCATCCTCCCCGATGGCGGCGGCATAGGCCGAGAGGTATTCGACACCAGCCAGCAACATTGTTTTGTTGGCCATGGCAGCAAGGGGGATTAACACGCTCATTGATCATCTCCCAATGCGGCAGCGTAGGCAGAAAGATACTCAACGCCAGCCAGCACCGCTTTGTTGGCCATGGCGGAGACGGCAAAGCCGAAGGTCTGCTGCATGTGGTGGGAAAGGATGCCAATAAAGGACGAGGCAATGGCCAGCTGCATCTGACCGAGCTCCGGCAACTTGAGCTGGCCCGCCAGATAGTCAAGAGAGCGCTGGATCTCCAGCGCCAGCGAGTCGAGCAGCATGCTGTCCGGCTCATGCTCGCCAGTCAGGCTGGTAAAACCGCGCAACTGGCGAGAGAAGCAGAGACCCCCCTGATGGAAGACCAGCAGTTGCAGATCCTGCCCTTTCGGCTGCCACAGCAGCATGCGCACGGTCTCGTCCACGTCATAAAGAGAGGTCAGTGCCAGCTCGTCGCTGATGATGGATTGCAAGGTGGCAATACCATTGATGGCATCGGCCAGCTGTTGCACCCGGCTCTTGGGCAGGCAGATCACATTGATGCGCGGCCGACCGGCTGGCGGGGTGGGCAAATCGACATAATCCATTGCCAGTTGCAGCACCGGCTCGCTGACATAATCTTTGACCGCCCAGGGGAGCGCTCCCGCCATCTCAGCGTCGGGCACCGCCGGCTTGTCGATCTGGATCTGTTGATAAAGGCTGGCGGCGAGGGCTACCCGCACCTTAGACTTGGCCAGCCCATGACGACTGAACAGCTCATTGATGGCAACCGCCCACTCCTGTGGGCCGTTAATAGAACGAGTCGCAAAAACGGGGGAATTGCCCACCGCAGCCAGCATGATCCTGTCATTGGCCAGCAACAGCCCCACCTGGCGGCTTGGCGTCGATCCCCTGAACAGTTGTTTCATGTGAGCTCGCCCATCAATAGTGGTTAAATGTGTGAAATATTAACATAAACAGCAAATTAGCTTCCATATAAAAGACGGACTCACCATTGCAAGCCAAGTTTCCAGCTGAGTCAGATGACGCCGCTATCCTGCCCTCGCCCCTGCAACGCCTCCATCACCCCTTGCTGCACCGCTATGGTGTCGAGCTCTGGTGCAAGCGGGATGACCTGATCCATCCAACCATATCAGGCAACAAGTGGCGCAAGCTCAAGTACCACCTGCTGCACGCCAAAGCGCAGGGCAAGCAGCATCTGCTGTCGTTTGGCGGCGCCTACTCCAATCATATCCACGCCTTGGCGGCGGCAGGGTGCCAAGCTGGTCTTCGTACCACAGGTATCATACGGGGCGAATCCCATGCCGTCAGTAACTCTACCCTGCAGGATGCCAGACGCTGGGGTATGGATCTCGTTTTCGTCGACCGTCAGAGCTATCGGCAGCGGCAAGACCCCGAGTGGCTAGCCCAATTTGCGGCCAGCGACACCCTGATCGTGCCGGAAGGGGGCAGCAGCCCGCTGGCCATCCCCGGCGTCGCCGAGCTGGTCGGTGAAGTGCCCTTTTCGCCAGATCTCTGGGTACTGCCTTGCGCCAGCGGCGGCACCCTGGCAGGGCTGATTGCAGGCAAGCGGCAACCAGAACAGATCCTCGCCATTGCGGTGCTCAAGGGAGGTGGCTTTATCGCCGACGAGGTGTGCCGCCTTCATCCTGCGGCCACCAGCATCCCCGGCTGGCGGATCGCGCTGGATCACCACGATGGCGGCTACGCCAAATTCAGCCCCGACCTCTGGCTGTGGGTGCAGGATTTCAGCGCCCAAACCGGTCTGCCCCTTGAGCCCATCTACAGCGGCAAGGCGATGTGGGGACTGTTTCGCGAATTGGCGGCGGGACGCATCGCCCCCGGCAGCAAGATCGTCTTTATCCACACCGGCGGCATGCAGGGATTGGCGGGCTTGAAAGAGCAAGGCCGCCTTTAAGCCGCAACCCTCTTTTCAGGATCAGGCTGGCTCAATAAACAATCGCTGAGGCGGAGCAAACCAGGGGCCCTGACCGGCATGCACCCCGAGGTGGCGCAGCATCTTCCACTCGTCGCCACTCTCCACTCCCACCGCCAGTACCCGGGTGCCGGTATTGGCACAGCCCCCCACCAGACTACGCACCGCCATCTGGTTGACCTGACGAAGATGGATCTCCCGCACCAGACTGGGATGCAGCTTGAGGAAGTTAATTTCAAACTCTTTGATGTACTGGGTGCTCACCACATCCTGACCGGCGTGATCGATGGCCAGCCGACAACCGAGCATCCGCAGGGAGCGCAGCGGCCGCTTGAGGGCCTCAAAATGGCGAGTGACCTGGGATTCTGACAACTGCAGAACCAACCGCTCGTTGGTGCTGCGGGGCAGTTGGAACAGGGCGAAGAACAGCCAGCGCTGAAACTCGCGGTTAAGCAGGCTCTGGGCACTCAGGGTCAGGCTGATGGGGCAGCTCTGCTCGGGGCGCTGGCGCAGCAGGACCAGGGTCTGCTCTGCCACCCAGCGATCCAGTGGCAACAACAGCCCCACCTTCTCCGCCATCGGCATGAAAATCCCCGCCTGCAGGGCTCGTCCCTGCTCGTCATGGAGATAGGTCAGCAACTCCTGCTGCAGCACCACCTGGTCCCGATCCTGCTGGATCGGCTGGCTATAGAACTCGATGCCCTGCTCTTCCAGGCGACGGCTGATCAGGGTGCGCCAGCGCACCGAGCCCTTGCTGCTCTGCTCCTCATTCAACTGCTTCTCATAGAGGAACCAGCCATTATGGCCCTGCAGGCGGGCACTCTTGAGGGCCAGCTCAGCCTCCTCCTGTACCTTGAGCAGGCTATCTTCGGCCTGATAACAGACGGCACCGAGATAGACTGCTGTTTCGGGATTGACTGTCTGTGGCCAGTGCAGCCGTTGCAGGCTCTTGAGCAGCTGGTTCGCCCCCTCCACCATTTCGCTTTCGGACATATTGGGCAGCAACACGGCAAACACTTGTCCGGCATAACGGGCCTGCAGAGCACCATTATGTTTACGCACGAAAGCACCAATGGTGGCACTCGCTTCCAACAGCAGGTCACGGCTCTGCAGCTCGAGCGGCTCTGACTCCAGCTCTTCAAGGCAAGCGAGATCGATCAGCAGCACGCCACCACTCATCACGCTCGCCTCCATGATGGCGCTCTCCAGCCGGTTGTCAAAAAACAACCGGTTGCCGATACCGGTCATCTTGTCGACATAGGCGTTGCTGCGGATAAAGTTGTCGAAGCGGCTGCGCTCCTTGCGAGCATCCGCCAGCTCGGCGAGCAGGTGGTCGAGGGCCTGACTGGCGGCCACCGGCCACTCTTCGGCGGGGTCATGATTCAGCTTGGAGAGTTTGTCATCGAGGATCAGCTGGGCGCGGATACCCAGCAGCTCGGCACCGCGCAACTGCTGGCGCAGCCAGCGAATGGAGTACCAGAGACCGAACACCACGATAAAGACGCCCAGCGAGATGCCGGACATCGCCCTGATGGAGTACTCCGCCTCCTTGAAGGGGCGCTCCAGCTTGAAATTGGCCTGCATGTCGGCCTGGTGGGGCAACGGCAGGCTGTATGGCTGCAGCAGCTGTTCATCGACTGAATCCTGCACGTTGCGGAACCAGTAGACCCGCTGATCGTTCTGACGAACCTCCAGCTCCACCACATGAGCGGCTCGCAACAGGGTGGGCAGCCAACGGCTCATATCTTTCATGTCATGAGCCACATCCAGCTGCTTGTCGATCACCTCGACCAGCGCATCGACCTTCTTTTGCTGCAACTCCATGCCCAGCTGGCGAAAGCTGAACACCCCGCCAATCAGCACGGTCGCCATGGCGGCGATCACGCACAGGGTGATAAAGGAGACAAGCTGTGTTGTGAGTTTCATGCACCTTTCCGTATGCCCGGTACCATCCATGTGACCTCATGCTAGCAGCGGCGTCAGCACCGCAGCTATGGATGAAGCGCCCGCTTCTGCAATTTAGGCGGGCAGCATAACCAAAGCACGGAGAGAATACCAAGAATGGGGGGAGGTGATGCGGTGCTGATGCGGTACTAGGGGAGATAGCTGGCAGAAAAATGGTCCCTCAACGGGGACCAAAAGGAACACTCATATCAAAACTAACACTCTGTGCTACTGATAAAAAAACAGATACAGGAGTATTGAACACACGGTGAGTCAAACCGCACAGTCACTGTAATCCAGTTCGGATAAGCCGAGCAATTGTCATTTATGACAGGTCAGCGATTGAATCTTGCGTTAAAATTATAAAATTCATTATAAATCAAATAATTAACCAGCACCCCAATCAGTTTGATAACTCTGATTCAAATTGATTGTACTAATCCATTATGATGACAATATCCAACTGTGTCTTATGAAACTGGCAGGTACTCCCTTTGCGTATATCTCCCGTCTGGATCTCTCTGTTGCTGTTCGCCCTGCCTATCGTGGGTAGCCAGTCTCTCGGCCTGTGGTTTGCCAAGCCGATGGCCTTCCATCTGCTGGAAAATAAGGTCACCGAGCTCAAAGAGGCAATGGCAGAACGCCACAGGGAGCTGGATGCCGCCATCAACAAGCAACTGGCACAGTTTAAGTTCGACTGTGGTGCCAAGGACATGATGCTGCTGCGCGATCCCCGCTTCTACAGCAACCACATCCGCCTGCAGGGGCTGGAGCTCGCCTCCGGTAACAGCTGCTCCAGTCTGGGGGTGGGGATTACGATGCTCAAAGATGCCCAAAACAACGGGCAGAAGTACGGTAAATTGGGGATTACTGCTACCGTGGCCAAATTCAATACCGAGCAGGAGATGGTGGCCTACTACCGCGCTGGCAACAACATTGCCTATTGGGTACTTGATAACAGCTGGAGCCACGAGCAGTTGCAACACCCCTGTACCAACTGCTTCTATCTGGAGTTCAGCCGGCAGGCTCCCGATGCGGCCACCGTTCACTTTCCACGCGGCGACAAGACCATCAAGCAGGAAGAGGGCAGCCGCAGCCTGAGTTTCTACGATCCGAATGAACTCACCAGAAAGACGATCTGGGCGGGAAAAGCGCTGGAGCAATATGCCCATGACCAGCTCAATCACTACGGCCTCTGGTCCGGCATAGTGCTAGGCGCCCTGCTCAGTGCCGCGTACTGGCTACTACGCAACTACCGGCGCTCCCTCAAGGGGCTGCTACAAACGGGGCTAGCCAAGCGGGAATTTGTGCCTTTTTACCAACCAGTGGTGAATAGCCAAACTCGCCAGGTTGTTGGCTTTGAGGCCCTGCTGCGCTGGCAACGTGGAAACGAGTTAATTCCTCCGGGTTCTTTTATCGACTATGCGGAGGAACAGGGGCTGATCCTGCCGATGACCGAGCAGTTGCTGGAGCAGGTGATCAGCGACCTGCCGCTGCTGGCGCCGGAGCAGTGGGTCAGCGTCAATCTGGTCGCAACCCATATCGAACAACCACTACTGCGCCAGCTGCTGGCAACACACCATAATCCCTCCCCTGACCGGCTCACCTTTGAGCTGACCGAGCGCAAACCGATCCACGACATCAAGGCGGCTACCGAGGAGATCACCCTGCTGCAGCAGATGGGCTATCACTTCAAGCTGGATGATTTCGGCACCGGCTACGGCGGCTTTGCCTACCTGCAGAGCCTGGGGATCCGCCAAATCAAGATCGACAAGATGTTCGTCGATACCATAGGCACCAACGACCTCAAGCGCAGCGTGCTGGATGCCATCATCGCCTTTGGTCGGGAGTCAGGGATGGAGATGATCGCCGAAGGGGTCGAGACCCAGTTGCAAGTCGACTATCTGAGCCAGCAAGGCGTCTATCTGATCCAGGGTTACGTCTTCGGCAAGCCCATGCCGCTAAAGATGTTGCCGCGCTGGCAACGGGAGTGGCAACTGCAACACCGCGAGGCCAGCTAGCGCAGATATTGCAGGATCTGACCGCGAAACGGCTGGGCCAGCTGCTCGACATCGTGAGGCTGATGCTGGCTGTGCCGGTAGCCTAGCCCGGCCATCAGCCGGGTAAAGCGCCCCTGCTGACCGCGACCCGGATCCACCAGGATCACCTTGCAGCTTGCCTTGGCATGTTGCTCGATAAAGGCGGCCAGCGTCTCCACATGACCGCGCTCATAGAGCAAGTCGCTGCCGATGATCAGATCGAAGCAGCCCAGATCGGTGGCGGCATCGGCCCAACCGGTACGGGTGAAGGGGATCTCGGCCCCCTGATTAAGCAATACATTCTGCGCCAGAAAGGCACCTGCCTCGGGGTGATAGTCGGTGGCCGTGATGTCGGCATGACGATGGTTGAGCACCAGACTGGCCAAGCCGATGCCGCAGCCCACCTCCAGAATGCGCAGCCCTGTCACCTCCTGACACACCATCTGGCTGGCCAGCACCCGGCCAGAGTCCCAGACAATCCCGAACAGCGGCCAGAAGGCCGAGGAGATGCCAAGAGCCTCTGCCTCGCCCCCATCGTCGGAGAACTGCTGATTGTCGCGCAATGTGCGCAGATGGATATCCAGCTCACCAAATTCGATGGTGTGGTAACGCAGACGAACCGCTGACATAAGCACCCTTATCGCGGGGATAGCGGCCACAGCGGCAGGATTGCCGCAACGACCGCTACCTCACCATGCTACCCCTGCCCGCGCCCGATACCTATCCCTATCGGGGAGAACGACCCAGCCCCTTCAACCGCTCATTTACATTCCGCAACAAAATGATCTGCCCTGACGGGGGTCACTGCCTTTATCATAAGGGGCTGGTTATCGCGCAAGCGATAACTACGCAGCCTGTTTATGTCATCCGGTCGCTCAGACCCCCAGAAGAGAACCATTGCCTATGAAGACATTTATCCGGCAAGAGATTGCCCTGCCCGTTGGCCTGCTGACCCTGCTCTTTTTCAAGACCCTGGGCAGCGACCTGCTGACAGAGACAACTCCGCTCGCGATCTATCTTCCGGTCTCGCTGGCTCTGCTGGCCGTCGTTACCTGGGCCATCTTCTCGGTGGTGCGCCACTCCGATGCCCTCGCCATCAAGCTGGGCGAGCCCTTCGGTACCCTGATCCTCACCCTGTCGGTCATCTCGCTGGAGGTAGTGATGATCTCCTCGGTGATGCTGACCGGCGAGCCCAACCCCACCATGGCCCGCGACACCATGTTTGCGGTGGTGATGCTGGTGAGCACCGGTCTGGTCGGCTTCACCCTGCTGTTTGGCGGCTGGCGCTACCACACCCAGAGCTTCAATCTGGACGGGGTCAAATCCTATCTGGTGGCCATCATCCCGCTGGCGCTGCTCTGTCTGGTGCTGCCCAACTTCACCCGGGGCGGCACAGTCGGCAGCATGTCGAGCCCCATGTCATGGATGCTGATCATCATTTCAGTCCTGCTCTACGGCGTCTTTTTGCTGATCCAGACCCGCAGCCACAGCCACTTCTTCGTCGACAGCGATCACGAGGATTACGAAGAGCACCACGGCCCGCTGCAGAGCAACGTCTATCACACCCTGCTGCTACTGGTTTATCTGGTGGTGGTGATCCTGCTGGCCAAGACGCTGGCCATCCCCATCAACTACGGGGTACATGTGATGCAGGCCCCTGCGGCACTGGGTGGTTTTATCGTGGCCTGTATCGTGCTGGCGCCCGAAGCGGTCGGCGCCATCAAGGCTGCCTTCAACAACCAGTTGCAGCGGGCGATGAACCTCTACTTCGGCTCTGTGCTGGCCACTATTGCCCTCACAGTGCCCGCAGTACTTCTGATCGGCGCCATCATGGGGCAAGAGGTACGCCTCGGGCTCTCCGCCGCCGACATGGTGCTGCTGGTCACCACCCTGATGGTCTGCAAGGTGACCTTCAGCAGTGGCCGCACCAATGTGCTCCATGGCGCCACCCATCTGGTGTTGTTTGTCGTTTACCTGTTCCTGATGTTCGAGCACGAATAACCGCGTTTAGCCAACGCCAGAAACGACAAGACCGCCCGATTGGGCGGTCTTTTGTTATGTGCGGGTAACCCCTTACAGGCTGGGCAACACCCCGGCCGGGATCAGATCGTTGTAGCTGGCACGGCCCAGCAGGACGGCGGCCGCTTCGATATCCGGCGAAAAATACCTGTCCTTGTCGTAGAAGCTCACCTCTGCCCGCAGTCGTCCCTTGGCTAGCTCGATAAGCTCGGTACTGCGCAGCGGCGCGCGAAAATCGAGCCCCTGAGCCGCCGCCAGCAGTTCGACTGCCAGAATGCCGCGGGTGTTCTCCGCCATGTCCGCCAAGCGGCGAGCGGCGAAGGTGGCCATGGAGACGTGATCCTCCTGATTGGCGGAGGTGGGCAAGCTGTCTACCGAGGCGGGATGGGCCAGGCTCTTGTTCTCGGAGGCGAGGGCCGCCGAGGTGACCTGGGCGATCATAAAGCCCGAGTTGACGCCGCCGTTGTTGACCAGAAACGCCGGCAGACCGGACATCCGCGAGTCGATCAGCAGCGCCATCCGCCGCTCTGACAGCGACCCGATTTCGGCGATGGCCAACGCCAGATTGTCGGCGGCAAAGGCCACCGGCTCGGCGTGGAAGTTGCCGCCAGAGAGGATCTCCTCGTCATCGGCAAACACCAGCGGGTTGTCGGAGACCGCGTTGGCCTCGCACACCAGCACCTCGGCGGCGTGGCGGATCTGGGCCAGACAGGCCCCCATCACCTGCGGCTGGCAGCGCAATGAGTAGGGATCTTGCACCTTCTCGCAGTTATGGTGAGACATGCCGATCTCGCTGCCATCCACCAGCAGGTGGCGATAGCAGGCGGCCGCATCGATCTGGCCGCGCTGACCACGCACCGCGTGGATGCGGGCATCGAACGGACGGCGGCTGCCCAGGGCGGCCTCCACGCTCATGGCGCCGATGGTGATGGCACCGGCGAACAGATCCTCGGCGTGGAACAGCCCTTCCAGCGCAAAGGCGGTGCTGGCCTGGGTGCCGTTGAGCAGCGCCAGCCCCTCTTTTGGCGCCAGCGCGATGGGTTCGAGCCCGGCAATTTTCAGCGCAGTGGCGGCGTCGATCAGCTCGCCATTGTGGCGCGCCTTGCCTTCACCGATCAGCAAGCAGCTCATATGGGCCAGCGGCGCCAGATCGCCAGAGGCGCCGACGGAGCCCTTCTTCGGCACCACCGGGTAGACCTCGGCGTTGACCAGCGTCATCAGCGCCTCCAGCACCGCCAGCCGGATGCCGGAGAAGCCACGCGCCAGCGAGTTGAGCTTGAGCACCATCATCAGCCGCACGGTGGCGTCATCCATATAGGTGCCGATGCCAGCGGCATGGGAGAGCACGATGGAGCGCTGCAATTCGTCCAACTGCTCCACCGGAATACGGGTGTTGGCCAGCAGACCAAAGCCGGTGTTGATGCCATACACCACCCGATTCTGCTCGATCACCTTGGTGACCACCGCAGCGGAGGCGTGGATCCCCGGCAATGCGGCCGGATCCAGAGTGAGATGAACCGGCTCGCGGCTGACGCGGCGCAGGGTGGCAAGATCCAGCTCGCCCGGGGTAATAGTCAATTCAAACATGGTGTTACACCTTTCCTTTGACACCGTTGGCGCCGCCTAACATCGGCAGATCCAGTTTTGTCTCGTGGGCACAGTTGATGGCAATCTCGTAGCCCGCATCCGCATGGCGCATCACGCCGGTGGCCGGATCGTTGCGCAGCACCCGACCCACGCGGCGGGCCGCGTCATCGGAGCCGTCGCAGACGATCACCACGCCGGAGTGCTGGGAGAAGCCCATGCCTACCCCGCCGCCGTGGTGCAGCGACACCCAAGTCGCACCACCGGCGGTATTGAGCAGGGCGTTGAGCAGCGGCCAATCGGAGACGGCATCGGAGCCATCCATCATGGCTTCGGTTTCGCGGTTCGGGCTCGCCACCGAACCGGAATCCAGATGGTCGCGGCCGATGACGATGGGCGCCTTCAGCTCGCCGTTTTTCACCATCTCGTTGAAGGCCAGCCCGAGGCGTACCCGATCCTTGACCCCGACCCAGCAGATCCGCGCCGGCAACCCCTGAAACGCAATGCGCTCGCGGGCCATGTCGAGCCAGTTGTGCAGGTGAGGATCGTCCGGGATCAGCTCTTTCACCTTCTGATCGGTCTTGTAGATATCTTCCGGATCGCCGGAGAGGGCCACCCAGCGGAACGGGCCTATCCCCTCGCAGAACAGCGGGCGAATGTAGGCAGGCACGAAGCCGGGGAAGTCGAAAGCGTTCGCCACCCCCTCCTCCAGCGCCATCTGGCGTATGTTGTTGCCGTAATCCAGGGTGGCGGCGCCACGGGCTTGCAGGGCCAGCATGGACGCCACCTGACGGGCCATGGAGCGACGGGCGGCCAGATTCACCTCCTGCGGGGCGCTCTGTTGCAGCTCGCGCCACTTAGCCACGCTCCAGCCCTGCGGCAGGTAGCCGTGGATCGGGTCGTGGGCGGAGGTCTGGTCTGTCACCACATCCGGGGTGATGCCACGGGTCACCAGCTCGGCGAACACATCTGCGGCGTTGCCGAGCAGACCGACGGAGACGGCGGTGCCACTGCGTTTGGCCTCCTCGACCATGGCCAGCGCCTCATCCAGGCTGTGAGCCTTCTTGTCCACATAGCGGGTCTTGAGGCGAAAATCGATGCGGGTCTCATCGCACTCCACGGCGATCATCGAGAAACCGGCCATGGTGGCCGCCAGCGGCTGGGCGCCGCCCATGCCACCGAGACCGCCGGTGAGGATCCAGCGGCCCGCAGGCGACCCGTTGAAGTGCTGGTTGGCCACCGCGAAGAAGGTTTCGTAGGTGCCCTGTACGATCCCCTGGGTACCGATGTAGATCCAGGATCCCGCGGTCATCTGGCCGTACATCATCAAGCCCTTCTTATCGAGCTCGTTGAAGTGCTCCCAGTTGGCCCAGTGGGGCACCAGATTGGAGTTGGCGATCAGCACCCGCGGCGCATCCTTGTGGGTCTGAAATACCCCGACCGGCTTGCCGGATTGCACCAGCAGGGTCTCGTCTTCCTCCAGCCGGGTCAGCACCTCGACGATCTTGTCGTAGCAGGCCCAGTTACGGGCGGCGCGGCCAATGCCGCCATAGACCACCAGCGACTGGGGATGCTCGGCCACCTCGGGATCCAGATTGTTCATCAGCATCCGCAGCGGCGCCTCGGTGAGCCAGCTCTTGGCGGTCAGTTCAGTGCCGCGCGGGGCACGGATCACGCGGTTAGGGTCAGTTCTGGAATCAGTACGGGGATCCTGCTGTTGCACAGACATACACACTCCTTGTTGTATCAATAGGGTGCCTTCGGCGACCTGCGGCCAAAGGGTTAACGGGTCAACAGATGAACCAGTCGCGCAGCCACGCGGGCACTGCGGTTATCCTGATCCAGCATCGGGTTAAGCTCGGCCAGATCGGCAAGCCGCAGCTTGCCGCTGGCGCGGATATGGGCGATGAGCGGTTCGATCACCGCCAACTCCACACCACGGGCGGCGGGGGCGCTCACCCCCGGCATCACGGCGGCGGGCAGCACATCGAGATCGATGGTGAGGTAGAGGTGATCACACTCGGCGATAAAGGCGTCCAGCCCGCTTAGCAAGGCTGGCAGCTCGGCCTGAGTCATCGCCTCATCCAGCACATGCCACACTCCCAGCGCCTCGGCGCGGGCAAACAAGGCTTGGGTATTGGCAGTCTCGGCCACCCCGAGGCAGGCGTAATGAAACGGCGTGCCCTGAGCGGCGCACTGCTCGGCAATCTGGAAGAATGGGGTGCCGGAGCTTGCCAGTTCCAGCTTCATCCGCAGATCGAAATGGGCGTCGAAATTGATGATGCCGACCTTGCCACTCCCGCCCAGATGACGGTTGAGGCCGCTCCAGCTGCCGAAGGCCACCTCGTGGCCGCCCCCCAGCACCAGCGGGACGTGGCCCAGATCGAGTGCAGTGGCGACCCGCTGGGCCAGACGGCCGTGGGCAGCGTCGAGATCGCCATCGGGGCAACTCACATCCCCGCCATCGTAGACGGGGTGATTCAGGTGCCAGGCGGTGTTGGCGAGCAGCTTGCGCACCACCAACGGCGCACCAGCAGCGCCAATGCGCCCCTTGTTGCGGCGCACCCCTTCGTCACAGGCAAAGCCGAGCAGCACTACACCAGCTGCCTCTTGTGCCCCGGCAGCCTCTTGTGCCCCGGCGGCCCAGGGCTGCACCTTGTCGTGCCAGCGCAGGGCTAACTCGCCATCTTCCGGATCCTGCCGTCCCTGCCAGAGACTCATATCCACAGGGTTCAACTCACGCATGCAGGCTCTCCTCGCCGTTGAAGATGCGGCCTGCCAGCTGATCGACGCCGACCAGATAGCTGATTTCAGCGGGATGGGCGCAGTGCCAGATCAGGACATCGGCCGCCATCCCCACCTTGAGCTGACCAAGGCGTGCCTGCTCGCCGAGCGCTTTTGCAGCGTGGCGGGTCACCCCGACCATCGCCTCCACCGGGGTCAGGCCAAACAGGGTGCAAGCCATGTTCATCGCCATCCGCAGCGAGACGATGGGGGCGGTGCCCGGGTTGATGTCGGAGGAGACCGCCATCGCCACACCCGCCTTGCGCAGGGCGGCGACCGGCGGCAGCTTGGTCTCTTTGAGGAAGTAGAAGGCGGTGGGCAGCAAGGTGGCGACCACGCCGCGATGGGCCAGCGCCAGGATCCCTTCCGGATCCAGATACTCCAGATGATCCACCGAGAGGGCGCCAAAGTTGGCTGCCAGCGTGCTGCCTCCCAGATTGGAGAGCTGATCCATGTGCCCCTTCACCGGCAGGCCGTACTGATCCGCCGCCAGATAGACCTGCTCGGTCTGGGCCAGCGAGAAGCCGATGTGCTCGCAGAAAACGTCCACCGCATCGGCCAGCCCCGCCTCGGCGGCGGCCGGGATGATCTCCTGACAGATGGTCTCGACCCAGCTGTCGGGATCGTCGCGATACTCCGGCGGCACCGCATGGGCAGCCAGCAAAGTGGTCTTGACCCGGATCGGCAACGCCTCCCCCAGTCGGCGGGCCACCCGCAGCATCTTGAGTTCATCATCCAGAGTGAGGCCATAGCCGGACTTGATCTCCACCGTGGTGACCCCTTCGCGGATCAGGGATTTCACCCTCGGCAACGCCAGCTCGAACAGCTGATCCTCGCAGGCCTCACGGGTCGCACGCACCGTGCTGATGATGCCACCGCCCCGACGGGCGATCTCGGCATAGGGCACTCCCTGCTGGCGCAGCTCGAACTCTTCGGCACGGCTGCCGGCGAAGACCAGATGGGTGTGACAATCGATAAGGCCGGGGGTGACCAGCTTGCCCTGCATATCCTGCCAATGAGCGGGATGGGAGCCCTTGAGATCCTGCATCGGTACCAGCGCGTGGATCTTGCCATTCTTCACGCCGATGGCGTGAGGCGGCAACAGGCCGTAGTCGACCAGCTCGTCATTCAGAGTGGCGGGCGTCACGTTGAGCCAGACCCGCTCGCAGTTCAACAGTTCCTTATTCATAGCGACCTCAAATGTATATACATATACTTATAGTCGATCTCTATGATGAAAGAAAGAGCAGAATTCACATCCTGATAACAGCATCAAACTTAGAGCTTAAGCACAAAAAAGCCCACCGGAGGTGGGCTTGGAAAAATCGATATGTATAGACAATCACTCTAATTGAGTCTTGGAGCTGAGCTTGTAGCGGGAACCGGGGGAGAGCAAACGGGCGTAGGAGACCAGATGCCCCTCCGACCAGGTGCGCCGGTGCAACAACAGGCAAGGGGAATCTACGCGAATTTGCAACAATCCCGCCTCACCGGCGCTCGGCAGCACGGCTTCTACCACGTGCTCCATCTCCGACAGGGGGCAAACCTCCATCAGATAGCGGTTGGGGGTCTGTTGGGTGAAATCCTGTTCGCCATAGCCCGGCAAGCGCCCGGCATCGACGAAGCGCTCCTCCAACTGCAGCGGCTCGCCATCGGCCTGATGGACGATCAGGCTGTGAAAGATCGGGGCACCAACCCGCAGCCCCAGTTGTACCGCCACCTTCTCGTCAGCGGCCAGTCGCTGCAAGCGGATCACCCGGGCGCTGTACTCACCGCCGCGCTCGGCGATCTCGTCGGCAATATTGCGAATGGCCAGCAGCGGCGATTCGGTACGCCTGTCCGCCACGAAGCTGCCGGAACCGGCGGTACGCACCAGCCACCCTTCCGCCATCAGTTCGCGCAGCGCCCGGTTGACCGTCATCCGGCTCACGGTGAACTGCTCGCACAGGGCTGCTTCGGTCGGGATCCGGTCCCCCGCCTGATAGTGGCGTTCGCGGATCCGGTCCAGAATGTGCTGCTTTATCTGCAGATAGAGGGCTGGCGCCACCATGAAGCTCCCTAGCGGCGGCGGTGGGGCGGACGCATGTCCGGCCAGGCGCGGTAGACATCGGGGATCTGATCCGGCCCACTGATGCAGAGATCGAGATCGTGCAGCAAGCCATCCTTGATCCCGTAGATCCAGCCATGGATGGCCAGCTCCTGCCCTTTGCGCCAAGCATTCTGGATGATGGTGGTGTGGCAGACGTTGGCTACCTGCTCGGCTACGTTCAGTTCGCACAGGTAGTCGAAGCGTTCGTGCTCATCCTCGATGGCTTCAAGCTGCTCGCCATACTTGAAGTAGACATCCTTGATGTTGCGCAGCCAGTTATCGATGAGACCCAGCTCCTGGTTCTGCATCGCGGCCTTGACGCCGCCGCAACCGTAGTGACCGCAGACGATGATGTGCTTCACCTTGAGCACTTCCACCGCGTATTGCAGCACAGAGAGGCAGTTGAAATCGGTATGCACCACCAGATTAGCGACGTTGCGGTGGACGAAGACATCCCCCGGCAACAAGCCCATCAGCTGGTTGGCGGGAACCCGGCTGTCGGAGCAGCCGATCCAGAGGTATTCGGGGGCCTGCTGGGCAGAGAGGGTGGCAAAGAAGGCGGGATCTTCGGCCTTGATCCGTTCGGCCCACTCACGGTTGTTGGTAAACAGGTCGTTCAACAGTTTCACTTCTGCTCTCCATCATGTGGCTGTGGCGGCAACATAACACACCCCAGGGTTATCAGGGCAAGCCTCGATTACCGGCGACAGAAACAAAAACAGGGCCATCAGGCCCTGTTTTCAGTGCGGAGACATCAAGCCTCCATGGCATCTTTCAGCTTCTTGAGCGCGTTTTTCTCAAGCTGACGCACTCGCTCGGCAGAGACGCCGTAGGTATCGGCCAGCTCCTGCAGGGTGGTCTTGCTGTCATCATCGAGCCAGCGGGCGCGGATGATGTGCTGGCTGCGCTCATCCAGCGTGGCGAGGGCCGAGCTCAGACGACGGGTCGCATGATTGTCCCAGTTGTCGTTCTCGATGGTCGCGGCCAGATCGGAGGATTTGTCCTCCAGATAGTGGACCGGTGCGAAACCGCCTTCCTCTTCATCATCACCAACCAGATCGAACGCCTGATCGTAGTTGGCCATCCGCCCTTCCATCTCGGTCACGTCAGCGGCAGAGACGCCAAGATCGGCAGCCACGGCCTGAACCTCTTCGTGGTTCAGCCAGCCCAGACGCTTTTTGGATTTGCGCAGGTTGAAGAAGAGCTTGCGCTGGGCCTTGGTAGTGGCCACCTTGACCATGCGCCAGTTACGCAGCACATATTCGTGGATTTCGGCCTTGATCCAGTGCACAGCAAAGGAGACCAGACGCACGCCGACCGTCGGGTCGAAGCGCTTGACCGCCTTCATCAGGCCGATGTTGCCTTCCTGTACCAGATCGGCCTGGGGCAGGCCGTAACCGGCATAACTCTTGGCAACATGAACGACAAAGCGCAGGTGCGACATAATCAGCTGACGAGCAGCCTCGAGATCGCCATCCTGCTGCAAACGCTCAGCCAGTTCACGCTCTTCCTCTGCGCTTAGCACCGGAATAGAATTTACTGCCTGGGTATAGCCTTCCAGACTACCTTGCGGAATCAGGGCCATGGTGCGCTGCAATGAAGTTCCCATCTGTTACCTCTTACTTTTCAATCGAATCAGTCTAACACCCTGAGAGGGTCTGTCTACCGACCGGATGCCATTCTGCGGCCTGCATCAAAGATACCGACCCAGTTTAAGACCGGGTTATCTTAGGCCTGCAGGATGAATCATGAATGAACAGTCAAAAAAAGGGGGTCACAATGAAGGACCCCCGAAAAGTAGCATGCTAAGTCCATTGTTGCGGAGCTCGCAACCTTCACATGCTTGCCAAGTCTGACGAGCAAGGCAGAGGGGCCACACTCGTATAAATGCTTCAGCTTTAATAGACTGCTTATAAATCAGAAGGTTCAACGGATCTAGCAAAGATCCGGAAGATCATTGTTATTCAGAATACTCTGACTATGGGGGCCAAGCCAGAAACGGCCCCTCTTTTACTTGATCCGCTTCTCAAAATCCAGTGATTTACTTTGATGATAAATCAATCAAGATGGTTCGATATCGCGAATGTGGCGATGGACCGAAAACCAGGAGGCAATCAACCCCAGCAGGGCACCCAGCAGGATCAGGTTGATCCCGTCTACCGCCCCCATGCCCACCAGCCGGAAATTACTGTTATACAAACCGGCCAGCTCCTTCACTACCCCTTCGCTCCAGATCACCATCACTTCGGTGAGCCACCAGGCCAGCATGCCGCCAATGATGCCAAACCAGATACCGGTATAAAGGAAAGGGCGGTGAATGAAGGAATCGGTCGCCCCAATCAGTTTAAGCACCTCGATCTCGGAGCGCTGGTTAAGGATATTAAGGCGCAGGGTGTTGCCGACGATCAGCAGCACGGCGGAGAGCAGCAGCACCGCGATACCGGTAATGGTATGGCGTAGCAAGTTCATGATCCCCTGCAGACGGGTCAACCACTGCAGATCCAGCTTGCCTTGCTCGACCCCCACCTCGTTGTTGAGCTTGCCGAGCAACTCGGCCGCCCCTTCCGGGTTCTGCCAGCGCGGATCCGGTATGACGCTCAGCACAGGTGGCAGCGGGTTGCTGTCGAGGTAGTCGAGGGCATCACCAAAGCCGGAAATCTCGCGAAATTCCCGCAACGCATCGTCCCGGCTCAGATAGGTGACGGAGTCCACCTCGGGGTAGAGCAAAATCCGCTGCTGCAGATCGAGAATGCTCTGTTCCGGTAGATCCTTGCGCAGATAGAGCGAGATCTGGGAGCTGGTCTGCCAGCTTCCCTCCACCACCTCGGCATTTTTCAGCAGCACATGGAAGCAGGAGGGGAGCGCCAGACTGACGCCCAGTACCGCCAGGGTCATCAGGGAAGCAAGCGGATTGCGCCACAACTCCCCCAGACTGGCAAATGCTTGGCGCACGTGGTCAACCCCGTACATCATCAGACGGCGCAGTGGCGGTTGTTTATGTCGAACGATAGCCATCAGAGCTGCTCCCCGGCTGAATACATACGACCCGCCTTGAGGGTCAGGGTGCGATAACGCATACGGGCAATCAATCCCAGATCGTGGGTGGCGATCAACACCGATACCCCAAAATTGTTGAACTCCTGAAATAGCCGCATGATGTCCATGGAGAGCTGGGGATCCAGATTACCGGTCGGTTCATCCGCCAACAGCAGGGGTGGCTTGTTGACGATGGCACGGGCGATACCGACCCGCTGCTGCTCACCACCAGAGAGCTGGCGTGGCTGGTAACGCTCCTTGCCCAGCAACCCCACCTTGTCCAGCGCCGCCGCGACCCGCTTGTTGATGTCGGCATGGCTATAGCCATCGATCACCAGCGGCAGTGCCACGTTGTCAAACACTGTGCGATCCATCAGCAGCCGGTGATCCTGAAAGATCATCCCGATCTGGCGACGCACATAGGGGATCTGGCTGCGCTGGATATGGCTGACATCGTCGCCATGAAAGAACACCCGGCCATCGGTCGGACGCTCCATCACGCTGATCAGCTTGAGCAGGGTACTCTTGCCCGCCCCCGAGTGTCCGGTCAGAAATGCCATCTCTCCCTTCTGCAGGTGAAAGCTGACCTTCTGCAGCGCCTGATGGCCACCGCTGTATACCTTGCTGACCTTATCAAAACGAATCATGACGGTTCCCTGACATTGACAAACCCCGACCAAAGTCGGGGCATGGGACACTTACTCATCGCGACCGGACTTATTCATCACGACTGAACAGCGCTTCGATAAAGTCGTTCGCCACAAAGGGACGCAGATCGTCGATCCCCTCGCCCACCCCGATATAACGGATCGGGATCTGGAACTTGTCGGCCACCGCGAAGATAACCCCGCCCTTGGCAGTACCATCCAGCTTGGTCAGCGTGATCCCGTCCAGACCCACCGCCTCGCTGAACAGCTTGGCCTGGCTCAGGGCGTTCTGACCGGTGCCCGCATCCAGGGTCAGCATGATCTCGTGGGGCGCCTCTTCATCCAGCTTCTTCATCACCCGCACCACTTTCTTGAGCTCTTCCATCAGGTTGCTCTTGTTCTGCAGGCGACCGGCGGTGTCGGCAATCAGCACATCGGCACCACGGGAGCGGGCAGCCTCGATGGCGTCATAAATGACGGAAGCGGAATCAGCACCGGTATGCTGGGCAATCACCGGAATGTTGTTGCGCTGACCCCATACCTGCAGCTGCTCGACCGCAGCGGCACGGAAGGTGTCACCCGCCGCCAGCATCACGCTCTTGCCTTCGGCCTGGAACTGCTTGGCCAGCTTGCCGATGGTGGTGGTCTTGCCGACACCGTTCACACCGACCATCAGGATCACGTAAGGCTTCTTGCTGGTATCGATCACCAGTGGCTGCTCGACCTTGGCCAGCATGGCGCCCATGTCCTGCTTGAGCAGGCCGTAGAGCGCCTCGGCATCCTTGAGCTGCTTGCGATCCGCATGTTGAATCAGCCCATCGATGATATGGCGGGTGGTATCCACGCCAAGATCGGCCGTCAGCAGCTGGGTCTCCAGCTCTTCAAACAGCTCATCATCGATCTTCTTGCCACGGAACAGACCGATAAAACCGGAACCTATGTTCTCCTTGGTACGAACCAGACTGCGCTTGAGGCGGGCAAAAAAGCCCTCCCGCTGCGGCTTGTCCTGAGTGTCGTCATCCACGGCAGCGGCCAGCGGCAGAGCAGCCAGCGCGGCGGCCTCAGCCTCCATCTCGGCTACCAGCCGCAGATCTTCCGCTCGCTGGGCCTCTTTGGCGATACGGGCCTCTTCAGCAGCCTGAGCTTCTGCGGCGATACGAGCAACTTCAGCGGCTTGCGCTTGCGCAGCAATACGAGCGGCTTCAGCAGCCTGTGCTTCAGCAGCAATACGAGCAGCTTCGGCAGCCTGTGCTTCAGCAGCGATACGAGCAGCTTCGGCAGCCTGTGCTTGCGCAGCAATACGAGCTACTTCAGCGGCTTGCGCTTGCGCTGCGATACGGGCTTCTTCCGCAGCCTGAGCTTCGGCGGCCTGTGCTTCCGCTGCAATGCGAGCAGCTTCGGCAGCCTGTGCTTCAGCAGCGATACGGGCGGCTTCGGCGGCCTGTGCTTCAGCAGCAATACGAGCGGCTTCGGCAGCTTGCGCTTCAGCAGCGATACGAGCGGCTTCGGCAGCTTGCGCTTCAGCAGCGATACGAGCGGCTTCGGCAGCTTGCGCTTCAGCAGCGATACGAGCGGCTTCGGCGGCCTGTGCTTCAGCCGCGATACGGGCAGCTTGCGCTTCAGCAGCAATACGAGCGGCTTCGGCAGCACGCTCCTCTTCGGCGATCAGCGCTTCGTTGACGATCACCGGCTCCAGGTCGGAGGCACACTCCTCCACCACCAGCGGGCCATGGTCATCCAGCTCGGTCGGCAGACAGCAATCATCATGCAGAACGCTATGTTGCGCGCTGGCAGGCACTTCGGGTGCAACAGCCGGCGTGGTATCGGGAGCAGGGGTAGTAGCGACCTCGGGCTCAACGGTAACGGGGGTGGCTTGGGGTGTCTGTGGTTGGACAACCTCAGCCTCTTCTTTCTTGCGGCCGAAACCGAGCCAGGAAAACAAACCTTTTGCCATCTAAAAAATACTCACTTCGTTGGCTGACTGCTAAGATAGCCGTCCCTTGGCGGGTCGGAATAAAAATGAACCGCCTTATACTACCACTTTATTTTCTGACGATGAAACGCGATGCCCAGAGTGAAATCCAGCCGTAGCAACCCGAGCCAAAGTCCCGCCCCGCAAGGAAAATCGGGCTTTGTAAGAATCATCAGCGGCCAGTGGCGCGGTCGTAAATTGCCGGTCAAGGATGTGGAAGGGCTCAGACCCACCACGGATCGCGTCAAGGAGACCATCTTTAACTGGCTGGCCCCCCATATCCGCGGCACCCGTTGCCTCGACCTGTTTGCCGGCAGCGGTGGACTGGGGCTGGAGGCACTGTCACGCTATGCCGAGCAAGTGACCCTGATCGAGATGGACAAGGGTGCCGCCGACCAGATCAAGAAGAATCTGGCCGCACTTGGTAGCAGCCAGGGCCAGGTTATCCAGTCTGATGCGGTGAGCTGGCTGCAAGGCCCAGCCACTCCGTTTGATCTGGTGTTTCTCGATCCGCCGTTTCGCCGCGAGCTGCTGCCGCAAGTGTGCGCACTGCTGGAACAGCGCGGCTGGCTGGCAGCGGATGCCCTGATCTATCTGGAGCGGGAAAAAGAGATGGCCGATCTGGCACTGCCTGCCAGCTGGCAGTTGCTCAAGGACAAACAAGCAGGTCAGGTCTGCTATCAACTCTATCTGCGGGAGGTAAACAATGAAGCGAGTCTTTAATCTGCTGGCGATGGGGCTGGTACTGTTTTTCTGGTTTGGCGTACTGGTGAGCCTGATTGCCCCGCTGCCGGGCAAACTCAACGGCTTTCTGCCAGTCTGCGGCGTGATCGTCGCGCTGCTGCACTGGCTGCAGGCCAGCATGATCAAGGCAGCGTGCAAACGCTACTTCACGATCACCAAAACCGAGTTTGTCACTGTGCTGATATTTGGCGTGTTTGGCATGGTCGACATTCGTCAGCGCCTGCAAGAGATCGTCAACGCCGCCCAGCGTGGTAATCTCTCCGGCAAACCATAAAAGAAAAGGGGACGGCGGTAGCCGTCCCCTAGAGTCGTGTCGTCCTGTCCTTAGAACTGCAATGCTCCCTGCAATCCCTGACGTTATCCTAATCCTTTGGAATATCCCCTTTCCAATCCGTTGGCGTGTCCTGCGGCGCTCCTGGCCTGGCAATTCATCCTGAACTGCTTCACTGTCTCCATCCTGGAGGTGTCCGTTACCACATCCTGTGGGGGTTCCTTGCGTCATCCTGACCGATAACCATCCGGGTTATCTCACTTCATCCTGAAGTATTCCTCTCGCATCCGGCGAGGTCCTGTTCATCCTGAAGAACGAGGTTCCGTTCGTTCTGCTCTCATCCTGAGAGTGTCCTGCCGCATCCCGCGGGGTTCCTTTATTCATCCGTGACGATAATCATCCTGATTATCGAGCTCATCCTGAGGTGTCCTTGCCTGCATCCTGCAGACTATTCCATCTTTATGCGCTGCCCTGCATCCTGCCGGTCCAGCTCCGTCCTTGTGAGACCCATAGTAAGGAAATGTGCGGCTCGAACAAGGGCCACTCTCCGAGAAAGATCCGATGGCGATCCCATTCCCAAAAATGAACTTAAAAACTAAATCTTTAAAATCAGCATCTTATTTAGTTTCACTGGAAAGCTCGATCATTCTGGCATGGCTTCACGTACGGCTTGACGCGCCAGCCTCTTACAGTGGCTATGGCAGATCTCTTACACGGCTTTCGCCCCCAAAAACCGGGCAGGAAAACGGTTCAATCCTGTCGTTAAGACTTAAAAATTAGTTGAATAAATATGCTTAAAAAAACAGCAAAAAAAAGAGCCGAGACCAAGCTCGACTCTTCAACATTGCCATTTTTTAATCAGCTCAAGCGGTTGGCCGGATTGAGATAGGCCTTACGCAGCGATTCCGGCGCCAGCACCTCCAGTTCACCGCTGATGTTGTTCAACCAGCTGCGAAACTCCGGGGTGTCTTGCACCTCTGTCTCGACCACCACGCTGCGCTTGTCATAGCGGGTCATGCGCGGATTGTTGCCGGGGATCTGGTTATCCACCAGCGACTGGCTGTTGGCATCAATCCGGCCGACGAAGCGGATCGGGCCGCTCACGTCCTGATAGCCCTGATCGCGGATCAGCCTTTGGATATTGAAATCCTTCGGCTGGGTGGCGCTGAAGTTGGTCAGCTCCACGTTCTTGATATGGTCGAACGGGATGCCGTAAACCTTGGGATCCAGCTCGGACAAGGTGCAGAGCAGGATCGGGCCGTCCGGCTGATTGAGAATACCGAGCGGGTTGATCCGGTCATAGCAGAGCCACACGGTGCGCTCTTTGATCACCCGCTGGATCTCGGCACTGAACTTGCGACCACGCCAGAGCGCATCGCGGATCAGGGTGCTACGGCGGATCTCCGGGTTGCCAGCAAATGGGCGCGGCGACTGGTGGACACTCTCCAGCCAGCGCTCGGCCAGTTCACTCTGGCTGTCGCGGATCACCTGGCTCGCCTTGTCGACCAGCGGGTTCAATTCGGTCAGTACACTCGCTGGCAACAGTTGGCTCGCCTGATCACTCCAGGTTTTCAGGGCCACCGCCAGCGAGAGCGGCATGATATTGGCAAAGTCGTTGAGGCCGTGGCGCTCGAAGCACCAGCCATGGGGTTTGCTGCGCTCGTCCGAGGTGAGGTCGAACAGTCCCATGCCGGACATCTCCTCCAGGTCCCGCTGCACGGTACGCAGACTGACGTGGATACCTTCCTCTTCCAGTTTTACCTGGAGTTGGCTGGCGGTCAGCTTGTAAGGGCGGTGCGGGATGCAACGCGCCAAGGTCAGTTGTCGTAACAGCTTCTTACTCATGGTGCATGCCTTCACTGGTTTAGCGTTGACTGTATGCTAGTCGTGACTTGCGACAGTCTATGTCGTAAGTTTTGCTGCGACAACTGTCGCCATTTTCATACAAACGTCGATATGTAATTGATTTTAAATCACAAAAAAGAACAAATCGGGGTCAACACAGGCTTAAATTAGCAAGAAAAGCATCAAATTAAAGTTCTATATGCCGCTCCAATGGCAGTTAAACATTCCATGAATAAATAATTAATCAGAATATTATCTCGAAATGGGGAGGCAGGCCTCCCCCTCTCCTGTTTACATCAGCCACGACCAGGCCGACTTGGTGATGGCCGCACCGATCATGTATCCGAACACCGCCAGCGCCGCCACACCGGCCACCAGCTTCTGACCGCGGGCCGGGCGCTTGAGTGCCATCACACCCAGACCGATATAGAGCACCAGTGCAATCAGCTTGGCCATCAGCCAGGGTTGCTGACCCGGGCTCAGCTGCAAGGTCACCGCCAGCAGCACGCCAAACAGCAGCAGGAAGGTGTCGTTGATATGGGGCAGGATCTTCAGCCACTTCTGCTGCAACCGATCGCTGCCGGCCAGCGCCAGACGCCAGCGATAGATAAAGAGCAGCAAACTGACCAGTGCCAGCGTCATATGCAGGTGTTTGAACATGGGGTAATAGGCAATCATTTTGCTTCCTTGTCGTCGTCGGGTAGCCCGCTATTCCAGTTGTGGGCATGGATACGCTCCTGCCCCTCCTCGTCGTCTTGCAACAGATCGGAGAGGATTTCCCGGTATTGCAGGCTCTTGTTGATATACGTGTGTTCGTCGTCCAGATAGTTGACCTGCTCGCGCAACAGCCAGTTATCGTGCTGCTTGAAGGTCTGCCCCGCCCGCCAGGCCTGGTTGGCCCGAAAACCGAGCTGGGTCAGGGCTTCCACCCCCAGATCGACCGCCGAGCCCAGGGTCTCCCGGTGCACGCTCTCGACCCCGTGCCGCAGGATCTCGTGGGCATGGGGTCGATCCAGCGCTCGCGCCAGGATCTTCAGATGCGGAAAGTGCTTCTGCACCATCTCGATCACTGCCAGCGAGGTAGCCGGATCGTTGATAGAGAGCACCAGCAGCTTCGCCTTGTGCGCCCCTGCGGCATGGAGCAGATCGATCCGGCTGGCATCGCCATAGAACACCTGATAGCCATACTTGCGCAGGGTCTCTATCTGGCTGGCATCCTGCTCGAGGATGGTGGTGCCGATGCCGTGACCGTGCAGCAGACGCCCCACGATCTGACCAAAACGGCCGAAGCCCGCGATGATCACCGGATGCTCCACCAGTTCAGGTTGCTCATGCTGCGGCGCGTCGCTCTGGTTACGGTAATCGAACCAGGGCTGGATCACCCGATCGTTGAGGATCAGCAGCAGCGGGGTCAACGCCATGGAGAGCGCCACCACCAGCGTCAGCAGGGAGATGGTTTCACCGGGCAGCACCCGATTCTGGGCGGCAAACGAGAAGAGCACGAAGGCAAACTCGCCCCCTTGCGCCAATGCCAGCGCAAAGGTCCAGCGCTGACTCGGTGAAATGCGAAGAACGAAGCCAAGCGCCATCAACACCAGCCATTTCAGCGCCATCAGGCCAACGACCAGAGTTGGTATCAGGAAGGGATGCTCGGCAAACAGCCCGAAATCGATCCCCGCCCCCACCGACATGAAGAAGAGGCCGAGCAGCAAGCCCTTGAACGGCTCTATGTCCGCTTCCAGCTCGTGGCGATATTCGCTGTCGGCCAACACCACGCCAGCGAGGAAAGAGCCGAGAGCGGGGGAGAGCCCCACCGACTCCATCAGCACCGCAATGGCGATGACCAGCAGCAGGGCGGCGGCGACGAAGATCTCCCGCATGTGGGACTGGGCGATGGCGCGAAACACCGGTCGCATCAGGTAGTGGCCACCCAGCACGATGCCGGAGATGGCGGCCACCACCAGCAGACCATGCTGCCAGCCTGCCAGCTCGGATCCGCCATTGCTGGCCACCGGCGCCATGGCCAGCAGCGGCAACAGCGCCAGGATCGGAATGACCGCAATATCCTGAAACAGCAGCACCGCAAAGGCGGAGCGACCGCTCTCGCTCTGCATCAGCTTGCGCTCCTGCATGCTCTGCAGAACGATGGCGGTGGAAGAGAGCGCCAGGATCAGGCCGATGGCCAGCCCCTGTTGCAGTGGCAGACCGATCAGATGCGCCACGCCGGTCAGCGCGGCGGTGGTGAGCAGCACCTGCAGGCCGCCGGTGCCGAGGATCGGCCCCTTCAGTTGCCACAAGAGGGCCGGACGCAATTCAAGACCGACCAGAAACAGCATCAGCACCACGCCAAACTCGGCGAAGTGCATCACATCCTTCTGCTCGCCCACCAGCCCCAGCAGGAAGGGGCCTATGATGATCCCCGCCAGCAGATAACCGAGCACCGAGCCCAGCCCCCAGCGTTTGGCCAGCGGCACCGCGATAACGGCGGCAGAGAGGTAGATAAAGGCATCAAACAGGATCCCGTGGCCCATCAGTCAGCCCTCCTTTTGAACATCTGGTCCGGCTCATGAGCTCGGCCAACAAACTGCCCGTGTTTCATGAGAGCACCTCCAGCAAGTCCCGTAGATAAGGACGCCCGGCCAACTGCTCCGGAGTCAGCTGATCGTCACGCAGGGCGCAGAGCAGCTGGCGGTAATCCTGACCACAGCGGCGCAGGGCGGCAGGATCCTTGATCTTGTGAAAGGAGTGCAACACGAAAGGAGGTAGCCAGTTCATGCCACACAAGGTGGCAGCCTGTTGAAATGGCAGCAGAAAATCGAGCAGCGGTCGGCTGTTGTACCCCTCGCTGCAGTAGGACTCCGGCGCCCCGCCGGTGGTGATGGCGCTCAGCCACTGCTTGCCCTTCAGGGCGTGGGCCTCGGGGCCGTAGGCGTAGCCATACTCCAGCACCAGATCCATCCACTCTTTCATGATGGCCGGGCAGGAGTACCAGTAAAACGGGTGCTGAAAGACGATGATATCGTGCTCGGAGAGCAACGCCTGCTCTCGCTTCACATCGATGAACATGTCGGGATAGTGCTGGTAGAGGTCGTGAACCGTGACCCCCTCCAGCCCCTCAATCGCCTGCAACAGCTGCTTGTTGGCCCGCGAGCTCTGCAGAGCGGGATGGGAAAAAATAACCAGAATGCGTTTCATGACCACATCACCCGAACAAAGCCTTGCTGCGCAAGGCGCGGTAAACAGAAAAAGGGGTGTCTAAGGAGCTGCATCGTAAAGGTGCACAGGAAAGCGACCTTATCAGGAAGCGCCATAGCCTGCCAACTCGGGGATCAACTCCCGCAGCGCCGGATTGAGGGTCTGGTGGGCGGGATAGCAGAGGCCGATCCGGCGAAACATCCGCGGCCCGCTCACCGGCAGGGTACAGAGGCCCGCCTCATCCTCCACCAGCCCGTCCGGCAGAAAACTGATGCCAACCCCCGCCAGCACCAGCGCCATCACCAGTCCCTTGCTCTGTGCCTTGGCCACCAGATTGAGGGTAAGCCGGTCACAGGCCAGCAGACCGATAGTCTGCTGGTGCGCCTCGCAGGGCGGGCACTCAATAAAATCATAATGTTGTAGCTCGGTCAGTTCGATCCTCTCGCGACTGGCCAGAGGATGGTCGACCGGCACGCAGAGCACGTAATCCTCCTCCCACAGCGGCAGGAAGATCTCGTCCTCCCGACGCAGGGCATCCAGCGTCAAGCGGCAGTCGGCGGGCGTGGTGTAGTCGGAGAGGGTGAGATCCAGCTGCGGCAGCACGCGCTGTACTTGCTGCAGCAGCCCGGCCACCCGGCGGCGACTCAAGTCCGGCATGATGGCGATATTGAGCCGCGCACGCGTCGCTTTCTGGCGAAACAGCTCCGGCAGACGGCGCGCCTCCTCCACCAGCTTGACCGCGTGGGGATAGAGATAGTGGGCCGGATCTTTCGCCACCACCCCCTTCTTGCCCCGGATAAACAGGCTGTCACCGAGCGCCTCTTCCAGCTGGCGCAGCCCCGCCGAGAGGGAGGGCTGACTGACGTGGCAGCGCTCGGCCGCCGCCGTGATGTTCTTCTCTTCATAGATAGCGATGAAGAAACGCAGCAATCTCAGATCCAGCATAAGCCCAACCATAGTTTTTTCAGATGATAACCAGCGGAAAACAATATTTATCACTTATAGATGCAGTGACTATAGTGATTGGGTTCCGTGCTGGCCAGCCACCCGTTTGCTCAAACCGACTCTTGAATCAGAAGGAAAGACCCATGTCCAAATCTCTCGTCGTGATCACCGGCGCCTCCGCCGGGATCGGTGCCGCCATCGCCCGAGCCTTCTCTGCTGCCGGTCATCCGCTGTTGCTGCTGGCACGTCGGGTCGAGCCGATGCAGGCCCTGAACCTGCCCGATACCCTCTGCATCGGGGTCGATGTGACCGACACCGCCGCCATGAAGGCCGCCGTTCAGCAGGCAGAAGCCAAATTTGGCCCGGTGGGCTGCATGGTCAACAACGCCGGCGTCATGCTGCTGGGTCAGGCCGATGTGCAGGATCCCGCCGAATGGCAGCAGATGCTCAACATCAACGTGATGGGGGTGCTGAACGGCGTCCACGCAGTACTGGCCGGCATGAAGGAGCGCCGCAGCGGCACCATCATCAACATCAGCTCCATCGCCGGCCGCAAGACCTTCCCGAACCATGCCGCCTACTGCGCCACCAAGTTCGCCGTGCACGCCCTGACCGAGAACATCCGGGAAGAGGTGGCCGATGTCGGCGTGCGGATGGTGACCATAGCCCCGGGTGCGGTCGAGACCGAACTGCTCAGCCATACCACCGACGAGAGCATCAAGGCCGGTTATCACGACTGGAAAGATCAGATGGGCGGCGTCATCGCGCCAGAAGTGATCGCCGATGCCGTGCTCTACGCCTGGAACCAGCCTGCCAACGTCTGCGTGCGCGAGATCGTGCTGGCGGCAACCCGTCAGCAACCTTAATCTGCGCTGACCGGCACCATAGGGAGGGCTTGACCCTCCCCCGGGGCACAGGGTTACCATGTGCCCCTTGTTATTTTCGAGTCACACCATGGTTCTCACCCGTCGCCAACTCGCTCACGCCCGTCGCTGGCTCCCCTTGTGGAGTCTGGTGCTGGTGTTGATGTCGTTTGGCAGCCGGGCCGCAACCGACCTCTGCACCCTGACCCCTCACTGCAGCCAGAGCGAGCGTACCCTGGAAAAAGCGATGCCCTGCGGCAGCTTTACCACCGCCCTCTCAATGACGCTGGTGAACAGCGACAGCCTGACGGTCGCCGTGCTGGAACCTGATACCCCCGATTTCTCCTCTCCCTCTCTCTATATGCCGGACGCCCCGTGCGAGCGGCTCGAACGCCCCCCTCGCACTCAGATCTGAAACTCATCCCGTATCGGGCATCTTTTCTTTCATCTGAGGTGAGTGATGTACAAACCCCTGTTACTGGCCATGCTGGCCGGTACCGTCAGCTTTTCGGCCCTCGCGGCCGAGAAGATGACCGTCTACAAATCCAAATATTGTGGCTGCTGCCAGAGCTGGAATGAGCACATGGAGCAGAATGGCTTCGAACTCGAAGTCATCGAAACCGAGCAGCTCGGCGCAGTGAAGCAGCAATACGGTATCGCACCCGAACTGGCCTCCTGCCACACCGGCGTGGTGAACGGCTATGTGATCGAGGGGCATGTACCGGCCGCCGATGTGCAGAAGCTGCTCAGGGAAAAACCGGCGATCCGCGGCCTGACCATTCCGGGTATGCCCCAGAGTGCGCCGGGTATGGATATTCCGGGCCATCCCTATGAGGTACTGAGTATCAGCAACGAGGGCGCGACCAACCGCTGGTCGAGCTACTCCGGCTGACGAAAACTGGTCATGAGAGGGCACTCCCATATCATGTGAGGCACACCTGAACGGACTCTTGCCGCTCATGGCCAGAAAGAGGGCCGCTATCGCGAGATAGCGGCTTTTTTTGATTACATTTCCTGCAATAACAAGGGATTGCTTGCAACCACCGGCAACAAGGGGCAGATTTAACGCCAATTCATGGAGCCGATGCTCAGGTCTACCAACCCTTTCCAGCGCCAAGGATGCGACATGTTTACCTTTTCCCGAGGAGTTCTGCTGCTAGCCTTTCTGACAGTTCTCCCCCCCACTTATGCCAATGAAGAGCCCGCCATGCTGACAAGCGAACATCCAATCCAGCCGCCCGTGGCCGCCAAACATCCCCACACCCTGAAAAAGCACGGGGATACCCGCATCGACAACTACTACTGGCTGCGCGACGACCAGCGTCAGGCGCCGGAAGTACTGCAATACCTTGAGGCCGAGAACGCCTACACCGAGGCCATGCTCAAACCGACCCAACCGCTACGCGAACAGCTCTACAAAGAGATGGTCGCCCGCATCCCCCAGCAGGATGAGTCGGTGCCCTATGTGAAGAACGGCTACCGCTACCAGACCCGCTATGAGCCGGGCAAGGAGTACGGGATCTATTCGCGCACCAAGCTCGGCGACGAGCAGGCGAGCCTGCTGCTCGACAGCAACCAGCGGGCTGAAGGGCACGAGTTCTACGCCCTCGGCGCACTTGAGGTGAGCCGCAACAACCGCTGGCTGGCAGTGGCGGAAGATCTCCTCTCCCGCCGTCAGTACCAGATCCAGTTCCTCGATCTGGAGAGCGGCCAGTGGGCCACCGACAAACTGGAAAACACCTCCGGCAATCTGGTGTGGGCCAACGACAACAAGACCGTCTTCTACGTGCGCAAGCACCCGCAGACCCTGCTGCCCTATCAGGTCTATCGCCACGAGCTTGGCAGCGATCCGGCCAAGGATCAGCTGGTCTACGAGGAGAAGGATGACTCCTTCTACGTCAGCCTCTACGCCACCACCTCGGAAGATTTCATCGTCATTGCCCTCTCCAGCACCACCACCGGCGAAGTGCGGCTGATCGATGCCAACGTGCCGAGTCAGCGGCCACGGCTGTTTCTGCCCCGTCAGGTGGATCACGAATACAGCCTGGATCACTACCGTGGCCGCTTCTATGTCCGCTCCAACAAGGACGGCAAGAACTTCGGCCTCTATGAGACCAAGGAGAGCCCGGTCGATCGCTGGAAGGCGGTCATTGCCCCCAATCCGGACGTGCTGCTCGAAAGCTACGCCCTGTTCAAGGATTGGCTGGTACTGGAAGAGCGCAGCAAGGGGCTGACCCGACTGCGCCAGATCAACTGGCAGAGCGGTGACGAGAAGGAGATCGCCTTCGACGATCCCGCCTATGTCACCTGGCTCGCCTACAATCCTGAGCCCGATACCAGCACCCTGCGCTACGGCTACTCCTCCATGACCACCCCCTCATCCACCTATGAGCTGGATATGGCGAGCGGCAAGCGCACCCTGCTCAAGCAGCAGCCGGTGGCAGGCTTCAAGGCCGACCAGTACGCCAGCGAGCGACTCTGGGTCACCGCCCGCGATGGCGTATCGATGCCGGTGTCGCTGGTCTATCGCAAGGACAAGTTCAAGAAAGATCACGCCGATGCGCCCAAGAATCCGCTGCTGGTCTATGGCTACGGCTCCTACGGCGCCAGCATGGATCCCGACTTCAGCAGCTCGCGCCTGAGCCTGCTGGACCGCGGCTTCGTCTACGCCATCGCTCATATCCGTGGTGGCGAAGAGCTGGGCCGTCACTGGTACGAAGATGGCAAGCTGCTGAACAAGCAGAACACCTTCAATGACTTCATCGATGTCACCGAAGCGCTGGTCGCCCAGGGTTATGGCGCCAAGGATCAGGTCTACGCCATGGGGGGCAGTGCCGGTGGCCTGCTGATGGGGGCCGTTATCAATCAGGCGCCCCAGCTCTATCGCGGCGTGGTAGCACAGGTGCCGTTCGTCGATGTGGTCACCACCATGCTGGACGAGTCGATTCCCCTCACCACCGGGGAGTATGACGAGTGGGGCAACCCGAACCAGAAGCGCTACTACGACTACATGAAAGCTTATAGCCCCTACGATCAGGTGAAGGCGCAAGCCTACCCCAACCTGCTGGTCACCACCGGGCTGCACGACTCGCAAGTGCAGTATTGGGAGCCCGCCAAGTGGGTCGCCAAGCTGCGCGAACTGAAGACGGATGATAACAAGTTGTTACTCAATACCGACATGGACGCCGGCCACGGCGGCAAGTCGGGCCGCTTCAAAGCCTACGAAGATATCGCGCTGGAATACGCCTTTATCCTGGATCTGGCCACCCCGGCCAACTGATCCATCATGACTCCGGCCCTTGCCACGCAAGGGCCGCATAAGAATCCTCCCGTAGTTTTTCCCTCTTCCATTTCCCTCTATATCAAATTAATCTTCGGCTAGAAAATGAATGATCGAGGTCATGTTTCTCAAGATTTAACTCCGTGATTTTGCCATTTCGTTTGATTTATGTTGGGTGAATGTGCTTAATCGGAGTGCTTGCAACTTTTTATTTGGCCCCTCAGGGGCCAATTTATCTTCGCCCGACAGGAGGTTAGTAGCCTCACCACAGGATGAAGGGTGACTGCCGGAAAGGGGTGATCAACGCCCCCGCTTTCGCGCAACGAGAAGAGCGGGCAAGCCCGGCGCAGAACGGGGTTGCCATCAATTTATCCGGGGAACGGATAAACAAAATCAAAGAAAAGGGAGAAAAAATGAAAGGATTAACTTTGGCGTGCGCCCTGTCGGCGGCTCTGGTCGGTGTCTCATTCGGTGGTCCGGTACAAGCGCAGGAGCGCTTCGTGACCATAGGCACCGGCGGTCAGACCGGCGTCTACTACGTGGCGGGCCAGTCCATCTGCCGCTTCCTCAATCGCGGCGCCGCCGATCACCAAATCAAGTGCAATGCCCCGGCCAGTGGCGGCGGTGTTGCCAACGTCAACGGCATCCGCAGCGGTGAGTTCAACTTCGGCATCATGCAGTCCGACCACCAGTTCAAGGCGATGAAAGGGCTGCCGCCGTTCCAGGCCGAAGGGGCCATGGATGACATTCGCGCCGTCTTCTCCCTGCAGAGTGAGGTGTTCACCATTCTGGCGCGCCGCGATGCCAAGATCGCCAGCTTCGACGATATGAAAGGCAAGCGGGTCAACATCGGCAATCCGGGCTCCGGCCAGCGTGACACCATGGAAGAGATCATGGCGGTCAAGGGCTGGAAGAAGGGTGACTTCGGTCTGGTCTCCGAGCTGAAACCGGCCGAACAGGCCTCCGCCCTCGGGGACAACAACATCGACGCCATGAGCTACTTCGTCGGCCATCCGAACGGCGCCATTCAGGAAGCCTCCACCACCACAGACGCAGTACTGGTACCGGTGACCGGCGCGGATATCGACAAGCTGCTGGCCGAGAAGAGCTACTACAGCAAGGCCGAGATCCCGGGCGGCATCTACAAGGGCAGCGATAAGCCCACCCCGTCCATTGGTGGCAAAGCGGTGCTCTCCACCAGTGCCAAGGCCGATCCCGAAGTGGTCTATCAACTGGTCAAATCGGTATTCGACAACCTGGAACGCTTCAAGCGCCTGCACCCTGCCTTTGCCGACCTGAAAGAGGCCGACATGATCAAGGTGGGTCTCTCTGCTCCGCTGCATGAAGGGGCTGCCCGCTACTACAAAGAGCGCGGCTGGCTCTGATTTCGGGCCCCGGGGCCTTTGTCACTCTCCTCGACACCCGTCTGCCGCCTGATTGCGGAGGCGGGTGTCGCTCTTGTTGTACTCGTTGGCACAAGTTAACCCTATGCAAGATAAACAACTCTCTACCGAGGAACTGATCGCCCAGGATGTGGGCGCTCGTCTGCCGTTAGGCCCGCTGGGCTGGATCATCACCACCCTGGCGCTGGCCTGGTCGCTGTTCCAACTCTGGATCGCCTCACCGCTCCCCTTCATGGTGGGCTTTGGCGTCCTCAATGACACCGAAACCCGCTCCATTCACCTCACCTTTGCCCTGTTGCTGGCCTTTCTGGTGTTCCCGGCATTTCGCTCTTCGCCGCGAGATCGGGTACCCCTCGGCGATATCGCCCTCGGCCTGATCGCCGCGGGTGCCGCCGCCTATCTGTTTGTGATGTATGAAGCGCTGGCGCTGCGTCCCGGCACCCTCACCACCGCCGACCTGGTGACCGCCTGTATCGGTCTGCCACTACTGCTGGAAGCGGCACGCCGCGCGCTGGGGCCAGCACTGGCGGTCATCGCCATCGCCTTTCTGGTCTACAGTCTGGCGGGCCCCTGGATGCCGGGGCTGCTGGCACACCGTGGGGTGAGCTTCACCGCGCTGGCCAACCACCAGTGGATCACCACCGAAGGGGTGTTCGGCATCGCCCTCGGGGTATCCACCAGCTTCGTGTTCCTGTTTGTGCTGTTCGGCGCCCTGCTGGAGCGGGCCGGTGCCGGTCACTACTTCATCCAGCTCGCCTTCAGCCTGCTCGGCCACCTGCGCGGCGGCCCGGCCAAGGCGGCAGTGGTCGCCTCCGGCCTGACCGGTCTCATCTCCGGCTCGTCGATTGCCAACGTGGTGACCACCGGCACCTTCACCATCCCGATGATGAAGAAGGTGGGCTTCAGCGCCGAGAAAGCGGGGGCGGTCGAAGTGGCCTCCTCGGTCAACGGCCAGATCATGCCACCGGTGATGGGGGCAGCCGCCTTCCTGATGGTGGAGTACGTGGGCATCCCCTATGTGGAGATCATCAAGCACGCCTTCCTGCCTGCCACCATCTCCTATATCGCGCTGCTCTATATCGTCCATCTGGAAGCGCTGAAACTGGGCATGCAGCCCATCGGTGGCCATCAGCCCAAGCCCTGGCTGCGCCGTCTGACCGGTTTTGCCTTCGGCGCCACCCTCATCAGCGGCCTGTCGCTGGCGGTCTACTATGGCCTCGGCTGGCTCAAGCCTGTGCTGGGTGACTACGCCCTGCCGGGGATCAGCCTGCTGCTGGCGCTGGCCTATCTGGGGCTGCTGAAGATCGCCGCCAGCAACGAACCGCTGGCGGCGGAAGATCCCGACAAGCCACTCACCGAACTGCCCGATACCCGCGCCGTGCTGCTCTCCGGCCTGCACTTCATGCTGCCGGTGGTGGTACTGGTGTGGTGCCTGATGGTGGAGCGTCTATCTCCGGGGTTGTCGGCCTTCTGGGGCACCGTGATGCTGGTGCTCATCCTGCTGACCCAGCGCCCGCTGCTCAACTGGCTGCGCAGCGATGGCAAGCACGACTACGGCTCCGTCTCAGACGGCGTGGCGGATCTGCGGGAAGGGCTGGTTGCCGGTGCCCGCAACATGATCGGTATCGGCATTGCCACCGCCACTGCAGGAATCATAGTCGGTGCTGTTTCCCAGACCGGGGTCGGTCTGGTGCTGGCGGATCTGGTGGAGTTTCTCTCCATGGGCAACCTGCTGCTGATGTTGCTGCTGACCGCTCTGCTAAGCCTGATCCTCGGCATGGGGCTGCCCACCACCGCCAACTACATCGTCGTCTCCAGCCTGCTGGCGCCGGTGGTGGTGACGCTGGGGCAACAGAACGGGCTGATCGTGCCGCTCATCGCGGTGCACCTGTTCGTCTTCTATTTCGGCATCATGGCGGACGTAACACCACCGGTGGGACTGGCCTCCTTCGCGGCAGCCGCCGTCTCCAAGGGGGATCCCATCAAGACCGGGATCACCGCCTTCTACTACAGCCTGCGTACCGCGGCGCTGCCGTTCCTGTTTATCTTCAACACCGACCTGCTGCTGATCGACGTGGACTTTGCCCACGGGGTGCTGATCTTCATTGTGGCAACCATCGCCATGCTGATCTTCGCCGCCGCCACCCAGGGCTGGTTCCTGGTGAAGAGCCGCTGGTACGAGAGCGTATTGCTGCTGCTGGTCGCCTTTACCCTGTTCCGTCCCGGTTTCTGGATGGACATGGTGCACGATCCCTATCGGGTTACCCCGCCCGCCGAGTTGGCAAAAACCATGGGTGAAGTGGAGGCGGAGAGCACCCTGCGGCTGCGGATCCTCGGTGAAGATGCGGTGGGCAAACCGCGCAAGTTCACCCTGCTGGTCGCCGTACCGGATGGGGCGGATGGCGAGGAGCGGCTGGCAAACCTGGGGTTGAGCCTCTATGAGCAGGATGGCAAGACGCTGATCGACAACGTCGCCTTTGGCAGCCCGGCCGCCACTATGGGGCTGGAGTTCGATCAGGAGCTCCTCACCGTCAAGGCGCCGACCGAACGCTGGACTAAGGAGTGGATGTGGATCCCGGGCTTCCTGCTGTTTGGAGCGATCGTCTGGCTGCAGCGTCGCCGCAGCATCAAGGCCGGTTAAGCAGCGAGTCGATAAGACCGTGGGCCGCCAGTGCGGCCCTCTTTTTATTGCCTTGCCCTCTGTGGCGCTTGCGATAGGCGACAGTCATGGCGAAAGCGCAACGGTGGCGCGCGGCCAAAAAAAGTGGGGTGACATTTCCATGTCACCCCCTCGCAAATAGCATGTTCCATATTGGAGTCCGGCCGCGCTGGGTCTCTGTTTCACTTTCCGATAGTTCGCGACCCATCTAAAGTGCGCGCCAATTGCAGCGAGGCAAGTGGCCAGCAACCCGTAACAACCTTCGTCCACACAGCAGACAAGCCGCCGTGTTTGTCCTTGCAACTGAAATATTACGCAGAAAAACAAAATAAAAAACGTTTTTATGCCTATTCCATTCACATTCGAGTACAAAAAACAGCCTTATCATCACTACTAACTTGTTATAAAACAGCTAGATAGCCTTAATGATGGTTATTCACCCGCAAGGGTCGTCTGCAATGGCTTACAAGGCTTTGCGAGATCTCGCACAAAAAATAGCTGCCTCACAACCAGCGCCGTAGCGGCAACCAGTCGCTCAGGCGAGCGATCAGCCGCCTTGACCACCCCTCGGGTTTGCGCGGCGATCCGCCGGCCTGCTCCTGCCAGCGAGCCAACCACGTTCGCAGCGCCTCGCAGATCGGCGGACAGTGCAGATGCAGCATCAGCTCGGTATTGAGAAACAGCGAGCGGGGATCGAGGTTGAGGCTGCCAAACAGCGCCCGCTCCTCCCCCAGCAGGATCAGCTTGGCGTGCAGGCTGCCGTGGCCATGGTCAAACTCGGCGACCCGGATCCCTTGGCGCAGCAACCAGCCGAGATAGCGCTGATAGGCACCATAGACCAGCGGCACATCGGTGCTGGCCAGCGAGTTGGTGAGAATGTCGATGGCGACCCCCTGCTGGCGCAGCCGCGCCAGACGGTGGCGAAATCCACGGGTGAGAATGAGGTAAGGGGTCACCAACCCCAGCGAGCCGGGATTGTCAGCCAACTGGCGCCACAGCTGGCGAGCGGTGACGGGGCGAGAGATGAGCCCCTTGCCGGGCCGATCGAACCACACCTCGGCCCGCCCCTCGTGCCACTGCAGCGGCAAATAGCTCTCGTCGAACAGCGCCGCGGGCAGATCGTAGACCCTTGCCACCGCCGGATCCGTCATGGTGAACAGGAAGTCGTTGACCACCTGAATTTCGGCGGGCAGCAGCTCGCGGCGCAGCAGATGGCGGATGGGGTGGCTCCAGCGGCTGTGCCAGAACTGCTCGAAGCCATGCGCCATTTGCTGGCACAGGGCACCCTGACAGGCGAGATCGAGATCCACGAAGGGGGCTTGCAGATCCAGCCCGAAGTAGCGATCGCCGATGTTGCGGCCGCCAATCAGCGCCAGCTTGCCATCCACCAACAGCAGCTTGTTGTGCATCCGGTGGTTGATGCGGCGAAAGCTGAGCAGCCCCTCCAGCAGCAGCGCCAGCGGGCGCCAGCCCCGTAGCCAGAAGGGGTTAAACAGCCGCACCTCGATCCCCGGGTAGTGGGCCACCATCTCCAGAAAGCGGTTGTCACCGGCATAGAGATCATCCACCAGCAGTTGCACCTTGACGCCACGGCGGGCGGCGTGGAGCAGCTCGCTCAGCAGCAGCTTGCCGCTGCTGTCCTCCTCCCAGCTGTAGTACTGCGCCTGGATCCGCTCGCGGGCATGGCGGATCCAGTGGCAGCGCACCTTTAGCGCCAACTGGGGATCATCGATCAGGGCAAAGGATCCGGGGATCATGGTGTCATCCTGCTGTCATGGCCGGGTGTCATAACGCTGGCGAGCCTCTTCACATATTCAAAAGGAGTTGCTGATGGAACTGCATGATACCCCGATGTTGCGCTATCTGGGCCAGCTCAGCCAGCCAGATCTCATCCCGGCCACCAGCCCCGCTCACTGGTTTTTGCAACACAGGGACGGCGGCTGGCAGTTGCCGACCGTGCAGGCGACCCTGCCGGTCAACCGGCTCAGGGCTGCGCCGCTTCGATAGCGGCAGCCTTGCCCTCGATCTGTGGCAGGCTGAAACGATAGGCCACGTAGTACTTGTAGATGGTGCCGACATAGTTGATCGGCCCCTGCCCCACTTCGTTGGCCACCAGTTGATCCACGTTGCCAAACCAGACGTTGGGATCGAGCCCCAGCTTCTCCGCCTTGCCCCGCAGCGCCTGCACCCGGTTCGGCCCCGCGTTGTAGGCGGCGAGGGCAAACAGGTGGCGGTTGAGCCGATCCAGCTTGGGATCATTGAAGTAAGTATCGAGGATCAACCGCATGTAGCGGCAAGCAGCCTCCACATTACCCTCCAGCGTGGTCAGCTTGGCGCCGTTGATGCCGACCTCCCGCCCCGTGCTGGGCAGCAGCTGCATGAGGCCCACGGCCCCCTTGTGCGAGCGCACCTTGGGATTGAGGCCGGACTCCTTGTAGCCGAGCGCCGCCAGCATCAGCCAATCGAGATCGTATTGATTGGCGTACTTCTCCAGTACTTTGCGAATGGTCGCCAGTCGCCCCATGGGATCCGGCGCCAGTATATTGCTCATCTGATCGCTGTGAACCAGCAACCGTCGTAAGGTGATGTCACTGTAAAGACTGTGACTGCTGACGCTAGCCAGATAGCCGTTGACCGCCTTGAGCAGCTCGGGACTGTTCTTGCGCAGCGCCCAGGCGCTCGCGCCATTGCTGCGCAGCGGTACCAGCTTGTGGGCCTTGAGGCCGGAGATCATCCCCCCCAGCCAGATCCGCCCCTTGTAACTGTCGGTCACCGTCAGGGGAATAATGCCAGCGGCTACCATCTCCAGCAGATCGCCATCCTGCAGATATTCCGGCACCGTCTCGATATAGACGGGGGGCAGCCCCAGCTCGCGAAACAGCCAGTTGAGCTGACGCAGACTCTCGTAGTAGCTGGAGCTGGCCCGCACCCAGACCCGACGGCCGGAGAGCTGGGTAATGCGGCTGAAGGCGGGCAGGCCCTTCTGGCTCACCACCCACTCCTCGATGGAGGAGATGAGCGGCCGGGAGAAGGCCACCTGTTCACGCCGGGTCGGGGTCACCGTCATGGTCGCCGCCACCAGATCGCCACGCCCCTCGGCCAGATAGTCCAGCAGCTTGTCCTGACGCACCGGGATGTAGACCACCTTGAGCTTGACCTTCTCCTTGGCGAGATAGGTCTTGTTCAACCAGCGCTCGAACCCTTGCAGCTGATTGACCAGGATGCCGTACTGGGAGCCACGATCGAGAAAATAGAAGCCGCGCTCATAGACCACCAGAGCCCTGAGTTCGCGCTTTTGCAGAATACTTTCGAGATCCCCGGGTTGGGGCAGACGCTGTGGCTTGAGATCGGCCGCCAGCAGGGGAAAACAGCAGAGAGCCAGCAGAGCCCAGATCCAGCGCCCCATCACGATGGCCGCCTCAGCGCTGACGTCACTCCTGCTGCTTGTTGGCAGCAAGGATCACTATAGAAGGTGGGATTGGGGGCAGAGATCCATCGCTGCGTCATGATGTTTACGCCTTCTGTTGGCCGACTCGCGCCGGGCAAAAACGTCTGTGGGATAGAGTAACTATAGAACGGCGACCCACAGCAGAAGGGTCAACACGGCAGGCTGTGCTGCCGTGTTATCACATTAATCAGATAGAGCGGGCACGCAGCTCAAAAATGAGCTTTTCAGCGGTGCAGGTAAACTGCAGGCGGGCTTTGAGGATCACCCCGTTGGCACCCTGACCCAGCTCGCTGCTCACTTGAGCTTCGGCAGTGACCTGCTTGGCCAGTGCTTCATAGGCTGCCAGCTTGGCGCGGGCATCAGCTTCGGTCGCAGCTTCAATCGCCAGCTCCATCACCTCATCACCTTCACCTATGATGGTGCCGATCTCGGCAAAACAGCCGCAGCTGTCACAGGTTTCGTTCAGTTCTACTTTTTCGTCTACAGACATTTTCTACTCCTACTGCTTATTTCGGATTATTTGCGTCGTCACGCATCGCCTTGCGAAAATCTTTGATAGCGGTACCCAGATCCTCACCCGCACTGGCAAGACGTTTGCTGCCGAAGACCAGCACGACTACCAGCAAGAGGATCAACATATGCCAGATATGAATTCCACCGAGTCCCATAGGGATACTCCCTCACAAAGAGATATCTATCAGTTGTATCAAAATAGAGCGCAGGGATTGTTGGGCAAAATCAAGGCGGGCGCAAGTGAGCAAATAAATCAGAGCCAAAAAATAGGGCGACCCAAAGGTCGCCATATTGATTGTGCTACGTGTCCCCTCAACCGCTACATCCTGTACCAGTGGTTCATGCGAACCTGAGACCATTCGAGGATAAGATCGCCAAGATATGAAAACAAATGGTATAAATTCATCTTAGAATTGAATGGGATTCATATCATGCTACTGGAACAACTGGGTCGCATCGACCTCAATCTGCTGATTATCCTGCAAGTGCTGCTGGAAGAGCGCAACGGCAGCAAGGCAGCGCGCCGCCTTCATCTAAGCCAGTCCGCCGTCAGCAAAGCCCTCGGCCGCCTGCGCGATACCTTCAATGATCCCCTCTTCATCCGCTCCGCCTACGGGCTGGAACCCACCGGCCGCGCCCTTGCGCTGCAACAACAGCTGCAACCCATCTTGCTGTCGCTGGACAACCTGATCCAGCCGCCCGAGTTCGATCCCGCCAGCTCGGAGCGGGAGTTCGTCATCGCCAGCATGGACAGCGCCTTCACCCTGTTTGCACCACTGTACTTGAGTGAGCTGAAACGGCAGGCACCACGGATCCGCTTGCGCTATGAGGAGTGGACCGAAACCAGCCTGACCGAGATGAGTCAGGGGCAGGTGGATATCGCCTTCGCGGTGCGGGAAAACTGCATCAGCTCCGATTACCGGCTAGACACCCTGCCCGGCAACATCTGCCAGCGACTGCTGGCCGTCGATGATCTCACCTGTCTGGTACAGCAGCACCATCCCGCTTTGCGAGAGCCCAACTGGAATCTGGATCACTACCTCAGCTATCCCCATGTGCAGACCTACTGCGAGGGGCGGGATCGCTGGATGCTGGACCACAAGCTGGCAGAACAAGATCTCTACCGCCGCATCGAGGCCACTGTCCCCTCCTTCGAGGCCGCACTACGGATGGGGATGCACTCCGACATGATAGTGACGCTCTCCAAGCTGTACGCCCGCAACGCCACCCAGGTCTATCCGCTGTTGCAGCTACCGCTGCCCATCGGGCTGGACAGCATCTCCCACCTGCTGATCTGGCATCAGCGCCACAGCGAGGATCCGGGCCATCGCTGGCTGCGGGAGCTGCTGCTGACCCAAATCATGAGTCAGCTCCAGCCAGCGTCGGGCCACGAGGATCAGGGGATGGCGGTCACCGAAAGATAGTGATGTACCCCATCCAGCAACATCTGGACCGCGATCATCACCAGCAGCATGCCCATCAGCCGCTCTACCGCCGTGAGCCCTCGCTCACCCAGCAGCTTGTTGAATACCTCGTAGAACATCAGGATCACCGCGCTGGCCGCCCAGGCAATAAAGAGTGCCAGCGACCAGTCCACCATCCGGGCGGGTTCCTGATTGGCCAGTAGCATCAGGGAGGCCAGGATCGAGGGACCGGCGATCATCGGGATCGCCATCGGCACCAGGAAGGGCTCTTCACCTGCCGCCAGCCCGGTGACGCCCCCTTCACTGGGGAAGATCATCTTGATGGCGATCAGGAACAGGATGATACCGCCGGCAATGCTGACCGCTTCCTGTCGCAGGTTGAGGAAACCGAGGATCTGCTGACCGACAAACAGGAACAGCATCATGATGGCCAGCGAGAAGAGCAGTTCGCGGATCATCACCTTGCGCCGCCGCTTGGGATCGATATGACGCAAGATAGAGAGGAACACCGGCAGGTTGCCCAGCGGATCCATGATCAGAAACAGCATGACTGCGGCAGAGAAAGTATCCATACAACGCCCTGGCTACGCCTTGAATAGGGAAAAGAGAGGGGGCGAAATATAGCAAAAGGCGAAGAATTCAGCGAGCGCCATGATGCGCCCGCAGGAGAGTCAACCGTGGTTGCAGATCTTGTCGGCGCGGGTCTGGAAGCCGTCGGCCGAGTCGATAAATTTGCCGCGGGCGGCCAGAAAGTCGATCAATGCCTCCCCATCCATCTCGCTGGCGCTGCAGGTATGAAACCGCGCATCAGCCCCGAACCGTTCTGCCATCGCCTGCTTGAGGCTGGCACGGCTAAATTGCCCCCCTTGCTCCAGCATCATCTCCATCACTTCATGACCATGTACCGATTGCGACATTTTCTACCCCAATAATAAATATGCAGAATGTACATTAAAGCCTGCCTCACACCGAGAGACCTTGATATAAACCAACAAACCGCGCATTAGCTGACCAGAGGGGTGGTCAGCGCCCACGCTTTGTCGATAATGTGGCAACCCGGTGCAGGGATCGCTACACTGGCGCCCCATTTTAGCCATCGCAGACAATGTATAAGGATATTGGCGTCATGCAGTTCCATGGAGAGGCTATCAAGCCCTGGCAGATCTGGACTCGTCGTCCGCTCTGGCTCAAGACCCTGATCGGCATGCTGCTGGGGGTCGGCCTCGGGGTCGGCATTGAGGAGCAAGCCTTGCTGCTCAAGCCCATTGGCGTGTTGTTCGTCAACACCATCCAGATGCTGATGGTGCCCCTCATCTTCTGCTCGGTCATCGCTGGCCTCACCTCGCTGCTCAAGGGCAAGGCCCTGGATCGCATCGGTATCAAGGCCATCTGCCTCTACTTCTGCTCCACCGCCATCGCCATTTGCATCGGCCTGATGATGGGCTGGCTGCTGGAACCGGGCGTGGGCGCCGACATGGGCCCCTATCTGCGGCCCGGGACAATGCTGGAGTCACCCTCGCTAGCCAATGTGCTCGGCTACCTGGTGCCAAGCAATCCGGTGCAAGCGATGGTGGATGGAAAAATTCTGCAGGTGATCGTCTTTGCGGTGGCGCTGGCGCTGGCCCTCAATGCCTGTGGTCGTCGTGGCCGTCCTGCCATTCTCTTCTTTACCTCGCTGGCCGAGGGGATGTTCAAGCTGACCCAGATGGTGATGGCGCTCGCCCCCTACGGTGTCTGCGCCCTGATGGCCTGGATGACCAGCAAGTACGGCCTCGAGCTGCTGCTGCCGCTGCTCAAGGTGATCGGCGCTGTCTACCTCGGTTGCCTGCTGCACGTGCTCGGCGTTTACAGCACCCTGCTGCTCCTGCTGGCACGGCTCAATCCGCTGCACTACTTCAAGAGCATCGTCGATGCCCAGGCAGTGGCCTTCACCAGCAGCTCCAGCAACAACACCCTGCCTATCAGTCTGGCCTGCGCCGAGCAGCGGCTGGGAGTCTCACCCACTATTACCGCCAAGGTGCTGCCCATCGGTGCCACCATCAACATGGATGGCACCGCCCTCTATCAGGGGGTGACCGCACTGTTCGTGGCACAGGCGTTCGGGGTAGATCTGCACATGGTGGATTACCTGACCATCATCAGCATCGCCACCCTGGCCAGTATCGGCACCGCAGGCACCCCGGGCACTGGGCTAATGCTGCTGACCCTGACCCTGACGGCGGTCGGTTTGCCGCTGGAAGGAGTGGCGCTGATTGCAGGTATTGACCGGATCCTCGACATGGCGCGCACCACGGTCAATGTATCGGGGGATATTCTGGTATCTGTGCTGATCGCCCGCAGCGAGAACGAGCTGGATTTGGCGACCTACCATGATGCCAGCGCAGGGGAAGATATCGACTTCCCGCTGCGCTAGCGGCAGAGAGATCAGCTGTCGTGGGGATCGTGATGACAGCGCCAGCAGACCTCAAAGTTGGCGCCGTTCTCCTCCCCGCACTGGCCACAGAGCCAGCCATTACCCTGGCGCTGCTGGTAACGCTCGATGACCCGCCCCGCCTTGCTGCGGTCTTCGCCACGCACCAGCAGGGTCACCTGCAGCATGTCTACCGGCAGGTCTCCCAGGGCGCCAAACAGTCCATCGCCATTGAGCCGCACCACCACCCCTTCCGCCTCCAGTGCCCCTTTCAGGGCGTGGGCCTCCAGGGTATGAGAAGCGCGATAAAGATTGATCCAGTTATCCATAGCTCCCCCTTACAACAACTTGTCGATGCCAAACTCGGCGCTATTTTCCACCATGAAATCGATAAATACCCGCAGCTTGCGCGGCATCAGCCGCCGTTCCGGAAACAGCAGGTAAATCGGCACTCTGGGCTGCTGCCACTCCGGCAACAGGGTCACCAGTTCGCCACTGGCCAGCTCTTCCTGACAAAGCATAGCGGGTAGCGAAGCCAACCCGATCCCCGCCTTCGCCGCCTCCCGGGCACAGGTAATATTATTGACCCGAAAACGGGATGGGGGGTCAACCAGCACCTCTTTACCATCCCGGTCGAAACACCAGTGAGAAGCGAGAAAGCCACTGCTCACCGTCACTCGCTCATGGTCGGTTAAATCCTCTGGCCGGGTAATGGCCGGACTGCGCGCCAGATAGTCAGGACTGGCACAGAGCAGCCGACCGGTGCTCCAGAGCCGCCGCGCCGCCAGATTGGAGTCGCTCATGTCACCGAACCGGATCACCGCATCCAACCCTTCGCTGATGGGATCGATCACCCGGTTGGTCAACTCCAGCTCTACCTGCAAGCCGGGATAGACCTGCAAAAATTTGGCGACCATCCGCCCGATCACCAACTGCCCCGTCTCGATAGGCACTGCCAGCTTGAGGGTGCCGGTCACCTCCTGCTGGCTGGCGCTCAACATCAGCTCCGCCTCGGTCAGGGCATCGACCGCCTTGCTGCAGTGCAGATAGTACTTCTCCCCCTCCTCGGTCAGGGTGAGCTGACGGGTAGAACGATAGAGCAGACGTACCCCGAGCCGCTGCTCCAGTTCGGCGATACGGCGACTCACCATCGCCTTGGTCATCCCCAACTCCTGAGCGGCGGCGGTAAACGAACCTTTGTCGACAATACGCACCAGAATTAACGCTGCATTGAGATCCATTGTTGCACCAGTGAAACTGTATATCTCGTGAACCAATACTAATCGAAACAGTCGACCAGTGTTAGCCTGCTCGCCTTACGTTCAGGAATCCCGCCAAATGCGTCAACACCAAAAAATTCCCCTGCTAGCCGCCATGATATTGGTGCTGATCGGTCTGCTGTTCGCCGGTTACTGGTATCTGCACGGCCGCTATTTCGAAAGTACTGACAACGCCTATCTGCAGAGCGAAGTGACCGGGATCCGATCCAAACTGCCTGGCTATATCAGCGAAGTACTGGTCACCGATAACCAACCGGTCAAAGCAGACCAGCTGATCGCCCGTCTTGATGATCGCGAATACAAGAACAAGCTGGCAGAGGCCGAAGCCAATCTGCAACTCAATCAGGCCACCGCCGAAAATCTGGCCGCCACCCGCACCCAGCAGTTGAGCCTGATCCAGCAAGCGGAGGCCAGAGTCGCCTCCGCCAGTGCCGAGCAACTGCGTGCCCACCAACAAGTGAACCGGATCAGCCAGCTCAACCAGCGTAACTACAGCTCGCAAGACAGTCTGGACGAGGTGCGGGCCGGTCTGCAGGTCAATCTGGCACAGGAGCAAGAGGCCAAAGCCGCCCTGCAGGCCGCCCGCGAGCGACTGCTGGTACTGGATGCCGAACGCAAACAGAATCTGGCCAGGCTGGCCCTGAGCGAAGCACAACTGGAAGAGGCGAGGCTGGAGCTGACTTACACCGAACTGCGGGCACCAGCCGATGGCATCATCGGCAAGCGCAGCTTGCGGGAGGGGCTCTATGTCCAGTCCGGCATGCAGGTCGCCAGCCTGGTGCCGCTACAACAGGTATGGGTCGAGGCCAACTTCAAGGAGACCCAGCTCGCCCACATGCAGCCGGGCCAGAAAGTAGAAGTGGTATTGGATGCCTACCCTGATCAGCCGGTCGAGGGGATTATCGACAGTCTCTCCCCCGCCACTGGCGCCAAGTTCGCCCTGCTGCCACCGGAGAACGCCACCGGCAACTTCACCAAAATCGTCCAGCGGGTGCCGGTCAAGATCCGCATCCCCGAGCCGGGTTCACTGGCAGGCAAACTGCTACCGGGTCTCTCCAGCGAAGTGATCGTGGATACCCGTACTCCTGAAGCCGTGGTTGCCGCCAACTGATGGAACCCATTCCACGTCGCCACTGGATCGCGGTCATAGGGGGCCTTATCGGCGCCTTTATGGCCATCCTCGATATCCAGATCACCAACGCCTCCCTGAAAGATATTCAGGGAGCGCTATCCGCCACCCTCAGCGAAAGCTCCTGGATCTCCACCTCCTATCTGGTGGCAGAGATGATCGCCATCCCCCTCAGTGGCTGGCTGAGCCGGGGGTTGAGCGTGCGCCGTTACCTGCTCTGGACCACCGGCGCCTTTATTATCGCTTCCGTGCTCTGCTCGTTCAGCTGGAACCTCACCAGCATGATCATCTTCAGGGCGCTGCAGGGCTTCACCGGTGGTGCGCTGATCCCGATGGCCTTCTCCCTCATCGTTACCCTGCTGCCACTGCATAAACGAGCTACCGGCATGGCGCTGTTCGGCCTCTGTGCTACCTTCGCCCCGGCCATCGGCCCGACCCTCGGTGGCTGGCTCACCGAACAGATATCGTGGCACTACATCTTTTATATGAATGTGCCGCCGGGACTGCTGGTGATGGCGATGCTGGCCTACGGGCTGGACAAGAAACCGGTGGACTGGGCAGTGATCAAGCAGGTCGATCTGATCGGCATCGTCACCATGGCGCTCGGCCTCGGCCTGCTGGAAGTGGTGCTAGAGGAGGGCAACCGGGAGGACTGGTTCGGCTCGAGTTTCATTATCCGACTCTCGGTCATCTCGGCAGTCGCGCTGGTGTTCTTTGTCATCAGCCAGCTGATGCGGCGGCACCCGCTAGTCAATTTGCGGCTGCTGCACAACCCGCGCTTCGCGCTGGCCTGCTTCGCCTATCTGATCCTCGGGATGGCGCTGATGGGCTCCATCTACGTGCTACCGCTCTACATGACCCAGATCCACAACTACAACGCGCTGGAGATTGGCGAGGTACTGATGTGGATGGGATTACCGCAACTGTTGGTGCTACCGCTGGTGCCCAGGTTGACCCACAAGATAGACCCGCGCTATCTGGTGAGCTTCGGCTTTCTGATCTTCGCCGTCAGCTGCTTTATGAACGTCAATATGAGTGCCGACTATGCCGGGCCACAGTTAATACAAGCGTTGATCGTACGGGCACTGGGGCAACCCTTCATCATGGTGCCGCTCTCCCTGGTCGCCACCGCCAGCCTGAGCCACGACGAGATCCCCTCCTCCTCGACCCTGCTCAACGTGCTGCGCAACCTCGGCGGCGCATTCGGTATCGCCATCATCGCCACCCTGCTCGACAACGATACTCGCACTCATGTGGTGCAGATCAGCAGCACCCTGGCCGCCAGCAGTATCGAGGGGCAGAGCTATCTGCTGCAGTTGGCCCAAACCATGATGGAGCAGGGATCAAGTCCGGAGATCGCTCAGCAGCAGGCACAAGCCATGCTGACCAATACCATCAACCGGGAAGCGGCCATCATGGCCTACAATCAGGTGTTCTACATCATGGGGATCTTCCTGCTGATCGCCAGCGCCCTGATGCTGTTGCTCAAATCCCCCGCGCCACGGGCGGCGGATGCCGAACCGCTAGAGGCGTAAAAAACAGCCGAGGCATAAAACGAAAAACGGGCAAGCGCCCGTTTTTCTTTATCTGTTACCTGCACTCAACCACCGGACGTTATCCCGCCAGCGACCCCGCAATCAGGAATTGCGCGGCGAAGTAGCTGCTCATGATCCAGGCGCGGGCGTGGGGAAAGGGACGGCGGAAACGATCAAGTGCCAGCATGCAGTCGGAGAAGAGGAACATCAGCGCCCCCACCAGCGCTGCCGCAGAACCTGCGGTGAGCGAGGCGTGCCAGGCACCGGCGGCAACCCAAGCCATGCCGATGATCACCAGCATGTAGCAGAAGACCGGGATCCGCATCTCCCCCAGCTTGCCCCACAAGATGCCAAACACCATGCCTGCGACCAGTAACAGCAGCAAGCCATCGACCAACTTGAGCACCAGCGGCCCTTGGGCAAAGCCGACGATATAGCAGAGGTGCGCGACAAAAAATGCGGCCAGTCCCTGAATAAAGCGATCAGTTGGCAGCATCAGCAATACATCACCCGCCAGCGAGAGGCAAAGACCGAGCAAGATCCAGGCGTGAGAACCATCGTGGTCATAACTCTGATAACCGAACGCCAGCGCAATGATCAGCAGCATGGTCAGCGGCTTACTTATATAGAACTGGCGACTATCTGAACCGTAGGCAGCGCGGATATGCCACCAACCGGAAGCGATGATCAAGAAACTCAATAACATGCCCTGCTCCTCACCTGTTGCTCGCTGTCATACGGCAACCGTTTTTATCATGGTGCAGGGTAACAAATTCCTTGCTGCAGTGGCAGAGCTGCTTATCAAATGGGCAGCCTAAGCCTAAAGTCTAATTGCCCCCCCGTGTGGTTCAGGGCATAAGTGACGGGTCTGGAGGATCACCATGGAAGAAGCTATGAAAAACTATCTGCCCGCCATCGATATCATGATGTGCCATCTGGGGATCAGCTTTGAGCAGGCCTGCGAACAGCTGGGTCTCAGCCAGCAGGAGCAACAGGCACTGGATCAGTTGCAGCAACAGCAGAGCCAAGCCAACTAGCCCTCCCGTTATTGGACATCATGATGTGCCATCTGGGGATCAGCTTTGAACAGGCCTGCGAACAGTTGGGTCTCAGCCAGCAGGAGCAACAGGCACTGGATCAGTTGCAACAGCAGAGCCAAGCCAACTAGCCCGTTCAAACATGCATACCAAAGAGAAGACCGCCAACTGGCGGTCTTCTCTTTTAGTCTGTGTGATACCCGGACGGCATCATGCAATGCCTGCCAGCAGGCGACTCCAGTTGCGCTTACCTGCGATAAAGCCGTCCCGCAGGGCCCGGTACTCCAGTTGCAGCTTGAAGCGGTCATAACGCGCCAGCGCCTTGCGCTTGCGCAACTCCAGCAGCCGTTTGCGACTGGCATAGTAGTGCTGCAATTGCTCGCTCAGTTTGTCGTACTCCTCCTGCAGCAACGCCTGCCATAGCTCGCGATCTTCCTGCTTGCGCAACCTGGCTTGTGCCCGCTTCAGTTGCATCTGCAGTCTGGCTTGCTCGATACGCTCCTCCGGCGAGGATCTGAGGTCCCCCGCCAGACCGCACCAGGAGGCGAGCCGGATCAGCCACTTGGTCGGATCGAACTGCCACCAGTGAATGCCGTTGCGGTAGTCATTTTCGAACAGGTGGTGAAAGTTGTGGTACCCCTCGCCAAAGGTGAAAAAGGCCAGGATGCCGTTGTCGCGAGCGGTATTGCGGTCGGTATAGGGCTGACTGCCCCAGATATGGGCCAGCGAATTGATAAAGAAGGTGGTGTGGTGAGTCATCACCATCCGCAGCACGCCCGCCAACAGCAGCATGCCGAGCAGATCCCCGTGCCACAGGCCTAGCAGCAGCGGCAACCCCAGATTGGCCGCCAGCGCCAGCGTCAGATAGTGACGGTGCTGAAACGCGACGACCGGATTGTTCTGCAGATCCCGCACATTGCTGTAATCGCCATAACGCTCTCCCTGATGCTCCCGCAACATCCAGCCGATGTGGGAGTACCAGAAACCGCGCCCCGCGCTGTAGGGGTCTTTTTCGTTGTCATCCACATGACGATGGTGACGGCGGTGATCAGCCGACCAGTGCAGGGCCGAATTCTGCAACGCCAACGCGCCGCCGATGGCAAACAACCACTGCAAAGCGGGGTGCGCCTTATAGGCCTTGTGCGACCAGAGCCGGTGATAGCCTGCGGTGATGGAGAGACCACTCAGGCAGAACAACAACAGGAAACTGGCCCACTGCCAGAGATCATAACCGTGGATCACGCCGTACCAGGGCACGACAATCAACGCCACTATCCCGGAGAGGGAGAACAGCAGGGTATTGGTCAAAATTATTGGGGGTCTGGCCATCTCATTGCATCCTTTCAGCGAACAGCTGTTAGCCATTTTCTATGGCGATTTCCTCACGGTCAATGGTAAAAAAGTAGGATACAAACCTGACCCTGAGGCGCCTTCGGGTTATCATTTGGCCTCAATAAGCTGAAGGTGACTGATTTCGTGGGTATTCGCGCTCAACAAAAAGAAAAAACCCGGCGTACATTGATCGACGCTGCATTCAGCCAACTGTGCGCCAATCGGAGTTTCTCCAATCTCAGCCTGCGGGAAGTCGCTCGTGAAGCGGGTATCGCCCCCACCTCTTTCTATCGCCACTTTCGCGACATGGAGGAGCTGGGCCTGACCCTGGTTGACGAAGGGGGTCTCACCCTGCGCCAACTGATGCGCCAGGCACGCCAGCGCATTGCCGGTGGCGGCAGTGTCATCAGCACCTCGGTGCAGACTTTTATGGAGTTCGTCGAGAACAACCCCAACATCTTCCGGCTGCTGCTGCGGGAACGCTCCGGCACCTCGGCCGCCTTTCGTCAGGCGGTGGCTCGCGAAATCCAGCACTTCATCGCCGAGCTGACCGATTATCTGGAAGCCACCACCGAAGCGCCACGGGAAGATGCCTACATCCAGGCAGAAGCCATGGTCACCATCGTATTCAGTGCCGGTGCCGATGCGCTCGACATGACTAACGAAGAGTGCCGGGCACTCTCCGACCGTACAATTCGCCAACTGCGGATGATCGCCATGGGCGCCGAGGTACAAAACCAGAAGCGCCGTGAACCTCACCCATGACCACAGGATGGAGAACGACATGCCTGAACAGCTTATGATCCCGAAAAAACCGCTCGCCATGGCCATGCTGATTGGTATCTGTGGCGATGCCTCTCTGGCCGTGCTGACCAATTCGGTCGTGCCCTTCTCCTTCTTCCCGCTGATTGCCCTCTGGCTGGCGGCCTATCAGCTGTTCCAGCACTATCGCCACGAACCCATGGTGGGCAATACCCCCATCTGCACCCTGCTCTGCCTCTTTATCGGTGCCTTCGGTCACTCCGCGCTGCTCAAGGTGCAATACCCGGAGCTCGGCAGCAACTTCTTCTCCCTGATCATGATGCTACTGCTACTGGCAGCCCTCTCCATCAAGCTGGGCCTGAGCATTGGCAAGAAAGAGAAGCCCTGATAAAGCGACCAAGTGATAGCAATCCCCTGATAGATAAAGAAAAGAGGCCTTCCCAACGGGAAGGCCTCTTTGTTTGGCGCTGTCCCAATTATCTGTTGAAAGGCCAAGCTTGAAGTAGGCCATCACTTTGAGGTCTACCATCATGGATACCCCAGCCTTTCAACACCTGTTGTCTCTCTTTCCACAACTTACCCTGCGCCAACGCCGTGTTGCCCAACAGGAGCTCACTGCGCCCCACGCCATTACCTCCCTGAACTCCCAGTTACCTGCATGCCGTGGTTGCCCACATTGTCAGGCCGATGCCAATCAGTTGGCTCCCTGGGGATGGAGTCGGGGACTACGTCGCTACCGTTGCAAACTGTGTCTGCGCACCAGCACCGTGCTGACCAGGACCCCCTTGGCCAGATTACGTAAAGCGCAGTGCTGGGAAGACTACGCGCAAGCCCTCACGGAAGGACTGACTGTCCGCCACGTCCGGCAATCGCGGCATGATCAACCTCGCCAAGCGGCTTGGCTTCAAGATCGATGTCCAGATGGAGGATGGGGTGGTCAATATGGAACTGCCCTGTAGCCAACATGTCACCGCCGATGTAAAAATGACCCACTAACGCCGGAGTAAAGTTGACCCACCTGGGCCAAGATCGTGGCTTTTGAGCCACGCCCATGTTGACCCAGGAGTTATCAGTGGAAATCAGAGTGTTGGCCCGTCAGGGCATGAGCATCCGGGCTATCGCCCAGCAATTGCGGGTGTCCCGTAACACGGTTCGCAAGTATCTGCGCAACCCGGGCCTGCCAATCTATCCCAGCCGAGCAGCCCGACCAACCAAGCTCGATCCTTTTAAACCCTATCTGCAAGCGCGTATCCAGGCAGCGAAGCCACACTGGATCCCGGCGACGGTTCTGCTCAGGGAACTGCGAGAGCATGGTTACACTGGCGGGCTCTCCCAGCTCAAGACCTGGTTATCGCCTCTGCGCCATGACGCCTCTGGCACCATCGTCCGTTTTGAAACGGCCCCCGGTAAACAGATGCAGGTCGATTTCACCATTATCCGCCGCGGCAATCGGCCTCTAAAGGCCTTTGTTGCTACCCTGGGATTTAGCCGCGCCAGCTATGTCCGTTTCTTCGATCACGAACGTAATGATGCCTGGTTGACCGGACTGCGTGAGGCTTGTCATTTCTTCGGTGGGGTCCCGCAGGAGGTGCTATTTGATAATGCCAGCACCATCATCCGCGAACGGGATGCTTACGGTGAAGGTGACCATCGTTGGCACCCGGCCCTGCTCGCCTTGGCCGAAGAGTTCGGTTTTCGCCCCCGCGTCTGCCGTCCCTACCGGGCCCAGACCAAAGGCAAGGTCGAGCGCTTCAACGGCTACCTCAAACGCAGTTTTGTCACACCACTGGCAGCCACCCTCAAGCAGGCAGGACTGGCGCTAGATGTGTCAACCGCCAATGCCCATATCGGCCCCTGGTTGGAAGACATCGCCAACCAGCGTAGCCATGGTACTACCGGTGAAGTCCCGGCTATCCGATTGCAACAAGAGCTGCCTCATTTTCTACCCCTGCCACAGACGCTACCCGTTAGTCCCGGCACCACGGCCACTGCGCGCCCCATGCCGCTGGAGAGCTTGCAGCATCCGCTATCGGTATACCAAGACCTGCTGGAGGTGAACGTATGAACTTGCAGCATGAACGCCTGATGGCCCTGAGTCAGGCGCTGCGCTTGGAAGGGATTGCTGCCCAGTGGTCAGCACTAGCTCAGAAGGCGGCCAACGAGGAGGCGAGCTTCGCCGATTATCTGGAGTGGTTGCTGCACGCAGAGCAGACCTTGAGGACCGAGCGCACCCGCCAGACCTTGCTCAAACTGGCCACTTTACCCGTGGTCAAAACGCTGGAGCAGTACGACTTCGGCTTTGCCAGTGGCGCACCTCGCAGCCAGTTGCAGGAGTTGGCCAGTCTGGCCTTTATCGAGCGGAGCGAAAACATAGTGCTGCTGGGCCCAAGCGGAGTGGGCAAGACGCATCTTGCCATCGCACTGGCCTATCGGGCTCTGATGGCTGGCATCAAGACCAGATTTATCAGCGCAGCAGACCTGATGTTGCAGCTTCAAGCAGCTCAACGACAGGAGCGGCTTAATGCCTACTTCAGCCGTGTCGTGATGGGGCCGCGTTTACTGGTGATCGATGAGATAGGCTACTTGCCGTTTGGGCGTGAGGAAGCAAACCTGTTTTTCAATGTGATCGCCAAACGTTATGAGAAAGGGAGCCTGATCTTGACGAGCAATCTGCCCTTTAGCCAGTGGGCCAGCACCTTTGCCGATGATCAGACACTGACGGCAGCTATGCTCGATAGACTGTTACATCATGCACACATCGTTCAGATCAGCGGTGAAAGCTATCGTTTGAAAGAGAAACGCAAAGCGGGGGCCACACCCAAAACCAATTAACCCCATGTCCGGGTGGATCACTTTTCAATCGGCGAAATTAGCCAGAGTGGATCAGTTTTCGGTCGGCGTTGACACCAACAGGCGGCAGAAGCCTGATTTAGTCGACCATAGCCCTGTTAAGATGGTTATTAATTGAGCAAAAAAGTCGTGATATAGATACAAAAAGGAGGGAGTAGCAGGTTTTTTAGCCCTCTTTCGGCAGGAAAAAGCCAGATGTGGGCTGTTTTACATACTAAAAATGACAAAGCCAGGTCGAGAGGCCGGGCTTTGCTGTTCGCTCTGGTGTGCAAGCATGGGGGGCAATGGGCAAAATCCGCCCATAGCAAAAAGGCCTTCCCAATCGGGAAGGCCTTTAAAATTACTGGCGGAGCGGACGGGACTCGAACCCGCGACCCCCGGCGTGACAGGCCGGTATTCTAACCAACTGAACTACCGCTCCGCTATTTGGTTAGCTTTTCGCTAAATCTTTTGCCGCTTATCAGAGGTGCCATCCTCTCGGCCAATGACATGAATTTGCACATCATTGTTTAATTGGGTGCCTGGCAGTGTCCTACTCTCGCATGGCGAATGCCACACTACCATCGGCGCTACCGCGTTTCACTTCTGAGTTCGGCATGGGATCAGGTGGTTCCACGGCGCTATGGCCGCCAGGCAAATAACTTCAATCTGAAAAAGCTGACGTAAATAACGATGTTGCTCGTGGCTTGTCGTTATCACTGAATTAGTTAGTAGTTCACTTGGTATCTGTTACAAGCCTCAGAACACTTCTTGGGTGTTGTATGGTTAAGCCTCACGGGTAATTAGTATGGGTTAGCTCAACACGTCGCCGCGCTTACACACCCCACCTATCAACGTTGTGGTCTCCAACGGCCCTTTAGGACCCTCAAGGGGTCAGGGATGACTCATCTCAGGGCTCGCTTCCCGCTTAGATGCTTTCAGCGGTTATCGATTCCGAACTTAGCTACCGGGCAGTGCCACTGGCGTGACAACCCGAACACCAGAGGTTCGTTCACTCCGGTCCTCTCGTACTAGGAGCAACTCCCTTCAATCATCCAACGCCCACGGCAGATAGGGACCGAACTGTCTCACGACGTTCTGAACCCAGCTCGCGTACCACTTTAAATGGCGAACAGCCATACCCTTGGGACCGACTTCAGCCCCAGGATGTGATGAGCCGACATCGAGGTGCCAAACACCGCCGTCGATATGAACTCTTGGGCGGTATCAGCCTGTTATCCCCGGAGTACCTTTTATCCGTTGAGCGATGGCCCTTCCATTCAGAACCACCGGATCACTATGACCTACTTTCGTACCTGCTCGACCTGTCCGTCTCGCAGTTAAGCTGGCTTATGCCATTGCACTAACCTCCTGATGTCCGACCAGGATTAGCCAACCTTCGTGCTCCTCCGTTACTCTTTGGGAGGAGACCGCCCCAGTCAAACTACCCACCAGGCACTGTCCGCGAGCCCGATTCAGGGCCCTGCGTTAGAACATCAAACATACAAGGGTGGTATTTCAAGGACGGCTCCAGCGCAACTGGCGTCACGCCTTCAAAGCCTCCCACCTATCCTACACATGTAGGTTCAATGTTCAGTGCCAAGCTGTAGTAAAGGTTCACGGGGTCTTTCCGTCTAGCCGCGGGTACACCGCATCTTCACGGCGAATTCGATTTCACTGAGTCTCGGGTGGAGACAGCATGGCCATGGTTACACCATTCGTGCAGGTCGGAACTTACCCGACAAGGAATTTCGCTACCTTAGGACCGTTATAGTTACGGCCGCCGTTTACCGGGGCTTCGATCAAGAGCTTCGCTTGCGCTAACCCCATCAATTAACCTTCCGGCACCGGGCAGGTGTCACACCCTATACGTCCACTTTCGTGTTTGCAGAGTGCTGTGTTTTTGATAAACAGTCCCAGCCATCTGGTCACTGCGACTCCCAACTGCTCCATCCGCAAGGGACTTCACTGTCAAGAGCGAACCTTCTCCCGAAGTTACGGTTCTATTTTGCCTAGTTCCTTCACCCGAGTTCTCTCAAGCGCCTTGGTATTCTCTACCCGACCACCTGTGTCGGTTTGGGGTACGATGACTTGTAATCTGAAGCTTAGAGGCTTTTCCTGGAAGCATGGCATCAATGGCTTCCGCACCGTAGTGCGTTCGTCTCGTGTCTCAGCGTTGTATCTCCGGATTTGCCTAGAAATACCGCCTACGCACTTTCACCAGGACAACCGTCGCCTGGCCCACCTAGCCTTCTCCGTCCCCCCATCGCAATTACAAGTCGTGCAGGAATATTAACCTGCTTCCCATCGATTACGCCTTTCGGCCTCACCTTAGGGGTCGACTCACCCTGCCCCGATTAACGTTGGACAGGAACCCTTGGTCTTCCGGCGAGGAGGTTTTTCACCCCCTTTATCGTTACTTACGTCAGCATTCGCACTTCTGATATCTCCAGCATACCTCTCGATACACCTTCGCAGACTTACAGAACGCTCCCCTACCACTCACACATAAGTGTGAATCCGCAGCTTCGGTGCCTGGTTTGAGCCCCGTTACATCTTCCGCGCAGGCCGACTCGACTAGTGAGCTATTACGCTTTCTTTAAATGATGGCTGCTTCTAAGCCAACATCCTAGCTGTCTGAGCCTTCCCAC
>NZ_JBUXKV010000001.1:870000-1052500 GCF_055193095.1 Aeromonas sp. 160P | reverse complement strand
GCTCACGAGTCTGCGGCATCGGGCCGTCAGTCGCTGCTACTACCAGAATTGCGCCGTCCATCTGGGCAGCACCGGTGATCATGTTCTTAACGTAGTCGGCGTGGCCCGGGCAATCTACGTGTGCGTAGTGGCGGATCGGGGTGTCGTATTCTACGTGGGAGGTGTTGATGGTGATACCACGCTCACGCTCTTCCGGTGCCTTGTCGATCTGGTCGAAGGCGAAAGCTTTACCACCGTAGTGCTTGGCCAGCACACTGGTGATAGCTGCAGTCAGGGTGGTTTTACCGTGGTCAACGTGGCCGATGGTGCCCACGTTTACGTGCGGTTTGTTACGCTCAAATTTTTCTTTAGACACGACGTAGTCCTTCTAGGTTAAACCCGCCTACCGTCGTAAGCGGGGAATCATAAATTACTTGGATTTGCGCTCTTCGATTACTGCTTGAGCCACGTTAGTCGGGGCATCAGAGTACTTAGCGAATTCCATTGCGTAGGAAGCACGACCTTGGGTAGCGGAACGCAGTGCAGTTGCATAACCGAACATTTCGGCCAGCGGCACCAGAGCACGTACGATCTTGCCGGACGGGCCATCTTCCATACCTTCGATCAGGCCACGACGACGGTTCAGGTCACCGATAACGTCGCCCATGTAATCTTCCGGAGTCTCGACTTCAACCTGCATAACCGGCTCAAGCAGCACTGGCTTGGCTTTCATGTAGCCAGCTTTAAATGCCAGAGATGCAGCGATCTTGAACGCCAGCTCGGAAGAGTCGACATCGTGGTAAGAACCGTAGTGCAGACGAACACCGACATCCATAACCGGATAGCCAGCCAGCGGACCAGATTTGAGCTGCTCACGCAGACCCTTATCAACACCCGGGATGTATTCGCCTGGGATCACGCCGCCTTTGATGTCGTTAACGAACTCGTAGGCTTTACCGGCTTCCAGCGGGTACATGTCGATCACTACGTGACCGTACTGACCGCGACCACCAGACTGCTTGGCGTGCTTACCTTCGATATCCTTGACGGTTTCACGAATGGTTTCACGGTAGGCAACCTGCGGCTTACCAACGTTAGCTTCAACCTTGAACTCGCGACGCATACGGTCAACGATGATGTCCAGGTGCAGCTCGCCCATACCGGCGATGATGGTTTGGCCAGATTCTTCGTCAGTCCATACACGGAAAGACGGATCTTCTTGCGCCAGACGGCCCAGTGCCAGACCCATCTTCTCTTGGTCAGCCTTGGTTTTCGGCTCAACCGCGATAGAAATTACCGGCTCCGGGAATTCCATACGCTCGAGGATGATCGGTGATTTTTCATCACACAGGGTATCACCGGTGGTCACATCTTTCAGACCGATAGCAGCAGCGATGTCGCCAGCGCGTACTTCTTTGATCTCTTCACGCTTGTTGGCGTGCATCTGAACGATACGGCCAAAACGCTCGCGCTTGTCCTTAACGGAGTTCAGCACGGTGTCACCGGAGTTAACAACACCGGAGTAGACGCGGAAGAAGGTCAGGTTACCAACGAACGGGTCGGTAGCAATTTTGAACGCCAGAGCAGAGAACGGCTCGTCATCAGAAGCATGACGCTCGTCTTTGGTCTCGCCGTCCATCTTCAGGCCGTCGATAGCTGCTACGTCGGTCGGTGCCGGCAGATAGTCAACTACGGCATCCAGCATAGCCTGAACGCCTTTGTTCTTGAACGCAGAGCCACAGGTAACCAGGATGATCTCGTTGTTCAGAACGCGCAAACGAAGAGCTTTCTTGATTTCTTCTTCGGTCAGTTCTTCACCGCCGAGGTACTTTTCCATCAAGTCTTCAGATGCTTCAGCAGCTGCTTCAACCAGATTCATGCGCATTTCTTGCGCCTGCTCCAGCAGTTCAGCCGGGATCTCTTCGTAATCGAAGGATACGCCCTGATCAGCTTCGCTCCAGTTGATGGCTTTCATCTTGACCAGGTCAACAACGCCCTTGAAGTTCTCTTCTGCACCGATGTTCAGTTGCAGGGGAACCGGAACGCCTTTCAGACGGGTCTTGATGTGCTCAACGCAGCGCAAATAGTTAGCACCGGTACGGTCCATCTTGTTGACGAACGCGATACGGGGAACTTTGTACTTGTTAGCCTGACGCCATACGGTTTCAGACTGTGGCTGTACGCCACCTACGGCACAGTACACCATTACGGCACCGTCCAGAACACGCATTGAACGCTCTACTTCGATAGTAAAGTCAACGTGGCCCGGGGTGTCGATGATGTTGATACGGTGCGGTTGATACTGTTTACCCATACCGGACCAGAATGCGGTGGTCGCGGCGGAGGTGATGGTAATACCACGCTCCTGTTCCTGTTCCATCCAGTCCATGGTGGCTGCGCCATCGTGAACTTCACCGATTTTGTGACTTACACCGGTGTAAAACAGAACGCGTTCGGTAGTAGTAGTTTTACCGGCGTCAATGTGAGCGGAGATACCGATGTTACGATAACGCTCAATAGGAGTTGTACGAGCCATTGTCATCCTCTTACTAAGGCGCTTCGCCCTAGGTAATGAAAGGCACGCAGAGCCAAGAGGCTCTGCGTAAGCGGATTACCAGCGGAAGTGAGCGAAGGCTTTGTTCGCTTCAGCCATACGGTGAACGTCTTCACGTTTCTTGACAGACGAACCCTTGTTATCAGAGGCATCCAGCAGCTCGCCAGCCAAACGCTGAGCCATTGATTTTTCACCACGTTTACGAGCGGCGTCAACCAACCAGCGCATTGCCAGGGCATTGCGACGGACCGGACGAACTTCTACCGGTACCTGATAGGTTGCACCACCGACACGACGAGATTTAACCTCGACGGACGGACGAATGTTATCCAGAGCTTCTTCGAAGACGGCCAGGTGATCTTTGCCGCTCTTGGTGGCAATGATATCCAGGGCGCCATATACGATGGCTTCGGAAACAGATTTCTTACCGTCAACCATTACTACGTTGACGAATTTAGCCAGCAGCTCTGATCCGAACTTGGGATCTGGCAGGATTTTACGCTGACCAACAACACGACGTCTTGGCATTTCAAATTCTCCGTAACTTCAGGGATTACCCAAAACTAGAAAGTTATCTAACTAGAAACGAATTAACGTTTGGCCTTACTTAACGGAGAACCATTAAGCTTTCGGACGCTTCACGCCATACTTGGAGCGAGCCTGCTTACGGTCTTTAACACCGGCACAGTCCAACGCACCACGAACGGTGTGATAACGAACACCTGGCAAGTCTTTTACACGACCGCCACGGATCAGAACAACAGAGTGCTCTTGCAGGTTGTGACCTTCACCACCGATGTAGGAGGTGACTTCGAAGCCGTTGGTCAGACGTACACGGCACACTTTACGCAGTGCAGAGTTAGGCTTCTTCGGGGTGGTGGTATATACACGGGTGCATACGCCACGCTTCTGAGGGCACGCTTCCAGCGCCGGCACGTTGCTCTTAACAACGAGCTTGATGCGTGGCTTGCGAACCAACTGGTTAATAGTTGCCATCAAGAGGCTCCTGATAATGACTTCATAAACGTGTGGAAAATCCTCCCCGCAGATACGGGGACGCGAAATTTTATGCCCTGTTGTCTGGGGAGTCAAGATTTATACAATTTGCGTCACAAAAGGACAATCTGGATCCGATCACGGCAAGGCTAACATACTGAATTTTAATGAAAACCATATGATCACCCGCCCCAGGTGCGAGGCGAGCCATTTTTCGCGATCAGCGCCACCAGACCCGCCATATCCAGCGCAATGCCGACGCCATGGTGCAGACCACGGGCCTGCAGGTCATCTTGCATCACATAAAGCGGAATGCCCGCCAGTCGTTCACACCACTTGGGGGCCACGGCAGCAATCACCGCATCCTGCATCAGCACCAACTCATCTTCCGGCTGAAGATAGGAGAGCGCCTCCGCCAGTGCCTGACTTTGGAAGGGAGAATTCGATATCAGATGCAACATGGAGACCTCAAAAACTGATGTGAGTCGAACATTGCGCCCAGCGCCGAGCCAATTCATGGCGCGGTAAACTGTCGACGGGGATCAGCAGATCATCCACGGTCACACCACGCTCTGCCAACGAGTCAGCACAAACATAGACCTCTTCGATATCGTAGAGTTCCAGCATTTTGAAGGTGGGAGCGTAGTGGCGCTGCAAAATGGTGGCCGGTTGCTGCTCTTTGAGCAGTTGCAGCACGCCATCCCCAATCAGGAACAGCGCCAGCGAATCAGTCATGGCCGAAGTGGCCAACAGGGCATCCAGCCCTTCCCGGCCGGCGGCATAGCCGTGCGGACCACGACTGCAGATAAAGGCAATTTTCTTGCTCATGGCTATCCCCTAGAACTGAACCAACCGATCGGCGGTGAGCGCCGCCTCGGCCAACTGGCCCAGACCACTCAGGCAAAATGGCGCTTGCAGATTGAAGTGCGCCTGCCCTGCCCCCTTGGCCTCCTGCTCATCGATCACACCGCGCCGCATGGCGGCGGCGACACAGACGTCGATACGGATCCCCTGCTCTTCTGCCAGCTCTCGCCACAGACGCACCAGGTCGGTCTCATCGGACGCGGGCTGATGCAAGCCGTTACCGTTATGGACGCCATCCTGATAGAAGAACAGGTGAGACAAGGTATGCCCTTGCGCCAACAGCGTGCGGGCAAAGCGATAGGCCGTACTGGCCGACTGGGTGCCATAGGCAGGCCCCGTTACCAGGATGGCAAAACTCAAACTCATAGCAGGGCTCCTGTACTGACCCAGTCAATTTTACGCCAAAAATAAAAAAGCCCCTGCCAGGAGGGGCTTTATTCGATGCGTTAATCAGAGATGGGCGATGGCCTCGACCTCGACCAGCACATCTTTCGGCAGGCGGGCTACCTCAACACAAGAGCGGGCTGGTGCCGCATCGCCAAAGTAACGGGCATAGACCTGATTGAAGGCAACGAAGTTGTTCATGTCGCTCAGGAAGCAGGTGGTTTTAACCACCTTGCTGGCATCGGCACCGGCAGCGTGCAACACGGCAACCAGATTCTTCATTACCCGTTCGGCTTGCTCTTCGATACCGCCAGCGACGATCTCCATGGTGGCAGGATCGAGCGGGATCTGCCCGGAGGTGAAGATCATCTCGCCAACCTTGGTAGCCTGAACATAGGGACCAATCGCAGCAGGCGCCTTGTCGGTTGCAATCACTTCTTTAGCCATTCATCTATCCCCTTCTGGAATAAGTTACTCGTTCTCGTCTTCACCCTGCTTGCGCTGTCGGATGTAAAGATAAACGGTATGTTTTGAAATATTGAGTTTATCCGCCACCAGATTGATCGAATCCTTGATGTCGAAAATTCCCTTCTCGAACAGTTGGGTCACAATGAAACGGTTCTTGGCATTGTTAGCCACCGTGGGATCGCGGTTGATCTCGTCGATGGTGTTATCCACCGTCTGGGCAACCAGCTCTTCTACGCTGTTGGCAAAGGTCTCTGGTGACTGGCGCGCCGCCTGCTGGGGCGTCGGAAAAAATTCGGCCACAAATTCATGGAAAGGTGCATTGATGTGCAGGTTGATGCAGATCAGACCGATTACCTGCCGCTCACTGTTTCTGATAGAGATAGTGCTCGACTTCATCAAGGCGCCAGTGCGGCTACGGGCAAAATAACTCTGGGTATAATCCTGGCCCGTGCTCTCGATATCCTTGAGCATCCGCAATGCCAGATCGGTAATGGGCGCCCCCAGGGTGCGTCCGGTATTAAATCCGTTGGCGATCTTGATCACCGACTCATGCAGATTTTCCAGGGAGTGGAGGACCACTTCACAATGCTTGCCGAACAATTCGGCCAAGCCATCGATGAGCCCATCGTATGAGCGCAACAATTCCCTGTCTTCATCTGTAAAAGTGCGGCTGATCAGCTGTTCTTCGGGAAACATCGTTTCCTCGATACCGACAGTCATGTTCTACCCCTGTAATAACCATTCAACTTGCCCGAGTTTTAAATTGCGGGGCAGTAAAGTCAACTTTTTTTGATTTTTTACTCTACAACTTTGCTCTGGATCATCTTGTAAACCGCGCAGTGCCTGCCTTTGCCGAGGAATTGGCCCGCCGCAGAAGAGTTCTATTGTGCAAACAGTCAATTGGGCAAACTGCATCAAGGTATGTTGCACCATCACCTGTCAGGATGACTCTCGGGGCATGGAAGACGAAACGCGAGCAAAAAAAATCCCCAAGCGATGCTTGGGGATTTTTGTATAAGAGACGCCCCAGGAGGCGCTCTTTAAATCGCGGATGACGATTTACTCTTCGTCGAAGCTACCGGCTGCGTTCAGCAGATCCGCCAGGTTCTGTTGAGCTTCATCGGCAGTCACCTGCGGGGTACCAACAGCACGCGCTGCGGCGGCACGCTGGTTGATCCGGCTATGGTGGTAGGCAAAGCCGGTACCAGCCGGGATCAAACGACCCACGATGACGTTCTCTTTCAGGCCACGCAGTTCATCACGCTTGCCACCAACGGCAGCTTCGGTCAGAACACGGGTGGTTTCCTGGAAGGAAGCCGCAGAGATGAAGGACTCGGTGCTCAGAGATGCCTTGGTAATACCCATCAGGATATGACGGAAGGTAGCGGGGGCCTTGCCCTCGGCAACCAGTTTACGGTTGGCAATCTTCACACGAGCAACTTCAACTTGCTCACCTTCGATCAGGTCGGTATCACCAGCGCTCAAGATTTCGCACTTACGCAGCATCTGACGAACGATGACTTCGATGTGCTTGTCGTTGATCTTAACGCCTTGCAGACGGTAAACGTCCTGCACTTCGTTGGCGATGTAGTTGGCGACCGGGCTGATACCGCGCAGACGCAGGATATCGTGAGCAGACTCAGGACCGTCCGCCAGCACTTCACCCTTCTCAACTTTTTCACCTTCGAACACGTTCAGGTTACGCCACTTCGGAATCATCTCCTCGTAGACGCTGCCACCATCAGTCGGGGTGATGACCAGACGGCGCTTGCCCTTGGTCTCTTTCCCGAAGGAGATGGTACCGGAGACCTCGGCCAGAATAGCCGGTTCCTTCGGAATACGTGCTTCGAACAGATCCGCAACGCGCGGCAGACCACCGGTGATGTCCTTGGTACCACTGGATTCTTGCGGGATACGCGCTACCGCGTCACCCACACCCACGTTGGCACCATCTTCCAGGTTAACGATCGCCTTGCCCGGCAAGAAGTACTGGGCGGCTACATCGGTACCCGGAATCATCACATCTTTGCCGTTCAGGTCGACCAGTTTAACGGTCGGACGCATCTCTTTACCGGCACTCGGACGCTCGTTGACATCCAGTACGACGATAGAAGAGAGACCGGTCAGCTCGTCGGTCTGACGAGTGATGGTCACGCCATCGATCATGTGTTCGAACTGCAGACGACCTGCTACTTCGGTGATGATCGGGTGGGTGTGCGGATCCCAGTTGGCAACGGTCTCGCCAGCGTTCACAGCCTGGTTGTCCTTCACTTCCAGCACGGAACCGTAAGGCAGCTTGTGGCTTTCCTTGGTACGGCCCATGTCATCCATGATGGTCAGTTCGGTAGAACGAGAGGTGATAACCAGCTTGTCATCGCTGTTGAGAACGAACTTGGCGTTCTGCAGCTTGATGCTACCGGTGTTCTTGACCTGAATGCTGTTCTCGGCAGCAGCTCGGGATGCAGCACCACCGATGTGGAACGTACGCATCGTCAGCTGGGTACCCGGCTCACCGATGGACTGAGCGGCGATAACACCGACTGCCTCACCTTTGTTTACCAGGTGACCACGGGCCAGATCGCGGCCGTAGCAGCGAGCACAGTTACCGAAGTCAGTTTCACAGGTGATGGCAGAACGCACCTTCACACGGTCAACAGAGTTCTGTTCCAGCAGATCACACAGCTGCTCATCGAGCAGAGTATTGCGCGCTACCAGTACTTCATCTTCAGTACCCGGCTTGATCACGTCGTCGGCAAGCACACGGCCCAGCACGCGCTCACGCAGCGGCTCGACTACGTCGCCACCTTCGATCAGCGGAGTCATCCACAGACCTTCAACGGTGCCGCAATCGTCCTCGGTGATCACCATGTCCTGTGCCACGTCAACCAGACGACGGGTCAGATAACCGGAGTTCGCGGTCTTCAGTGCGGTATCCGCCAGACCCTTACGAGCACCGTGAGTGGAGATAAAGTACTGCAGTACGTTCAGACCTTCGCGGAAGTTCGCGACGATTGGCGTCTCGATGATGGAGCCATCCGGCTTGGCCATCAGGCCACGCATACCGGCCAGCTGACGGATCTGGGCGGCGGAACCACGCGCACCAGAGTCGGCCATCATAAAGATGCTGTTGAACGATGCCTGCTCTTCTTCTTCACCCAGCGAGTTAACATCACGCTCTTTGGACAAGTTCTCCATCATGGCCTTGGAGACGCGCTCGTTGGCGCTGGCCCAGATATCGATAACCTTGTTGTAGCGTTCGCCAGCGGTCACCAGACCAGACAGGAACTGGTCCTGGATCTCGGCAACTTCAGCTTCGGCAGCGGCAATGATGTCTTTCTTGGCATCCGGGATGACCATGTCATCGATACCAACAGAAGCACCAGAAAGCGCTGCATAATGGAAACCGGTATACATCAGCTGGTCAGCGAAGATGACGGTGTCCTTCAGCCCCTGCTTGCGATAGCAGGTGTTCAGCAGACGGGAGATGAGCTTTTTGCCCAGCGCCTTGTTGGATACAGATTTGATCCAGTTCTGCGGATTGGCATCGAGATCAGCCTGCTCAGCTGCGGTCAGCACCTTCGGCTCGTCGATCAGCGCGTATTCCATGCCTTTTGGCAGGATCAGGCTCAGGATCGCACGACCAACGGTGGTGTTCTTCATCTCGGTACGCTCAACCAGTGAATCATCTTCCTGACGGAGATATTCGGTGATACGCACTTTGACGCGAGCGTGCAGATCGGCCAGACCGGCGCGATATACTTTCTCGGCTTCTTTCGGGCCGGCCAGCACCATACCTTCGCCCTTGGCGTTGATACGGGCACGGGTCATGTAGTACAGACCCAAGACCACGTCCTGAGAAGGAACGATGATCGGCTCACCGGAGGCAGGCGACAGGATGTTGTTGGTAGACATCATCAGCGCACGCGCTTCGAGCTGAGCTTCGATCGTCAGCGGTACGTGGACCGCCATCTGGTCACCGTCGAAGTCCGCGTTATAGGCGGCACAAACCAGCGGATGCAGCTGGATCGCTTTACCTTCGATCAGGGTCGGTTCGAATGCCTGGATACCCAGACGGTGCAGGGTTGGTGCACGGTTCAGCAGGACCGGGTGCTCGCGGATCACTTCGTCCAGGATATCCCAAACGACAGCTTCTTCGCGCTCAACCATCTTCTTGGCAGCCTTGATCGTGGTCGCCAGACCGCGAGTTTCCAGCTTGCCATAGATGAACGGCTTGAACAGTTCCAGCGCCATCTTCTTCGGCAGACCGCACTGATGCAGACGCAGAGTCGGACCTACGGTGATAACGGAACGACCAGAGTAGTCGACGCGCTTACCCAGCAGGTTTTGACGGAAACGACCTTGCTTACCCTTGATCATATCGGCCAAGGATTTCAGCGGACGCTTGTTGGAACCGGTGATGGCACGACCACGACGGCCGTTATCCAGCAGCGCATCGACGGACTCTTGCAGCATACGCTTTTCGTTGCGCACGATGATGTCCGGAGCAGCCAGGTCCAGCAGACGCTTCAAGCGGTTGTTACGGTTGATCACGCGACGGTACAGATCGTTCAGATCGGAAGTCGCGAAACGGCCGCCGTCCAGCGGTACCAGCGGACGCAGGTCCGGCGGCAGCACAGGCAGCACTGTCATGATCATCCACTCCGGCTTGTTGCCGGACTGCAGGAATGCTTCCATCAACTTCAGACGCTTGGTGGTCTTCTTGCGCTTGGTCTCGGAGTTGGTCTGATCCAGCTCCTCACGCATAGTCTTGACTTCACCTTCCAGATCGATGGCGCGCAGCAATGCCAGGATTGCTTCGGCACCCATCTTGGCGTCAAATTCGTCGCCCCACTCTTCCAGCGCATCCAGGTACTGCTCTTCAGAGAGCATCTGGCTGCGTTCGAGGTTGGTCATGCCCGGCTCGATTACGACGAAAGATTCGAAGTAGAGCACGCGTTCGATGTCGCGCAGGGTCATGTCCAGCAGCAGGCCGATACGGGATGGCAGCGACTTCAGGAACCAGATGTGGGCAGTCGGGCTGGCCAGCTCGATATGGCCCATACGCTCGCGACGGACCTTGGTCTGAGTCACTTCAACGCCGCACTTCTCACAGATCACACCACGGTGTTTCAGGCGCTTGTACTTGCCGCACAGACACTCGTAGTCCTTCACCGGTCCGAAGATACGGGCACAGAACAGACCATCACGTTCCGGCTTAAAAGTCCGGTAGTTGATGGTCTCAGGCTTTTTGACCTCACCGAATGACCAGGAGCGGATCATGTCAGGAGAGGCCAGACCGATCTTGATACTGTCAAACTCTTCGGTCTTGGTCTGAGCCTTCAAAAACTTGAGTAAGTCTTTCACGTGTTTCCCCTGTCAGGAGTCTAACCTCGGCGCCCCTACTGCCAAAGCAGCGGGGCGCCCACGTCAATTCTCGAACAATAAGAGCGAGCTCTTACTCTTCGTCCAGCTCGATGTTGATACCCAGAGAGCGGATTTCCTTCAACAATACGTTGAAAGATTCGGGCATGCCCGGCTCCATACGGTGGTCGCCATCCACGATGTTCTTATACATCTTGGTACGGCCATTCACATCGTCAGACTTGACGGTCAGCATTTCCTGCAGGGTATATGCCGCACCGTAAGCCTCCAGGGCCCACACTTCCATCTCACCGAAACGCTGACCACCGAACTGTGCCTTACCACCCAGCGGCTGCTGGGTAACCAGGCTGTAAGAACCGGTAGAACGCGCGTGCATCTTGTCGTCAACCAAGTGGTTCAACTTGAGCATGTACATGTAACCAACGGTTACTTTACGCTCGAAGCGGTTACCAGTACGGCCATCGAACAGGTCAATCTGACCGGATTCCGGCAGATCAGCCAGCTTCAGCAGTGCTTTGATTTCGCGCTCTTTGGCACCATCAAACACCGGTGTAGCAACTGGCAGACCATTACGCAGGTTACCCATCAACACACGTACGTCGTGATCAGACAGTTCAGCGATATCGACTTGCTTGGTGTCCTTCTCGCCCAGGTCATAGACCTGCTGCAGGAAGTTACGCATCTCGTGCAGCTCACGCTGCTCTTTGATCATTCGGTCAATCTTCTCGCCGATACCCTTGGCCGCAAGGCCCAGGTGCACTTCGAGGATCTGACCGATGTTCATACGGGATGGTACACCCAGCGGGTTCAGTACGATGTCTACCGGACGGCCAAACTCGTCATGGGGCATATCCTCGACCGGGCAGATCTTGGAGATAACACCCTTGTTACCGTGACGGCCTGCCATCTTGTCACCCGGCTGGATGCGACGCTTGACTGCCAGATAAACCTTGACGATTTTCAGTACGCCCGGCGCCAGATCATCACCCTGGATAATCTTGCGACGCTTGTTCTCGAACTTCTTGTCGAAATCAGCTTTCAGCTCGATGTGCTGTTCAGCGATCTGTTCCAGTTCGGTCTGCTTGCCTTCATCTTCGATGGCCAGTTCAAACCACTTGGAACGATCGAGCTTGTTCAGACGATCTTCGCTGTAACCGGCGGCCAGCAGCAGGTTGCGGGAGCGGCCGAAAATGCCGTCTTCCAGGATCTTGAACTCTTCGGTCAAGTCCTTCTTCGCTTCCTTCAGCTGCATCTCTTCGATTTCTTTGGCGCGCTTGTCTTTTTCCACGCCATCGCGGGTAAAGACTTGCACGTCAACCACGGTACCGTACACACCGTTCGGCACACGCAGGGAGGAGTCCTTCACATCGGAGGCCTTCTCACCGAAGATGGCGCGCAGCAGCTTCTCTTCCGGCGTCAGCTGGGTTTCACCTTTCGGTGTAACCTTACCAACCAGAATGTCGCCGCCCTTCACTTCGGCACCCACGTAGACGATACCGGACTCGTCCAGCTTGGACAGAGCGGCTTCACCCACGTTCGGGATGTCAGCAGTGATCTCTTCCGGACCCAGCTTGGTGTCACGGGAGATACAAGCCAGCTCCTGGATATGGATGGTGGTCAGGCGATCTTCCTGAACAACACGCTCATTCACCAGGATCGAGTCTTCGAAGTTGTAACCGTTCCACGGCATGAACGCGACGCGCATGTTCTGGCCCAGTGCCAGTTCACCCAAGTCGGTGGACGGGCCGTCAGCCAGCACGTCACCAGCCATCACCGGCTCACCCAACATCACGCAAGGACGCTGGTTGATACAGGTGTTCTGGTTAGAACGGGTATATTTGGTCAAGCTGTAGATGTCGATACCGGCTTCGCCAGGCATCAGCTCATCTTCATTAACCTTCAGGACGATACGGGAGGCATCGACATAGTCGATTACGCCGCCACGCTTGGCTACTACGGTTACCCCGGAGTCAACAGCCACAGCGCGTTCCATACCAGTACCTACCAGCGGCTTGTCAGCACGCAGAGTCGGTACAGCCTGACGTTGCATGTTTGAACCCATCAATGCGCGGTTGGCGTCATCGTGTTCCAGGAACGGGATCAGAGCTGCTGCCACAGATACGATCTGCTGCGGGCTCACGTCCATATACTGGATCTGGTCGGCGTTCATAAAGGTGGATTCACCTTTGTGACGGCACGGGATCAATTCATCTTTCAGACGGCCATCTTCGGTGGTCGCGGCGTTAGCCTGTGCGATCACGTACTTGCCTTCTTCAATAGCAGACAGGTAGTCCACTTCGTCGGTGATCACACCGTCAATGACCTTACGGTACGGCGTCTCGAGGAAACCATACTCGTTGGTACGAGAGTACACGGACAGAGAGTTGATCAGACCGATGTTCGGGCCTTCAGGAGTCTCGATAGGGCACAGACGACCGTAGTGGGTCGGGTGTACGTCTCGGACTTCAAAGCCGGCACGCTCACGAGTCAAACCGCCCGGGCCCAGCGCAGAAATACGGCGCTTGTGGGTCACTTCGGAGAGCGGGTTGTTCTGGTCCATAAACTGAGACAGCTGGCTGGAACCAAAGAACTCTTTGACTGCGGCGGAGATCGGCTTGGCGTTGATCAGATCCTGCGGCATCAGGGTGTCCAGGTCGCCCAAGGAGAGACGCTCCTTGACCGCACGCTCAACACGCACCAAACCGACACGGAACTGGTTTTCAGCCATTTCACCGACAGAACGGATACGACGGTTACCCAAGTGGTCGATATCGTCCACTTCGTCGTTGCCGTTACGGATGTCGATCAGACGCTTCATGACTTCGACGATGTCGTCTTTGGTCAGTACGCCAACACCAGTCTCGACTTCACGACCCAGACGGCGGTTGAACTTCATCCGACCTACGGTAGACAGGTCGTAACGCTCAGGAGAGAAGAACAGGTTTTCGAACAACTGTTCTGCTGCTTCACGGGTCGGCGGCTCACCTGGACGCATCATGCGATAGATTTCGACCAGCGCTTCCAAACGGTTGGAGCTGGAGTCGACACGCAGGGTCTCGGAGATATAAGCACCGTGATCCAGTTCGTTGGTGAACAGAACCTCGAAGTGCTTGAAGCCGGCTTGGGAAAGGTTAGCAATCGCTTCCAGGCTCAATGCCTGGTTGGCGGTCGCGACCACATCACCAGTTTGCGGATGTGCGTAGTCCTTGGCTGCAACTTTGCCAACAACATACTCAACCGGTACCTCAATCTGGGTAACGGCATCTTTTTCCAACTGACGAATGTGACGCGCAGTGACACGACGACCGGTCTCAACCACCACGGCGCCATTGGCCACGATGTCAAAGGTCGCTGTTTCGCCACGCAAACGCTCAGGCACCAAATCCATCATCAACTTGCCATCTTTTACTTCAAAACCGATGGTCTCGAAGAAGGTGGCCAGGATCTGTTCGGAAGTGAAATCCAGGGCGCGCAACATAATGGATGCTGGCAATTTACGACGACGGTCGATACGGACAAACAGGTTGTCTTTTGCATCGAACTCGAAGTCCAGCCAGGAACCACGGTAGGGAATAACGCGGGCGTTATACAGTACCTTACCGGATGAATGAGTTTTGCCTTTATCGTGGTCGAAGAAGACGCCCGGGCTGCGGTGCAGCTGGGAGACGATTACCCGTTCGGTACCGTTGATAACAAAGGTGCCGTTCTCGGTCATGAGCGGAATTTCGCCCATGTACACTTCTTGTTCCTTGATGTCTTTGACGGTGCCGGCAGCTGCTTCTCGGTCGTATAGAACCATACGAAGCTTGACACGCAGCGGCGCGGAGTAGGTCACTCCACGGATCTGGCATTCTTTTACGTCAAATACCGGCTCACCCAGGCGATAGCTGACGTATTGAAGCTCAGCACTACCGGAGTAACTGGTGATCGGGAAAACGCTTCGGAAAGCGGCCTCTAGGCCATATTCACCTTCCGGGTCGGCCTCGATGAACTGCTTGAAGGAGTCCAGCTGGATGGACAACAGATAAGGCGTGTCCAGTACCTGGTCTCGCTTACCGAAGTCCTTACGAATGCGTTTTTTTTCGGTATAAGAGTAAACCATAGGGTTCCTCAGCTCGCTGATAAGTGACCCACTCTGTCCCGCGGGACAGCTCTGTCTCAACACCGTTTTGTGTTGACCCGGACGAATGGAAACGGTCCGGATTGCTGGTGCACCGAGAGTCGTAAACGGTGTGAAATGCTCTCAGTCTACAGCGCAAAAAGGCTGGTGAACAAATATTCACCAGCCCTAGCCTGTTTTATCAGGCTAATCTACATAAATGCAGATTATTTGATCTCAACAGAAGCACCAGCTTCTTCAAGCTGCTTCTTCAGAGCTTCAGCTTCATCTTTGGAGATGGCTTCTTTCAGGTTGGTCGGTGCAGCTTCTACCAGGTCCTTGGCTTCTTTCAGGCCCAGGCCGGTGGCAGCACGTACAGCTTTGATAACGGCAACTTTGTTGGCGCCAGCAGCGGTCAGTACTACGTCGAACTCGGTCTTCTCTTCTACTGCTTCAGCAGCCGGACCGGCAGCAACAGCAACAGCGGCAGAAACACCGAACTTCTCTTCCATAGCTTCGATCAGCTCAACAACTTCCATTACAGACATGGAAGCAACGGCTTCGATGATTTGGTCTTTAGTGATAGACATGACAAAAATTCCTGATGTTGAATAAACTCAAACAGCCTAAATAGGCGAGAATCAAGCAGCAGCTTGTTTCTGATCACGCACAGCAGCGATGGTACGAACCAGCTTGCCAGCAGAGGCTTCTTTCATAGTCGCCATCAACTTCGCAATTGCTTCGTTGTAGGTCGGCAGCGTGGCCAGACGATCAATTTGTGCTGCGGCGATAAACTCACCGTTAAAAGCGCCAGCCTTGATTTCGAACTTAGGGTTCGCTTTGGCAAAATCTTTGAACAGACGAGCAGCAGCGCCCGGGTGTTCGTTAGAGAATGCAATCAAGGTAGGACCAGTCAATACGTCGTTCAGGCACGCGTAATCGGTGCCTTCAACTGCACGACGCAGCAGGGTGTTACGCACTACGCGCATATACACACCGGCTTCGCGAGCGGTTTTACGCAGGACGGTCATCTTATCAACAGTAACACCGCGAGTATCGGCGATTACTGCAGACAGAGCGCCTTTGGCAGCTTCGTTGACTTCAGCAACAATTGCCTTTTTGTCTTCGAGTCCCAATGCCATTGGCATAACTCCTGGATTGAATCTGAGTCTCATGACTCAGTACTGACACATCCCCCCTACCTTTACAACAGAGGGGAACGATGCGGTAGCAGGATTCCAGAAGAGAAAGAATCTTTCTCGCTGGGTTTCCGGCACCGTCTACGCAGGAAAAATTAAGGCGTTTAACGCCACCTGCGGTCTTGGACGGAGGTCGAAACCCCCAACCAATCAAGGCGCAAAATTATAGATTAAATTTTGCGCCTTGTAAAATCCATCAATTAGATCTTAGCTTCCAGAGTCGCTTGATCTACAGCAACACCGGCACCCATGGTGGTGGAGATGCTGACTTTCTTGATGAATACACCTTTGGCGGAAGAAGGTTTGCCTTTTTTCAGGGCAACCAGCAGAGCTTCCAAGTTTTCTTTCAGCTGACTTTCGTTGAAAGAAACCTTACCCAGAGTGGTATGGATGATACCATTCTTGTCATTACGGTAACGAACCTGACCAGCTTTAGCGTTCTTGACCGCTTCAGCAACGTTAGGAGTTACAGTACCAACTTTCGGGTTCGGCATCAGGCCGCGCGGGCCCAGGATCTGACCCAGTTGACCAACAACACGCATTGCATCCGGGGATGCGATAACGACGTCGAAGTTCATCTCGCCTTTCTTAACCAGATCGGCCAGGTCTTCCATACCTACCAGCTCAGCACCGGCTGCTTTAGCAGCTTCGGCGTTGGCGCCTTGGGTAAATACGGCAACGCGTACATCACGACCGGTACCGTGCGGCAGTACAGTAGCACCACGTACGTTCTGGTCAGATTTACGAGCGTCGATACCCAGGTTGACAGCAACGTCAACGCTTTCAACGAACTTGGCAGTAGCCAGTTCTTTCAGCAGGGCAATGGCTTCGTTGATGGAGTACTCTTTGGTACCGTCAACTTTTTCGCGAATAACGCGCATACGCTTGGAAAGTTTTGCCATTGTCTTAATCCTCCACTACCAGACCCATGGAACGAGCGGAGCCTGCGATGCAACGTACTTTTGCATCCAGATCGGCACCGGTCATATCCGGCTCTTTGGTCTTGGCGATTTCTTGCAGCTGGGCTACGGTCACCTTACCAACCTTGTCTTTGTTCGGCTTGGCAGAACCAGACTTGATACCGGCAACTTTCTTCAGCAGGAAGGAAGCAGGCGGAGTCTTGGTTTCGAAGGTGAAGGAACGGTCGCTGTAAACGGTGATCACGACCGGAGTCGGTGAACCTTTTTCCAGCTTCTCTGTACGAGCGTTAAACGCCTTACAGAATTCCATGATGTTCACACCGTGCTGACCCAGAGCAGGACCAACGGGAGGGCTGGGGTTAGCACTGCCAGCCTTAACTTGCAGCTTGATATAAGCTGTGACTTTCTTAGCCATTAGAAAAATACCTCAGATATGGGTTCTAGCGCCTCGGAGACATGCTCCTGCAAACGGCTCCCCAACTAAATAAAGGGGCAGCGAATTATAGAGATATTCGCTGCCCCTGACAACAGTTGAACGTACGAAATTCAATCAGCCCTTTTCGACCTGACCAAAATCCAGCTCAACAGGAGTAGAACGACCGAAGATCAGTACAGAAACCTTCACGCGGCTCTTCTCATAATCCACCTCTTCAACGGTACCGTTGAAGTCAGCAAACGGACCATCAGCAACCCGCACCATTTCACCCGGTTCAAACAGGGTTTTCGGACGCGGCTTGTCTTGGGCATCCTGCAGACGGTTGAGGATAGCATCGGCCTCTTTATCAGAGATCGGTGCCGGACGGTCAGAAGTACCGCCAATGAAGCCCATTACACGGGGTACATTACGTACCAGGTGCCAAGTGGTTTCATCCATCAACATCTGGACCAGGACATAACCCGGGAAAAATTTGCGCTCACTCTTGCGCTTCTGGCCAGCACGCATCTCGACCACTTCTTCAGTCGGGACCAGTACTTCACCGAACATGTCTTCCATGCCATGCATCTTGATATGTTCACGCAGGGATTTAGCTACACGGCCTTCATAGCCGGAGAATGCCTGCACGACATACCATCTCATACGTTGTTCACGTTGTTCAGTCATGGCTTATCCTTACACACCGGTAATCAGGTTGACCAACCATACCAAGGCACCGTCCAGCACGAACAGCAACAAACCCATCACGGCGGTCACCGCCAGCACAATCAGGGTTGTCTGAATGGCTTCCTGACGGGTTGGCCATACGACCTTGCGGACTTCCAGGCGAGACTCACGGGCAAATGCCAGTGTGTTCTTTCCCTTGGTGGTTTGCAGGGCTACTGCACCAGCAGCAGCAATGACAACGACCACACCCAGGGCGCGGACGGCAGCGATGACATCGTTGAGCAGGTAATTACCCACTACAGCGGCCGCCAGGATAATGAAAACCAGGCCCCACAGCAGGGTATCCTTGCTTCCGCCCTGGCTCTCAGAACTAACACTCATACAACCCACCTGTATCTGACGTAACCTAAGACACAAAAGCCCCGTACGAGACGAGGTATATGGCAGGGGTGGCAGGACTCGAACCCGCAACCATCGGTTTTGGAGACCGCTGTTCTACCAATTCGAACTACACCCCTACATAAGAAAGCCCCTATTATAGGGGCTTTGCTTTATTTATGTAAGCCAAAGATTAGGCGATTACGCTAGCTACAACACCAGCACCTACGGTACGGCCACCTTCACGGATAGCGAAACGCAGGCCGTCGTCCATCGCGATCGGCGCAATCAGGGTAACAACCATTTTGATGTTGTCGCCTGGCATTACCATCTCTACGCCTTCCGGCAGTTCGATGGTACCGGTCACGTCGGTAGTACGGAAGTAGAACTGCGGACGGTAGCCTTTGAAGAACGGGGTATGACGACCACCTTCTTCTTTGGACAGTACGTACACTTCAGATTCAAACTTGGTGTGTGGCTTGATTGAGCCCGGCTTGGCCAGTACCTGACCACGCTCTACGTCTTCACGCTTCACGCCACGCAGCAGTGCACCAACGTTCTCGCCTGCACGACCTTCGTCCAGCAGCTTACGGAACATCTCTACACCGGTACAGGTAGTGGTCACGGTATCTTTGATACCAACGATTTCTACAGACTCACCAACTTTAACGATACCGCGCTCTACACGACCGGTAACAACAGTACCACGGCCAGCGATAGAGAATACGTCTTCGATAGGCATCAGGAACGGCAGGTCAATTGCACGCTCCGGCTCTGGGATGTAGGTATCCAGGTGGCCAGCCAGCTCGATGATCTTCTCTTCCCACTGAGCTTCGCCTTCCAGCGCTTTCAGCGCGGAACCACGTACTACCGGCAGGTCATCACCCGGGAAGTCATATTCAGTCAGCAGTTCACGAACTTCCATCTCGACCAGTTCGAGCAGCTCTTCGTCATCTACCATGTCGCACTTGTTCATGAACACGATCATGTACGGGATACCAACCTGGCGACCCAGCAGGATGTGCTCACGAGTCTGCGGCATCGGGCCGTCAGTCGCTGCTACTACCAGAATTGCGCCGTCCATCTGGGCAGCACCGGTGATCATGTTCTTAACGTAGTCGGCGTGGCCCGGGCAATCTACGTGTGCGTAGTGGCGGATCGGGGTGTCGTATTCTACGTGGGAGGTGTTGATGGTGATACCACGCTCACGCTCTTCCGGTGCCTTGTCGATCTGGTCGAAGGCGAAAGCTTTACCACCGTAGGCCTTGGCCAGTACGCTGGTGATAGCTGCAGTCAGGGTGGTTTTACCGTGGTCAACGTGGCCGATGGTACCCACGTTTACGTGCGGTTTGTTACGCTCAAATTTTTCTTTAGACATGATCGTCCCTCTAAACTAACGCTGAGTACGCGGTGGCAAGCTAACCACAGAACAGTTGATAAGATGGGTTTGAATCTGATGAGGAAGAGAGACTGGAGCTGACAGGCAGATTCGACTGCCGACCTCACCCGCAGGCGTGGTCAATGATATCGTTTGAGCCATATCAGCATCTTGGAGCGGGCAGCGGGAATCGAACCCGCATCATCAGCTTGGAAGGCTGAGGTAATAGCCATTATACGATGCCCGCATTTCTCTAACCCAAAGAACTCAAACCGCAGAGAAATATGGTGGAGGGAGAAGGATTCGAACCTTCGAAGGCAGAGCCGTCAGATTTACAGTCTGATCCCTTTGGCCACTCGGGAACCCCTCCAGATGCCAGATTGTCACAACGGTAATTCTGCTTGCACCCGTTGTTTTTATCGCTTTTGCAGGGCAAATAGACGACAGACATTCAAGCGTCGCGCATTTTATTGTAAGGATTTGGGGGATGCAACCACTGAGCTGGGCAAAATATGCTTTATTGCCGGGAAAATAACAAAAAAATGGCGGCAACCCCGCCAATCCTGCCACGTCCCTTGTCGCTCCCCCCCCCTTGGTGTATGGTCGCCGTGCCCAAGAAACAGTGATGACACCATGACGAAAGAGCATAACCCCTATCTGCAATTTACCCGTGAACAATGGGCGTTATTGCGCGATTCGGTTCCCCTGACCCTGACCGAACACGATCTGCAGACCCTGCGCGGGATCAACGAGAAGGTGTCATTGCGGGAAGTGGAAGAGATCTACCTGCCCCTCTCCCGCCTGCTCAATCTCTATGTCAAAGCCAAACAGCGCCGCAGTCGGGTGCTGGAACAGTTCCTCGGCCAGTCCCGTGGCAAGGGCACCTATATCATCAGCATTGCCGGTAGCGTGGCGGGGGGCAAAAGCACCACAGCCCGCATCTTGCAGGCCCTGCTGGAGCGCTGGCCAGAGCATCCAAGGGTGGAGCTGGTGACCACCGATGGTTTCCTCTATCCCAACCATGTGCTGGAAGCGCGCGGTCTGATGCGCCGCAAGGGGTTCCCGGAGTCCTATGACATCCGTCATCTGGTGGAGTTTGTCACCGACCTGCGCGCCGGTCACGAGAAGGTCGAGGCACCGGTTTACTCTCACCTGATCTACGACATCATTCCCGATGAGAAGAAGGTGGTGGAGCAGCCGGATATCCTGATCCTGGAGGGGTTGAACGTGCTGCAAAGTGGCATGGATTACCCCCAAGAGCCCCATCGGGTCTTTGTGTCAGATTTTGTCGACTTCTCCATCTATGTCGATGCCGAAGCCGAACTGCTGCGCACCTGGTATATCGAACGATTCCTCAAGTTCCGCAGCGGCGCATTCTCGGATCCCGACTCTTACTTTCATCACTATGCCAAGCTGGCCGAAAGTGAGGCAACCCAGATCGCCAACAACCTCTGGAAAGATATCAACTACCTGAACTTGCAGGAAAATATCCTGCCAACCCGCGAGCGTGCCAACCTGATCCTGACCAAGGGACAAGAGCACGCCATCGAGCAGATCAAACTGCGCAAATGATGACAGGGTTTGCCGGATAACAAAGAGGGGGCCCGCAGGCCCCCTCTTCCATTTACCGTCATCAACCAGCCTCAATAACAGTCAGTCACCCCGGCGCAGGGAAATCTCCCCCCCCAGATAGAACTTGATCCCCTCCTCAGTCTCCAGCCGCAGGGCACCGCGATCGTCGATGCCGCGCGCGATGCCGCGGATCTCTTGCGCCCCCATCAGCAAGCGCACCGGACGACCGGCAAAGTGATCGAGCCGGTTCCAGTCCTCGACAAAGTGCGACAACCCGTGTTGCTCGAAAGCCACCAAGGCTTGCTGCAGGTAGCAGAGCATCCGGGCAGCAAGCTGATTGCGATCCACCAGTTCCGACTGAATATGACGTAGCTCGGACCAAGCCTGATCGATCTTCTCCCCCTCGCGGGCTGGCATCGCCAGATTAAGGCCAATCCCAATCACCAGATGACAGCTGGCACCAGCACTGCCGCTCATCTCCACCAATATACCGGCCAGCTTGCGCCCCTGGTAATAGAGGTCGTTCGGCCATTTGAGCTCGACTCCTTGATAACCAAGGGACTCCAATGCCTGAACCACAGCCACCCCGACCGCCAGACTCAGGCCCATGGCAGCCGCCATCCCCTGCTCCAAGCGCCAGTACATGCTGAGGATCAGCTGGCAACCAAAGGGGGAGACCCATGGCTTGCCACGACGACCACGACCGGCAGTCTGGCACTCGGCCAGGCAGCTCTCGCCGGATTGCAACCGGCTTACCCGCTCCAGCAAATACTGGTTGGTCGAGTCGATCACCGGGAAGCAGTGCACCGGCGCCATGGGGGCCAGCGCCTGCAATGTCCCCTGCTCATAGAGTGCCATTGGCACCGCCAGCCGGTAGCCCTTGCCGGTCAGGCTGAACAGATCCAGCCCCAGCTCCTTGAGCGCCGCCATGTGCTTGCTTACCGCGGCCCGGCTGATGCCCAGCTGCTCGCCCAGCTGCTCACCGGAGTGAAACTGACCGTCGCTGAGCAAGGTGATCAGGGTCTGCCTGATGGGAGTCAAGGTCATGAGAGCACCTCATCGAGCCAGGTTTCGCCCTGCGGCCCCATGAAGCGCACCTCGTGCTCCAGCACCACGCCGAACTTCTGCTCCACACTATCGCGGACATGAGCCGCCAGCGCGATCAGCTCCATGGCACTGGCGCCCCCCAGATTGACCAGCACCAGCGCCTGCTCCTGATGAACCGCGGCGCGGCCGATGGCGAACCCTTTCAGACCGCACTGATCGATGAGCCAGCCAGCCGCCAGTTTGGCGTGAGCCTCCCCGGCCGGATAGCAAGGCATCTGCGGGTAGCGCAACTTGAGATTCTCCGCCAATGCAGCGGGCACCAGCGGATTTTTGAAGAAACTGCCAGCATTGCCGAGTACGGCGGGGTCCGGCAGTTTGGCCATGCGGGTGGCACAGACGGTATCGAAGATGGCCTGCGCCGAAGGCGCGTCACCGAGGGCCGCCAGCGGGCCATAGCCCAACACCGGCTGCCACGCCTTGGGCAGCTTGAACCCGACGGCGGTGATCAGGTGGGAATCCTGATATTCATGCTTGAAGATGCTGTCGCGATAACCGAAGCGGCACTGGGCAGCCTCAATCCGTTCAACCTCGCCACTGTGCCAGTTGAATGCCTCGACATAAGCGCAGCAGTCCGCCAGCTCGACCCCGTAGGCACCGATGTTCTGCACCGGCGCGGCCCCGACGGTGCCGGGAATAAGTGCCAGATTCTCCAGCCCGTACCACCCCTGCTGCAAGGTGTGACGCACCAGCTGATGCCAATCCTCCCCCGCCGCCACATGCAGCAGCCAGTGATCGCCACAATCTTCAGCGGCAATTCCCTTGAGTCGGTTGAGCACCACCAGGCCGAGAAAATCGCTGGTGAAGAGCACATTGCTGCCGCCGCCAAGATTCAGACGGGGGAGCAGACTCAGCTCGGGATCGCTACGCAGGGTAACCAGATCGGCAACCTGCTCCACCTCGGCCAGCCAGAGGCAGTACGCATCGAGGGCAAGGGTGTTGAGCTTCAACAAGGAGGCGTTGGCATTCAGTTTCATCTGTCTATCCCGGCTTGGTGCAAGGGCGCAGTCTACCTCAAGTTGGTCGGTGACGAAAAACCCGAGATCTTTTCTCGCGAATAACAGTGGGTTAGAGTAGACCGCTTCAACTATTGAGGATGAACTCATGAACAACCAGTTTGCCGTCATCGGCCTGGGTCTGTTTGGCAGCGCGCTATGCGAAGAGCTGCAGCGGCAGGATGCCGAAGTGTTGGCTATCGACATCGACGAGAGCAAAACCCGCCAAATCGCCGCCCTCTGCAACCATGTGATCGTGGCGGATGCCACCGACGAGGCAACCGTTGCCGAGCTGGGTCTGGCCAATTTCGACATCGTCTTCGTCGCCATCGGTGACAACCTGGAGACCAGCATCCTCACCACGCTCGTTCTGAAGGAAGCGGGGGTAAAGAAGGTGTGGGTCAAGGCGCGCGACAAATTCCACGCCAAAATTTTGCAAAAAGTCGGTGCCGACAAGGTAATCAACCCTGAGTGGGATATGGGCCGCCGGGTCGCCCAAAGCATGCTGGACAACCGGCTGTTCGACTACCTGGAGCTGGGTCACGACATGGTGCTGACCGAGTTCGTCATCGGCCTGCCACAAAACGGCAAGGCGCTCGGTGACCTCCACCTGTTGCAACAGAGCGACTTCCAACTGCTCGCCATCAAGCGCGGTGAGGTGTTGCACAACGTGCTGACCGGCAAGATGGCGCTGCAACTGGGTGACATCCTGATTCTTGCAGGTAACAAGCACGCCATCGACCGCTGGCTCGAAACCCTATGATCAATTGGCGCAGCAGCTACGCCTTTGCCCTTCATCGGGAGCGCGACTCCCGCTGGAGCGAGGCTCGGCTGATCCTCGGCAGCTTCCTGATCATTCTGCTGGTTGGCACCATCTTTCTGGTGCAACCCTCCAGCCACAATGGCGAGGTCACCTTCGTCAACGCCCTGTTTACCGCCACCTCGGCCATCAGCGTGACCGGGCTTGGCGTGGTGGACACCGGCACCGCCTTCACCCTGCAGGGGCAGATTTTCCTGCTGATACTGATGGAGATTGGCGGGCTGGGTCAGATGACCATGACCCTGCTGCTGATCGCCATCTTCAGCAAGCGGGTCGGTCTGCGCCAGCAGGTACTGGCCAAAGAGGCGCTGGGGCAGGAGGGCTCGGTCAACATCATCCAGCTGGTCAAACGCATCGTGCTGTTTGCCTTTATTGCCCAGCTGATCGGCACCGGTATCATGGCGATCCGCTGGGTGCCGGAGATGGGCTGGGTGCACGGTCTCTACGTCAGCTTCTTCCATGCGGTATCGGCCTTCAACAACGCTGGTTTTTCGCTGTTTGCCAACAATCTCATCGACTATAGAGATGACCCGGTCATCAGCCTGACCATCGCCGGTCTGCTGATCCTGGGGGGGATTGGTTTCACCGTCATCGTCGATCTGGTACGCAACCGCAGTTGGCGCAAGCTAAAGCTGCACAGCAAACTGATGCTGCTGATGACCCCGGCCCTGTTGCTGGTCGGTACCCTGATGTTCTGGCTGCTGGAGCACAACAACCCGGGCACCCTCGGCAACGCCGGGTTCGGTGGCCAGCTGCTGGCGGCCTTCTTCCAATCTGCCAGCGCCCGTACTGCCGGTTTCAATACCATAGATATCGGGCTGATGACTCCGGCGGCCCTGCTGTTCCTGATGATGCTGATGTTTATCGGTGCCGGTGCGACCTCGACCGGTGGTGGCATCAAGGTGACCACCTTCGCGGTAGTGCTGCTGGCGACCAAGGCGTTTCTGACCAAGCGGCCCCATGTCACCGCCTTTGGCCGCACCCTGTCGCCCCAGATTGTGACCCGCTCGCTGGCCATCATCATCGTCAGCACCATGGTGCTGATGCTGGCGATGTTCCTGCTGATGGTGACCGAGGATCTGCCGTTCGACAAAATCATGTTCGAGACCATCTCGGCATTTGCCACCGTCGGCCTCTCCACCGGCATCACCGCCTCCCTGAGCGAGCCGGGCAAGCTGATCCTGGTGCTGGTGATGATCTGCGGCCGTCTCGGCCCGCTGACCCTGGCCTTTATGCTGGCCCGCCCGGTCGAGACCCGCATCCGTTATCCGGAAGAGAACGTCTACACCGGCTAAGTGGTGACAAGCCATTACAACGATAAAAAGAGAGAGGGGCTCATGGCCCCTCTCTCTTTTTTCAGCTGGCGGCTGCTGTGCATCAGCCAGTCAGCTCATCAACTACTCAGCCAGCACTAACCCTCACTCGGTCAGGCGGCCTTGCTTCTGGCGGGCCGCTTGCCCGTGCTTTTACGAGGAGTCCCACCAGCGCCGCTGGTCGCCGGACTCTTGCGCTTGGTAAAGCGCCGCTTGCTGGCACCCGGCGCCTCCTTGGGCAGGGCGCTGAAGCTGGCGCCGGAGTCCTGCCGCGCCCCTTCGATCAGACCGTTGAGCTGCTCGGTGAGCGGCCCCATAAACTGCTGATAACTGCCGTGGCGCTCGGCGATCTGGCCGAGGTGCTGCTCCCACAGCGCCGTCATATCCGGCGTGGTGGCGGTCGCAGGCAGCGCCTGCACCAGCGCCCGCCCGGTCGGGGTCGCCTTGATGCTCTTGCCCTGACGCACCAGAAAACAGCGCCTGAACAGCAGGTCGATAATGCCTGCCCGGGTCGCTTCGGTGCCAAGACCGTCGGTGTCGCGCAGGGTCTTGCGGATCTCGGGATCCTGCACATAGCGGGCGATGCCGGTCATGGCCGCCAGCAGGGTAGCATCGGTGAACGACTTGGGTGGCTGGGTCATCTTCTCCAGCAGCTCGCCCCGCTCGCACAGCAGTTGCTCCCCCTCTTTCATGGCGGGCAGGGTGCCCGCTTTCTCTTCGTCGTCATCCTCTTCCACCCCGAGCAGCGCCTTCCAGCCCGCCTTGAGAATGCGCCGCGCCTTGGCCTGAAACAGGCCACCGGCGATGCGCAGCAGCACCTTGCTGTCGTTGTATTCGAACGGCGGATAGAACTGCAGCAGGTACTGGCGGGCTACCAGGCTATAGATCTTCGCCTCGTCAGCCCCCAGCGTGGCGGGGTTGCCCTGCTTCTCGGTGGGGATGATGGCGTGGTGAGCATCCACCTTGCTGTCGTTCCACGCCTTGCTGCGGATCTTGCCATCTGCCTCGGCCACCGCCCTGGCCAGAGTGGGCGCGGTGGCGGCAATAGCGCCGCGCACCTGCTCGACCCGCTTGAAGTGATCGCTCGGCAGATAGCGACTGTCGGAGCGCGGATAGGTGATGAGCTTGTGGCGCTCGTAGAGGCTCTGGCAGATGTCGAGCACCCGCTTGGCATCCATGCCGAACCGCTTGGCGGCATCGATCTGCAAGCTGGAGAGGTTGTAGGGCAGCGGCGCTCCCTGCTTGCGGGCCTGCTCCTCCACCGACTCGACCTCTGCGGGCTGGCCGTTGATCCGGTTCACCACCTTGTCGGCCAGCGCCCGGTTGAGCACCCGCCCCTCCTCATCCTGCCACGGCAGACAGGCTTCCGATGGCAGCCACTTGGCGGTGAAACGTTCGTTGCCGTCGGTCAGCAGATGAGCCAACACCTCGTAGAAGGGTTTGGGCACGAAGGCCTCGATCTCGAGATCCCGCCGCACTACCAGCCCCAGCAGCGGGGTCTGCACCCGACCGACCGAGAGCAGCTCGCTGCAACCGGCTTTGCGCCCGAGCAGGGTGTAGGCACGCGTCATGTTGATGCCATAGAGCCAGTCGGCCCGACTGCGGGCCAGCGCGGAGACCGCCAGCGGCACGAACTCCTTGTTGTCACGCAGCTTGTCGAGGGCGCGGCGCACCGCGGGGGGGTTGAGATCGCTGATCAGGCAGCGCTGCACCGGTTTGGTTTTCGGGTAGCCGAGAAAATCGATCACCTCGTCCACCAGCAGCTGCCCTTCCCGGTCTGGGTCACCGGCGTTGACCACACAGTCCGCCTGCTTGATCAGCCGCTTGATGACGGTGAGCTGGGTTTTGGTCTTGGGTTTGGCCACCAGCAGCCACTGGGCGGGGACGATGGGGAGGTGCTCCATCCGCCACTGCTTGAAGGCGGCGTCATAGGCATCGGGTTCGGCCTGCTCCAGCAGATGGCCGATACACCAGGTGACCACATCCCCCTGGGCTGTTTCGATAAAGCCGTCGCCCTTCTTGTGGGGCTTGGGCAGGGCATCGGCAATGGCGCGGCCCAGGGTGGGCTTCTCGGCAATAAAGAGTCGCATCGGTGGCTACCTGCAATACTGTATATGTAGACAGTATACAACTGCCACCGCGAAAGCCCAACTGCCCCTATTGGTCGAACGGGTGATCGTGGATGGCGGCAAACAGCCGCGCCTGATTAAGCAGCGGCGCATAGTGGAAGGCGTTGTCGCCATCTTCCGCCAGCAGGTAGTCGGTCAGCTGTTCGCGCACCGCCTCTTGCAGCGTCTCCAGCTGCCACGGCTTGGCAAGGTAGTAGTGCAAGCCGCCGCGATTGACCGCTTCGACGGTGGCCTCCAGCCCCGCTTGCCCGGTCAGCAGCAACTTGCGGCTGGCACGGGTGCTGGCGCGCTGGTTCAGCTCCACCAGAAAATCGACCCCCAGGGTCCCCGGCATGATGTGGTCACAGAGGATCAGCGCCAGCTTGTTGCCGTCACTCTCCCACTCCTCCACCACCGCTCGCGCCTCATCGACGCTCTCGGCAGCCTCCAGCTCAAAGTGGGAACGGAACGGGGCGAGATCGTGGATCACCGCATCCAGCACCTCCCGCTCATCGTCAACACACAGGATCAGATAGTGTTTGTTCATTGCTCCTCCTTGGCGACATGGTTTGGCACGCCGCGCGATTGATGCTGGCGACGGCTCAGGCCGCATGCTCCTTGTGGCGGGGATCGCCTCCATAACTGGCCTGCCCCATGCCGTCCAGCGGCAAACAGACCCGCATCCGGGTATAACGGCCCGGCTCGGAGGCCACCTCGATCCGGCCATGATGCTGCTGCACTATCTGCAGCGAAACGCTCAGGCCAATCCCGAGGCCAAAATGGCCCTCCCGCTTGGTGGTGAAGTTGAGATCGAAGATCCGCTGCCATAGCTCGGGTTCGATGCCGCAACCGCTATCCTCGATCTCCACCATGGCCCACTCGGGATCCAGCAATCCGGTGCGAATGGTGAGCCGCCCCGGGCCGCTCATGGCATCCAGACTGTTGGCGATCAGGTTGGTCCACACCTGCTGCAGGGCGACGGGGTGACAGCGCACCAGCGGCAGCGGCTGGTACTCCTTGCAGAGCTCATGGTGTTTAAGGCGGTTCTCGAAAATCATCAGGGTATCTTCCAGCCCCTCGTGCAGGTCCACCAGCGAGGGTTCGGCCCGATCCTGCCGCGCGTACTGCTTGAGGCTCTTGACCAGATCGCCGATGCGGCGGGCGCACACCTCGATATTGCGCAAGAAGCTGCCGGTCTGCTGGAACAGCTCCAGCCGGGCGAGCAGCGCCGCCCGCTCGGCGGCGGTACGACCGGCAAACCAGCGCTGCCAGCTCAGCTCGTCATCCAGATTCATCTGCACCGCCTGCCGCGCCTGCTGACGATCGCCAAAGCGCCCCTCCGCCTGCCGGGTCTTGTCACGGATCTCGCTGGTCGAGACCGGCTGGGTGGTCAGCGCCTGACAGAGGGTCTGATTGCCCAACGTCTTGATAGGGGCCGGCAGCTCGAGATTGACCAGATCGGGGATGGCGGCGCGCAGGGTCTCGCTACCACGGATAATGGCCGCTACCGGATTGTTCAGCTCGTGGGCGACACCCGCCACCAGCTGGCCCAGCATCGCCATCTTTTCGCTCTCCACCAGCTGGGCATGGGCGGCATCGAGGGAGTTGAGGGTCTGCTGCAACCGCATCTCGGTGCGGATGCTGTTTTGCAGGCGGCGGTTGAAGTGGCGCAGCAGCAGGTTGGTAAAGGAGGGGAGCAGTTCGCTGCGCGCCTGCATCACCCGGGAGAATTGCAGCTTGTCGAGCTTGATCACCTCGGCGCCGGTCAGGGTCACTGCGGTGGTGAAGGCGGGTTCGCCGGTGACGAAGGACATGCCCCCCACCAGCGAGCCGGTGCGGTAGTGCACCACCTCCTGATCGATCCCCTGCTCATCCCGCTTGCGCAGCACCACCTCTCCCTTGGCGATGAACCAGAGGAAGCTGTTGGGCTCCCCCTCGCGGGTCAGCACATGGCCCGGACTGTAGTGGCGGCAGACCCGCGCCTCGTCGTTGCCATCAAAAAACTGGTAGAGGCCGTCGATCACCACCCGCGACAGCTCTTCATCGCTGTAGTGGGTGTAATCCATAAAACCCTGCCGATAGGCCGCCAGCTGGCGATCGACGTGGGCCCGCAGCAGCTTCTGGTTGTCGAGCACAGCGGCATAGCTCAGCAGGTCAGCCTCGGGTTGGAGCAGCACAAAGTGGCTGGCCTGCTCGATCACCGCCCGGCGCATGCTGCCATCGCGCCAGGGACGTTGCAGGTAGTAGTCGAGACGACCGAGGTTGACCGCTTCGATGATCGATTTCATCTCTGGCTGGCTGCCCAGCAGGATCTTGCGGCACGTCTCGTGGCGGTTGCCGAGGCGGATCAGAAAATCGGCCCCTCGCCCATCCCCCAGATCGCTGTCACACACCACCACAGCGGGCGGCTGCCCCTTGCGATCCAGCTCGTCGAGGGCCAATTCCGCCGACTCCTGCCCGACCACCACCACCAGCGCAAAATGGCCGAGCAGCGGCGCCAGCTCCTGTTCAAATTCGGCCAGCAGTTGCACGTTGGCGGCGACACACAGCAGTGAGAAAGGGCTCATCAGCGACACTCCGTTGTGGCTCACTGCTCACTATATCAACGAATCTTGTGGGGTTTTGCGAGGGGGCTAACAGCTGTCGAGAAAAACCGCGTGAGGAACCGAACGATGCCAGCGGCCAAGATTGACCTCTCGCAATAAAAACGGCGCCCGAAGGCGCCGTTTTCCTATCTGTATCTGTCTGCCAAAGCGCAGACATGGTCGGGAAGGATTTAAAAATCCCCCTCTTCCATATACTCCTGCGCGCACTCCACCAGTTGCGGCCACAGCTCTTCCGGCACCCAGGCATCCGGGTCATCTTCATCCCCGTCGTATTGGCTCCAGAAGTAGCGGCGCAGGCCAGAGGCGAACTCATCGCTGATCTCGGCCAGCTCCGAGAGCGGCCCCATCCAGGCGATGCGGCGCAGGCCGGAGGCGAGATCGTTGATGGCATCCATCAGGGTGCGATCGTCGAAGCTCTGCTCCACCAGCAGGGTGAAGCGCTCCCGCGCCTGTTCGGTCTGATCTTCCTCCAGCTCGCCCACATCGGCCAGCAGGTCGATAAAGTCTTCCAGCAGGAACGCGATCAGGCCATCCCTGTCTTCAAACCACTGGATCTGGGCGCCCTTGACCCCCAGTACAGAGGCATCAAATGAATCGTCAAGGTGACACAGTGCCCACGGATCGTCGGTCATACTTCTCTTCCTCAGGCTAAAACAAATGCCATATGTTATGCCTAGCTCTCGACTCTTGCCACCTTGGGCAACGAGAGGGAGGCAGCCAGACCGCCCAGTTCGGCGCGGCCCATGATGAAACTGCCCCGATAGGCTTCTGCCAGATCGGAGACAATATTAAGACCCAATCCGGAGCCCGGCACCTTCTCGTCGAGGCGTACTCCGCGCAACACCGCCTTGGCGATCTGATCCTCGCTCATGCCGGGACCGTCATCTTCAATGCGCAAGGTGATCCAGCCCCCCAGCTCGGCGCTGGAGATGCGCAGCTGAGTGGCCGACCATTTGAAGGCGTTTTCCAGCACGTTACCCACCATCTCGTCAAAGTCCTGCTCCTCCACCCCGACCGCCAGATTGGCGGGCACCTGCAGATCCACCACCTTGTCCGGATAGAGGCGGGAGAAGGCGCGGCAGATGTACTCCACCCGCGCCCGCACCGGCGTAGAGACCCCGAGGATTTTGGCGGCACCGGTGACCCGCGCCTTACCGAGGTGGTAATCAATATGACGCTGGATCTGGTCGAGCTGTTCGCCGATGGCGGCCTGATCTTCCGGCGGCAACTGGGCCACCTGATTGCGCATGATGCTGAGCGGCGTCTTGAGGGCGTGGGCCAGATTGCCGGTGTGGGAGCGGGCCCGTTGCAGCAGCTCGCTATAGTGGTGCAGCAGCCGGTTGATATCCTCCACCAGCGGCTGGATCTCCAGCGGGTAGCGTAGCCGGAACCCCTCCTGATGACCCTGATGGACATAGCCCAGCTCGCGGCGCAGCAGATGTAATGGCCGCAAGCCATAGAGGATCTGGAACATAAAGCCGAGCACCAGACCGGCGGCAGCAAAGCCGAGGCCAAGGAACAGACTGATACGGGTTTTGCTGAGGGTCAGCGTCAGGGCACTGCTATCCTTGGCCATCACCAGGGTGAACACCCGATCGGAACCTGGCAGCAGCACGGTACGGGTCATCACCAGCAAGGGCTCGCGATTGGGCCCCTTGCCGACAAACAGATCCGGATCACCGAAGGCGGATTTGAGCCCCTCGGTTTTCAAATTGGTATCCCACAGGGAGCGGGAGCGCCCCACCACATCGTGGCCCAGCTCCAGCTGCCAGTAGTAGCCTGAGTAGGGCTGGTTAAAGCGAGGGTCGGTCATCGCCTCGGTGACCACGGGCAAGCCATCATGCTGCACCTCGATCCGGGCGAGCAGATCATAAACCTGCAGACGCAGGCCGTCGGCCTCCGCCTCCTGCCAGTAGTTGCGCATCATGGTCTGCAGACTGAAGCCGGTGGCGAACAGAAACAGCCCGCACCACACCAGAGCAATGGCGACCAGTCGCCCCCGCAGGGTTCTCACCAGCCTCATTCGTTGATCCGGTACCCGAGGCCGCGCACCGTTTCGATCAAATCGGCATGGGTCTTCTTGCGGATCCGGCCGATGAACACCTCGACGGTGTTGGAATCACGGTCAAAATCCTGGGCGTAGATGTGGTCGATCAGCTCGCTGCGCGACACCACCTTGCCCCTGTGTTGCATCAGGTAACCCAGCACCCGGAACTCGTGAGCGGTCAGCTTGATGGGGGTCCCTTCGTACCACACCTGGGACGCCGCCATGTCGAGGCGCACCCCGCCGATCTCCAGAATGGAGCTGGCGTTGCCCGCCGCCCGCCGCACCAGCGCCTGAACCCGCGCCACCAGCTCGGCCACCTGGAACGGTTTGGTGAGGTAGTCATCGGCACCGGCGTTAAGCCCCTCGATCTTCTCGTGCAACTGGCCACGCGCGGTCAGTACCAGCACCGGCGTGTCGATACCCTTGCTGCGCCACTCTTTCAGCACGCTCAGGCCATCGCGCCCCGGCAAGCCGAGATCGAGAATAATGGCATCATAGGGCTCGGTCTCACCGAGAAAACCGGCGTCGTTGCCATTGTGGCAAAGGTCGGTGACAAAGCCGGAGAGCCGCAGCTGTTCAGCCAACTGCCCCGCCAGCGTTTTTTCGTCTTCAACAATCAGAATTCGCATCAACAGGCTTCCAAACAGAGGTTATTCATCATCCTCGACCGATGGCTTGGGCGGCTCGAACAGCCGCTCCAGATGGTGGCCCTTGGCCCACACCAGCTCAAGGTTATCGGCCCGATAGGCCACCTTGATCACGCTATTTGCTCGGTCGATAACTCGTAGTTCATAGAGCCAGATACCATCCTCTTCCCCCAGATCTACCCGCAACACCCGCACCGGCAATCTGGCCGCCACCTCCATCATTTCATGGAATGGCCGAACCCGTCCCTCATGGACAGCTTGCTGCAGCATGGCTTCATCAGGCGTGACCGCCTGTGCCAGCACCGGCAGCAATAACCCGAGCAGAGGGAGCGCTCTATTCATGGATGATTCATCTCCAAAAACCTAACATAATGGCGTTTATAGTCTGCCAGCCATGAATCCGGAATGAATATGATCCCGCGCAGTTTCCTGCTGATCCTTTGTCTGTTGAGTACCACAAGCTGGACGGCCCAGAGCCGTCTCGACATGGCCGGACTGGTCAAACTCCTGCTGGCGCAAGGGTATCACGACATTCGGGAAGTGGAGCTGGAAGGGGACAAATTCGAGGTCAAAACCCTCAATCGCCAGGATCAGAAGGTGCATCTCATCATCGATGCCTACACCGGCGAGATCAAACAACAAGAGGCCGATTAGGCCTCTTTTGTATTCCAGCGTCCCCGCCATGGGCGCAGCAGCTTATCTTTCCTCGGCCAGAGCAGGGCACAGGCCAGCAGCAGGTAGACAAGAGGCTCCCCCCAACCGCTCTTGAGCGACCACCAGTAGTGCACCGGCACCAGCAGGGCGATGGCATAGACCCAGTTGTGCAACTTCTGCCACACGGCCCCCATTCTGCGCTGCAATGCGGGCAGCGAGGTGATGCTGAGGGCGGCCAGCAGCAACAGTGCCACCATCCCCACCACTATATGGCTGCGCTTGACCAGCTCGCCGCCAATCAGGCCCCAGTCAAACTGCAGATCCAGCCCCAGCCACGCCATGAAGTGGAGCAGCGCCCAGGCAAAACACCAGAGCCCGAGGGGGCGGCGCAGCTTGATGAGCTGCCCCTGCCGCCAGCGCTTGGCCAGCGGCGACACCAGCAGGGTGAGCAGCAGCAGGTTGAGGGCCCCCTTGCCGAGGTAGTGGATAAGCTCGGGCACCGGATCGCCCCCCAGCAGGCCCGCCGGAATCGCCAACCCCAGCCAGAGCAAAAAGCCGAGGGAGCCCAGATGCACCAGCGCCCGCAAGCCGCTGATATGGGCCGGTTTCAATCTCAGTACCATTGGCGCAGATCCATCCCCTGATAGAGCGAGGCGACTTCATCGCCATAGCCGTTGAACATCAGGGTCGGCTGACGCTTGGCGCCAAACAGCCCGCCCTCGCCGATAAAGCGCTCGCTGGCCTGACTCCAGCGCGGGTGATCCACCTGCGGATTGACGTTGGCGTAGAAGCCATATTCGTTGGAGGCCAACAGGTTCCAGGTGGTGGGCGGCATCTCCTCCACCAACCGGATCGAGACGATGCTCTTGATGCTCTTGAAGCCATACTTCCACGGCACCACTAGCCGGATCGGCGCGCCATTCTGGGCAGGCAGAGTCTTGCCGTAGAGCCCCATCGCCAGGAAAGAGAGCGGATTCATCGCCTCGTCGATACGCAGCCCCTCCACGTAGGGATACTCGATACCGCCCCCCAGACTCGAGGCCTGCCCCGGCAACTGTTTCGGATCAAACAGAGTCTCGAAGGCAACAAACTTGGCGCGACTGGTGGGCTCGGCGCGGCGAATGAGCTCCGCCAGCGAGATGCCGTTCCAGGGCAGCACCATGGACCAGGCTTCGACGCAGCGCAGCCGGTAGATCCGCTCCCCCAGCTCGCTCTTGTTGATCAGATCCCACACGTCGAGAGTAAAGGGCTTGGCCACCTCCCCTTCCACCTTGAGGGTCCAGGGTTCGGGCTTGAGGTAATGGGCGTTGCGAGCCGGGTCGGACTTGTCGGTGCCGAGCTCATAAAAGTTGTTGTAACTGGTGGCCTTCTCTTCCGGAGTCAGCACCAGATTGGCTGGCCGCTCCGCAGGTTTGCTGTTGAGCGGCTTGGTGGCTAACTGGGGAGCATCCTCTTTACCACGCAGCAAATCGAGCACACCGGCCTGGGTGGGAAAAGCCAGGGTGGCAGCGCCCAGACCCAGCCCCTTGAGAATAAGGCGGCGATCCTGATAGACGGCTTCCGGGGTGACATCCTGTTCGGTGAGGGGGTGAGCGGCACGACGCTTGATCAACATGAAAAACTCCCGGGGCTAAGTAAGGCGATATGGATAAGACCCGCCCCGGCAGATTTTAATTTCACACAAATTTACATCATGTGGTGCAGGGGCAGTGCCTTGGCCATGGTGCCGACCAGAAACAGGACTACGAACACCAGCAGGGGGACGATCACATTGGGCACAATCAGACTCACTCCATGAGCAGGACAGGGCCTCTAACTATGGTCGACCGTTTGTCCGGTCACCAATGAATTTTTTTCGCGAACGCAAGCGTATTCCCGAGTTGAAAAGGGTGATGAAGATCACACACAATTCGCCCCCCGCTTGCCGCCCGGATTGCCGCAGGTAGGCTGCCCCTTTTGCGAAGCCAACTGAAGAGTCGCCCCATGAGCCCACTGATCGCCATCGCCATCACCACTGGAGTTCTCTCCGCCATCTGGGGCTGGATTGCCGTCGCGTTCGGCCTTATCTCCTGGGTCGGCTTTCTCGGCTGCACCAGCTATTTCGCCTCCAGCGGTGGCTACAAGGCGCTGCTGCAGACCATCTTCTGCAACACCAGCGGCATGTTGTGGGCGCTGTTGCTGATCCATGGCGACAGCCTGTGGGGGGCGGGCGTGGCGGGTTATGTGATGACAGGTGTGGTCGCAACCCTGATGTGCGTGCAGGCCAAGCAGCAGTGGCTCGGCTACATTCCCGGCACCTTTGCCGGTTGCTGCGCCACCTTCGGGGCGGCTGGCGAGTGGCGACTGATCCTGCCGTCTCTCATCATCGGTGCCTTGTTCGGTTACCTGATGAAGGCGAGCGGCCTCTGGCTCTCCCATAAAACCCGGAAAGCCGATGCCGCTCCGGCGGTGATTGATCCCGCCTGATTTATCCTTTCGACTTGAAGTTTACCGCCTCAATTGCGTGCCGATTCAATAGCTTGTAGAAATCGGTACGGTTTCTACCCGCCATATTGGCCGCCAGGGTCACGTTGCCCTCGGTGGTGCGCAGCAGGCGGATCAGATACTCCTTCTCGAACTCGGCCCGCGCCTCGTTGAACGAGAGGATGCCGCCGCCGCCGCCACTCAGGGCTGACTCCACCATGGAGACGCCGATCACCGGACTGCAGCAGAGGCTGGCGAGTTGATCCACCAGATGACAGAGCTGACGCACATTGCCGGGCCAGACTGCGGCAGCCAGCATCGCCAGCGACTCCGGTGAGAAACCCATGGCCGCGCAGTCGCTGTGGCGGCTGCGGTAATCATCAAGGGCCTGACGAGCCAGCAGGGGAATATCCTCACTGCGGGCACTGAGGGACGGCAAGGTGATATTGGCGACGTTGAGGCGGTAGAAGAGATCTTCCCGAAAGCGCCCCTCCTCCATCGCCTTGACCAGATCCTGATGGCTGGAGCTGAGCACCCGCACCTCAGGCGTGCCCTGACCGTACTCCTCCATCACCTGCAGTAATTTGGCCTGCAAGGATTCCGAGAGGCTGCCGATCTCGTCGAGAAACAGGGTCGCCCCCTTGGCCTGCTCGAACAGGCCGGATTGACCATCTTCACCAAACAGCTGCAAGTCGAGTGAGGCCCACGGAATGGCTGCACAGTTGATGGAATAGATCGGCTGGTTGCGACGATGACTGGCCTGGTGCAGTGCCTGCGCCATGGCCCCCTTGCCGGAACCGGATGGCCCCATGATCAGTACCGGCACCTCCATGGTGGCGATGCTGTGAGCCTGGATCAGCAGCTGTTCCAGCTGGGGATTGCGAGTCAGGATCAGCGACTGCCACTCCTGCTGCTGTTTGGGGCGCGTCAGGCTCAGGGCGTGCTCAATGGTGGAGAACAACTCATCCTTGTTGATGGGTTTGGTCAAAAAGCTGAATACCCCGGAGCGGGTTGCCTGAATGGCATCGGGAATGGTGCCGTGGGCGGTCATGATGATCACCGGCAACCCCAGCCACTGGGCCTGGATCCGCTCGAACAGTGCCAGCCCGTCCATACCGGCCATCCGCAAGTCGCTCAGCACCAGATCGGCCCGTTGCTGACGCAGCCGGTCGAGCGCCCCTTCCGCACTGTCGGCGGTATCCACTTCATAACCCTGACTGCGCAGTCGCAAACTCATCAGTTTGAGCAGGCTGACATCGTCATCCACCAACAAGATCCGACTCATGGAATGACCTCACGGCTCTCGTTCAACTTGCGCTGGTTGAGCTGGTCGTCGATGGCGGTCAGCTGTTCGATCTGACGACGCAGTCGCTGGACCTCCTGCCGCTGATCATCCCGACGGCTATCACGCACCAGCAACTGCTCGCCAAGGGCGATCCAGCTACGCAAAAAGGCCTGCGCATCGAGACCCAGCTCGGGCAGCATCTTTTTCAGGCGGGCCAGACCCGCGGTGCGATTGGCCACCGATTCGGCGGGATGGGAATCGACCATCGCCAGACTGACCCGGCTCTCCAGATCGTCGGCACCTTTCAGCCGCTGCCGCTCCTGCACCCGCTGCTGGGGGTGGCTGGCCAGCAGCCAGTCAGAGTATTGCAGGCGTACCTGCATCTCTTTGTTGGCAAACTCCATGCGCTTGGCAAAAGCGATATCGGAGGAATCCCGTGGCTCCTGTTGCGGCAGCAAGGTGCAACCCGCAAGCAGTCCTGCCATCAGGGCTGGAAATACCCGTTGTATCTTCATAGACCTCATTTCAACGTCAACCTGAAGCAGACATCCGCCTGCTCATCCTGTACCAGAACCAGTTCCCCCCCCAGACTATGGGCAGACTCGCGGGCGATGGAGAGGCCCATGCCTGAGCCTTTCAAAACCCCTTGCCGCACTGTGCTGCCCTGCTCGAAGGGTTCAAAAATTCGTTGCTGTTCAGCCTCGGGGATCTTTGGCCCCTCGTTGGCCACTTCCAGCCAGCTCATCTGTGCATCCTGCCCTACCCTGATCCAGATATTACCCTCGCGGGCGCCGTAACTGACCGCATTGGAGAAGAGGTTATCGAGGATCAATCGCAGCCGGTAGGGCTCTGCCAACAGCGTCACTGCGCTGGTCGGCAAGTGTACACAGATCTGCTTGGACTCCAATGCCAGCCGGTATTCGGCAACCAGCTCGGCGAGCATAGGATTGAGTGATACCGGCTCCAACTCGAACGCCTCCTGCTGGCTGAGACGGTTGAAGTCGAGCAGCCGCTCGATCAGGGTCTGCAGACGGCGACTGTTCTCATCAAGCATCTGGCAGATCTCCAGCTGATCCGGTGTCAAAGGCCCGACCAGCTGCTCGCAGAGCAGATCCGACCCCTCCCGCAGCACCGCCAGCGGGGTCTTGAGCTCGTGAGAAACATGGCGCAGGAACTGGTACTTCTGCAGCTCCAGCGCCTTGAGTTTGTCGTGCAACCAGAGGATCCGCTGCCCCAGCACCACCAGTTCGGCGGGGCCATCAACCGGGTCAGGATCGGGCTCGACCCCGGCCCCCAGGCTCAAAATGCGCGACTCAATCTGTCGTACCGGGTGGATGATGAGGTAGGTGAAGATAAAGACCAGCAGCAGGCTGATCACCGCCACAAAACCGCTCACCCACCAGAGCTCTCTGGTCAGCCCGTTGATGGTCACTTGCACCCAATCCATGTGTTCATCAACCCGGCTGCGGGTGACCATTTCAAGCTGCTTGTTGGCATCGTTGAACTGCTCGAGCTTGTCGCCCGCTACCGCCACCCGGGCCAGCGCGGCATCCTGCAAGGTGTCGAGCCAGGCAAGCCCCTGATCAAGCCCGCTGTAGAGCTGACCGTCGGAGATGGAGTTGCGATGTTCTGCCAGCAACACCCGATAGCCATCAAGTTGCTGCTGATAATTGGTTAGACTGCGGCGATCGCCCAGCACCGCAAAGCGGCGCAGGGTACGTTCAATGTCGATGGCTTGTGCGGTGAGCAAGGTGGCGCGGCGGGTATCCTTGACCGCCCGCTCCATCTCGTCGCTGGTGAGCTGGCTGAGGTTGGCCAGGGCTGTGCTGTTGTGCCAGATCATGCCGCCCAGCGGCATCAATACCAACACGAATCCCATCAATACCACCTGCAGCAGGGAGCGTGGGCGAACCTTGGTCATTATCTCTTCTCTTGCATTCTCACCGGTGCGCCAGCATAGCCGCAGCGCCCCAAAAAACAAAACCGGCCAACAGGCCGGTTCAGGTTATCTGAAACCACTAGGTTCACGCTAATCCGACGGATGCCAGACAGATAATCAGGATCATCGCCAGCGCCCCTGATGCGGTCAACAGCGCCCATTTCAGCTCAACACTCATGCCAACCTCCTTATTCTGCCAATCAGTGCCAGATCACAATCGATAAGATAATGTTACGCCATAGTTAATCCGATAACCGTGAGCTGCGTATACATTTCAGATGAGCCCAATCTGAGGAAGGTGAGCATGTTCTATCTCTGTAGCATAGGTTCCAATCTTGATCCCAGCACCCACGTCAGCACCGCACTGGGCGAGCTGCTTGCTCGTTTCGGCCCACTGCAGCTGAGCTCGGTGATCCGCACCGAACCGGTGGGAATGCAATCGCGCAACCACTTTCTCAACTGCCTGGTGATCGTGGAGAGCGGACTCGACCCTGCCAGCCTCAAGCAGATATTCGTGGCCCTCGAAATAGCCCATGGCCGGGATCGCAGCGACCCGCTCTGCAAGGTGCACGACCGACCGCTCGACATCGATATTGTGGCCAGCAGCCCTGAAGGTGACTTTGCCAGCGCCCGGGTTGATCCCTATCTGACCGAGCTGCTGGCCGAGCTGTACAGGCATAGCGAGGTGCACGATCCCAAGGTGGAGCTGCTGGTGCAGCTCCCCAACGAATTTAGCAAGCGCAGGGCTGGTAAAGCCGTGCAGCCACAGCCGGTCGGGTTGGAGCCACTCACACTCGGCCCCCGTGTCCAGCAGTCAAAGGGTGGCCAGAGCACGCCCCCCATCCACCTTGATGCTGGCCCCCGTCATATAACTGTTCCCCACCAGTAGCTGCACCGCCTGCCAGATGGGCTCAAGCCCCCCCTCCCGCGCTAGCGGAGTTTTCGCCAGCACCTGCTGGCGCCACTCTTCACCGTGCTCGTCGAGAAATAGGATCGGGCCTGGCTCTATGGTGTTGACCCGCACCGTGGGCGCCAGCTCGCGGGCAAAGCTCATGGCCAGTGAATGGGCCCCCGCCTTGGTCGCCACATAGCTGGCAAAACGGGGCGCCGGGGCGTGAATGTAGATATCGGTGATGTGAATGATGCTGGCGTTGGCATTGCTCGCCAGCTGGGGCGCCAGCGCCCGGTTGAGCTGGAAGGGGGCCGCCATATGCACCCGGTAGAACTGCTCGAACTGGGCCAGTTGCGCCGCCGGATCGGCAGCCTGTGGCTCGAAGGCCGAGGCGTTGTGGATCACCAGCGCCAGATCCTGATGGGCCGCCAGCACGTCGATCAGTTTGCCAACGTCCTCTTCCCGGCCAAAATCCGCCTGCACCAGCTCGACCCCCAGTGCAGCCAGCGTGGCCAACTCCGGCCGCTCGCTGCGATAACTGCCGGTCACCTGCCAGCCCGCTGCCACCAGCTGTTGACAGAGATAAAAGCCGAGTCGACGGCCGCAGCCCGTTACCAATGCACGCATAGAATCTCCTTTCCCTTTGATTGTCTTGCATGAACGAAGCCCGCCTGCTCGCGGATCACCGCCGATGGCCAGTGCCTATCAATCCCTGTAGCACAAGCCATTGGTGGCGGGCCACCCGGCCGCGTCATAGTGGCGACACCCCCATCTTGCGGAGTTACCACCATGCTGAAAGTTCACCACCACATGGGTCGCCTGACCCACACCCTCACTGCCGGACTCGGCCTGGCCGAAGCGCTGGATCGCCTGCATCAATCTGGTCTTGGCGGCCTGCCGGTGCTGGATGAGCAGAAACGGCTGATCGGCTTTCTTTCCGAACAAGACTGCATTCCCAGCCTGCTCAGCGGCAGCTACCACTGCGATACCCGCACCCGGGTGGAAGAGATGATGAACCGCACGCCCCTCTCGGTCGGACCGGACGACAGCATTCTGGAGCTGGCCCGCCAGATGGCCGACGCCAAACCCAAGATCTACCCGGTGCTGCAACAGGGCAAGGTGGTCGGCATCATCAGCCGCCGTCAGGTGATGCAGGCCCTCAACCAGCAGATGAAGGGGTGCCAGCAGACCTAAATCTGGTAACGCCCCTTGTCACCGATATCGAAGTGCAGGGGCATTCGCCACTTGGCAAGCGCCAGCAAGGTCAACAGGGCCCCGCAGACCAGCGCCACCAGCGCGGCGGCCCACTCCAATTGCAACCACTCCAGCAACCACAACAGCGGCAGCAGCACGGGCACCAGCTTGATACCGGGAATGGCGAAGCAAAACTGCTCCTTGAACGCCAGCCCGGAGAGGGTCGCCAACGCAGCCCCCAGCACCAGTGCATCCGGCGCCCCGACCGCCGCCAGCGCCAACGCCCCCCAACCAAATCCCTGCAGGATCAGGCGAATCCGCTTGTCGTAGATATGCAGCGAGAAGCCGCAAATTGCGCTTGCCACTGCCAGCGACATCAACCATTGTGCCGACGGGAGCAGTGCCATCCCGCTCAGCAGCGCCGCACCGCGGCAAAGCAGCAGCAGGGCGGCCGCACTCAGGCCAAGGCGGTAGAGCGAGACGGTCAACTTGTCGATCCCGTCCAGCGGGCTCTCAATTTCAGTGTTTGCCATACACGGTCGCTTCTAACAGATCAGGGGTGACCCAATATACTGGAATCAGGTCTTGGAATATCTTCAAACAGGCTCAGGAGACGTAGTTTGCGTGTGATCCCCCTGCTTTGGCTGCTGTTTCCACTCGGGTTGCCCGCCAAAGAGCTGGTGATCTGCGGCACCACGGAGCCCCCACTCAAGTTTCTCGATGCCGATCAGAAGCCCAAGGGCCTTGATATCGACATCGTCACCGCCATCTTCGACAAGCTGGGGGTTCCTGTCCGAATAGAACTGATCGACTCCGGCGCTCGCCTCACCCGCAATGCTGAAACCGGTCTCTGCGATATGGTACTAACCCACTCTTACAATGCAGCACGAGAGCGCTACCTCATCTATCCCCAACAGGCCCATCTTCGCCACAGCTGGCACTTCTTCGTGCGCAAGGTCGACCTGCTGCAGATCCACTACGAGACGCTGGCCGATCTCAAACCCTGGCGCATTGGCGTGACCAGGGATTTCTCCTATACCCCCGAGCTCACCGCGGCCATGGCCGATCCGACCTACCACTTCCAGCAAATTCCGATGAATCGGCTGCAACTGCGCAAACTACTGGCTGGACGGATCGATACCGTGCCCATGCCGCTGGTCACCGCCTTCACCCAGCTCAAGGAAGAGGGGCTGACCGACAAGGTCGATTACCTGCCCAAGCCGCTCAAGAGCAGCCCCTACTTCAACACCTGGACCCGCGCCAAAGCCGACGAGAATACGCCCGCCCAGATGGCCGCCTACGATGCCGAGCTGCTGCACATGAAGCACAACGGCAGCCTCAAGGCGCTCTACGACCAGTACGCCATCCCCTATATCGAACCCTGATTAGCCGCTCAGGGCTGCACATCCCGCAGGATTGGGTTTTGCAGTGCAATCAGGGTTTCGCACGGGAGATGGATCTCTACGCCCGCCCTCTTATACAACCCGACTCAAGGCTTCACGTCCCGCAAGATCGGGTTCTGCAGCGAAATTAACGTTTCAGTGGACTGGATCTCGTCGATGGTCTGGATCTTGTTGATCAGCACAATCTGCAGTTCATCGATGGAGCGGGTCATCACCTTCATGAAGATGCTGTAGTGACCCGTGGTGTAGTAAGCCTCCACCACCTCGTCCAGCGCCTGCAGCTTGGCCAGTGCCGAGGGGTAATCCTTGGCGCTCTTCAGATTGATCCCGATAAAGCAGCAGACGTCGTAACCCAGCTTCTTCGCGTTCACCTGCACCCGCGTCCCCTCGATGATCCCCGCCTGCTTCATCTTCTCCACCCGCACATGGATGGTGCCCGGGCTGACCGCCAGTTGTTTCGCCAGTTCGGCGTAAGGGATCCGCGCATTTTCCATCAGAGCGGTGAGGATGGCCTGATCGAGATTATCGATCCGGTAATTTTCCGGCATTTTTTTGCACTCCCGTTGACGATACCTCATTAAACAACAGCTTATTTTGAAGAAAAAAACACACAAAGCCTATTTCTATTATCGAATATTGAATTTAGTAGTCATTCCGTTGAAGAATCACCACATCCAACGGGGTTTGAAACAGGAATTCAGCATGAAACAGCACTACATTCGCAGCCAACAGCAGATCAGCTTCGTCAAAGAGATGTTCTCTCGCCAACTCGCCCAACAACTGGGCCTGATGGAGGTGCAAGCCCCCATTCTGAGCCGGGTCGGTGATGGCACTCAGGACAACCTCTCTGGCCACGAGAATGCAGTGCAGGTCAAAGTGAAGACCCTGCCAGAGCACAGCTACGAAGTGGTCCATTCACTGGCCAAATGGAAGCGCCAAACCCTGGGTCGCTTCGGGTTCGGCCCGGGTGAAGGGATCTACACCCACATGAAGGCGCTGCGTCCGGATGAAGACAAGCTCACCCCCATCCACTCCGTCTACGTGGATCAGTGGGACTGGGAGAAAGTAATGCCGAGCGAGCGCCGTGATCTGGCCTATCTGCAGGAGACAGTCAGCGGCATCTGGGCCGCCATCAAGGCCACCGAGCGCGCGGTCTGTGCCGAGCATGAGCTGACCCCCTTCCTGCCGGCCGAGATCCAGTTCCTGCACAGCGAAGAGCTGCTGACCCGTTACCCGGACCTCGACGCCAAGGGGCGCGAGCGGGCCATCGCCAAAGAGCTGGGTGCCGTGTTCTTGATCGGTATCGGCGGCGCCCTCTCCCACGGCGAGCGCCACGATGTGCGCGCCCCGGACTATGACGACTGGAGCAGCCACAGCGAGCTGGGGCTGGCGGGTCTGAACGGTGACATTCTGGTGTGGAACCCGGTGCTGCAAGACAGCTTCGAGATCTCCTCCATGGGGATCCGGGTCGACGCCGAGGCGCTGCGCCGCCAGCTCGCCATCACCGGCGATGAAGATCGCCTGCAGTACGACTGGCATCAGGATCTGCTGGCCGCACGGATGCCGCAAACCATCGGCGGCGGCATCGGCCAATCCCGTCTGGCCATGTTGCTGCTGCAAAAAGAGCATATCGGGCAGGTTCAGGTCGGTGTGTGGCCATCCGAAATGAAGGCCGCGATTCCGGGCATGTTGTAAACCGGTTTTCTCGTAAAGGAGCATATCGACAAACAGGCACAGGTCTGTGTCTGGCCAACTGAGATGAAGGCAGCTGTGCCGGGCATGCTGTAAATAATTCAACGGGTCTGGCCTGCACGCCATAGCGCGCGGGTCAGCCCTGAAGGTGTGTGGCGGTGCGGACTGAACGAGCGCAGTCCGGACATGCTGTAAGCCGTGTGGTCATCCCTGATGGCCCGCGGCGAAATCGGGGCTTGCCCCCGCGACCCGCTCAACCCACGCCAGGTCGCGTCACTACATTCCTCCCGGCAATCTTCGGATTGCCGTTTTTTTATGCAGAAAACTGGTGCTCGAATCCTGCGCCAATCTGAATCTGCCGTAGTAAGCCAGCTTTGCCGGTGCCGCGACAAGCAAACAAGCACTCGCCGCCTTTTTGTCCTGTCTATTGCCGGGCTTTGTATATGCTCAAATCATATTGATGTGGAGATAGTCCCATGGTGTGGCAGCGGTATTGGCGAAAAACGTGGCAACGGGTATGGCTCTATTGCGGGGTAATCCTATCTGGGTGTTTGGCCAGTGGAGCTCGGGCAGATGAGCCACCGACACTGACACTGCTGGCAGAGGTATGGCCCCCCTATATGATGCTGGATGACAGGGGTGAGCCGGTGGGCGCCGATCTCGATCTGGCCCGCACCGTACTGCGCCAGCTGGGCTATGACACCAAGGTGAAGGTACTGCCCTGGAAACGAGCCGTGAAGCAGGCGCAGTTGAAGGAAGGGGATGCGGTACTCGATATATTCTATGTCGAGACCCGTCAAAGCTGGCTCCACTATCCCGAAGAGCCGCTCTCCCAAAGCGGTGAGGTACTCTTCTATCCTGATGCTCGTCCAGTGCAGTTAGCCCGGATCTCCGACCTGCAAGGGCTGAGGATCGGCACTCAAGCTGACTACGCCTACAGCAAGGCATTTCTGACCGATCCCGGAGTGATCCGGATGCCGATGACCGGTGAGGGGAATGCCGTCAAACAGCTGCATCTGATGATGGCCGGCCGACTGGATGGGGTGGTACTCAACGAGCGGGTCGGGCGCTATCTGCTGCACACCCAGGGACTGCAGGATCAGGTGCGCCATCACCTGTTCCCACTGACCGATGATGACCGCAACTTCCTCGCATTTACCCACAAGCCCGGCCACGATCAGCTGGCTATCCGCTTCTCGGAAGCACTCAAACGGTTCAAGCAGACCCCCGCCTATCAAGAGCTGCTGGCTCGCTATCACCTCTGATTGACCACAGCGTCTGTGCGTGGCCTCACAATTTTTCGCACTTTGTTAAAAGGCGGGCATAATGACGTGCAAAAAGGGGATGCCGCTCAACATTAGTTGATCTTGTTGATAGTAGAATCAACTGCGGTTTACTCAACATTACTCATATATGTCCACAGCAGCCACCACTGACCACATCAATGCGTTAACGGATGAAGAACGCCATCTGATCGCCAGTTTCGAACCGGCCGTCGAGGCGTTGGCAGCCCTGTTTGGTGCCGGCTGCGAGGTCGTGCTGCATGCCTTCGATAATCTGGATGCCTCAGTCATCAAGATTGCCAACGGCCATGTCACTGGCCGTGGCGCGGGGGCTCCCGTCACTGACTTTGCCCTCAACCGCTTGCAAGGAGAGGCCGGTAGCCAGTGGAGCAGCTACTTCAGCCGCACCCGCGAGGGGGCGTTGATGAAGTCCTCCTCCATCACCATCAGCAACCGGCTGGGCAAGCCTATCGGCATGCTCTGTGTGAACTTCAGTCTGAATACCTCCCTCGGTAGCCTGCTCGATACCTTTGCGCAGCCTGCTGCACCGGCGCAGCTCAATAACGAAACCTTTGCCAGCTCGGTGGACGATCTGGTGACCCAGGTGATTGAGAAGGTGGATCAGGACAGTTCACTCGCCAGCACGGTGCGCAATAAGGAGATAGTGACCCGGCTTTACGACATGGGGATCTTCGAGATCAAGGAGGCGGCCCAGCTGGTCGCCCGGATGCTCGGCATCTCCCGTCATACCGTCTATTTGCACATCCGCAATCACAAGGCGGACCTGAACAAGCCATAACGGCCTGCGGGCGCCATGAACATGAGAAACACTGCAATGAAAGCACAATGGACCGACTTTATTACCCTGCTCAAGCGGGAAGTGGTACCGGCCCTGGGCTGTACCGAACCCATGTCGGTCGCGCTGGCGGCGGCCAATTGTCGCAAGCTGCTGGGGGAGACCCCGACCCGCATCAGCGTCTGGGTCAGTGGCAACCTGTTCAAGAACGGCATGGGCGTCGGGGTGCCGGGCACCGGCATGATCGGCCTGCCGGTGGCGGCGGCAGTCGGTATCACCGGCGGCAATCCCGATGCCGGGCTGGAGGTGCTCAACACCTTGACGCCAGAGCAGGTGGAAGCGGCCAAACTGCTGTTGCCCTGCATTGCGGTGGATGTGAAGGATGTGCCGGACGTGCTCTATGCCGAGGTGCTGGCCGAAGTCGAAGGCCACAGCGCCCGGGTGGTGATTTGTACCGACCACACTCGCATCATTCTGATGGAAAAGGATGGCGAGGTACTGATGGAGCAAGACAGCGCGCCCGGGGTGCAGATCCAGCCCGCCAAATCCGCCAAGCCGACCATGACCTTGCAACAGATCGTGGAGTTTGCCCTTGAAGTGCCGCTGGCCGAAATCGACTTCATCAAGGCGGCAGCCACCATGAATCAGGCGCTGGCAGATGAAGGGCTGCACGGTTACGGCCTGCAGATCGGCAAGATCCTCACCGAACAGGTAGAGCGCAAGCTGCTCTCCGACGATTTGATGACCCTGGCGATGCGCCTCTCCTCCGCCGCTTCCGATGCACGGATGGATGGCGCCATGCTGCCCGCCATGTCCAACTCCGGCTCGGGCAATCAGGGGATTGCTGCCACCATGCCAGTGGTCGCTGCCGCCCGCTTCCTCAAGGCAAGCGACGAGCAGCTGACCCGGGCACTGGTGATGAGCCATCTGGTGGCCATCTACATCAAGACCTATCAGAACAAGCTGTCGGCTCTTTGCGCCGCCAGTACCGCCGCCATGGGCTCCGGTGCGGCCATCACCTGGCTGCTAGGCGGTCAGTATCAACAGATCAGCCACTGCATCAACAACATGATTGGCGATGTCTCTGGCATCATCTGCGACGGCGCGGGCAGCGCCTGCTCCATGAAAGTCTCCACCTCCACCTCGGCGGCGGTGAAGTCCTCGCTGATGGCCATCAACAACCTGCATGTGCCCCAAAGCGAAGGGATCGTCTCCGATGACGTGGACGAGACCATCGCCAATCTGGGCCGCCTCTCCAAAAAGGGGATGCTGGATACCGATATCGAGATCATCAACATCATGCGAGCAAAACAGCAGAAGCGTTGAGTTCGCGCTAAGGGGGCAACAGACCCCCTTGCTCATGTCATGACGGATCAGGCCGTCTGACACTACGGTTGCCAGGACAAGCATGGCGCTTGTTCTTATTTCTCGGGCGTAAGCCCGCTTTTTGGGGAGTCATACCATGACATTCAGCGTTATCGGTAATCTGGCCATCCTGGCCATGTTGCTGTTCTTTCTCTACCGGTTACAGCAAAAACATGTGAGCTTCACCCGCCGGGTGTTTGCCGGTCTGGGCCTCGGTATCCTGTTCGGTGCCGCTCTGCAGCTGCTCTATGGCGCCGGTTCACCAGTCATAGTCCAGACCATCGACTATCTGGATATCGTGGGTGGCGGCTATGTGAAGCTGCTGCAGATGATCATCATCCCGCTGATCATGGTCTCCATCATCAGCGCTATCTTGAAGCTCAATGGCGGTACCGCCCTTGGCAAGATCAGCGCCATGACCATAGGCGTACTGATCTTCACCACCGCCATTGCCGCCGGTGCGGGCATCCTGATGTCCAACCTGTTCGGCCTGACCGCCGAAGGGCTGACCTCCGGCGCCGCCGAGAGCGCCCGTGGTGCCGCGCTGCAGACTACCCTCGGCAGCGTCGAGAGCATGTCGTTTGCCAAGATGATGCTGGAGTTCATCCCTGCCAACCCCTTCCTCGATATGACAGGGGCGCGCAAGACCTCCACCATCGCCGTGGTTATCTTCTCCATCTTCATCGGCATCTCTGCCACCGGCATCGCTCGCAAGAAGCCGGAGATCTTCGCCAGTTTCGGGCACTTCGTGGCCGTGGCTCACGCCATCGTGATGCGAATGGTGACCCTGGTGCTGCGTCTGACCCCGTTTGGCGTGCTGGCGCTGATGACCAAGGTGGTCTCTGGCTCCAACTACACTGACATCATCAACTTGCTTAGCTTCGTCATGGCCTCTTACGGTGCCATCGCTATCATGTTCGCGGTACACCTGCTGCTGGTGAGCATGGTCGGCATCAACCCGCTGCGTTTCCTCAAGAAGATCACCCCCGTGCTGGCCTTTGCCTTCACCTCGCGCACCAGCGCGGGCTCCATCCCGATGAACGTACAGACCCAGACCAAGTCACTGGGTATTCCGGAAGGGATCGCCAACTTCGCCGCCTCCTTCGGTTCCACCATCGGCCAGAACGGCTGTGCCGGTATCTATCCGGCGATGCTGGCAGTGATGATCGCCCCGACTGTCGGGGTTAACCCGATGGATCCCGGCTTCATCATGACTCTGATCGCCATTATCACCGTCAGCTCCTTCGGGGTGGCCGGGATTGGTGGTGGTGCTACCTTTGCCGCGCTGATCGTGCTCTCCGCGCTGGACTTCCCGGTGGCGCTGGCCGGTCTGCTGATCTCCATCGAGCCGCTGATCGACATGGGCCGCACCGCGCTGAACGTCTCCGGCTCCATCACCGCAGGGACGGTCACCAGCCGCCTGATGGGCGAAACAGACATGCATGTGTTCAACAGCGATCACGAAGTGAGTCTGGACGGCGAAGAGTCCACCGTCTGATTTGCTGCAGGTTGATCTGCGCGTGGAAAGGGGTGACCCTTTCCCGCCATAGACCGCAGGGAGGGCATGCCCTCCCTGCGCCATTGAGAGGTAAAACTATGAGAATCCTGATCATCGGTGGCGAAGCCGCCGGTATGAGTGCGGCCGCCAAGGCGCGCCGTCTGGCCAAAGAGGCTGAGATCGTGGTGTACGAAGCGTCCGAGGTGATCTCCTTCGGTGCCTGCGGCCTGCCTTACTTCGTCGGTGACGAGTTTCAGGAGCCCGGCTACATGGCCGAGTTCACCCCCGAGCAGTTCGCCGCCAAGGGGATCGAGGTCAAGATTGGCCATCGGGTGCTGAACGTTGACGCAACAGCCCAGACCCTGCAGGTAGAGCACAACGGCGACACCTTCACCGATCGCTACGATCGGCTGATGATCGCCACCGGTGCCCGCGAAGTGATGCCCCCCATCCCCGGCTTGCAGCAGCAAGGGGTATTCGGTCTGCGCCGGATGGCCGACGGACTGGGGCTGAAAGCGGCGGTACAAGACAAACACAATCGCCGCGCAGTGGTGATCGGCTCCGGCTTTATCGGGCTGGAAGTGGTAGAGGCGCTGGTCCATCAGGGCAAAGAGGTGCGCCTGATCGAGCTGGCGGATCGGGTCATCCCGGATGCGTTTGATGGCGAGATCACCCAACACATCGAAACCGAACTGCGCGAGCAGGGGGTCTCTCTCCATCTGGGTGAGCGAGTTGAAGCGCTGCTGGGGGATGGCCGGGTGACCGGCGTGCGCACCAGCCAGGGCGAGTACGAGGCCGATATCGTGGTGGTCTGCACCGGGGTCAAGCCCAACACCGAGTTTCTGGCCGATACCGGCATCGAGCGGCTCGGCAACGGCGCCATCAAGGTGGACCGGCAGGGGCGCAGCTCGCTGGCCAACGTCTGGTCGGCCGGTGACTGTGCCAGCGTCTGGCACAGCGTGAAGCAGCAGCAGGTCTATGTGCCGCTCGCCACCATCGCCAACAAGCTGGGCCGCATGGTGGGCGAAAACCTGGCCGGGGCCGAGCAAGAGTTTCCGGGCACCCTCGGCTCTGCAGCACTCAAAGTGCTGGGGCTGGAGGCGGGCCGCACCGGTCTTTCCGAGCAGGAAGCCAAGGCGATGGGCATCGACTATCGCACCGTGGTGATCAAGGACAAGTGCCACACCAACTACTGCCCGGGTCAGTCTGACATCCACGTCAAGCTGGTCTATGAGGCGGGCAGCAAGCGGCTGCTGGGCGGTCAGATCCTCGGTCGCAAGGGGGCGGTACACCGCATCGACGCGCTGGCGGTGGCCATCACCATGGGAGTGACCACCGAGCAGCTCGGCATGCTCGACTTCGCCTACGCGCCGCCCTTCTCCCGCACCTGGGATGCCCTGAACGTAGCGGGCAATGTAGCCAAGTAGCCGAACCGTAATGACGGCGCATCAGCTGCGCCGTCAGCCAATTTATCCGCAGACCACAGTGGTCTGCAGATAAATAGTGGTCTGCAGATAAATGGCAGGCATAAAAAAACCGATGCCAAGGCATCGGTTTTTTGTTACCGGTTCATTCACATTACTCAGCCACGGCCGAGGCGATTGTCCGGGTAGTTCTTGGCCAGCACTTCGCGGGCATTCTTGGCCAGCTGCGGCATCTTCAGGGTCTCGTAGGACTCGACCATGATCTCCAGCGCCGCCTTGGTTTCAGCGGTGTCGGGATAAGTCTCGACAATCAGCTTGGCCCGGTTGGCAGCGGCGATGAGCGCATCACGCTTGACGTAGTACTTGGCCACGCTCAGGTCATATCTGGCCAAGCGATTCTTCAAGCCAGTCATACGCGCGCGGGCATCGGCGGCATAGACGCTGTTGGGATAATTCTGCAGCAGAGTCTTGAAATCCTGGAAGGCCTGACGGGCATAAGCCGGGTCTTTGTCGTCCCGATCGATTCCAAACAAGTCCTGGAAGAAATTATAATCCGCCGCCATGTTGGTCAGGCCGCGCATATAGAAGACGTAATCGATATTTTTATGCGCCGGATTAAGGCGGATAAAACGGTCGATATTGGCGATCGCCTGAGCGGTGTCATCCTGCTTGTAGTAGGCATAGATAAGGTCAAGCTGAACCTGGTTTGAGTAAGCACCGAACGGATAACGAGAGTCCAAAGCCTCAAGTAATTCAGTAGCTTGCACGTAATTACCAACATCCAGTTTGAGGCGTGCTTTCTGGTACAGGGTCTCCGGCGGTTCGTCGGGTACCTTGGGTTTGGTGCTGGAACAGCCCGTGATCAAGGTAGCGACCAAGGCGAGCGACATCAGCAGGTGAGACTTCTTTCCCATCAACAACATCCGGTCCATTTCCACGAAATTGGCAAAGTATCCGTTATGCTTGGCTAAAAGAAAAGCTAGAATACCCTGATTATTTCGAATTGATACCCCCCGCTCAAGAGACCATACATGAGCCAGCATATTGAACTGACAGGCGAATTCCAGGATCACCAATTCGGGCAGCGACTCGACCAGGCCCTGGCCGAATTGTTTCCAGACTACTCCCGCACCCGCATCAAGGAGTGGATTTTACAGGACAGAGTGACCCTGGACGGTCAGGTTGCCAACACCCCGCGCGAGAAAGTGATTGCCGGGCAACAGGTGCATGTGGATGTCGAGCTGGAAGATGACACCCGCTGGGATGCCCAGGATATCGCGCTCAACATCGTGTATGAGGATGAGCATATTCTGGTGATCGACAAACCGGCTGGACTGGTGGTTCACCCGGGAGCAGGTACACCGGATGGCACCATCCTCAATGCCCTGCTGCACCGTTACCCCAGCATTGCCGAAGTGCCCCGTGCCGGCATCGTGCACCGTCTGGATAAAGACACCACCGGTCTGATGGTAGTTGCCAAGACGGTGCCAGCCCAGACTCATCTGGTGGAAGCACTGCAGGCGCGCCAGATCACCCGTGAGTACGAAGCAATCGCCATCGGTCACATGACCGCAGGCGGCACTGTAGATGCGCCAATTGGGCGTCACCCGACCCAGCGTACCCACATGGATGTCGTACCCAATGGCCGACCTTCCGTGACTCACTATCGGGTACATGAGAAGTTCCGTGGTCACACCCGTCTGCGTCTGCGCCTGGAAACCGGCCGTACGCACCAGATCCGTGTCCACATGGCACACATCAAGCACCCGCTGGTGGGTGACCCGGCATACGGTGGCCGTTTGCGCCTGCTGCGCAATGCTACCCCTGAACTGACCCAGATGCTGCGTAGCTTCAACCGTCAGGCGCTGCATGCCACCATGCTGCAACTGGCGCACCCCATCACGGGTGAGGTGATGCAGTGGCACTCCCCAACCCCGCAAGACATGGTGGAGCTGATGGAAGTGCTGCGTGCCGATACCCTCGTTAATCCGGATGACATCGTCTGGAGTTGATGAGCAAGGCGGGTATGCGACCGATCTTGCCGTAACCCGCCATCAAGCATGTCTGACACCCCAAACGGGGCGCCTTAACTGACGACAGTTAAGGCGCCCCGTTTTTATATCAGTGAAATTGAAGGAGTCACAGATGAAATGGATCGAACCTGACTGGCCTGCTCCGGCCAACGTCAGAGCCCTGTCAACCACTCGGGATGGCGGGGTAAGCGAGGGGGGGTTCGCTGGGCTGAATCTGGGCAGCCATGTGGGGGATGAGCTGGCGCGGGTCGAGGCCAATCGTGGCCACCTGCAACGGATAGCGGCCATTCCTGCCCCCCTCAACTGGCTTAATCAGGTACATGGCACCGTCGTTCATCCGGTCAGTTGTCATTATGAGCAGGCACCGGACGCCGACGCGGCGTGCGCCCATGAAGTGGAGCAGGCCTGTATCGTGATGACCGCCGACTGCTTGCCGGTGCTGTTTTGCGATCGGGCTGGCACTGTGGTCGCCGCCGCCCACGCTGGCTGGCGCGGATTATTGGGGAATGAGCAGGGTGGAGTGCTGGAGGCGAGTATTGCAGCCATGGCTTGCGATCCTGTCGATATCCTGGCCTGGCTTGGCCCGGCCATTGGCCCCACCGCGTTCGAAGTGGGTGGTGAGGTGCGCGATGCCTTTATGACGGAGCAGGCCGAGGCGGCGGCAGCCTTTGTGCCCTCCCCCAACCAGGGTAAGTGGCTGGCGGATATCTACCAGCTAGCGCGGTTGCGACTGGCCCGTGCCGGGGTGAACGCCGTTTACGGCGGCGAGCACTGCACCTTCAGCGATGGCGAGCAGTTTTACTCCTATCGCCGCGACGGCCAGACCGGCCGGATGGCCTCCCTTATCTGGCTGACGGCCTGATTGCGATCCCCGTCCTTTGGCTCAACAGGACGGGGATCCCGCCCCCGCCCCGTGTTGCAGAAAAAATAACCAGCCCTGCCCCTTGAAATAACCCGTACGGGCCGCATCTTTCTTGTCAGAAAGTTATGTTGTTTGCCGCGCAAGCGGCGTCTGCCTCAAAGGGGGAGTGCGATGCGTCTCGATCGCCTGACCAGCAAATTCCAGGTTGCTATTTCCGATGCCCAGTCACTTGCACTGGGTCGTGATCACCAATTTATCGAACCCGTCCACTTGATGACCGCACTGGTCAATCAGAACGGCGGATCAATCCGTCCACTGCTTACCCTGACCGGAATGGACATCAATACCCTGCGCTCGCGCCTTGGCGAAGAGCTGGATCGACTGCCCAAGGTAAGCGGGGTAGAGGGGGATGTTCAGCTCTCCAGCGGCCTCGGCCGCCTGCTCAACGTCTGTGACAAACTGGCCCAGCAGCGCAAGGATCAGTTCATCTCATCCGAACTGTTCGTGCTGGCGGCCCTCGACGAGAAAGGCAATCTGGGTGAGCTGTTGCGCGCTCAGGGCCTGAGTAAAGAGAAGCTTGAAACTGCCATCGACAAGGTGCGCGGCGGCAGAAAAATTGAAGATGCCAATGCCGAAGAGAACCGTCAGGCGCTGGAGAAGTACACCATAGATCTGACCGAGCGGGCCGAACTCGGCAAACTCGACCCGGTGATCGGTCGTGATGACGAGATCCGCCGCACCATTCAGGTGCTGCAGCGCCGCACCAAGAACAACCCCGTGTTGATCGGTGCTCCCGGGGTCGGCAAGACCGCCATCGTGGAAGGGCTGGCCCAGCGCATCATCAACGGTGAAGTGCCAGAAGGGCTCAAGAACAAGCGGGTGCTCTCCCTCGACATGGGGGCTCTGGTGGCCGGTGCCAAGTATCGCGGCGAGTTTGAAGAGCGGCTCAAAGCGGTACTGAGCGATCTGGCCAAAGAGGAAGGCAACGTCATCCTCTTTATCGACGAACTGCACACCATGGTCGGCGCCGGCAAGGGCGAAGGGGCCATGGATGCCGGCAATATGCTGAAACCGGCACTGGCCCGTGGCGACCTGCACTGCGTTGGTGCCACCACCTTGGACGAGTACCGTCAGTACATCGAGAAAGATGCCGCCCTCGAGCGCCGTTTCCAGAAGGTGCTGGTGGAAGAGCCGAGCGTGGAGGACACCATCGCCATCCTGCGCGGCCTCAAAGAGCGTTACGAGCTGCACCATCATGTGCAGATCACCGACCCCGCCATTGTGGCGGCAGCCCAGCTGTCCCACCGCTATATCGCCGATCGTCAGCTGCCGGACAAGGCCATCGACCTGATTGACGAGGCGGCAGCCAGCATCCGGCTGCAGATCGACTCCAAACCGGAAGCCCTCGATCGTCTCGAGCGTCGCATCATCCAGCTCAAGCTCGAACAGCAGGCGCTGATGAAGGAGGATGACGACGCCAGTCGCAAACGGCTGGATCTGATCAATCAGGAGATTGGCGAAAAAGATCGGGAATACAACGAACTGGACGAAGTATGGAAGGCCGAGAAGGCCGCCCTTGCCGGTACCCAGCATATCAAGGCGGCGCTGGAACAGGCCCGTCAGGATCTTGAGGTGGCACGCCGTGCTGGCGATCTGGGCCGGATGTCCGAGCTGCAATATGGCCGCATTCCCGAGCTGGAGAAACAGCTGGATCTCGCCACTCAGGCCGAGATGCAGGAGACCAGCCTGCTGCGTAACCGGGTCACCGATGTGGAGATCGCCGACGTGCTGGCCCGTGCCACCGGCATTCCAGTGGCGCGGATGCTGGAAGGGGAGCGCGACAAGCTGCTGCGGATGGAAGAGCAACTGCACAGCCGGGTGATCGGGCAGGAAGAGGCGGTTGAAGCCGTTTCCAACGCCATTCGCCGCTCCCGTGCCGGACTGTCGGATCCCAACCGCCCTATCGGCTCCTTCCTGTTTTTGGGGCCAACCGGGGTGGGCAAGACCGAGCTGTGCAAGGCGCTGGCGGAGTTCCTGTTTGATACCCAGGATGCCATGGTGCGGATCGACATGTCCGAGTTCATGGAGAAACACAGCGTGGCCCGCCTGGTGGGGGCGCCTCCCGGATATGTGGGTTACGAAGAGGGCGGTTATCTGACCGAGGCGGTCCGCCGTCGCCCCTACTCGGTGATCCTGCTCGACGAAGTGGAGAAAGCCCACCCGGATGTGTTCAACATCCTGTTGCAGGTGCTCGATGATGGCCGCCTGACCGATGGTCAGGGCCGCACCGTCGATTTTCGCAACACTGTGGTGATCATGACCTCGAATCTGGGTTCTGATCTGATCCAGGAGCACCACTCCGAGAAGGATTACGAGGAGATGAAAGCCCTGCTGATGGAGGTGCTGACCCGCAGCTTCCGGCCGGAATTTATCAACCGGATCGACGAGACGGTGGTATTCCATCCCCTCGATGAGGCTCACATCAAATCCATCGCCCGCATCCAGCTCAAGAGCCTGATGGGCCGACTGGAGGCGCAGGGTTACGAGGTGACGGTGAGTGAAGCGCTGCTCGACAAGCTGGTACACGCCGGGTTCGATCCTGTCTACGGAGCACGCCCGCTCAAACGGGCAATCCAGCAAAAAGTGGAGAACCCACTGGCTCAGGCCCTGCTCTCCGGTCGCATCGTGCCCGGCAAGACGCTGGTGCTCGGGGCCGACAGCAACGGCTTGACCATGACCCAGTAAGTGGCCCGATGAAAGGCCAGCCAGCAACGCCTTGCTGCTGACAAAACGCCATCGCTCGGTGTGCAAGAGCTAAAAAACCCCGAAACCATGGGAATGGTTTCGGGGTTTTTATCGCCATCACAGTCGTTCGTGACTTCATTCATCCTGTCACGGTGCTCAATACTTCGGACTCCCCCCTCTTCGCTTACTCTCGCGCTCATCCCCCTCTGCGCAGAGAGTGGCTGCGGGACTCCCCCCTAACCCCGCAGCGGGGATACTCACAAAAATAATGCCAGTCAGGCTAGCTGACTGGCATTCACCCTCGCGGGCAGTTGTTACAGCTTGCGAGTCATCTTAGGAGAGCAGCGCCCCCAGGCTCAGGCAGACCACAATCAGCACGGTCAGGATACCGAGCAACGGAGCCACCCATTTCAGCCAGCGCACATAGGGCACCTTGGCGATGGCCAGACCGCCCATCACCACTGCGGAGGTCGGGGTGACCAGGTTCACCAGACCGGACGCTGACTGGTAAGCAGTCACCACCAGATCGCGACCCACGTTGGCGAAGTCAGCCAACGGCGCCATGATCGGCATGGTCAGCACGGCCAGACCGGAGGAGGACGGCACCAGGAAGGAGAGCACCAATTCCAGCACGAACATCACGTTGATGAACACCACGGTAGAAAGACCGGTCACGATCCCTTCTGCACTGTGCAAAATGGTGTGGGTGATCATACCGTTGTCCATTACCACCACGATACCGCGGGCGATACCGATGATCAGTGCCACACCCAGCAGGTCGCGGGCACCGTCGATAAAGTTGGTGGTCAGCTCCTCTTCGCTCATGCGCGAGATGACACCGACTATGATGGCGGCAGCCAGGAACACGCCGGAGATCTGCGCCATCCACCAGCCCAGCACGGCCACACCGTAGATCATCACGGCGAAGGCGGCAACGAAGATACCCAGCACGATTTTACGGGTCAGGGTGAACTCCAGCATCTGGTCGCTCTTGTTGCCAAGGAAGTGAGCACGGTTCTCTTCCCACTTGTCAGCCACCAGGGATTTGCTCGGATCGCTGCGCACCATCTTGGCGTAACGCATGACGTAGGTGACACAGATCAGCCAGCCAGCTATCAGCATGGCGACACGCAACCAGATGCCATCGGTGAAGGAGATACCGGCCGCGTTGGCGGCGATCACAGTGGCAAACGGGTTGATGGTAGAGCCTAGGGTACCGATACCGGCCCCCAGCAACACGGTTGCCGCAGCGACGACCGGGTCGAAACGGGCAGCCATCATCACCGGCACCAGCAGGGTGTAGAAGGGCAGCGACTCTTCGGCCATGCCGTAGATGGTGCCGCCGGCGGCGAACAACGCCATCAGGATCGGGATCATCCACTCTTCACGACCGCGCAGGCGGTCGGTAACACGTTCAATACCGGCATCGATGGCACCGGTCTTGGTCACAATGCCAAGAAAACCACCGATGATCAGGATAAAAAGGGAGACGTCGATGGCGCCTGCCTCATAGGTTTCGTGGTTGTAGAGGCCATCGATAGGTGCCAGCAACACATCGACGATCCCCTGAGGATTCCCCTCCACCAGCTTGTAGGTACCCGCCACCGGCACTTCTTTGCCGAGGGCTTCGTTCATGGTCATCTCGTATTTGCCGGCCGGCACTATCCAGCTCAGGGCGGCCACCAGGGCGATCAGCACAAACAGTATCGTGTAGGCTGACGGGAACTTGAATTTGGTCATGGTCCAGCTTCCTTCTGTGGGTGTGGTATCCATGCAGGCTGCGGGTTGTAGGGTTAGAGGTATTATGCCGCTGTCACATGGTCGAAAAGCCGGGGGTTGCCCCCCGGCACCACTACTGCGACCTTAGTCGCCCAGCGTAGCAACCATCACTGCCTTGATGGTGTGCATCCGGTTTTCGGCCTCGTCGAACACGATGCTGTGCTCGGATTCGAACACCTCCTCGGTCACTTCCAGGCCTTTCATGCCATATTTCTCAGCCACTTCCTTGCCCATGGTGGTCTCGTCGTTATGGAACGCCGGCAGACAGTGCATGAACTTCACATCAGGGTTCTTGGTGGCGTTGATGACATCCATGTTGATTTGGTACGGGGTCATCAGTTTCACCCGCTGATCCCAGGCTTCTTTCGCTTCGCCCATGGAAACCCAGACGTCGGTGTAGAGGAAGTCGGTACCCAGCACACCCTCTTTCACATCTTCGGTCAGGGTGATGCGCGCGCCGGTCTCTTCGGCGATCAGGCGGCACTTGGCAACCAGATCCTCTTCCGGCCAGAAGGCTTTCGGCGCGACCAGACGAATATCCATGCCCATCTTGGCGGCACCGACCATCAGGGAGTTACCCATGTTGTTGCGGGCATCACCCAGGTAGGCGAACTTGATTTGATCCAGACGTTTGCCCTTGCCGTGCTCCAGCATGGTCATGAAGTCGGCCAGGATCTGGGTCGGGTGGAATTCGTTGGTCAGGCCGTTCCAGACCGGAACACCGGCATAAGCACCCAGCTCTTCCACGATCTCTTGGCCGTAGCCGCGATATTCGATGCCGTCATACATGCGACCCAGTACCCGGGCGGTGTCTTTCATGGACTCCTTGTGACCGATCTGGGAACCGCTTGGGCCGAGGTAGGAGACTTGCGCCCCCTGGTCGAAGGCCGCCACTTCAAACGCACAGCGGGTGCGGGTAGAGGTCTTCTCGAAAATCAGGGCGATGTTCTTGCCGGTCAGGTGTTTGCGCTCATAGCCACCGTATTTGGCTTTTTTCAGGTCGATGGCCAAGTCGATCATGTATTGGATTTCGCGTGGGGTGAAGTCCAGCAGTTTCAGGAAGTTACGGTTACGCAGATTAAAAGCCATGATGAGTTCTCTCTATATTTGTTGCAGACCAATTCGGGCAGTAGTGTTGACTACGCATTCTCAGTACAGATTCGTTAACTAGGCATGTTCGGTGCGAGTGGCGACGATATTGGTACCGGCTTCGCCCTTGAGGATGGCCAGGCCATCTTCCAGCGAACCGATCCCGACCATGCCGCCGGTCGCTTTGACAAATTCACAGGAGGCTTCGACTTTCGGTCCCATGGAGCCTGCGTCGAATTTGACCCCGGCCAGCTCGTCCGGGCTGGTGACCCGCAGCGGATGCTGGGTCGGCTTGCCCCAATCCAGATAGACGGCATCGGCATCGGTCAGGATCAGCAGGGCGTCAGCCTTGATCTGCTTGGCCAGATAGGCGGCAGACATGTCTTTGTCGATCACCGCTTCGATACCGGTCAGGCTCTGGCCATCCCAGGTCACCGGAATGCCACCACCACCGGTACAGATGATGAGGTGGCCCTGAGCGATCAGGGTTTCGATGGCATCACCTTCGATGATGCGCTGGGGCAGCGGGGACGGCACCACGCGGCGGAAGAACTTGCCATCAGCCTTGACCACCCAGTGTTTCTCTTCTGCCAGAGCGCGGGCTTCCGCTTCGTCATAGACGGGGCCGATAAATTTGGTCGGATTGGCAAATGCCGGATCCTTGGGATCGACCTGCACCTGAGTCAGCAATGCGGTGACGTTGCGGCTCGGCATCAGATTTTTCAGCTCCTGGATCAGCATGTAGCCGATCATGCCCTGAGACTCGGCACCCAGCACATCCAGCGGATAAGGAGAGACCTTGGTGTAAGCACTGTTTTGCAGGGCCAGCAGGCCGACTTGCGGGCCGTTGCCATGCACCAGCACCACGTTGTACTCCTGAGCGATCAGGGCGATGGTCTTGGCGGCAGTGGCGATGTTCTTGCGCTGAATATCCGCCTCAAGGGGCTCACCACGACGGAGCAGTGCATTACCACCCAGAGCGACGACGACAGTTGGTTTTTTCATAATGGTTAATCTCGATTTTGGGTCTGTGTGGCGCCAGCCTCTGCCGGCGCCACGCCGTCTCATCAGATGCTGTCGCGTTCCATCGGGCAGCTCATGCAGCGGGCGCCGCCGCGGCCACGGCCCAGTTCATCACCCGGAATGGAGAGAACTGTGATACCGGCCTTGTCATACTTCTCGTTGGTGTAGGTGTTGCGCTCATAACCCACCACCACGCCGGGACGTACGGTCAGTACGTTGTTGGCATCGTTCCACTGCTCGCGTTCGGCTTCGAAGCTGTCACCGCCAGTAGTGATGAGCTTGAGCTGATCCACTCCCAGCGCCTTCTCGATGGCGGTAACGAAGTAACCCTCCTCCTTGATGTTCATGCCGGTGGCGCCGCCCGGAGTCAGACTCCAGCACTGCAGATCTTTGCGAACCACTTCTGGATAAACGGAGAAGGTATCTATATCCATGTGAGTCATGACGGTATCCAGGTGCATGCAGCTACGGTGTTTCGGCAGCTCCATGGCGATGACCTGTTTGGCCTGACCATGTTTGAACAGGCTGCGAGCCAGATGCTCGACCCCTTGTGGCGTAGTACGCTCGGACATACCGATGAGCACAGCACCACGGCCGATGACCAGTACGTCCCCCCCCTCAATAGTGGAGTTGTCGTAGTCATGATCTTCGTCACCGAAGTACTTGATGAAGTCCTGCCCGGCAAACATCGGGTGCCAGCGGTAGATAGCCTTCACATGGTTGGTTTCGCGGCGACGCGCCGGCTTGGCCATCGGGTTGATGGATACGCCACCGTAGACCCAGCAGGAGGTATCACGGGTAAAGAGGTGGTTAGGCAGCGGCTCAATGATGAAATCGGTTGGGGTGTGCATGCCAACAACCATGTTGACGCCGCGATGGGGCATCTCGGAGTAGGTCAGGCCACCCGTCAGAATCCGGGCCAGCTCACGATGCGGCATATCAGCCAGGAAGCAACGCACATCGTTGGCCAGAGAAGAGCCGAGGCGATAATCGGAGACCTGATGTTGCAACAGCCAGGTTTTGGCTTCCGGCACATCCAGGGTTTCGGCCAACATATTAGTCAGCAGGAAAACTTCGACATTCTGATCGCGCAGTACCTGAGCGAATTTGTCGTGCTCCTGACCGGCACGCTCTACAGACAAGACATCATCGAACAGCAGGTCCTGGCAGTTGGAAGGGGTCAGACGCTTCAGACTGAGGTTGGGGCGGTGCAACATGACACGGCGCAATTGGCCAACTTCAGAACCTACATTAAATTTGCTCATGATTAAATTCCGTCTAGCAGTGGTCCCTGCGAGTGATTGAATAGATTCCTTCTATTCATGCTCGTGGCTAAGGCGGGATATTCTTTATGTAGGGTATTCAGCTTATGTTCTATCCTGCCCTTGCCTTTCGAGACCGAGGTTAGACCTGCAAACCAACGCAAACTTAGACATTGATCACATTCACTCAGAACTGAATATATTCACCGCTCAATCTATGACCCCAGTAGCAAATCGCACATTTTCCAAACACTCCATGCTGAATAGCCATGCACAACCACCCTGCTATATTTCAGTTTGATTCGTTTTTTATTCATTCATGGTCAATGGCCGGATTAAACTTAAAAACAACAAAACCTTTAAAATCAATTAAATGAAAACATTTAAACAGGAGCAATGAATATTAGCGTCTCGCTATTGAATACATCAGCATGACCACCGGATCAGAGGAGAAATAAAAACTCATATCCCCACACTTCATTGCATAAATCTTTTCTTGTCCCAGATCATGGCATTGATGTAATCCCCTTAGCGCCCTGCCCTGCACGCAATACTCTTCCCGATCCGATTCAACTCAATATGCACAAAGTGCGCATCCAGGCAGCTAACTATCCCGGTGAAGCATCACAACGCCTTTTGATACTTTTTTCATTAACTGAATTTATTGGTCTCACCTTGCACTGCCACCAACCTCGACTTAACTCAGACAGTGATCCAGATCACATATGGATGGTTCAACCAAGGAGTTGTTATGAAGATGAAACCCATGCTGCTGCTCGCCACTTTGTTCCTGACTGCTCTACCAAGCCTCAGCCAGGCCGAAGGAGCTCCCGCCATGCCCATGGTGGTCTGCCATGTCGACAAGGCCCCCCAAATGCTGGTGCCCGACTATGTCTGCCGCTGGCATGGAGGTCAGGTTCATTACTAGTCGAGACAGCGAGAGGAGCATCACTCCTCTCGCCTTGTGATGAGACAGGCTCCTCCTATACTGAAATCAGCAGTTTTCTCATGGATAGGGGAACGTCATGATCTTGTTGGTCGGTGGAGAGAAGGGGGGAAGTGGCAAGAGCTGCCTGGCACAAAATCTGGCGGTCTACCTCAGATCCCAATTTCAGGGGGAAGTGTTACTGGTCGATTGCGACCCGCAGCGCACCACCTCTGACTGGATTCAGGAGCGCAATGACAACCCGGAGCTGCCACAAATCAACTGCGTTCAGCTCTACGGCAATATCCGCAACGATCTGCTCAGCCTGAAGAACCGCTACGACTACGTCATCGTCGATTGCGGTGGGCAAGACAACCGGGCACTGCGCTCCACTATGGCTGTCGCCACCCACGCCCTGATCCCCCTGCGCCCCAAGCGCCGCGATCTCAAGACCTTGCCCCATATGGAAGATCTCATCACCACCTGCAAGATGGTCAATCCGACACTCAATGCAGCAGTAGTGCTGACCCAGTGCCCCGCCCTGCCCAATCAGGTAAAACGCATTCTGGAGGCGAAGGAGGTCTGCTCCTCGTTCGGTGTCGATGTCCTGAACGCCATCACCTACGGCCGCAATGTTTACGATGACAGCGAAGAAAAGGGGCTATCAGTGATGGAGATTGAGCCTGACGGCAAATCTGCCGAAGAGATCAGGACCATCGCCAAAGAGTTCCTGCAAGTGGGGGTATGAGATGGGCCTGGCTGATCTGAAAAAAAAGCACCAGTTGCATCATCAAAAGAAGTTCACCGTTGACGAGTTTATCGAAGATGCGGAGTTCTACGCAAAAGGCACCCCCAAGGTGGTCAGCCTGGAACTGAACCAGCATAGGGATGAAGCCTTGTCTGCTCTGGCCTTTATCGAGAGTGGTGAACACCTTAAACCCAGCTATAAGAAGGCCACCTTCTCGATGAGCGCGGTGGCCATCGACGAACTGGGCAATCTGACCCAGCAAGATGGCATGAACAAATCCCTGTTGCTGCGCCTTTTCACTCACTACTTCTCTTCGCTCACTCCGGAAGAGCGCCAGACCATCTATGAGCGACTCCAGCGCTCATAATTTCCCAATTCAACCAATCTTTTGGCGCATCGCCAACCGACCCCGAATGACCATCATCAGACCGCAGAATCTGTTTCCAAAGTAACCAAAAAGCCGTGTAAGAGATCTGCCATTCTATATGTAAGCCAACCGCCGAAAAGATCCCCGAGATAATCGGAAGATGGGATCTTAAAACATGACAATGGAACACTTAACATCATGTTTATAAATGAATAAATAGAAACACCCTGCTTTCGAAACAGCTAATGACAAAAACGTTTTCCAATCTGACGTTGTAGCCGGTAAGAAAATCCTTATAGTTACTCATGCACGGACGCAATGAAGTCGGTCAGGAAGACTGGCTGCCAGGGTTAGGCAAATGGACTCACCACAGGATGTGGTAAAGGACACCTCCCAGGATGGAGAAAGTGCGACGGGACAGGATGACTCGTCAGGCCAAGATGGCTAAAGGACACCCCAAAGGATTGGGAAGGGGAAACCTAAAGGAAGAGGTAAACAGTCAGGGATTGCAGGGAGCAACTTCGTTCAAGGATATGAGCGATACGACTACCGGGGGCGACGCAAGTCGCCCCCATCTTTTTGTCTGCGTTTCACCGCCCCATTGCTTGCCTCAGCGCAGCGCCTTCTTGCCAGAACTTTCCCGACCCGCAGCTTAAGCAAAAATACCTATGGAAAGGGCACAGCAATGGCGCCCTTTTCTGTTTTCTGATCGGCAAACAAGCTTATATCACGCGAGAGAACTGCTGCTGACGCGCCTTGTTGCGCAGATAGACATCGAAGCACATACAGATATTGCGGATCAACAGCTGTCCCGTGGACGAAACCTCCAGCCCAGCATTTGTCATGCGCACCAAACCATCGTCAATGAAGGTCTGCAGCAGCTTGAGATCTTCAGCGAAATACTCCTTGAAGTTCAGGCCGAACATCTGCTCGACAACAGCAAAGTTAAGGCGAAAATCACAGATAAGCCGCTTGATCACCTCACGGCGGATCAGGTCATCCTGATTGAGCGAGCAACCTTTCCATTGAGCATGGCCCAGCTCTGTAACTTGGGCGTAGTACGCTTTTAGCTCTTTCTGATTCTGGGAGTAGGCATCGCCAATCATGCTGATGGACGAGACCCCCAGTCCCAGCAGGTCGCAATCGCCCTGGGTGGTGTAGCCCTGGAAGTTGCGGTGCAAGGTACCCTCACGCTGCGCTACTGCCAGCTCGTCATCGGGTTTGGCGAAATGATCCATGCCGATGAACTGGTAACCCTGGCCGGTCAGGAAGGCGATCGTATCCTGCAGCATGGCCAGCTTCTCCTGCGGAGCAGGCATATCGTCTTCTTTCAGCTTGCGCTGGGCCGCGAAGCGACTCGGCAGATGGGCATAGTTGAAAATTGAGAGGCGGGCCGGATCGGTTTTTAGCACCTCTTCCAGCGTATGGTGGAAACTGGCACGATCCTGATGCGGCAGGCCATAGATAAGGTCGAGGTTGGTCGAGCGAAAGCCCAACGCGCGGGCACGTTCCAACATGGCTTTAATAAAGTCATTGTCCTGCTCGCGGTTTACCGCGACCTGCACAGCCTTGTTAAAGTCCTGCACCCCGAGGCTAATGCGGTTGAAACCGACTTCCCGTAGCACATCCAGCATGGTAATGGCGATCTCGCGCGGATCGACCTCGATGCTGAACTCCCCCTCTTCGGCGAAGTGGAAGTGCTCACGCAGCATACCCATCAGACGGCGCGTCTGTGCTTCATCCAGATAGGTAGGCGTACCGCCGCCCCAGTGCAGCTGGGTAACCAGTCGATGCTTGAAGAGCGGGGCCTGCGCTTTGATCTCTTGTTCGAGGTAGTCGAGGTACTCGTCAGCCTTGTGCTGGTGGCGGGTAATGACCTTGTTGCAGCCGCAGTAATAGCAGAGCTTGTGACAGAAAGGGATATGCACGTAGAGCGACAGATTGCGCTCGGGATACTGGCCGGCAGCGCGGACAAAATCCGGATAGCCGAAGCCCTCGTTGAACTCCAGCGCGGTGGGATAAGAGGTGTATCGCGGGCCGCTGTAGTTATACTTTTCGATCAGGGCCTGATCCCACACAATCTGTTCTGCTTGCACGCTCGCTTCCTCTCTTGTTGTTATTGACGGCTCATCGGCCTAACTGAAAATCCTTTAGTTGGGCCACATCCTTGAGGATCTGAGCCTCCAGCTCTGCCTCGTAGCCACTGCGGTCGAGATCCATCCTCATCACTTGGTTGCGCTTGAGGGCTCGCCTGGCCTCATGAGTCGGCATATCTTTCACCTTCTCATACAGTCCGTACAGACCCGGGAACTCGGTTGCAAATACCCGCCCACCCTTGATCTGCAACGCATCTAACAGGTTAGTCAGTCGAATGGCACCTTCGGAGTAGTCGCACTGCCCCTCCTGCACCGCATGGGCAATGACTCGCACGCTATCCAGAATTAGCTCATTGCGGGCAGCAATCGCCTGCGACTGCATCCCTTGCTGTCGTTTGAGCCTGGCTAGCAGCATACCGGCATAGGTGGCCAAGCCTGACAAAATCAGGCCGCCCAACAGGGCGGCCAGCATCCACTCACTCATCACTTTTTCTTCGGCTCAGGTTTTGGCTCAGGCTTGTAATCGACCTGAGTGAAACGATCCCACAGCTCCTCTTCGGAAGCAGGCTGTTGTGGTTCGTCGAACCCGCCATCATCATCACCATCGAACGGGAGGTCATCCTCGTCTTCATCGTTATCGATGATCCCCAGCTCATCCATCAGCACCTGATAACGGTCAACACGCTGATCAACCCAGGCCTGCTCGGCAGCTTCCAGGGTTTCACCGGCATCAAGACGATCCAACAGATCATTCAAGCGATCATCATTTTCGATAGAGGCCAGCTCCTGCTCAGGCGTCATCGCCAGTTTCTTCTCTTTTAGCGGCTTGGTCGTCGTCGGCTTCTTCTGCTTTTCATCCAGCACCAATACAACCGGCTTGCGTGAACCGATCCGTGGGTCTTTGGGCTGCTTATTCGAGTTATTGTTTTGTTGCTCGGCTTGCTGACGAGAACCTGCCTTCAGGCCCTTGCGCTTGGCAGCCCGCTTACGCTCACGACCTTCCTGAGCACTGACATCAGATTCTTGGCGCTTACCGGTAGGCTTGCGAGTGGGTTGTTTAGCAGACATGAATGGCTAACTCCGAAAAATAACTGGATTGAACCCGAACCCGGGATGATCTGACCCGGTGGGATACGATGCGAGGAACAGTAAGGCTGGAACAAGAACAGGATCTCGCCCCAACTCGGCCAAAAGTGACCACTGAACACCGCAGGATCGGTATCCTCTGGGCATGTTGCTGGTATTTTGACACAGAATGGCTAATCGGGTTAATGACCCCAACGAAAAAAGGCAGCCGAAGCTGCCTTGATATGTTTATGCGAGTAGATCCTGAAGAGCAAAACAGTACGCTTTACCTTTTCTGCTTAAGACTTCTCATCACGTCATATCTTGGTGTGGTCATCCTGACCTTATGTTAAGTCGTTCCTGAATGTGCGTGTGCCTGTTTGACCCGCCTCGACCGCATCCTGCCATCGTGCCGGGGAGTCTGCATCCCGCAACCCATCCCGCTCCGGAGATGGTCACCATCCTGATCCTTCAATCCCTTGCCAGCTCATGCGAGCCCATGGCATCCCGCCACGCCTGCCATCCTCTGCTCACAACATCCCGTTGTGAAAACCGCCACCCAATCCGTGGGTGAATCCATTGAGTCTACTGTATCAACTCTATAAGGTTGCTCAATCCACTCAAAGCATTCTCAATATGCCGAAAAATATCAAATTGCACATAATCAATTGATAAATAATAAATATTTCAAATTGTATGCAATTTAATGAGCCTTGGCCTGCCGCGAGAATGGAAGATCTCTTACAGAACGGGGGGATTAAACCGAGCATTATCGCCAAACCATAAAAAATGTATGGTCTGCTCCTTATCTGCAAGCTTGAACTGATTTCCAGAAGTCGTTTGCGTCAATGTATCCGGCCTGTCTGTGAGCCGTTTTCCGGCTCTGGCCTTGATGGGGCGTTGTTGCCCAAATCGATGCAGCTTGAATGGAACTAACTGAGGGCGCGGTGATCTGATCACCACCATCCTCTTCAAGTCTGCATCATGGGCACCTCGCTTCACCCCATCACCAACTGGCCTAAATACAACAGGTCTCTGATTAACCGTGGCTCACTCACCTTCTGGGTTGATGCCGAGGCCATGAGCAATTGGTTTCACCACGACCATCATGGGCGACGGGGACGCAGCCAGCTTTACACTGACCAGACCATCTGTACCTTCCTTATGCTCAAGGGGATTTTCAACCTCACTCTGCGGGCCACCCAAGGACTACTCGACTCCCTGTTCGAGTTGATGAACGTACCGCTTTGTGCCCCCGATTACAGCTGCGTCAGCAAGCGAGCACGCACAGTGACGGTCGCTTATCGACAGCCCCCAAAGGGACGTATTACCGACTTGGTTATCGACTCAACCGGGCTGAAGGTGTTTGGTGAAGGCGAGTGGAAGGTCAGAAAACACGGCGCCGAGAAGCGGCGAGTGTGGCGCAAGTTGCATCTGGCGGTAGACCCGGTGACTCACGATATCGTGGCGGCAGAAGTGTCGCTGGAGAATGTGCATGACGCAGAGGTGTTGCCGACCTTGCTCAATCCTCTGCGGCGCAAGCTGGGGCGTGTTTATGCGGATGGCGCCTATGACAGCAAAGCCAGCCATCGGTTGATTGCGCGTAAAGGGGCGACGGCGTGTATCCCGCCTCGCAAGAACGCAGGACTATGGAAAAAGGGCCATCCGAGAAATGAGGCGGTGCTGGTGATGCGCAAGGAGGGGCTAGCGCACTGGAAGAAGATGTTGGGATATCACCGTCGCTCGCTGGCAGAGACGGCGATGTATCGGTTCAAACAGTTGCTGACGGGGAAAATCAGTCTGCGAACATACAACGGTCAGGTAGGGGAAGTGATGGCGTATGTTGGTGCAATCAACAAACTGAACACCCTTGGTCTGCCTGTCAGAAAGCCCCGAGTGTAGCGGTCACCTGGGGCTGGGGACGTTGTGACCTGATAGCTGATTTGGGCAACAACGCCCCTTGATGGGATCCGCACGTCGTCGTCCTAATAAAGCTACCAGTCATGAGAGACTGCTTTTTTAGCCAGGCTGCAACGTCGTGGGGTGAACGCTTCTGTCATCTGTTTTTGGCTCGCAAAACCGGGTATGAGTTATATCTGTTAAACGGCTGCGCTTGCGTTGGGATAGGGTTGGTAATCCCTGCCGGATGTCAGTACTTTCCAGCAAATTCGCATTATCTTGTTGGCCAAGGCGATAAGGACCACATGATGGTGATGGCCGGCCTCCAGCCTAGCGACCCATTCGCCTAACGATGATTTGTCACGCTTCATGTGAATTTTCAGCGCTTTGGCGCCCTGAATAACCATTTGCCTTAAATAGCTATTGCCACGCTTACTGATCCCGCCGAGCGAAGATTTTCCGCCCGTTGAATATTGCCTAGGGACCAGCCCCAACCAGGCTGACAGGTCGCGGGCTTTCTTGAATTGTGAGCCATTGCCAATCGCGGCAATCAACGCGGTTGAGACAATCGGTCCAATGCCGGGGACGGTACTGATTTTTTGGCACAAACTTGATGCGCTTGAGGCTTGTCCGAGCATGAGGCTCATGTCATCAATCTGAATATCCAGCTGTTGCCACCGTTCTCTCAGGCGTAATACCAGGGCGCGGATAAAGTCAGGCAAGCCATTCTCGGCATCTTCAAGGATCGTCGGCAGAGAGCGCTCGAAGACTTTTCTGCCGACTGGCACGGTGAGCCCATATTCCAGCAGCAACGCTCGCATCTGATTGACAGTGGCGGTACGTTCGACGATGAAACGCTGACGGACGCGATGAGTCGCCTGCAATGCCAGTTGCTCATGAGATTTCAACGGGACACAGCGCATAGTGCCTCTGCTACCAGCCTCGGCAATGGCGGTAGCATCGTTGAAGTCATTCTTGTTTGATTTGAGGTAGGGCTTCACAAATTGGGCAGGGATAATCTTGGGTTCGAACCCCGCCTGTTGAAACAGGCGCCCCCAGTATTGCGAACCAGGACATGCCTCGAAGGCGACCCGACAGGGTGGGGTCGTACTGATGAACTGTTTCAGTTGTGAACGAGTGAGCTTTTGCTTGGTCAATACATGCCCCATGCGATCCATCGCCACCAGGTGAAACCAATTTTTGCCTAAATCGATCCCGTAAATGTAAATCTGCGCTTGAGTCACGCCCTGCACTTTACTGAAACTGGCATACACGCCCGCGCCATCGCTACACAGCACGGCATCCGGTGACACCAACGGCTTCAAGACCGCGATAACTGTTTCGGCATTCATCTTTTCCAACTGAAAATCTGCATGATGGCCAGCACGATCCTGCACCACCATCACCGGGATGTAATCCGGCCCGGTTCCCCGGGTTCGCCCTTTACCACCGCGATGCCGTGCCGGACGCGGCAGTCCCCGTTGCCCCTTGAACGACTCGAGGAAGAAGGTCTCATCGACCTCAACGATGCCCTCTTCCCGTGTGGCTTGATGGGCGGCCATCGCACGCAAGAAGCGGTGACGCCAGAGGAAGGCAGTGTTTTTGCTGACCCCGCAACGCAGAGCTGCCCGGCGGACAGTCAGTCCTTCAATGAGGGCTTGAGCGTAGTCTTCCCAGCACTGCGCTTTACGTAATCTGGCCAAGGGGGTCTTGGTCAGCACGGTGCTGGTGCGCAGACACCGTTTGCAACGGTAGCGACGTAGTCCCCGACTCCATCCCCAGGGAGCCAACTGATTGGCATCGGCCTGACAATGTGGGCAACCACTGCATGCAGGTAGCTGGGTATTGAGTGAGGTAATGGCGTGGGGCGCAGTGAGCTCCTGCCGGGCAACACGGCGTTGGCGCAGGGTAAGCTGTGGAAAGAGAGACAGCAGGTGTTGAAAGGCTGGGGTATCCATGATGGTAGACCTCAAGGTGATGGCCTACTTCAAGCTTAGCCTTTCAACACATAATTGGGACAGAGCCATAAAAAACGGGGAGCCAGAGCCTGTAAATAATTCTGTGTAACTGCCCACTCCATTACAGGTGACCGTTCAGGCGATCACCGAACTCGATAATAAAGCGATTCAGGGCCGGCTTCCAATTCTGGATCGGCATGGTCCATTTCTTGGAGGCCTGCTGTATTGCGAGAAACGCCACTTTGAGCGCCGACTCATCGGTCGGGAAGAGCTTCCGTTGTTTGGTCGCTTTGCGCAGTACGCTGTTCAGTGACTCGATCGCATTGGTGGTGTAGATCACCTTCCGGATAGCGGGGGGATAATCAAACAGCGTGATCAGATTGTCCCAGTTACTCTGCCACGAGCGCGCTATCTGCGGGTATTGGCTATCCCAGCGCTCGCCGAAGGCCGCCAGCGCCTGCTGAGCCTCACGTTCTGTCGCAGACTGGTATATCTGCTTCAGTTCAGCCGTCACCGCCTTGTAGTCCTTCCAGGAGACATAGCGCAACGAGTTGCGGACCATGTGGACGATACACAGTTGCACCTTGGTCTGGGGATACTCCACGGCAATGGCATCAGGGAAGCCCTTGAGACCATCCACACACGCGATCAGGATGTCTTCCAGGCCGCGGTTCTTCAGCTCGGTCAAGACCGACAGCCAGAACTTTGCCCCTTCGGTCTCGGCCAGCCACAGGCCCAACAGCTCCTTGTGCCCCTCCATATTGATGCCCAGTGCCAGATAGAGCGACTTGTTGATCACCCTCTGGTTCGCGCGGATCTTCAGCACAATGCAGTCCAGATAGACGATGGGATAGAGCGGATCCAGCGGCCGGTTTTGCCATTCGTGGACCTGCTCGATGACGCGTTCGGTCACCTTCGATACCAGCCCCGCCGAGATGTCGGCGTCATACATCTCTTTGAACGCGTCCACGATATCCCGCGTACTCAAGCCCTTGGCGTAGAGGGCGAGGATCTGGTCGTCCATCTGGGTCAGGCGTGACTGACCCTTGCGGACAAACTGAGGCTCGAAGGAGGCGTTACGGTCACGAGGCGCCTGGATGGTGACCTCTCCATGGTGGCCTTTTAGGCGCTTGGTGGAATAGCCATTGCGATTGTTGCCGGTCCCGCGGCCTTGTGGGGCGTGTTTCTCGTAGCCCAGATGCTCGTCCATCTCGGCATTGAGCGCGGTCTCAACGGTGAGCTTGATCAGCTGTTGGGTGAGTGTGCCGAGATCTTTTTCAGATTTGATGTCTTTGGCCAGCTCAGCGGCCAGTGCTTTGAGTTTGTCTTGGTCCATTTGCTTACCCACGAAGGTATCCTTTTGAAAAAGTTACTTATTCGTGGGCGGTTACACAATTGGATTTACAGGCTCGGGAGCCAAGGCTCTAATGCCAGTCAGTTAAGCCTGACTGGCATTGTTTTTATTGGCTTTTTTAACTCCATACTTCTGTGGCCTTGGCTTCACGCAGCGGGGATAACTTCGTTCCCTGCGGGCCGGCAACACAAACTGGCCCGCCTGTTTCTCCAGCTCCGCAACGCGTCCCGGGATATTCCCCGGCGACACATACGGCATGCAGCTCAACTCATGGATGAGATAGACCGATGCCATGTGAAAACTCAGCTGGCTCGCCGTGTATCCCTTCAGGCTTGCTGCCATCTTTACCATCTGGCTGCGCAGCAGGTTGTACGCCAACAACACGCCCCACAGCTCTTGCCGTATCCCCGCCGCCTTCTTGCTGCGCAGGGTCAGCCGGTGCTGCTGTAAGCTGTGCTTCATCTCCCGATAGCCCAACTCGATTTCCCAGCGCTGGCCGTAGAGTTCGACGATGTCGGCACCGGGGAAGCGCATCGGGTCGACCATTGAGGTCAGCACCTGCCGCTCTTTGCCGTTGATGGTGCGAGTCAGCAAGCGGGCTTCTAGCGTCTCTGGCAGTTGCAGCCACTTCTTCCTCGCCTGTGGACTGGGTTTGAGACGCACCAGCGCATCCTGACGCCCCAGCTTGCGCACCACCTCGTATTGCGTGCCCTTTTTGAGTGGCAGCAACCAGTGCCGCTCGCTGCCAGCAGTCTGCCAGGCATGGAGCAAACCGAGGGAGTAAAACCCCTTGTCGAACAGGGTGAGCGAGTGGTCTGGCGTACGCGCGACAAGTTGTTCGGCCAACACCATCTCGTTGACGGCGCAGCTCTCCATGACCGCCTGAACAAGCAGGTGACTGGTCAACTCCATCTGGCAGAGCATGCGCACCTGAGGATAGGCGGTCTCCCCATGCTGGGTACCGGGCTTGGCAAACGCGGCGGCATTGTCTGGGGTATCAGGCGTGCGCCACATCACGCCATCAACGGCGAGCAGTTGCAGCCCGGCCCAGCCGGGGTGATTGGCATGCTGGTGCCAGCCTGCGGCGGTCTCGTGAAACAGCCGCTCAATGCTCTTGTGGCCAAGCTTCTGGCGAGCTTGCAGGAAGGCGCTGGGGGCAACGAAAGGGCGGTCACCAGGCAACAGGATATCAAGCTGATTGACCAGCTGGGTCATGGGGACGTGGCGGAAGATGGCCATGCCGATGATGGCCCAGACCAGTCGCTCCATGGGCATACGGCGACGGCGGAGGGTAGCGACGCCCTCTTCGCCGAGCAGAGTGGTGATAAGCTCGTTGGGAATGAGGTCGGAGAGTGACTCAAACTGAGCGGCATTACTGGCGTGGAGGAAGTCGAGAGCTTGAGCGATACGCATAAAAAATCCGAAACCAATCAACAGGTTTCGGATTTTCACACATCAGAAGGATCGGTCAATGGATCCTTAACTGATCGGCATTAGAGCCAAGGCTCCCCGTTTCAACTCAAATCGACCATGTCGGCGGTATCAGTGCAGACCCGCCACATATTTAGACAGGACTTCGATATCCTGATCAGTCAGCTTCTTGGCAACGTCCCGCATCATACCATTGGGGTCGTTATCCCGCGCAGCTGCACGAAATGCGGTGAGCTGAGCTTTGATATAAGCAGGATGCTGGCCGGACAGGCTTGGATACTTGGCCTGTTCGACACCCGAGCCTCGGGGGCCATGGCAAGCCGTACAGGCCGCCAAACCACGGCTCATATCACCACCCATATAGAGCGCCTTGCCAGCGTCAACCACGTCGTCAGGCACGGCTATCGGGGTGACTTTCAAGCTGGAGAAGTAAGCCGCCAGGTCGTCCATGTCCTGTTCCGACAAGGGCAATGCCATGGGCCCCATCACAGGTGCAACCCGGCCAATTTGACCAGAAGCGGCAGCCTTCAGTTCAACTAACTGCTTTTTGATATATGATGCATGCTGACCAGCAATTTTGGGGTACATATCAATCAGGCTGTTTCCGTCCGGTCCATGACACGCCGCACAAACGGCAGCCTTGGTTTGTCCCGCAGCGGCATCGCCCTTGGCTTGTGCCATCCCCGTTACGCCAACCATCAGAGCAAGAGTAATGACTAGGTTCTTCATGGCGTTCCAACTTTTCGTTATTAGGCTTCCAGATCCCATGCCGCTGAAGGCATGTTAAAATAAACGCGTTTAAGCGACGCTATTTTACACCATTTTACAAAAAAGTAACTCTATAACCCTCTATCTCCATGGGGAATTTACGTTGGATACACAAACTCTGAATTTCAATAAGGTGCATTTTGTGACCAGCGCACCCGACATCCGCCACCTGCCAAATGATGGGGGTGTCGAGATCGCGTTTGCCGGCCGTTCCAACGCCGGTAAGTCATCTGCATTGAACACCTTAACTAAACACAAGAACCTGGCTCGTACCAGTAAAACACCCGGTCGAACCCAGCTAATCAACCTGTTTGAACTGGAGCCGGGCAAGCGCCTGGTCGACCTGCCGGGTTACGGTTATGCGCAAGTTCCGCTAGAAATGAAGCTCAAGTGGCAAAAGTCACTGGCAGAGTATCTGCAGTGCCGTGAATCATTGAAAGGTCTGGTGATCCTGATGGATATTCGCCACCCGCTCAAAGATACCGACATGAACATGCTGGAGTGGAGCTCCCACCGTGATCTACCTGTGATGCTGCTGCTGACCAAGGCCGACAAACTGAGTCCGGGTCCGCGCAATAATCAGGTGATCAAGGTGCGCCAAGCCGTTGCCAATCTGGGCTCACAGATCCAGGTGGCCGCCTTCTCGTCTACTACCAACATTGGTTTGGACAAGTTGGAACAAACTCTCACCGAATGGTATCTCAGCGGTGATGATCAACAGCTCGCAGACGCTGTTCAACACGAACCCGCCGGGGAATAATCGACTCCTCGCCATCCTTGCAATTGGCGGAGTGCTCCTCCGCTGATTGAAAGGGTTTCAGATTGCCGCTTTCATTGTTATTGCGGCATCATCTCAATTCCAAAATCCAATAAAAACAAATTAATTCATATTTTTCATATGGTTAGATTCAAATTTCGCATCGAGAATTAACATGATTTTATGCTGATAGCGTTTTCAACTTTGTTCTTTTAACACCAAGCCAAATAACAAGAAATCTCAAAATATGAAATTAAATTACACAACTTAAAGCGACGGATAAAAATGAGGCCGGACGACAGTGATGCCATCCAGCCTGAAACAATAAGTTCAAAAATTGAGAAGAAGCTGAATTTAGAGTACCAGACGACAGGTATCCCTCAAGCAGCAGCCTTATTCTATCAAACGCACCAGTATTTTAAAGCATTTACTCTAAACGCCACCCATAAAAAAATACCCCGACGAGAACCTCACCGGGGCAGCTATTCAGCTACATTCAATTACGTGAAATAAAAGGTCTGAAAGATAGAACATCTTACCTCTGTACCCTACGCAGATAACTGTACGACAAAGCAGCAGAAAGTGAAAGTAATTTCTGTAATTTAGTTTCACAACTCGCAGGTTAAGAAAAAATCTTTTATTTTCATGAAGATAAAAAAATCCCCAGTACGAATACCGGGGAGTTATAAAGGTGACTAGCTAGCACTACCTCAACTATCTAGTTAGTCAGCACTATTTCAAAGTAGTTCCGCTACAAAACAAAAAAACTTTAAGAGATCAGAGGTAGATGGCGCCATCCTCAGCAAACTCTTGTTCTTCAATGAGTTTTTCTGCAACATCCTCGATGTCAAAGCGCACACTTTCGAAGGCTCTGACGATGTCATCTTCCTTGGTCAACACCAGACCCGTCATTTTCTCCAGTCGCCGCTGGCTGATGTAACAATCTATCAGCGCCCCCATTTGCTGGGCGGGAAAACGCACCCGCTGTTCGCTAGCCTGCCACTCCATCAGGTCGGGAAACAAAATGCTTTGGTTCATAGGATCCCCAGATTACGTTTCAACTCTCTCAATACCTGTTTAGTCCCTGGACGGATTCCACGCCACACGGTAAAGGCTTCCGCTGCCTGCTCCACCAGCATGCCGAGTCCATCCATTGCCAGCCGTGCACCATGCTGTTTGGCCCAGCGAATAAAAAGAGTCTGCGTTGCACCGTACATCATGTCGTAGATGGCAATATCCGCATGGATAATGGCGGGAGCCAGCGGCGGCAGCTCACCCTGCAAACTGGCCGAAGTGGAGTTGATGATGAGATCGAATCGCCCAGTCAATAACTCATAGGTCTCGGCAGTGACCGTACCCAGATCGTGAAATTCGGCAGCCAGTTGTTGCGCTTTCCCGTGCGTACGGTTGGCAATCACCAGCTCACTCGGCTTCTCGGCCAGCAGCGGCGCCAATGCACCGCGGGCCGCCCCACCAGCCCCCAGCAGCAAGATCCGGCTGCCCGCCAACGTCACGCCATGAGCTTTAAGATCGGCAACCAGTCCTGCGCCATCCGTATTGTCGCCCAGCAGTACGCCATCATCGGTCAGCTTGATGGTATTGACTGCGCCCGCCCGCTTGGCCCGCGGGCTCAAGCGATCGACCAGCGCGAATGCCTGCTCCTTGAAGGGCACGGTGACATTGCACCCCTTCCCTCCCTCTGCAAAGAAGCTGTGCAGGGTGTCAGCAAACTCGTCGACAGCGGGTTCGGCCAGCCCATACTCCAACTCTTGCTGGGTTTGTCTGGCAAACAGGGTGTGAATGAAGGGGGACTTGCTGTGGCGCACCGGGTGGCCAAAAACCAGATAACGATCCATCAAAGAGTTCCATCAGAGGGCAATATTCCGATTTAACGGGTTTTCGCACTCAGGAACAAGCCGAATATCGGCCAGTAAAAAGGGGCCATCATGGCCCCTCGGGTCACAACCACTCTCGTGGCGTGAGGTAGTCGCTGTAGAGCAGGGCTTCCGAGCTGCCCGCCTCCGGCTGCCAGTCATATTCCCAACGTGCCAGTGGCGGCATCGACATCAGGATCGACTCGGTACGTCCGCCGGTCTGCAAGCCGAACAGGGTGCCCCGGTCATACACCAGATTGAACTCCACATAACGACCGCGGCGATAGAGCTGGAACTCCCGCTCCCGCTCGCCAAAGGGCTGCGCCTTGCGTCGCTCAATGATCGGCAGGTAGGCATCGAGATAACCCCGGCCTACCGCCTGCATAAAGGCGAAGCAGTCGGCAAAGGGCCAGCGATTCAGATCGTCAAAGAAGAGGCCACCGACCCCTCGAGTCTCGTTGCGATGCTTGAGGAAGAAGTAACGATCACACCAGGATTTGAATTCGGGATAGATCTCATCACCAAAAGGCTGGCAAAGATCACGGGAGACCTGATGCCAGTGCTGCACATCTTCGGCAAACGGGTAGAAGGGCGTCAAATCGAAACCACCACCAAACCACCAGATGGGCTCTTCGCCTTCCTTCTCGGCAATGAAGAAACGGACGTTGGCGTGGCTGGTCGGCACATAGGGGTTGTGCGGATGGATCACCAGCGACACGCCCATCGCCTCAAATTTACGACCGGCCAGTTCGGGCCGATGGGCCGTCGCAGAGGCAGGCATGGCATCGCCATAGACATGGGAAAAATTGACGCCCCCTTGTTCGATCACAACACCGTGACGCAGTACCCGGGTGCGGCCGCCACCACCGCCTTCACGGCTCCAGCTATCTTCCACAAAGTGTCCGCCGCCGTCAGCCTGCTCCAGACCACGGCAGATCTCATCCTGCAACTGCAACAGGAAGGCCTTGACCTGTGCCACATCCGGTTTGCTCATCTTGTCTCCAGTCAGGCAGGATCTTGAACGTCCTGTCCATTTTTGTTGTGGTATCACGTCATGATCTCATCACCATGACGGTAAATCAGCATGCCCCGCCCGCTCAGGAGGGGCGAATAATGGAACCAGTGCGCGCATCCTTGATTTCGGACGGATTGGCATTCCCTCCGACGTCACCGGGCAGGACATAGGCCAGTTTGCTTGCCAGCAGCTCACCGATATCGGCCACCCGACGGGCAGGCTCCTCACCGGTCAGGTTGGCACTGGTGGAGACCAGCGGCTTGCCAAAGGCGCGGCACAACCCCTGTACCTGAGGATGGGCAGTGACGCGCACCGCCAGGGTGTCGAACTGTCCGGTCAGCCAGGCCGGTGTCGTCGCACGGGCCGGCATGATCCAGGTGAAAGGGCCGGGCCAGCTGGCCTCAACCCGTGCCAGCTGTTCGCTGGTGAGCTGGCTCAGATCGATATAATCCTGCAATTGTTCCAGATCCGCCGCGATCAGGATCAGCCCCTTCTCCACCGGGCGTTGCTTGATGGCCAGCAGCCGCTGCACCGCAACCTCAGAGTCAGGATCACAACCCAAGCCAAACACGGCTTCGGTTGCGTAGGCAATCACCCCATCCTGCTGGAGAGCGGTAACTGCGAGTTCAAATTTATTTGGCATATAAAAATGCGGCAGTCTGGCTGCCGCCTCATCACTTGGTTGCAAATTGAATCAAGGTGGCAGCGATCATGGCGGATAGACGCGCTGGCAGAAGCACAGAAAAATACGTCATCTTCAGATCGCGACCAACCGACTTATTTGAGTAGAGCCTGCAGAGCGGCATCCTTGGCCATTACCTCTTCGGCATTCTTCTGCCGTTCGGCACGAACCTTGACCGCCAGTGCATCATCAGCCACCGCCAGCATCTGCGCGGCCAGGTAACCTGCGTTCTTGGCGCCGGCCTTGCCGATTGCCACCGTCGCCACCGGTACACCGCCCGGCATCTGCACGGTAGAGAACAACGCATCCAGCCCCTTGAGCGGGCCGCCATCGATAGGCACGCCGATCACCGGGCGAGTGGTGATGCCAGCAACGGCACCTGCCAGATGAGCAGCCAGGCCGGCCGCACAGATAAAGACCTTGCAGCCACGGGCCTCGGCATCGGTCACATACTGATGGGTCGCTGCCGGAGTACGGTGCGCGGAGGTCACTTTAACTTCCACAGTGATATCAAACGACTTGAGCACCTCAAGGGTGGTTTGCATCACCGGAAAGTCAGAATCAGAGCCCATCAAGACGGCAACAAAGGGTTTACTCATGGTGAAGATGTCCTTACTCCAAGTGGGGGATGATGTTCACCGAAAACGTTTTTATCTGCTTGCGGCGGCGCGATTATACCTGCTCACTTTGGTGGCCGCATTTCTTTTGCGGACAGACCCAGCGCAGATTTCCCCGCACTTTTTTCTCGACCATGATGCCCCAGCCACACGCGGGACAGGGCATGGGGATCGGCTTGTCGTTCACCACATATTTGCAATGGGGATAGCCATCACACGAGTAAAACTGCTTGCCATAGCGGGAGGTTCGGCTCACCAGATGATCCTTGCCGCACGCGGGGCAGAGGATCTGGGTATCGTCACTCTCCTGCAAGGATGCGATGTGCTGACAGGCCGGATAGTGGGTGCAGCCGACAAACAGACCGTAACGCCCCTTCTTGATCGCCAGCGGCTGTCCGCAATCGGGACAGGCAGAGCCTTCAAGCACCTTTTCGATGTCGCGGCCGGATGGTGTCAGGGAGCGGATATAGTCACAGGAAGGGTACGTGGAGCAGCCAAGAAACAGGCCATGCTTGCCCTGGCGCATCACCAGTTCGGCCCCACACTGCGGGCACGGCTCGCGCTCGAAGGCATGTTCGTGGGCTGAAAAGAGGTGATGATCGATTTTTGACATGGGCCGCGCCTTGGAATCCAGATGGCCTGAATTCTACCAGCGCGGCACCGGACTGTCAGTGAATGACGCCGTCTGACTCATCAAACACCAGCTCTTCCATCTGCTGGTAGGCATTTTCACTGCCCGGTACGTTAAACAGCACCATCATGACGACCCACTTCAGGTCATCCAGCTCGATATCCGGCTTATCCAGCTCGAGCAGGCGCTCGATACAGATCTCGCGGGTTTCAGCATTCAATACTTGAGCCTGCTCCAGGAAGAGCAGGAAACCACGGCACTCGGTGCCGAGACGAGCCAGCTCCTGCGGGGCATAGATACGCATTGAGCCTTGCGCGCTGGCGGTGACATAGACCTCCCGCTCGCTATCGTGCAAGTTGGCCAGTCGCTCCAGCCAATTCAGTGCCTTGTCGATTTCATCTTTATCGAAACCGGCCCGAGTCAACTCGTCGCTGAGCTCATCCTGCTCGACCATCACATCTGCATCGCTGTGGATGTAGGTCTCGAAAAGGTACATCAATACATCAAACATGATTCGCCCTCCTCGCTCTGACGTATCCACCGGCTACCGCCATCACTGCACCGGCCAGCTCCAGCTCTACCAACCTGCCTAATACCACTTCGACAGGAAGCTGGGCCCGCTCGGCAACGGTATCCACGCTCGTGGTCTCATAATCTACGTTATCCAACAAATCGGCATAAGGCAATTCGCTATTATGCTGTTGCTCAGATGATGCAGCCGGCCACTGCGACCGAACGCTCCACTCAGGCAGCTCTTCCACTATATCGGCCGCACTCAGCACAAGTTTGGCCCCCTGCTGAATTAATCTGTTGCACCCTATGGCTTGGGCATTTTGCGGCGCGCCGGGCACCGCAAACACCTCGCGCCCCTGTTCCAATGCATAGCGGGCGGTGATCAATGAACCGCTCTGTTCGGTCGCCTCCACCACCAGGGTGCCCAACGACAGGCCACTGATAATACGGTTGCGCCGAGGAAAATGTTCAGCGAGCGGTCCCTTATCCGGTGCCAGCTCGGAGATAAGCAAACCACCATTCTCCAGAATCTGGCCTGCCAGCCCTTGATGGCGTTTGGGGTAGAGGCTGTCGAGACCCGAGCCCAGTACCGCGAGGGTTATGCCCCCGGCAGCCAGCGCTTGCTGATGGCAAACACCATCAATGCCCAGCGCCAGCCCTGAGGTAATAGCCAACCCACAGGCGACCAGCTCAGCACTGAGGCGAGAGGCATTGTCTTTGCCGGCATAGGTAGGATGGCGCGTCCCGACCATCGCCAACTGAGGTAGTGACAGGGCAGCAAGATCGCCGCGACAGTAGAGCAGCAAAGGGGCGGCTGGAATTTCACGTAACAAGGGAGGATAAACCGGATGATCTTGCGGGATCAGGGCATTGCCGGACAGTGCCGCCCAAGCCAGGCTCTGCTCAACAACCGGCGATGGCCACCGTAATTGCCTTATCTGTTCCGAGGATAGCCCCAGGCCATGAAGCTCTGTTTCGTCGCACTGAAATAGCGCATCAATGCTTCCTCCAACTCGCTCCAGCAGACGGGCAGCAGTCACCGGGCCAATACCGGCGACTGCATCAAGGGTCAGCCAGAGCGCCAGACGCTCATCTGGATAAGTCACGTCAGAAATGAGTGACCTGATAACCCGAGCTCACCATGTCATTACTCTGCATGATGAGACCGTAGCTCAGCTTGTCATAGACCTTAAACAACATGACTCGGGCAATCGCTTCGGAAGGCAGTGGTGCCTTGTTATTACTGCTGTAAAACATCCGGTTAAAGACCGACGACAGCTCCTTGTACTGCACATCGCCATTTTTGGTTACCAACGCGGCCCCAGGGCGTTTGACATCCAGCACATCCCCGGCGACCAGTTGATCACGGGCACCCCGATTGATCAACACCACATCAAACTTGCCCCCCCCACGGGTCTTGTTTGGCAAGCCGATAATGTAACCGGGGGTAATAGCAGGCGCGGCTCGGGGCATAAATACGGCTGGCATGTTCTCCTGAGCGGGTAATGGCATCACCTTGTCACCCTGCAGCACTTCGCGCTGGTTGTGGGTCAGGGTTACTTTGGTCCGGTCGCCATCAAGACGCGCCACGGCACGCACCACACCGGCGAAGATCGCCTCCTGGCCCAGCAGTTCACCGGTTTCACGATCCTTGTAGATCACCCCGGGGTGATAGACGCCATAGACCTGCCCCGGCGTCAGTGAACCCTGCACATAGAGGGTATCCCCCTCCAGCATGCCTATGTGTTTCTGGTCCGATCCCAGCAGATAAGGCAGAGTCTTCTGCTGCTGGCTGTCTGCCAAAATATGGTCGGTTTGCAAGAAAGGGCCGATCTCGCTGATGGGCAAGGTCGGAATAGGGTTGGCTTTGTTCTCATAGCGGTTTTTGGGGCTAAGGCGGATGACTTGCTTGCCACCCTGTATCTCCTTGCCAAGACGGGGCTCCCCGTTGACCCAGGTCAGATGCAGCACATCGCCGGGATAGATCCAGTGCGGGTTGGCAATCTGCGGATTAATGTTCCAGAGGCGCGGCCACAGCCAGGGTTCTGCCAGATACTGGCCGGAGATATCCCACAAGGTGTCGCCTTTTTGCACCACATAACTGTCGGGATAACCCTGCTTCAGCTGCAACGGCTCGGCCAAGGCTGACTGGCCCACTGTCACCAACAAGCAGGCGAAGATGGTTTGCTTCAGATACATAACACTCCCTGTTACTTCTGCACGCAAAGTGTTGCTGTTTTTTGTCGGCGTAAATGACTAGAATTACGCCAATATTTGACTGCATTTATACGAAACGAAAGAAAAAACTATGGCCATTCTAGATGTATTGCGCTTTCCCGATGAACGTCTGCGCACTGTAGCAGCCCCTGTCGAGACCTTTACACCCGAGTTACAACACATTGTAGATGATATGTTCGAAACAATGTATGCGGAGGAAGGCATTGGCCTGGCCGCAACTCAAGTCAACATTCATCAGCGCATCATAGTGATCGATGTCTCTGAAAACCGTGAAGATCCTCTGGTATTGATCAATCCGGAGATCCTCGAGCAGAGCGGCAGTACCGGCATTGAAGAGGGGTGCCTCTCCGTTCCGGAACATCGTGCCTTGGTGCCTCGCGCCGAACAGCTCACCATCAGGGCTCTGGATCGTCACGGCAAGTCATTCGAACTGGCAGCGGACGATCTGCTCGCTATCTGCATCCAGCATGAGATGGATCATCTGGTCGGCAAGCTGTTTGTGGATTACTTGTCCCCACTCAAGCGCCAGCGCATTCGTCAGAAGCTGGAAAAAATGGCCCGTGAAGATCGCAAAGCCCTCTGAGGACCTGTTGCATTGAAGAAACTGAAACTGATTTTTGCCGGTACTCCCGACTTCGCCGCCCGTCACTTGGCGGCGTTGTTGTCTTCCGACCACGAGGTCGTTGCCGTTTATACCCAGCCTGACAAGCCTGCCGGTCGCGGTCAGAAGCTCACCGCCAGCTCGGTCAAAGAGCTGGCCCTGACCCACAATCTGCCGGTTTACCAACCAGCCTCCCTGCGCAAAGAAGAGGCGCAAGCCGAGTTGGCCGCCTTGGGTGCCGACCTGATGGTGGTGGTGGCCTATGGCCTGATCCTGCCCAAGGTTGTGCTCGATACCCCCCCGCTGGGCTGCATCAACGTCCACGGCTCGCTGCTGCCACGCTGGCGCGGTGCAGCGCCGATCCAGCGCGCTATCTGGGCGGGCGATGACGAAACCGGTGTCACTATTATGCAGATGGATGTGGGGCTCGATACCGGCGCCATGATCCGCAAGGTACACTGCCCCATCTCGGCAGACGACACCTCGGCCAGCCTGTACGACAAGCTGGCGGAACTGGGCCCGCAGGCACTGGTCGATACCATCAATGCCATGGCGGCCGGTGAAACCGCCGCCGACGCGCAAGATGATGCGCTAGCCAACTACGCCGAAAAGCTCTCCAAAGAGGAGGCTCGCATCGACTGGTCAATGGACGCAGTGACGATTGAGCGTTGTATCCGTGCCTTCAACCCCTGGCCTATCAGCTGGTTTGAGGTGGCTGACCAAACCATCAAAGTATGGCAAGCAGAGGTCATCGCCAGCGAGCACGGTCAGCAACCCGGCACCCTGCTCAACGCTGACAAACAGGGGATCGACATCGCCACCGGCCAAGGCATCTTGCGCCTGCTGGCCCTGCAGCCACCCGGCAAAAAAGCCATGTCGGTTGCAGATCTGCTGAACTCTCGCCGCGACTGGTTTGAACCCGGCACGCAATTGAACTGAATTGACACAAGCGGGGCCAAGGCCCCGACTTGCGCATCTAAGGTAACATTATGAAAACACGCGCACAGGCTGCTCTCGTTATTCAACAGGTGCTGGATCAGGGTCAATCTCTCTCCGCTGTTCTGCCTGCTGCCCAGGAGAAGGTTGCGCCTCGCGACCGCGCCCTCCTGCAAGAACTTTGCTATGGCACCCTGCGCTGGCTACCCCGCCTCGATGCGGCGGTGAGCGAGATGATGGACAAGCCGCTCAAGAACAAGAGCCGTATCTTTCATTACCTCATTCTGGTCGGCCTCTATCAGCTCATCTATACCCGCATTCCGGCCCACGCCGCGGTGGCCGAGACGGTCAATGCCGTCAAACTGCTCAAGGGTACCTCCCTGCGTGGCCTGATCAACGGCGTGCTGCGCAACTTCCAGCGCAGCGCTGAAGTCATCCTGCTGCGCATCGACCGGGTCCCCAACATTCGCCTCGGTCACCCAGAGTGGCTGACCAAACGGCTGCGCCAGGCTTACCCTGATCAGTGGGAATTGATCATGGAGGCCAACAACCAGCGCCCGCCAATGTGGATCCGTAACAACAGCCAGCGCCAGAGCCGCGAACAGATGCTGGCCCGCATGGCCGAAGTGGGCATCAATGCAGTAGCCGGCGAGGAAGGGGAAGATTGTATCCTGCTGGAACGCCCTTGCGACGTCACCAAGCTGCCCGGCTTCGAGGAAGGTGACTGCTCGGTACAAGATGGCGCCGCACAGCAGGCCGCACAGCTGCTCGACCCCCAACCGGGTGAGTGGGTACTCGACGCCTGCGCCGCTCCCGGTGGCAAAACCGCCCACCTGCTGGAGCGTCAGTCCAAGCTTGCCGGTGTAGTTGCCGTCGATGCTGACGACAACCGCCTCAAACGGGTGCAAGAGAACCTGGTTCGCATCGGCCTCACCGCTCAGGTGATCCATGGCGATGCCAGCACCCCGGATCAGTGGTGGCCAGAGGGCCAGTTCGATCGCATTCTGCTGGATGCGCCCTGCTCCGCCACTGGCGTGATCCGTCGTCATCCCGACATCAAGTGGCTGCGCCGGGATCAGGACATTCGTGAGCTGGCCGAACTGCAGCGCCGCATTCTCAATGCCCTCTGGGGCAAGCTGAAAAGCGGCGGCACCCTGCTCTACGCCACCTGCTCCGTACTGCCGGAAGAGAACCGCGAGCAGATCCGCGCCTTCCTTGCGGCGACCAAAGGTGCCAAATTGGTACCGCTGCACCCGCAAGACACCCCGGATTGCCCGGGGCGCCAGTTCCTGCCGGGTGAAGCCGAGATGGATGGCTTCTACTACGCCAAACTGATCAAGCTCTGAACCTGAGATGACGCCCCTCGTTCAGGAAAGCAGCCAGACATCCGCTGGCTGCCCCTTTTACTGCACCAATGTGAGTAGACGTTCCCTATGAAAATTATCATTTTGGGAGCCGGCCAAGTCGGCGGCACCCTGGCCGAGAACCTGGCCGGGGAGAACAACGACATCACCATCGTCGATACCGACAGCGAACGCCTGCGCGAGCTGCAGGACAAGTTTGACCTGCGGGTGGTCAACGGCCACGGTGCTCACCCCAAGGTACTGCGCGAAGCGGGAGCGCAAGATGCTGACATGCTGGTAGCCGTCACCAACAGTGACGAAACCAATATGATTGCCTGTCAGGTGGCCTACACCCTGTTCAACACCCCGAACAAGGTGGCGCGGATCCGCTCCCCTGCCTATCTCAGTGAGCGGGATCGCCTGTTCCTGCCTGAATCTGTGCCGGTCGATCACCTGATCGCCCCCGAGCAGCTGGTCACCGACTATGTCCGTCGCCTGATCGAGTATCCGGGAGCGCTACAAGTGGTTGATTTTGCAGGTGGTCGCGTAGGTTTAGTGGCGGTAAAGGCTTACTACGGCGGTCCGCTGGTGGGCAATGCCCTCTCCACCCTGCGCGAGCATATGCCCAACATCGAGACCCGGGTAGCGGCCATTTTCCGTCAGGGGCGCCCGATCCGCCCGCAAGGCACCACCATCATCGAAGCGGATGACGAGGTGTTCTTTGTGGCGGCGGCAGGCCATATCCGCGCAGTGATGTCGGAGTTACAGCGCCTCGAGAGCCCCTACCGTCGCATCATGATCGTCGGCGGTGGCAATATCGGGGCCGGTCTGGCACGTCAGCTGGAGAAGCGTTATAGCGTCAAACTCATTGAGCGCAACCAGAAGCGGGCAGAGCAGCTTTCCGAGCTGTTGGAAAACACCATCGTCTTCTGTGGCGATGCGTCAGACCAGGAACTGCTGGCCGAGGAGCATATCGATCAGATCGACGTCTTTATCGCGGTGACCAACGAGGATGAGGCCAACATCATGTCGGCACTGCTCGCCAAGAAGATGGGTGCCAAGAAGACCATGGTGCTGATCCAGCGCGGTGCCTACGTGGATTTGGTGCAAGGTGGCCCGATCGATATCGCCATCTCACCCCAGCAGGCCACCATTTCAGCCCTGCTGACCCACGTGCGCCGGGCAGATATCGCCAACGTCTACAGTTTGCGCCGTGGCGCTGCCGAGGCCATTGAGGCGATCGCCCATGGCGACGAGAATACCTCCAAGGTGGTCGGCAAGACTGTGGGTGAACTTAGGCTGCCACCCGGCACCACCATTGGTGCCATCGTTCGCGGGGATGAGGTGCTGATCGCCCACGATCGCACCAAAATCCAGCAGGATGACCACGTAGTCATGTTCCTGGTGGACAAGAAGTACATCCCTGAAGTGGAACGGCTGTTTCAGCCAAGTCCTTTCTTCCTGTAACGTATTGATGCGCTCAGGCTGTCAAACCAGACCCGGCTCCCTGAAGGGAATTGTCCGGGTCTTTTTTAATCAACGACCAGGTTATCGAACATGATCAAGCTGCGTCCCATTATCTTCACCCTCGGGTTGGTGCTCTCCAAGCTGGCGCTCTTCATGTGGCTGCCCACCTTGCTGGCACTGCTCACCGGCTCTGAAGGATTCGTCGAATTTCTCAAATCGGTGCTGATCACTCATGGTGCTGCGCTGCTCTGCCTGCACTATGGCCGCAAGGCAGAATTTCATCTGGGGGTGCGGGAGATGTTCCTGCTCACCACCTCCGTCTGGGTAGTGGCCTGTATCTTTGGCGCCCTGCCTTTTGTCTTCATCAATCACATCGGCTTTGCGGATGCCTATTTCGAGACCATGTCAGGGGTGACCACCACAGGGTCTACGGTGCTCTCCGGGCTCGACAATATGGCCCACAGCATCCTGTTGTGGCGATCTATCCTGCAGTGGCTGGGAGGCGTTGGCTTTATCGTCATGGCGGTCGCCATCCTGCCTTACCTCAACGTGGGGGGTATGAAGCTGTTCCAGACCGAGAGCTCGGATTGGTCTGACAAGAGCGCGCCACGAGCCAAGACGGTGGCCAACAACATAGTCGTGGTGTATCTGGTGCTCTCCATGCTCTGCTTCATGGCTTACTGGGCCAGCGGCATGAACATGTTCGAGGCAATCAACCACGCCATGACCACCTTGAGTACCGGTGGATACTCGACCTCCGATCAGTCCATGTCCCACTTCTCCAACTCGGCACACTGGATTGGCACCCTGTTCATGTTCCTCGGCGGCCTGCCCTTCCTGCTCTACGTGCAGAGCCTCAACCACAAGGATTACAGCCTGTTCCAGGATGCCCAGGTACGCGGCTTTTTCTGGCTGGTCGTCTGGGTGACGGCCATCATGACCTTCTATTTGTGGCAGCGGGACCTGTTCAGTTTTATGGATGCCTTGCGCATCAGCTGCTTCAACATCGTCTCGGTACTCACCACCACTGGCTTCGGTCTCGGTGACTTCGGCACCTGGGGGCCGCTGGCCAGCATCGTCTTCATCGTGCTGTTGGCACTGGGCGCCTGCTCCGGCTCCACCGCGGGCGGTCTGAAGATCTTCCGGGTACAGGTGGCGTTTGCCCTGTTCAGAAAACAGATGCGCCAGCTGATGCACCCCTCTGCGGTGTTCCCGCAAAAATACAACGGCCGGACGGTCAATGACGCCATCATCCGCTCGATGATCTCCTTCGTGCTGGCCTACTTCGCCATCATTCTGGTGATTGCAGCGCTGCTGGCGGCCATCGGACTCGACCCCCTGACCTCCATCTCCAGCTCCATCACCGCCGTCGCCAACGTAGGGCCGGGTATGGGCCCCGTGGTTGGCCCCAGCACCAACTTCGCCAGCCTGCCCGACTCGGCCAAATGGCTGCTGTCGTTCGGCATGCTGCTGGGCCGACTGGAGATCCTGACGGTCGCCGTGCTGTTCTTCCCCTCCTTCTGGCGTCAGTAACTCCTCTCTGCATGCCAGCAAAAAGCCGCAGCGTTCACCCGCTGCGGCTTTTTCCTATAGGGCACAGAACCATCGAACCATCGAACCATCGAACCATCGAACCATCGAACTACAGGCTGACAGCCAGCTGGCTTGAGCGCCATCGCCTGATAGCCAGACATGAAAAAACGCCCCCAAGCCAGGGGCTTGGGGGCGTTTTGCAATAAACCATTAGCAGTCGGTGACGACCATCAACAGCTCAAGCCGTTGGATTAAGCACGACCTGCGCGCTTACGATCCATCTCAGTCAGCAGCTTCTTACGAATGCGGACTGCCTTAGGAGTAACTTCTACCAGTTCATCGTTGTCGATGAACTCGAGAGCCTGTTCCAGGGTCATGCGGATCGGCGGAGTCAGCACTTGAGCTTCATCGGTACCGGAGGCACGCATGTTGGTCAGCTGCTTGCCCTTCAGGCAGTTAACTGTCAGGTCGTTGGAGCGGGAGTGAATACCGATCACCTGGCCTTCGTATACTTCGGTAGCGTGACCGATAAACAGACGACCGCGGTCTTGCAGACCGAACAGGGCGAAAGTCAGCGCCTTACCGGTTGCGTTGGAGATCAGCACGCCATTCTGACGCTCGCCGATGCTGCCACCCTTGTGCGGACCGTAATGGTCGAAGCTGTGATACAGCAGACCGGTACCGGAGGTCATGGTCAGGAACTCGGTCTGGAAACCGATCAAGCCACGGCTCGGGATCATGAAGTCAAGACGCACACGGCCTTTGCCATCCGGAGTCATGTTGGTCATCTCACCCTTACGCAGGCCGAGTTGCTCCATCACGGAACCCTGGTTCGCTTCTTCCACATCGACAGTGACTGTCTCATACGGTTCGTGAAGCACGCCATCGATGGTGCGCAGGATAACTTCTGGACGGGATACCGCCAGTTCGTAGCCTTCGCGACGCATGTTTTCGATCAGGATGGAGAGGTGCAGTTCACCACGACCGGATACACGGAACTTGTCCTGGTCATCAGTGTCTTCCACACGCAGGGCCACGTTGTGAACTAGTTCCTGGTCAAGACGCTCACGGATGTTACGGGAAGTAACGAACTTACCTTCTTTACCGGCAAACGGTGAGGTGTTGACCTGGAAGGTCATGTTCACGGTCGGCTCATCAACAGACAGCGCCGGCAAGGCTTCAACTGCGTTGTTATCACAGATGGTGTCGGAGATTTTCAGCTCACCCAGACCGGTGATAGCGATGATGTCGCCCGCTTGCGCGCTTGCAACTTCAGTACGAGCCAGGCCCAGGTAACCCAGTACCTGACCGACCTTACCAGTACGAGTCTTGCCATCAGCACCAACAACAGTAACCTGCTGGTTGCTCTTGACGCGACCACGGCTGATACGGCCGATACCGATAACACCCACGTAGGAGTTGTAATCGATCTGGGAGATCTGCATCTGGAAGCCGCCTTCAGGATCGGCATTCGGTGCTTTCACGTTATCAACGATAGCCTGGAACAGCGGCTCCATGCTGTCAGACTCAACGTCCTGATCCATGGAGGCCCAGCCGTTCAGCGCAGAGGCGTAAACAACTTTAAAGTCCAGCTGCTCATCAGTGGCACCCAGGTTGTCAAACAGGTCAAATACCTGATCCATAACCCAATCAGGACGAGCGCCCGGACGGTCAACCTTGTTGATAACCACGATCGGCTTCAGACCCTTGGCAAATGCTTTCTGGGTCACGAAACGGGTCTGTGGCATCGGGCCGTCAACGGCATCAACCAGCAGCAGCACGGAGTCAACCATGGACAGAACACGCTCAACCTCACCACCGAAGTCGGCGTGACCCGGGGTATCAACGATGTTGATGCGGTAGTCATTCCAGCGGATCGCGGTGTTCTTGGCGAGAATGGTAATACCACGTTCCTTTTCCAGGTCGTTGGAATCCATCAGACGCTCTTGACCATCAGTGGTACGGTCCAGGGTTCCAGACTGCTGCAGCAGCTTATCAACCAGGGTAGTTTTGCCGTGGTCTACGTGCGCAATAATCGCAATATTGCGTAAATTCTCTAACATTCTCGCCTCAATCACCGGGTAAAATTGGGCGCTAATTGTACTCTCGCCTTTGTGATCTGCCTAGCAGAATTGCAGTCCATTCACGCACAACAACAGATCTGGATCATAGACCGCCCCGACAAACCCTGCTTAGATGGGAAGTGACCGTATGATATGCACCACTTTAGAGCACCAAAACGATCCATCGTTGCACTAATTTGATGCGTTACCAGTCATGACCGCCTGATTTTGGGGCACGTCTCCTGCGGGATGACGCTGAAATCACGCTGCCACAAACTTGGCACGATACTGGCTTATGTGAATACGATGACGCATTCACCCAAAGATTTTTAACACCGGAGGTTACTTAGCATGTCAGCCCAGAACGTTTTGGCCCTGATCCAGGAACACGAAGTCAAGTTTGTTGATCTGCGCTTTACCGACACCAAGGGTAAAGAGCAGCACGTATCCATCCCTTCTCATCAGGTCAACGAAGATTTCTTTGAAGACGGCAAGATGTTCGATGGTTCCTCCATCGGCGGCTGGAAAGGTATCAACGAATCCGACATGGTACTGATGCCGGACGCAGCCTCCGCCAAGCTGGATCCCTTCACTGAAGAGACCACCCTGAACATCGTTTGTGACGTGCTCGAGCCTGCCACCATGCAGGGCTACGACCGCGACCCGCGCTCCATCGCCAAGCGCGCCGAAGATTTCCTGAAGTCCAGCGGCATCGCTGACACCGTGCTGTTCGGGCCGGAGCCGGAATTCTTCATGTTCGACAACATCACCTTCTCCAACACCATGGGCCACAGCTTCGTGAAAATCGAATCTGAAGAGGCTGCATGGAACTCCGGCACCGAGTATGAGCACGGCAACAAGGGCCACCGTCCGTTCGTCAAAGGCGGCTACTTCCCGGTTGCACCGGTCGACTCTTCCCAGGATATCCGCGCCGCCATGTGTCTGGTGCTGGAAGAGATGGGCCAGGTCGTTGAAGCTCACCACCACGAAGTGGCCACTGCCGGTCAGAACGAGATCGCTACCCGCTTCAACACCCTTACCCTGAAGGCTGATGAAGTACAGGTACTGAAGTACGTGATCCACAACGTGGCCCACGCCTACAACAAGACCGTCACCTTCATGCCGAAACCCATGTTCGGTGACAACGGCTCCGGCATGCACTGCCACCAGTCGCTGGCCAAGAACGGTGTCAACCTGTTTGCGGGCGACCTGTACGGCGGCCTGTCCGAGATGGCACTGCACTACATCGGCGGTATCATCAAGCACGCCAAGGCTATCAACGCCTTCGCCAACCCAACCACCAACTCCTACAAGCGTCTGGTGCCGGGTTATGAAGCACCGGTCATGCTGGCCTACTCCGCTCGCAACCGCTCTGCCTCCATCCGTATCCCGGTGGTACCGAGCCCGAAAGCCCGTCGTATCGAAGTGCGCTTCCCGGATCCGGCCGCCAACCCGTACCTGGCCTTCGCAGCCCAGCTGATGGCCGGTCTGGACGGTATCATCAACAAGATCCATCCGGGCGATGCCATGGACAAGAACTTGTATGACCTGCCGCCGGAAGAAGCCGCAGAAGTACCGACCGTTGCCGGCTCTCTGGACGAAGCGCTGTCAGCCTTGAATGCAGATCGCGAGTTCCTGACCCGTGGTGGCGTGTTCAGCGATGACTTCATCAACTCCTATCTGGAGCTGAAACAGCATGACGTTGACCGTGTGCGCATGACCCCGCACCCGCTGGAGTTCGAACTGTACTACTCCGTTTAAGTCAGAACAGCCTGCCCGTTTAAATCCGGCCAGCTTGCTTAATCGTGACAAAACCCGCCATCTGGCGGGTTTTTTCTCTGATAGGATTAAGCAAGATACCGTCAAGGAGAGATGGATGAACAACAAACATGGCATAGGGACTCTCGCCCTCCTGTTGCTGACCTCGTTCGCTGCAGAGGCGGCCAAGGTTTACTCCTGGGTCGATGGCAGCGGCGTCACCCACTACACAGATGCACCACCACCGGGCAAGAGTGCCAAAGAGGTCGATCTGCGGGTCGCCCCCCTCATAGGTAGCTCGCCCCGTTCGGTACAGGTGGACAACTTCAACAGCCTGACCGGCGCCGATGCCAAGAAGGAAAAAGAGGCGGCCAAGCTGGCGATTGAACTGCTCTCCCCTGAGCAGGGCAGTACACTGCGCGACAACACCGGCAACATCGTCTTTCAGGGCACCATCAGCCCCAAACCACCCACCCAGTACGATGTGCGCCTGACCCTGGATGGCAAAGCCGCCCCCATCGTCAGCAACAGCCTGTCGATCCGGGTAGAAAACGTCGATCGCGGTGCCCACGAGGCGCAGCTCGAGCTGCTCGCCAAAGACGGTACGATCCTTGCTAAATCCAGCTCAGTCACCTTTTACCTGCATAGAGCAAGCGTGACTCCGGCTCCCACACCCACCCCCAAGGCCGACTAGGGGTGATATAGCGCACCGATGCGGGTAAACTCAATGCACCATGTCGGTGCATTACAGGTGCATAGCACCGTTTTAGGGAGAAACCTGTGCCAACCCGCTCGGATAATGCCAAGACCCTATTGGATAATTTATTCACCGCCGTGATCCTGATGGATGAGCGGCTCTGCATTCAATTCGTCAACCCGGCGGCGGAACAGCTACTTTCCCTCAGTGAACGCCGGTTGATCGGCATCGAACTGCCCCATCTGCTGGAGCATATCTCCCTCGACTTGCAGCGACTCAAGCAGTGCCTCGTTTCAGGGCAAGGCTTTACCGACAGCGAAGTGACCCTGGTGGTGGAGGGGGAACCCAGACTGGTGGAGATCAGCGTCAGCCCGCTCGCCGACCATGAGCAGCGACTGATGGTGGTGGAGCTGCGCAAGATCGATCAGCAGAAGAAGATCAGCCAGGAGCAGCAACAGCATGCCCAGCAACTGGCCGCCAAGGAGCTGGTGCGCGGACTGGCCCACGAGATCAAGAATCCCCTCGGCGGCCTGCGCGGCGCAGCCCAACTGCTGCAAAAAGAGCTGCCGGACCCGGCCTTGCGTGAATACACCGGCATCATCATCGAACAGGCTGACCGGCTGCGGGTGCTGGTCGATCGACTGCTTGGCCCCCAGCGCCCCGGCCGCCACCAGATGCACAATGTTCATTCGGTGCTGGAACAGGTGCGTCGCTTGGTGGAGCTGGAACTGCCGCCCACGGTACGCATCGAGCGGGATTACGACCCCAGTATTCCCGAATTCGAGATGGAGCCGGACCAGCTGCAGCAGGCGTTTCTCAACATAGTGCGCAACGCCGCCGAAGCGCTGGGCGATCAGACCGGGCTTATCCGCATCAAGACCCGCACCGCCTTCCAGATCACCATCCACGGCCAGCGTTACCGGTTGGCGGCGGAGATCAAGATCATCGACAACGGCCCCGGCATTCCCGATGCCATCCGCGACACCCTGTTCTATCCGATGATCACCGGCAAGGAGGGGGGCACCGGGCTCGGCCTCTCCATCGCCCAGAACCTGATCGACCAGCACAAGGGGCGGATTGACTGCATCAGCTGGCCGGGCCACACCGAATTCACCATTTTTCTACCGCTTCGCAAGTAAGGGAACCCCATGACCGCCAAAGTGTGGATCGTCGATGACGACAGCTCTATCCGCTGGGTGCTGGAGCGCACTCTCGGCAGCGAAGGCTTCAACTGCGAGAGCTTTGCCGACGGCGAAGCGCTGCTGCACGCCCTTGAGCTGCGCTCGCCCGATGTGATCCTCTCCGATATCCGGATGCCCGGCATCGATGGCCTCAGCCTGCTGGAGCAGATCCACCGCCGTCAGGCCGATCTGCCCATCATCATCATGACCGCCCACTCGGATCTGGATAGCGCGGTCAACGCCTACCAGCGTGGTGCCTTCGAGTACCTGCCCAAACCGTTCGACATCGACGAAGCAGTGACCCTGGTCCGCCGCGCCGAGAATCACCTCAAAGAGCAGCGCACCAAGCGCAAGGTGCGCCAGCAGGAGACTACCGCCACACCGGAGATCATCGGTGAGGCACCGGCGATGCAGGAGGTGTTCCGCGCCATCGGTCGCCTGTCGCGCTCCAGCATATCTGTGCTGATCAACGGCCAGAGCGGTACCGGCAAAGAGCTGGTCGCCCATGCGCTGCACAAGCACAGCCCGCGCGCTCACAAGAACTTCATCGCCCTCAACATGGCGGCTATTCCGAAAGATCTCATCGAATCGGAGCTGTTCGGTCACGAAAAGGGGGCCTTCACCGGCGCCAACAACATCCGCCACGGCCGCTTCGAGCAGGCCGACGGCGGCACCCTGTTCCTCGACGAGATCGGCGACATGCCACTGGATGTGCAGACCCGGCTGCTGCGGGTATTGGCCGATGGCCAGTTCTACCGGGTCGGCGGTCACCAGCCGGTGCAGGTGGATGTGCGGATCATCGCCGCTACCCACCAGAATCTCGAAAAACGGGTGGCCGATGGCGAGTTTCGCGAGGATCTGTTCCACCGCCTCAACGTCATCCGCATCCACATCCCCGCCCTCAGGGAGCGCCGCGAGGATATTCCCCAGCTGGCCCACCACTTCCTGCTGCGGGCGGCCAAGGAGCTGAATGTGGAGGCCAAGAGCCTGCACCCCGATACCCAGACCTATATCAGCCGCCTGCCCTGGCCGGGCAACGTGCGCCAGCTGGAGAACGTCTGCCGCTGGCTCACCGTGATGGCCTCCGGTCAGGAGGTGCTGGTCGGCGACCTGCCTGCCGAACTGCTGACCCCGATCAGCAATAGTGCCGAACCGGGCCAACCGGCCATGCCCGGTTGCTGGCAACAGCAGTTGCAGGAGTGGATTGCCGCCAAGCTGGCGCTGGGGGAGACCGACATCCTGGCCGATGCTATGCCCCAGTTCGAGCGGATCATGCTGGAAACGGCGCTGGAACACACCCACGGCCACAAGCAGGAAGCGGCTCGCCTGCTCGGTTGGGGTCGCAACACCCTTACCCGCAAGCTGAAGGAACTCGATCTCTCCTGAGTCCCGTGGAAAAACGATTCCCATCACGCCCTGACAAATCACCGCCCGCCAGAGCCCCGTTTAGCCGTAAACGGGGTATCTTTTTTGAAAGCCCCGCCTAGAATGGCAGGCTTTCAAACCTGACTCGACGAGGGCGCCCCCATGATTGACAGATCTCTCCCCCTGACCGACCTGCACCGCCATCTGGACGGCAACATCCGCCCGCAAACCATCCTCGAGCTGGGTCGCCAACACAATATCCAGCTGCCAGCCTTCGAGCTGGAAGCGCTGCGCCCCCACGTGCAGATCGTCGAGAACGAGCCGAGCCTGGTTGCCTTCCTGAAGAAGCTGGATTGGGGTGTGGCCGTGCTGGCCGACTACGACGCCTGCCGCCGGGTCGCCTACGAGAACGTGGAAGATCTGCTGCGCGCCGGTATCGACTATGCCGAGCTGCGTTTCAGCCCGGCCTATATGGCGATGGCCCACAAGCTGCACCCGCAGGGCGTGGTGGAAGCCATCATCGACGGCATGGCCGCTGGCAGCCGCGACTTCGGCATCAAGACCAACCTGATCGGCATCATGAGCCGCACCTTTGGCACCGAGCAGTGCAATCAGGAGCTGGCCGCCTGTCTGCCCCTTCGCGACAAGCTGGTGGCCATCGATTTGGCGGGTGACGAGCTGGGCTTCCCGGGCACCCTCTTTACCGAGCACTTTCGCAAGGTGCGTGATGCTGGCCTGCGTGTCACCGTGCACGCCGGTGAAGCCGCTGGCCCCGATAGCATGTGGCAAGCCATTCGCGAGCTGGGTGCCGAACGTATCGGCCATGGCGTCAAGGCGATTGCGGATCCGGCCCTGATGGCCTATCTGGCCGAGCACCGCATCGGCATCGAATCCTGCCTCACCTCCAACATCCAGACCACCACGGTGGCAAGCCTGACCGAACACCCGATCCGCCAGTTCTTGGCTGCCGGTGTGCTGGCGTGCCTCAACACCGACGATCCAGCGGTAGAGGGCATCGACCTGCCCCACGAATATGAAGTGGCCGCCCCGGCCGCTGGCATGACCGCCAGCGAAATCCGCACCGCCCAGCAGAACGGCCTGACCCTGGCCTTCCTGAGCGATAGCGAGAAAGCCGAACTGAGCGCCCGCGCTGCCAGCCGCTGATCCACACCGGCACTGCAAATAACAACGGCCCACTTCGGTGGGCCGTTTGCTGTTCAGCTTTCTGATGATGGGTAAGCGCTGGGCAGACGGTAGATTGTAAAAGGCCCAAACAGTGTTTGGGCCTTGGCTGATGGCGGCGCAGGGAAATAACTACTCCCGCTCGTTGTCACGCTCCAGCGCGCGCTCCACCAGCGGCTCGGGCAGGCTCTTGGTCACCTCCACCCCCAGCTCGCGGAAACGCTCGACCTGCGCAATCAGGTTGCCACGGCCGTTGACCAGCCGCCCCATCGCCTTGTCGTAGCTCTCCTGCGCCTTGTGCAGGCTGCCGCCCATCTGCTGCATCTCCTCCACAAACAGCCGCAGCTTTTCGTAGAGGCGACCGGCCCGCTCGGCAATCTGGCGGGCATTCTGATTCTGTCGTTCGTAGCGCCACAGGTTTTCGATAGTGCGCAGCGCCACCATCAGGTTGGTGGGGCTCACCAGCAGGATGTTGTGGTCGAGGCCGTAGCGCACCAGCGAGGGATCGGCTTCCAGCGCGGTGAAAAAGGCAGGCTCCACCGCCACGAACATCAGCACATAGTCGAGGGTACGTACCCCGGGCAACTGCTGGTAATCCTTGCGGCCCAGCTCGCGGATATGGTTGCGCACCGAGGCGACGTGCTCCTTGAGCGCCACCGCCTTCTCCAGCTCATCCCCAGCATTGAACCAGCGCTCGTAGGCGGTCAGCGACACCTTGGCGTCAATGATGATGTCTTTTTCCTGAGGCAGGTGGACGATCACGTCGGGCTGGTAGCGTTTGCCCTTCTCCACCTCGATATTGACCTGGGTGTGGTACTCGTGGCCCTCGCGCAGACCGCACTCGCTGAGGATCCGCGCCAGCACCACTTCACCCCAGTTGCCCTGCTGCTTGCTGTCCCCCTTGAGGGCGCGGGTCAGCGCCGCCGCCTCTTCGGTCATGCGGGCGTTGAGCTCGGCGAGGCGCTCCAGCTCGAACTTGAGGCTGTGACGCTGGGCTGTCTCCTGGGCGTGGGTCTCCCCCACCTGACGGCGAAAGCCCTCGAGCTGCTCTTTGAGCGGAGTGAGAAGCAGATCGAGGCTGTTCTGGTTCAGTTCGCGGAAGTTACCGGAGTTTTGCTCGAAGATCCGGTTAGCAAGGTTCTCGAACTGCTGGCTGAGGCGCTGTTCCGCCTCCTGTTGCAGTTGCAGCTTCTCGGCGGCGGCCAGCCGCTCGCTGCGCAGGGTCGCCTCCGCATCCTTGAGGCGAGCGGTGAGCTTGATCAGCAGGGTCTGCTGCTGATCCAGTTTCTGCTGGCCCTGCATCCGCTCATCTTGCAACTCGTCGAAACGATCTTGCAGCGCCTGATGACGCTCCTGCACCAGCATCAGTTCCTGAGCCTGCGCCGTGGCAGCTCGCCGCCCGATCAGCCAACCAAGCCCGAGGGCTAGCACGGCGGCAGGCAGCAAGATCCCCCAGAGCCCGGGATCGATCATTTGCGACTCCGTTGACGCAAGAACAGCTCGAGATAGCGGTTAGCCAAAATCCAGAGCACCACGTAGATCAGGTAGGCGGCCAGCACCACCCACTTGTGGCTGTTGACGCCGGTATCGAGCTCGGCGAACTCGATATCCTTGATGCGGCAATAGGCCCACATCAGCAGCGGAAAGACGTAGAGCAGGGAGGCACGCCAGAGAAATAACCACATATGTTTTCATTCAACCAGGCAAAAAGACCCGCCTAGCTTACACAAGGGCAACTGCGCTTGCGATCCTGGTGGCCGCTATTCTCTGGCCTGCTTACCGAAACTTCGATAAAATTAACCCCTAATAGGTATCAGGGGCGCGCATGACTCACTATTTCCTCCGTTGGCTAACGCAAGGCTGGCAAGCTTCCCGCAAGCCCGCCGTGGTTTGCCATGAAGCGCGCCCGCCGTGGGCCATCGAGGAGTCCCAATACCTCTCGCTGTGCAACCGTTGCGGCGAGTGCTTCAAGGCCTGCCCGCGCGGCCTGCTCAAACCGGCCACCCAGGAGGAGTACGAGGGGAGCCCCATTGAGGGCACGCCGGTGCTCGATCTCGCCTGCGGCCAGTGCAGCTACTGCGGCAGTTGCGCCAGAGCTTGTCCCACCGGCGCCCTCGATCTGCAACTGGGCCGTCAGGTGCAGACCCGGGTCCAGATCGAGGAGAGCTGTCAGGCCAGACAAGGCTTCTACTGCCTGCTCTGTGAAGATGCCTGCCCCCAGCAGGCGATCAAGGCCAGCGCCGATGGCATCAACGTCAACATGGATGCCTGCAACGGCTGCGGTGCCTGCGGCCTCGCCTGCCTGCACGGCGCCATCACCCTGATCCGCCAGCCGGGCAGTCGTTAAAAACCAGCTGTGCACAACAGCAAAAGGGGCCATCAGGCCCCTTTCATATCTTGTTCGTTATTGTGCGCCCCGTCAGGCCATGGTCACGATGGGATCCTGCTCGATACCCAGCAGGTGGCAGAGACGATTAGGATCACGCACCGCATCGGCCAGGGTGTATTCACCCAGCACTTCGAGGAAAGCGTTCATGGCGCGGCGCAGAATGCCCTGAATACGGCAGCCACCGGAGAGACGGCAATTCTCACGCTTGCAGTCGACCGGGCAGAGCACGTGCTCCATGTCCATCACCACATCCCGCAGATTGATGGAGACTGCAGAGCGACCCAAGCGGATGCCACCGTGCTTGCCACGTACCGTCTCGATATACCCCTTGATGCCAAGCTGGTGCACAATTTTGACCACATGGTTGCGCGAGATCGCAAAGGTGTCGGCCACTTCGGTAATTGTCGACAGGCGATCCCCTGGCTGAATCGCCAGAAAGGTCAGGGTACGCAGGGCGTAGTCGGTAAATCGTGTCAGTTGCATGGTCTCACTTGCCTCTTACTACAAGCCAGGAATCAGGACGACAACATTGAGCTAAGAGGCAGGAGACAACCGGATCGTCCCTGTTCACCAAGGGGACCTGTCTCTTAATCTGAGTTGCGGAGTGACAGGTTAAGAGCAGCACCAGCGGGTGTCGATGAAGATGCACATAAATCGACACTTTCTTTGATTGATCGCAAACTTGCCGGGTTAACCCAACGTTTACCCGCTTTATTGCGGGTAAATCTCCCGAACCGTCCCCCTCGCCAAGCCCCCTCTACGAGTTGCCATATGGCCCGTGATCCGGCCCTCAATCGACCGTCAGCAAGGTGGCTCAGTGGGGCTGTTTCAGCCAGTTTTTCAGGGCAATAGAGGGGATGGAGCTCTCGGATGCGACGGCAAACGCGCCCCAATCCACCGCGCACTGCAGGGCATCCTTGATTGCCATGCCCCGCGCCAACCCGTGGATCAGGCCACCAGCGAAGGCATCCCCCGCCCCGGTGGTATCGACCACCGAAACCGGCCGGGCAGCAACCCGGATCTGCTCGTCACCATGGATGGCCACGGCCCCCGCCTTGCCCTCGGTCAGCACCAGCCATTCGAGCTGCTCCCCCGCCAACTGGCGGGCATGTTGCCAGGGGTCGCTCACCTCCCCGAGGTCAGAGCGGGAAGCTACCAGCACATGGCAGGGGCGGCGCGCCTGCCCCCCCTTGGGATACTGGGCCACCACGAAGCTCTTGCCGAGCATCTGACGCATATAGCTGATGATGGCGGTGCCGGGATAGTTCACATAGAGGCAATCCACCCCCTCCAGCGGCAGATCGCCGGGCAGATCGGGGCGCCGCGGGCGGCGCAGTATGGTGCGCTCGCCGGTGGAGTCCACCAGGATCAGCAGCTCGCCGGTTTCGCCGCCGAAACGCTCCACATGGCTGCAATCCAGCCCGTAACCGGCCGCCTGCTCCAGCAGCCAGTCACCGGCCTCATCCAGTCCGATGCGGGAGGCAATGGTCACCTCGTGGCCCGCCCACACCAGCCCGATGCCGGTGTTGGCGGCGCCGCCGCCCAGCCTGCGTCCCTGATCCACATATTGCAGCCGGGCCCCCGCCACCAGCGGTTCGGAGAGGGAGAGCACATGATCACAGTTGAGATTGGCAAGCAGCAGAATGCGGGACATAGAGACCTCGGACGATGGAGATAGCCCAGAAAAGAAGGCTGAACCCCGAGTAGAGCCCAGCCTGACAGAAGAGACAACCGGCGGCGATCGGGAATCCGATCGGGATCAATAGATGGGCAGCTCCACCCCCGTCAACAGCTCGTCGATGCGCGCCTGACTCGGCTGCTGCATCACGCTCTGGATCACCTCCTTGGTGAGGTGAGGCGAGAAGGAGCTGATGAAGTCATACATGTAGTTCTGCAGCAGTATGCTCTTGCTGAAACAGATCTGCGCCGGGCAGGGTTTGAACAGGTGCTCCAGATTGATGGAGACCAGCCCGGGTGCATCGGTGTCATTGGCCACCAGCGAGGAGATGATGCCGATGCCAAAGCCCAACTCCACGTAGCGCTTGATCACCCCGGCATCCATCACCGTCATGTAGTAGCTCGGGGTGAGACCGGCGGCATGGAACACCTCGTCCTGCACCTGACGGCCGGTTGCCCCGCTCTCGTAGCTGAGGATCGGGTAGTGGCAGAGCTGCTCCAGGGTCGGCTTCTTCACCTTGGCCAACGAGTGGTCCTGCGGTACCACCAGCGAGAGGGTCCAAAGATAGGCGGGCAGCGCGATAAGCTCCTTGTCACAGCCAATCTCGTGGGCAACGATGGAAAAATCGGAGTAACCCTTGCTGATCTGCTCCTTGCTCGCCGACATCACCGGATGGAGGTGGAACGAAATCTTGGGGTACTTCTTGGTGAAGTAGGTGACCGACTTGGGCAGCAGATAGCGGGCTATGGTGTGGGTGGTGTGAATATTGAGGGTGCCCACGGTCGGGTCCAGATACTCGCGGGAGATCGCCTTGATCTTGCTCTCGATATTGAGCATCGCCTCGGCACACTTGATGATCTCTGCCCCCACCGGCGTGATGCGATGCAGGTGCTTGCCGCGGCGCTCGAAGATCCGCACCCCCAGCTCGCCCTCCAGCAGGCCAATCTGTTTGCTGACCCCGGGCTGACTGGTATAAAGCGCATCAGATGCCACGGACACATTGAGGTTGTGGTCCCGGATCGCGATCAAATACTTTAACTGCTGTAGTTTCACGGCTTCACTCTCTGTGCTCAGGCAGGGTTGGCTCAGACTGGTGCGGCGATCAAGCCAGACAAACTGGCCGCCACAAAGGGCGGCCAGTGTATCACCCGATCCCGACATCGCAGTGCTTGGTCCTTCATTTTGCTACAGAATCTAGCACCCGAAGAGGGGGCTGACAAACCACAAACCGGGTTCAGGCCGCGCCAGCCTGCAGCGACAAAATCCCCAAAAACTGTAGCAGCCACTGCATCATGGTGGCGGAATCCACCTCTCCCTCCAGCGAAGAGAGGCTGCTCCGGTAGCGTTCGTCGGGCAACAGGCCACGGCGCCGCTCGATCAGCGCCCGGTTGTACTCCACCGAGAACTCCGGGTGCCCCTGAATGGCGACGATGTGATCGCCCTGCAAAAACATGAAGTTGGGGCAAAAATCGTTGCCCGCCAGCCGGGTCGCCCCCGGCGGCAGCAGGGCCACCTGATCCTGATGGCTGGCCAGAATGCGGATCTGATCCCGCGACGGCGCCATCCAGGGTGCATCCGCCAGCATGGGATGCACCGCCACCCCCAGCCCCCACCCCTTGGTGGACTTCACCACTTCGCCACCCAGCGCCTGGGCGATCACCTGATGACCGAAGCAGATACCGGCCAGCTTGACGTCGGCATCGTGCGCCTGGCGGATCCACGCCCGCAGCGCCTGAATCCAGGGGATGTCGCTGTAAGCATCGTGGCGCGAACCTGTGATAAGCCAGGCATCGCACTCGTGCAGGTCGTCCGGCAGCTCTCCATCGAGAGCCGACCAGACCCGAAATTCCAGTTCGGGGGCCAGGGCCGCAAAGCCCCTGATAAACATCTCGGAGTAAACGGGGCCAAAACGATCCGCCAGATCGGGATCGAGCCGGTCACAATCGAGAATTCCCAATCGCATCTGTTGTTCCTTTACAGAGTTCGCCCCCGCCAATCAACGACCGGCGGGGGCAAGAAGTTAGGCCATGAGCACGCGCCAGCGCATCACTTCATGGTCGGCATGGAGAACTCGGCACCACTGCGCAGGCTCTGGGGCCAGCGCGCCGTCACCGTCTTCATCCGGGTATAGAAGCGAACCCCGTCCGGCCCGTGCATGTTGAGCGGCCCGAAGATGGAGCGCTTCCAGCCACCAAAGCTGTGAAACGCCATCGGCACCGGAATGGGAACGTTCACCCCTACCATACCGACCTGCACCCGCGCCGTGAAGTCCCGCGCGGTGTCGCCGTCACAGGTAAAAATGGCGGTGCCGTTGCCATACTCGTGCTCGTTGATGAGCCGCAGCGCTGTCTCGTAGTCCGGCACCCGCACGATGGCGAGCACCGGGCCGAAGATCTCCTCGCGGTAGATGCGCATCTCGGGCGTCACCTCGTCAAACAGGCAGCCACCGATGAAGTAACCCTCCTCGTGAGCCAGCTTGCGGCCATCGACCCGCAGCGCGGCCCCTTCGGCTACCCCCTGATCCACGTAGCCGCGCACCTTGGCCAGATGTTCCTTGCTGATGAGCGGCCCCATCTCGCTCTCCGGGCTCCGCCCCAGCCCTGGCCCGACTCGCAATTTTTCCACCAGCGGCGTCAGCTTGGCCACCAGCGCATCGGCGGTCTCGTCACCCACCACCACCGCAACCGAGATCGCCATGCAGCGCTCGCCCGCCGCCCCATAAGCGGCCCCCATCAGGGCGGAGACCGCCTGTTCGAGATCCGCATCCGGCATCACCAGCATGTGGTTCTTGGCGCCACCCAGCGCCTGTACCCGCTTGCCATGCTCCGAGGCGGTGGCATAGATGTACTGGGCGATGGGGGTGGAGCCAACAAACGACACGGCACCCACTCGCGGGTCGGTCAGCAGCACATCCACCACCTCTTTATCGCCGTTCACCACGTTGAGCACCCCGTCCGGCAGACCGGCCTCCTTGAGCAGCTCGGCCATCCGCAGCGAGAGAGAGGGATCCTTCTCGGAGGGTTTGAGGATAAAGGTATTGCCGCAGGCGATGGCGACCGGGAACATCCAGAGCGGCACCATGGCCGGGAAGTTGAACGGGGTGATACCGGCGCAGACCCCCACCGGCTGCATCATGGAGTAGCTATCTACCCCGCGACCAACGTTGAGGGAGTGCTCCCCCTTGAGCAGATGGGGAATGCCGCAGGCAAACTCCACCACTTCCAGCCCACGGGTCAGCTCACCCTGCGCATCGGAGAAGACCTTGCCGTGCTCGCGACTGATCAGCTGGGCCAGCTCATCCCTGTGCTGCTCCATCAACTCCTTGAAGCGGAACAAGACCCGGGCCCGCACCAGCGGCGGGGTTTGCGACCAGTCGGCAAAGGCGCGCTCGGCGATGGCGATCGCCTCCTGACACTCGGCGGTGCTCGACAGCCCGACACTCCCCTGCTGCTTGCCGCAGGCGGGATTGAAGATGGCCCCCTGGCGCTCGCTGCGACTCTCCTGCAACTGGCCGTTGATGAAGTTGCTGACCCTGTATGTCATGTATCCTCCGTGATGACTGATATGGTTACTGCGTTGCGCTTGCCGATGTGCGCCAACGCAAGGCCCCGCCAGTGCGGGGCCATCAAATGGATTAGGGTTGTACCTGCAGGACATCCTGCAGCAGGGTGAAGAGATCGTCGATTTGACTGCGCTCGATAATGAGAGGCGGCGACAGGGCTATGATGTCGCCGGTCACCCGGATCAGTGCCCCCTTCTCGAAGCAGCGCACAAACACCTCGTAGGCGCGCTTGCCCGGCGCATCCGGCATGGATTCCAGCTCGATACCCGCCACCAGCCCGTAGTTGCGCACATCCTTCACATGCTTGCAGCCCTTCAGCGAATGGGCCGCCTCCTCCCAGTAGCCAGCCAGATCGGCGGCGCGGCTGAGCAGGTTCTCGTTGCGATAGATCTCGAGGGTTGCCAGACCGGCGGCCGCCGCCACCGGATGGCCGGAGTAGGTGTAGCCGTGGAACAGCTCGATGGCCCCCTTGCCCGCCGCCATCATGTCGTCATAGATATGCTTCTGCACCAGCACCGCCCCCATGGGGATGGCGCCGTTGGTGAGCCCCTTGGCGCAGGTGATCATGTCGGGAATGACATCGAACTCTTGTGCCGCAAAGGGGGAGCCGAGGCGACCGAAACCGGTGATCACCTCGTCAAAAATCAACAAGATGCCGTGTTTGGTACAGATCTCCCGCAGCCGCTTGAGGTAGCCTTTGGGGGGCATCAGCACGCCGGTACTGCCGGCGATGGGCTCGACGATCACCGCCGCGATATTGCTGGCATCGTGCAGGAAGACGATTTTCTCCAGCTCGTCGGCCAGCGCCACATCCTCCTCGGGTAGCCCTTTGGTGAAGGCGTTTTTGGCGATGTTGAGGGTATGAGGCAGATGATCCACCCCGGTCAGCAGGGAGCCGAACCACTTGCGGTTGCCGGGAATCCCCCCCACCGAGATGCCGCCAAAGCCGACCCCGTGATAGCCACGCTCGCGACCAATCAGCCGGGTGCGAGTGCCCTGACCGCGAGCCCGCTGCCAAGCCAGCGCGATTTTGAGCGCGGTATCGACCGATTCAGAGCCGGAGTTGGTATAGAAGACGTGGCCAAACCCCTTGGGGGCAATCTCCACCAGCCGGTTGGCCAGTTCGAATGGCAGGGGGTGGCCCATCTGGAAAGTAGGGGCGAAATCGAGGTGGGAAATCTGCTGGGAGACCGCCTCGGCAATCTCGCGCCGACCATGGCCTGCGTTGCAACACCAGAGTCCGGCTGTGCCATCCAGTATCTTGCGGCCATCCTCTGAGTGATAATACATCCCCTCTGCCGACTTAAGAATGCGCGGCGCCGCCTTGAACTGCTGGTTGGCGGTGAACGGCATCCAGAAGGCGGACATGTCGGAGGGCGTATTGATGTCGCTGATCGGTTTCATGGTCACCTCATCCTTAAGGTGTTTAGCAACTGTCGGCCTATGCCTATTAAATTAAACACCTGAATCCATAAAAAAGGGCCCGTTATCGCCCTGTCTGGTGCCACCCCTAGCTAGATGTATCAGCAGGGTGGTATAAGATATTTAACACAATTTTAATAATAGTAAACAGTCAAGGAGTGTCTATAGATGGATATAGGTCACCGCCTCAAAGCGGTTCGCACCACGGCAGCCCTCTCCCAGCGCGAGCTGGCCAAGCGCTCCGGCGTGACCAACGGATTTATCTCCCAGATCGAGAAAAATCAGGTGAGCCCCTCTGTCTCCTCCCTGCGCAAGGTGCTGGAAGGCATCCCCATGTCGCTGGCCAGCTTCTTCACCGAAGAGACCGAAATGAGCACAGAAGTGGTCTTCCGCGCCGCCGATATGCCGGATCTCGGCACGCACCCCATCAGCTACCGGCTGGTCGGGCACAGCCGCGCCAACCGCGCCATCGGCATGCTGCAGGAGGTGCTGCCACCGGGCGCAGACACCGGTGACGACATGCTGAGCCATGAGGGTGAAGAGTGCGGCATCGTCATCAAGGGCGAAGTTGAAGTGACTGTGGGCGAGCAGATCTACCTGCTGGGCGCAGGAGACGGCTACTACTTTGACAGCCGCACCCCCCACCGTTTTCGCAATAGTGGCGAGCAGGAGTGCATGCTGATTTCGGCCAACACCCCCGCCAGTTTCTGACATCCAGACGCACGTCGGCAGGTGGCTAATGTTTAATGAATTGTTACAAGATGGATTTACAAGCGGCAGGATGTTTAGCATATTGATACGCGGAAACTGACTTTTGCCGGTTCAAGGAGTGAACATGAGTGACCTGACCCTGGCCCAGTGGCAACACAAGGCTGCCCATCTGACCCTGCCCTCGCAAGCCTTTATCAACGGCAGCTATCGGGATGCCGTCAATGGCGCCACCTTCGATTGCATCAACCCGGCCAACGGCAAGCTGCTGACCAAGGTGGCTGCCTGCGATGCCGCCGATGCCGAACTGGCGGTGCAGGCCGCCCGTGACGCCTTCAACGACAAACGCTGGAGCGGCCTGCCGCCGAAACAGCGCAAACTGATCATGCAGCGCTTCGCCGAGCTGATGCGCCTCAACAAGGTGGAGCTGGCGCTGCTGGAGTCGCTGGATATGGGCAAGCCCATCGGCGATGCCATGGGCTATGACGCCCCCGCCGCTGCCAACTGCATCGCCTGGAACGCCGAAGCGATTGACAAGATCTACGATCAGGTCGCCCCGGTGGAGGAATCTGCACTGGCGCTGGTGACCCGCGAGGCGCTCGGGGTGGTGGCCGCCATAGTACCGTGGAACTTCCCGCTGGTGATGGCCTGCTGGAAGCTGGGTCCGGCGCTCGCTACCGGCAACTCGGTCATTCTCAAACCTTCCGAAAAATCCCCCCTGACCGCCCTGCGCATCGCGGGTCTGGCCAAGGAAGCGGGCATTCCGGACGGCGTCTTCAACGTGCTGCCGGGCTTTGGCCATACCGTGGGTGAAGCGCTGGCCATGCACATGGATGTGGACTGCATCACCTTCACCGGCTCCACCAAGATCGGCAAACATCTGGTGCAGTGTTCCGGCAAATCCAACCTCAAGCGCGCCTTTATGGAGTGCGGTGGCAAGAGCCCCAACATCATACTGGCGGATGCGCCGGATCTGGACGCTGCGGCCAAGAGCGCCGCTGGCGCCATCTTCTACAACCAGGGGGAGGTGTGTACCGCCGCCTCTCGCCTGCTGGTGCAAAACAGCATCAAGCCGCAATTTATGGAGCGGCTGCTGGCCCACGCCAAGGAGTGGATTTCGGCCGACCCGCTCGATCCTGCCACCCGCATCGGCGCCATGGTGGACAATATCCAGATGGAGCAGGTGCTGCGCTATATCGAGATTGGCAAACAGGAGGGGGCCAAACTGCTGCTGGGCGGCAACCGCACCAACAGCGGGAGCGGCGGCTTCTACATCGAGCCCACCATCTTCGACGACGTGACCCCGCAGATGCGGATCTTCCGTGAGGAGATCTTCGGCCCTGTGCTGGCGGTGACCGGTTTCGATACCCTCGAAGAGGCCATTGCGCTGGGCAACGACTCTGACTACGGGCTGGCGGCGGCGATCTGGACGGCGGATCTCAACAAGGCGGTGAAAGGCTCCCGCGCCCTGCGCGCCGGTACCGTGTTCGTCAACAACTGGGACGGTGGCGACATGACCATGCCATTCGGCGGATTCAAACAGTCCGGCAATGGCCGCGACAAGTCGCTTCATGCGCTGGAAAAGTACACCGAGCTGAAAAGCACCTGGATCCAGCTGGAATAACCCCACCAAACAACACTATCGGATCAAAAAGGGGGAAAAATCCCCCTTTTGCATTTTTGGCCTTCCATCACCGAGCTCAATCCTTATAATGACAAAATAGCCAACATGTTAAATATAAAGACAAAAATGCTATTTTTTCTGGGAAGCGTACTTTTTCTGGTGATCGGTTTGCCCCTGCTGTTCTTCATGCTGGGGCATGGCGAGGCCTACGTGACCTGGGGCCCCTGGATCTCCGCCATCGCCCTGATGTTGTGGCTGTTGATGGACGTCGACAAGATCCGCCGCGGCAAAGGCTGACCGGTCAGCCACACTCTCCCTTCCCCTCAAACTTCGTTTATTCGCTTCTTTCCCCGCAAAAGGATCGCTACACTGATTTTTTGCGATGTTTTCCTGCATCCAACGCTTCAGTAAAGGTCATCCCCATGCCGCAACAGATCCAGCGTCAGGGCGTCATCTACGCCCTGTGCGCCTATACCCTTTGGGGCATAGCCCCTGTCTATTTCAAGACCCTCTCTGCCGTCCCGGCCGCCGAAATCCTGACCCACCGGATGATCTGGTCCTGCGTCTTGCTGATGGTGCTGACCCTGCTCGGCCGCCAGTGGCACAAGGTGCAAGCGGTGCTACGCCAGCCAAAAGTGCTGCTGACCCTGGCGTTTACCTCGATCACCATCGGCGGTAACTGGCTGCTGTTTATCTGGGCCATCAACAACGGCCACATGCTGGATGCCAGCCTCGGCTACTACATCAACCCGCTGTTCAACGTGTTGCTGGGGATGGTGTTTCTGAGCGAGAAGCTGCGCCGCCTGCAGTGGTGGGCCGTCGCGCTGGCCTTTGCCGGTGTGGCGATCCAGCTCATCGCCTTTGGTTCGCTGCCCGGGATTGCGCTGGTACTGGCGTCGAGCTTTGCCATCTATGGTCTGATGCGCAAAAAACTGGCCCTCGATGCCCTCACCGGTCTGCTGATCGAAACCATGATCATGCTGCCGCCAGCGGCCATCTATCTGTGGGGCTTTGCCGACAGTCCCACCAGTCATCTCACTGAAAATGATTGGCACCTCAATCTGCTGCTGATCGCCGCCGGTGCCGTCACCACGGCTCCCCTGCTCTGCTTTACCGCTGCGGCAACCCGACTCAAGCTCTCCACCTTGGGCTTCTTCCAGTACATAGGCCCCAGCCTGATGTTCATTCTCGCGGTCACCCTCTACGGGGAAGAGCTGGCGATAGACAAGCAGCTCACCTTCGCCTGCATCTGGAGCGCACTGGTGCTGTTTAGCCTTGATGGCCTGCGTCGAGGCAGAGCTGTGCCAAAACAGGCATAACGCCACCGACCCTCTGCCCCGGCTCATCTGCCGGGGTTCTTTTTTGCACCACCGGCCCCCTGACCACCAGCTCCCGCTCCCGCTCACCAGAGCCGACAACCGGCTACCTGACGCTCCAAAGGCCACATCCGAGTCATATCCTCCTCACAGAGAGCTATGCTATCCATGAACGGAGCCGAATGGAGGCAACATGCTCAAGCAAATTCACGACAGATCCCTGCTTTTTGGCCAGGTTCTGGGGATCATGGTCATTATCACGCTGATCTCCATCAGCTTTTTCGGGCTTTACTCGGTCCGGAGTGCAGCCGACCAGATGGGACAGGGGAAGGATGTGGTAGCCGATATTCTGCCGCCGCCCCTCTACCTCATCGAATCCCAGTTGCAGGTCTACACCCTGCTCCATGCCAAACCGGAGGAGCGGGAAGCGTTGCTGCAAACCCTCACCCGACTGCAGCAAGAGTTCGAGAGCCGCAACCGCTTCTGGCAAGAGAGCAATCTGAACGAGCCCCTCAGGGAGCTGCTGCTGGGGGAGCAAAAAGTGCAGGGGGAGCTGTTCTGGCAACTGCTCAACACCAAGTTTGTCCCCGCCATCAAGGCGGGCGATCTGACGCAGGCGGGAGCGATTGCCGCACGCCTGCACACCCTCTATAACGCCCACCGGCTAGGGGTGGACGCCACCGTCATCAGCGGCAACCAATATGCCGCCGAACAGATGGCTCATCTCGCCAGCACCTCCCGACTCTGTTACGGCCTGTTGCTGTGCGCCGCACTGCTGGGCGCCGGACTCATCTTCTGGCTGGGACGCCCCACCCAGCAGCGACTGCTGGCCGCCGGCAAAGCCACCGCCGCCATCGCCAAAGGAGAGCTGAACAGCCCCATGCCGGAGCCGGGCCTCGACGCCATCGGTGAACTGATCCACCAGATCGGGGCAATGCGCGACCAGCTTGCCACTCTGGTGGCGTCGCTGCAGCGCAGCGCCAGTACCCTGGATGATCGCGCCACCAACCTGACCGCCATGGCACAGCGCCACGCCGATGATAGTGAGGCACAGGTCGGCGCGGCCCACCATGTCGAACAAGCCATAGAGCAACTCACCCACGCCATCGAGCAGGCAGGTAGCCAGCTGCATCAAGTGGGGGAGCAGACCCTGCAGTCCGCCACCCGCGCACAAGAAGCCACGCACGCCATTCACACCGTTGAACAGGTGATCGAGGAGCAAGCGGCGGGGGTGAAGCGGGTATCTCGCACCATTTCGGATCTGACCGGGCTCTCGCAACAAATTGCCGGGCTGGCGGGCGCTATCCACGGCATTGCGGAACAGACCAATCTGCTGGCGCTTAACGCCGCCATCGAAGCCGCCCGAGCGGGCGAACAGGGGCGCGGTTTTGCCGTGGTGGCCGATGAAGTTCGATCGCTGGCGACCCGTACCGGTAGTGCCACCACCGAGATCAACACCATCATCGGCAAGATCCAGGATGTCAGCCTGCGCGCCGCCAGCGAGATGGATGCCGAGCTGGCCCGGGTCGAACAGGCGGTCGCCCACGCGATGACGGCGCGCCAGAGCGTCGCCCGGATCGGCCAGAGCTGCGAGGAGATCAACCAGCGCATCGCTCAGGTTGATCAGCTGATGAGCGATGAGACCCGCCTCATTCAGGGGATTAATCATCAGGTCGGTGAGATGTCCCGGCTGGCGGCCGAGGTCAACCAGAGCGCCAGCCACGCCGCCGAAGAGGCGACCATGGTCGCCCAGCATGCCCGCATCCTGACCAAGCAGACTCACCACTTCCATCTCGACACCACCCGCCACTGATCTGCGGCGCTGACGGGAGTCAGCGCCCCCATTTTCCGCTGCGTTGGCAAAATGGGTAGCATTGGACTCCATGAGGGAATAGGATCCGCCCCTCTAAAAAACCAATTGCAAGGATCAACTGACATGAATCGAAAATGGTCGCTCCCCATCGTGGCACTCGCGGGGGGAGCGTTACTCTGGCTTGGCAACACCTTTGGTATGAAATGGGCTCTGATGGCCCTGATCGGATTCGGCTTCGGCTTCACCCTCTCCTTCAGCCGCTTCGGCATCGTGTTCGGTTGGCGCGAAATGCTGACCAAGCGCAACAGTTACTATGTGCGGGTTCACCTGCTCACCATCGCCATCGAAATTCTGCTGTTCACCTGCTTCCTCTCCTTTAGCCACGCCCTGTTTGGCGATGCCATGGTGGGCAACGTGATGGCTATCGGCATTCCTTTCATCGTCGGTGCCTTCCTGTTTGGCATCGGCATGCAACTGGCGGGCGTCTGCGCCACCGGCACTCTCTACTGCTGTGGCGAGGGGCAACCCCGCTTCTGGCTGGTGCTGATCTGCTACGGCATCGGCACCCTCATCAGCAACCAGTTCCGGCCAGAACTGACCGCCACCTTCTCCAGTCATGTGGTATTGGCCAAAGATCTGACCGGCAATATCTGGAGCGGCATGCTGCTCAACCTGGCGCTGGTCGCCGTGCTGTTCCTGCTGTTTCGCAACAGCGAGCTCAAACGCACCGGCGAGCTCAAGCCGATCTTCAGCGGCGGCAACCTGTTCTGGCGCGATGGCCGCTTCACCGTGCTGACCGGCGGCATCATCATCGCCCTGCTCAACTCGACCGTGGTCGCCCTGCACGGCTCGGCCTGGACCATTACCGGTGCCGTCTATGACATGGCGCTGCGCGGCGCCTCCCTGTTCGGCCTGTTCGAGGGGAACCCGAAACTGGCCCAGCCGCTCTTTATCAACCCCATGGTCGGTATGTTCTGGCTTGGCATTCTGGGGGCCATGCTGGCGCGCTGCATCAGCGGGGGTGGCAACTTCGCCCCGATGCGACTCGGCAACAGTCTGGCATCCATCATCGGCGGCCTGTTGATGGGGATGGGGGCCATGTACGCCGCCTGCAACCTCGGCGGCTTCTTCGATGGCACCGCCTCCGGCAGCCTGCACGGCTGGGTCTGGATGCTGATGGCCCTGGCGGGCAGCCTGATCGGCATTCGCCTGCGCCCGCTGTTCGGGCTCTGACACGCGACATCGCACCATAGAAAACGGGAGGCCAGGCCTCCCGTTGTGGTATTTATCGATCCCGTCGTTCTGCTTATTGGACTGGCTGGGAGACCCCTTCCAGATTGATCTCCACCCGGCGATCCGGTGCCAGACAGGCGATCAACTCCTGCTTGGAGTTGCTGGCGCAGTTGCTGCCAGTGACCGGATTGGCCTTGCCACGACCCTCGACCCGCACCTTGTCGGCATACAAGCCTTTGGAGACCAGATAGCTGGCCACGCTCTGGGCCCGTTTTTCGGAGAGGGCCAGGTTGTAGTTGTCGGAGCCAATGCGGTCGGTATAACCGATAACAGTTGCGACGCCATCCTTCGGATTGGCCGCCACAATCTGGCTGAACAGGGCATCGAGCGCCTGATTGGCCGAAGGCTTGAGGGTCGCCTTGTTGAATTCGAACAGTACGTCGGAGCTCAAACTGAAGGTCTTGGGCTCAACCACCGCTACCGGAGCAGGTTCAACTGCTGGTGCCGGCGCAGGTGCGACAACCTCGCCACCTTGTTGGCCGAAGCGATAGAGCATGCCAAACGAGATCAGGCCGTTGTCCAGCTCGATGCCGGAGCGATCGAGAGAGGCATCGCCGAGCGGCGTGGTGTACTGGTACTCCAGACGGGCGGCCCAGTCACGATCGATGGCGTATTCGGCACCAAGCGCCCCCACGAAGGCAGCCCCATGCTTTTTGCCGGTCTCGCTGATATTGGCGATGCTGATCTCGCTATCCGTCCAGGCATAGGCGCCGCCCAGTCGGCCATAAAGATCGAGCACATTGGTTGCCGGGAAGCTGATCTTCATAGTGGCCTGAATCATCTGACTCTTGGCTTCTGCCTTTAGGGCTGTAATACCACTACCACCTTTCAACTCGTATTTGCCCAACCAGTCATAACCCAGCTCAAAACCAAGATTCGGGTTGAGCTGATAGCCAGCAAATGCTCCCAGCCCCAGATCGTCGGTGTTCTCGCTATTGTTACCTACCGCGCTGAAGGCATTGGCTATATCCTGGTTTTTGTCCACCCCGTAGTAGTTCGACCAACCGGCCTTGCCACCGACATACCAGGTGTTGTCCTGCGCGGCGGCCTGCACGGCCCCGGCCGCCAGCAAACCACTGACCAATACGGCAAGCATGGATTTATTCATATTTTCGCCTCTGCAATAAGTCGTTATGGGCGCCTGAGTGCGCACTCTCCCTGTGTGAAGCCGTCAGGCAGCTTCCCGCATTCCAGAGTATCCCATCCGAACGCAGCCTCAAATGACCAGCAGCTCAGGAGTGTGAAGCGGCCAGCATTATCGCGCCATCGTCGACCAAAATGCTCTTTGCCAGCATTCTGGCCTGCTCCAGAGCCAGCGGCTGCTGATAGCTGTGAGCCATCACAATCGCCCCCTCCAGCAGCAGGCAAAGCCCGGTCGCCTGAGCCAGAGAGCACTCGAGCTGGTTCATCACCCAGCTCAGCAACGCCTGCTTGTGCGCCATCACCAGCTTGCGCACCGGATGGCGCGGCGCGGCAAACTCGGCACTGGCGTTGATGAAGTTGCAGCCATAGAAATCGCTGCGGCCAAACCACTCTGCGAAACCATCGAACAGCCCCTGCAGGCGAGCTTCGCGTCCGGTCACGCCGGCCAGCCGCTGGTCAAGCAGGGCGAAGAACTCCCGGTCACGCGCGAGCAGCACCTCCTCAATCAAGGCGTCCTTGGTCGGGAAGTGGCGATAGAGGGTGCGCTTAGTACTGCCCGCCTCGGCCCAGATGCGATCTATGCCGGTGGCATGAAAGCCATGACGGTTGAACAGACGGTAGGCCGTCGCCACCAGCTGTTGACGCTTCTCGCTCATGATTTACCTCTTGAAGTACACCGATCTGTCTACCTAATGTGCCTAATCAGTGCTGGCAAACCAAGAGGAAAACATGATGACAAAATGGTATGGCCCGTTATGGGCAGGCGTGGGCGCTGCACTCACCATCGGCATATTGGAATGGCTCAATCTGAACTGGCAGGTGGCGCTGATAATGGCACCTTTCGGGGCCAGTTGCGTGTTGCTGTTTTCCCTGCCCGAGAGTCCACTGGCGCGCCCCAAAAACGTGCTGGGTGGTCACCTGCTGACGGCTTGCATCGGGCTGCTCATCTGCTTGCTTCCCCTCCCCGCTGAAGTGCAGATGGCCTTGGCAACCGGGCTGGCCATCGCCCTGATGCAGGGACTGAATGTCATCCACCCTCCGGCAGGCGCCAATCCCTTGCTGATCCTGATGACAGGACAAGAGCCGGCGTTCCTGTGGCAAACGGTACTGCCCGGCACCCTGCTGCTGATGGCGCTGGCCTACGGATTTCAATGGCTCAGACGAAGGTGGCTAGCAACAGCCTGAAAAACAGAGGGAGGCCACAGCCTCCCTCCTTCTTTATCCCGTCATTAACTGGCCAAAAATAGCCGGTAGGCGGGGTCGTCACTCACCTCTTTCCAACGGTAGCCAATCTCCCGCAGGTAGTCGTGGAAAGCGGCGATATCCTCGTCCGGCAGCTCAAAGGCGCAGAGCACGCGGCCGTAGTCGGCGCCATGGTTGCGGTAGTGGAACAGGCTGATGTTCCAGCGACAGCCGAGGGTCTCAAGGAAGCGCATCAGGGCGCCCGGTTGCTCCGGAAACTTGAAGCTGTAGAGACGCTCGCCCAAAGGCCGGGCCGGGCGGCCACCAATCATGTAGCGTACGTGGTTCTTGGCCAGCTCGCTCTCGGTCATGTTGACCACCGGATAGCCGTTGCCGCCGAGCTGATCGATGATCTGGCCCAGCTCCTGGTCGCCACCGGTGAGACGCACCGAGACGAACAGCGAAGCTTGAGCGGCATCCGAATAGCGGTAGTTGAACTCGGTCACCATGCGAGGGCCGAGCTGACGGCAGAAGTCGAGGAAGGCCCCTTTGCGCTCGGGAATGGTCACCGCCAGCATGCCCTCGCGCTTCTCGCCGATCTCGCAACGCTCCGACACGTAGCGCAGGCTGTGAAAGTTGACGTTGGCACCCGACAGAATGGCCGCCATCCGCCCCCCTTTGACCTGCTCCCGCTCGCTGTAGGCTTTCAACCCCGCCAGCGACAGGGCGCCCGAGGGTTCGGCGATGGCGCGGCAGTCATCGAAGATGTCTTTCAACGCGGCGCAGATCTGGTCATTGGAGACGGTCACCACCTCGTCCAGATACTGGTTGCAGAGCCGGAAGGTCTCCTCGCCGATGCGCCTGACCGCCACCCCGTCGGCAAACAACGAGACTCGCTCCAGATTGACCGGCTCACCCGCCGCCATGGCCGCCTTGAGGCAAGCGGAGCCCTCCGCCTCCACCCCGATCACCTTCACATCCGGCAGCAGTTGCTTGATGTAGACCGCTACCCCGGCGGCCAGACCGCCGCCGCCCACCGGCACGAAGACATGGGTGAGGTGGATGTCCTGATCCAGCAGCTCCTTGCCGATGGTGCCCTGCCCAGCGATCACCTCGACATCGTCGAATGGAGGGATCAGGGTATAACCCTCCAGTTCGGCGAGGCGGCGGCTCTCGGCATAGGCCTCGTCGAAGCTGTTGCCAAACAGCATGACGTTACCGCCCTGACGGCGCACCGCGTCGATCTTGATGTCCGGCGTAGTGTTGGGCATCACTATGATCGCCTTGATACCGAGCTTGGCCGCCGACAGGGCGACCCCCTGCGCATGGTTGCCCGCAGAGGCAGCGATGACGCCGTGATCCTTCTGTTCCTGAGTCAGGGTGGCGATCTTGTGATAGGCGCCGCGCAGCTTGAAGGAGTGAACCGGTTGCAGATCCTCCCGCTTCAAACTGACATGATTGCCGAGCCGCTCGGACAATTTTTTAAGGGTTTGCAATGGTGTCACCCGCGCCGCCTCATAGACGGGGGAGAGCAACACCTTGCGTAGATAATCAGCCGCAGAGACCATGGTTTACTCCTCCAGCTTGCTGCGGTCACGCACCGCGCCCTTGTCAGCGCTGGTGGCGAGCATGGCGTAGGCGCGCAGGGCAAAGGAGACCTGACGCTGGCGATCGAGCGGCTTCCAGCCACGGGCTTCCACGGCAACGCGGCGGCTGGCCAGCACGCTGTCGGCCACCTCCAGCACCATGCTGCGGGCCGGGATGTTGATGCTGATGATGTCGCCATCCTCCACCAGACCGATAGTGCCGCCAGAAGCCGCCTCCGGCGAGACGTGGCCGATGGAGAGGCCCGAAGTACCGCCGGAGAAGCGGCCATCGGTGATCAGGGCGCACTGCTTGCCCAGTCCCATGGATTTCAGATAGGTGGTGGGGTAGAGCATCTCCTGCATGCCCGGGCCCCCTTTTGGCCCTTCGTAGCGGATCACCACCACCTCGCCCGCTTTCACGGTGCCGTCCAAAATGCCGGCGACCGCCGTGTCCTGACTCTCGAACACCCGGGCCGGGCCGCGGAAGGTGAGGTTCTCGTCATCCACCCCAGCGGTCTTGACGATGGCACCATCAAGGGCCAGATTGCCGGAAAGTACCGCAAGGCCTCCTTCCAGACTGTAAGCGTGATCCAGCGAACGGATGCAGCCCCCGGCGCGATCCACATCCAGCTCGTCCCAACGGCAATTCTGGCTGAAGGCCTTGGTGGTGCGGATCCCGGCAGGGCCAGCGCGGTAGAAATCCACCACCGCCTGACTCGGCTGGCGGCTGACGTCATATTCATCGAGCTGTTCGGCCAGCGAACACCCCAGCACGGTGCGGGTATCGCCGTGCACCAGACCCGCTTTTTCCAGCTGGCCCAAAATGGCGACTACGCCACCGGCACGGTGCACATCTTCCATGTGGTACTTCTGGGTAGAGGGCGCCACTTTGCACAGCTGCGGCACCTTGCGCGACATGCGGTCGATATCGGCCATGGTGAAGTCGACACCGGCCTCTTGTGCCGCCGCCAGCAGGTGCAGCACGGTATTGGTGGAGCCGCCCATAGCGATGTCGAGCGCCATGGCGTTTTCGAACGCCGCCTTGTTGGCGATATTGCGCGGCAGCGCGCTCTCGTCATCTTGCTCATACCAGCGCTTGGCCAGCGTCACGATGCGCTGACCCGCCAGCTTGAACAGCTGCTCGCGGTCGCTGTGGGTCGCCAGCATGGAGCCGTTGCCTGGCTGGGAGAGACCGAGCGCCTCGGTCAAACAGTTCATGGAGTTGGCAGTGAACATGCCGGAGCAGGAGCCGCAAGTGGGGCAAGCGCTGCGCTCGATCTGATCGCTCTGGGCGTCGGAGACCTTGGGATCGGCACCCTGGATCATGGCGTCCACCAGATCCAGCTTGATGATCTGATCCGACAGCTTGGTCTTGCCCGCTTCCATCGGGCCGCCGGAGACAAAAATAACCGGGATATTGATACGCAGGGCCGCCATCAGCATCCCCGGAGTGATCTTGTCGCAGTTGGAGATACAGACCATGGCATCAGCGCAGTGGGCGTTGACCATGTACTCCACCGAATCGGCGATCAGTTCGCGCGATGGCAGGGAGTAGAGCATGCCGCCGTGGCCCATGGCGATGCCGTCATCCACGGCTATGGTGTTGAACTCCTTGGCAACGCCGCCTGCGGCTTCGATCTCTCGTGCCACCAGCTGGCCCAGATCCTTGAGGTGGACGTGGCCCGGTACAAACTGGGTGAAGGAGTTGACCACGGCGATGATGGGCTTGCCGAAATCCTGATCGGTCATTCCGGTGGCACGCCAGAGGGCGCGGGCCCCGGCCATGTTACGTCCGTGGGTGGTGGTGGCGGATCTCAACTTCGGCATTGTCTCTACTCCCTGAATGCCCATATGGGCTCGATGCGTTATGCGGTGATGATACGAGTGGATCGGAATCGATCCTGGTGAAGGCTCTACTGGATAGCCCTCACCGGAAGCGACTCGGGGAGGCATGGCGCCTCCCCTCTCTTATCAGTCGTTGACTGGCGTCAGCCAGCCCCACTTGTCTTCGGTCTGGCCGTTGAACAGGCCAAAGAAGGCGTTTTGCAGCTGTTCGGTCACCAGACCACGGCTGCCAGCGCCCACCTTCATCCGATCGACCGAGCGCACCGGGGTCACTTCGGCGGCGGTGCCGGTCATGAAGATCTCGTCCGCCACATAGAGCGCCTCACGGGGCAGCGCCTGCTCGCGCACCTCGTAACCCAGATCTCGTGCCAGCGTCATTATGGTGTCGCGGGTGATGCCGGGCAGGATGGCCGCGGTGGCAGGCGGGGTGAACAGCACGCCATTCTTCACCAGAAACAGGTTCTCTCCCGCCCCTTCGCTCAGATAGCCGTTCACATCCAGCGCCAGCCCCTCGGCGAAGCCGTTGCGTTTGGCCTCACGGCTGATCAGTTGGGAAGAGAGGTAGTTGCCGCCCGCCTTGGCGCCGGTGGGAATGGTATTGGGAGCAAGCCGGCTCCAGGAGGTGACACAGACATCCACCCCGTTTTTCAGCCCCTCTTCACCCAGATAGGCGCCCCACGGCAGGGCCGCCACCATCAGGTCTGCCTTGGCATCCAGCGGCGGATGCAGCCCAAGCCCCACGTTGCCGACAAAGGCCAGCGGGCGCAAATAGCCGCTCTTCAGGCCGTTCTCGCGCACCACGGTGCGGCAGGCTTCATTCACGTCAGACTCGCTGTAGGGCACGTCCATCCAGTAGATCTTGGCGGAGTCGAACAGGCGACGGGTGTGCTCCTGCAGCCGGAAGATGCAGGTGCCCTTGGGGGTATCGTAGGCGCGCACCCCCTCAAACACCGAGGAGCCGTAGTGCAGGGCGTGGCTCATGACGTGCACCTGGGCATCTTGCCAGGGCACCAGTGTGCCATTGAACCAGATGTATTGCGGGTGAGTGGCGGATTGGGAAGGCTGTGACATTGGCTTGGCTCCTTAAGCTCTGATCCGGGGTTGCTGTTCCAGTGCATCGACCCGGGAGACGTCCACCAGCTTCACCAGCTGGCTCCACAACTGTTGGATTGGACGCACCGACTCGACAGTAACCGTGATCCGCAGCTGTTGGCAATCCTGCTCCATATTCAATGCGCAGAGATTGAAGCCGCGGTGACGCACCACCCGCAGCACCCGCTCCATCACTTCGGGTCTCGGCTGGGCGTGGATATGCAGGGTGTGTTGTGCAAATGCAGGCTGTGCAAGGGTGTGCGGGTTCATGGGCGTTGCTCCATCATCTTGTGGTTGGCGACTCCCGGCGGAACCAGGGGCCAGACGTTTTCTTCCTCTGAAATAGCCACATGCAGCAGATAGGCGCTCTCGCTCTTCAGCAAGCGATCGAGGGCTCCGGCTATCTGCTCCTTGCATGTGATGGTCTCGCCCGGAATGCCGAAGGCGGCAGCCAGCGCGACGAAATCGGGGTTGTCGGAGAGGATGGTCTCGCTGTAGCGGCCGTCGAAGAACAGCTCCTGCCACTGGCGCACCATGCCGAGGCGCTGGTTGTCCAGCAGCACCATCTTCACCTTGAGCTGGGCGCGGCGGATGGTGCCGAGCTCCTGCACATTCATCATGAAAGAGCCATCACCGCTCACCAGCACCACTTCATCCTGCGGGCGCGACATCTTGGCGCCGATGGCGGCGGGCAGACCGAAGCCCATGGTGCCGAGACCGGCACTGGAGAGGTGGTTGCGCGGGCTGGTGAAGCGCATGTGCTGGGCCACCCACATCTGGTGCTGACCCACATCACAGGCCACCACGCTGGTCTCCGGCAGCCGGGCGGAGAGCTGCTTGAGCAGGGCTGGGGCGTAGATGGCCTGACCCGGATGGTCGTAGCGAAACGCATATTCGCGGGCCATGGTGGCGCAGTGTTCACGCCAAGGGGCGATAGTGAGGGACATGGCGAGTCTCGGCAGCACCAGCTTGAGATCCGTGGTGATACCCACCTCGGCAGCGCGGCGCTTGCCGAACTCGGCAGCATCCACATCGAGATGTATCACTTTCGCCTCGGGGGCGAACTCCTCCAGTTTGCCAGTTACCCTGTCGTCGAAACGGGCACCCACCACCAGCAGCAGATCGCACTGCTGCACCGCGTAGTTGGCCGCTTTGGTGCCGTGCATGCCGAGCATGCCCAAATAAACGGCGCTATCGGGATCGAGCGCGCCAATCCCCTTGAGGGTGGTGACCGCAGGCATGCCGGTGACGGCGGAAAAGTTGCGCAACTGCTGCTCGGCATTGGCCATGCCCACCCCGCCACCGACGTAGAGCAGCGGGCACTCGGCGGCAGCGATCAGGGTACGGGCGGCGGCCAACTCCGAGGGATTGAGCGCTTCCGGCTCTGCCACCGCAAACAGCGGGCTCTGGGTAGTCACGGCGGCCAGCTGCACATCCTTGGGCAGATCGATCAATACCGGCCCCGGACGCCCCTCGCTGGCGATAGCAAAGGCATCGGCGATAACCTGCGGCAGATCCGCCACATCCGTCACCATGAAGGAGTGCTTGGTGCAGGAGAGGGACATGCCGAGCACGTCGACCTCCTGAAACGCATCGGTGCCGATGGCAGCGCAGGGCACCTGACCACTGATGGCCACCAGCGGCACAGAATCGAGCAGCGCCTCTGCCAGACCGGTCACCAGATTGGTGGCGCCGGGACCAGAGGTGGCGATGCAGACCCCCACCTGACCGGAGGCGCGGGCATAACCGACCGCGGCCATGGCGGCGCCCTGCTCGTGGCGGCAGAGCTGATGGGCCAGACCACCGTCATACAGGGCATCGTAGACTGGCATGATGGCCCCGCCCGGGTAACCAAACACCTGGGTCACACCCTGTTTCTTGAGAGCCTGTACCAAAAACTGCGCGCCGTTCATGTGGAGAATCCTGTCCTTTGGTCGAAAAAAAACCCCCGAGCTGTGAGGCTCGGGGGTCGCTTGTTTCGTTCTGTCCGGTGGTGGGTCTATCCCTTGTTCCGTGCAGCTAAACGAGCCCCGAGCGGTGAGATAATAATCACCACTAGGACCACAATAATGCTGACGAAACGGGAGGCCATGTTCATAGTTACAACCGGAAATCCTGTGAAATTGGGGCGGTTTGCACCGCGAATGGCTATTAGAACTAGCACGGTGATTTTTATTGGGCAAGGATTTTTTCTGTGACAACCCACTGATTTTGGCTATTCCCCAGCCGGAACTCTGGAATAAAAAACCAACAACAAGCAGTTAGTCAGAACATATATCAACTCAAGGACGGGATTTATGTCATTAGCTGTGGTTTATAGCCGTGCCAGCCTCGGGATCGCGGCCCCGCAAGTTACAGTGGAAGTTCACCTCTCCAACGGCCTGCCCGCCTTCAACATGGTCGGCCTGCCGGAAACCTCGGTGAAAGAGTCGCGGGATCGGGTGCGCAGCGCCCTGCTCAACGGCAATTTCGAGTTCCCGAGCAAACACATCACAGTCAATCTGGCGCCCGCTGACCTGCCCAAGGAGGGCGGCCGTTTCGATCTGGCCATCGCCATCGGCATTCTCGCCGCTTCCAAGCAAATACCGGCAAAATACCTGCTCGATCACGAATTTTTAGGCGAATTGGCCCTGACCGGCGAAATTCGCCCCGTGCTCGGCGTGTTGCCCGCCGTGCTCGCCTGCCGCGATGCAGGACGCACCCTGCTGGTGCCGCGAGAGAACGGCCCGGAAGCCTCCCTCATTCAGGATGCCGAGGTGCGCACCGCCCACCAGCTGCTGGCCGTCACCGCCTGGCTGGCAGGCCAGTACGAGCTGCCGCTGCCAGATCCCCAAAGCGCGGAGAGCCTGCCCGACGTGCCGGATCTGCAGGATGTGATCGGCCAGTCACAGGCCAAGCGGGCGCTGGAGATCGCCGCCGCCGGCAGCCACAATCTGCTATTCATCGGCCCACCCGGCACCGGCAAGAGCATGCTGGCAAGCCGATTGCCCGGCATTCTGCCGCCCTTGAGCGAACAGGAAGCGCAGCAGACTGCCGCCATCCACTCCATCGGCGGCCTCACTCCGCGCGCCGGACGCTGGCACCACAGACCCTATCGCACGCCCCACCATAGTGCCTCGGCGGTGGCGCTGGTGGGAGGCGGCAGCCACCCGCGCCCCGGCGAAATTTCGTTGGCCCATAATGGCGTGCTGTTTCTTGACGAACTGCCCGAATTTGAGCGCAAGGTGCTCGACTCCCTGCGCGAACCGCTGGAGACCGGCCACATCACCATCAGCCGGGCCGCCCGTCAGGTGGATTTCCCCGCCCGCTTCCAGCTGGTCGGCGCCATGAATCCCAGCCCTTGCGGCCACTATGGCGATGGCCAGACCCGCTCCAGCCCGGATCAGATCCTGCGCTACCTCGGCAAGCTCTCCGGCCCCTTTCTCGATCGCTTCGACCTCACAGTAGAGGTGCCGCTGCTGCCCAAGGGGAGCCTCACCGGCAAGGCGGAGCGGGGGGAGTCGAGCCAACAGATCCGCGATCGAGTGCTGGCGGCGCGCGAACGAATGCTCAGTCGCAATGGCAAACTCAACAATCTGCTGGATAGCCGCGAGATAGAGGATATCTGCCGACTATCGCTGCAAGATGCCGAGTTTTTGGAGAATGCGATCCAGAAGCTGGGGCTCAGCATAAGGGCCTGGCACCGCATTTTGCGGGTGTCGCGCACCATCGCCGATCTGGCGGGGCAACCGGCCATCGGCAAGGAGCATCTTATCGAGGCGCTCGGTTATCGCGCCATGGATCGGCTGCTGTCGCGGCTACGTAACGGCTGAATCTGCAAGATGGCGAAACGAGGGTTTCGTGCTGCCAAACGCCCTCTGCATGGTCTAGCGCGCCATCGGCTGATATTATGGCCACAGATCTGACCACTTGATGGCCCTTTATCGACAGCAAGACGGACCCTTACTCATGCCCAACAAGCTGACAGAGCGACTGCGCGGCAGCCTCTCTACCCTGCTCTATTTTTTCAATACCCTCTTCTGGTTTGTCCCCATCTTCTTGCTGGGTTTGCTCAAGCTGCCGCTACCGTTCAAGGGGTGGCGAACCCTCTGCAACACCCTGCTGGATGGCTGTGCCAGCTGCTGGATCGGTTTCAACAATCTGATCCAGAAAACCATCATCCAGACCCCTTTCGAGGTGGTCGGAGTGGACAAAGGGCACCGGAATGAGTGGTATATGGTGATTGCCAACCATCAATCCTGGGTCGACATACTGGTATTGCAGCGGGTTTTTAACCAAAAAATCCCCTTCCTGAAGTTTTTCCTCAAGAAAGAGCTGATTTGGGTACCTTTTCTCGGTCTGGCATGGTGGGCGCTCGACTTCCCCTTCATGCGGCGATATTCCCGCAAATTTCTGGAAAAAAGGCCACATTTGAAGGGAAAAGACATAGAAACAACGCGCCAGGCCTGTGCCAAATTCCGCCACATTCCGGTGAGTGTGATGAACTTTGTCGAAGGCACCCGTTTCACCGGCAGCAAGCATCAGAAACAGGGCTCGCCCTATCGCCACTTGTTGCTCCCGAAAGCGGGGGGCATCGCCTTCACCCTGGCAGCCATGGGCGACCAGTTGCAGCAACTGGTTGATGTCACCATCGCCTATCCGGACGGCATTCCCAGCTACTGGGACTTCATGTGCGGCCGGGTCGGGCAAATCAAGGTTCAGGTCCGCTATTTGCCGATCGACCGTAAGCTGGTGGGGGATTACTTCAATGACCCCGAGTTCCAACAAGAGTTTCAACAGTGGTTGAACGGGATCTGGCACGACAAGGACCAGACCCTGAGCCAACTGCTGGCAACCAAGGCGCAGTAGACATTCATGCTATCCCTGCTTCCCGGCCCGCTGGTGCTGATCATCAGCGCGGGCCTGACCATCCTGTTCACCGCCTTGTGCGCCAGCTTGATCCTGCTGGTATCGCTGGCCAAACTGCTGCTGCCGATCCCGGCCTTTGGCCGCGCCTGCAGCCGCCTCAACAACCGCTTCATGCGCCTGTGGCTGGCCTGCAACGCGCTGGTGATCCGTCTCACCATGCTCATCGACTGGCAGATCGAAGATGAGACCCGACTGCGCCAGGATGGCTGGTATCTCGTCATCAGCAACCACATGAGCTGGACCGACATAGTGGTGCTGGGTCATCTGTTCCGCGACCGGCTGCCGGTGCCCAAGTTCTTCATGAAGCACGAGCTGATCTACATCCCGCTGCTGGGGCTCGCCTGCTGGGGGCTCGACATGCCCTTTATGCGCCGCTATTCACGGGCGTTTTTGCTGCGCAACCCGCACCTGCGCGGCAAGGATATCGAGACCACCCGCAATGCCTGCGAGAAGTTTCGCCACATCCCCACCACCGTCATCAACTTCGTGGAGGGAACCCGCTTCACCGAGCAGAAACGGGACGCGGCCCGCTCCCGCTACCGCCATCTGATGCCGCCCAAGGCGGCGGGTCTGGCCTTTACGCTGGCGGCCATGGGGGAGCAGTTTGACAGCCTGATCAACGTCACCATCCGCTATCCGGACAACGCCGGGACCCCGTTCAAGGACTTCCTGATGGGACGGGTAAAGCGCATTCAGGTGCGGATTGAGGAGCTGCCGGTGGATGAGGCGCTGGTTGGCGACTACTTCAATGACAAGCAGTTCAAGCGCGGTTTTCAGGAGTGGCTAAACCAGCGCTGGCAGGAGAAAGACGAGGTGCTGGAGGGGTGGCAGCGCGGTCAGGCGCCGCAGCCGGTTGCTGCCGAAGGGATATCCAACAAAGAGGCATCCACAGAGAGCGCCGAAGCCAACTCAGCCAACTGATCTTCGGAAAAGACTGCAATACCGTGGCGGCGCAACAGTGCAGTGGTCTTGCCCTCGCCCGTCACAGAGACACCTTCAAAGCGGCCGTTATAGATACGGCCGCTGCCACATGAAGGGCTGCCCTCTTTCAGCAGCGCGAAGCGAATGCCCTGCGCCTGACAGATTTCCAGCGCCAGCTCGGCGCCGCGATCAAACTCGGCAGTCACATCCAGCCCGCTCGCCGTCACCACCCGCTCACCCTGCCGCTCAGCAGGAGGCCGCGGGGTCGGCAAACCGCCCGCCACTTCGGGGCAGAAGGCCAGCGCCCGCCCTTCGGCACCCAGCTCGCTCAGCCAGTCGCTGACAATCCCCTTGCTCTGGCCATCGTAACGCACTGGCTGGCCCAGCAAACAGGCGCTCACCAGCACACAAACGGGATTGGTACTCACGCTTCCGCTCCATGCATCACCTGATCGAACATCACGCAGCAGGGACTCTCCAACCGGTAAAGGATGGCGGGGCGCTGTTTGCCGGTGCGCTTGCGGCCGCTGTCCACCAGAATGTCGGCACGATGGATCCGCTTGCGAAACGCGGCCGTGTTCATGGGGGTTTGCAGGATGATTTCGAAGGCGCGCTGCACCTCGGAGAGGGTGAACTCGGGCCCCAGCAGTTGCAGCGGCAAGGTGCTGTAGCGACTCTTGATCCGCAGCCGCTCCAGCCCCTTGGCGATGAGCTGGACATGGTCGAAGGCGAGGCTCAGCCCCGGCAGGTTGCAGAGCGGATGCCAGCAGCCGTGGATCGCTGCCACTTCCGGATCGACCAAGCAGAGATAGACCAGGGTCGTGGACCAGCCGCGGGGATCCCGCTCCAGACTGCCGAGGGTGCAGACCTGCTCGCTGTAGCAGTGACCGAGTCCCCACTCCGCCAGCAGGCGGCGCTGGGCGGCATCCAGATCCCGATCCAGTGCCTCATCGATGCGCAAGCCGGGTAGCTGCCAACTGTGGGCAAAGGGGGGGCGATCACGGGTCTCGAGCAGCAGCTCGAGCCGCTCGTCATGCAACCGCAGCACCACCATATCCAGACTCATTCTCAGCATGCCGATCGCCCTGCTCGCCTTCCATTAATGTTTGGTAGATAATATCACACGAATAGTATGTGCAGGAGCCAATCATGGGAACCGTCGCCAGCCTGGATATTGATGCGCAGAAGGGCTTTACCCCCCTCTGCCCGAACGAACTGCCCGTCGCGGGCGGTGATGATATTGTGGCCGCGCTCAACGCTCAGGCCACCCTCGCCACGCTGCGGATCGGCAGCAAGGACGCTCACCCGGCCAATGCCGACTGGGCCGTCAGTGACCCCGCTGGCATGTTGCTGCCGCTGGATCTGCCCAACGCCGACCTCACCTGGCCGGTGCACTGCGTGCCGGGCAGCAAGGGCTTCGAGCTGCTCGACGGCCTGCCTGCCCCCATCGACTATGACTTCTTCGTCTGGAAGGGGGTCGAGCCGGATCTGCATCCCTACGGCACCTGCTTCCACGACCTGGCCGAACGGCGCAGCACCGGACTCATCGAATTCCTGCAAGCCCGCAAGGTCGGCACAGTGCTGGTCGGCGGCCTCGCCACCGACTACTGTGTCAAAACCAGCGTGCTGCAACTGCGCCGCGCCGGTTTCCGGGTGATCGTCCATCTCGATGCCTGCCGTGGCATTGCTCCCGCGACGGTTGCCAGCGCCCACACCCAGATGATCGAGGCTGGCGCCGAACTGGCCCAGACCCTGATCGATGTACAACGCCTGCTGGACGCCTGATATGCCCCCTATCCTCACCAGCCTGCTCGATACCGGCGCCTGCAATCTACCTATGCGACTGGCGTTCGCCCGCCTGCGGGGAGTCTGATATGCCACCCATACTAACCAGCCTGCTCGACACCGACGCCTACAAACTGCATATGCAGCAGGCGGTGTTCCATCGCTATCCGGATGCCGAGGTGGTGGCCGAGTTTCACAGCCGCAATGAAGAGGATCTGCTGCCCATGATGGGGCAGATCGAGGAGCAACTGCGCCTCGCCGGTTCCCTGCGACTGACCAAACCCGAGCTCGATTTTCTCGCCGAACGTCCCTTCTTCACCCCTGACTACCTCGACCACCTCCGTCGCAAGCCGCTCGATGCCTCTCTGCTCAAGGTGTTCGAGCAGGATGGCCGCATCAATGTGCGGGTCGAAGGGGCCTGGCAGGATGTGATCCTGTGGGAGATCCCGGTGCTCGCCATCATCAGCGAGATGCGTAACCGCTTCCGCTACCCCCAGTTTGGCGTCAGCCACGCGCTGGATCGACTCGACCAGAAGCTCGACAAGCTGGAGCAGGAACTGAGTCCGGAAGAGATGAGCGAATTCAACCTCATCGATTTTGGCACCCGCCGCCGCTTCTCCCATGGGGTGCAAGATGCGGTAGTAGGCCGCCTCAAGGAGCGACTGCCAGCGTTTCGCGGCACCAGCAACTACCTGCTGGCCCAGAAGTACCAGTTATCCGCCGTGGGCACCCAGGCCCACGAGTGGTTCCAGGCCCATCAGCAGCTCGGTTTTCCGCTCGAACACAGCCAACGCGCCGCCCTCACCAGCTGGCTGGAAGAGTTCACCGACCATCTTGGCATCGCCCTGACCGACTGCATCACCATGGATGCCTTCCTGCGTGATTTCGATTTCGAGCTAGCCAGCCGCTATCAGGGGCTGCGCCATGACTCCGGCGATCCCGTGGTGTGGGGTGAGAAGGCCATCAGCCACTACCAGCGCCTCGGTATCGACCCCACCGACAAGACTCTGGTCTTCTCCGATGGGCTCAATCTCGACAAAGCAGTACAGCTGCTGCGTCACTTCCGCGGCCGCATCAATACCAGTTTCGGTATCGGCACCAAGCTCACCTGCGATCTGCCCGGTGTCAGCCCGATGAACATCGTCTTCAAGCTGATGGAGTGCAACGGCGGCCCGGTCGCCAAGATCTCCGACAGCCCGGGCAAGACCCTCTGTCGGGATGCGGAGTTCATCCGCAACCTCAAGCAGGCGTTCCACGTCGGGGTCTGATTCAGACTGCCAGAAAACAAAAAGCCCGCCGGTTCGCACCGGCGGGCTTTTTTATCGACTCAAGGGCGATATCAGTCTTTCTTGGTCAGCAGGAACTGCACCAATTTGTTGAACTGCTCTTGAGATGTGATGGATTCAATCTTAACCATGTACTTGCCGTTCACCAGAAACGCAGGCACACCACGAATGTTGTAGCTCTGCATGTTGCGATCGAACTGGGAGACCATGCCGGAAACCGCGAAGCTGTCGACGGCACCGTCAAACTCCTCGGCCGGAACACCGTTGTCGACAAAAATTTTCTTCACATCGTCACGGCTGGTCGGATACTGGCGCTGTTGCATCTTGCTAAAGATGGCGGGAGTGACCTTGCTCTCTGCATTGAGCAAAGTAGCAACCGCATAGGCACGCTGCATCTCTGGCCCCATCTCGCCACCCATGAAGTTCACCGGGTTCTTCTTGAGGGGCACATCTTTTGGCAAACCAGCCTGCAGTTGCTCAACGATCGGTTCAAACGTCGCGCAATGCGGGCAGAAGTAAGAGAAAAACTCCATCACTTCTGGCTTGGCAGAGGCTGTCTGCTTGACCACATCGTAGTTGACGCCTTCCTTGAATTCGGGGGCGGCGTGAACCATGGGGACCATCAGCATGGCTGCGAGGAAAAATAAAACTTTTTTCATGATGTTTCCTGTTAAGGGATCACTGTGAGGCACGCCCGGCGAACCGAAGCAGTGCCAAGCCTATTGTTTCGCCATGCTGACGTCAATGGTCAGGACCGGAGATCGAGTCACACTTGCCACGCAAGATCCCTTCAATTTCACCAGTTTGGCATCAGGCTCAGCGGTGGCGCCTTCAGTGCCTCCAGCTGATCGTGCCGCAGGTGGGGCGATCTGCTGGCCACCGGATAAGTTACCACCCCGGCATAAGGGTCAACGGCGGTGCCTTCAATGCATCGAGCTGATCGTGCAACGTGGCGATCTGCTGGCGCCAGTAGTGCTCGGTGTTGAACCAGGGAAAGTGACGGGGAAACGCGGGATCTTCCCAGCGTCGCGCCAGCCAGGCCATGTAGTGGACGATCCGCATCGCCCGCAGCGGCTCAATCAGCGCCAATTCCCGCGAATCAAACTCCATGAACTCCTCGTAGCCTGCCAGCAGAGTATCGAGCTGGATCTGCTGCTCGTGACGCTCGCCGCTCAGCATCATCCAGAGATCCTGAATGGCAGGGCCGGTACGGCAGTCATCGAGATCGACAAACATGGGGCCGTCGCGCCACAGAATGTTGCCCGGATGACAGTCGCCATGCAGCGAGATCTGCGCCACATCCAGGGTCATGGCATCGCAAACGTGCTTGATCAGCTCGTCGAGCACCCCGAAAAATTGCTTGGCCAAGCCGCTCGGCAGCCACTCGCCAGACGCCAGCAGCTGACGCGGTTCGTGCAGCATGCTCTCCACATCGAGCCGCACGCGATGGTGAAACGGCTTGCTGGCACCAATCTGATGGATACGGCCAAGATAGCGCCCGACCCACTCCAGCTGATCGAGGTTGTCCACCTCAAACTGGCGACCACCGACGCTCTGCCAGATGGCGAACGGATAGCCCTGATGCTCCAGCAGGGTTTCGCCCGCGAAGGCGATCGGGGCGGCCACCGGGATCTCCGCATCACAAAGCCGGGCAGCATACTCATGCTCTTCGAGGATCTGGGCCCGGCTCCAGCGACCGGGACGGTAGAACTTCACCACATAGCGGCGACGCTCCTCATCCTGAAACTGGTAGACCCGGTTCTCATAGCTGTTGAGTTCGATGAGGCCGGAGTCGAGCCGCAGACCGCTGAGATCGAGCGCGTCCATGATGAGGTCGGGTGTGAGATCGGAATAGTTGAAACGCATGTCATCCACCATAAGAAAGGGGCGCCGTTGCGCCCCATTCTATCACTACTACCCGCTATTACCCTGCTCGCTGGTGACCGGACTTGGGTAACGCCGGTGCCGAGGGCAGTCCACGGCAACCGGCGGACATTACAAGCGGCTGATAAACTTGCTGCCCTGACGCAGGTTGCCCTTGCTGTCATCAGGCGCCGCCCCTTCCCGTTTCAGCACAAACTTGATGTCCAGGGTCGGCCGCTTCAGGTTGTAGGGGTCGACCGCCAGACTGACCGGCAGGGTGTAGATCTCGCCCGCCTTGAGGGTCACTTCACGGGGCCCGAACCACTGATACTCGGGCAAGCCCTCCACATCCAGCTGGTAGGTCTGGGGTTGCAGGGTCTTGTTGAGGATCTTGAGGGTGTAGGTGTTCTCGATCAGCCCCTCGCTGTTCTCACGGAACAGCTGGTTGCGATCCCGCAGGATATCGAGCCCCATCGGCATGATGGACATGGCGTTGTAGACAAACACCCCCAGCATCACCGCCATCACCAGCCCGTAGCCAATCAGCTTGGGTCGCGCCACATGGGTGGAGTCGTTGGCCAGCTTGTGCTCTGTGGTGTAGCTGATCAGCCCTTTCGGATAACCCATCCGCTCCATGGTCTGGTCGCAGGCATCGACGCAGGCGCCGCAGTTGATGCACTCGTACTGCAGACCGTCGCGGATATCGATGCCGGTCGGACAGACCTGCACGCAGAGGTCGCAGTCGATGCAATCCCCCAACCCCAGCGCCTTGGGATCCGCCTTGCGGGAACGGGCGCCACGGGTCTCGCCGCGCTTGCTGTCATAGCCGACGATGAAGGTGTCTTTGTCGAACATGGCGGACTGGAAACGGGCATAAGGGCACATATGGATGCACATGATGGCGCGCATCCAGCCCGCGTTGCCGTAGGTGATCACTGTGAAGAAGAGCACCCAGAACAGTACCCAGCCACCCGCCTGCAGGGTGAAGAAATCAGGTACCAGTTCAGTCACATCCTGAAAATAAGCGACGAAGGTCAGACCGGTTACCAGCGAGATGACCAGCCAGGCCAGATGCTTGGCACCCTTGCGAGCCAGCTTCTCTGCCGACCAGGGACCGGCATCCAGCTTGCGTCGTTTGTTGGCCGCCCCCTCCAGCTTCTCTTCAAACCAGATGAAGGTGAAGGTCCATACCGTCTGCGGACAGAGATAGCCGCACCAGACCCGGCCGAGAAAGGTGGTGACAAAGAACAGGGCAAAAGCGGCAATCATGAAGATCCAGGCCAGCAGGGTCAGATCCTGCGGCCAGATGGTGGCGCCAAAAATATGGAACTGCTGATGGCCAAGATCGAACAGCACCGCCTGACGGCCGTCATAACGCAGCCAGGGCAGCAGCACAAAGAGGGCGACGAAAAACCAGCCCATGGCCTTGCGCACCCGCTGCCATGTTCCGGTCTGGGCCCGCACATAGATACGGTTGCCGGGGTTGAACCTGTCGTCGCTGGCTTTGAACGTGTTGGGATTGTAGGTCCCGGTTACGCCCTTGTCGGTAACGTCCTTGATATCGATTTTGTCGTGGTCGGCCATTGCAAGACATCGCTCCCTTATTTGTTATGGAGCGGATTATATCTTAAACAGCATGCTAATTGTGTGGATTAGATGTATCTAATATTGGCGTTTGATCGCAATTTTCAGCAACAAAAAAGCGCACCACCCCGGGGTGGTGCGCTTCCAACAAAGGTTCACTTGATTCCGCGCGCCTTGAGCAGTGCCTCTTTGAAATCGGGCACATGATCCTTGGCCAGACCGGGGATCATCGCCTGCTTGTCGGATTCCCGCATCTTGAGGTGATAGATCAGCATGTCGTCGGTCAGCTCGGACAGAGGACCTTCAAATCCCGCTTCGTTGGCCAGTTTGGCTACAAACTGCACCAGGCTGAGATCCTGTTCCTTGATCCAGGCAGGCTGCAACAACTCCAGCAGCTCTTCGATACGATGACATTGCATAGACAACCTCTTTAATCTGTCACGTTAAACTCAGGCAACCTTACCCATCAAGGCTACTTCGATTCGATCCCGCCCATTATGCTTGGCCTGATAGAGGGCCGCATCCGCTTTCTGGATCAAATCGGCGATTTTCATGCTGTTATCCGGTATCAGTGTGGCAACACCAAAACTACATGTGACCCGACCGGAGACCAGCGACTTCTGATGAGGAATATCAAGCTCCTTGAGGGCCTGCCGCACATGATCCGCCACCTGCAACGCCCCCTGCATGCCGGTACAGGGCAGTAGCAGAGCAAACTCCTCGCCACCGTAACGGGCCGCCAGATCATCCTCCCGCCGCTCCACCTCGGCCAGCAAGGCGGCCACCTGCTGCAGACAGTCATCTCCCGCTTGATGGCCATAATGGTCATTGAACTGTTTGAAGTAATCCACATCCACCAGCACCAGTGACAGGGGCACCTTGGCCCGATGGCAGCGACGCCAGGTCAGCTCCAGACAGTCATCAAGATGAGCGCGATTGGCGATGCCGGTCAAGCCATCGAGACGAGAGGTGAGGCGCAGATGCTCGGAGACCACCTTCAGCTCGGCCACCAGTTCGGCGTTGGAGAAACGGTGATGGAGCGAGGCGATCTGATCCCGCCGCATCCGCCGCAACAGGGTCGGCAGAAAGACGAACAGATAACCCGCCAGCATGCAGGAGACGATCCGCTCCTGTTCGTTGCCATTGCCCAGCTCGAACAGCATCGCCATGCCCAGCGGCAACACGTCGCCATAGAGGGTGCGACGGCTACCAAACAGCATGATGGCGCTGCCGGTGAGAATGAGGCTGGAGAGCATCATCATGGCGGCCCGGTAGGTATCGGGCAGCGCGTTCATATAAAGCAGCACCCCGAGGGCCCAGGCGATGGAGGTGATGGTGGCGCCGATAAACAGCTCGCGCTCCAGCACCGGCAACGGAATCTGTTGCAGGCGGGATTGCCGCCAGTGCAGGTGCCAACCCCGACAGAGCAGCAGCAACAGCACCCCGGCCAACCAGCCCAGCGCCTCGCTGGCGGGCAGATAGTCATGAAACAGCAGACTCCAACCAAATGCCAACACGCCCAAACAGGGGAGACTGAAGGATGCGTGGGTATAGAGCTGGGCCATGATGGCCTGCTTAACCTGGTGTGTCACACTCTGGGTCAACTGAGTACTCCTGTACAAGAGCCGAGCAGTCTACCACTCCCCCCTGACCAGCAACAATAAAGCGCCGTTTATTAAGAATTTAATCAATCATCGGCGTTTTCTCCGACGCTGGCCAGTGAGTCCTTGCTCACCCCCGCTCCAGCTCGTCGAGGATCGGGCACTCGGGATTTTCGTCACCATGGCAGCAACAGACCAACCCTTCCAGCGAGCTGAGCATCGCCTGCAGACCGCTGATACGGGCCCGCAGATCGACGATCTTCTCCTGTGCCAGCTTCTTCACCTGGGCACTGGTGCGATGCTCGTTGCGATAGAGCGCCAGCAGCTCCTGACACTCCTCCAGATTAAAGCCGGTCTCCCGCGCCCGCTTGACGAAGCGCAGCTCCCGCAGCGAGCCCTCGGTATAGCTGCGATAGCCGTTGTCACTGCGCACTGGCGCCTTGATGAGACCGATACTCTCGTAGTAGCGGATGGTCTTGGCGGTCAGCCCCGTGGCCTTGGCAACCTTGCTGATGTTCATTTATGCCTCCTTACTGATCGGGTTGGATGCTGGCCCGTGCGCCGCCTTGGGCTGCCAGCGTTTCAATAACAGGGAATTGCTCAATACAGTGATGCTGCTCAGGGCCATGGCGGCCCCCGCCAGCTCGGGGCTGAGGTAGCCCAGCGCCGCCAACGGAATGCCGATGATATTGAACACGAAGGCCCAGAACAGATTCTGCTGGATGGTGCGCCAGGTGGCCGCCGAGATATCGATGGCATCGGCCACCAGCCGCGGGTCAGATCGCATCAGCGTGATGGAGGCGGTCTCCATCGCCACATCGGAGCCGGAGCCCATGGCGATGCCCACGTCTGCTGCCGCCAGCGCGGGGGCATCGTTCACCCCGTCCCCCACCATGGCCACCAGCCCGCGGGTTTGCGCCCGCAGCGCCTCGACTTTCTCCACCTTGCCCGCTGGCAGCACCGAGTCAAAGGCTCCGTCCAACCCCAGCTGGGCGGCGATGTGCGCCACCGGCGCTGGCGCATCGCCACTCACCAGCCAGCTGGCGATACCGCGCTGGCGCAGGGTAGCGATCGCTTCCGCACTCTCGGGGCGCAAGGTGTCGGCCAGTGCGGCGATACCGGCCACCACGCCGTCGATGGCGACCCAGACCCGGGTCGCGCCATCGGCGGGCTGTTCATTCTGTTGCGGCGCTTCAATGCCAAGCTGGGCCAGCAGGGAGCTATTACCGATGGCGACCCTGTGGCCAGCCACCTGACCAACAATACCGGCACCGACCCGCACCTCGACGGCTTCCGGCTGGAGTAGCGTTAGCTCTTTGCCGACCGCCTCGCGCATCGCCAGCGCCAGCGGATGTTCGCTCGCCTGTTGCAGGGCGGCGGCCAGACGCAGTTGCTCGGCAGTGCCGCTCCAGCTCGCCAGCACCGGCCGACCCTGGGTCAGGGTGCCGGTCTTGTCGAAGATCAGCGCTTTGATGGCGTGGGCCTTCTGCAGGGTATCCACATCCTTGATCAGAATGCCGTGGCGCGCCGCCACCCCGGTGCCGGTGACGATGGCAGCGGGGGTCGCCAACCCGAGAGCACAAGGGCAGGCGATCACCAGCACAGCCACCGCCGCCAACAGCGCCTGCGCGAAGTCGTTGCTGATGGCGTACCACACCAGCAGGGTAAACAGGGCGATGGCCATCACCACCGGCACAAACACGGCGGAGACCTTGTCCACCAGCTGTTGCAGCGGTGCCTTGCCCATCTGGGCGCTCTCCACCAACGCGATGATCTTGCTGAGGCTGGACTCCTCCCCCACGGTAGTGGCTTCGATCTCCAGCACACCGGAGCGGTTGATGGCGCCGCCCAGCACCTTGTCGCCCGCACTGCGCGGCACTGGCAGGCTCTCGCCGGTGAGGATCGACTCATCCAGCTCGCTGACACCGCTCATAATCCTGCCATCCACCGGCACCCGCTCCCCCACCAGCACCCGCAGCCGATCGCCGCGTAGCACCTCGTCGATGGCCACACTCTGCCAGCGCTCGCCATGCCAGACTGTCGCAGTTTCCGGCCGCAGCGCCATCAGCTCGCGAATGGCGGACTGGGTGCTGCGTCTGGCCCGCGCTTCTAGCAGTTTTCCCAACGAAATCAGGGTAATGATGATGGCGCTCGCCTCGAAGTAGAGCTTGCCGCTGGCGGCCATCCCCAAGTTAAGCAGCAGATAGAGACTGTAGAAGTAGGCGGCACTGGTGCCGGTTGCCACCAGCACATCCATGTTGGCCGCGCGGTTCTTGAGGGCAAGCCAGGCGCCGCGATAGAAGCGGGCACCAATCCAGAACTGCACCGGGGTGGCGAGCAGCAGCTCCAGCCAGGCGGGCAGATGCCAGGGGAACAGCCCGGCCATAGCCAGCATCCCCACCAGCAGCGGCAGAGTGAGCAGGGCGGAGACGATGACCCGGGTTTGCGCCTGACGGGCGCTGGCAGCCTCCTGCACTTCCCGCTCCAGCAACTGCTGGCGACGGCCGCTTGCCGAGCCCTGCGCCAGTTTGGCGCCAAAGCCGAGCGCCTCGATCCGTTCGCGCAGAGCGGCGGGACTCTGGGCGCCCGGCACCAGCACGATACGGGCCTGCTCGATGGAGAAATTGACCTCGGCGGATATCACACCGGGCAGTGCTGCCAGCATCTTGTTCAGTCGCGCCGAACAACCTGCGCAGGTCATGCCGCTGATCTGGAAAGACAGCGTTTCGCGGCCGTAGTCATAACCTTGACTCTTGATGCTGTCGAGCACCCCGGGCAGACGGTCGGGGCTGGCCAGCTCGATGGCCGCCTGCTCCAGCGCGAAGTTGACGGTCGCCGCGACTCCGTCGAGTTTGTTGAGGTTGGCCGCGATGCGGCTGGCGCAGTTGGCGCAGCTCATGCCGCTGAGCGGCAATTGCAGATGAATGAGGTGTTGCTGTTGAGTCGTCATGCTGTTCCTCCCCGGAACCCGTCGGCACCAAAAAACGCCGACCGGCAAACCCTAACCTTTACCTTAAGGGCAAGCTCAAGCAGTTCACAGCCGCTTTTTAAGAATGTGTGGGAAAAACGCGGATAAAAAATGGCGCCACCCTCGGCGAGAGGGGCGCCATCCTGTTTCACTTCATTTCGCTTCGGGGCTTATCAGATGCCGTACTGGGCGCGATAAGCCTTCATGGCCGTCCGTTGTTCTGCCAGCTCCGGCTGCTCGGCCTGCTTCTCCTCCAGATAGGCGATGAGATCGCTCATCTGGATGATGGCGATGATGTGGGCGCCGTAGTCACGCTCTACCTCCTGAATGGCGGAGAGCTCGCCCTTGCCCTTCTCCTGACGGTCCAGCGCGATCAGCACACCCGCCAGCGAGGCGCCGTTGGCCTGGATCAGATCCATGGATTCGCGAATGGCGGTGCCAGCGGTGATCACGTCATCCACCAGCATGATGCGCCCCTTGAGCGGGCTGCCCACCAGATTGCCGCCCTCGCCGTGATCCTTGGCCTCCTTGCGGTTGAAGCACCAGGGCACATCCACATCGTGTTGCTCCACCAGCTGCACGGCGGTGGCGGAGGCGATGGGGATCCCCTTGTAGGCCGGGCCAAACAGCACATCGAACTCGATGTCGGCATCCATCAGGGCGGCGGCATAGAAGCGGCCGAGGCGGGCCAGATCGCGGCCGCTGTTGAACAGACCGGCGTTGAAGAAGTAGGGGCTTTTACGACCGGATTTCAGGGTGAATTCACCGAATTTGAGGACCTGTTTCTCCAGGGCGAACTCGATAAATTGACGCTGGTAGGCTTTCATTCTGGCTCCTTGCTTGGCTTGTCGTTTACTGGTGTGGGGGTATAAAAAAACGCGGCCTGAGCCGCGTTTTTAAAATTATGAAAGTGACTGCTTCTGCAGCTCAATGATCTCGGCAATGCCGCCCTTGGCGAGCCCCAGCATCGCCAGCAGCTCCTCATGGGTGAAGGGCTCGGCCTCCGCGGTGCCCTGCACCTCGATGATCCGACCATCTTCGGTCATCACCACGTTCATGTCGGTCTCGGCGGCGGAGTCTTCGATGTACTCCAGATCACAGATGGCTTCGCCCTGATACATACCGACAGAGACGGCGGCGATCATCTGCTTGAGCGGGCTCTGCTTCAGTTTGCCCTGTGCCACCATCCAGTTCAGCGCATCCACCAACGCCACGCAGGCACCGGTAATCGCAGCAGTACGAGTGCCACCGTCTGCTTGCAGCACGTCACAGTCCACAGTGATGGAGTGCTCACCCAGCGCAGTCAGGTCTACCGCTGCACGAAGGGAGCGGGCGATCAGACGGGAGATCTCCAGAGTACGGCCGCTCTGCTTGCCAGAAGCCGCTTCGCGGTTCATCCGGGAGTGAGTGGAGCGCGGCAGCATGCCGTATTCGGCAGTGACCCAACCCTGACCCTTGCCTTTCAGGAAGCGCGGAACGCTGGTGTCGACGCTGGCGGTGCAGAGCACGCGAGTGTTACCGAACTCCACCAGCACTGAGCCTTCTGCATGTTTGGTGAAATTGCGGGTAATGGTAACCGGGCGAAGTTGCGCGGCACTGCGATCGCTGGGACGTGACATGGAATGGACCTCTGGGCTGGCTCAAATTGGCGAAGGAGTATAAGTCATTAGGCCCCAAATATCAGCCGCTAAAACCACGGCATCGGCTGACGAGCAGGGCCGGGCTGAGTATACTGGCCGCACACTTCATCAAGCCCGGAACAATCAATGATTCACAGCATGACCGCCTACGCCCGCAAGGAATTCAAGGGCGACTGGGGCACAGCCGTTTGGGAAATTCGTTCGGTAAACCAGCGCTATCTGGAAACCTACATTCGCCTGCCGGAGCAACTGCGCAGCCTGGAACCGGTACTGCGTGAGCGTTTCCGCGCCAAGCTGCAGCGCGGCAAGGTGGAGTGCAACCTGCGTTTCGAAGCCGCTCAAGCCGCTGCCAGCCAGCTGCACATCAATGAAGAGCTGGCCAAGCTGATCATCGACAGCGCCAACTGGGTAATGAAAGAAGCGGGCCAGGGCCAGCTCAACCCGGTCGACGTGCTGCGCTGGCCGGGTGTCATGGCCGCCGCCGAACAGGACATGGACGCGGTCGCCACCGAGCTGCTCGGCGGGTTCGATCAGACCATGGAAGATTTCCTCGCCTCCCGCGCCAGCGAGGGTGCCAACCTCAAGAACCTGATCCAGCAGCGTCTGGATGGTATTCAGGTAGAAGTGAAGAAGGTGCGCGTCCACCTGCCGCAGATCATCGAGTGGCAACGCCAGAAGCTCACCGACCGTCTGGCCGAAGCCAAGGTGGAGCTGGATCCGGCCCGCATCGAGCAGGAGATCGTGATGCTGGCCCAGAAGATCGACGTGGCCGAAGAGCTGGATCGTCTGGAGATGCACATCAGCGAGACCATCAAGATCATGAAGAAAGGTGGCGCCTGTGGCCGTCGTCTCGACTTCATGATGCAAGAGTTCAACCGCGAGTCGAACACCCTGGGCTCCAAGTCCATCAACGCCGAAGTGACCCAATCCGCCGTCGAGCTGAAGGTCCTGATCGAGCAGATGCGGGAACAAATTCAAAATATTGAATGATGGTTTTCTTTATCCATGCAGGATAAAAATAACATTAAAATCAAAGGCTTTTCTTGTTTTGAAAATCACAACATTCATCCAAACGCATTTTAGTTTGGGTAGTGGTGGGTAGTAGATTGGGGAGTTCAATCTCGCTATAGTTTTGCTAGCGAAATTGTACTCCCCAATTTTTTAAGGCTGGAAAATGGGCAAGCTGTACGACAAAACAGTCAAAAAACTGATCAAGGAAAAATCCGCCGTCCGGCATGCCGATGGTAACGGGCTATACCTGATGACCCCTGCTCGCGGTGAAGCTTATTGGATGCTGCGCTACACCACGCCCACGACAAAACTTCGGCGAGAGTACACCATAGGTCAGGTATCCGACTGGTCTCTGGCAGATGCCCGGGACGAAGCGGCCAAGCTGCGGCTGGCCATCAAGCGCGATGGTGCTGACCCGGTTCAGGTTCGCCTCAAGATCAACAGGAACCCGTTCAAGACACTGAATGACCTCTTTGAGGATTATCACCAGTTACGCAAACGCGAAATTGCCTCATATGAAAAAGAGCGCAGCCTCTATGAGCGCGAGATCGCCGGGCGCATCGGTCATCTTGAACTAGATAAAATCAGGCCGCTGGATATCAGTGAAATCCTGCGCGATATCACCAACGGATATGGCGGGAAACCACCAAGGCCGACCATTTCGAATGATGTGATGCGTATGCTCAAACGTACCTTTGAACATGGTATGAAGCTGGATGTCACTCGCTTTAATCCTGCCAGTCCATTCCGCCCCAGAGATGCGGGTGGGCCAGAGCGGGCCGCCAACTACCCAATGACAGAACCGGAGGTGATCGAGTTTTTCACCAAGCTTCGTGCGATCCCGGCCCAGTTCAGTCGTGAAAACTATCTGGCCTGTGCCCTACTGATCGCTACCTGCACCAGAAAAATGGAACTGCTGGCTGCGCCATGGAGCGAGTTTGATCTGGAGCAGAAGGTTTGGCATCTCCCCAAAGAGCGCACCAAAAAGCGCACGTCTATCGACATTCCACTCAGTGAACCTGCCATGTCCTGGCTGAAAGAGCTGAAAATTCGTAGCTGTGGCAGTGAGTGGGTTTTCCCGGCCAGGAGGATCAGCAAGCAGGCTCGAACACCCCATGTCTGCGAAAACACTCTGAATCATGCAATCAAAAAGTTGTTCGAACAGAACTTCTTCTCGTTTGATAAACGACGCGTTCATGACCTGCGCGGTACCGCGAGGACAATGCTCGGCAAAATGGGATTTGATGATGCCCTCGCCAAACGCTGCTTGAACCAGCAAGCGGGGAGTCGTGTTGATGAAATCTACAACCGCCATGCCTACTTTGCAGAGCGCACAGAGGCACACATAAAACTCGCTGAATGGTTGGCCCCCATCGTCAATGGCCCGGTCAACTACACTGGTGCCAAGCTTGATGAAGTCAGTTAATACAAGAGCCCCATAACAGGGGCTCAACTCTACCTCTAGGCAGCCTTGCGTTGCTCAATCCACCACAGCAGATCAGACAGTCGCCATGCAACACAGTGGATGCTCAATCTCACCCGCTTTGGCGCCAGCCCCTCCCGCTCCATCTTCCACCACAGCGTTCGAGTAACGCCAGTAATGGCTCGACGATCCGCTTCTCGGACCAGCCGCTCACATTGGCCAGAGCACTGAAGCACCTGAGCCCTTATTTCATCACTCGGAGCCGCAAATAGAGATTTATCCATGGTATGACACCTCAAAACAGCGCTGGGAAAAATGGGAAAGTGGGAAACATTCATTCATCGCCGTCCAACTCCTGCATTCCCGCATAAATGCGATCCGGCCATAGGGCAAAGAAGCGATAGAATTTCCCTTGAATCATGATCTTCACTGTCGCCCGTTCCGGTTCATTGGTAGCTAACCACTCTCGCTGCAGCAGCGGCATTACCTCCCGCATGTACTGGCCAGGCAAACCCAATTGCTGCAGAAACTGATTTTTATCGATCAGCCACTGCCGCTCGCCACTGACCTCGCGGGTATATCCCAGCGACGAAACGGTGCGATGTTGATCTAATGCCTGCAATCCCCTCTCCCATTTCGGCAACAGCTCTTTCAAACGAGCCAACACCTGATGCTCTTCCAGGTTCATCACATGGCCTCTGGCAGCCAGCCATTGCTGCCACACTGCTCGTACAGATGCGATGGATTCCTCCTCTTCCCAGGGCACCAGATAATTGCGTGATGCCAACCCCAAGGCCGTTGCAACCAGCGCAAATCGCCTTAGCACTCTGACAACCTGGGAGGACATTTGACTTGTACGCCAGAGATCGGTGAGTCGCTGGGTCTCCCCTGAAACATAGCGAGCCAACTCATCGGTGGATGTCAGCAGATATATCCACTCTTTAAACAGGCTTCCGTGATATTGGCCTGTCTGAAGCTTTATGTGATCGGCAAACTGCTGTGAGCTCTGAAGGTTGTGCAATTCATCAAATGCACCATACCTGCCAAAGGTCGGAATCTCGATCAATCGGGTCTGCTGACCGGCCAACGGCCTTTTGCCCAACGACGCAAAAATCTCAGACAGGTATATCTCCCCAGAGCTCAACGCCTGTGTGCGCCAATGGGTTGATCTGGCGAGACTACCATTCTCCGTGGCGCGCAGCTTGCTCGCCCCGGATACAAGGTGGTAGATGATGACATCCACGTCCTCAGGCTTAGCCATACCGATCTCATCCAGTGGCAGCAGCATGTCATGCTGTTCGGCGGCCACTGCCGCTAGGCCATTGGCGGTAGCAATCCACCCTCTCACAAACTGATGTCCTGCATAGACTGATGCGGCGACCGCCAACAGGGTCGTTTTCCCTGTGGATGAATGGCCCACCAGATGAAATAAGCCGCTTTCCAAACCCGCGGGATACAGAAGAGGAGCCATCAGGGCCACGCCCACAGCAAAAATCATCATCGGATTACCGATACAGTGTTCACCGATATTTGCCTGCCACTGAGCCAATGAACCTGAACATTGCGGCCTTACGTCACCCAGCTGGCCAGCATAAAAATAGGGTTCCCCAGCCGAACCCACAGACCAATCCGGTGTGACAAATACCCGTTCATGCCACCCTGTGCGTTCCACACAGATACCGGTGGGTGCCTTTGCCATTTCTCGAATCAAATAGAGCTGCAGGCGAGGCCAGCTCTGTGGATATGGTTCCAACCAATAACCCGCATCGACCAGTTTTTCGCGGATTTGTCGCGACTGCTCCCCATAGAGCACTCGGTTGAAAATCACTTCCTGCTGCACCACACCATCCAGATTTCGCCACTGGATCAAGGCGCCAAATCCCCTTTGATATGAGGCGTCCCGTGTTCTGGCCGACACCCGGATCCAACTACCAACACGTAACCATCGGTCCCGGTCCAGGCACTCCAATCCATCATCCGTCAATCGAAACTCCATCCCGCCTCCCTATCACAGCTCAGCCATCCAGCGACGCACGTCGGCGGCTCGGAATCGCACAGCTTTTCCAACTGGATTGGGTTTGATCGGGTGGGGAAAGCGCCCAGCTTTTACATATCGGCGCAATGTCGGCTGAGACAGTCTAGTGACCGCACAAACCTCCTCATAGGTAAGAAGATTGTCGGTCGTGAACTGAAAATGAGCATTCATATGTCCTCCCATAACATCGTGATGTGTCATGAGCGATCATAAGATGCAGACTCGTTCAGCCTCGCCTCTGTAACTGCCCGTTTTGGGCACTTACAGCGTTTTCTGGAAAATTTTTCGGATGTGAAATTTAAGATGGAAACAGGAAGGGGGTTGGTAGAGCCAGATGAAATGGAAAAAATTTGAGCCTGTAAATAATTCTGTGTAACTGCCCACTCCATTACAGGTGACCGTTCAGGCGATCACCGAACTCGATAATAAAGCGATTCAGGGCCGGCTTCCAATTCTGGATCGGCATGGTCCATTTCTTGGAGGCCTGCTGTATCGCGAGAAACGCCACTTTGAGCGCCGACTCATCGGTCGGGAAGAGCTTCCGTTGTTTGGTCGCTTTGCGCAGCACGCTGTTCAGTGACTCGGTAATCCCCCCGAAAACCTGGGGTGCTCATAAGTAGAATTTTCTCGTATCTTGAACGCAGGAGGTTCTAACATGAAAACATCACGCTTTAGCGATGCCCAAATCATCGCCATCCTCAAACAGGCCGAGTCTGGCTCACCCGTCCCTGAACTCTGCCGCGAGCATGGCATCAGTTCCGCGACCTTTTACAAGTGGCGCGCCAAATTCGGTGGCATGGATGCCTCTCTCATGGCTCGCCTCAAAGAGCTGGAGGAGGAAAACCGCCGCCTCAAGAAGATGTATGCCGAGGAGCGCCTCAAAGCCGAGATTATCGCCGAGGCCATAGCAAAAAAGTGGTGACGCCATCTGCCCGCAGGGAGATGGCTATCAAAGCCGTGTCGCTCTTTGCCATTTCTATCCGGCTAGCCTGCAACATCTTCAAGGTCAGCGAAGGCTGTTATCGCTATCAACCCATGCTCGCCGATGAAAACCAGCTTATTGCGGATTGGTTGCTGCGTATCACCAACAGCCAGCGGAACTGGGGCTTTGGCCTCTGCTTCCTCTACCTGCGTAACGTCAAAGGGTTTGCTTGGAACCACAAGCGGGTCTACCGGATCTATCGGGAGCTTGAACTGAACTTGCGCATCAAGCCCAAGAAGCGACTGGTACGTGAAAAGCCACAGGCTCTGGCCGTGCCTGCCCAGCCTAACCACTGCTGGTCGATGGATTTTATGCACGATCAACTGAGCGATGGCCGGTCAGTGCGACTGTTTAATGTGATCGATGATTTTAACCGCGAGGCGCTGTGCATTGAGGTCGATTTTTCATTGCCCGCTTCACGGATCAAGCGCGCACTGGAACAGGTGATTGAGTGGCGTGGCAAACCGGCGATGATCCGGTGCGATAATGGACCAGAATATATCAGCGAAGTGCTCAAGGCGTGGGCGGCGAAACAGGAGATCACCTTGGGGTATATCCAACCAGGCAATCCTCAGCAGAACGCGTACATAGAGCGGTTTAACAGAACGGTACGTTACGATTGGTTGGCTCATCATCTGTTTGGCACGCTGGAGGAGCTCCAAGAGTTTGCAACCCAATGGCTGTGGGTTTATAACCATGAGCGGCCCAATATGGCGCTGGATGGTTATACCCCGAAGCAGCATCTGGCAAAGGCTGCATGACCTCTACTTTTGAATGCCCCTAAAAATGGGGGGATTACCACTCGATCGCATTGGTGGTGTAGATCACCTTCCGGATCGCGGGGGGATAATCGAACAGCGTGATCAGATTAACCCAGTGACTCTGCCAGGAACGCGCTATCTGCGGGTACTGGCTATCCCAGCGTTCGCCGAAGGCCGCCAGCGCCTGCTTAGCCTCACGCTCCGTCGCAGACTGGTAGATCTGCTTCAGTTCAGCCGTCACCGCCTTGTAGTCCTTCCAGGAGACGTAGCGCAACGAGTTGCGGACCATGTGGACGATACACAGTTGCACCTTGGTTTGAGGATATTCCACGGCAATGGCATCAGGGAAGCCCTTGAGACCATCCACACACGCGATCAGGATGTCTTCCAGGCCGCGGTTCTTCAGCTCGGTCAGGACCGACAGCCAGAACTTTGCCCCTTCGGTCTCGGCCAGCCACAGGCCCAACAGCTCCTTGTGCCCCTCCATATTGATGCCCAGTGCCAGATAGAGCGACTTGTTGATCACCCGCTGGTTCGCGCGGATCTTCAGCACAATGCAGTCCAGATAGACGATGGGATAGAGCGGATCCAGCGGCCGGTTTTGCCATTCGTGGACCTGCTCGATGACGCGTTCGGTCACCTTCGATACCAGCCCCGCCGAGATGTCGGCGTCATACATCTCTTTGAACGCGTCCACTATATCCCGCGTACTCAAGCCCTTGGCGTAGAGGGCGAGGATCTGGTCGTCCATCTGGGTCAGGCGTGACTGCCCCTTGCGGACAAACTGAGGCTCGAAGGAGGCGTTACGGTCACGAGGCGCCTGGATGGTGACCTCTCCATGGTGGCCTTTTAGGCGCTTGGTGGAATAGCCATTGCGATTGTTGCCGGTCCCGCGGCCTTGTGGGGCGTGTTTCTCGTAGCCCAGATGCTCGTCCATCTCGGCATTGAGCGCGGTCTCCACGGTGAGCTTGATCAGCTGTTGGGTGAGTGTGCCGAGATCTTTTTCAGATTTGATGTCTTTGGCCAGCTCAGCGGCCAGTGCTTTGAGTTTGTCTTGGTCCATTTGCTTACCCACGAAGGTATCCTTTTGAAAAAGTTACTTATTCGTGGGCGGTTACACAATTGGATTTACAGGCTCAAAAATTTCACATGTGAAATTTTGGCGAGAGTTCAGTTAATACCTAAACAGGTGCAATCGCAGCAAGGTTGCACCTGTTCGTGACGAAAATCATGGAGCTTGCTCAGCAAGTACGGACATTGCAGATATATCAACGCCCTCGAAGTAACGTCAACATCGCACATTCATGGCTTTCTATGTTGTTGATGCCTTGCCCCTCCGGCCCCCACTCGTCATAGCTCATCATGATGGCTTGTTTCAAGCTCTCAGCACGGTTGCTATCACGATAAAAGGCTTTTTTATCTGCTGGGGAATAGTTACTAAGTCTCGAGTTGCTGCTTGGCGAGATAAGGCACAGGTTGCCAAACCGATGGACATCATCCCCCATTTTGTTTGCACCGGAGGGATCTGTTTGCGGAAAATAGTGCTCAACCGACGTTCGACTCGGTGAAAATTGGAAGCCATCAAAGTGCTTCTTAATCTCGGGATTATTAATCCCCTTACCATCGAATGATTGGCCAGCAGCAAGCTCACGCCACAAACGATAATCGAGCAAATTGAACACAAAGTTCTGTACACCGGTACCACGATGTAAAGCCTCGGCATTGAATTGTTCCTTTTCACCACAAATTTCAGTCAAGAATTCATGGCTGAGCTGCTCAAGCTCACTGAGATAAGTAGCTCCATCAACGTTCAGCTCGTCCAACGCCAGAGCATTCAAAATGGCTAGCGAACGATTGAGCCATCGCTTATACACATAGGCAGGATGCGAGACATGGAACATCGACAAGATCATCACCAGTTGTTCGTTAACATCCGAGCGTTCATCTTTGTCGAAGGAGTTGTTATAGCTAAAACTTGAATTCCGATCTCTGTCATAATACTCAAGTGTCAGCAGGCTCCACTTCTCATCCTGATCGCGCTTGATAATGTAGCGGTCAAATAGCGCTCTAAATTTCAGCAGATTAAAGGCAAATAGAATGATCTTCTCCCTATCACTTTTTATGATTTCAAACGCTTGAAGTAACTTTTTGTCATCTAGGGAGACTGCGTCATCCACAGTTACTTTTAGCACATGCAGTAGGAAGTTGGAAAAATCGATGATCGAGTCAAACCGCTGTTTCTTTGCTTTTTCATCATCGCCATCACGCTGATGAAAGCGCCGCTTCTTGATAATACTCAGAAGAGTAGGCTTATCGTCCGTGTCACAATTGGTGTCTATCGCACATTTGATCGACTCAAAATCTGCAGGAAATCCTAACCACTTTTCGCCAAATAACGCTTTGCGAGCCTCCGAGCTAAAGCCCAGTTGTACATAGCGACTCATATCGGCACAAGCATCCCATATTGCAGAAAAGCAGTTTCTTGCTGCAGCTTCACCGTTAAAAACTGACATCAAATTCGCTTTCAACACCTCGTGCTTTTCTAGCTGTTCTCCCCGGTTATTCATGATCTCAAAATAGTGATTGAGGTCGGTATCTTGTGGCACAGCAACTCGCAAAATCGTGACGTTCTTGAGCAGATGCTGGCAAAATTTGGAGATATCTATGGCTTGGGTCTTAAAGTAGCGTTCTATAATGGTAAACGCCGCTCTGATTGAGGGCTCCTCTGGTGCATCACTCTGAACTGGTTGATATAGGTTTTGCAGCGTTCTCGCTGATTTAGGACGACTGTCGAAATCAAGGTTAAGGTTGAGCGGGGTCAAATCCTGCTGACTGCAGTCAGCAATCTGTTTTAAATACGCCAATAAAATCGACAGCGTGGTGTGCCGTTGTTGACCGTCTATGGTTTCATAAACCGTCGTTCTATTATGCAAGCCATCATTATTGTCACGAACATACACCACCAAGCTGCCTAAAAAGTATTTAGACTCTTCTGGCTTGTCTGCATTATCGGCGGCTTGAGCAGCATCCGCTATATCTCGAACCAGCTGCTCTATCTCTGATGCACCCCAAGCGTAGTTACGCTGATAAATGGGAATGACATAATGACTATTGTCACCAAATAACTCTTCGATAGTCAGCAAGGCTAAATCGTTACTCGGTGGCATGAGCATCTCCCAGCATTTTAGCGATTGAGTCTTCTACAGGTTTAGCATTTTTGAAGCGAATATTCTCACAACGCGGTGGTTGAAAATTTAGTACTTGTTGTGGGTGAACAGCTTTGCCGAGAACTCTTAATAACCCCCAGGGTTCACGCGCATAACCATCAACGCTATCCATGCCGATTTTTTGATATTGCAGCCGTAAGTAGTAACTCCAGCAAAAACAGACTCTTGCTGCTTTATCTAACTCTTTCTCGCCAAACTTGTCGTAATAAGCCATCACCGCACACATAAAGAGATTTTTTATATACATATCCCCTTTGCGTGAACTGCCAGCATAATTGGTGTATTTTGTTAAAAACTCGCCAAGTCGCGCGTTGTCACGTTCAAACAGAGTGTGATGAAGGGCTTTGTAGTGCTGGATATACTCAAAAAAGCGCTTTCCGTTAATCATTACTTGATCAACTTGAAACGGATAAGGTTTGCTTTGCTTATCCCACTTCCTGGCAAGATCAGTATTGTAATGCTCAATAGCGAAATCCAGAGCGAGCATAGACTGTATATAGTGATAATCCGCTGTGGCCAGGTTAACGCCTTTGAACACCTCAAGATTATGGCGACTAAACTGAACGCCATAATCACCATCCAACCATCGGCGCAGACGGAACAAGAACTCGCCCATAATAATGTGAAGGTTAGCGGACTCATCATCTGGACTGACCCCTTGCTCCCACAGGCTGACGTGATGTAGTCGTTCGGCTTGCTTTGTAGCATCCATCATTTCGCGCAAATGGTATGCCTTTAGCAAATCATGGGGGGCAAGTGCCTTGCCTCTGGCATTTTGCGAGTCGAAAAACTGAAAAGCTTCGCTCAAATCATCGAGCGTCACTTCGATCAGTTCACACTTGTTAAGCACAAAGTGCAGCAGTGATTTACGTTCGTCATCCTTTAGCCCCACAAGGCGGTTTTCAATGACTTTGGCATTATGTTCAAGGTTGTTGATGCTGATCCTTGACGCAAAAGCGTGTTCCAATAGCGGAGTTGAAAACTCACAACTATGGTCAAGTAATGAACAAAGCAAAGTTAAGGTCAGCAGGCGCTGCTGACCATCAACAATATTAAGTTCACCTTTATAAGATGGCTTTAACGCATCCCTGTGCAACACCACGGTTCCAAGGCGGTAGCACTGTTTACTACGATGGGTTAACACATCATCGATCAATTGATTGACGTGTTTTTGTTGCCATTTGTAGGGGCGTTGATATGAGGGGATCTCGAGGTGCTGCTCAAGCAGCGCCCCGACCTTTTTAACTTGATAGTATACGGAGCCCATGATTAAAAGGCCTGCTCAACAAGCGAGTCAACCAATTTAAGCTGGGTCTGCTGGCTGGTTTGCAGACGGGATTTAAGTTGGTCGCAGAGGGCCATTAATCTGTCAACCATCAATATAACTCGAGACTGTTCTTGTGGTGGAGGTAACATTATTGGCAACTTGTTAAGAATGCCATGATTTAAGTTAACCATTGTGCTACCAACTGAGCTTCCAGATAAATACCCCCTAACCCATTTGCTTTGGAACATCAACAAGATATATTGCCGATTCACCTCAGCACTAAATTTCAGTACAAAACTACCTGTTCCGCAGAGCCAATTACTTTCTCGTTCTGTTACCAATGCACAACGCCCCATCTCGCCACGACGGGCCATAACAACATCACCACTTTTAATTCGGTAGCCATCTAATTGATTGGCTTTAGACATAGAAACCGTTATTTCTTTGTCTTCAATTATTTTACCATTAACCATATGTGACGGATTAATAAGAGGAATACCGTCAGAAATATATTCTGATGCGCTGATCATTGATCCAAAAGGACCTGTTGCAACCTCAGTAGATAAATTTGAGAAACGGCACCATTCCCATCCCTGCGGTAGCTCAAACGGCTTTTCGTTTTCACTAATCGCAGGTAGCGGTTTCTCTTTTTTGATTTTCTTCTCTTTGACCAGCCGCGCCTTTTCGGCAGCGATGCGTTCCAGCAGGGCTGAGGCGGGTTCATCGCTCGGGTCTTGCGGCACCAGTTTGCCCATCACCGCCAGTTGCAGGATGGTCTGTTTCAGGGCGTCGATGCTGGCCTCAGTGGTAAAGAGGGTATCGAAATGAGTGCTTAGCCGCGCCCAGCTTTGCGCCAACTCGTCGGCATCGGCACAGTCTGTCAGCGTAGCGAGCAGGGTCTCCACCAGCGTCTGATGGGCCGCCAGCTGTGATTCGCTGCGCAGCTCCAGCTGGTCGCAGAGGGCCATCAACTCATCTACCTTGGCAACGATGCGGTGCTGTTCTGCTAAAGGGGGCAATGGATGGACACTTTTTATTGCATCTTCCGTCCCCAATCTCGGCATTTTAACACCATACATTAGTGAGTTAACGTAACGCTGAAATGCAGGTGATTTAAGTAAGTATTTAAGATATGCAGGATGTAATCCATCACCTGGTACAATTGGTACAATTTCTGTAGTACATACACCATCAAGGTCAGCAATAATAACCTTGTTCAAATATGGCCGAAGCTTACCGTAAAGAACATCTCCACATTTAAATGTAGATTTATTGGACTTCGACTCTCTTTCCGCATAAAAAGCACGATAGAGAAGTTGGGATGTGTCTTTCTCTATATCCTCCAAGTCTAATAACCAAACGTCACCTTTGATATTATCAGGTTCAATGTTTGGTCGCCCATTATAATCAGCGATATCATTTAACCGTACCCAACCCCATGTAGTCGGCAGCTCAAAATATTGCTCTTCCTCGCTAATTTCTGGCAAGGCCTTGGGCTTTTTAATTTTGCCCTCTTTCACCAACTGCGCTTTTTCGGCGGTAATCCGTTCCAACAGCACGGAGGCCGGTTCATCACTGGGGTCTTGTGGCACCAATTTGCCGCGCACGGCCAGCTCCAGGATCAGCTCACGCAGCTTTTTGATACCAGTAAGTTCCAGCTTGCTGTTGCTGCCGCGCCCGGCACTGCTTTTGGGGCGCACCGCCGCAGTCCAGAGATCCAGGTGGTCGGTAATCAGATTCTCGATCGCCATTATGCCTGCCCCCCTTGCTTGGCCGCACCTTTGCCCAAGGCGTCGCCAAGAATGGCTTTTAGCTGGTCACGCAGGGTCTGGATCTCGGCCTGCTCTGTGGCATAGCGCGCCAGCAGCTCGTCGGGGTCATGGCTTATCTGCTCGCCGACATGGGGGTTTTTGATATCGAGGTTAAAGTTGCGCTCAATAATGGTGTCGATACTGACCTTCCAGGCTTGTTCGTTCTCAACCCGGGCAGCAAAGCCGTCCGCCTCATCGCCCCACCAGGCGATCTCGGCTTCAAACTCCTCGAACTTCATCGGCTTGGTCTTGCTGTAGCTCTTCACCCCAGCCGGATAGGGGTGCTCGTAGAACCAGACATCCTTGGTGGGCTGGCCCTTGGTGAAGAAGAGGATATTGGTCTTGATGCCGGTATAGGGGGCAAACACGCCGTTGGGCAGCCGCACTATGGTGTGCAGGTTGCATTCGCTGGTGAGCAGTTGCTTGATCTTGGTTTTGACCCCTTCGCCAAACAGGGTGCCGTCGGGCAGCACCACGGCGGCGCGACCGCCCTTGCCATTTGTTGCTGGGGCAAGGACTTCGATAATCAGCTGCAGGAACAGGTCGGCAGTTTCGCGGGTGCGCAGATCGGCCGGGAAGTTCTGCTCGATGCCATCCTCTTCGGTGCCGCCAAAGGGTGGGTTGGTGAGGATCACATCGATATCGCTATCCCAGCTCGACAGCGGCTTGTCGAGGGTGTTGCCGTGGCGGATCTGCACCGGCACCTCGATGCCGTGCAGCAGCATATTGGTGGTGCAAAGGAGGTGCGGCAGCTGTTTCTTCTCGACCCCCAGGATCTGCTGTTGCAGGGTCTGATGGTCGGCTGAGGTCTCGACATAGTGCTCTTTGACATGATCGAAGGCACAAGCGAGAAAGCCGCCGGTGCCGCAGGCCGGGTCCATGATCCGCTCGCCTAGCTTGGGGTCGATGCGGTTGACCATAAAGCGGGTAACTGCGCGGGGGGTGTAGAACTCGCCCGCGTTACCGGCACTTTGCAGGTCGCGCAGGATCTGCTCGTAGATGTCGCCAAACAGGTGGCGCTCGCTGCTGTCGGTAAAGTCGATCTCGTTGAGCTTGTTGATCACCTGCTTGAGCAGGGTGCCGTTTTTCATGTAGTTGAAGGCATCGCTAAATGCCTCTTTCACCACATAGCCACGAGGGTTGAGATCGATATTGGCAGGCTGGTTTTTCAGGCTGTCGAACAGATCGTTGTTAACGAAATCGAGCAGGGCATCACCGGTCAGCCCTTCGCTATCGGCCGCCCAGTTGCGCCACAGGAAGCGCTCAGGGATAGGGCTGCGGTAGTTATCCTGCTCAAACTCCAGCTCCTCTTCCTGGGCGTCGAACACTTTCAAAAACAGCAGCCAGGAGAGCTGGCCGAGGCGCTGGGCATCGCCGTCGATACCGGCGTCCTTGCGCATGATGTCCTGAATGGATTTGATGACTGAGCTGATGGATGACATGGGATTCTCTGCTTTTTACAAAAATGGTGACGAATAGAGGGGCGAATGCGTCTAAAACAAGCGGCCATCATTGGAATGGCCGCATGGTAGTTCAGAAGTAGTCAGGTCGTCAGGCGCTCTGCTGCTCACGGTAAATTTCTTGTTCCAGTTCGGTGATGGCCTGCTCGAACTGTTTGGCGCCACCAAACCCCTTCTTGGCTAACTCCAGCGGGCGACCCAACTCGGTAAAGGGGGCGACTTTTAGCGCATCCTTGGTCTCAATCTCGGTCACCCCCTGATCGGCATACTTGTCGAGCAGGCTGCTAAGCACCTGCTGGGCGGTGTCGTTGTACTTGGTGAAGTAGTTGCGCTTTTTGACGTTGTTGGCCCGCTCGCGGCGGGTCAGTGGCGGCTGATCGTATACCACGTGGCAGATAAGGTCGAACGGGTCGAGCTCCTTACCCACTTCCTGCTCCAACACCTCCCACAGCACGCCCGCCTGAGCCAATTCATCCATGATGGCTTGCTTGCGTTCGGCGGCTTGCCAGCGTTTGGTGAACGCATCGAGGGTGGCAAACTCTTTGAGCAGGGTCTTCTTGGTGTACTCCTTGAAGGATTCGGTCACCAACTTGCCATCGGCATCGTAATACTGCACCCGCTCGGCGATGACGCTGACCGCCACGCCGTTGACATAATACTTGCTGACCCCGGGCTCGGGGCCACCCAGCGGGCCTGTGCCCTGACATCCTGCGCCACTCTGGCCACCATCACTACCGGTTGTGTAACTGCCGGGTTGTTCATCTACCCCGGGGACAAACGGATCGTCATTGTCGCCGGGTTCATCGGTTGGCAGCGGATCGGCATCGCCGATGATATCGCCCATGCCTTCATCCGGATTGTTGATGTCTGCCGGTTTGACCACCATGACGCGTTCCGGCTCGCCGTCGAAACGGGGATCGGCAAACAGCTCGGTGGCCTTCTTGAAATCGAGAATGGTGAACCAGAGCTTGCCGTGCTTGTCGTCGATACGGGTGCCACGGCCGATGATTTGCTTGAACTTGGTCATGGACTGGATGTTTTGGTCCAGCACCACCAGCTTGCAGGTCTTGGCATCGACGCCAGTGGTCATCAGCTCGGAGGTAGTTGCGATGACCGGATAGGGCTTTTTCGGCTCAATGAAGTTCTCAAGCTGCCCCTTACCCAACTCATCATCGCCGGTGATTTTCATCACATAGCGATCGTCTTTGGCCATCTGATCCGGGTTGAGGTTTACCAAGGCACGGCGCATTCGGTCGGCATGATCGATGTCGTTGCAAAACACGATGGTCTTGGCCATCGGGTCGGTTTTCTTGAGGTAGTTGGTGATGGTCTCGGCCACCAGCTGGGTACGCTCGTCAATCACCAGAGTGCGGTCAAAATCCTTCTGGTTATAGATACGGTCTTCAATCAGGTTGCCCTGTTTGTCCATCTGCCCTTTGGTAGGACGCCACCCCTGCAGATCCACATCGATATCGACCCGCACCACCTTGTAGGGGGCAAGAAAGCCATCTTCGATCCCCTCTTTGAGGGAGTAGGTATAAACAGGCTCACCGAAGTAATCGGTGTTGGAGACGGTTTCGGTCTCTTTGGGCGTGGCGGTGAGACCAATCTGGGTGGCCGATGAGAAGTATTCGAGGATCTCGCGCCAGGCGCTGTCTTCGGCGGCACTGCCCCGATGGCACTCATCCACCACGATCAGATCGAAGAAACCGGGTGAGACCTGCTTGAAGGCTTTCTGTGACTCTTCCGGCCCGGTCAGCGCCTGATAGAGGGCAAGGTGGATCTCATAGGCAGGATCGACAGTACGCCCGGTGACCTTGGCCATAGCCGAGCCAAAGGGCTGAAAATCATTACGCTTGGTTTGTTCCACCAGCGCATTCCGATCGGCCAGAAACAGGATGCGCTTCTTGGCGCCCGCCTTCCACAAACGCCAGATGATCTGAAATGCGGTGTAGGTCTTGCCGGTGCCGGTGGCCATCACCAGCAATACCCGATCCTCACCTTTCGAGATGGCTTCTACGGTCTTGTTGATGGCCTGCAGCTGGTAATAGCGGGGAGATTTGCCGCTGCCATCCGAGTAATAGTCCTGACTGATGACAGGCAACTGTGCCTGGGTGTAACCCTTCCAGGTACAGAGTTTGTCCCAAAGCTGACCCGGGCTGGGGAAATCCTCCAGCGCGATCTCGGATTCCAGCTTGGCCGGATTGGTCTTGTCATGAAATACGAAGCCATCGCCGTTGCTTGCGAACACGAACGGCACATCCAGCAGGCGGGCATAATCGAGCCCCTGCTGCATCCCCTTGCCAATCTCATGCTTGTTGGCTTTGGCCTCGATCACCGCCAGTGGCAATCCCAGCTTGTGATAGAGCACGACATCGGCCGATTTGACCTTTTTGCGTGCCGCCATCTGGCCGCGCACCACCACTTTGCCATCCCGCAGCTTCACCTCTTGGCGGACCTGAGTCAGGTCATCCCACCCCGCCGCCTTGATGGCAGGCAGCAGGTATTTCGAGATGATGTCGGCTTCGGTGAGGGTTGCTTTGTTGATCTCGGCCATGAGAACTCTTCCGGTCGGGGGACAATATTGCTCAAGATTCTCTCATAAAATCAGCCGGGTTTTATTGATTTCAGACTCATAAAGCAACATGGGGTGCAGCTCTTGATGGCATGCCTTCGGGTCAAGGATACGTCTGGCAATGGCATAACTAGGTCGTAGTGAATGCTTGTTGAAGGGCATCGCTTGAGTTAGTCCCATAGCCAGTTAGCCGGCTTGGCTCCCTCTGAATGCACAGGCCAAGATTCCAGATAGATAGGAATCCGTCCCCCATATTTCAGCACACCAAGGTCCATCATCCCTTCAAACAAGATGACCAATATTCCAGATAGAAAAACGGCACGAAGTTTCCAGATAGATAGGAAGTCTTCGATCAGGATTCCACATAACTCGTTCTGAACAGGCATTCCACTATGTGGAAAATTCGCACCACTTTTCCAGATAGATAGTTATGTGGAAAGAAACTGGACGGGAACTGGCTGGGAATAACAGTGTTCATTCCATGGCTCCACATCCTGCGTGATTCCACGCAATCATGTTTGTCATGAGTGAACAAACTTCAATACTTTCAGTGCGTTGTTGATTTTTCCTGAGCAGAGTCCATGGTGATATGGATTTTTGTCACACGATCACCTGATTGCGAGGTCATCACCATGAACAGCATCGTCATCCTGAGCATCTTGTTTGCATTCCTGATAGGCTTTGGCGCCTTTGCTGCATGGCTGTATATCGAAAAGCGTCGTATGGGTGCTTCGGATAAATGACCCGCTATTTTGCTGAACGTACCTCTTTTGCCACGCACGAAATCAGATGGCGGGAGCAACCCAACATCTCCTGGATCACCGAGTAGCTGTGTCCGGTGCTCAACAACTGTGCGATGTGCTGACGCTTCTTTTCATCTTTCTGGCGACCGCGATATTTCCCCTCATCCCTGGCCTTGGCAATACCCTGCTGTTGCCTGCGTCGGCGATCTTCGTAGTCTTTGCGAGCGACGGCTGCCAGCATATCCAGCAGCATGCCATTTACAGCCTGCAAGATGGCGCTGGTGAACTCGGAGCGGCTGTCCCCCTGTAACGCCACCCAGGAAGTCGGAAGCTCCGGAGAAACGATGGAGAGCTGTTTCTGAGCCAGCAACTGCTTCAATGTTTGCCAATCCGTCTGATTGAGACGAGCCAGACGATCAATCTGTTCTACCAGCACAATGTCACGATCTGCAGCATCGCGGATCAGCCGCATAAGCTCAGGCCTGTCCAACGTCGCACCAGACTCATTCTCCACATAGAAACTGGCTATCTGATGGCCATGCTCTGCAGCAAAACCAATCAGCAGCTCTCGTGCCCGCTCAGCATCCTGCTCCACTGTCGATGCACGTAAGTACGCCCGTATGAACATTGAACCCCCATAAGTCTGTTTAAACTGGTTCCGAATTATTGGTTCAATATAAGTGGTTTCAATATGGTTTTCGAGAGGGTATTAGGTGGTTTTTATGGGGTATACCTTTTTGGAACCATCGCACGGCATCCAAACACGACCTTTCGGTAGCATGTTGATCTGAAGAAACAAACTCTAGTTGGACTACGCCACCGGCGTTGTTGAATAACAGAATTTTCCACTGGCTAAAAGCGACACGGGCCTAAACGTCGCACTTGGAAGCCGCACTCCAGTGTCACGGCTATGGTGGTGCACAGAAAGTTCTGCTGATTTTAATCATTGAAACTGCGCAGATATGCGTTTTTTCAACAACGCCTACGCCACCAAAAGATCTCTTTTTGATGGTCTTTGGGTGGTGTATATAGACTACGTGGATTAGCTAGGGATGCATGGTTTAGATAGCCAGCAAAAATATTAAATTCAGACGTCCATCTAAATAATAATTCCGAAAGATCAATTACTTTTTTGGGGCATTAGGGATCTAACCACCATCATTCACTTACACATCAAGACCGGCAATCCTCACCAGATGGACGGTTAGCCACAGCAGCTCGTTCCCGCCGAGGGTGATATCGAGCTGGGCTTTGACGTAATCGCGGATCAGCAGCGCGCAGCGGTAAGCATCCGGATACTCCTTAATCACCTGCACCAGCAGAAAACTGTCCCGCGCCCCGTCCAATTCCCCCTCCTGTAAACGCTGGAGGAAAAACTGCATATGGACCAGAAAACGCGAGTAGTTAATCGATTCTGTGTCTATCTGCTGCTTAAAGTGATACTGCACGATATTAAAAATATCCTTCAGCATTTTCACCGACTGCATGGTCTGCGCCACGTTGTCGCCCTCGCTCTGGCCGTTTACCAGATGAAAGGCGATATTTCCGGCTTCCTCTTCCGGTAGTTCAATACCGTACTGCTGGCGAATAATCGTCACTGACTCGCTGGCGACGCGAAACTGCTGCGGATAAAAGCGCCTGACTTCCGGCAGCAGGCGGTTTTGAATGGCGATACCTTTGCGGCTGCGTTCGATGGCAAAGGTCAGGTGGTCAGCAAGGGTAAAGAAAATCTGCTCGCGAACCTTGCTGGCAAGCTGCATATTGGCGCGGGAAATAATCATCGCGGCCATTTCGATAACCTCGTCCGAAATAGCAGAGAGCGCTTCGAGATAGCCGCTGTGCGCGCCAAGCGCCTGGATCACGAACAGCTTCTCAATCTTCTCCGGGGCAATCTCATCCCCGGGCCTGCTGCTGAAACCAATGCCTTTCCCCATGACGATAACCTCCCTGTTATCGTCATCCATAGAGAGTACCAGACTATTATTGAGCACCTTCTGAACAATCATCTCTGAGACTCGTCGTGGTTGCCGTTTTGCGCGATGAAATCCTTATACCACCAGAAACTGCGTTTGCGGATCCTTTGCAGACTCTTCAGGTCATCCTCGCCGCGATCGACATAAATAAAGCCGTAGCGCTTGGCGTATCCCTGATGCGTGCTGACCACGTCAATCGCCGCCCATGGGCAGTAACCAATCAGCTCGACGCCGTCGGCAATCGCCAGCCGCATTTGCTCAATGTGCGCCTGCAAGAAGGCGATACGGTAATCGTCATTTACCGTCCCGTCATGCTCCAGCTTATCCGGCGCCCCCATGCCGTTTTCGCTAATCAGAATCGGCAGACCGTAGCGCTCGCACACTTTACGCAGCGTCAGGCGCAGCCCCACCGGGTCGACCACCCAGCCATAGGGGGTTTTGCCGACCCACGGGTTTTCCGCCGGGCGATAAACCCCCTCTTCGCCCAGCATAATTTGCTGGTCGCCCGCGCGGGGCGCAACATCCGCACCGTCACCCCGGCTGGCAGCAATGGTGGCGGTCGAGTAGTAGTTAATGGCGATAAAGTCCGGCCGTCCCTGCTGCAAAATCAGCGCATCCTCTGGCTGAACTTCCGGCGCGAGGCCGCGATCCTGCATGTAAGCCCACGCAAGGGCGTTATAGCGGCCATGCGCCGCAATATCCAAAAAGCTCCAGCAGCGTAGCGTTTCCCAGTTATGCGCGGCGATAGCGTCCTCCGGTTTACAGCTTTCGGCGTACATCGAGGTGGTATTTATCGCAGGGCCGATACGTAGTCCAGGAAACTCGCGGTGGCACAGGGCGAAGATCTGCGCCTGGGCCAGCATCATATGGTGATTTTGCTGGTACAGCGACTTCTTGTCCGGTAGTTCGCGATCCGCGGGCACGCCAATCGCCCCGGGATGCAGGATCATGGTGTTCTGCTCGTTAATCGTCAGCCATAGCGGGACTTTATCGGCAAACTCGCTGAACAGCAGCCGGGCATAGTGGACGAACGCCTCTCCGGTTTTGCGGCTCCGCCAGCCGCCCTTTAGCTCCAGCGCCCAGGGCAGGTCGAAGTGGTACAGCGTAACGATTGGCGTTATCCCGTAACGTGTCAGGGCGTCGATCAGTCGGTGGTAAAAGGCCAGCCCGCCCGGATTCACCGGGCCGTCGCCGTCCGGGATCACCCGCGACCAGGCCACCGAAAAGCGGTAAGCCTTCAGCCCCATTTGCGCCATCAGCTCGACGTCCTCCTCCACGCGATTATAGTGGTCGCTGGCGATGCGGAAGTCCGCCGTTCCCGGTGGATGGCTGAGCATATCGACCACCGAAGGTCCTTTACCGTCTTCATCCCACGCACCCTCAACCTGATAGGCCGAGGTGGACGCGCCCCATAAAAAACCGTCTGGGAATCGGGCCTGCTGTTGATAGATCATGCTTGCACCTCCTTAGCAGATTGCACCATCAGCGGCTCGCCGTAATCAACCTGAGCGGCGGCGGTCAGGCGCAGAGAATGTTGCTCATCGCCGTTGACCACAATCACCGGAGTAATCAGGTCGTATCCGGCCTGCTCGATAGCGGGAATATCAAAGCGGATCAGCTCTTGTCCGGCCTCCACCTTATCACCCACCTTCAGCGCCGAGCTAAAGTGCTGGCCGTTAAGATTGACGGTATCGATACCGATATGGATCAGTAGCTCAAGACCGCTGGCGCTCTGCAGGCCAACTGCGTGGCAGGAGGGCAGAAACATCATCACTGTGCCGCTAAATGGCGCACGCAGTACCCCTTCCTGCGGATGGATCGCCAAGCCCTCGCCCAGCAGACCGCCGGAAAATACGTCATCATTCACTTCGCTTAGCGCCACCACCTGGCCGCGTAGCGGGCTTAAAACAGCAATCTCGCCCTCGCTTTTCGGGCTGACGACTGGTGGCGAAATCTCACCAACCTCTTCTTGATCATCAGGGATATCTTTAAAAGCGATAAACCAGGTCAGGGAAAAGGTCACCACGATGGAAATCGCGCAGGTCACCAGCGCATGGACGATGTTCATCGGATTTTCACCGATAAACGCTGGCAGCCCAGCCAAACCAGGCGAGACAAACGCGTAGCGCACCAGACCGCTAAACCCGGCGTACATCCCGGCGCAGCCGCCGCCGACCATTGCGGCAATCATCACACGGCGGAACTTGAGCAGCACCCCGTACAACGCCGGTTCGGTGATCCCCAACAGAGCGGTAAAGCCCGAAGAAGAAGCCAGTTGGCGCAGGTTGCTATTTTTGGTTTTTAACGCCACACACAGCGTCGCTGCGCCCATCGCCACGTTTGATGCCAGCATCCCCGGTCCGTTAATCATCTCGTAACCGCTTTTACTCAGCTGACCGGTAGCAATCGGCGTCATTGCCCAGGCTGTGCCGGTAATAATCAGGAAGGGCTGCAGAGTGCCCATCAGCATCGGGATTAACCAGCTGGCGTAGCTGTCAATGGCGGCCGCGCCCGCAGCGACCAGATCGTTAAGCAAAATGCCCGCAGGGCCAACAACCACCAGTGCCAGCGGCGCGGTGATCAGCAGAATCAGCATCGGCTTGACGAAAAACTTAATAATCGATGGCGAAACCTTTTCGGCAAAGCGCTCAACCCACGACATTAGCCACACCGTTAAAATGATTGGCAGAACCGACCCTGCGTAGTCGGAAAGCTGAACGTTGATACCGACAAAATCGACCGTTTTACCGGCCGCTAACATCTGGCCGATGCCCGGATGCAGCAGCACACCAGCAAGGGTCATCGCCAAAATCGGGTTACATTCAAACTTCAGCGATGCCCCATAGGCCAGCAGTACCGGCAGGAAGAAGAAGGCGGCATCAGCAATAATATTGAGCAGTTGATAGGTTGAGCTAGCTTCGCTTATCAGCCCCGCGAGCTTGAGAATGGCCAGCAGCGCTTTAATCATCCCCGCGCCGGTAATCGCCGGGATCACTGGGGTGAAGGTGGTCGAAATAACACTGATAATGTGCGCTACGATGCCGGTCGGTTTAGCGTTTTTGTCACTGCCTGCCAGACCTTGCTTCTCCGGCAACGCTTTATTGAGCAGGCGATAAACCTGCTGCACCTCATTACCGATAACGATCTGGAACTGGCCGCCTTTCTCGACCACGCTGATCACCCCGGGGATAGCGCCAATCTGCGCATCGTTAACCTTTGCGCGGTTATTGAACTCCATGCGCAACCGGGTCGCGCAATGGGTGAGCATACGGATATTCTCCGCACCGCCCACAGAGTGGAGGATTTTGTCTGCTGTTTCTTTATAGTTCATAGTGTTCCTCGGTGTTGAGGCAAAAAAAAAGACCAAAACAGAGACGCTCCCCTTTACGGGAGAGCATTTCTATTTTGGTCTTGCCTGCTTTCGCAGTAACACGCCATCATAAAAATGGGTTACTTGGGCGTATTGTCTAAACAGTTATGGAATACTTCAATCGCATCTGAACAAAAATGTGAGCAAAGTTGCGTAAATTCTCCAGTCAATATTACCCAAGCCATGTTGGCGCCATATCGTTACCTGATTCACCATAACCCTCAGCCAGCATCAAGAGCCTTTCTGGCATCGGAGGGTTTGCACATGACCCAATTCGACTGTAGTGGCATAGTGAACTTGGCCACCTGATTAGCGGCGATATTCTCACCCCATAGACTGACAGATTCCCCCCCTGTTTTGGCTGGCTCGATGAAGCCCATTGGAAGTTACGTAAAAAAGCCCAACCATGTGGCACCATACTAACCAGTACTCTGTCTCGAACGACCAAATGGCCGCACCAAATATGAAACCTGACAGCGATGTTCTTCACCAGCTGATCGCCCTCGCCAACGACTAGGATCTGGCGGTGGCCTTTGATCCGGTCAAACAGAGCGGCCCCCTGGGTGCTGCACTGGAAAACCGGTTGCGGCCCGAACTGCTGGCGCTGGAGTGGCAACGAGCTCTGGGGCTGGCGGCAGGGAAACTCTCGATCGTCGATATCAATCAGGCCCCGATCCCGCTGGCTTTTGCGGTAATCGATGCCAATCGTCCTCTCTATAGCCATGATGAGGGACGACGCTTGCAGGAGGAGGTGCAGAGATGAGCGATAACGCCTATATCGGCGCTTTGCGCATCAGGCCGAACTGTCAGAGATCCTGGCTATTCTGGCGCAGCATGCGCTTTCCAATCTGGAGTACCGCGCCGCCGAGCGAATCCTGCAGGTTTCTATCGAAGCGTGTATTGGAGTGGCAAAACACTGGGCCAAAACGCTGGCAAGTCATACCCCACAGGATGCCTATCAGGCATTCGAAATCCTGGCCCAGCGTGGTGAGCTATCCCCCGACACCTTGATCGGCTGGCGCAAGATTAGTGGCCTTCGCAATGCGCTGGTGCACGACTATCTGAATATTGACCCCGAGATCATCCGTAGCGTCATTGCTCAAGGCTACAGCAACCAGCTGTTCACGTTTGCAGAGCAAGGTCTCGACAGGTTGGCTGCCCATATTGATTGAAACTTCGACATCATCTACCTGTTTGCTGTTCTCTTACCCGCTATAAGGGATAAATGTTAAATACCGCCTATGGCGTGTAAATGATATTTACCCCCTATAACAGGTAAACATTGATATACCTGCCACAGCGTGTAAATTGAAAGAACGCACGCGACCAGGTAGTCGAATCATGAAAGTAACCAGCGCCAAGCAGTTCAGCGCCTGTATCAAGGATGCCAGGCTTTCTCAAAAGCTCTCTCAAGGCAAAGTGGCCGAGAAAGTGGGAATTAGGCAAGACACTGTCTCCAGCTTCGAGCTCAACCCTGAGTCCACCAAGCTGGAGACCCTGTTCAAGATCCTCGCAGCACTCGAATTGTCACTGGATATCAAACCCCGCAATGAGTCATCCGATAGCCCTGCGTCAGGCTGGAAGGAGGAGTGGTAATGGCCAATCTGGCTGTCTACATGAACGGCTATCGGGTGGGCACATTCACCAAAACTACCAGCGGCGCCCATCAGTTTCAGTACCATGAGTCCTGGCTGGCACAGTCAGGTTGCCGTCCCATCTCACTCTCCATGCCATTGCGCCATCAGGCCTACCGGGGCGATGAAGCCTATAACTTCTTCGATAACCTGCTGCCAGATAATACGGAGGTGAGGAACAGGGTTGTTGCACGCTATCAAGCGGCATCAACCCAGCCCTTCGATCTGCTCAGTTGCATTGGCCAGGATAGCGTAGGGGCATTACAGCTGGTTACCGAAGGAGACGATGTTCCAGATGTCAGGCGAATCGACTACAGGACCCTTTCCGATGACGAACTGGAACAGATCCTGACCAGCTACAAATCAGGAATCCCTTTGGGTATGGTCAGGGAGCAAGAGGAGTTTCGGATCTCTATCGCCGGGGCGCAAGAAAAGACTGCGCTGCTCTATCTCGATGGCAGTTGGTACTTGCCACTCAACGCAACACCGACAACCCACATTATCAAACTCCCCATAGGCAAGATTGAAAGCCACTCCTACTCGATAGACCTCTCCCAGAGCGTAGAAAACGAATATATCTGCACTCTGATTGCCAAGGAGTTTGGTCTACCCGTACCTCACTGCTTCATGATGCAGGTTGGCCAAGTAAAAGCACTGGCTGTGGAACGCTTTGACAGACGTTACGCTGCCGATCGCAGTTGGATCATGCGGCTTCCTCAAGAGGATTTCTGTCAGGTATTGAATGTTCCGTCAGCACGAAAGTACGAGAGCCATGGAGGACCGGGGATCACTGACATCATGAAAACCTTGCTGGGCTCTGCGACACCAGAACAGGATCGCTACCTGTTCATGAAATCTCAGGTACTGTTCTGGCTGCTGGCAGCAACCGATGGCCATGCAAAGAATTTCTCGGTCTTTATTGAACCGGAAGGGCGTTTTCGCCTGACCCCTTTTTACGACATTCTCTCCATGTACCCCGCATTTGGTGGTCGAGGTCTACACCCACGCGATGCAAAGCTGGCCATGGGCCTGACCGCGACCAAGGGCAAGAAATATGCGATAGAGCAGATATTTCCTCGCCATTTCTATCAGACTGCCAAAGCGGTTGGATTTGAGAAGGTGCAAATGGAAATGATCCTAAACGAAATGGCAAGTAGTCTGGATGAAGTGATCTCGGCCGTCCGTCAGCAGTTACCAGATACATTTCCCGCCCAGATTGCGGACTCGATTCTGGATGGACTCAGCACCAGAGCGCAGCGTTTAACTCGGTAGTCAACCAAGTGAAATGAATCCTGGCCAGAGACAAAATATAAGCACCAACCATTACCACCTCACATCCAGGCCCAGTTTTCCCTGTTTCCCACTTTTCCCACCTCTACTTGGCCAGCGTGGGGATGGTTCAGCATAAACAGGGGCTATCACCATTGCCTGGGTAGTACTTTGGGTAGTTTTTTCTAAAAAAATAATAAAAATCACATCATGCCTATGATTTTTATAGTTATTTACAATCCATCATGTAATCAAATTCAAAACATCGAGTGATGGGTCGCTGACTATCCGGTTGTTACCTGCAAAAGAGCCCTTGATTCCTCAAGGGCTCTTTTATTTTCAAGCCATCGCACCTGTCGCCCGCCGCCGGTGAGTCAACGGGCGAGGAGCGCCCTAGCCTATCGGCATCACCAGCACAGGTTGGTGAGGGTCGCTCAGCCGCTCGGCCAGATAGTCCACCAGCAGCCGCACCTTGGGGGAGAGGTGGCGATTGTGAGGATAGAGGGCCCAGATCCCCTCCGCCGGGGCCCGCAACTCAGGCAACAGCTCGATCAATTCGCCACGGGCCAGATGGTCGCTCACGTAGTAGTCCGGCAGCTGGATGATGCCGATCCCCTTGAGCGCCGCATCCAGCAGGGCGTGGCCGCTGTTGCACTGCAACAGGCCGCGCACCCGCACGCTGTGGGGGCGACCATCCAGAGTGAAGTGCCACTCGTCGCTGTTGCCCACCAGACAGGTGTGACGGGTCAGCTCGGAGAGGCTGTTGGGCATGCCGTGACGGGCGGTGTAAGCCGGTGAGGCGCAGACATAGGGCACCCGCTGCGCCAGCTTGCGCGCCACCAGCGTCGAATCCTTGAGATGGCCGAGCCGCAGCGCCAGATCGTAGCCTTCGTGCACCAAATCCAGCAGCTGGTTGGTGAGGTTGAGGGTTACCTCCAGCTGGGGGAAACGCACCATGAAGTCGTTTACCAGTGGGGCGATGCGGCTCTCGCCGTAGGAGACGGGGGCCGTGATGCGCAGCGACCCTTGCGGCACCGCCTGATGACGCCCCACCGCCAGCTCCGCCTCGTAGAGGTTATCGAGCAACTGACGGCAGTGGCGATAGTAGATCTCGCCAAGCTCGGTGAGCCGCACCTGACGGGTGGTGCGCAGCAGCAGCTTGGCCTGCAGCCGATCCTCCAGCTGTGCCACCTGACGGCTCACTTGCGCCACCGACACCCCCAGCTTGCGCGCCGCTGGGGTAAACCCCCCCTGCTCCGCCACGCTGACAAATTCACAGATCCCTTCCCAGCCGAACATTATTACCTATGTGTAAAAGTGATTTGAGATTTACCCTCATTATCACCAAATCGGCGGGAAACTACACTGAATGTCCGAACTCATCTCTGTTCACCCTGCTCAACAAGAAGGATGTCATTCATGGCACAGGTTCAAAGCATCAAGTGTAAAGCCGCCATCGCCTGGGGCCCGGGTCAGCCCCTCTCCATCGAAGAGGTCGACGTCATGCCGCCGCAAGCAGGCGAGGTGCGGGTGCGCATCGTCGCCACCGGCGTCTGCCACACCGATGCCTTCACCCTCTCCGGTGAGGATCCGGAAGGAGTCTTCCCCTGCATTCTCGGTCACGAGGGGGGCGGCATTGTCGAATCGGTCGGCGAGGGCGTCACCAGCGTCAAGGTGGGCGATCACGTGATCCCGCTCTACACCCCCGAGTGCGGCGAGTGCAAATTCTGCAAATCCGGCAAGACCAACCTGTGCCAGAAGATCCGCGCCACCCAGGGCAAGGGGCTGATGCCGGACGGTACCACCCGCTTCTCGAAAGATGGCCAGCCCATCTATCACTACATGGGCACCTCCACCTTCAGCGAATACACGGTACTGCCGGAGATCTCCATCGCCAAGGTGGACCCGGCCGCCCCACTGGAAGAGGTCTGCCTGCTCGGCTGCGGCGTCACCACCGGTATCGGCGCCGTGATGAACACCGCCAAGGTGAAGGAAGGTGAGAGCGTCGCCATCTTCGGTCTGGGCGGCATCGGCCTCTCGGCGGTGATCGGTGCCCGTCTGGCCAAGGCCGGTCGCATCATCGCCATCGACATCAACGAGAGCAAGTTCGAACTGGCCCGCAAGCTGGGCGCCACCGACTGCATCAACCCGAACGATTACGACAAACCGATTCAGGAGGTGATCGTCGAGCTAACCGACGGCGGCGTCGACTTCTCCATAGAGTGCATAGGCAACGTCAAGGTGATGCGCGCGGCGCTGGAGTGCTGCCACAAGGGTTGGGGCGAGTCGATCATTATCGGCGTCGCCGGAGCCGGTCAGGAGATCAGCACCCGTCCGTTCCAGCTGGTGACCGGCCGTGTCTGGCGTGGCAGCGCCTTCGGCGGGGTACGCGGTCGCAGCGAGCTGCCGAGCTATGTGCAGCGCTATATGCAGGGGGAGTTCCGCCTCGATGACTTCATCACCCACACCATGCCGCTGGAACAGATCAACGAGGCGTTCGATCTGATGCACGAAGGCAAGAGCATCCGCACCGTCATCCACTACTGAGCATGATCACCCCGCCCGCCATTGTGGGCGGGGTGCAGGAGTCCTTCGATGAATCTGGAGATTATCAGCGGCAACAAGAGCTTCGGCGGCTGGCACAAGCGCTATAGCCACGTCTCCGAGGTGCTGGGTTGCGAGATGCGCTTCGCCATCTATCTACCGCCTCAGGCTTTCACCGGCCAGAAGGTGCCCGTGCTCTACTGGCTCAGCGGCCTCACCTGCACCGATGAGAACTTCATGCAGAAGGCGGGGGCCCAGCGTATCGCCGCCGAGCTGGGCATAGCACTGGTAGCGCCGGACACCAGCCCCCGCGGCGACGGCGTAGCGGACGACCCTGGTTATGACCTCGGCATGGGAGCAGGCTTTTACGTCAATGCCAGCCAGAGCCCCTGGCAAGCGCACTACCAGATGTATGACTACGTCACCCGCGAGCTGCCCGATGTGATAGAGACCCACTTCCCGGTCTCGACCCGACGCGCCATCAGTGGCCACTCCATGGGGGGGCACGGTGCGCTGATCGCCGCGTTGCGGGAGCCCGGTCGCTATCGTTCGGTCTCGGCGTTCAGCCCGATCTGCCATCCAAGCCGCAGCCCCTGGGGCCAGAAGGCACTCGGGGCGTATCTCGGCAGCAATCCCTTGCTGTGGCAGGAGTGGGATGCCTGCCAGCTGCTGCGCCACCAGCCGGTCACGCCGCTGCCCACCCTGGTGGATGTGGGGCTGGATGATCCCTTCCTTGCCGAGCAACTGCACATCGATGCGCTGACAGAAGCGGCCGCCAGCAAGGGGTGGCCGCTGGAGCTTAACCGCCACGAGGGCTATGACCACAGCTACTACTTCGTGGCGAGCTTTATCGAGGCGCACCTGCGCTTTCACGCCCGCCACCTCTGATCAACCCAGGCCCGTCACGGGCCTGTTTGCTTGCCAGATATGATGAACGGGGCGGTTCAGCAGCCAACTCGACTCATCTCGCCACTTTACTCACCCCTCTCCGCATGCCGGGTTGGCGGGTCGTCCTGCGGCTCACTATGCTGACAATCCGTGTAATTTTTTGATTGCCGTACCGGTCTGTTGAGCCAATAGTGGTGCCTCGTGCGTACCAAGCTCTCCATAGCGGTAATGTCTTACCACTGTCTTGTCAGTCCTCACTGCCAAAAGGAATCAGAGCGTGACACAAGCAAGCCCTCACCATGCCACTGCCATCGGTCTGCCTGCATCGACCCGCACCCCGCTGCTGACCGGCAGCGATCCCGAGCAGAAACGGCGCGAGTTGCTCAGCTACTTCTGCCAGACCTTCGATCTCTACGATTCGCTGTTTGACTGCCTGGCTGACGAACGTGCCTGGTTCACCAAGGCGATCCCGCTGCGCCACCCGCTGATCTTTTACTACGGTCACACCGCCGCCTTCTTCATCAACAAGCTGCTGGCAGCCCGCCTGATCGACCAACGGCTAAATGCCCGCATCGAGGCCATGGTCGCCATCGGTGTAGACGAGATGAGCTGGGACGATCTGGACGAGACCCACTACGACTGGCCCAAGGTCACCGAGCTGCGCAGCTATCGGGCCAAAGTCCGTGCGCTGGTTTGCGACTTCATCCGGCAGATGCCAATCACCCTGCCCATCGACTGGCAGAGCCCGGCCTGGGTGATCCTGATGGGAATAGAGCACGAGCGCATCCACCTCGAGACCTCCAGCGTACTGATCCGCCAGTTGCCGCTGGCCTGGGTGCGGCAGCAGCCTTATTGGCCCGCCTGTACCGAAGCCCGCCACCGGATTGATCAGGTGCCCGCCAACAGCCTGCTGCCGGTGGCTGGCGGCAAGGTGCGCCTTGGCAAGCAGGACGCCACCTACGGTTGGGACAACGAATATGGCGAGCGCCACATCGAGCTGGCCCCGTTTCAGGCCAGCCGCATGCTGGTGAGCAATGCCGAGTACCTCGCCTTCGTGCAGGCGGGTGGCTATGGCCAGCAACAGTGGTGGGATGAGGAGGGGTGGAGCTGGCGCCAGTATGCCAAGGCGCAGATGCCCACCTTCTGGGTCGGTGACCCCACCGAACCAGCGCAACTGCAACTGCGGCTGATGACCGAACAGGTGAGCATGCCCTGGGACTGGCCGGTCGAGGTCAATCAGCTGGAAGCGGCCGCCTTCTGCCGCTGGAAAGCGGCCCAGAGCGGACTGCCCATCCAGCTGCCGAGCGAGGGGGAGTGGGCCCTGCTGCGCAATCAACTGACGGGCGATCAACCGAACTGGACGGAGGCTCCCGGCAATATCAATCTGGCTCGCTTTGCCTCCCCCTGTGCGGTAGATGCCTGCCCGCAAGGGGAGTTCTTCGATCTGGTGGGCAATGTCTGGCAGTGGACCAGCTCCGCCATCGATGGCTTCGACGGCTTTCGCATCCATCCGCTCTACGATGACTTCTCCACCCCCACCTTTGATGGCAAGCACACCCTCATCAAGGGCGGCAGCTGGATCAGCACCGGCAACGAGGCGCTCAAATCATCCCGTTACGCCTTCCGGCGTCACTTCTTCCAGCATGCGGGTTTCCGCTATCTGGTCTCCCGTTATCAGGAACCCGTTATCGTGAATCCTTATGAAACCGACACCCTGGTCGCACAGTACATCGACTTCCAGTACGGCCCGAGCCACTTCGGGGTAGCCAACTACGCCAAAACGCTTGCTGATCTTGCTGGCGATCTGTGCAGCAACCACCAGCGGGCGCTGGATATCGGCTGTGCCACCGGCCGCGCCAGCTTCGAGCTGGCCCGCCACTTCCAGCATGTGGACGGGGTGGACTACTCGGCCCGCTTCATCGATGTGGCGCAGGCCCTCGCCAGCCAGGAGAGCTTCCGCTATGCCATCCCGCAGGAGGGGGAACTGGTGGCGTATTGCGAGGCGCGGCTGTCGAGCCATGGTCTGGGTGCCAGCGAGATTGAACGCATCCACTTCAGTCAGGGGGATGCCTGCAACCTCAAGCCCAAGTACGACCACTACGATCTGGTGCTCGCCGCCAACCTGATCGACCGGCTACGCGAACCTGCCCGCTTCTTGCGCGATATTGCCCCGCGACTGCGCAGCGGCGGCCTGCTGGTGCTCACCAGCCCCTACACCTGGCTGGCGGAATATACCCCGCCCGCCAACTGGCTCGGCGGCATTCGTGAAAACGGCGAAGCGCTCACCACCTATCAGGCGCTGCAACGGCTGCTGGCGGCGGAGTTCGAGGAGCACTGCCCGCCGCGGGATGTACCTTTCGTCATCCGCGAGACCGCCCGCAAATACCAGCACACGGTGGCGCAGCTGACCGTCTGGCGCAAACGCTAGCACGCCGGTCGGCATGCAGATGAGAAGAGGGAGGCCCACCGGCCTCCCTCTTGTTATGGCAGTAAAAACGGCACGAATATCAATGCCCCTGCTCATGGTAACGGCGGGCCAGCACGGCGCAGACCATCAGCTGGATCTGGTGGAAGATCATCAGCGGCAGCACCATCACCCCGACGCTGGCGGCGGGGAACATGACGTTGGCCATCGGCACCCCGTTGGCGAGGCTCTTCTTGGAGCCGCAGAAGACGATGGTGATCTCGTCCGCCTTATTGAACCCGAGGCGACGGCTGATCCAGACGTTCCAACAGAGCACCAGCGCCAGCAAGACGCAGCTCAACAGCACGATACTGGCCAGATCGTACCAACTTACTTGACGCCAAATCCCCTGCACCACCGCCTCGCTAAAAGCCACATAGACCACCAGCAGGATGGAGCTCTGATCCAGCTTGCCGATCAGCGGACGGTGGCTGTCGACCCAACGACCGATGATCGGGCGCGACAGATGGCCCAGCACGAACGGCAGCATCAGCTGCACCATGATCGCCTGAATGGAGTGCCAGGTGTCGATCCCCTCCCCCTGCACGTGGATCATCATCCCCACCAGCACCGGCGAGAGGAAGATACCGAGGATGCTGGATGCCGAGGCACTGCACACCGCCGCCGACACATTGCCTCCCGCCATCGAAGTAAAGGCGATGGCCGACTGCACAGTGGCAGGCAAAGCGCAGAGGTAGAGGAAGCCGAGGTAGATAGCCGGGCTCAGCCAGCTCGGCACCAGCGGGGTGAGCAGCAGCCCGAGCAGCGGGAATAGAACGAAGGTGCTGAGCATCACCACCAGATGGAGCCGCCAGTGGCCGAGGCCCGCCAGCAGGTTCTGGCGCGACAGCTTGGCGCCATGCATGAAGAAAAGCAGTGCCACCGCCAGCTTGGTCAGCAAACCAAACCTGACGGCCACCTGCCCCTCGCAGGGAAAGAGGGAGGCCAGGGTGACCACAGCAATCAGCACAACAGTAAAGGGATCCAGACGCACAGGGGGTCTCCATCAGCGGGCATCCTGCCTTCGTGGCGGAAGGTCAGGAGCGGGGAGGACAAGAAACACAACAGGAGGTGTCTGGCACCTCCCGTTGAAACGAACCTCCAGCTTACCCCGATATCGAAGAGGCGCAACGTTGAGTGGCGTTGCACGGCGGTTAATTGTTAATCAATGCTTAACGCCTTTGCTTTATCGAATAGCGGAAGTTGACGATCCGCAGGCCCAATAACGCCAAACCGGCGAAATGGGGATAAAAAAACGGGCGACCCAGGCCGCCCGTCTCGTTTTTTCGCTCCGCCGATTAGCTCTGACTGGCCAGCTTGCCGTTGCCGCTTTTCTTGTCATTGCCGCCGAGCTTGCGGGCCTGACGCTTCTCGAAGCGGGAGATCCACCAGTAGGCCAGCGCCGAGAACACCGCGGTCATAAAGACGTTGATGAAGAAGGCGCGCACCAGATCCACCCCGCTCGGGAAGGCGGAGGCGCTCATGCTCACCACGAAGATGGCGATCAGCACCGACACCACCGCCATGCCGAACTTGCGCGAGCCCATACGGAAGTCGCGGGGGGTATCGTCATGTTTCCAGCGGAACACGAAGTAGGCCACCATGATGAAGATCGGCGGCAACATGGCGGTACCGGCGGTGAGGTTGATGGCGGTGTTCATCATCTGCTGCACCGACTCGGAGCCAAAACCGTTGACCACCAGCATCACGAACACGAACACAAACTGCCACCAGGCGGCGCGCACCGGCACCCCGTGCTTGTTGAGGCGGGTGGTCTTGTCGCCATAGACACCCTGCGGGATCTCGGAGAAGTGGATTTTCACCGGCGCCGAGGTCCACATCATCATGGAGCCGAACATGGCGATGAACAGCACGATACCGACCGCGCGGCCCACCAACGTCTCGGAAAGACCGAAGTACTGGGCCATGCCGGTGAAGATCTCCACCATGCCACCGGCATAGGTGAGGCTTTCACGCGGCACGAACACGTTCACCAGCAGGGAACCCAGCGCATACATGGCACCGATGAGAATACCGGCAGAGATAATCACCTTGATAAAGGACTTCTGGCCGCCCTTCACGTCATTGAGATAGGCCGCCGCGGTTTCAGCACCGCCCGCCGCCTGGAAGATCCAGCACATGATGCCAAGGGTCGCCCAGTTGATGGTGGGGGTCATGGCTGCCATGGTGATGGGTTGAGCCGCCACATGGTCACCGCCGAGCGCAGTCAGGGCACCCAACACATAGATGGCGAACAGGGCAAACACGCCGTAGGCCACCAGCTCGGCAATCTTGCCGAGCCAGGTCGCCCCCTTGGTGGAGATATGGGTCGCCGCCGCAAACAGCACGATGGAGATGATCGACGTCACCATGGGAGAGAAGCTGTACTCATAGCCCAGCATGGCGTAAGAGGCGTAGGCGATGACGTTGGGCAGCAACGAGATAAACCAGAACAGGTTAACGAACCAGTAGAGGAAGGAGCCCAGATAGGCCATCCGGGTACCGAGCGGTTTTTTCAGCCAGTCGTACATCCCCGACTCGGAATCTTTGTTGGCCGAGACAAACTCGGCAATGATGAAGACGAACGGCACAAAATAGACGAGCGTAGCCAAGAGGAAGATGGGGGCAGAACTGAGCCCCAGCTCGATGTTGTTGTTGACGATGTTGCGCACGTTGAACACGGCGGCAAAGGTCATCGACAACAGGGCAAACTTGCCGATGGTGCCGCGTACTGATTCAGACATGATGTCCTCCGGTGGATTCACGCCCCTTCACACGGGGGCGCTTTGACTCTGAATGTGTTCGGCGCCTACCAGCTGGCCGCGCCGTTTACTCTCTTGTTATGGTCAAACTGGCCGCTCGTGGCGGCTCTTCGCACACACAGGCGCAGCCCTGCTGCACCTGTGTTCAATCCGTGGATCAGACGATCGGGGTGCCCGGCGCCATCGGCACCCGCGGCTGCAGCAGTACGCTCTGGCTCTCGTCCAGAGTCTCGGCGCAGAGCAACATGCACTCGGATCGCTCGCCGCGCATCTTGGTCGGCTTGAGGTTGGTCAGCACCACCACCTCGCTGCCCAGCAACTCCTCTTCGCTGTAGTAGGGCACCAGACTGGTGACGGTCTGCAACGGCCGCTCGCCGCCCACGTCGATCTGGACGATATAGAGTTTGTCGGCCCCGGGGTGGCGCACCACCTCCAGCACCTTGCCCACCTTCATCTCGACCCGTTTGAATTCGGCAAACTCGATCGTCTCGCTCATTCCTTTCTCCTTGTGTTCGGTTCTTGTGCTCAATGGTGCAACGGGTAACGGGTGGCCGCAGCCACCCGGTTGATCTCTCTTGGCCACGGGGGCCGGTTTGGTCAGGGTTATCGTCAGGATGCCCGGACAGAAATCTGGCTGGTCGGCATGGCCTCTTTTACTCGCGCGTCAGCACTCAGGGAGGCTTCGTAGCGGTTGTACTTCCACCAGGCGAAGCCAAGGAAGATCACGATCCCGCCGACGTTGTAGAAGATGATGGTCATGATGTCGGCGCCGGTCGGGAAGGTGGAGGCGAGGAAGCCCACCGAGAAGATGGCGATCAGCACCGAGACCACGGCGATACCGGTGGTGCGCGAGCCCATCTTGAAATCCCGTGGCAAGTGATCCAGCTTCAGGCGCAGATTGAGGTAGGCCAGCATGATGAACAGCGGCGGCAGCATGGAGGCGGCAGCGGTCATGTTGATGACGGTATTCATCAGCTCTTGCGCGGTGTTGGAGCCCAGGGTCGGGATCACCATCAGCGGAAATACGATCAGGTACTGGATCCAGGCTGCACGGGCGGGCACGCCGTTCTCGTTCAGCTCGACCGTCTTCTTGCCGAAGATGCCAGCCGGGATCTCGGAGAAGAAGATCTTCACCGGAGTGGCGGTCCACATCAGCAGGGAACCGAACATGGCGGTGAAGGAGACCAGCCCCACGAAGCGGTTCATAAACACGGCGGGCAGACCGAAATGGGCAGCCAACCCCTCGAACACCTGTACCGAGCCGCCAGTGAAATGCAGGGTATCGCTCGGCACGAACACGTTGATCAGCAGGGAGGCGATGGAATAAAGCACCCCGATAAAGAGCCCGGCGATGATGATCACCTTCACGAACGACTTGGAGCCCCCTTTCACGTCATTGACGTAGACAGCGACCGACTCGGCGCCACCGGCCGCCATAAAGATCCAGGTGGTGATGCCGAGGAAGGCCCAGCTGAAATCGGGGATCATGGCCTCTACCGTGATGGGGTCGGCCGGTTGTACACCACCGACTAACGCCACACCTGCCAGCAGAATGTAGGAAAGAGTCAGCAGCAACATCAGGGACGAGGTCACCGATGTGATGGGGCCGAGCATCTTGGCGCCGTTGGTGGAGACATAGGTGGCAAAGGCAAACAGCACCATGCTCAGACCCGTGGTGGCCAGCGGGGTGAAAATGTATTCGTAGCCCAAAAAGGCATAGGAGGCGTAGGCGATGACCCGCGGCAGCAGCGAGGTGAAGAAGAACAGGTTCACGAACCAGTAGGTGTAGGCGGAGATAAAGGCCCAGCGCCCGCCGAGGGAGCTCTTCACCCAGGCATACACCCCCGCTTCGGAGTTTTTATTCAGTGACACAAATTCCGCAATGATCAGGCAGAACGGAATGAAGTAAAAAATGGTGGCCAGAAAGAACATCGGGGCCGAGGCCAGACCGATCTCGATGTTGTTGTTGATGACGTTGTTGAAGCTGAATACCGCCGCAAAGGTGAGCGACAGCAGACCAAACTTGCCTATCGTATTCCGTTTGGAATCAGACATGGTGCATCTCCAGACCTGTAGTTATTGCAGCGAAAGGACGGGGCATGGGTTGTAGGGTGAGCCCCGCCCTTCCGGCTTTTATCAGTGCAGAACCAGCGGCGTGTTATTTGTTCTTGAAGTAGCCGCCTTCGACGGTGACCTTGATGATCACCTTGCGTACCGGGCTGTCGCCTGTGAACCGGTAAGCCTCGTCGTTCTCGAAGATCACCACCTGACCGTTGCCGACCTTCTGGCGTTCGCGCACCTCACCGGCCAGCCACTCGCGATCCGTGGTGTCGTCATAGGCCTGCTCGACCCGCAGCTCGTTCTTGGCAGCCCACTCCACCGTCTCTGCCCCTTCCAGGTAGTAGTGGACGTCGAAGTAGCGACGCTGCCCCTCGAACAGTGAGGTGGCCGGGCTGGCCCCCTCCTGCAAGCGGTAGGTGAGAGAGTCACCGATGGAGTGGCAGATGCCGGGCTTGAGATTCGGCAGGTTGTTGATGGCCTCCACGCAGCGGCCCCACTTCTTGCCCTCCCGGTAGATGTTTTTGAACAGGGTCAGGTTGTCCAGGGTGATCATGCGAGGTTCCTCCCGCCGTTGATGGTGAGATCGAGCCCGGCCAGTGCAGCCGGATTGAGGTTGCCGCGGGCGATGGGCAGCAGGGTCAGGCCGAAGCTGAACGGCTCGAAGCGCACCCGCCAGGAGTCCAGCACCTCGGAGCCCCAGGAGTTGGAGCCGAGCCCCAGCACCTTGTGATCCAGATTGAGGGTGAGATAACCGCTAGGCTGCAGCTCGTTGATGTGCTGCGCCCCGTGGATATGCTCCCAGCTGTAGGGCCAGACGCTCAGGTTGATGGGGGCATCGGGTCGCACGTAGAGACCTGCACCGTGACGGTTGGTCAGGGTCGCCCAGCGCACCTGCTGGCGGTTGCCGTTGTCCTGCGGGAAGGGGTAGTGCTCCCACATCTCGCCCACTGTGCTGTTGAAGCGGTCGATCCAGTTGCTCTGGCGGCTGTCCTGATAGTTCTCGCCCGGACCCATGCCGTAGTAGTGCACCCGGTCGAGATCCTGACGAATACCCAGCTCGAAGCCGATCTTGGGAATGATGTCGTCATAGCCGCCGTAGGGCTGACCGGACAGTGCCACATGCAGCTGGCCGTTCGGGCTCAGGGTGTAGACGTAGCGGCAGCGCATGCCGAAGTCGAACACCGGCGGCGCGATCAGGCTCTCGACCGTTACCTCGACCGCCTCACCCAGCTGGCGCCAGCTCAGAGCGCGGAAGTGCTCCTGCATGATCTGCAGGTGGTTCGGGTGCCACAGGCTCTCGTACTCCTGCTTGTGGTTGTCGATCATCGGCTTGAAGAAAGTGAGGCGCGGCGAGCGCTCGATGAGCTCATTGCCATCCTGCTGCCAACTCACCAGCTTGCCGTCGAGGCGCGAGAAGCGCAGAGCGAAGCCGCTGCCGCTCAAGGTCAAGTCGAGGCGCTCGTCGGCAATCTGCAGCGCAGTAGCGTTGGGATTGGCAAAGGGCTGCAGCTGGCGAGTCGATGCCTTCAGCTGGAACTGGTACTGGCCCAACTCGTGCTCCGCCGCGCTGTAACGGGTGGCGGTGGCCTTGATGACCCGCAGCTGGACGAAGGTTTCCCGCCCATCGAGAGAAGGGAGCTCAAGCTGCAGTTCGGTGGTGGCACCGGGGGCAACCCCTTCCAGCCGGATTTGCTGGCTGGCCAGCAGTTCGCCCTCGGCCTTCACTTCGACCAGCAGGCGGATGTCGTCGAGATTGGAGAACCAGTAGCGGTTTTCCAGCTCAAGCCGACCGCTCGCCAGATCCAAGGCCCGCACCTTGACCGGGCAGATCACCTGCTTGTATTCGCGCAGGCCCGGCCCCGGGGTCTGATCCGGATAGATGAGGCCATCCATGCAGAAGTTGTAGTTGTTGGGGTAGTCGCCGTAGTCGCCGCCGTATTTGTAGACGGGGCGCCCCTGCTCATCCTGATCCAGAATGCCGTGATCGCACCACTCCCAGATGTAGTGACCCTGAATGTGGGGATGACGGTCGAACACCTGCTGGTATTCGCTCAGGCCACCCGGACCGTTGCCCATGGCGTGGGCGTATTCACAGATAATGCGCGGCTTCTCCATCGGGAACTCGCCGAAGCAATTCATCTGGGAGACGCGCGAATACATGGTGCTGACCACATCCACCACCTCGGCATCGCGATCCTCTTCGTAGTGCACCAGTCGGGTCGGGTCGATCGCCTTGCAGCGCTGGTACATGGCTCGGATGTTGCAGCCGTAGCCGGACTCGTTGCCCAGCGACCAGATGATGATGGAGGGGTGGTTCTTCTGGGCGTGTACGTGGCGCTCGATGCGATCCACGAACACCGGTTCCCAGAAGGTGTCATCGGTGATGCGACTGAGATCGCCGACGTTGGCAAAACCGTGGGTCTCCACGTCGGTCTCCGCCATCACGAACAGACCGTACTGGTCGCACAGCTCGTAGAAGCGCGGGTCATTCGGGTAGTGGGCGGTGCGCACCGAGTTGAGGTTGTGCTGCTTCATCAGCACGATATCGCGCTCCACCCGATCCATGCCGACCGCACGGCTCTTGAGGTGATCGTTGTCGTGGCGGTTCACCCCGTGCAGCTTGAGATAGTGGCCGTTGACGTAGAAGAGGCCATCCTTAACCTTGATCTCACGCACCCCGACCCGCTGCGGGATCACTTCCAGCAGCTCGCCCTGACCGTTGTAGAGGGAGAGTTGCAGCTGATAGAGGTAAGGGTCTTCGGCGCTCCACAGGTGAGGGTTGGCCAGATCCAGCGTGAAGCGGCAATCACACTTGCCGTCGATGGCGAGATGGTTGAGCGAACCGCTGGCGATCTCGCTGCCCTGATCCAGCAGCGACCAGACCAGACGGTGATCACGGGCAGCCGCCCCCAGATTCTCCAGTTGGATATCGCAGCTCAGGGTAGCGCTCTGGCCGGCAATCTGATTGTCATCGGCCAGCGCGGTGCGAATGAAAAAGTCCTGCACATGGGCGGCCGGTTTGCCTACCAGATAGACGTCGCGGAAGATCCCCGCCATCCACCACATGTCCTGATCTTCGATATAGGTGGAGTCGGCCCACTGCATCACCCGCACCGACAGCAGGTTCTCGCCGATATTGGCGTAGGCGCTGATATCGAACTCGGCGGTGAGGCGGCTGCCCTTGCTGAAACCGACGTAGTGGCCGTTCACATAGACCTCGAAGTAGGTCTCCACCCCGTCAAACTTGATGATCACCTGCTCACCGTCCCAGGCCGGGCTCAGCGTGAAGCTGCGCTGATAGGCGCCGGTGGGGTTGTTGGTCGGCACGAAGGGCACGTCGATGGGGAAGGGAAAACCTTCGTCGGTGTACTGCAGATTGCCATGCCCTTCCATCTGCCACATGTTGGGCACGGTGATCTGGCCCCACTCGCTCATGGGGCTGTGATAGAAGGCCTCAGGCACCTGCAGGGGGTGCGCAAAGTAGTGGAACTGCCACTGGCCGCTCAAGGAGAGAAAGCGGCGGCTCAGCTCGCGCTGCATAGTGGCCGCCAGCGCGTGGTCGGCATAAGAGAAGAAGTAGGCGCGCGGAGCCAGCCTGTTTTCACCAACGAATTGAACGTTTTCCCAGTTATTCACATGTCCTCCCGGAACAAGGCAACTTTGACTGGGTAAACTCTAGATAAACATTTACTAAATATCAGCGAATGATTGGTAAACTTTTAACCAGATCACATCCGGTGACCCACTTTGTGAGCTATCTCAGATTACTGGCTTAAAGCGCACAGACAAGAACAGATATGGCACGGTTATTGATATATTTAACTATGTTCTGATGGTAATTCACTGATTATAAAGGGGTTTATTTGATAGATGTGGGGAATGTAGGCGGGGTTGGCTACATCATGAATACCATGATGTAGCCAAGATAACGCAGGATTTTAGTAAAACTAACGAGTTGTGCCACGCAGAGTCAGATGACTCGGCACCAGTACCCGGAGGGGAATGTCACGCTCGTCACGCAGCCGTTCGACCAGCAGATTGACCCCCTGGGAGCCCATCAACTCGGAGTGGATCCGCACCGTGGAGAGCGGCGGGAAGGTAAACTTGGCGGTCGGGATATCATTGACGCTGATCAGCTCGATCTGCTGGGGAATCGCCAATCCCTTCTCGTGAATGGCACGCAGCACCCCGATAGCAATGGAGTCGGAGGCGACGAACAGCGCCTTGGGCCAATCTCCCGCCAGCATCTCTTTGGCCAAGCGGTAGCCGGAGGCACTGGAGAAGTCACCGCGATAGAGATCGCTCTCCTGCACGACCCCCAACCGCTGGCCATAATCCATAAAGGCCAGCTCACGCAGATCCGGGTTCTCATCCTGCCCACCGATATAGCCGATGCGCTGGTGCCCCTGTGCAATAAAGTAATCAACCACTTGCTGGCTGATCAGGGCGAGATCCACATCGACCGAGTCAAACTCCTCCATGGCGCGGGAATCGACAAAGACCAGCATGTTGGAGCAGGTTCGCAGCTGCGCCAGACGCTCGGCAGAGAGGCTCCCCACCACCAGGATACCATCCACCGCGGTCAGCTCGCGTCCTTCGCCACAGTTGTAGAGGTGGGTCAGTTCGATATTGAGGCGGGCACTCTGGGTCTCGATGCCATAACGGATGGCAAGATAGTAGGGATCATTGACCTCGGTACTCTGCGGGTAGGAGTAGACCACCAGAAAGTGCAGTTTGCTCTTGTGAACCCCCTTGCGGGCGCTGCTGGTCTTGTACTCCAGCCGTTCGGCAATCTCGAAGATCCGCTGCCTGGTCTCTTCCTTGACGCTCAGGGTGGGATCCTCGTTCAGTACCCGGGATACCGTGGCGAGCGAAACCCCCGCCTCCTGTGCTATTTCCTTCAACGTAGCCATCAATACCTCTCTGGCAGCATCACTTGTTAATCGGTAACGGCTAAAGAGTAACGGGCAATCCCTTGATAGCCCAGCGTTTTTACTAAAATGCCGGCAGCAGAGCGGATTTTTGGAACGCAGAAATGCAAAAAGGCCTCCCGAATGGGAGGCCTCTTCTAAATAGGTGCCTGACAGTGTCCTACTCTCGCATGGCGAATGCCACACTACCATCGGCGCTACCGCGTTTCACTTCTGAGTTCGGCATGGGATCAGGTGGTTCCACGGCGCTATTGCCGTCAGGCAAAAGCTTTATTACTTAATACTGGTGCTGATACCCAGAGTCGAACTGGGGACCTCATCCTTACCAAGGATGCGCTCTACCAACTGAGCCATATCAGCACACTAACCGGTAAAGAACACACTGTGTGCGTTATCTAAATCTTCCGTCCAACACAACCTTACGTTGTGTCGCGACCAACTACATCGCTGTAGTTGCTTAATTAAAGCCTGGCAGTGTCCTACTCTCGCATGGCGAATGCCACACTACCATCGGCGCTACCGCGTTTCACTTCTGAGTTCGGCATGGGATCAGGTGGTTCCACGGCGCTATGGCCGCCAGGCAAATTCTTAATCTAGAAAGCTGACGTGAATAACGACTGGGTCATTATCACTGAATTAGTAGTTCGTTCATTCGCTACAAGGCCAGAAACACTTCTTGGGTGTTGTATGGTTAAGCCTCACGGGTAATTAGTATGGGTTAGCTCAACACGTCGCCGCGCTTACACACCCCACCTATCAACGTTGTGGTCTCCAACGGCCCTTTAGGACCCTCAAGGGGTCAGGGATGACTCATCTCAGGGCTCGCTTCCCGCTTAGATGCTTTCAGCGGTTATCGATTCCGAACTTAGCTACCGGGCAGTGCCACTGGCGTGACAACCCGAACACCAGAGGTTCGTTCACTCCGGTCCTCTCGTACTAGGAGCAACTCCCTTCAATCATCCAACGCCCACGGCAGATAGGGACCGAACTGTCTCACGACGTTCTGAACCCAGCTCGCGTACCACTTTAAATGGCGAACAGCCATACCCTTGGGACCGACTTCAGCCCCAGGATGTGATGAGCCGACATCGAGGTGCCAAACACCGCCGTCGATATGAACTCTTGGGCGGTATCAGCCTGTTATCCCCGGAGTACCTTTTATCCGTTGAGCGATGGCCCTTCCATTCAGAACCACCGGATCACTATGACCTACTTTCGTACCTGCTCGACCTGTCCGTCTCGCAGTTAAGCTGGCTTATGCCATTGCACTAACCTCCTGATGTCCGACCAGGATTAGCCAACCTTCGTGCTCCTCCGTTACTCTTTGGGAGGAGACCGCCCCAGTCAAACTACCCACCAGGCACTGTCCGCGAGCCCGATTCAGGGCCCTGCGTTAGAACATCAAACATACAAGGGTGGTATTTCAAGGACGGCTCCAGCGCAACTGGCGTCACGCCTTCAAAGCCTCCCACCTATCCTACACATGTAGGTTCAATGTTCAGTGCCAAGCTGTAGTAAAGGTTCACGGGGTCTTTCCGTCTAGCCGCGGGTACACCGCATCTTCACGGCGAATTCGATTTCACTGAGTCTCGGGTGGAGACAGCATGGCCATGGTTACACCATTCGTGCAGGTCGGAACTTACCCGACAAGGAATTTCGCTACCTTAGGACCGTTATAGTTACGGCCGCCGTTTACCGGGGCTTCGATCAAGAGCTTCGCTTGCGCTAACCCCATCAATTAACCTTCCGGCACCGGGCAGGTGTCACACCCTATACGTCCACTTTCGTGTTTGCAGAGTGCTGTGTTTTTGATAAACAGTCCCAGCCATCTGGTCACTGCGACTCCCAACTGCTCCATCCGCAAGGGACTTCACTGTCAAGAGCGAACCTTCTCCCGAAGTTACGGTTCTATTTTGCCTAGTTCCTTCACCCGAGTTCTCTCAAGCGCCTTGGTATTCTCTACCCGACCACCTGTGTCGGTTTGGGGTACGATGACTTGTAATCTGAAGCTTAGAGGCTTTTCCTGGAAGCATGGCATCAATGGCTTCCGCACCGTAGTGCGTTCGTCTCGTGTCTCAGCGTTGTATCTCCGGATTTGCCTAGAAATACCGCCTACGCACTTTCACCAGGACAACCGTCGCCTGGCCCACCTAGCCTTCTCCGTCCCCCCATCGCAATTACAAGTCGTGCAGGAATATTAACCTGCTTCCCATCGATTACGCCTTTCGGCCTCACCTTAGGGGTCGACTCACCCTGCCCCGATTAACGTTGGACAGGAACCCTTGGTCTTCCGGCGAGGAGGTTTTTCACCCCCTTTATCGTTACTTACGTCAGCATTCGCACTTCTGATATCTCCAGCATACCTCTCGATACACCTTCGCAGACTTACAGAACGCTCCCCTACCACTCACACATAAGTGTGAATCCGCAGCTTCGGTGCCTGGTTTGAGCCCCGTTACATCTTCCGCGCAGGCCGACTCGACTAGTGAGCTATTACGCTTTCTTTAAATGATGGCTGCTTCTAAGCCAACATCCTAGCTGTCTGAGCCTTCCCACATCGTTTCCCACTTAACCAGAACTTTGGGACCTTAGCTGGCGGTCTGGGTTGTTTCCCTCTTCACGACGGACGTTAGCACCCGCCGTGTGTCTCCCGGATATTACTTACTGGTATTCGGAGTTTGCATGGAGTTGGTAAGTCGGGATGACCCCCTAGTCCAAACAGTGCTCTACCCCCAGTAGTATTCGTCCGAGGCGCTACCTAAATAGCTTTCGGGGAGAACCAGCTATCTCCGAGTTTGATTGGCCTTTCACCCCCAGCCACAGGTCATCCCCTAACTTTGCAACGTTAGTGGGTTCGGTCCTCCAGTTGATGTTACTCAACCTTCAACCTGCCCATGGCTAGATCACCCGGTTTCGGGTCTACACCTTGCAACTAGACGCCCAGTTAAGACTCGGTTTCCCTACGGCTCCCCTATACGGTTAACCTCGCTACAAAATGTAAGTCGCTGACCCATTATACAAAAGGTACGCAGTCACCCCGAAGGGCTCCCACTGCTTGTACGTACACGGTTTCAGGTTCTATTTCACTCCCCTCACAGGGGTTCTTTTCGCCTTTCCCTCACGGTACTGGTTCACTATCGGTCAGTCAGGAGTATTTAGCCTTGGAGGATGGTCCCCCCATATTCAGACAGGATGTCACGTGTCCCGCCCTACTCGATTTCACTTCAAGGTCGTTTTCATGTACGGGGCTATCACCCTGTATCGCTGGCCTTTCCAGGACCATTCCACTAACTTCCAAGAAACTTAAGGGCTAATCCCCGTTCGCTCGCCGCTACTAAGGGAATCTCGGTTGATTTCTTTTCCTCGGGGTACTTAGATGTTTCAGTTCTCCCGGTTCGCCTCGTTAAGCTATGTATTCACTTAACGATACCCAGCTTATG
>NZ_JBUXKV010000001.1:817500-867500 GCF_055193095.1 Aeromonas sp. 160P | reverse complement strand
CAGTGCGGCGTGTTCCGCCGTGCTGGTAGGGGCGCATTATAGGGATCTTCGACATGCTTGCAAGGCTTTAAAGCTTTTAAATTGCTAAAAAGTGCGATTTATTAGTTATTCATATCAACGCACAGCTTTTATACAAACTTATCCACAGAATCTGGTTCTGGATTGCTAGAATGGCCGAAAACAAGGAGGCCAAGATGGACTTGCGACTGAGACCCTACAAGGGAAAACGCCCGCAACTGGGCAAACGGGTATATATAGATCCCTGCGCAACACTGGTGGGTGATATCGAGCTGGCCGATGATGCCAGCATCTGGCCCATGGTGGCGGCGCGAGGCGACGTGAATCATATCCGCATCGGCGCCCGCAGCAATATTCAGGACGGCACAGTGCTGCACCTCACCCGCAAGAGTGCCAGCAACCCTGATGGTTATCCGCTGCTGATCGGTGAAGATGTCACGGTCGGTCACAAGGCGATGCTGCATGGCTGCACCATAGGTAACCGGGTACTGGTCGGCATGGGGGCCATTATTCTGGACGGGGTAGTGGTCGAAGATGATGTGATGATCGGAGCCGGTTCGCTGGTACCACCGGGCAAACGACTCGAATCGGGCTTTCTATATATAGGCAATCCCGTCAAGCAGGCTCGCCCCCTCAAACCCGCCGAAATCACCTTTCTCAAAACCTCGGCCGACAACTATGTCCTGCTCAAGGATGAGTATCTGCAAGAGGCTTGATGGCAGGGGCAGAAACAGGAAGCCCGGCAGGGTGCCGGGCTTCTCTTCTTATATAGCTATATATAGCAACCGAACATGGCGGATCAGTGGGCCTGATCCCAGTTATCGCCGGAGCCCGCTTCGACCAACAGCGGCACATGCAGATCGGCCGCCGCTGACATCTTCTCCTTGATGATGGCGGTGTACTCCTCCAGCTTCTCTGCGCGGATCTCGAACACCAGTTCATCGTGTACCTGCATCAGCATACGGATCGACTCATCCTCGATGCCGCGGATCCAGCTGTCCACGTTGATCATGGCGCGCTTGATGATATCGGCGGCGGTGCCTTGCATCGGGGCATTGATGGCTGCTCGCTCGGCGCCCTTGCGCAGACCGGCATTGCGGGACTTGATATCCGGCAGATAGAGGCGGCGACCAAACAGGGTCTCGACATAACCCTGGGCTTCCGCCTGCTGGCGGGTGCGCTCCATATACTCCAGCACCCCCGGGTAGCGTTCGAAGTAGAGATCCATGTACTTCTGCGCTTCGGCGCGACCGATCCCCAACTGCTTGGCCAGACCAAAGGCACTCATGCCGTAGATAAGGCCGAAGTTGATCGCCTTGGCACTGCGACGCATGTCGGTAGTGACCGCATCGAGCGCCACGCCGAATACCTCGGCAGCCGTCGCCTTGTGGATGTCCTTGCCCTCGGCAAAGGCAGTCAGCAAGCCCTTGTCACCGGAGAGATGCGCCATGATACGCAGCTCGATCTGGGAGTAGTCCGCCGCCACCAGCTTGTAACCGGCGCTCGGAATGAAGGCCTGCCGGATCCGGCGCCCCTGCTCGTTGCGCACCGGGATGTTCTGCAGGTTGGGATCAGACGATGACAAACGACCCGTGGCCGCTACCGCCTGATGATAGGAGGTATGCACCCGCCCGGTCTGGGGCTTGATCATCAGCGGCAGCTTGTCGGTATAGGTGGACTTGAGCTTGGCCAGGCCACGATGCTCCATCAACAGCCGTGGCAGTTCATAGGTCTCCGCCAGCTCGGCCAGCACCTCTTCTGCAGTAGACGGCGCGCCCTTGGGGGTCTTTTTGATGATCGGCAAGCCCAGCTTGGTGAAGAGGATCTCCCCCAGCTGCTTGGGTGAGGAGAGGTTGAACTCCTGTCCGGCCAGCTCGTGGGCCTGACGCTCCAGCTCGGCCAGCCGCAGTTCGATCTCCTGACTCTGCTGGTGCAGCAGCTTGGGATCTATGGTGGTGCCGAGCAGCTCCATCCGCGCCAATACCGGCAGCAGCGGCAGCTCGATTTCGCTAAATACCTGGCACAGACCCGGCACGGCTTCCAGCTGACCCCACAGGGTCTGGTGCAGCCGCAGGGTGATATCGGCATCTTCCGCCGCATAGGGGGCGGCCTGCTCCAGCTCAATCTGGTTGAAGGTGAGCTGCTTGACCCCTTTGCCCGCGATATCTTCAAAGGAGGTAGTCTCAACCCCGAGGTAACGCTTGGCCAGCGAATCCATGTCGTGGCGACTGGCGGTGGAGTTGAGCACGTAGGATTCAAGCATGGTGTCGTAGGCGATACCTTGCAGGTCGATGTCGTGGTTGAGCAGCACATTGCGATCGTACTTGAGGTTCTGCCCCACTTTGAGACGGGTCGGATCTTCCAGCAGCGGCTTGAGCTTGCCCAGCACCACGGCTTCGGTCAACTGCACCGGCGCCCCGAGATAGTCGTGGCCAAACGGTACATAAGCGGCTTTGCCCGGTTCAACCGCGAAGGAGACACCGACAATCCGCGCCTCCATATAGTCGAGACTGGTGGTTTCGGTATCGAAGGCGAACAGCGGCGCGGCCTGCAGTTGGGCTAGCCAGCCGTCAAACTCGGCTTCGTCCAGAATGCAGCGATAGTCGGTTTCGATAGCGGCAATCGGAGCGGCGCTGTCATCGCCAGCCTCGCCCTGTCCGGCACTCTCGCCACCCTCATCACCACCAGAATCCAGCTCCTTGATCAGGTTGCGCAGCTCATATTCGCGGTAGACCGCCAACAACGACTCCTTGTCGACCGGTTTGAGCAACAGCTGTTCCAGATCCTGCTCCAGCACCACATCGGTCTTGATGGTCGCCAGTCGGTAGGAGAGGCGAACTTGCTCTTCCTGCTCACGGAACTTGTCGGCGAACGCCTTGGAGCCACGAAAGCCCAGGGCAGCCACCTTGTCGAGGTTGGCGGCAATTTCGTCGATGCTGCCAATCCCCTGCAGCAGAGCCAGTGCGGTCTTTTCGCCAACACCGGTCATACCGGGAATGTTATCGACCTTGTCACCCATCAGGGCTAGATAGTCGATGATGAGCTCGGGCGGTACGCCGAACTTCTCGATCACCCCTTCCCGATCGGTCTTCAGATCTTTCATGGTGTCGATCAGGGTGACATGGTCGGAGACCAGCTGCGCCATGTCCTTGTCACCGGTGCTGATCAGCACCGGCAGCTGCTTCTCGGTCGCCTGGCGGGCCAGGGTGCCAATCACATCATCCGCCTCAACTCCGTCGATCATCAAAAAGGGGAAGCCCATCGCCTTGATCATCTGATGGATGGGAGCGACCTGGCTGCGCAGGTCTTCCGGCATGCTGGGGCGATTGGCCTTGTATTCGGGATAGATGTCGTCGCGGAAGGTCTTGCCCTTGGCATCAAACACCACGGCCACATGACAGTCAGGGTATTGCTTGCGCAGGCTGCGCATCATGTTGGCCATGACACGGACGGCGCCGCTCGGCAAACCGGTCGAGGTGCGCAGGTCAGCCTGCTGGGAGGCAAAGAAAGCGCGGTACAGATAAGAGGAGCCGTCGACCAGAATAAGGGGATTGCTAGAGGCCATGAAATCGTCCTGCCAAAGATAAATAGCCGCTAGGATGCCACAGGGGCCCCTTCACACCAAGGGGCGTAATACCACCATAAACGGGCGCTTCAAACGCCCAAGGCTGTGGATAACTCTGTGTTCAAAAATAGCCACTTGGATGTTCATCAGTGATCAAGCTGTGCACAAAAATATAAAAACCAATAGAAAACAACAGGTTGAAATCTAATAAATAGACCACAACACCGTTAGAATGATCTCGATCAATGTGGAAAAAGATTTAAGGGAGTAGGTAAGGCAGGATCCAAAACGAAACAATCCTAGCACAGCGAGATGACTTGACCAGCGGATGGCGAGCGATAACCATACAAAAGTACAACAATCTATCTTGGCTCACATTTTCAACAACGAGGAGTTTGCCATGAAAAAAGTGGCCGTGATTTTGAGTGGCTGTGGCGTCTTTGACGGAGCTGAAATCCACGAAGCCGTCATCAGCCTGCTGGCGCTGGCTCGTCAGGGCGCAGCCGTGCAGTGCTTCGCACCGAACGTGACGCAGCTCCATGTGATCAACCACCTGACCGGTGAAGTGAGCGAGGGAGAGAGCCGCAATGTGCTGGTCGAGGCGGCCCGCATCTGCCGTGGCCAGATCCGCGATGTGGCAGAGTTAGATGCACGCGATTACGACGCCCTGCTGGTACCCGGTGGCTTTGGCGCCGCCAAGAACTTGTGCGACTTCGCCATCAAGGGGGCCGAGTGCTGCATCCAGCCTGACGTGCTGAAAGCGTGTCAAAGCTTTGCCAACGCCAACAAGCCAGCCGCCTATATCTGCATTGCACCGGCGATGATCCCGCTGATCTATGGCGCCGGGACGCTGGCGACCATCGGTCATGACGAGGGGACCGCCAATGCCATCGAGGCGATGGGCGGCAGCCACCTCAACTGCCCGGTCAACGAGTTCGTGGTGGATCAGGAGCGCAAGGTGATCTCCACCCCCGCCTACATGCTGGCCAACAATATTGTTGAAGCGGCAGACGGCATCGAGAAAACAGTCAGGCAGCTGCTGGCCTTGTAATCCCCGACTCGCCAAAAACAGACGGGCCGCTCATGGAGCGGCCCGTTTTCAATTCTGCCTGATGGCAATGAATTAGATGGTTTCGCCCATCTGCTCCATTTTGCCCAGCAGGGCACGCAGACGCTCCTGCCATGCAACATGTTCGTTGCGCAGCTGATGGTTCTCGTCTTGCAGCTTGCCATTCTGCTCTTTCAGCTCGTCCAGCTCCATTTTCAGCAGGGAGATGTTATCGACGGCGGATTGTACTTTGGATTCGAGTTGCTCAAGGACTTCTAGTGACATATGCATACCTGTTTGTTCAATTGCGATGCCCCACAGAGGGCGATTCAAGCGCGTGAAGCCAGCATACCTCGACCGCATTGGCACAAACAAGCCAGTGCGCTGCAAAATGCGCCTTCCAAAGATGTATTGTCTAAATATGCGTCTATTTTTCTCGCATCCTGCGCCCAATCCGCTACAAGAGCCTGATAACCAGCAAACAACCCCCTGCCAACAGGCTGGCCAAGGGTGAGATCAGTATCGATTCCCCCTCATCCATACAAGGCGCTATAAGCCCCCAACAACAGGCTGGCGATAGCGTACATCATCAGCCCGTAACACAGATTCCAACGCAGGATCAGGGCAGCACTCAAGTTGTAGCGGGAGGCCAACGCGAGGTTTGAGCCCGAGAGCGGACTGGTGCCGGTGGCGAGCCCCCATCCCAGCAGGAAGCACATGCCGAGCAGACTGGGGTCTGGCGACAGCGGCCACAGCAGCGGCGCCACGGCAGAAATAGTGATCAGCGGATGCACCCCGACAATGGCCACCAGCAAAATGAATAACAGCGTCAGGGAGGCTTCGAGCCAGCCAAAGTGGTTGAACAGCGGTAGACCGTGACCCATATCGAACTCGACCACCGACAGCGCACTGTTAATGCCCGCAGCCAACAAGCCGGCCCCCAGAAACAGCACCAGCTGACCGCCGATAGCGGGGAAGCGCTCCACCACTTGCCGCTTGAGGGCCGCCTTGCGCCCGACCCTCGGCATAAAGAGCAGCGCCAGCAGCGGGGCCACCAGCGCGATCACCGCCAGAATGCCAAGCTGGGGCCAGATCTGCTTGATCAGCAGCACCAGCAACGCCAGCGTGATCGGCAACCCCAGCGTCTGCAGTCGCAGCGGATAACCGGCAAAGTCCGCCACCCCGAGGCGCTCCACCTGCCAGGCGGTCAAGCCCATCGCCAGCAAGGCAGCGAGGATCCCGAACGGCAGAATATGGGAGAGCTGCAAGCCAGGGGCATAGGTGAGCGCCACCGCCATGGCGACAAAGAAGGGTGACCAGAAAGCGGCGGCACAGAAGATCCGGCTCAGCACCATCACCTGACGCCGCTCCAGCGTCCCGTTACGCTCCAGCCGATCGCCAATGATGAACAGCACCGAGAGATTAATCACCGCCCCCAGCAAATTGAGGCTGGCCATGGTGCTCCACAACCCCTTGCGTCCGGTCCAGGAGGTAGTGCCAGTGAGCAGGCCGGAGGTGGCGAGATTGAGGGTGCTCACTGCGGCAAACATGGTGAGCATATTGATGTTGGGCAGCAGCCAGTCGCCAGCTGCGAAGCTAGCCCCCCGCCACCAGGAGAAGATAAGCAGCAACAGGGCGGCACCATAAAGGGCCAGCGCCTGCCGTTTGGCGGCCCCCACCAGCCAAGGCCAGGTGAGCAGTGACGCCCCCCATGCCGCGATGGCCGCTGGCCAGGGGGATAACCCCAGATAGAGATGAAGCAGGTTGAGCAGCCACATCCCCAGGATCAGGTAACCTGACCAGCGCTTGGCCATCGAATTGTCTCGGTCAGGGGATCAGAGGCACTGATCCATATCCAGTGAAGGCTTGTCGCAATCCGGGCGGCCAACGATCTTGGCCGGCACCCCGGCGACAGTGGTGTGAGGGGGCACCGGGTTGATCACCACGCTGCCCGCGCCGATCTTGGCACCCATGCCCACTTCGATATTGCCGAGCACCTTGGCGCCCGCCCCTATCATCACCCCTTCGCGGATCTTGGGGTGGCGATCGCCGCTCTCCTTGCCGGTACCGCCGAGGGTCACGCTCTGCAGGATCGAGACATCATCTTCGATCACCGCGGTTTCACCGACCACGATGCCAGTGGCATGGTCAAACATGATCCCCTTGCCGATGCGGGCGGCCGGGTGCACATCGACCCCGAACACCACCGAGATCTGGTTTTGCAGATAGAGCGCCAGCGAGCGCCGCCCCTGCCGCCACAACCAGTTGGCAACCCGATAGCCCTGCAGGGCATGGAAGCCCTTGAGATAGAGCAACGGGGTGGAGAAGAGATCGACCGCCGGGTCCCGCTCCTGCACGGCACAGATGTCAGCCGCGACAGCGGCCAGCAGTTGCGGTTCACTGTGCAGGGCCAGCTCGATCACTTCGCGCAAGACGATGGCCGGCATGGTGGCACTGTCGAGCTTGTTGGCAAGCTGGAAGCTGAGAGCCGACCGCAAATTCTTGTGATTGAGAATGGTGGAGTGGAAAAAGCTGGCCAGCATGGGCTCTTCGGTCACCATGCACTGTGCTTCTTGCTGAATTTTCTGCCAGGTTTTGGCAACCAGTTCATCCATGTTGCAGCCTACTGTTGTTCGGGGTGGGGGCTCTGTTGTTCTTTTGTCAGCACCGAGATGGGGTCCATGTGGATGATGACATCCATCCGCTCGAATGCCTGGCGCACCGCCAGTTCGGCTTCATCGGCGATCTGATGGGCCTGGACCAGCGGGATCTGATCATCAAGCTCCAGATGCAACTGAGCGAAGCGAGTCGGCCCGGATTGACGGGTACGCAGATCATGCACACCATGCACACCTTCTACGGCGCAGCAGAGGGCCATTATTCTCGCTTGTTCTTCGGCTGGCAACTGACGATCGAGCAGCGCCTGCACCGACTCGTAGCCGATGTGTCCTGCTCCCCACAACAGGAACAGCCCGATCAGGATGGCAAACAGGCCGTCGGCCCAGTACCACCCCTGCCCCGCCAGCACCAGCGCCAGCAAGACACCGGCATTGAGCAGCAGATCTGAACGGTAGTGCAGCATGTCGGCCTTGATGGCCACGCTGTTGGTCTTGCGGATGACAAAACCCTGAAAACTGACCAGCAGCAGGGTCAACACGATAGACCCGCCACTGACCCATAGCCCCGCCTCCAGTCGATGGATCGGAGCCTGATTGAGCAGCGACGAGATGCCGTGCATCACCAGCAGCAGCGCCGAGCCCGAAATGAACGCAGACTGGATCAGCCCCGCCAGCGACTCCGCCTTGCCGTGACCAAAGCGGTGCTCGTCATCGGCAGGGGCCAGCGCATAGCGGATGGCAAACAGGTTGATGATGGAGGCACTGACATCCATAAAAGAGTCGGTGAGTGACGCCAACAGAGTCGATGAGTCAGTCATCAACCAGGCGATCAGTTTGCCGATAATCAGCACGGTAGCAGTGGCGACCGCAGCCACACTGGCAAAGGTCACCCAACGGGAATATTGTTGATGGCTCAAAACCGGCTTTCCTATGACGGTGAAAAACTTATTATACCCTGACCCCGGCGCCAGTTTGGCGCGAAAATCTGCGGAATAACTCCAGATGAACAGAATACTCCTCGTTGATGACGACCTTGAATTGACCCAGTTGCTTACCGAAATTCTGACCCTTGAGGGATTTCAGGTCACGGTCGCAGAGGATGGTGAAGAGGGACTGCTGCGGCTGACCGAGCAGACTTTTGACCTGGTACTGCTGGATGTGATGATGCCCAGACTAAACGGCTTTGCCATGCTGACCAAGCTGCGCAAGACCCACGACACCCCGGTGTTGATGCTGACTGCGCGCGGCGACAGCCAGGATCGGGTCAACGGTCTGGAGGCGGGGGCTGACGACTATCTGGCCAAGCCTTTTGATGATCGGGAGCTGCTGGCCAGAGTACGTGCCATCCTGCGCCGCACTCAGAGCGCCCCACCCCAGCGTGGCAACGCCTCCGACGAAGTTCACTTCATGGATATAGTGCTGCAACCCGGCTTGCAACAAGCCCGCTGCGGCGAACAGCTGCTGGAGCTGACCGCCACCGAGTTCGGGCTGCTGGAGTGCTTGCTGCGCAACCCCGGCCAGATCGTCAGCAAGAGCCACCTCTCGGAACAGGTGCTGGGCAAAAAGCTGGAGCCCTTCGATCGCGCTATCGACATGCACCTGAGTAATTTGCGCAAGAAGCTGCCCGATCGTACCGATGACCAGCCCCGCTTCAAAACCGTAAGGGGGCGCGGTTACCTGTGGCTAGAACAAGAATAGAGAGCCCCCGCTCCCTCAACAGCATCTCGACCCACATCTTCCTCTGGTTCTGGTTCATGTTGCTGGTGATGCTGGCTGCGGTGATCAGCCTGCCAACCCTGGATCCCCGCAACCAGATCCCGTTGCCGACCCATGAAGCGACGCGGATGCAGAATAACGTGCAGGCCCTGCTCAACGCCGCCGAGCCGGATCGGGATTTCGACCTGAGCAGGGTGATGGACAAAATCGCCATGCTGCCGGTGGATAACGTCTACATCCGTGATGAGAAGGGGCAGATCCAATCCACCGCCCATCCCCGCAAGTTCGTGGTGCGCTTCATGGTGGATGCCGATGACCCGGCCAACCCCATGCTGGGCAACGAGGATCGCAAAGCGATCGCCGGCCCCTTTCTGATGGAGCATCACGGTCACAGCTACCACGTCTATTTCGGCCTCAATGCCGAGAACCCTTACCTGTTCCTGTTCATTCAGGTGCTGGACCACCCGATCCGCATTCTGGGCATCTCTATGCTGGTCAGCACCCCGCTCTGCCTGCTGCTGGCCTGGCGGCTGACCCGCCCCATCCTGCAACTGCAAAAATCGGTCTCCCAGCTGGCGGCCGGTAATCTGGAGGTGCAGATCCCCAACCTGGGACGGGGGGACGAGATTGGCCAGCTGGCGGACAACGTCAGCCGCATGGTGGAGACGCTCAAGAGCATGATCCAGAAGCAGAAACAGCTGCTTTCTGATATCTCCCACGAGCTGCGTAGCCCCCTCACCCGCATGCAGCTGGCGCAGGCGCTGATCCGCCGCAAGCAGGGGGACAGCGCCGAGCTGGCACGGATCGAATCGGAGATAGGACGGCTGGACAAGCTGATCGGCGATCTGCTGGATCTGTCGCGGGTGCAACAGCACGTAGAGGCACCGGTGATCCATCCGCTGGCTGCGCTACTGGAACCCATCCTCGAGGATGCCATGTTCGAGGCGAACCAGAGTGGCAAGCAGCTCAGATTGCAGCCGCTGCCTGCCGAATCAATCCAGATGTGGCCCGAGTTGCTGGCGCGAGCGGTGGAGAACCCCCTGCGCAACGCCCTCAAGTATGCCCGCGAGTTCATCAAGGTAGACTGGTATCGGGAGGGGCTGGAGTGGGTGATGATCATTCGGGATGACGGTCCCGGGGTGCCTGACGAGCAGCAAGCGCTGCTGTTCCAGCCCTTCTTCCGGGTCGATGATGCTCGCAACGCCAAGACCGGCGGCACCGGGCTCGGCTTGGCCATCGCCGCAGAGGCCATTCAGCGCCACGGCGGCACCATTGCGGCCAGCAACAATCACCCGACCGGGCTGACCATCACCATCCGCTTGCCCATCGCCTGATCCTTTTCATCTGAACGGGCGCTGGGTATGCTGGCGCCCCTTCTTGGCTTTACATCCCTTTGCAGGAGCTCGTCATGCTCGATATCGTCCTCTACCAACCTGAAATTCCGCCCAACACCGGCAATATCATCCGGCTCTGCGCCAATACCGGTTATCGGCTCCATCTGATCGAGCCGTTGGGATTTGAGTGGGATGACAAGCGGGTGAAGCGGGCGGGACTCGACTATCACGAATTTGCCGAGGTGAAGCGCTGGCCGAGCTATGAAGCTTTTCTGGCAGCCGTGGCGCCCAAACGGGTGTTCGCCTGCACCACCAAGGGCCGCACTGCGCACTCAGCGGCACAGTTTGCCCTCGGCGATGCCCTGTTGTTTGGCCCGGAGAGTCGCGGCCTGCCCATCGAGATCATCGAGAGCCTGCCGTTCGAGCAGCGGCTGCGCATCCCTATGGTGCCCCAGAGCCGCAGCATGAACCTCTCTAACGCGGTGTCGGTGTTCGTCTACGAGAGCTGGCGCCAGCTCGGTTACGACGGCGCCATGTAAGCGCCATCACGGATCAGTGGCGGGCGTCGAGCAGTTGCCCGCTGCGTTCCAACCGCCAGCAGCTGACCCCCAGCGACAGACCGCGCCCCACCATCAGCGCCGCCATCGCCGCCCACAAGGCGGCCACACCCCACGACTGACAGAGCCACCAGATCGGGAAGAAGCCGCCAAATGCGGCCAGCATCATGCTGTTACGCATCTCCCGCGCCCGGGTCGCCCCGATAAAGACTCCATCCAGCAAGAAGCACCAGACCGCCAGCAGCGGCATGGCGATCAGCCAGGGAAGCTGGCGGTTCGCCTCCGCCACTACCGCCGGAATGTCGGTGATCTGTTCCACCAGCCAGCCACCCAGCAGGGCGAAGCCCAGGGTAAATGCGGTCGCAATCAGGGCGGCCCAGCCCAGATTGAGCACAATGGCCTCCCGCAGTTTCTGCCGATCCCGCTGGCCGATCGCCCGCCCCACCATGGCCTCCACCGCGTAGGCAAAGCCATCGAGCCCATAGGAGATCAGCATCAGGAAGTTGAGCAGCACCGCATTGGCAGCCACCGCCACATCCCCCAGCCGCGCCCCTTGCAGGGTCATAAAGGCAAAGCAAAGCTGCAAACAGAGGGAGCGCAGGAAGATATCGCGATTGAGGCCGAGCAGCCGCACCATGGGGGCAAGTTGCCGCCAGCGCTGCCAGCCATCCTGCCACACCGTCGGCGCCAGTTGCCGCAGCTGACGGCGCACCAGCCAGATCCCGGCGGCCAGCGCGCAGTAGTCCGCCATGACCGAGGCCGCCGCCACACCCCGCACCTGCCAGCCGAGCCCCAGCACAAACAGCGCATCGAGCGCCATATTGACCAGATTGGTGAGGATCAGCATCACCATGGGGCTGCGGGCATCCTGCATCCCCAGCAGCCAACCCATGATCACCAGATTGCAGAGCGCCGCCGGCGCGCTCCAGATCCGCACCTCAACATAGTGGCTAGCATAGAGCTGCACCTCTGCCGAGCCGCCACTCAGGGCGATCAGTCGGGGTAACAGGGGAAAGAGCAACAACAGCAGCATCAGCCCCATGGCGATGGCCAGCCCCAGCGCCCGCAGCAGGGTATCGAGCTGGGCGCGGCCGTCGGCGGCACCGTGGGCCTGCGCCGTCAGTCCGGTAGTCGACATCCGCAGAAAGCCGAGCAGCCAGAAGATCAGATTGATCAGGGTCGCGCCGACCGAGACGCCCCCCAGAAACCAGGCCTGACCGAGATGACCGATCACCCAGGTGTCCACCAGCCCCAGCAAGGGAGTGGAGATATTGGAGAAGACCATGGGCAGGGCAAGCACAAAGACCGCACGGTGACGGGAAGGATCACGCCACCATGGGGCAACCGGCTGGGTCATTCTCAGTAGCCAGCCAGCTTCATCATGCGGGAAAAATCAGACAACATGGTGGCCATCTGCACCCTTGGTACCTCACCCGGCGCCACCTGCGGGCGGAATACCCCCTGCAGCTTACCCTTGGGATTGATGAGCACGATGGAGGCGGAGTGATCGATCAGGTAATCCTTCTCCCCCTGATTGGCGATGGAGTAGATCAGCCCCAGATTGCGCACGAACGGAAACAGCTTGTCGTGGGGGGCGGTGGCCGCCTTGAACTCGGGATTGAAGAAGGCGGTGTAGGTCTTGAGACGGGGAATGTCATCACGCTGGGGATCTGCCGAGATAAACACCACCTGACTGTTGGGGGCCATCTTCTTCAGCTGGTCATACACAGAGCGCATATCTGCCAACGTGGTGGGGCAGATATCGGGGCAGAAGGTATAGCCGATGAACAGAAAGGTCCAGTGCCCCTTCAGGTTGGCAGGGGTGAACGGCTTGTTGTCCGCATCGGTAAAGGCGAAATCGTTGATATCCCGCCCCGCAGGATAGTAGTCAGCCTGTTGCGGCTGCTCAGGCTGGGTGGCGTAGAACGCCAGGATCAGGCAACCTGTCAGCAGCAGAAAAAGCAGGGGATAGCGGAGCTTCATCATCACAAGAGACCCTTTAAGTTCGAGGTAGATGGCCAGCAGTGACCGGACAAGAGGAGCATTGTACCCCAGCGAGCCAGCAAGGTGGGCCAACCTTGTGTCTCGCACAGTCAGGAACCGACCATTTGGCACAATTGCTCGCCAGTTCAGACCATAAAAAAACCGGCCCCTCGGGTGCCGGTTAGGTGTGCGTCTGCTTGCCTCTTCTGCTCAGGGGCGAGCGTTGCGTCCCTGCTGCAACATCTTGCCGATGGCCCGCACGCCGATGGGAATGACCGGGGCCAGCACGCCCTCTTCCCCCTGGCGATCGCCATGACCCCGCTTGAACAGTAACACCAGGCGCACCACCTTCTCCTTCGGGCATCCCAACCAGAGTGTCCAGTGTGACCCCTTGTGGTGTAACCAGAGACCATAAAACCAGGTCATCCGGCTACCTTTGACACAACGGGTGATAGACGATGTCGATGGTACAACTACCACCTCTGAATCCCATGGCGATCTTGATGCCATACCAGTCCTCCTTGACCGACAGGTCATATTGCTGCATCGGCCTGAGCGATCGTCAGGCCCGTCACAACTAACTGCAACCCTACGAGTGGTCCCCTCTGCCCGACAGGGCTCGGGATCTCCCCACTCCCCCTTCATATCCCGTGAAGGTGTACTGCCCGATTCTCGTTGTTACCGGCCCTCCCATAACGGCTCATTGACGTTGCCTGCATGAGGAGCCGAGCCCCGTCTCGGCGACAGGGCACTGATCTGAGCATATATCTGAAATAGATGATTGGTAACCGGTCACGCAGGACAAAAATGCCACCGCCGACGATCTGCTTGATATGACAGGGAAAGTGCGCCAGAAACAGCACGGCCTCCCGAAGGAGGCCGTGTGGCAAACGCAGTTGGAGGGAAGAACTACATCCAGTCGGCGTTGCGGATCACTCCAACCGCCAGCCCCTCGATAGTGAGCTGCTGGCAGGAGAGATCCACCTCGATGGGGGATAGCTCTTCGTTCTCCGGCAACAACCATACCTGACTGCCCTTGCGCTGGAAGCGCTTGACGGTGACATCCTCATCGAGACGGGCGACCACCACCTGACCATTACGCACATCCTGAGTCTTGTGCACCGCCAGCAGGTCACCATCCAGAATGCCGATGTTCTTCATGCTCATTCCCTGTACCCGCAGCAGAAAATCTGCCCGCGGATGGAACAGGGCGGGATCCACCTGATAATGGCTCTCGATATGCTCCTGAGCCAGAATGGGTTCACCGGCGGCCACCTTGCCGATCAGCGGCAGACCACTCTCTGCCAGTACCTCTTCCTCTTCGAGCAACAGGCGAATGCCGCGGGACGTGCCCGGCATGATCTCGATGACCCCTTTCTTGGCCAGGGCCTTCAGATGTTCTTCGGCCGCATTGGCCGATTTAAAACCAAGCTTCTGGGCAATCTCGGCACGAGTCGGCGGCATACCGGTCTCGCTCATGTTTACCTTGATCAGCTCCAGCACTTCGGCCTGGCGGGGGGTAAGGGGTTTCATAGCATTGGCACCTGTTTTTTTATACAGCACACTGGCAGTATATACAGTGTGCCAGCCAAGGCAAGGCACAGCTGACATTTGTCGCAACCCACCCTGCATTTATCACTGTTTTGATCTCGCGCAGCCGACTCATCGTACCTCTCGGCGACAAGGGGCTACCGATTTGCTATGCTCACGCCGCATTTTTTTGGAGAGCAGACGCACATGTCCATAGGGCAGAAGATATCCAGAGCCATCCTGCAATGGCCGGTCAGTGGCTTGGTCAATCACAAGAGCTTGCCGGAAAATCCCATCACCGAGCTCAATCTGGACCCGGACAGACCCATTGTCTATGCCCTGAAAACCAGTTCGATCACCGACCTGATGACCTTGCAGCAGTGCTGCGAGGATCTCGGTCTGCCCGGCCCCTTCACCCCGCTGGAGCTCAATGGCCAGCTGCTGCCGCGCTACGTCTGTCTGGATCGTCCGCCTCCCCTGTTCGGCAAGCGCAGCAAGCCGCTGCCGTTCTTGCAAGAGTTCCACCAGCTGCTGGATCTGCACAAGCAGGATCCCGAGCTGGATATCCAGGTGGTGCCCGTTACTCTGTTCTGGGGCCGTGCCCCGGGTCGGGAAGGGGAAGAGGCCTCCGGCCTCAACATCATCAGCAGCCTGGCGCCAAACCGGCTTAAGAAGGCGCTGATCGTGATCCTCAAGGGTCGTGAGAATCTGGTGCGCTTCTCGCCGCCGCTCTCTTTGCGCCACATGGCAGACAAACACGGCACCGATGAAGCCATCGCCCACAAGCTGGCGCGCGTGGCCCGCACCCACTTCAGTCGCCAGCAGCTGGCCGCCACCGGACCGAAACTGCCCAACCGCAATCTGCTGTTCAAACAGCTGCTCGACTCAGGGGTGATCCAGCAAGCCATTGAAGAAGAAGCCCAGCGCGAGAACATTAGCCTCGAGAAGGCGCAAAAGCGCGCCCACGGCTACATGGATGAGATTGCCTCCGATTTCTCCTACCGGCTGATCCGCCTGGGCGAGAGCTTCCTCGGCTGGCTGTGGAACAAGCTCTACCGCGGTTTGTCGGTCAATGGCGCCGAGAAGGTACGCCAGCTGGCGCAGGAAGGGCACGAGATTGTCTATGTCCCCTGCCATCGCAGCCACATGGACTACCTGCTGCTCTCCTACGTCATCTACCACCAAGGGATGGTGCCGCCCCATATCGCGGCAGGCATCAACCTCAACTTCTGGCCAGCAGGCCCGATCTTCCGTCACGGCGGCGCCTTCTTCATTCGCCGCACCTTCAAGGGCAATCCGCTCTACAGCACGGTATTCCGTGAATACCTCAACCTGCTGTTTGCCAAGGGTTACTCGGTGGAGTTCTTCACCGAAGGGGGCCGCTCCCGGACCGGCCGTCTGCTGCCGCCCAAGACCGGCATGCTGGCGATGACCCTGCAGGCGATGATGCGCGGGCTGGACAGGCCGGTCACCCTGGTGCCGGTCTATCTGGGCTACGAGCACGTGATGGAGGTGAACACCTACCACAACGAACTCAAGGGCAGCCGCAAGGAGAAGGAGAGCTTCCTGCAGGTGCTCGGCATTCTGCGCAAGCTGCGTAACTACGGCCGTGGCTTCGTCAACTTCGGTGAGCCATTGACCCTCAACAGTTACCTCAGTGAACACGTCCCGGAGTGGAAATCCCATATCGGCGAAGAGGATCGCCCTGAGTGGATGGCGGGCACAGTCAACAATCTGGCCGAGCTATTGATGACTCGCATCAATGCCGCTGCCGCCGTCAACGGCCTGACCCTAAGTGCGCTGGCACTGCTGGCCGCCGAGCGTCATGCCCTGACCCGCGACGAGTTGCAGGCCCAGCTCAACACCTATATGGATCTGCTCAAGCAGGTGCCCTACAGCCCACAGAGCACCATCCCGGATGAGGATGCCAAGACCCTGCTGGATCAGGCGATGGAGCTCAACAAGTTCGAGGTGAGCGAAGACAAGCTGGGGCAGATCATCAGTCTGGACCGCTATCAGGCGATCCTGCTGACCTACTACCGCAACAACATCTTGCACCTGTTCGCCATGCCCTCCCTGGTGGCGGCGCTGATCGAGCGTTGCGAGGGGATCTCCCACAGCGAGATCGTGGCCCGCTGCATCGACATCTATCCGCTGCTCAAGACCGAGCTGTTCCTGCATTATGAAGAAGAAGATCTACCGGCGGTGGTAGACAGCCTGCTCGATGCCCTGCAAGCCCAGCAACTGATTGAGCTGCGCGATGGCGGTTACTGGGTTAATCCGGGCAACCAGATGCGCCTGCTGCTGCTGGCAGAAAGCATTCAGGAGACCCTGCAACGCTACGCCATCGTGCTGACCCGGGTACTGGCCCAGCCGCGTATCGAGGCGGAGCAGCTGGAAGCGGACGGCCTGATGATGGCAGAGCGCCTCGGCACCCTGCACGGCATCAACGCCCCCGAGTTCTTCGACCAGAAGCTGTTCAGCACCCTTATCCACACCCTGCGCAAAGAGGGCTACCTCTCCCCCGAGTGCAAGCCGGATCTGGGCCGCTTCCAGGCGCTGGCCGACAACATAGTGCCGCTGCTGAGCAACAAGATCCGCCGTACCATTCAGGCAGGCAACCAGCTCTGATCTGCAACGAAAACAAAGAAGGCCGCATCATGCGGCCTTCTTTTTTCATTCCGTTTTACGCAGCGCGCTATCACGCCAGCAGGTAGTCGAGCACCAGACCGGCAAACACCAGCGCCCCCACATAGTTGTTGTTGAGAAACGCCTGGAAGCAGGCTTCCCGCTGCCGCTCGCGAATGAGCCGCTGCTGATAGACAAACAGCACCGCCGCCCCCAGCAATCCCCAGTAATACCAGCCGCCCAGCGTCATCAGATGGCCCACCGCCAGCAACAGCAGCAACGCCGCGAGTTGCAGCGCCCCGATGATCCGCTTGTCATGGCGACCAAACAGGATGGCACTGGACTTGAGGCCGAGCTTGAGGTCGTCATCCCGATCCACCATGGCGTACTGGGTGTCGTAAGCCACGGTCCACAGCAGGTTGGCGAAGAAGAGCAACCAGGCCACCAGCGGCAGGGCATTCGCCTGCGCCGCATAGGCCATCGGGATCGACCAGGAGAAGGCCATCCCGAGCACCAGCTGGGGGTTGGAGATAAAGCGCTTCATGAAGGGATAGCTCACCGCCAGCAGCAGGCCGACAAACGACAGGCCGATGGTGAGCGGATTCATGGTCAGCACCAGCGCAAACGAGATGATCGCCAGCACGAAAAAGAGCGCCAGTACCTCCCACGGCTTGACCCTGCCCGTGGGCAAGGGCCGACCAGCAGTACGTTTGACGTGGCCGTCAAAGTTGCGATCCGCATAGTCGTTGATAACACACCCGGCCGAGCGCATCAGAAAGACTCCGACCACAAACACGGTCAGCACCCAGAGATTGGGCAGGCCACCAGCGGCCAGCCAGAGCGCCCAGAGGGTTGGCCACAGCAGCAGCAGAGTGCCTATAGGTTTATCGACGCGGGCCAACTGCATGTAGGCAAGTCCCCGCTCCTTGGTTAACAGATTCACTCCAGCTCCTTGTCACAGACGAGAGAGGGCAGAAACAGCTCGTGCACCAGCAGTGGCCACTGCCCCAGAAACAGACGGGAACGACGCCCCCAGACGATGGCTGTCGGGCAGCGGGGATTGGCGGCAATCTCGAAGCGCGCCACTTGCAGATGATCGCGGCGGGCAGGCTCATGGCCAAATATCCGCTCACCCAGCGGCTGCTCGCCAAGCTCGGCAATGCCGCTCCCTTGCAGCGCATCATCGGCAAACAGGGTCCAACCCAGCACCGCGGGCCCCCGATCCCCGTGCAGGATCACTTCGCGGCAGGTGCCGACCGGCGCAGCCGAATCCACCAGCCACTGCTCATCGGCAGTGAGGGCGACCGGGTGATTGCCCAGCCATGCCACCGAGAAGTGGCGATTGTGCTGGCGCAGGCGCCGGGTCATGGAGCCAGGCTCCAGCAGCCAGGGGCGCAAGCTGGCGGGCAACTCGCAACATTCAGGGGCCAACCAGCCGCTTAATGGCGTGAGGGGAACAGTCAACTCGGACTTCACAGCTTCACCATCCAGAGATTTCCGTGTTCAGGTTAAAATCCGGTTTATTATCCGTAAATCAATAGCGAAATGTAAGAACATCCGTGCTTGACGGCCCCGATGGCAGCATCAAAAATGGGGTATCTCTTGCTGATGAGCCATCTATATGAAGATCTTCAAAATTCTGCTGGTGTTGTTACTGAGTTGCGGCGCGCTTCAGGTATATGCATCCGGGGGAGAAGAGCCGCCCGCAGAGGGAGAGGCCGCAGCGGCCGCCAAGCCGGGCTTCTCCTACCACGCGCTCGATCCCGACATCATCACCAACTATCTGAGCGATGGCAAAACCCTCGGCTATATCCGGGTCACGGTGGAGCTGATGGCGGAGAACGAGGCCGATCTCAAGCTGCTGGAGCAGCATGACCCGCTGATCCGCGACACCATCATCCGCCTGATGGGCAGCAAGAGCGCCGATCAGATCAAATCTCTGGTCAGCCGCGAAGAGCTGCGCAAGGAGTGCGAGACCAAGGTCAACGAGCTGCTGGTAAAAGAGACCGGCAAAAAAGCGGTGCGCGAGCTCATCTTCACCAAGTTCCTCTACCAGTAATCCCTCCCGAAACAGCCGCTTATTGGCATATCGGCCAATAAGCGAGCTTCGCCGGTTTATTCGAAATGAAAATCGATTACAATACGCCCATCGAGTCGTAGAGGTAGTCGTTATGGGCAGTAAAACCCTGTGTGAGTGGCGCCGTCACGAGATCCCCACCGATCTCAAGGCGTTGCGCAAGATAGTGCGCAAACCCAAGTTTGTCTGCGGCAAGTGTGCCCGCAGTGCCAATGACAAGGGTTATCTCTGCCAGCCGCTGCGGTTGAAAGAGGAGTAGCCCCTAGCTCCAACATCCATCCAAAAAGGACCTTGCTAGATTTCATCCTTTACAAGTCTGGCGTAGTACTGCTCAAGCTCGGCGGTCACCTGACGTAACTTGGAGTCTAGGTCTGCATGTCTTGCCCTGACGGCCTCCATCCCACTAGGACTGTGGCGGAGTACTTCGGCCATTTGTTCTTGATTCTGCATCAGTTCGAGATAGTGTGCTCTAAAAGACAGCAAAGCATTCAGGCGTCCCATATTATTGGCTCGCTCCGCCTCCTTAGCTGATTTCCGCGCATACCATACCGCCACAATAGCGATGAATCCCGCAACCAGTGAGATCACATCACTGGTAGAGATTGCGATAATCCCCCAAATCTCAGACATCATTGATCGGTCCAGCCGTGACGCCCCTGATCGAATAATCTGCGCGCCTGGGTATCGTTGGGGCAGACACCGCGATATTCACTGCCGGAGCGGCCAGCCAGATAGAGATGCTCAGGGCGGCAATACCAGGCCAGTCCCTTCTGGCGTCCCTGCTCCCATAGCTCGGCATCCACCTTCTTGCCACACTGATCCTGATGAAACGCGATCCGCTCACTGGTGAAGCCCAGCTTGCCATCCGCCTCCCCCACTTCGCTCCACACCTTCTCGCAGGGATCATCGTTCGAGACGCAGCCACCCAGCAGGGCAGCCAACAATATGATGGTGAGTCGCATAGTCATCCTTGAGTGTCATTTGGGCTGTTCATTCTACCCAGCAGCCCGGCACTGACCAAGGGCGAACAGTCAACCTTGTGAGCGCGGCAAAAAAATCAGGCGGGCCAAAGCCCGCCTGTTCATTTAATGCTGTGGTTCACTGGTCATCGAAAGTGTCATCATCCTGCCAGCTTTCATCTTCCCATTGATCCAGCTCTTCTTCCCAGGATTCCGGATCCCACTCGTCATCAGAGGAGTCGTAATCCGGCTTGTGTCCACCCATCTTCACTCTCCTTGGATAGTTCACCCGCACTCCAATTTTATCCGGAAATGTCGGGCTCGCCAGTCAAGGGGAGATCAAAGTTTGACCAGGGTGCGTCCGGCGATCTGGCCCAGCGTGATGGCCTCTGCAGCCTCGACCACCTGCTCCAGCCCGATCTCGGTGACCGCCTGTGCGAAGAAGCTGGCAGGCAGATCCCGCGCCAGTCGCTGCCACGCCAGTTGACGACGCTCAAACGGGCACAGCACCGAATCGACCCCCTGCAACCGCACATTGCGCAGGATGAAGGGCATCACGCTGGTCGGCAGATCGAAGCCGCCCGCCAGCCCGCAGGCCGCCACGGCGCCGCCGTAGTTCATCTGGGCCAGCAACTTGGCCAGCACCTGACTGCCAACGGTGTCGATGGCACCGGCCCACAGCTGCTTCTCCAGCGGTTTGGCGGGCACCAGCAGTTCACTGCGCGGCACGATGCGGCTGGCACCCAGCGCAGTCAGCATGGCTCCCTGCTCTTCCGGGCGACCGGTCAGCGCTGCCACCTGATAGCCAAGGGCTGCCAGCAGGGCAACCGAGGTGGAGCCAACACCGCCTGCCGCGCCGGTGACCAGCACCTCGCCACTTGCGGGAGTAATGCCCGCCTCTTCCAGCGCCAGCACGCAGAGCATGGCGGTGAGACCGGCTGTACCGATGCACATGGCCTGGCGCTCATCCAGCCCGGCGGGCAACGGCACCAGCCAGTCCCCCTTGACCCGCGCCTGTTCGGCCATGCCGCCCCAGTGCCCTTCGCCCACGCCCCAACCGGTCAGCACCACCTTGTCGCCGGGCTGATAGCGGCTGTCGGCAGATTCGAGCACGGTACCGGCGAAGTCGATACCGGGCACCAGCGGCCACTGGCGCACGATCTTGCCCTTGCCGGTGATGGCCAGCCCATCCTTGTAGTTGATCGAGCTGTAAGCGACCGCCACCCGCACTTCACCTTCCGGCAACTGGCTCTCGGCCAGCCGGGTCAGAGTCGGTACAGTCTTGCCGTCTTGGTTTTCCAGTAACAGAGCCTTGAACATGGTTGCCTCTTTGATGACGTGTGAAATGGGAGTCAGCTGCTTTGGCGCTTTTGCAGTTGAAAGTCGAGAGCCAGAGCAGTACCGCTCACGGACTCCCCGGCCAGCTGGCGCAGGATCAGCTCGGCGGCCTCCTGCCCCATTTTGCGATAGGGGATCCTGACCGAAGTGAGGGTCGGATAACAAGCCCGCGCCACATCCAGATCGTCGAATCCGGCGATGGCCAGCTTGCCAGGCACAGCGAGATGGCGCCGCTGGCATTCGAACAGCACGCCCGCCGCCAGCTCGTCGTTAACGCAGATCAGCGCGTCCAGCTCGGGCCAGCGCAGCAGAAACTCCCCCAGCATGGTGGCGCCGGTGCTGAAGCTGGGCCGCTCCGAGGTGTTGATGATGGCATCGGGGGAGAGGTAGTTATCGAGCAGCGCCTTCTGCCAGCCCTGCATCCGCTGTTGCAGCATCCACTGCTCCTGACGGGCACAGAGAAAACCGATATTGCGATAACCCCGCTCGATGAGGTGACGGGTCAGCTGATAACCGGCATCGAAGTTGGAGACCCCCACATTCATGTCGATGGGGCTGCGGGCCATGGCCCCAACTTCCACCACCGGCAGACGAGAAGCTTTCAGGCGGGCCCGGATCGTCTCGCCGAGATCGCCGCCAAACAGCACCACCGCCGCCGGATTGTGCTGCAGAAAGCTGGTCAGCAGGCTCTCTTCCTGCTGCTTCAGGTGCTGGGCATCCCCCAACATGATCTGGTAGCCCTCATCGAGCAAGGTCTGCTGCAGACCGGCGATCATCTCGCCACAACCTGCTTCCGCCAGACTGGGGACGATCACCACAATGGTTTGGGAGGTAGCAGACGCCAGCGCCCCGGCCGCCCGATTGGGGATATAGCCGAGCTCTTCCACCGCGGCTTCAATACGCTCGCGCATCTTGTCGGAGACCATCTCGGGGGTACGCAGGGCGCGGGACACCGTCATGGCTCCCACCCCGGCCAGCTGAGCCACATCGTTGAGGGTCACCCGACCGGTGCTACGGCGCTTCTTTGCTTCTGACATCCATCCCATCCTTGACTTGCGGCTGCCCACTTTAAGGCAAAAGTGCGGCACTGACTATTTGCTCAGGGCCGATTCTACCCTCTTTCCCGGATCACGGGGGCAAGATGACTCCCGTTAATGGATGAAGTGATAGCGCTATCACAGTTTCATGTTAGCGCTATCTGATAGCGCTAACTTTCGCGATCAGCCTCACAGTTTCCCATCGGCAAGATGGTTAGATTGGCCCCATCTTAACTAGCCGGATCACCACCATGCTGACTCAACTGTTGACCGAGGATGTCATCCGCATCGAGCCTGCCGCCCGCGACTGGCGCCATGCCATCGAGCTGGCCACGGCACCCCTGCTGGCCAATGGCACCATCGAGCCCTCCTACGTGGCGGCGCTGTTTCGCTCCCACGAAGAGCTCGGCCCCTACTACGTGCTGGGCCCCGGTCTGGCGATGCCCCACGCTCGCCCCGAGGATGGGGTCAACCGGCTGGGTCTGGGCCTGACCGTCATCAAGCAGGGAGTCAACTTTGATTCCGAAGGCAACGACCCGGTCCAGCTATTGGTGACCCTGGCAGCCAGCGACAGCAACTCCCATGTGGAGACCATCGCCCAGCTGGCCGAGCTGTTTATGAATGAAGAGGACGTGGCGGCCATCATTGCGGCCGACACCAAAGACGACATCTTGCGCATTCTGGCGCGCTACTGATCTGCGCCAAGGCGCACCTGACAAAGGAAGAGACGATGAAAATTCTGGTTGTATGCGGTCACGGTCTGGGCACCAGCCTGATGATGGAAATGAGCATCAAGAGCATCCTGAAAGAGCTGGCGGTCACTGCCGAAGTGGATCACCGCGATCTGGCCTCCGCCGGTAGCGAAACCGCGGAGATCTTTGTCGCCACCCGCGACATCGCCGAGCAGCTGCAATCCATGGGCGTCAACGGCCGACTGGTGACCCTCGCCAACATGGTCGACAAGGTGGCGATGAAAGAGCAGCTCTCCACCGCCCTGCGCGAACTGGGCGCCCTCTAAGCATCCTCCATGCGGCCTGCGGGCCGCATCTTCCATTGCCAGGAGCTGACCATGGAATTTTTCAATTTTCTGATGTTTGACGTGCTGTCAGAGCCCGCCGTACTGGTTGGCCTGATTGCACTTATTGGCCTGATCGCCCAGAAAAAGCCGGTGACCGAGTGCATCAAGGGCACGGTCAAGACCATCATGGGTTTCGTCATTCTGGGGGCCGGTGCCACCCTGGTGATCAACTCGCTGGGTGACTTCGCCGTCATCTTCCAGCACGCCTTCGGCATCAAGGGCGTGGTGCCCAACAACGAGGCCATCGTCTCCATCGCCCAGACCTCATTTGGCAAAGAGATGGCGATGATCATGTTCTTCGCCATGCTGGTGAACATCCTGATCGCCCGCCTGACCCCGTGGAAATTCATCTTCCTGACCGGTCACCACACCCTGTTCATGTCGATGATGGTGGCGGTAATCCTCTCTGCCGGTGGCATGAGCGGCGTGCCGCTGATCGCGGTCGGCAGCCTGGTAGTTGGTGTCGCCATGGTCTTCTTCCCGGCGATTGCCCAGCCGTTCATGAGACAGATCACCGGCTCCGATGATGTGGCACTGGGCCACTTCTCCACCTGCTCCTACGTACTCTCCGCCCTGATCGGTGCCAAATTCGGTAACAAGGCCCACAGCTGCGAAGATGTGCAGGTGCCCAAAAGCCTGCTGTTCCTGCGCGACACCCCGGTGGCTATCTCCTTCACCATGGGCATCATCTTCCTGGTGACCGCCGCCTTCGCCGGTCCCGAGTTTGTGACCAGCGTGGCCAAGGGCAAACACTGGCTGATGTTCTCCCTGATGCAATCCATCACCTTCGCAGCGGGCGTCTACGTCATCCTGCAGGGTGTGCGGATGGTCATCGCCGAGATCGTACCGGCCTTCAAAGGGATCTCCGACAAACTGGTACCGAACGCCAAACCGGCCCTCGACTGCCCCATCGTCTTCCCCTACGCCCCCAACGCCGTGCTGATCGGCTTCCTGTCGAGCTTTGCCGCCGGTCTGGTGGGGATGACGCTGCTCTACGTGATGGGGCTGACCGTCATCATCCCGGGCGTGGTGCCGCACTTCTTCGTCGGCGCGGCCGCCGGGGTATTCGGTAACGCCACCGGTGGTCGTCGTGGTGCCATTTTGGGCTCCTTCGCCAACGGCCTGCTGCTGCTCACCATCCTGCCGGTGTTCCTGCTGCCGGTACTGGGCGACCTCGGCTTTGCCAACACCACCTTCAGCGACTCCGACTTCGGGGTACTGGGCATCCTGCTGGGGCTGATCGTTCGCTAATCCCGGCCATCGCCAACAAAAAAACGGAGCGCATCGCGCTCCGTTTTTTTATGGCTGACCATCGATAAGGAATGGCCGGATGTGAATGGCCGGGAGTCAGTCGTTTTCCAGCGCCGCGAGGCAGTGAGAGAGAGTGCGCGCCAGCGCTCCCTGATTGCGCAGCACCACGGCGCGGGCCTGCTCCCCTATCTCACGGCGGGCATTTCCGTCAGCAAACAGCTGGCTCACCTGCTCGCCCAGTGCGGCGGCATCGGCCACGATGGCGGCTCCCCCCTGAGCCACCAGCTGGCGGGTGATGTCGCTGAAGTTGAAGTAGGCAGGGCCGGTCAGGCAGGGTTTACCGAGCGCAGCTGGCTCCAGCAGGTTGTGGCCGCCGATCTTCACCAGACTACCACCGACGAAGGCCACATCGGCCGCCGCCAGCATCAGCGGCAGCTCACCCATGGTATCGCCGAGATAGACCTTATCCTCGGCACTCACCGCAGCACCATCAGTGCGCCGCACACAGCCGTAAGGGGCGCACAGCTCGGCCACCCGGTCGAACCGCTCGGGGTGGCGCGGCACCAGGATCAGCAGCGCATCGGGATGGCATTTGAGCAGCAGATCGAAGGCGGCCAGCACCTGCTCGTCCTCACCCTGATGGGTGCTGGCGGCGATCCAGACCGGACGCTCAGCGCCCAACTGCTGACGCAAGGCACGCCCTTTGGCCTGCACCTCGTCACCAAACTGGATATCGAACTTGATGGAGCCGGTCACCGCCAGCCGCGAACGATCGATGCCGAGGCGGGCGAAACGGTCGGCATCGTCCTGATGCTGACAGAGCAGATGAGTCAGCGGTCGGCTCAGGGCGTCGAAGGCACCGTGGAAACGGGCATAACGTTGGCAAGATCGCTCGGAAAGGCGGGCATTGATGATGGTCACCGGCAGATGGTGCTTCTCGCAGGCGGCCAGCCAGTTGGGCCACAGCTCGGTCTCCATCACCCAGAGCGCGCGCGGCTTGAAGGTGTCGAGAAAGGCCGCCACCGCCCAGGGGTAGTCGAGCGGCGCGTAGCGATGCACCACCAGATCCCCCAGCTTGGCGGCCTGCTCGGCGCCGGTGCGGGTGGTGGTGGTGAGCAGGATCGGCAGATCGGGCCGCTCCGCCTTGAGGGCACGAATGAGCGGCGTGATGGCCAGCGTCTCCCCCACGCTCACCGCATGGATCCATAGCGGTGCATCCTGGCCGGTGGCGGGCAGTCGCCCGAGATGCTCGGCCCAGCGCTCACCAAAGCCGGGCTTACCCCGCTTCGGCTTGTAGAGCGCCAGCAGTGCCAGCGGCAATCCCAGATGGATCAGCAGGTTGTAGAGCAGACGGTAGGGCATCTTACTGGCTCTGCTCCAGCTTCTTGCAGGCATCGACCACCTGCTCCGGCGGCAAGTCGATCAGGCACTTGAGATGGCCGAACTTGCAGGTGCGCTTGAAACAGGGGCGGCACTCGATGTCGGTGTGGACGATCTCGACCCGATCTGCCAGCGGCGGGGTGTAGAGCGGCGAGGTGGAGCCATAGACACCGACCAGCGGCCGGTTGAGGGCGGCGGCGATGTGCATCAGGCCGGAGTCGTTGGAGATGACCCGGCTGGCCAGCGCCATCAGATCGATCGCCTCGTGCAAGCTGGTCTTGCCCGCCAGCACATGGCAGTTGGGGCGGGTCAGCAGATTGACCCGATCCCGAATGGTGTTGGCGACCGGCAGATCCTTGTTGGAGCCGAAGATCCACACCTGCCACCCCTCGTCCAGATGCTGCTGGGCCACCACGGCGTAGTGCCCTTCCGGCCAGCGTTTGGCTGGGCCGAACTCGGCACCGGGGCAGAGCACCAGCACCGGGCGAGCGCGATCCAGCCCCAGTCGCTCCAGCGCCTTGCTCTGGTTGATCAGATCGACGTGGAGTGCCGGGTGCGGAATGGTCGGGATATCGGCCCGGCTCTTCATCTGCTCCTTGGGATAGGCGAGCGCCAGATAGGCCTCGACCATCAGCGGGAAGGCAGACTTGTTGCTGCGCAGGTCGTTGAGCAGGCCGTAGCGGCTCTCACCCTTCCAGCCGGTACGCACCGGAATGCGGGCAAACCAGGGGATCAGCGCCGACTTCATGGAGTTGGGCTGGACGATGGCCTGATCGTATTTCTCGGCCGCCAGCTGCTTGCCGAGACGGCGGCGCGCCACCAGCTTGAAGTCACCGTGGCCAAGGGGCATGGTGATCGCCTTGTCCACCTCCGGCATCCGCTCCAGCAGGGCACAGCACCAGGATGGCGCCATCACGTGCAGCTCACACTCCGGGTGGTTGGCCTTGATCGCCTTGTAGAGACTCTGGGACATCACCATGTCGCCGACCCAGGAGGGGCCGATCACCAATATTTTCATCACGCGTCTTCTCTCGGGACAGGCCCGACTGTTAATCATCACTGGGCGAGATTATGCCCCAAGAATGGTCGGATAAATAACAGAAGATCCTTGGCAATCCCCCGAGCCACCTCATTTTTCCAGCGGTGACCTTCTTCCAATCGGGCGAGATTAGGCGCCACATGCAATGACTGGATAAAAAACAGAAGATCCTTGCTTGGCGCTGCCGCCGCCTCATTTTTCCAGGGGTGACCCTCTTCCTGCCAAGCAAGATACAACACCAGCAAGGCAGGTAAACAGCAGGCAGAAACGGGCAATGGCGGCTCTCTCTTTGGCCCGTTTTTCCGTTAGAATGGCCCATCAATACCCATTCGCCCCACCAGCCGGGCAATAACCATGAGCCCAATTTTGTGAAAAAACCGACTCTGGCTGCCGTTCTGATCGTCAAGAATGAAGCCGACAACCTGCGCAAGTGCCTCGCCTCCCTCGACGGACTGGTGGACGAGATCGTCATTCTGGACTCCGGCAGCCAGGACGAGACCCCGGCCATTGCCGCCGAGTTTGGCGCCCGCTTCTTCGTCAACCAGAAGTGGCCTGGCTTTGGCAAGCAGCGCAGACTGGCGCAGTCCCATGTGCAATCCGACTGGGTGTTGTGGCTGGATGCCGACGAGCGGCTCACCCCTGAGCTGAAAACCGCTATCGCCAACGTGATGACCCATCCGGCCAGCGATACCATCTACTCGATCCCGCGCCTCTCTTGGGTGTTTGGCCGCTTTATTCGTCACAGCGGCTGGTATCCGGATCGGGTGCTGCGCCTCTATCCCAAGGCGCTCACCAGCTACAACGAAGCGCTGGTGCATGAGAAGGTGGAAGTGCGGGCCAACATGAAGATCGTCAATCTCCATGGCGACCTGCTCCACTTCACCTATCGGGATCTGGAGCACTATCTGGTGAAATCCGCCGGTTATGCCCGTGCCTGGGCCGATCAGCGCACCGCTCGCGGCAAGAAGGGTTCCCTCAGTCAGGGGCTGCTCCACGCCGTCGGCTGCTTCCTCAAGATGTACCTGCTCAAAGCCGGTTTCCTCGATGGCAAACAGGGACTGCTGCTGGCGATCCTCTCCGCCCACTCCACCTTCGTCAAATACGCCGACCTCTGGGTGCGCCAGCAACCGCAGCAGCCGGAATAACGGCCATACGAAACAGGGCCCCACGGGGCCCTGTTTGCATTGCTGGATACCTTACTTCTGCCAGAAAGGCGCCGCCCAGCGGGCCATCTCCGGTACCATGGCCTTGGGATCGAGCTGGCTCATATCCTCCGGGTGGTCGCTATCTTCCGGCGGGCTGAACGCGAGGTGACGACCTTCGCTGTTGAGGGGCTTCCAGCGCAGCGGGGTGGCGGAGCGGCGCATCGGGAAGAAACCTATGGTCGGCACATCCAGCGCACCGGCGATGTGGAGCGGCCCGGTACTGCCTGCCACGAACAACGCCGCGTTGGCCAGCACCTGACAGAACATCGGCAGACCATCGCTGGAGCGGTAGATCCAGCCGTTGCCGCCGTGGGCCAACAGCTCTGCGGCCAGCTGTTCGGCGATCTTCTCCTCACCGGGGCCTGCTGTCAGCACGCACTGCAGCTCGGGGCAGGCCTGATTGAGCTTGATGATGATGCGGGCATACTGCTCGATGGAGAGGTTGTTGGCCGAACCGCCGCTACCGGCGTGCACCATCAGCCAGGGGCGGCTGGCATCGAGCTTGAGCCTGAGCGCCAGCTGTTCGCGCACCTGCAACAGGGTGGCGGGGTCGAACTGCAGGAAGGGGGTCTTGGGCTCCACCACGGCCACCTGCTGATCGGCCAGGAAACGGCGGATCAGCTCCAGGTTGTACTCGGACTCCGGCTTTTGGGAGCGTGAGCGACGCTGCACCAGTCGCTGGTTATAGAGCACCTGGGCCAGCTTGGTCGCCGGTGCCAACCGGTAGGGGATGTGCGCCTTCCACACCAGCATGGCGTTGCGGGAGTTGGAGAACAAGCAGATGGACGCGTCGAACGCCGCCGCCTTGACACGAGCCAGTAGGGCGCGCTGTTGCTCCTTGTCGGCACCGACGCCCGGATCGATGATCACCTCGTCAATCCAGGGGCAGAGCCGGGCCAGCGGCGCCGTGTAGGCTGGAACCAGCGCCGTCACATGACACGCCATGGATCCTTTGAGCATGGCGAAGCTCGGCCATGCCAGCATGAAGTCACCAATCTTGTCATTGCGAACGACCAGAATACGTTTCATAAAAATCCCTTTGCTCCCTGTCACCACTGCAAGGAGGCTTGATGCGCGATGGGCGTATTCTTGCCTGATGCAGGGCTATTCTCAAGCGAAGAGACCTGCTGACATGGATTAAAACCAGCAAAATTTACCTCGGACACCGCGCAGCGAATAAATTCTGAGGCGTCGGCTGTCGCGATAACGGCCAAATCCCCCCTATAATGCGACCAAATTTACAGGCTGCAGGACTGCAAACATGACTACCAGGGTAATTTATCCCGGGACCTTTGATCCCGTGACCAATGGTCACGCTGACCTGATCGGCCGCGCCGCCAAGCTGTTTGACGAGGTGGTGGTCGGCGTTGCCAACAGCCCGAGCAAGCGCCCGCTGTTCGATTTGGCAGAGCGGGTCCAGCTGCTCCAGCAAGTGACCAGCACGCTTCCCAACGTCAAGGTGGTGGGCTTCTCCGGCCTGTTGGTGGATTTCGCCAAGGAGCATAAGGCCAATGTGCTGATCCGCGGCCTGCGCGCCGTCTCCGACTTCGAGTACGAATTCCAGCTGGCCAACATGAACCGCCGCCTGATGCCGGAGCTGGAGAGCGTCTTCCTCACCCCGGCGGAGGAGAACTCCTTTATCTCCTCCACCCTGGTGAAAGAGGTGGCGCTGCACGGCGGTGATATCCGCCAGTTTGTCGATCCCGTGGTGGCCAAGGCCATCGCCACCAAGCAGAAAGGGTGATCCCCCTTCCCTACCGGCAACAACGAACTAGGGCTACCCGCGGGTAGCCCTAGTTGTATTGGTCTTGTGGTGGGGACTTCAGCCTGCTTGCCGGTTACTGACGGGCAAACCGCTCGGTCATCTCCTGCACCAGCAGATCGAGCCACTCGTAGCGGCGCCGGTACATGGCCCGCTTCTTGGAGGCGATCTCCTCCAGCGGCTTGCGCGGCTGGGCTTGCAAGGCAACGAAGTTGGCGTCCACATCTCGGGCGTCGAACTCCTGCCACAGCTCGTCATAATCGGCCTGCAGGTTGGCTTTCTGCTTGCTGCTGTAGCGCTTGGCCTGAAACACGTGGGCCCGCTTGCGCACCGCCCGCACCTCTGCAGCCCCCATGGTCTGCGCCAGTTGCAACACCAGCTGCACCAGCAGGGATTTGGGCCGCAGGCCGTGCCCCTCTTTGGTCAGCTCGCGGACCCGATCCTGGGCATTGTCGACCGCGGGCTCCGGCCCCTGCATGGAGCCGATCATCAAAATCAAACGATCCTTACTGCCCGCCAGCGAAAAGGCGCAGCTGTAGAGACGCTGCCCCTCGGGATTGACGATGGAGAGCGCCAGCTCGGCCTCACGACGGAAGGTGCCATCGTAACGCAGCAGGATGCGGCAGCCACTCTGGGGATAGTGTCCCAGCACGATCCCCTCGCCCAGATAGAGCGAGTCAATCAGCTGCGGGTAGCACTCCAGCTGCAACCGGTAGTGGTTTTCCAGCATCTCGGCCCGCTGGCGGGCACTGGCACAGGCGAAGCGATAGGGGCGCATCGGCTTGTCGAGCAGCTCGGGATACATCGCTGGCAGCGCCTTGAGCGAGTCGCACTGAAACAGACTGAAAACCCGGCTCAGCGACTTGCGATAGAGCAGGCTGCGCAGCACGAACTTGCCGCGATTGAAGGTTTTACGGTCATCCCCCTCCGGGTAGAGGAAGCGGGCCATGGATTTTGCGCAATAGCGCTCCTGCTGGGATAAATATCCCCAGTCTATTGATTTAACTGTCATTTTTATATTCTCAAACCGCCTGAACGGTCGGGATACTAGTGACAGCTGTGCAAATCTTCAACAGAGTGGCAATACGCTGTTACAACTTCCCCCTGATCGGGGCAAAAAGCGCGCTCAGCGCTGGCAATGACTGCAAAAAACCGTGGTGCGCCGCCCCATTCTTATCTCGCTCAGCAGGGTGTGACAGTGGAAACAGGGCTGACCGCCACGGCCATAAACCTGCAACTGCTGCACAAAATAGCCCGGCTTGCCATCGGCGCTGGTGAAGTCCTTGAGGGTGGTGCCCCCCTGACGGATGGCCTCGGCCAGTACCCGCTTGATCTCGGCCACCAGGGTTCCCAGCCGCTCGCCGCTGATATTGCCCGCCGCCCGCTTGGGGTGAATGCCGGCGGCATAGAGCGCCTCGTTGGCGTAGATGTTGCCCACCCCGACCACCACCTGATTGTCCATCAGGAACTGCTTGATGGCAGTGCTGCGCCCCTTGGCACGCTCGCGCAGGTAATCGGCATGAAAGGCGTCGGTGAGCGGCTCAGGCCCCAGCTTGGCCAGCAGTGCATGGGCTTCGGCCGGTTCACGGGTCCACAGCAGGGCGCCGAAGCGGCGCGGATCGTTGAGCCGCAGCAGCTTGCCATTCTCCAGCTCGATATCCACGTGGTCATGCTTCTCGGCTGGCGTGCCGATATCCAGTACCCGCAGGCTGCCGGACATCCCCAGATGGAGGATGGCGGTGCCGAAATCGGTCTCCAGCAGCAGGTATTTGGCACGGCGACGCACCCGATGGATGGTGAGGTCCACCAGCTCCTGAATTTCACCGGGGATCGGCCAGCGCAGGCGGCCATCCCGCACCACCACGCGCGTCACCTTGATGCCGGTGAGCCAGGGGGAGATCCCCTGACGGCTGACTTCAACTTCTGGCAATTCAGGCATTGGAACCTCGCAAGGAAAAGGAACTCAGGGAGCAGGACGCAGCAGATCGCGATACTGCTCGGCAGTCAGAGAGAGCCAGAGACCGGATGGCAGCTGGGCGCCATATTGACCGCTGTTCTGATAGAGACCGATCTCGATCGGATCGTTCTGGCCGGCCAGCCATACCTTGATGGTCACCGGCGTACCACGCACCGCCTCGCCGGGGGGCAACAACCAGCTCTGCCAACGGGCCAGACGGGCAGCCAGCTGCTCACTGTTGAGCCCCAGCTCCGCCCCACTACGCCAGCCCTGGCCAATCCGCTCTATCTGCCAGCTCGGCCCCTGCCAGGTGAGCACTACGGCCGCATCAGGCAGCAAGGGGCGAGCACGTTTGGCGCTGTTCTCCTGCTGGGCACTCTCCATCCGGTGCAGCAGGGTGATCACGATCAGTACCACCACGATGATCACGTTATTCCAGCCTTTGCGGCTCAATTTGAACATGGCAAGCCTCCTTTCGCTCCGGCAGTGTACTGAATTCCGCCCATAAAAAAACCCGGCACGAAGCCGGGTTTTTGGGAATGCAGCATCAAGTAATTACTTGATTTTGCCTTCCTTGTAGATCACATGCTGACGAATAACGGGATCAAACTTTTTGATCTCCATTTTTTCGGGCATGGTGCGCTTGTTCTTGGTAGTGGTATAGAAGTGACCAGTACCGGCGCTGGAGTTCAGACGAATCTTATCGCGAATACCTTTAGCCATGATCTAATTCCTTATACCTTAACACCGCTGGCGCGCAGTTCAGCCAGAACCACTTCAACGCCACGCTTGTCGATAATACGCATGCCTTTTGCGGATACGCGCAGGCTTACGAAGCGTTTTTCACCCTCAACCCAAAAACGGTGAGTGTGCAGGTTCGGCAGGAAACGACGCTTGGTAGCGTTGTTTGCGTGCGAACGGTTGTTACCAACGGCCGGACGCTTGCCGGTTACTTGACATACTCTAGACATGTCCGTCTCTCCAAATCTTACTTCAATTGCTCGAGCAAATGTCTGCCCCGCTGGCCTTCGATTGCGGGGCAAACAGAAGGCGGCATTTTATACAGCATCCATGATCAAAGATCAACTAATACGGAGCCGGAGCACAGTCATAACCAACCGCGCTCGGCAAACGAAACCGTGATGCCATCACCGATCACCAAGTGATCCAGCACTCTAATATCGATCAGGGCCAAGGCGGCCGTGATCCGATCCGTGATCTGGCGGTCGGCCCTGCTGGGCTCGGCGACGCCGGACGGGTGATTATGCGCCAGAATCACCGCTGCTGCATTATGTTTGAGCGCGATCTGCACGATTTCTCTGGGCCAGACGCTGGCCGAATCGATTGTGCCGTAAAAAAGCTCAACAAATTGAATGACTCTGTGCTGGTTATCAAGCAATAACAGCGCAAATACCTCTCGCGGCCGATCTCGCAACTGAGCCTGCAGATAATCCCGGGTTAGCTGGGGCGAGCTGAGGGCATCGCCCCGTTGCAGCTGTTCGGCCAAATGGCGTCTGGCCATCTCCAGCACCGCCTGCAACTGGGCATATTTGGCAGGGCCCAAGCCGTGTGCCTCGCAGAATGCCCGCTGATCCGCCCCCAGCAAGCTGCGCAAAGAGCCGAATTGATTCAACAGGTTGCGCGAGAGATCCACCGCACTCAGGCCATTAACGCCAGTGCGCAAAAAGATCGCGAGCAGCTCGGCATCGGAGAGCGCAGCGGGCCCCTGACGCAGCAGCTTCTCTCTGGGTCGCTCATCCTCTGGCCACTCCTTAATGCTCATTTGTCTCTCCCTCATCCCTGTTGAGAGAAAACATAGCAAAAAATTGCGCGCACCCGACCACACCCCTTGATGCCAACCCCTGTCGTCATCCATTGCCTGTGGTATCTTAGCCGACCAGTCAAAGTGAGCCGGATAGAGAAACAGCAGATGAGATTGGCCGATAAACGCATCCTGTTGGGTGTCAGTGGCGGGATCGCCGCCTACAAGAGTGCCGAGCTGGTACGTCGCCTGAAAGATCAGGGGGCCGAAGTTCGGGTGGTGATGACCCGCTCCGCCAAAGAGTTCATCACCCCGCTGACCCTGCAGGCGGTATCCGGTCATCCGGTGGCCTACAGCCTGCTGGATCCCTCTGCCGAAGCAGGCATGGGTCATATCGAGCTGGCCAAGTGGGCCGATCTGATACTGATCGCCCCCGCCAGCGCCAACCTGATGGCACGGATGGCCGCCGGCATGGCCGACGAACTACTGACCACCCTCTGTCTGGCGACCCCGGCACCCATCGCGCTGGCGCCCGCCATGAACCAGCAGATGTATCTCAACGCCGCGACCCAGGCCAACCTCAAGACCCTAGCCAGCCGCGGCATTCTGCTGTGGGGGCCGGATGCTGGCAGCCAGGCCTGTGGCGACGTGGGCCCCGGCCGGATGCTGGATCCCCTCGATCTGGTCGATCGCTGCTGTCAGCAGCTGGCCACCGAGCCCTTGCTGGCAGGCGTCAAGCTGCTGCTGACCGCAGGTCCAACCCGCGAGGCGCTGGATCCAGTGCGCTACATCAGCAACCACAGCTCCGGCAAGATGGGCTATGCCATCGCCCGTGCCGCCCGTGAGGCGGGCGCAGAAGTCACCCTGGTCAGCGGGCCGGTGGCACTGGCAACCCCTGCTGGCGTTACCCGTGTCGATGTGGAGAGCGCCGAGCAGATGCATCAGGCGGTGATGAGCCGGGTCGGCGAGTGTGACCTCTTCATCGGCTGCGCCGCGGTGGCCGACTATCGCCCCGAGCAGGTGGCCAGCCAGAAGATCAAGAAGACCAGCGACAACGACCAGATGGTGGTTAAGCTGGTGAAGAACCCCGACATCATCGCGGCCGTCGGTGCCCTTGCAGACAAACCCTTCACCGTCGGATTTGCCGCCGAAACCGTGGATGTGGAACAATACGCCCTCGACAAGTTGCAGCGTAAGCGGCTGGACATGATCGCCGCCAACGACGTGTCCCGCGAGGGGCAAGGCTTCAACGCCGATGACAACGCCCTGACCGTGTTCTGGCAAGGAGGCCAAGCGCCTCTGCCGCTGGCCGACAAGCTGACGCTGGCCCGTCACCTTATTGCCCTGATTGCGCGCCACTACCGGCGCTGAGCGTCCCGATAACGCAAGACTCATGACGCCCCGCCGTGCCAAGAGGGGGCGCCGACACAAGATCCAACTGAACAAGCGATTCATGACAACACAAATTGAACTGAAGATTCTGGATGCCCGTATCGGTACCGAGTACCCGCTGCCTGCCTACGCCACACCGGGCTCTGCCGGTATGGACCTGCGCGCCCTGCTCGATGCGCCACTGACTCTGGCCCCCGGTGATACCACGCTAGTGCCGACCGGTCTGGCCATTCATATTCAGGATCCGGCTCTGTGTGCCACCATCCTGCCCCGCTCCGGCCTCGGCCATAAGCACGGCATCGTGCTGGGCAATCTGGTCGGTCTGGTCGATTCCGACTATCAGGGCCAGCTGATGGTCTCGGTATGGAACCGTGGCAAAGATGAGTTCACCATGCAGCCTGGCGAGCGTATTGCCCAGCTGGTGATAATGCCGGTGGTTCAGGCCAGCTTCCAACTGGTCGATGAGTTCAATCAGAGCGAACGGGGTGAAGGCGGTTTTGGTTCTTCTGGTCGTCAATAACAGACCACACCAGCCCTTTGGGCGGTGTCTAATAATAGAATCAAGCCATTGTTTTTTTAGGGGAATCCATGGCAAGCAGTAATCAGAAACAGAGTCGGCGCGATCAGATCCTGCAAGCGCTCGCCCACATGCTGGAAACCAGTCCGGGGCAGCGCATCACCACGGCCCGTCTGGCGGCCGAGGTCGGCGTATCTGAAGCAGCCCTCTATCGGCATTTTCCCAGCAAGGCGCGGATGTTCGAGGGGCTGATCGACTTTATCGAGGATTCCCTGCTGTCACGGGTCAATCTGATCATGGCGGAAGAGAAGGACACCATGGCGCGCTGCCACCACATCCTTCAGTTGCTGCTGGTGTTTGCCGAACGCAATCCCGGCATCACCCGCATCCTCAACGGCGACGCCCTGCTGGGTGAGCACGATCGGCTGCGGGATCGCATCAGCATCCTGTTCGACAAGCTGGAAACCCAGCTCAAACAGGTGCTGCGCGAGAAGCGGCTGCGTGAGGGTCAGGGTTTCCAACTTGACGAAACCATGCTGGCCAATCTGCTGCTGGCCTACACCGAGGGTCGCATCAGTCAATTTGTCCGCTCCGAGTTCAAGCTCAAGCCCACCGCCGGATTTGAAGATCAATGGCAATTTATCCGCAGCCAGTTGCTGCAGAGCTGATGGTTTTTTAGCGTCATTCAGCAAAAAAGAAGGGAGGCCTTGGCCTCCCTTCTTTTTTGTGTCAGGTTTTTATGGCAGAAAAGAAGTACCAGATGCGACCCGGACTGTCGCGCTGCGGTGTTAGATTTATCCACCATAAACCTTTTAGAACCTGACAGGACATCCTATGGAACCCGAAATCATTACCGAAGCGCAGACCTGGCTGGTCAATAATCAGGGACTGCTGATCGAATACGGCGTCAATATCGCCGCCGCCCTGCTGACCCTGCTGGTCGGCTATATCGCTGCCAACCTGCTCAGCGGCGGCGTAGTCAAAGTGATGCAAACCCGCAAGCTCGACATCACCATCACTCACTTCGTCGGCAGCATCCTCAAGTACGCCATCCTGGTGTTCGTGGTGATCGCCGCGCTGGGCCGGGTCGGGGTACAGACCGCCTCCTTCGTCGCCATTATCGGTGCCGCCGGTCTGGCCATCGGTTTGGCGCTGCAGGGCTCGCTCTCCAACTTTGCCGCTGGCTTCCTGCTGATCATCTTCCGCCCCATCAAGGCGGGCGAGTTTATCGAAGTAGCAGGCACCAACGGGGTCGTGCAATCCGTTCAGCTCTTTACCACTACCCTCACCTCCGCTGACAACAAGATGGTGGTAGTGCCCAACTCTGCCATTCTCAATGGCACCATAGTCAACTACTCACGGATGGATACCCGCCGCGTAGATATGACCTTCGGCATTGGCTACGGCTCTGACCTGCGCAAGGCCAAGCAGATCCTCGAGCGTCTGGTGAATGAAGAGCCACGCATCCTGAAAGAGCCAGCCGTCACCATCGCCGTCGCTGCGCTGGCCGACTCCTCGGTCAATATCGTGGTGCGCCCCTGGGTAAACACCGCTGATTACTGGGGTGTCTGGTTCGACTTCCACGAGAAGGTGAAACTGGCCTTTGATGCCGAAGGCGTCGAGATCCCCTTCCCGCAGATGGTGATGCACATGCAAAAACCGCAGGCGTGATCGCGGTTCTGCTGCAACGCACAATGCCAGCCTTCGGGCTGGCATTGTCGTTTCTGGCCCCGGCCCATGACCATTGCGATGCATAACCACGCCAACCGGATGAAAACAATTTCAGGCCATCGGGGTGGCTCCAATCATGAGCAAGCGCAAGATCCGCCTTGCTTTCGTGACTCATAATCCCAATGTTCTGGTTGTATGCTCCCGACCGTGACCCACTGCGGTAAAAGACAATCGGTAAAAATCTGTTACACGGGCCGCCCGATCGGCTCGCTATAATGCTCGGATAATAAGGTTTGGCGGAACCTTGCCTGCAAGGTTCAAACACAACTTGGCATTTCAGGAATCCTATGAAAAATATCAATCCAACCCAAACCCAGGCCTGGCAGGCACTGGAAGCCCACTTTGCAGCAAACAAAGAGACACAACTCAAGGATCTGTTCGCGCAGGACCCGAAGCGCTTTGACAAGTTTTCCCTCACCTTCGGCGGCGATATTCTGGTTGATTACTCAAAGAACCTGATCACCGAGGAAACCCTCAATTTGCTGGTTAATCTGGCCAAAGAGACAGATCTTCGCAGCGCGATCGATGCCATGTTCAATGGCGAAAAGATCAACATGACCGAGGGCCGCTCGGTACTGCACGTGGCCCTGCGCAACCGCTCCGACCGCCCCGTCGAGTGCGACGGCAAGGATGTGATGCCGGAAGTGAACGCCGTACTGGCCAAGATGAAAGGCTTCTGCGAGAAGGTAATCGGAGGCGAGTGGAAAGGCTACACCGGCAAGGCGATCCAGCACGTGGTCAACATCGGGATCGGTGGCTCTGATCTGGGCCCTGTGATGATCACCGAGGCACTGCGCCCCTACAAAAACCACCTGCAGATGCACTTCGTCTCCAACGTCGATGGCACCCACATCGCCGAAACCCTGAAGAATATCGATCCGGAAACAACCCTGTTCCTGGTGGCCTCCAAGACCTTCACCACTCAGGAGACCATGACCAACGCCCTGACCGCCCGCGACTGGTTCATCAACATCGCCGGTGACAAGGCCCACGTTGCCAAGCACTTCGCTGCGCTCTCCACCAACGGCAAGGCCGTAGCCGAGTTCGGTATCGACACCAACAACATGTTCGAGTTCTGGGACTGGGTTGGCGGCCGCTACTCCTCCTGGTCTGCCATCGGCATGCCTATCGCCCTGTCGGTCGGTTTCGAACACTTCGAAGCCCTGCTGCAAGGCGCCTTCGAGATGGACATGCACTTCGCCACTGCCTCCTATGAGCAGAACGTGCCGGTGCTGCTGGCGCTGATTGGCCTGTGGTACAACAACTTCCATGGTGCCGAGTCCGAAGCCATTCTGCCGTACGACCAGTACATGCACCGCTTCCCTGCCTACTTCCAGCAGGGCAACATGGAATCCAACGGCAAGTACGTGGATCGCAACGGCAAGCCGGTTGATTACCAGACTGGCCCCATCATCTGGGGTGAGCCGGGCACCAACGGCCAGCACGCCTTCTACCAGCTGATCCACCAGGGCACCAAGCTGATCCCCTGTGACTTCCTGGCGCCAGCCATCAGCCACAACCCGATCGGTGACCACCATCCGAAACTGCTGGCCAACTTCTTCGCCCAGACCGAGGCACTGGCCTTCGGCAAGAGCAAAGAACAGGTTGAAGCCGAGTTCCTGGCTGCTGGCAAAACCCTGGAGCAGGTCAAGGATCTGGTGCCGTTCAAGGTGTTCGAAGGCAACCGCCCGACCAACAGCATACTGTTCAAGAGCCTGACCCCGAAAACCCTGGGTGCCCTGATCGCCATGTACGAGCACAAGATCTTCGTACAGGGCGCAATCTGGAACATCTTCTCCTTCGACCAGTGGGGCGTGGAGCTGGGTAAACAGCTGGCCAACAAGATCCTGCCGGAGCTCAACACCGCCGAGGCTGTCACCAGCCACGACTGCTCCACCAACGGTCTGATCAACACCTGGAAAGCGTGGAAAGCCTGATTTATCCAGCCTTTCTGAATGCAAAAGCCCCGCTCGATGAGCGGGGCTTTTTTATGACTGTCAGGCTGATTTTTCTGGCTGGCTGGTCGGGTGTCCAGTCCGACCGGCAACGGGGATCGTCATCCCCGCCCCTTCATCATCCCACCCGATGCAGGCTTAACCGCCAACGGCGATGCGCTTCATGTCTTTCATGTAACCGCGCAGTACCTGACCGATCTTCTCGATCGGGTGGTTGCGGGTCATACCTGATTAACCGCCAACAGCGATGCGTTTCATGTCCTTCATGTAACCGCGCAGTACCTGACCGATCTTCTCGATCGGATGGTTGCGGGTCGCCTCGTTGGCCGCCAGCAACGCCAGGTTGTCGACGCTCTGCCCTTCCGCCTTGCAGGCCCCCAGATCGCCCGCCTTCAGAGTCGGCATGAAGTGCTCACGCAGCAACGGTACAGCGGCGTTGGCAAACAGATAGTTGCCGTACTCGGCGGTGTCGGAGATGACCACGTTCATCTCGTACAGACGCTTGCGAGCAACGGTGTTGGCGATCAGCGGCAGCTCGTGCAGGGATTCGTAGTAGGCGGACTCCTCGTAAATACCGGAGGCCACCATGGTCTCGAACGCCAGCTCGACACCCGCCTTGACCATGGCCACCATCACTACGCCATTGTCGAAATACTCCTGCTCGGCGATCTTGCCAGCGAACGCGGGGGCATTTTCGAAGGCAGACTTACCGGTCTCTTCACGCCAGGTGAACAGTTTGACGTCATCTTCGGCCCAGTCGGCCATCATGCCGCGGGAGAACTCACCGGCAATGATGTCATCCATGTGCTTCTCGAACAGCGGGCGCATCAGGGTGCGCAGTTGCTCGGAGAGCTCGAAGGCGCGCAGTTTGGCCGGGTTGGAGAGGCGGTCCATCATCAGGCTGATGCCACCCTGCTTCAGAGCTTCGGTGATGGTCTCCCAGCCGAACTGGATCAGCTTACCAGCGTAGGCTTTGTCAGTCCCTTCGGCAACCAGCTTGTCGTAGCAGAGCAGGGAACCGGCCTGCAGCATGCCGCAGAGGATGGTCTGCTCGCCCATCAGGTCAGATTTCACTTCCGCCACGAAGGAGGACTCCAGCACCCCGGCACGGTCGCCGCCGGTGGCAGAGGCCCACGCCTTGGCGATGGCCATGCCTTCGCCCTTGGGATCGTTCTCCGGGTGGACAGCGAGCAGAGTCGGCACACCGAAACCGCGCTTGTACTCTTCACGCACTTCGGTACCCGGGCACTTGGGCGCTACCATGACGACAGTGATGTCGGCGCGGATCTGCTGACCCTCTTCCACCACGTTGAAGCCGTGGGAGTAGCCCAGTGCGGCGCCCTGCTTCATCAGCGGCATCACGGTTTTGACGACGTCGGAGTGCTGCTTGTCCGGAGTCAGGTTCAACACCAGATCCGCGGTCGGGATCAGCTCTTCATAAGTGCCGACCACGAAGCCGTTGTCAGTAGCCTTCTGCCAGGAGGCGCGCTTCTCGGTGATGGCAGCCTTGCGCAGGGCGTAGGAGATATCAAGCCCTGAGTCACGCATGTTCAGACCCTGGTTCAGCCCCTGGGCACCACAGCCCACAATCACCACCTTCTTGCCCTTCAGCACGTCGCAACCGTCGGCGAATTCCGCTCGCTGCATGAAACGACACTTGCCCAGTTGAGCCAACTGCTGACGCAGGTTCAAGGTGTTGAAATAGTTAGCCATGGTGATTGCTCCGTTCGATTGATTCCATGCCGGTTAGCGGCGTTGTCTGAACCACTATAGCGCGGGACACTTATTGCCTGAACTGATATATTCGAAACAGTATGTTGCAAGAATTGAAAGGTGATTCTTGGCAGTTTCACTCTAAGCGCGCCCCCCGTTTCGGCAATATTGCCGCTGAATTGTGCGGGGATGCTGTTGCCAGAGCCGAACGGTTTGGCATGACTCCATGCCCTGACTGCAGCAGGAAGTGATCAATGGACCTTCGCAATCTCGAGCTGTTTCTCCACCTCGCCGACTCCCTTCATTTCGGCAAAAGCGCCGATGCCATGGCGGTCAGCCCCTCCACCCTGAGCCGCGCCATCCAGCGGCTGGAGCAGGAGACCGGCTGCATCCTGTTCGAGCGGGACAACCGCTCGGTTCGGCTCACCCCCGCCGGCGAGAAGCTGCGCGAATTTGGCGGCGGCCTGTTGCAGGAGTGGCGTCAGCTCAAGCAGGAGCTCAAACGCAGCGATGAACCGCTGCAGGGGCGGCTGCGGGTCTTCTGCTCGGTCACCGCCAGTTACTTTCTGCTGCCCGAGGTGCTGGAGCGCTTTCGCCGCCGCTACCCCCAGCTGGAGATCAAGCTGGAGACCGGCGACCCGGCGCTGGCGGTGGACAAAATCCTGGCCGACGAGGCCGATCTCGCCATCGCCGCCCGTCCCGACGCTCTGCCCGCCAAGCTGGAGTTCGCCAGCCTGCAACTGGTGCCGCTGGTCTTTATCGCGCCGCGCAATGCCCCGCAGCTGAACCAGTGGTTCCGTCAGGGCGAGCCGGACTGGGAGCAGCTACCGCTGATCCTCTCCGAGCAGGGGCTGGCCCGCAAACGCAGCGATCAGTGGTTTCGCAACAAGGGAATCGCCCCCAACATCTATGCCGAAGTGGCGGGTAACGAGGGGATCGTCGCCATGGTGGCGCTCGGTTGCGGCGTGGGATTGGTACCGGCGGCGGTGATCGACCACAGCCCGCTCGGCGACAAGGTGCGGATCATCGATCTCAAACCCGCCTTCAAGCCATTTGATGTGGGGATCGGGGTGCTCAAGAAGCGGTTGGAAGAGCCGCTGATCCGCGCCTTCTGGGATACCGCGCAGAATCAAAGCTCACTGCGCTGACACCGGATTATAGATAAGGGCCGGATCGGCCATCATGACGCGACTGGGCAACGGCAGGTCGGGGTTGTGCAGCTCGAGGCGCACCCGTTCATCCAGTTTCAGCCGCCGAATGGTGCTGCCAAATCCCTCTTCAAAGACCCGGTCAAAAGCACCAGACTGCCGCGCCCGCAGCAGGCCGAGCTCGATGCGCTGCGCCAGCTCCGGATATTTGGGCGAGACGAAAAACAGCAGCGCCAGCGGATAGCGAAACACCAGACGGGGCTCGATGGCGAGATCCGGATGCTCCTTGAGTTCATCCTCGACCTCGATGACCGAGCGCAGGAAGCAGTCAAAGTGCTTTTTGCGCAGCATGTTGAAGAGTGCCTCATAAAGGTTGCCCACCGTCACCTTGAGGCCGTTGGCCTTGAGCAGCTGGGTATCGGGCCAGGATCTGTGCTGACCGATGGAGAGCCCGGCGCTATGCCAGTCCGCCAATGACCCGATCGCGGCAAATCGCCCCTCATCCCCCTGCCGAACCAGACAGACCCGCCACCCCAGCAGCCCCTTGGCCAGCGGCATGTGCACCGCCAGCAGATCCCGCTCTCGCTCACCATCCGGGGCAAAGACACCGACCTGAACCAGCTCGCCGCTACGCAGCGCCTTCACCGCCCGTCCCTGCTCCATTTGCGGACTAGGCACCAGTTGGTAGGGGCCATATTCGGGCACAGTCAGATCGAGGGAGAGGCGCAGCAACTGGACGACGGCGGGGTTGGGGTGATCCAGCAGCAGATTCCAGACGCGGATAGGCTGCTCGGTTGCCGTTGCGCCAACCGTCCACAGGGCCATGCACCACCACCAGACTCTGATCATCCCTTGCACCATCCGTGCCTCATGCTCCTCGCCATACTATAACGCCAGCCAGCGCCTCAACGGAGCCCTCTCTGAAAGATGTGTGAGCGCTCTCGTGTCAAATCTCGTGTCAGAAGTGACAATAGGCAAACCCGGCAGCTCATCGCAGACTGGGCGTTCATCAACAAACGCCAAGGCGCAGGGAGGAGAGCCATGAAACAGCATCTGGTAGAGATCAAGGGTTCAACCCTGTTTGACGAGTATCTACAAAGCATGGGGGTGCCCAGCACGGCGCTGGACCGGGAGCAGGATATCTATCTGCAGGAACTCCACCTGGGCGCCATTCGCCGGGTGCAAGGCGAACTGCGCTTTTATCTGCGTGCCAATGCCCTGAACAAACGGTGATCAGGATCCGGTCACAGAACCTGCAGCAAAGGCGTATTAGACTGGTATCTTCCCCCTTTTGACGGGAGTGCCCATGAAAGCAAGCGGTCTGGATCGGCTTTTTAAACCCCAATCAATCGCCGTGATCGGCGCCTCGACCGACCCGCTCAAAGCGGGTCATGTGATCGTGCGCCACCTGCTAGCGGGCCAGTTCAAAGGGCCCATCCTCCCCGTCACCCCGCGCAACAAGGCCATCGCCGGCGTGCTGGCCTATCCCGATATCGCCAGCCTGCCGCTAACCCCGGATCTCGCCATCATCTGCACCAGACGGGAGCGAGTCTTGCCACTGCTGGAAGCGCTCGGCCAAAAGGGCGCGGGAGCGGCCATCATACTGGCCGCCGACTTTTCCCCCGAAGAGCGGCTGGAGCTGAAACGGGTCTGCCAGCAATATGGCATTCGCCTGCTCGGCCCCAACAGCATGGGGATGCTGCTGCCCGGCCAGGGGATCAACGCCAGCTTTTCGCCCATTGCCGCCAAGCCGGGACAGGTCGCTTTTCTGTCGCAATCCGCCGCCGTCAGCACCACCATTCTGGATTGGGCCAAACAGCATGAGCTGGGCTTTTCCGCCTTCATCTCCCTTGGCGATCACTGCGATATCGACTTCGGCCAGCTGCTGGATCAGCTCTCCCGCGACAGCGTCACCCGCGCCATCTTGATCTACATGGACAAGCTACACGACGCCCGCCACTTTCTCTCGGCGGCGCGGGCAGCCTCGCGCAACAAGCCAATCCTGGTGCTGAAAAGCGGGCGCCACGATCCGGCCCACGGCCTCGACAATGTCTATGATGCCGCCATCCGCCGCGCCGGTATGCTGCGGGTGCGAGATACCCACGAACTGTTCGCCGCGGTTGAAACCCTGAGCCACTCCATGACCCTCAAGGGGGAGCGGCTCGCCATTATCTCCAACGGCCGCGGGCTGGCCAATATGGCGGTGGATGTGCTGCTGGAGCGCGGCGGCAAGCTGGCGCGTCCACCGCTCGATATCGGCAGCGATGCCACTATCACCACCTATCAGGAGGCGCTGGACAGCGTGTTGCAGGAAGATGGCATCGACGCCATCCTGATCATCCACGCCCCCTCGCTCACGGCACCGAGCGCGCCGCTGGCCAGCCATCTTATCGCCCATCTGAAACAGCACCCCAGAGCGCGCCGTTTCAATATCCTCACCAACTGGGCAGGCGAATACTCGGCGCAGGAGGGGCGCAAGCTCTTTACCGAGGCGAGCTTCCCGACCTACCGTACCCCGGAAAGCGCCATGGCCGCCTTCATGCACATGGTGGAATACCGTCGCAACCAGAAGCAGCTGATGGAAACCCCGGCGTCACTGCACGGCAACCAGCTCAATGTCGAGCTGTGCCAACAACTGATCCGTCAGGCGCAGGAGCGCAAGCAGCTGAGGCTGGATACCCATCTGGTGCACCCGATTTTGCAAGCCGCAGGTCTCTCGACCCTGCCAACCTGGATCGTCACCGACGCCATCGAGGCGACCCTGACCGCCGAGCAGATCGGCTATCCGGTGGCAGTGAAACTGCGCTCGCCAGATATCCTGCACAAGTCCGCCGTTCACGGTGTGGTGCTCAACCTGCGCACCTCGGCCGAAGTGGCGCAAGCCGCAGATGCCATTCTGGATCGAGTCAGACAACACGATCCGGGCGCCCGTATCGAAGGCTTGCTGGTGCAGCGGATGGCCCGCCGCAGCGGCGGCCTGGAGCTGCGGGTGCGGATCCAACAAGACGCCATCTTTGGCCCTGTCATCCTGCTGGGCGAGTCGGGCGCCGAACCGCAGGAGATGGTAGCAGCGCTACCGCCGCTCAATCAGGCGCTGGCCCGTTACCAGATCATCGGCGCCCTCAAAAGCCGCAAGATCCGCGAACAGGCCACGCCGGAGCGACTAGATATTGATGCCTTGGGTCAGGTGCTCTGCCAACTCTCCGAGCTGCTGCTCGCCTTTCCGGAGATTCAGGAGCTGGATCTGCATCCGCTACAAGCGTGCGGTGCCGAGATGGTAGTACTGGATGCCAGCCTCACGCTGGCAGACCCCGCCATCCCGACCAGCAATCGACTGGCGATCCGCCCCTATCCCACCGAACTGGAGGAGGGTGCCTGGCTGAAAGACCAGCGCCACATCCTGCTGCGCCCGATCCGGCCGGAAGATGAACCGGCCCACAAGCAGTTCGTGCTGCAAGTCTCCGATGAAGACAGGTACAAACGCTTCTTCGCCGATGTGGGTGAACTGGGCCATGAAGAGCTGGCTCGCATGACCCAGATCGATTACGACCGGGAGATGGCCTTTGTGGCGGTAGGTCAGGATGGCGAGCTGCAGGATCAGATCCTTGGCGTGGTGCGCGCTATCTCGACCCCGGACCTGAGCGATGCCGAGTTTGCCATTTTGGTGCGATCAGACTTGAAAGGGGTGGGGCTCGGCAAATTGATGATGGAGAAGATCATCCGTTATGCCAAAGAGCAGGGGATTGGCCAGTTATCCGGCATGACCATGCCGAGCAATCGCGGCATGATCAACCTCGCCAAGAGGCTTGGCTTCAAGATCGATGTGCAGATGGAGGATGGGGTGGTCAATATGGAACTGCCCTGTAGCCAACAGGCAACAGAAGGCTGATTTGACCACCTGTAGAGTCGTTCAAATGGCTGTAAATGAAGCAGATAAGGCTCTGATATAGCTAGAAAATGGTTGGAATAGCGGGCTATCTGGCCATCCTTCCGGCAGGGAAAAACCAGCCATTGGCGGTTTAACACGCTAAAAACACCAAAGCCCGGTTGTGAGACCGGGCTTTGCTGTTCGCGCTGGTGTGCAAACATCGGGTCACTGGGCAAAATCTACCCATAGCAAAAGGCCTTCCCATTCGGGAAGGCCTTTAAAATTACTGGCGGAGCGGACGGGACTCGAACCCGCGACCCCCGGCGTGACAGGCCGGTATTCTAACCAACTGAACTACCGCTCCGCTATTTGGTTAGCTTTTCGCTAAATCTTTTGCCGCTTATCAGAGGTGTCATCCTCTCGGCCAATGACGTGATTCTTCACATCACTGTTTAATTGGGTGCCTGGCAGTGTCCTACTCTCGCATGGCGAATGCCACACTACCATCGGCGCTACCGCGTTTCACTTCTGAGTTCGGCATGGGATCAGGTGGTTCCACGGCGCTATGGCCGCCAGGCAAATAACTTCAATCTGAGAAAGCTGACGTGAATAACAACTTGGCTAGTTTGCTTTGTCATTATCACTGAATTTTTAAGTAGTTCACTTGGTATCTGTTACAAGTCTCAGAACACTTCTTGGGTGTTGTATGGTTAAGCCTCACGGGTAATTAGTATGGGTTAGCTCAACACGTCGCCGCGCTTACACACCCCACCTATCAACGTTGTGGTCTCCAACGGCCCTTTAGGACCCTCAAGGGGTCAGGGATGACTCATCTCAGGGCTCGCTTCCCGCTTAGATGCTTTCAGCGGTTATCGATTCCGAACTTAGCTACCGGGCAGTGCCACTGGCGTGACAACCCGAACACCAGAGGTTCGTTCACTCCGGTCCTCTCGTACTAGGAGCAACTCCCTTCAATCATCCAACGCCCACGGCAGATAGGGACCGAACTGTCTCACGACGTTCTGAACCCAGCTCGCGTACCACTTTAAATGGCGAACAGCCATACCCTTGGGACCGACTTCAGCCCCAGGATGTGATGAGCCGACATCGAGGTGCCAAACACCGCCGTCGATATGAACTCTTGGGCGGTATCAGCCTGTTATCCCCGGAGTACCTTTTATCCGTTGAGCGATGGCCCTTCCATTCAGAACCACCGGATCACTATGACCTACTTTCGTACCTGCTCGACCTGTCCGTCTCGCAGTTAAGCTGGCTTATGCCATTGCACTAACCTCCTGATGTCCGACCAGGATTAGCCAACCTTCGTGCTCCTCCGTTACTCTTTGGGAGGAGACCGCCCCAGTCAAACTACCCACCAGGCACTGTCCGCGAGCCCGATTCAGGGCCCTGCGTTAGAACATCAAACATACAAGGGTGGTATTTCAAGGACGGCTCCAGCGCAACTGGCGTCACGCCTTCAAAGCCTCCCACCTATCCTACACATGTAGGTTCAATGTTCAGTGCCAAGCTGTAGTAAAGGTTCACGGGGTCTTTCCGTCTAGCCGCGGGTACACCGCATCTTCACGGCGAATTCGATTTCACTGAGTCTCGGGTGGAGACAGCATGGCCATGGTTACACCATTCGTGCAGGTCGGAACTTACCCGACAAGGAATTTCGCTACCTTAGGACCGTTATAGTTACGGCCGCCGTTTACCGGGGCTTCGATCAAGAGCTTCGCTTGCGCTAACCCCATCAATTAACCTTCCGGCACCGGGCAGGTGTCACACCCTATACGTCCACTTTCGTGTTTGCAGAGTGCTGTGTTTTTGATAAACAGTCCCAGCCATCTGGTCACTGCGACTCCCAACTGCTCCATCCGCAAGGGACTTCACTGTCAAGAGCGAACCTTCTCCCGAAGTTACGGTTCTATTTTGCCTAGTTCCTTCACCCGAGTTCTCTCAAGCGCCTTGGTATTCTCTACCCGACCACCTGTGTCGGTTTGGGGTACGATGACTTGTAATCTGAAGCTTAGAGGCTTTTCCTGGAAGCATGGCATCAATGGCTTCCGCACCGTAGTGCGTTCGTCTCGTGTCTCAGCGTTGTATCTCCGGATTTGCCTAGAAATACCGCCTACGCACTTTCACCAGGACAACCGTCGCCTGGCCCACCTAGCCTTCTCCGTCCCCCCATCGCAATTACAAGTCGTGCAGGAATATTAACCTGCTTCCCATCGATTACGCCTTTCGGCCTCACCTTAGGGGTCGACTCACCCTGCCCCGATTAACGTTGGACAGGAACCCTTGGTCTTCCGGCGAGGAGGTTTTTCACCCCCTTTATCGTTACTTACGTCAGCATTCGCACTTCTGATATCTCCAGCATACCTCTCGATACACCTTCGCAGACTTACAGAACGCTCCCCTACCACTCACACATAAGTGTGAATCCGCAGCTTCGGTGCCTGGTTTGAGCCCCGTTACATCTTCCGCGCAGGCCGACTCGACTAGTGAGCTATTACGCTTTCTTTAAATGATGGCTGCTTCTAAGCCAACATCCTAGCTGTCTGAGCCTTCCCACATCGTTTCCCACTTAACCAGAACTTTGGGACCTTAGCTGGCGGTCTGGGTTGTTTCCCTCTTCACGACGGACGTTAGCACCCGCCGTGTGTCTCCCGGATATTACTTACTGGTATTCGGAGTTTGCATGGAGTTGGTAAGTCGGGATGACCCCCTAGTCCAAACAGTGCTCTACCCCCAGTAGTATTCGTCCGAGGCGCTACCTAAATAGCTTTCGGGGAGAACCAGCTATCTCCGAGTTTGATTGGCCTTTCACCCCCAGCCACAGGTCATCCCCTAACTTTGCAACGTTAGTGGGTTCGGTCCTCCAGTTGATGTTACTCAACCTTCAACCTGCCCATGGCTAGATCACCCGGTTTCGGGTCTACACCTTGCAACTAGACGCCCAGTTAAGACTCGGTTTCCCTACGGCTCCCCTATACGGTTAACCTCGCTACAAAATGTAAGTCGCTGACCCATTATACAAAAGGTACGCAGTCACCCCGAAGGGCTCCCACTGCTTGTACGTACACGGTTTCAGGTTCTATTTCACTCCCCTCACAGGGGTTCTTTTCGCCTTTCCCTCACGGTACTGGTTCACTATCGGTCAGTCAGGAGTATTTAGCCTTGGAGGATGGTCCCCCCATATTCAGACAGGATGTCACGTGTCCCGCCCTACTCGATTTCACTTCAAGGTCGTTTTCATGTACGGGGCTATCACCCTGTATCGCTGGCCTTTCCAGGACCATTCCACTAACTTCCAAGAAACTTAAGGGCTAATCCCCGTTCGCTCGCCGCTACTAAGGGAATCTCGGTTGATTTCTTTTCCTCGGGGTACTTAGATGTTTCAGTTCTCCCGGTTCGCCTCGTTAAGCTATGTATTCACTTAACGATACCCAGCTTATGCTGGGTGGGTTTCCCCATTCGGAAATCTGTGAGTAATAGCGTCTCTTACCGACTTCTCACAGCTTATCGCAGGTTAGTACGTCCTTCATCGCCTCTGACTGCCAAGGCATCCACCATGTACGCTTAGTCACTTAACCATACAACCCCAAGAAGTGTCGTCGAAACAACGCTTGCTTGTTGATGTACAACAAGGACCAAAATAAATTTTGGTTTTCGCCAAGAAGTTTCCAAAGCACTTGTAACAAATGTTTGAGAACTACTTTTTAAATCAGCTTTCCAGATTGTTAAAGAGCATGTTTGCAACGGTCATCGACCGAAGAAAACAGACATAAACACGCATGCTTATGTCTGCATTCTTGTTAGCAAAAGAGAAGT
>NZ_JBUXKV010000001.1:682500-815000 GCF_055193095.1 Aeromonas sp. 160P | reverse complement strand
TTGCTCTGATATTGGCAGTGGTTGGTTACCTGGTAGCCCAGGCCCTGCACTTCTCTTTAAAAGCAGAAGTGATTTTTGCAGCAGGTCTGGCCATCGGCGGTTTTGTGGTACCGCTGTTCCTGAAGCGAACCCAGGCTGATGCCGCTGAATCGATCTCCAGTCAGGAGACTTGCACCTTATATGTAGGCAACCTGCCCTATCGCGCCAACGAGATTGCCGTGCGCGAATTGTTTGCCGAACAAGGCCAGGTGATATCCGTGCGGTTGATGAAGGACAAAGCCACCGGCAAGCGCAGAGGTTTTGGTTTTGTTGAGATGCCCGCAGCAGATGCCGCCAGAGCGATTGCTGCATTGAATGACAAAGAGTACCAGCAGCGTACCCTCAAGGTACGTGAAGCGAATGACAAGCGGGATAAAGAAGAAAGGGAGGGGAGTGAAGCGGAGATCTAATCCCGCGTCAGACCCTGACCTCTTCCAGTGATGAGAGCCCCCATGCTTGCAAGGGGGCTCTCAGTTTTTGAGCCGTCTCATCAAGCCGGGTGCAGTAAGCCTTGGCCATCCCTTCATTCGATGGCACTGATACAGAAGCGGAGTTCACCCCACTGGCCAGCAGCCAGGCAACCCGTTTGGCGACGGCACGGCCTGAGTCAATCAACTGACACTGCGGCATCAGTTGCTGGATCTCTTCATTTAGTAGCGGGAAATGGGTACACCCCAACACCAGCGTATCAGGCACGCTTTCCCCTTCCAGCCAGTCAGCCAACACTTCTTGCAGCAGCGCCATATTGACCGGCAACCCTGCCAGCTTGTGTTCTGCTTCTATTACCAACTCGGTGGTGCCTTTAAGCAATACCCGCTTGCCCGGTGCAAACTGGGCAATCAACTCATGGGTATAATGTCGGCTCACCGTACCAGGCGTGGCCAGCAGACCGATACAGCCATTGCGGGTCTGGGCCGCGGCCGGTTTGATGGCGGGCACCACCCCCACCACCGGAATATCCAGTGCCGCGCGCAGTGCTGGCAGGCAGATAGTGCTAGCGGTATTGCAGGCAATGACCACCAGATCAATATGATGACGGGACACCATGGTAGTGACCAATCGGGAACAAGCGGCAATCAGGGCCGGTTCGCTTAGCTCACCATAGGGGAAGTTGGCGTTATCGAAACAGTAGAAATAGTGGTGTGCCGGCAGCGCGCGGCGGATCTCGCGATAGATGGTCAAGCCACCCATACCGGAATCAAACACGAGAATATTGGCCACTTGAGCTCCCCTTTGGTGCAAGGCGGCGATCATACTCCCGCCTGTGCCCAATAGAAAAGGCCCCGCATATGGCAGGGCCTCGGTTTTCTCCGATCAAGAAGACGCTATTTACAGAGCGTAATCCATCATCACGTAGTAAGCGCGCTCATCGGCCGGATAACCCACCGCAGTCTGATACTCCTTATCCAGCAAGTTGTTGATCTTGCCAGATACCTTGAGCTCCGGGGTCAACTTGTAGCCAACAGCCAGATTCCACACGCTGTAGCCACCCAGCTTGGTAGTGTTGGCCACGTCGTCATAGCGATCTCCCTGATAGATCCAGCTCAACGAGCCGTCAAATTGTTGCCACTGCGCCTGCGTAATCCACTTGGCCCCTTTGCGGGAGATCCGTTGCAACTGCTTGTCAGTCACTCTGTCCTTGGGATCCTTGTATTCGGCAGAGATCCGATGGCTCAGCCAGCCGGTGTCGAACTCCCCTTCCAGCTCGACCCCTTCAATCCGTGCCTTGCCAACGTTTTGCGGGCTCCAGACGCTATTGGGGTCACCCGGATTGGTTGGTGCCCACTGGATCATCTGTTCGAAGTCGTTGCGATAACCGGTGGCTCGCCACTCCACGCCAGCCGTTTGACCATCCAACATCAGCTCGCTACTCTTCGACTCTTCCGGCTTCAGATTGGGATTACCTGACCTCGGATAGTAGAGGTCATTAAAGGAGGGAGCGCGGAAACCGGTGCCGTAACGGGCACTCAGGCGGTAATCCTCCGCAAAACGCCAACCAGCACCGGTCTGCCAGGTGTTGTGGCGGCCATACTGTTCGTTGTCATCACTGCGCCCGCTCAGCTCGCCCTGCCATGTCTGGTTGTCGAACTGGGCCAGGGCATAGACCCCGGTATTGTCCCGTTCCTTGGCCCCTGCCGGATAGGGAGAGCCAGAAGAGCGCGAGCGATCATCCAGCATATCGCGCTGCCAATCAGCACCGCCGCCGAGCGTCCACAACTCGTTCAGCTTGAGGCTGTTGACCCAGCTCAGGCTGTATTGGCGGGTATAGCCACGATTATTGGCCTGATCACGGCCACTGTTGTCGAGATAATCGTAGGCGTCCTGTCTGGAGAAGGCTCCGCGCAATTCGCTCAGGTAGCGCTCGTTGTGATAGCGGGAACCCAGCTGATAGCTCTGATTTTCCGTCCACGTTTCGGCTCGATGCGGCGCATAGTTTGCATCAGTTCCCGAATACTGGGCCACATTGCGGAACCAGCGGGTAGTACCGAACAGATCCCAGTTGCTGGCTAGAGCCTGCTGATAATCGAGCATGGCGTTGTAGCCCTGATGCCCGTGACGGTCACCATCGTTGATGCCAGGCAAGGGATGTACGTTGTAACCCAATTCATCATCGAAACCACCGGCAACCTTGAGTTGACCGGCCTCACCCACCTGACTGGCGCTACTGAAAGATGCCTGGCGTTGTTGATGGGAACCGGCACCGATATTGAACTTGTGCTGATTGGTCCCCTTGTCGGGTCGGGTAATGATGTTGATAACCCCACCGATGGCGTCAGAGCCGTAGATAGTGGCTCGCGGGCCGCGGATATACTCAATCCGATCTACCTGATTGAGTGGCAGGTTGTTCAGTTCGGTCATCCCGGCGGTCAGGGAGGCACTGCGTACCCCATCCACCAGCACCAACGTCTGGGAAGAGGTTCCGCCACGTACCCGCAGCGAGCTCATTTGGCCACGGCCACCATTGCTGACAACCTCGACACCGGGCAGGGTCTTGACCACATCGGTCACGGTCTGGGCTTGCAGGCGATCGATCTCATCCCGGGTCACTACATTGACCGGGGCCAGAACGCTGGAGGCAGGTTGGGCGACGCGGGTTGCGGTCACCACCATGGTGGGATTGACAGGAATAGTTAGCTGCTGGGCAAACGCCGCCGTCGGCAACAGGGCAGCCGCCACCAATAATGTCTTGGACATGAGAGATCCTTAAGTTCGCGTAAGTATCTACTTCGTGGCCGGTTTCTCTCGGCACGAAATACGAACTTTGGCAGGTCTTCGGGCTCGGGGGCCAATAACCTATGGCGACGGCTTCCCACCTGACAGCAGTGCCCTGATGTCGCTTCGCTCCCCCTTACCGCTGCGCGCCAGCTCCGGATTTCCACCGGATTCCCTATTAAGCATGATGCGCCAAAGCGCGGAGATTATAGGCAGAGCAAAGCTGGATGTATAGCCATCCAGATTTCTATGTATGGCCACCCAGCGCTGCCAGCCGCTGCTGTGCCCCCGCCATCACCGCCTGCACCCCGGGATGGGAGAGATGGCGCCCCGCCGAGACCAGATAGTAGGAGAGCGTCACCTCGGGCAGGGTGGCAATGCGTTCCACCCCGTAGAGACGCACAATCTCGTCGGCCATGGCCAGTGGCGCGGGAAAGATCCCCATCCCCGCCTTGCCGAATGACTTCATCAGAGTGGAGTCGTCAAACTGACCGACCAGATGAGGATGGATGCCCTGCTGGCGATACCACTCCAGCAACCGGTCGTGGGTGGCGGATTTGTCACCGGGGATAAGCAACGGCAACCCCTCCAGCGAGGCGGGAAAACCAGCCCGCGCCCGCGCGGCCAGCTCGGGTGTGGCAAACAGCGCCAGCGGGCTGCGTCCCAGTTCGTGGTTATAACCGCGCAGATTGCTGTCGGCTGGCAGCGGACGATCGATCAGCACCATATCGAGCTTGTGACGGGCCAGTTCACTGAACAGCAGCTCGGCCCGCTCTTCGTGGCATATCAACCGCAGCGGTGTTGCCAGCGCCATCGCCGGGGCCAGCAGCTCGAACGCCAACGCTCGGGGCACCGAGTCAGCGATCCCCACCTGCATGGTCAGCTCCTGACTGGCGTGGCGCAGGGAGTGTTCCAGCTCGGCCCCCAGCGAAAAAATCTCCCCCGCCTGCTCCTGCGCTTGCCGTCCAGCAGCCGTCAGTTCAAGGCGCCGTCCCACCCGGTTGAACAGCGCCACCCCGAGGGAGCTCTCCAGTTCGGCAACCTGACCGCTGATGGTTTGTGGCGTGAGATGCAACTGTTGCGCTGCCTGCGTCACACTGCCGCAGCGCGCCACATGCCAGAAGTAGTAGAGCTGTTTGTAGTTGAGCATGCCGTCCCCTATCAGTTTTTACCGAACAATCATCAGTCAGAATCTGATTTTATCGAAACATCGCGGGCTCTAGCATGCAACCATTATCTCCACGCCAACCCACGAGCCATCATGCTGGATGTTGTTGTTCTGTTCTTTCTGTTTGGTCTGTTGGCCGGTTTGGTGCGATCAGAACTGAAACTGCCGCCCGCGCTCTACGATACCCTCTCTCTTTTCCTGCTGCTGGCCATTGGCCTCAAGGGCGGCGTCGGTCTGGCCCAACAACCCTTGTTACCCCTGCTACCACAGCTGGCGCTGGTTATCCTGCTCGGGGTGGTGCAGACCCTGGCAGGCTTTGCCCTGCTGCGGATCAAGATGAACCGGGTGGATGCCGCCGCCACCGCCGCCCATTACGGCTCGGTCAGCGTGGCCACCTTTGCGGTCGGGGTGAACTGGCTGACCGAGCGCGGCATCAGCTTTGAATCCCAGCTATCCATCTTCCTCGCGGTGATGGAGATCCCGGCCATCCTGGTGGGAATCGTGTTGGCTCGTGGGGTCAGTCGCCAGACTCAATGGCGCATGCTGGCCCACGAGACTTTCCTCGGCAAGGGAGTCACACTGCTCATTGGCGGCATGGCCATCGGCTATCTGGCTGGCCCGGATGGGGTTGCCCCGCTCAAACCGCTGTTCGTCGACCTGTTCAAGGGGGCGCTGGCACTGTTCCTGCTGGAGATGGGGCTGATCGTCGCCCGCCAGTGTCAGGACTTGCGCAAGCATGGCTTCTTTCTGCTCGGCTTCGCGCTGTTGATGCCGCTGGCCTCTGCCTTACTGGGACTGGCGGTTGGCCAAATCATAGGGCTCTCACTCGGCGGCCTGACCTTGCTGGCCACCCTGGCGGCCAGTGCCTCCTATATTGCCGTGCCTGCCACCCTGCGCATCGCCCTGCCCCAGGCCAATCCCGGTTTGTCCCTTAGCGCCGTGCTGGGGGTTACCTTCCCGTTCAACATCATGCTGGGTATCCCGCTCTACCACAGCTGGGCCCACCACTTTACGGAGTAGCCACATGCAGACCGAGACCCGCACCCTGCTCACCGTCATCACGGAAGCCAATCTGGAGCCCACTCTGCTGCGCACCCTCACCACAGAGGGACTGCGCGGCTACACCATCACCGATGCCCGTGGTCGGGGTGATCACGGCGAGCGTAACGCCAGCTGGAGCGAGAGCGGCAATATCCGGCTGGAAGCGATCTGCAGCCGCGAGCAGGCAGAACGGCTGCTGGCCCATCTGCAGAGTCGCTACTACCCCGATTACGCCATGATCGCCTTTCTGCAACCGGTCGAAATCGTGCGACCCGAGAAATTCTGAGCCGGCTTGCCGGCTCTTTTTGTTCACTTAAAGCAAACGTTTAACAGCAAGGAACCAATACACATGAACACCCCTCCGCTGATCGGCCTGGTGATGGGCTCCGACTCCGACTGGCCCGTGCTGCAAGCAGCCGCCCGCATCCTCAAGGAGCACGGCGTACCCTACGAAGCGCGCGTAGTCTCGGCTCATCGCACCCCGGATCTGCTGTTCGAGTATGCCGCAACTGCCCGCGATCGCGGTCTGCGCGCCATCATCGCCGGAGCCGGTGGCGCCGCCCACCTGCCGGGCATGGTCGCAGCCAAGACTACCCTGCCGGTGCTGGGGGTGCCCATCCCCTCCCGCCACCTCAAGGGGATGGACTCCCTGCTCTCCATCGTGCAGATGCCCAAAGGTGTGCCGGTCGCCACCTTCGCCATTGGTGAAGCAGGGGCAGCCAACGCCGCCCTGTTCGCGGTCTCCCTGCTCTCGGTCGCCCGGGATGACGACGCCCCCCGCTACCGGCAGCAGCTCGACGACTTCCGCACCCACGAGCGTGACCGGGTGCTGGCGCTGCAACTGGAGGAGCCGACATGATAGTGCCCCCCGCCACCCTCGGCATGCTGGGGGGCGGTCAGCTCGGCCGCTACTTCGTGATGGCCGCTCACCGCCTCGGCTACAAGGTGGTGGTGCTGGATCCCGACCCCGCCAGCATCGCCGGTGCCGCCGCCGATCACCATATTGTCGCCTCCTATGACGACCACGCCGCTCTGCACGATCTGGCCAGCCGCTGCGCCGCCATCAGCTGCGAATTCGAGAACGTGCCTGCCGCCACCCTCGCCCTGCTGGAAAAGCAAAAACCGGTGCGACCAGCCGCCAGCGCGGTGCGCATCTGTCAGGATCGCCGCGAGGAGAAGGCCTTTTTGCGCGGGGCTGACATCCCGGTCGCCCCCCATCTGGCGCTGCTGGCGGGAGATCCCATCCCCGCACAGGCCAGCACGCTGTTCCCCGCCATCCTCAAGACCGCCCGCGAGGGGTACGACGGCAAGGGCCAGTGGCAGGTGAGCAATCTGGATGAGCTGGCGAGCGCGCTGACTGCCAGCGGCGTACCCTGCGTACTGGAGAAACGACTGGCGCTGGAGGGGGAGTTTGCCCTGACCCTGGCTCGCAGTCCGGGCGGCGCCATCAGCGCCCTGCCACTGGTTGAGAACTGGCACAGCGGCGGCATTCTCGATCAGACCCGCTCACCGGCCAATGTGCCGGCGCTGGAAGTCGAGGCCAAAGAGATCGCCGAGCGGCTGATCGCCGCCCTCGATTACGTGGGGGTGCTGACGGTGGAGTTCTTTCTGGTGGAGGGACGGCTACTGGTCAACGAGCTGGCGCCCCGCCCCCACAACTCCGGCCACCCCAGCCTCGACAATGCCGCATGCAGCCAGTTCGAGTTGCAGGTGCGGGCCCTGTGCGATCTGCCGCTGCCAGAACAGATCGCCGTGCGCCCCGCCCTGTTAATCAACCTGCTGGGGGATCTCTGGCAAAACGGCACGCCCGACTGGGCCGCCCTGCTGGCGTTGCCCGGTCTGCATCTGCACCTCTACGGCAAGGGCGAACCCCGCCCCGGCCGCAAGATGGGCCACATCACGGTGACCGGTGATGAGTGGTCAACGGTGCAGGAGACCTGCCGTCAGGCCCGCCAGTTGCTGGGGCTAGCGCCGCGCTGATCGACCATCGGAAATGCAAAGACCCGGGCATGGCCCGGGTCTCTGTTTTTGCTTGCTGTGGCAGGGAGGCTTATCAGGCCCGCTCCACCGCTACCGGCGCCGGCAGGCGGATGGTGAGGGAGAGCACCAGCGCCACCACCAGCAACACCAGGATCAGGTTGAAGGTCGCCATAAAGCCGCCAAACAGGGAGGCCACGATGGAGCCGATGATGCTGCCCAGACCAAAGCCCAGATAGATGACGCCGTAGTTCTTGGTCAGGTTGTTGAGACCGAAGAAGTCGCTCACCAGCGAGGGGTAGACGGTGATGGTGCCGCCGAAGCTGAACGCCACACAGGCCACCGCCACGAAGAACAGGTTGGCGTTGAGCGGCACAAAAAGCAGCAGCACCATGCCCGCCAGGGTGATCAGCTGGGCGATGGTGATGACCCGGATACGGGACATCTTATCGGAGAGGATCCCCAGCACCAGACGGCCACCGAGGTTGGCCATGGCGATGATGGCAACGGCGTTGGCGGCCACCGCAGTCGACAAACCGACCATGCTTTCGCCGATATCTTTGGCGACGCCGATGACGTAGAGGCCGCTCATGCAGGCGGTGAGAAACATCAGCGCCAGCATCCAGTACTGCGGCTTGCGCATCGCCTCGGCCAGAGTGAAGTCACGGCTCTCGCTCTGTTGCAAAGAGGCGGCCTGCTTGGGCGCATCCTTCATCAGCATGCCGCCCACCAGCACCATGGACATGGCGATCAAGCCCCACAGCTGGAAGGTGGTCTCAAGACCCGCGCTGGAGAGCAGCAGCAGGTTGATGTATTTGAAACCGAGACTGCCGAGGCCATAGGCACCGATGGAGCAGGCGGAGATCAGCCCCTTACGCTCCGGGAACCACTTCACACAGTTGGATAGGGTCATCAGGTAGCCGGTACCGTCGGCAAAACCGACCAGAATGCCGGCGCAGAGGTAGAGCATCGCCAGATTGCTGGCGTGGGCGGTGAGGAAGAAGCCGATGCCGAGCAGCACGCCAGCACCCAGCGTGACATTGCGCACCCCGAACCGCTCCTGCAGCTTGCCCGCCATGGAGGAGGCGACTGCCAGCGACAGGCTGAGCAGGCCAAAGGCGAAGGCCACCTGACTCACCGGCTCGTCCAGCTTGTCGGAGAGCTGGGCGTTGAACAGACTCCAGGTGTAGACAGAACCCAGTGCGAACTGGGTGATGATGGTACCGATCAGTGTCAGGTAGCGGGTGCGATTCATCTCTTTGGTCATGATGCGTCTCGGTCGATGGCCTTCAGGAAATTGAGGCCACTATAGGCAAGACGCAGCTCGCGCCGATCGATTAAGGCATGAAATGCAGATCGGCGGGAATGAATGACAATCAGAGCCGCATCAGCTGACGGAACGCCTTGATGTTGCTGCGACTGACCGGCACCTCGAACGGCAGATCATGGAGCCGGATGAGATAGGTGCTGTTGAACCAGGGGACTATTTCGCGGATCTTGTTGATGTTGACGCAGTAGGAGCGATGGCAACGGAAGAACCCCTCGGCAGGCAAGCGGCTGACAAACTCGCTGATGGTCATGGTCATCACGTAGCGATCATCGCGGGTGTAGACATAGGTGAGCTTCTCATCGGCTTCCGCGTAGTAGATCTGCTCGCAGGGGGTGACTATGATGCGCTCCCCCTTCACCAGATTGACGGTGCGATTCTGCGGGCTGATCACGTCGCCGCTCACCTCCCCCGTGGTGGCTGGCTGCGACTTGCCCGCATGCTCGAGCTTTTGCAGCAGATTGATGATGCGCGGCTCGTTGTAGGGCTTGAGGATGTAGTCGAACGCCTCCAGCTCGAACGCCTCCACCGCAAACTCCTTGTAGGCGGTGACAAAGACGATGTGGGGCGGATGACTCGACTTGTGCAGGTTCTTGGCCAGCAGCAGGCCGTCGATGGAGGGGATCTGGATATCCAGAAACACCACATCTACTTCGTGATCCTGCAGGTATTTGAATGCCTCCAGCCCATCCTCGAAGCTCGCCACGATCTCGATGGTGCTGTGCTGGTTCACCAGATAGATCAGCTCCTCGCGAGCCAGATATTCGTCTTCCACTATGATCGCTTTCAGCATGACATTGCCCCCTGAAGGAGCGCAGGAGAGGCCAGCTCCTCCCGTATCAAACATTCGTCTTCCACAATAATGGCTTTCAGCATGACAACACCTCTCGCGGCACACACTTATCCTCAACCATGATGGCACTCAGCATGGCATCGACTCCTGATCCGGCAGATAGAAACTCACTTCGGTACCCGGCTCCAGCCGCTTGAGATGCAGGCCGTCGCCATAGAGCAGCTTGACCCGCTGATGCACGTTCATCAGGCCGATGCTGCGGCTCTCCACCCGACCGGCGGCCACGCCGTCGATCACCGCCTGACTGATGCCGTAACCGGTGTCTCGCACCGATACCCGGATGCCGCCCGCCAGCTGTTTCACCTCTATGGTGACCCGACCCGGCGCACTGCGGGGTTGGATGCCGTGCAGGATGGCGTTTTCCACCAGCGGCTGCAACAGCAGGCTCGGCACCTGAATGTGGACATCGTCCACCTCGAACACCACCTCCAGCTTGTCGCCGAAGCGGGCCTGCTCGATGGCCACGTAGTCGCGCACCTGCTGCAGCTCCTCCTGAATGTCGATCAGCTCATCCCCCTTGTTGAGGTTGTAGCGCAGATAATCCGCCAGATTGGCGATCAACTGGCGCGCCTGCTGGGGCCGGATGCGGATCAAGGATGAGATGGCGTTGAGGGCATTGAACAGGAAGTGCGGGTTGATCTTGCTCTGCAGCGCGGTGAACTCCGCCTTGCGGGTCATCTCTTTGAGCTGCTCGATGCGCGACACCTCCATCTGGGTGGAGATAAGCTGGGAGAGGCCCACCGCCATCTCCCGCAGCGAACTGGTGATGCTGTGGGTACGGCGGTAGTAGATCTTGAGGGTGCCGCTCACCGAGCCGTTTTCCCGCAGTGGAATAATGATGACCGAGTGGAAATCGGAGAGGTGATACTGGCGCAGATCGTTGTTGATGATGATCTGATCGAGCAGCACCGCCTGCTGGGTCATGCCGCTGATGGCGTGGTGCTCGTCCAGCTCGTAATAATCCTTGCCCACCCCGACATAGGCCAGCACGTCATGGGTATCTGTGATGGCCACCGCATCGGCGCTGATATCGCGCCGGATCACATCGCACACCTGACTGAGGGAGTGGCGATCGATGTTCTGGAAGAAGGGCAGCGTCTTGTTGGCGATATCCAGCGCCAGCTTGGCCTGCTTGGCGGCAATCAGCTCCTTCTCGTCATCCAGATCCTGCACCAGCTTGATGATGAGGCCGATGCAGAGCGCCCCGGCGATCATCGGATAAGCGATGTGGCTGACGATCTCCACCCCCATTGAGTGAGGCTCGGTCAGCTGCCAGATCAGCAGCATGGTCAACCCTTCGCACAGCATTCCCGCCAGAATGCCGTAGAGCCAGAGCCGCGACTTGCGGCAGCGCAGGTGCAGCCAGGTGGCGAGCAGACCGGCGATAATACTGGCGATGAGGCAAGGGATCGAGGTGTGACCATCCATGTCGATGAGATAGCGGTGCAGGCCGGAGATGACCCCGGCCGGAATGCCGACCCAGGGGCCGAACAGAATGCCGCCGGAGATAATGGCGATGATCCGCACGTTGATCAGCGCCCCCTCCACCGGAATGCCGGTGTAGGTGCTGAACACCGCAAACAGGCAGAAGATGGAGGCCACCAGCACCAGCTCGGCCGGGGTGTGATCCCGCTTCTGGAACAGTCGCTGGAATGGCCGGGTGCGGGTCAGCAAGAACAAGGTCATCAGCATCAGCGCCGCCCGTTCGAACACCGCCAACAACATCATCTGATTCTCAAGCATCTGCGCCCCCTTGCGGCAACCCGACCGATCACCATAACTCCAACCAATAAATCGGGGCCGGATAAACCAGCCCCTGTGACATCAACAGTACTGCCCAGCCACCCAGCCTGAGGACCAGGCCCACTGGAAGTTGTAGCCGCCGAGCCAGCCGGTCACGTCCACCACTTCGCCGATGAAGTAGAGGCCGGGTACCTCGCGCGCCGCCATGGTCTTGGAGGAGAGCTCGTTGGTATCGACGCCACCCAGAGTCACTTCGGCAGTGCGGTAGCCCTCGGTGCCGTTGGGCAGGATCTGCCAGTCACCCAGCAGGTTGGCCACTGCTTCCAGCTCCCGCTCGTTGTACTGGCGCATCGGCTTGCTGACCAGTTGACCCAGCTCCAGCAGCTTGTCGACGAAGCGCTTGGGCAGCTCGCGCCCCAGCACGGTTTTCAGCTCCTGCGCCGGGTGCGCCTGCGCCCACTCCCGCAGGGCGGCCGGAATATCCAGCTCCGGCAGCAGGTTGATGTGGATCTTCTCACCGGCATGCCAGTAGGAGGAGATCTGCAGGATGACGGGGCCGGAGAGGCCGCGATGGGTGAACAGCATCGCCTCTTTGAAGCGGGTGCCATCCTCGGCGGTCACCGCCACCGGCAGGCTGATGCCCGCCAGATCGGCGAACGCCTCTTTCTCTGCCTGATGGAGGGTAAAGGGCACCAAACCGGCGCGGGTCGGCAGCACGTTGAGGCCGAACTGCTCCGCCAGCTTGAAGCCATAAGGGGTGGCCCCCAGCTTGGGCATGGAGAGACCGCCGGTCGCCACCACCAGCGAGTGGCAGCTGATCTCACCCTTGCTGGTGGTCAGCACGAAGCCCTCGTCCTGTTTGCTGACGGTGAGGATCTCGGTCTGGAACTGCAGGGTCACCCCGGCCCAGTCGCACTCGGTGAGCAGCACGTCAACGATCTCCTTGGCGCTCTCGAGGCAGAACAGCTGCCCAAGAGTGCGCTCGTGATAGTTGACCCCGTGGCGGTCCACCAGATCGATGAAATCCTGCTGGGTGTAGCGGGCCAGCGCCGACTTGCTGAAGTGAGGGTTGGCGCAGAGGTAGGCGTGGGCGCCCGCCTGATGGTTGGTGAAGTTGCAGCGACCACCGCCACTGATGAGGATCTTGCGGCCCGGCTTCTTGGCGTTGTCGAGCACCAGCACGGAGCGACCCCGGTAGCCCGCCTGCGCCGCACACATCAATCCGGCCGCACCGGCCCCAATCACCACCACATCGACCTGCTTCATCATCACTCACTTATCAAAAGAAAAACGGCACCTGGCCAGAACCGCGATTGCCTCTGGCGGAACACCACGTTGGTTTCGCATCAGAATAAATAACGGCCCTTAAAAGGGCCGTTATTGTACTGGCTGAACACTAAGTGTCCACGACTATCAGGCGTTGCTGTCCATGATGCTGGCAGGGGCGCCCTTGGCCAGTTCGGCCAGCTCTTTGTCGATGAAGTAGAGGCCTTTGCCATCTTCACCCACCAGACCCAGACGGTCGACGATGCTCTTGAACAGCTTCTCCTCTTCATGCTGCTCGGCCACATACCACTGCAGGAAGTTGAAGGTGGAGTAGTCCTGGGTGGTGAAGGCCACGTGGGCCAGCCCATTGATGCACTGGGTGATGTGGTACTCGTGCTCCAGAGTAGAGCGGAACACGTCACCCAGCGACTTGAACTCATAGGGAGGGGCATCGATAGCACCCAGACGCGGCATGGCACCGGTCTCGCTCACGTAGGTGAACAGGCGCTCCATGTGCTGGCGCTCCTCAACCGCGTGCTGACGCAGGAAGGTCGCCGCCCCTTCAAAGCCCTTGTCTTCACACCAGGCACTCATCTGCAGATAGAGATTGGAGGAGTAGAACTCCAGGTTAATCTGCTCGTTCAACTTTTCGATCATGGCTTGGGCCAGCATCTTGTTTCTCCTCAGTGATGTGGTATCGATTGTCGCCACACTCCGGCTGCGAATCAACCCATCAACGAGAGGGAGATCCCGTTTCTTTCAGCTCAGGGGGTCAGCTCGCCAAGGGAGGCGACATCCACCGGCGCAGCGTAATCGACTCCCGGCAGCTCGAAGCCGTTGAGCTGCATGAAATCCTGCCGCAATCCGGCAAAGTCCCCCAGAGCGTGGAAGTTCTCCGGCGTCACTTTGGGCCAGAGCGCCGAGACGGCGGCCTGAATGGCCGGGTCGAGCTCGTGATCATCCATCCGGATCAACCGGTTGCCATCGGCTACCACCCCATTGGGCCCGTACATCTTGGCGGCAAACAGTCGCTGCATCTGCTCGATGCAGCCCTCATGCACACCGCGTTCCTTCATCACCCCCATCAGCAGGCCCAGATAGACCGGCAGCACCGGAATATAGGCGCTCGCCTTGGTCACCAGCGCCTTGCAGACCGATACCCAGGCGTGACCGCCAACTTCCGCCAGTTGCAGGTTGATGGTCTCGGCGGTGGCGTGCAGATGCTCCTTGGCATAACCGATGGTGCCATCCCGATAGAGGGGATAGGTGGATTCGGGGCCGATATAGGAGTAGGCCACGGTCCGGACACCCGGCGCCAGACAATCGGCCTGCTGCAACGCCTGCATCCAGAGCTGCCAATCCTCGCCCCCCATCACGGTAACGGTATCGCGGATCTCCTCTGGCGTTGCGGGCGCCAGCGACTGCTGCACCAGAGTATCCTGCTCCAGATCCAGCCCCCAACCGCTGAACGGCTGGCCGGTGGTCTTGAGCACGGAGCGCACCTGAGTGCCATCAGACAGCACCCGAATGCCGCTCGCCAGCGAGTAGATCACCAGATCCACCTGCCCCAGCTGCTGGCGGATGGTGTCGATGGCCTGCTGGCGCATGCCGTCAGAGAAAGCATCACCAATCAGGTTGATGGCGATACGCCCCTCTTGCTCCGCCGCCTGCCGAAACCAGATGTTGTTGTACCAACCGGCGCTGCCCTGCCCCTTATCGGAGGGGCCGCGCTCGAACGAAATACCTATGGTGTCGGCCTGCGCGCCAAAGGCCAGCGCAATGCGCGAGGCCAACCCGAAACCGGAGGAGGCCCCCAGAACCAGCACCCGCTTGGGCCCGTTGAACGGGCCAGCCGCCTTGATCCGTTCGATCTGCTGCTGCACGGCGGCGCGACAGCCGATGGGGTGACAGTTACGGGCAACACAGCCCTTGATCTGTGGGTGAATAATCATGAATGAATCTCCAAGGCATCAAGGCGATATGAGGGGCGACCGTTGCGGGCAAACCCGCACCACAGCTGAATCTGCGGATGAATGATCATGGGAAGGCCGCCAAAGAAACTGGCTACAGCATAACCAAGTCGAAGAAGATTAACTTGATGCCGGATCGCTATCAGTAACAAAAGCGGCAGGAAATGAGGCAGAAAAACAAAAGGGAGCGCGAGGCTCCCCAAAGCGGTATTCAGATGCTTTTTATTGTTTTGTGTTCATTGCGAAGCACGGGCCCATCCTATGCCTCTCCCCCCGGATCAGCAAGCCGGGGGGTGTGACCGGCTTCAAACTCTTGTTTGATTTATAGGCAAATGGTGGTTAATAACTGAGTGGCTCACCCTGTGGCACATGAAATTAAACTCATTTAAATCCGAAAACTGTGCCTGAGACACCATTTTAGTTTCAGCAGAGATGGGTATAGTGGGCGAAAGGATCGGTAAGGAGATACCCCATGAGTGGAACAACCTATTACAAGCATATTCTGGCCGCGATCGACCTCTCTGAAGACAACCGCAAGGTGATCGACAAGGCGGTGGACAGAGCCCGTTCCAACGGCGCCAAGCTGTCAGTTATCCATGTCGATGTGGACCTCAAGGATCTCTACACCGAGATGATCGATATCGACATCGACAACGTGCAGGATCAGGTGATCGCTGAAGCGAAAGAGAAGCTGGAGGCATTCCTGGCCTCGGTGGACTACCCCATCGAGAAGAAGCTGGTGATCTGCGGCGATCTGAGCGAGCGAGTCAATCAGGCGGTCAAGGAGTATGAAATTGACCTGCTGGTGTGCGGCCATCGCCAGAGCTTCTGGAGCCTGCTTACCTCGAGCGCCCGTCAACTGATGAATACAGTGCCGTGCGACCTGCTGGTCGTCCCCTTGCAGAAGTGATGAAACCGGCGTAGTTTGATTTGCTATGAATATGACCGCATTCAATCACAACTACTGGTGGTGCTGCTCCTAAACAGGCGGCACCGCGTTTCTATTCAAGATTTCCCAAAGAAAACACCGTGACCGCCGAGAGGCGGTCAACTGTTTTTATCCCTTTGTCGCCTCCCGGCTCACCCAACTGGAGAGAGTGACATGCACAACCCCGTTATCCTGACTGGCGATCGTCCCACCGGCAAACTGCACATCGGCCACTATGTCGGTTCCCTGCGCCAGCGCGTCGAAGCCCAGCACCACTACCGTCAATTCGTGATGATCGCCGACTTGCAGGCGTTGACCGACAACGGCCACAACCCGGCCAAGGTGACCGACAACGTGCTGGAGGTGATGGCCGACTATCTGGCGGTTGGCCTCGACCCGGCCAAGACCACCTTCTGCCTGCAGAGCGCCCTGCCCGCCCTCGCCGAACTCACCTGCTACTACCTCAATCTGGTCAGCGTCGCCCGACTGGAACGCAACCCCACCGTCAAGGCAGAGATCCAGCAGAAAGGGTTCGAGCGCACGTTACCGGCCGGTTTTCTGGTCTATCCGGTCAGTCAGGCCGCCGACATCACCGCCTTTCGCGCCAGCCATGTGCCGGTTGGGGAAGATCAACTGCCGATGCTGGAGCAGACCAACGAGATCGTCCGCCGCTTCAACACCTTAGTTGGCAAGGAGGTGCTGACCGAGTGCCAGCCAATCCTGAGTGACACCGGCCGCCTGCCCGGCATCGACGGCAAGGCCAAGATGTCTAAATCCCTCGGCAACACAATCGAACTCGGCATGTCGGCGGAAGAGATCAAACAGGCGGTGTTCGCCATGTATACCGACCCCAACCACCTCAAGGTGAGTGATCCGGGTCAGGTGGAGGGGAATACGGTGTTCGCCTATCTGGATGCCTTCCACCCCGACAAGGCGCTGGTGGCCGAGATGAAGGCCCACTACCAGCGTGGCGGACTGGGGGACATGCGCTGCAAACAGGTGCTGAATGACTGCCTGCAAACCCTGCTCGCGCCGATGCGAGAGCGCCGCCAAGCCGCCATCGCCGACAAGAACAAACTGCTGGCACTGCTCTATCAGGGCACCGAGCAGGCCCGCGTCATCACCGATGAGGTGTTGGCGGAGGTGAAAAACGCCATGGGGTTGGACTACTTCGCCAGACTGCGTTGAGCCGGTGAGCCCAGCGCATCGGCACCATAGAGGTCAAACACCAGCTGGTGCAGCAGGCTCTTGAACCAGCCGATCGCCTCGTCATGGGCGGTGAGCGGGTGGCCCGCCATCAGGTAGATGATGGGGATGGCGGGATCGAGCTGATGCATCCGTAGCGGATAGTAGCGGCAGAACAGGCGCCCGATCATCTCGGGCACCACCACCAGATAGCGACCACTGGCCATCAGTGGCGGCACCGCCATAAAGCTCGGTAATCTGACCCCCAGCTCCCGCGCTACCCCGAAGCGGGCCAGCCAGAGCTCCACCATCGCCTGACTGTGGCCCCAGCTGGAAGTATGAATATGGGGCCGACTAACCAGCTCGGCGGGCCCCAGCACATCGGGCAGCTCGCTGCCGAGCGGTGACAGGCAGACCAGCGGATTGTTGAACCAATCCTCCCGCCACAAGCGGGGCGAAAGGTGGTTGGCACCGGCAAAACCGATCACCAGATCCAGCTCCCCCTTCTCCAACTCCCGCTCGTAGTCGCTGTCAGCCAAGTCGCACACCTCCAACCGACAGTGAGGCGCGAGTCGATGGAGCCAATCCACCAGCACCGGCACCACCCCATGCTCCACCGAGCCCGGGGTGGCGATACGAAAAATCCGCCGCGCGGTGGCGGGATCAAATCCCTTGGCCTGGCGCAGCCCCTGCTCCAGCATCGCCAATGCCTGCCGTACCGGCCCGGCCAACGCCTTGGCCCGCTCGGTCGGCATCATCTCGCGCCGACTCATCACAAACAGCGGATCATCCAGCGCCACTCGCAACCGCCCCAGCGCGTGGCTGACGGTGGATTGGGAGAGATGCAGCCGATCGGCCGCACGGGTGACGTTGCGCTCCTGCATCAGCATGTCGAATACGGCGAGCAAGTTGAGGTCGAGGCGGGCCAGTGAGCTATCCATCGATATTAACCATAGTGGGATGCCAACAATTCATTTTCGCCATACTAGCAGATTCCCTAGAATGCACAGCTCAATACATCGGAGATTAACATGCGTAGCTATCTGTTATTGCTGGCCATTGGCCTGCTGTGGGGTTCCCAGTTCATTTTTATGCATCAGGCCGTTGCCGAACTGCCCCCCATCATGGTGGCTGCCGGTCGTGCCTTGTGTGGCAGCCTGATCCTCGGTCTGCTCTGCCTGTTTATGCGTCTCAAGAGTGAGCACACCCCGTGGCGCACCTATATGTTGATCGCCCTGATGGATGCCACCATGCCCTTTATCATGGTCGCCTGGGGTCAACAGCATGTTGATAGCGCCACTACCGCCGTGCTGATGGGCTGTATCCCGTTTGTGACCATTCTGGCCGCCCCGCTGTTTATTGCCGGTGAGCGCATCACCAAGAGCGGCCTGCTCTCTGTCATCATCGGTTTTGCCGGTGTCTTGACCCTGTTCTGGCCGAATCTCTCCCAAGGCATGAACGCTGGCCTGATGGGTGCCATTGGCATACTGTTTGGCGCCAGCTGCTTTGCCATCGGTCTGCTGATGATCAAGCGCTTTGCCAAGGATCACCCTGTGGTCGTTGCCCGCAATATCCTGCTTTGTGCAGCAACCCAACTGCTGATTGCAACACCGTTTATTACTGACCTGAGCACCTTGACCATGCCAAGCGGCCAGGCGCTGAGTGCCATGATTGTGCTGGGTAGCCTCTGCACCGGTCTGGTTTACTTCCTTTACATGGTGCTGATCCAGAAGGCTGGCCCGACTTTCGCCTCCCTTAGCAATTATCTGGTGCCGCTGTTTGGCGTGATGCTGGGTGCCCTGTTCCTCGGCGAGCAGATCCACCCAACCACCGGCATCGCACTGGCACTGATCCTCGGTTCGGTTGCCATGAACCAGTGGGCGCAGCAGCGCCGCATGCAGCGCGAGAGCTCACTGTGTCAGGCATCCTGACCACACTGTGCGGTGGTCTGGTCATGATTGCTGGTTGGCAATATCGCCAGCGACTGGCTGGCATGCTGGGGCTGCTGATGGTGCTGCTGCCCTGGCTGTTCGATAGCAAGCTGCAAGCCATGCTGAGCTATGCCATCCATGCCTGAATGCAAGATCTGAGTGTGTGAAGAGAGCGTATCGCTCCTGTTTGGGGACCTTTTTTAAATAACCTCCGATTGTCTCCCGCTACCGGCGCTGTGCGCCGGTTTTTTTATGCCTGCCAGCCAGCGTCAGACCAGATAGCGATAACTGAGCCGCTCGTTCTTGCGCGGGCCAGTGATCTGCCAGCTCAGCAGAAAACCGCCGTCGATCTCGGTCAGCTCGGCGCTGTAGTGATCCGCCCCGCACAGATGGGGCTCGGCGGTCAGCCAGCGGCCATCCCCTTGCGGCAGCAGCTCGAACAGCGCCACCGGCTGCTCATAACGCAGATGAGCGAGGCGGATCCCCCGCGCAGTGCGTTGCCACCAGAAGCGGTTGTGCATGGCAAGCTGCCGCCCGTGAGGCGTGGTGTAGCGACCCTGTTCGCTAAACAGCCAGCCACCTTGGTGATCGGTCACCAGCACAGTTCCCTCACCGCGCCCATTCCAGTCGGTCGCCGACCCCTCGCCATTGCTGGCGGTAAAGGCAAATGCTCCGACCTGTGGCAATCGCGCCCATAAACGCTGGATTGCCGCTTCCATCTCGGCCATCATAGCCCCCTTAAAATTGACAACTGACGATAAATCAAACACATGAACTACTTGATAGGGGTCACCCTGCTCTGGTCATTCTCCTTTAGCCTGATCGGGGTCTACCTCGCTGGCCAGGTGGATGCCTACTTTTCGGTGCTGACCCGCATCGCCCTCGCCACTCTGGTGTTTCTCCCCTTTCTGCGCCGCCGCTGGCTGCGCCCCGCTCTGGTCGCCAAACTGATGGCCCTTGGCGCCATCCAGCTCGGCATCATGTATCTCTTCTATTACCACTCCTTCCTGCTGCTGACGGTGCCGGAAGTGCTGGTCTTCACCATCTTCACCCCCATCTACGTCACCCTGCTCCACGATCTGCTGGAAGGGCGCTTCAAACCCACCTATCTGTGGGGCGCCCTGCTGGCGGTGCTCGGGGCCGCCGTCATCCGCTTCGACGGGCTGACCGAAAGCTATGTGCTGGGATTTTTGGTGGTACAGGGGGCCAACCTCTGTTTCGCGCTGGGTCAGGTGGGCTACAAGGTACTGCTGGCACGGGAGGCGGAGCAACCACCGCAGCTGGCGGTGTTCGGCTGCTTCTATCTGGGCGCACTGCTGATAGCGCTGCCCGCCTGGTGGCTGCTGGGCAAGCCGCAATATCCGACCTCCGGGCTGCAGTGGGGCATTCTGCTGTGGCTGGGGGTGGGTGCCTCCGGCCTCGGCTACTTCCTGTGGAACAAGGGGGCGACACTGGTCAGCAGCGGGGTGCTGGCCATCATGAACAATGCGCTCATTCCGGCCGGCTTGCTGGTCAATTTGCTGTTATGGGGCAAGGATACCGATCTGACCCGGCTGGCGATTGGCGGCCTGCTGATGCTGGCCTCCCTTTGGGTCTGCCAGCGTCACAAGGTCAACCAGCACTGACCGCTGTCAGCCGACCACGGCGTTGCGCTCTCGTCTGGCCTGGCCGTGACAGGTGGCCAATCGGGCCAACAGGTGGTCGAGCTGCTCACCGGGCTGGCTCTGCACCAGCCCGATGCTGACGGTCACCGGCCGCTGGGTCAGCAGGCTGGCGTCGGCAATCTCCAGCCGTAGCCGTTCGGCGATCTCCAGTCCGCTCATCCGCTCGGTCTGGGAGAGCATCAGGATAAAACCGCCCTCATCCCAGCGAGCGAAGGGATCTTCTCGCCGCAGTTCGTGGCGCACGATGCGTGCCAGCTTGGCGATCATCGCATCGCAGGTTGCCTCGCCAAACAGCAACTGGATTTTGGCCATGTGGTCGACTGAGAACTGCAGCAAGCTGAAGCTGCCACTCTCGGTCGCCAGCCGATCTTCAAGCAGTTGCTCGAAGCGACCGCGACTCTCCAGACCGGTCAGCGGATCGGTACCGTGCCGCTCTTCCACCAGCACCACCACAGGATCGAGGTGGCGGACCACCCCCAGCAGATGGCCCCGCTCGTCACGGCGGATGCGCTCTTCCAGCCGGATATAGTGGCCATGATGATGGAGAATGCGGTATTCGAGGCGCAGACCACTGCTGCTGCCGCTCTGGCAGGCCAGCAGGGAGTCTTCCAGCCGGGAGAGATCGTCGGGATGGACCCGATCCAGCCAGCCGAGCTCGTCAGGCCAGTGATCCCCCAGCCCCAACAACCTCAAGCAAGAGGGATCGCGGCGCAACCCCTGTGGCGCGGACCAGGTCCAGATCCCCGCCTCCAGCAGCGCCATCGCATCAGCGAGCAGACCCGGATCAAGCCGGGCAGTCACATCGACTGGGGATGTCTTGAGCATTTCCATGGGGCGCCTCGAAACAGGATCTGAATACCTGCTCAATAAGTAACATTGGCTCTCACGCCGAGCAACAGGGTCAGATCGCTTTTGTGTGATACCCGTTCATCAGGGTCTGCCAGTTCTCCGGAACGAAGTGGAAGCTGGTATGCAATTGGGCCTCTTTATTAAAAGACCGCTGCAACCGTTCCAGATTGGCCTTCTGCCACTCACCGGGGGAGCGGATCGCCCCCTTGTCAAAATCGATGACCCACACCTTGTTCTCTTTATCGATCAGCAGGTTGTGGCTGTTAAGATCGGCGTGATAGACCCCGGCATCGTGAAACTGGCGCACTGTCTGGCCAATCTTTTGCCATACCTCGGCCGCCACTGGCCCCTGTTTGAGCAGGGCCACCATGTCTTTGGCACCGCGAATCCGCTCGATCAGGATATCGGCGCGATAGAAGGGGCCCTGTTTGACCATGCGGGCACCAAACGGACGCGGCACCGGCAGCCTCAGTTCGCATAACTTGGCGAGCAGGGTGTATTCGGCCATGGCGCGGCTCGATTCGACCCCTTCGAACCAGAAGCGATCCCGCACCACCTTGCCCACCATGCCGCCGCGATAGTAGTGGCGCAGCACCAGATGGCGGGACTCATCCTTGACGAACCAGGTCACCCCCCGACCAATGGCGGTACCCACCACCTGTCGGTTGTTCTGCCACCAGGCAGGATCGAATAACTGGGGAGAAGGGTCGCGAAAGGCCCCTTCGGCATACCAGCAGATCTGGTTGTGTTCGGTCTGTATTCGCATTATGAAGATCCCGCTCGGTGGGTCATTGATCGCTTGCGCGATGAGGCTGCCGCTCTGGCATGCGCGCAATTTTACAATCCGCAGGGGAGTTTGCATAATGCCATCCACCCTTTTTGCCAGCAGTGCGCCACAACATGCCGCTATTTCAAACGCCACCCTCCTCCATCTGCATCCTGCGGCTCTCCGCCATCGGGGATTGCTGCCACGCACTGGCGCTGGTGCGGGTCATCCAGCGGGAGTGGCCACAAACCCGCATCACCTGGATCACCGGCAAAATAGAAGCAACCCTGTTTGCCGATCTGCCCGGGGTCGAGGTGATCCCTTTCAACAAGAGCAAGGGGTGGCGCGGCTATCGCGATCTGTGGCAAGCCCTCAAGGGGCGCAAATTCGATGCCCTGCTCCACCTGCAGGCCGCCATGCGCGCCAGCATTGCCACCCTCGGCATCCGGGCCAACATCAAACTCGGCTTTGACAAAGAGCGGGCCAATGACGGTCAGTGGTTGTTCACCAACCACAAGGTGCCATCCCCCGCCTCTCCCCACGTGCTGGACGGTTTCCTCGCCTTCGCTCAAGAGCTCGGCATCAAGGATCTGACTCCGGACTGGCAACTGCCCATCAGTGCCGAACATCAGGCATGGGCAAAGGAGAAGATTGGCGGCAAGCCGACCCTGCTGATCTGCGCCGCCGCCAGCAAGGCGTTCAAGAACTGGACCGCAGCTGGCTATGCCGCGCTGGCAGATCACGCCGCCAGCAAGGGCTTTCAAGTCTACCTCTGTGGCGGGCCGGCCAAGCTGGAGCGGGATCTGGCCGCCGAGATCCAGCAACTCAGCCACAGCAAACCGGCCGATCTGGTGGGGCAGACCAACCTCAAGCAGTTGTTGGCACTGATTGGCGAGGCGAGTCTGGTGCTGGCTCCCGATACCGGCCCAACTCACATGGCTACCCTGGTCGGCACGCCGGTGATTGGCCTCTATGCCCACCACAATCCGGCGCGCACCGGCCCCTATCTGTGTCGCGACTACGTGGTCAGCGTCTATCAACAGCTGGTCGAACAGGAGACCGGCAAGCCGCTGGTCGAGCTGAGCTGGCGCACCCGCCTCAAGGACCCGGAGGCCATGAGCAAGATCACCCGCGAGCAGGTGATCGCCGCCTTCGACTGCCTCTGCGCCGATCGCCAGTTGCCGCACTGAAAGGGCAACTCGGAAATTCCGAGCCATCAGGCAGGGATAACCTGATGGCCCCTGTCCATCCTCACAGGCACAATGCTGGCTGATGTGGGTTACGCTCCCGCAGCAAGCTACGAATACTTTGATCGGCTGGAATATGATTCCGGCCGTTTTTTTATTCGCCGTATTCTGGTAAAATTCGCCGCCTTTACATCCCCCTAATTCAAGAATTTTCCGCGTTTTGCGTTTGGCTGTCTCCCTTTCGGGCACAAGACGGCGGCCTCTGCTACAACCAAAACACCGGTTTCGATTAAAGGTAATAACATGGCGCAACAAGGCACTCTCTATATCATCTCTTCTCCGAGCGGCGCGGGTAAATCCAGCCTGCTCAATGCCTTGCTGACCAAACCTAACGCCGCAGGCAAGATGCAGCTGTCAGTTTCCCATACCACTCGCGCCACCCGCCCGGGCGAAGAGCATGGGGTGCACTACCACTTTGTGCCGGTGGAAGAGTTCAAGGCACTGATCGAGCGCGGTGATTTTCTGGAGTGGGCCGAAGTGTTCGGCAACTACTACGGCACCTCCCGCGCCGCCATCGAAGCTTGTCTGGCCAAAGGGATCGACGTATTCCTCGATATTGACTGGCAGGGTGCCCGCCAGATCCGCGAGCTGATGCCGACCAAATCCATCTTTATTTTGCCCCCCAGCCGTGAAGAGCTGGAGCGCCGCCTGATTGGGCGTGGTCAGGACAGCAGCGAGGTGATCGCCGGCCGGATGGCGAAAGCCATTGCCGAAATGGTGCACTACGACGAGTATGACTATGTCATTATTAATGAAGACTTTGAGCAGGCACTGCTCCAGCTCGGGTCCATTATTGAGTGCCAACGGCTGGAAATGCGTAACCAGCAACAGGCTCAAAAAAACTTGCTGCAACAGCTACTGGCAGAATAAGCCAAAAACAAGTAAACTTTTGCGTCATTTTTAAACACTGCTTTTCTAAATACAGAAAGCCCAAACACTGGAGTCCTGCATGGCACGCGTTACTGTAGAAGATGCTGTAAAACAGGTAGGTAACCGTTTTGACCTGGTGCTGGTCGCCGCCCGCCGCGCTCGTCAAATCGCGGTACAAGGCAAAGATCCCCTGGTCGACGAAGAGAACGACAAGCCGACTGTGATCGCCCTGCGTGAGATCGAACTGGGTCTGGTAAACAATCAAGTGATGGATACCCAGGACCGCTACGAACAGCAAGAGCAGGAAGCCGCCGAGCTGGCTGCCGTTGCTGCCATCGCCGAAGGTCGCGGTTAAGTAATTTCTCCGGTTGGCACCCGCCCGGGTGCCGACTGTTCATCCCCATTTACAACCGCTCGAAAACCTCGCAAACTCAGGGCTATACCTCAATTCCACGAATTGCCGTTTCACCGCTGCGGGGACTGTCTTGTATTTATTTGAAAACCTTAAAGAAATAGCCAGTTCCTACCTGCCGTCAGAGCAGGTCGAGAAGCTCAAGCAAGCCTATGTGGTGGCCCGTGACGCACACCAGGGTCAGATGCGCTCCAGTGGCGAACCCTATATCACCCATCCCGTTGCCGTAGCCCGTATCCTGGGCGACATGCGTCTCGACCATGAAACCCTGATAGCCGCAGTACTGCATGATGTCATCGAAGACACCTCGGTGACCAAGGTCGACCTGGCCGAGCAATTTGGCAGCGCTGTTGCCGAGCTGGTGGCCGGGGTATCCAAACTCGACAAACTGAAGTTTCGCGATCGCAAAGAGGCTCAGGCCGAGAACTTTCGCAAGATGGTGATGGCGATGACCCAGGATATCCGGGTCATCCTGATCAAGCTGGCCGACCGCACCCACAATATGCGCACCCTGGGTTCGTTGCGTCCGGACAAGCGCCGCCGCATCGCCCGGGAAACCCTCGAAATCTTCGCCCCCATCGCCAACCGCCTCGGCATTCATACCATGAAGAACGAGCTGGAGGAGCTGGGCTTCGAGGCACTCTACCCGATGCGATCGCGGGTGTTGCGGGAATCGGTACGGCGGGCTCGTGGCAACCGCCGCGAAATCATCGACGCGATCCAGAGTGAAATCAGTGGTCGTCTGCACGAAGCGGTGATCGAGCATCAGGTCAGCGGTCGCGAGAAAAACCTGTTCTCCATCTACAACAAGATGGAGAAAAAAGAGCTGCAATTTCATGAGGTAATGGATATCTACGCCTTTCGGGTCAAGGTGAAGGACATAGATACCTGTTACCGGGTGCTGGGGCAGATGCACAGCCTCTACAAGCCGCGCCCCGGCCGCTTCAAAGATTACATCGCCATCCCCAAAACCAACGGCTACCAGTCGCTGCATACCTCGCTGGTTGGCCCCCACGGGGTGCCGGTGGAGGTACAGATCCGCACCGAATTTATGGATCAGATGGCCGATAAGGGTGTAGCCGCTCACTGGACCTACAAACAGGATGGCGACAGCTCCGGCACCACGGCACAGATCCGCGCCCAGCGCTGGATGCAGAGCCTGCTGGAACTGCAGCAGAGCGCTGGCAGCTCCTTTGAGTTTATCGAGGGGGTTAAAACCGACCTCTTCCCCGATGAAATCTACGTCTTTACCCCGGAAGGGCGCATCATGGAACTGCCCACTGGCGCGACGGCGGTGGACTTTGCCTATACGGTACACACAGATATCGGTCATGCCTGCGTTGGTGCGCGGGTCGATAGGCACCCCTACTCCCTGAGCAGCCCGCTGCATTCTGGCCAGACAGTAGAGATCATCACGGCGCCGGGCGCCCGCCCCAATGCAGCCTGGCTCAACTTCGTGGTGACCACCAAGGCACGCTCCAAGATCCGTCAGTTCCTCAAAAATCTGCGTACCGAAGAGTCGGTGGTGCTGGGTCGCCGCCTGCTCAACCATGCGCTCGGCGCCAAAAATATCGAAGATATTTCCGAACCGCGCATCAAACAGGTGCTGGCAGATACCAAACACGAGAACCTACAGGGGTTACTGGCCGATGTGGGTCTGGGCAACGCCATGAGTGTCATGGTGGCCCGTCGCATGCTGGGTGATGAGCTGCCGCCTGATGAACAACCCAAGTCCAGCAGCAAGAAGATGCCGATCAAGGGTGCCGACGGCATGCTGGTCACCTTCGCCAACTGCTGCCGCCCGATCCCGGGAGATGCCATCATTGCCCATATCAGTCCGGGCAAGGGGCTGGTGATCCACCAGGAGTCTTGCCGCAACATCAAGGGCTACAGCAAAGAACCGGACAAGTACCTGCCGGTGCAGTGGGAACTTGACAAGGATCAGGAGCAGGAATTCCGTAGCGGCATCAGTGTCGAGATCGTCAATCATCAGGGTGCGCTGGCGGAGCTGGCCAACGTGATTGCCGCCACCGGCGCCAATATTCACGCCATCAGTACCGAAGAGAAGGATGGCCGGATCTATCTGGTCAGCCTGCTCATCACCACTAAAGGCCGGATCCATTTAGCCAATATCATGCGCAAGATCCGCGTAATGCCCAACGTGCTCAAGGTGAGCCGACAAAAGAACTGAACACAGGCGGCGCAAGCCGCCTGCTGCTTTTATAGCGACAACCATTGCCCGGCATGCTGCCGCGCACCATCGTCATGCAGGCCCAGAGTCAACTCGCTTTAACCGTCGGCATGCACGAGAAGAGTGCACAAACCTCACCGAATAGACATTGATATGACCCCTGAACGCTTTAAACGAATCTCCGACATGCTGGCCCAGCGCCAGCTCGATTTGACCGTCTGCATGGAAGAGGTCCACAAACCTCACAATCTCGCCGCTATCGTGCGCACCGCCGATGCCATCGGCATCCACCGAGTACACGCCGTCTGGCCCAAAACCTGGATCCACAAGCGCAAGGGCACCGCCCGCGGCAGCCAGAACTGGGTGGATGTAAAACTGCACCCGGATATCGGCAGCGCCGTTGCCGAGCTGAAAGCCTCCGGCATGCAGATCCTGGCGACCCATCTCTCCGACAGTTCGGTCGATTTTCGCGCCATCGACTACACCAAACCGACCGCCATTCTGGTGGGTCAGGAGAAGCACGGCATCGGTGAAGAGGCGCTGGCACTGGCCGATCACCATATCGTCATCCCCATGGTCGGCATGGTGCAGTCCCTCAACGTCTCGGTAGCCGCTGCCGCCATCCTCTACGAGGCCCAGCGTCAGCGTGAGCTGGCCGGTTGCTATCAGCGCGGCTGCCCGCTAAGTCTGGAAGAGCAGAACAGCATACTGTTCGAAGGGGGTTACCCCATCTATGCCCAGCTCTGCAAAGAGAAAGAGATGCCCTACCCCCAACTCGGCCCGGCCGGTGAAATTGTGGCGGACGAGGCGTGGTGGCAGCGGATGCAGCTGACCCGCAAAGGCTGGGCGCAGCAGAGCGAGCAGGACGATCTGCAGGAGGAGTGATGGAGAACCCTTTTGGCAGCTGGCTGGAGTCCCGCATCATCCGGGATCACCTGAGCAACCCGAACATAGAGGCCGGTGACTACAGCTACTACTCCGGCTACTACCACGGCAAGCCGTTCGAGGATCACTGCGTCCGCTACCTGCTCGGCGATGGCTCGACCCGCGAAACCTGGGAGAGCGGCCTCTGGGGCGCAGTGGATCGGCTGATCATCGGCAAGTTCTGCTCTATCGGCTCGGGCGCCACCTTCATGCTGGCAGGCAATCAGGGCCACCGGCTGGATTGGGTCTCCACCTTTCCGTTCAATCCCGACACCTTTGGCGAAGGGGCTCGCAGCGGCTTTCTGCGCAAGGGGGACACCCGGATTGGCAACGATGTCTGGATCGGCTCGGAAGCGATGATCATGCCCGGCATCACCATCGGTGATGGCGCCGTCATTGCCGCCCGTGCCGTGGTGACCAAGGATGTTGCCCCTTACACCATCATGGGCGGCAACCCGGCCCAACCGATCCGCCGTCGCTTCAGCGATGAGCAGATCGGCATGCTGCAAGAGATGCGGTGGTGGGATTGGCCCCTGCCCCGCTTGCAAGCCAGCATGGCGCTGCTCTGCTCGGGGGATATCGCCGCCCTTTATCACCATTGGCAACAGGAGTGTGCCTGATGAAACCCCTCTCTCTTTCCCTGTTGGCCCTGACCCTGTTTTCTGCCGGAGCCCTTGCCGTGACCAATACCTATCCGCTCACCAGCGAAGCCGATGTGCCCACCCTCTACCAGCAAACCCTACCCGACTTCTGGCGTCAGCATGCGGTCGAAGGGGAGTTCAAGGGTAAGGATGGGGTAACCATCCGCTATGCCGCGCTGCGGCAAGCCAAGGTCGATCGCGCCATCCTCATCGTCAATGGCCGGGTCGAGAGCTATCTCAAGTATCAGGAGCTGGCGTGGGATCTCTGGCGTCAGGGCTACAGCCTCTATCTCATCGACCATCGCGGTCAGGGGATGTCTGGCCGGATGCTGGCTGACCCGCAGAAGGGATATGTCGACCAGTTCGACGATTATGTGCTCGATCTCAAGCAGTTTCACGACCAGGTGATCATGGCGGATCAGCCCGCCAAGCTGTTCCTGCTGGCCCACTCCATGGGCGGCGCCATCTCGGCCCGCTATCTCGAGCGTTGGCCTGATGATATCAAGGCGGCCGTGCTCTCCTCCCCCATGCTGGGCATCAATCTCGGCGGCCTGCCCAAGTGGCTGGCCAAGGGCTTGGCGACCACCATAGGCACGGTCGGCGACTGGATCGGCGAGCCCCCCTACGGCCCCGGTCAGGGCGGCTATAAGGATCACGGCTTTGCCGATAACGAGCTGACCCACAGCCAGTCCCGATATCAGGCGTTCCGCCAAATCTACGAGCAGCACCCGCAGATCAAGCTGGGGGGCGCCACCGCACACTGGATTTATCAGGGGATCACCGGTGCCGATGCCGCCATCGCCGATGCGGGCGCCATCAAAACACCGCTGCTGGTGCTGCAGGCTGGCAACGACAGCGTGGTGGACAATGCCGCGCAGGATCGCTTCTGTACCCTGGCCAACTGCGAAGGGGGCAAACCGCTGCGGATCGAGGGAGCCTGGCACGAGCTGTTTATCGAATCCGATGACAAGCGCCAGCCCGCCCTGACTGCCATGGCTGACTTTTTCGCCCGCTTCTGAGCAGGCTATTTTTTGTAACCCTAAATAAATGGGGTGACAGTGCGGGCTAAGGTAAACTGCCCCTGTTTTCAATCGATGCCGAGGTAATGATGTTCAAGGTAGTTGTATCCGATCTCGATGGCACCCTGCTCAACAAGCAGCACCAGATCTCTTCCCGTACCCGGGATACCCTGCACCGCCTGGTAGCACAAGGTGTAAAGTTTGTGGTTGCTACTGGTCGTCACCACGTTGATGTGCGCAGCTTCCGCGATGCCCTGGGAATGGACATCTACCTCATTACCTCCAATGGCGCCGTGGTCCATGACAAACAGGATCAGCTGATTTTCAACCAGCCGCTGCCGACCGAGATCGCCGCCGAGCTGATTGCACTGGAGCGCGACCCTTCTATCCACCTCAATGTCTATCAGGGTGATGATTGGGTGGTGGAAGAGGAGCTGCCATGGCTGCTGCAATTCCATGACGAGTCAGGGTTCACCTACCGTCTGGTCGATGACCTGAAGCAGGAACCGAAAGAGAAGATCAACAAGGTGTTCTACATCGGCGACCACGAGAAGCTGCTGAAGATCGAGGCACACCTCAACCAGCGTTACGGCGACCAGCTCAACGTCACCTTCTCCCTGCCGGATTGCCTCGAAGTGATGCACGCCGGGGTTCACAAGGGCAACGCGGTACGTGCCGTACTGGAGCAGAACGGCTTCGACATGTCAGAGGCGATCGCCTTTGGCGATGGCATGAACGACTTCGAGATGCTGACCATGGTGGGCCGCGGCATCGTGATGGGCAACGCCCATGACCGCCTGAAAGTGGCACTGCCGGAGTATGAGCAGACCCTCACCTCCGATGAAGATGGCGTTGCCGTCTATCTGGAAAAACTGTTCGAGCTGGAGAGCGTCAGCGCAGCCTGACCCTCTCCATATCCACATCAGATTCCGCAAAGCCTCACCATGTGAGGCTTTGTTTTTTCAGGGTCTCCAGCCAGGGATTGGGTCGCTGCCAGCTGAAGCTCTGGTTGGCCCCACCGTAGCATTCGGCCAGCCGCAGCGGCGTGCCGGGCATATGGCGTCGCCCGGCCACATCAAGGCAGCGGGAGACCTTGCTGTTGAACAACCTGTCCTTCTGCCACTCCCACTGCGCCCGCCCATCACAGGGGGCCAGCATCAGCTCGCTGTCGTTTTTGGCCTGCAGGCAGAGATCCTGCAGGTGTAGCTCACCCAGATCCCACTCGAACAATTGGTCGTCTTGGCCGCTGCAGGGTTGTGCCAGCAGCTTCTGCTGTGACACCGCAACGCAAAAATCGCCGCTGGTCAGCAAGGGGGAGCGGGCACGTTCCTCCTGCGGTTGCGACGCAATGGAGCCCATCATCATATCGGTTGATGGCGGCTTGATGGTACAGCCACCCAGCAGCAAGGCTGCCAGCAGGGCGGGAGTGCAAGAAAAAGAAATTTTGTTATACATGGGAAACACGCCTGAAATGGGCCGATGACATCCGGTTGTCAGTGACTCTAGGCTGCAGCATAACTGAAAGGGCAGACATCTTGCCCAAAGAGAGTGTAAACAGACGTAACAGCGGGTTAATAGAGGCGAGGATCTCAAATACCAGAAAGCAAAAAACCCCGCCGAAGCGGGGTTTTTCTAAATGTGGTCGGTGATAAAGGATTCGAACCTTTGACCCTCTGGTCCCAAACCAGATGCGCTACCGGACTGCGCTAATCACCGAGGCTATTTCTTGCGAAACAGTTTACTACTTTTAAAGTCTAAAAACAACAACTTAAGTCATCTTCATCATACAGCAAGTATGGTGCGAAGAGAGGGACTCGAACCCTCACACCCGGGGGGCACTAACACCTGAAGCTAGCGCGTCTACCAATTCCGCCACCTTCGCATACCTGACAAGCTGTAAAATGGGGTGGCTGATGGGGCTCGAACCCACGACAACCGGAATCACAATCCGGGACTCTACCAACTGAGCTACAGCCACCACAGCTGTTTTCGTTCCACAACACGCCCGTTTAACCGGCGCACTTTTGATGGTGCGCCCGACAGGATTCGAACCTGTGACCTCTGCCTCCGGAGGGCAGCGCTCTATCCAGCTGAGCTACGGGCGCTACGCTGTCGAACGGGGCACATTATTGATGATGAACGATGCCTAGTCTACAATTTTTTTCCTTTATCGTGCTGACCGTTGCTTTTTACAGCACATCGTATGCTTTTATCGCAGTTTTCCTCAATAAACACACCAAACGGCGCAATGCACGCCGATCTTTTGTGTCATCTTGGCTTGTTATCTTGACTTGGTTTTATGCCCACCTAAAATGAATGAACGTTCATTCAACCGAAAATAGCGCAGATGAGTCCAGATAAAAAAGAGTGCATCTTCAATGCTGCCCATGAAGTGCTGGGTGAACGGGGCTTTCATGGTCTGTCGATTGCAGAAGTTGCCAAAAAGGCCAACGTTGCCACCGGCACCATCTATCGCTACTTCGCCGACAAGGATGATCTGGTTCGGCAGCTCCATCAGCACACCATCTTGCAGTGTGTCCCCATGGTCATGGCTGATGTAGATGTCGATAAAGTTGTATTTCAACAATTTCGCCAACTATGGCTAAATATTCACACCATATTCGTTAACGAACCCAACGCTATCAAGTGCAAATTACAGTACGAAAGCTCCCCGCTAGGGGCAGAGTTGGAAACCAATCCTGTCATCCTGGCCGCTTGGGAGCCTCTGGACCGATTTTTTGAACAGGGTGTTGAACAAGGACTGTTTATTGATTTACCGATACGGGCACTCCAGGTGTTGAGCCTGGACAGTGTCATGCATCTGGCCCTGCAATGCAGGGTGCATCACATCACGCTGACCGAAGCGCAGTTGGAAACTGCGATTCTGGCCAGCTGGAACGCCATTTTACCCCCCATCACGTCTACCTCAGGAGCCTGTTCATGAAAAAGTGGATGGCCATTATGCTGCTGATTGCGATTGCCTTGTTTGGCAGCGTCATCGGTTTCAATTTGTTCAAACAAAAGATGATTGCCCAATACATGGCCAACCGGCCAGAACCCGAGTTCCCTGTCACCGCCATGGTGACCAAGGCGCAAGACTGGGTACCGACCATAGAGGCTATCGGCTTCATCGAACCAAACCAGGGGGTCACTCTGTCTACCGAGCTAGCCGGTACCATTGATGCCATCACCTTTGAGTCGGGCACACGGGTTAAGGCTGAACAGCTGTTGCTGAGCCTGGACTCCAGCGTAGAAAAAGCCAATCTGCGCGCGTCCCAAGCCAAGCTGCCCGCAGCCAAGGCCAAGTTCGATCGCTTCCTGAATCTTTACAAGACCAGCTCTATCTCCAAAGAGCAGCTGGATGATGCCGAGGCATCTTTCCGTTCACTGGAAGCGGATATCGAGAGCCTCAAAGCCACTATTACCCGTCGTGAAGTCCGCGCCCCGTTCAGTGGTATGGTCGGCCTGCGTAATGTGTTCCTCGGCCAGTACCTGCAACCGGGTACCGATATCGTGCGACTGGAAGATACCAGCATGATGCGCTTGCGCTTCACCGTGCCCCAGACCGACATCTCCAAAATCACCCTGAACCAGATCGTCAAGATTAATGTGGATGCCTATCCGCAAACCCAGTTTGACGGCCACATTACTGCCATCGAGCCTGCCGTTAACTACCAGAGCGGCCTGATCCAGGTGCAGGCAGATATCCCGAATAACGAAGGCCAACTTCGTTCCGGTATGTTCGCCCGTGCCAGCATCATTTTGCCAACAGTGAAAGATCAGATGGTTATCCCGCAAACCGCCATCTCCTTCACCCTTTACGGTCAGAATGTCTACGTGCTCAAAGAGGGCGAAGAGACTGACAAAGAGGGTAACAAGGTAAAAGTGCTGCGAGCCAAGCAGGTGGTGGTCAAGGCAGGCGAACGACGCGGCAATGACGTGCATGTGCTCTCTGGCATCCAGGCCGGTGACCAGATCGTACTGTCGGGCCAGGTTCGCCTGAGCAACGACACCAAGGTGCATGTGGTCGAGAACGATGCTCTGGCCGTCCCGGCACAAACCCCGATGCTGTAAGCGCGGAGATCTGCGATGCGATTTACTGACATATTTATAAAACGGCCGGTGCTGGCGATCTCGCTCAGCTTCCTGATCGCCCTGCTGGGCTTTCAGGCCATCTTCAAGATGCAGGTCCGGGAATACCCCGAAGTCACCAACACGGTGATCACCGTCAGCACTGGCTACTATGGTGCCAGTTCTGACCTGATCCAGGGCTTTATCACCCAGCCGCTGGAGCAGGCGGTCGCGCAAGCCGACAACATCGACTTCATAACCTCCTCCAGCCAGCTGGGTAGCTCAACCGTAACCGCCTACATGAAGCTCAACACCGACCCCAACGCTGCACTGTCCGACATTCTGGCGAAGGTGAACTCGGTGCGCTCCCAGTTGCCGAAAGAGGCGGAAGACCCCTCGGTCACCTCCTCCACCGGTTCGACCACTGCGGTGCTTTACCTCGGCTTCACCAGCCCGGAGCTCAACTCCAGCCAGATCACCGACTATCTGGAGCGGGTTATCAAGCCGCAGCTCTTTACCGTGGGCGGGGTCTCCAAGGTTGACCTCTACGGCGGGGTCGAGTTTGCCCTGCGGGTATGGCTGGATCCGGCCAAGATGGCGGCCTTCAACCTGACCGCCAGCGACGTGATGACGGTGCTCAACAGCAACAACTATCAGTCCGCGACAGGCCAGGCGACCGGTTACTTCTCCCTGTTCAACGGCAACGCCGAAACCCAGGTCAAGGATGTCGACGAGCTGAAACGTCTGGTAGTGGCAACCCGGGACGGCAAGGTGATCCGCCTCTCCGACATCGCCAAGGTAAGCCTGGAGAAGAGCCACGACATCTACCGCGCCAGTGCCAACGGCCGCGAAGCCGTGGTCATGGCAGTCAACGCCGCCCCGACAGCCAACCCCATCACCATCGCCCACGATGTGCTGGCGTTGCTGCCGAGTCTTGAGCGCAATATGCCGACCACCATGCATCTTAACGTGATGTATGACTCCACCGTAGCGATCAACGAGTCGATCCACGAGGTAATCAAGACCATCCTCGAGGCAGCCGCCATCGTCTTGGTGGTCATCACCCTGTTCCTCGGCTCATTCCGGGCGGTCATAATCCCGATCATCACTATTCCGCTCAGTCTGATCGGCGTGGTGATGATGATGGATATGTTTGGCTTCTCGATAAACCTGATGACCCTGCTGGCGATGGTGCTGGCGATCGGTCTGGTGGTGGATGACGCCATCGTGGTGCTGGAGAACGTGGACCGTCATATCAAACAGGGAGAAGAGCCGTTCCGGGCGGCCATTATCGGTACTCGCGAGATCGCGGTACCGGTCATCGCCATGACGGTCACCCTGGCGGCGGTATACGCGCCAATCGCCCTGATGGGGGGCATCACCGGCTCGCTGTTCAAGGAGTTTGCCCTGACCCTGGCCGGTGCTGTGTTCGTCTCGGGCATCATCGCCCTGACCCTGTCACCGATGATGTGTTCCAAGATGCTCAAGGCTAACGAAACACCGGGCAAGTTCGAGAGCACAGTCCACCACCTGCTGGAGCGAATGACAGATCGCTACGACAGCATGCTGCATGCGGTGATGAAAAAGCGCATCGTCATCGTGGTGTTCGCCATCATCGTATTCGGCAGCCTGCCGTTGCTGTTCAAGTTCATCCCGAGCGAACTGGCTCCGTCAGAGGACAAGGGGGTAATGGCGGTGCTGGGTACCGCACCGTCCAACGCCAACCTGGACTACATCGAAAACACCATGGCGGACGTGAACAAGATCCTGGACGACCAGCCGGAAATCGCCTTCTCCCAGGTCTTCTCCGGGGTGTTCAACGCCAACCAGGCATTTGGTATCGCCTCCATGGTGCCCTGGAGCCAGCGTGAAGCGAGCCAGAAAGAGGTGCTGGATCGGGTCGCCAATCTGGTGAAAGACATCCCGGGTATGGCTGTCACCACCTTCCAGTTCCCGGAACTGCCGGGGGCCTCCGGTGGTCTGCCAATCCAGTTCGTCATCACCACCCCGAACAGCTTCGAAAGCCTGTTCCTGGTGGCCGGTGAAATTCTGGCGGCAGCGCAGAGCAACGGTCAGTTCGTCTATTCGGATCTCGATCTGAACTACGACTCCGCCACCATGAAGATCAAGATCGACAAGGACAAGGCGGGTGCCTACGGCATCACCATGCAGGACATCGGCATCACCATGGGCACCATGATGGCGGACGGTTACGTCAACCGTATCGACCTGGATGGCCGCTCCTACGAGGTGATCCCGCAGGTCGAGCGCAAGTACCGTCTCAATCCGGAATCCATCAATGGCTACTACGTGCGGGCCGCTGACGGCAAATCGATCCCGCTCGGCAGCCTGATCAGCATTGAAGTGGTTGGCGAGCCCCGCGCCCTGCCCCACTTCAACCAGCTGAACTCCGCCACCATCGGCGCCGTTCCGGCACCGGGTGTGGCCATGGGTGATGCGATCAGCTGGTTCCAGACCGTCGCCGACGAGAAGCTGCCGCAAGGCTATCGTTACGACTTCATGGGTGAAGCCCGTCAGTTCGTCACCGAAGGCAATGCACTCTATGCCACCTTCGCGCTGGCACTGGCGATCATCTTCCTGGTGCTGGCGATCCAGTTCGAATCGGTCCGCGACCCCTTGGTCATCATGGTCTCGGTGCCACTCGCCATCAGCGGGGCATTGATTGCCCTGGCATGGGGATTGGCGACCATGAACATCTACTCACAAGTGGGCCTCATCACCCTGGTGGGTCTGATTACCAAGCACGGCATCCTGATCTGCGAAGTGGCCAAAGAGGAGCAATTGCTGCGCGGCATGAACCGGATGGAAGCCGTGATGCAAGCCGCCAAGGTGCGGTTGCGGCCAATCCTGATGACCACGGCCGCCATGATTGCCGGTCTGATCCCGCTGCTCTATGCCTCAGGCGCAGGGGCAGCACAGCGGTTCAGTATCGGTATCGTCATCGTGGCAGGCCTGGCCATCGGTACCCTGTTTACCCTGTTTGTGCTGCCGGTGATCTACACCTATCTGGCTTCCGAGCACAAACCCTTGCCGGTATTTGATGAGACCATTCCGCCCAAGGCAAACGGCGGACACTGATCATCAACAGCATATCAAGGCCCCGATCAGGGGCCTTTTTTATGACGCTCAGGAAAGACGACATAAGTGCATGAAGCAGTTAAACTAAAAAAAACACTATCCAGACCGCAAGGACGCCATGTCAGGACTCTTCTCCAAGACCGCCAAGGCCGTGGGCCGTAACGGACTCTCATACCGCCTGCTCTCCTACATTCTGGTGTGCAGTACCGTACTGGCGCTGATCATCACAGCTCTGCAGCTCGCTTGGGATTACCGCAAGGATGTCGCCGTTATCGAAGATAGCATCGGCCAGATCGAAGCCTCCTTTCTGCAACCCATCGCCGCCAGTTTGTGGAACCTGGATGAAGAGCAGGTCAAGGTGCAGATCGAAGGGATCATGAACCTGCCCAACATGCAGTTCGTGATGGTCAAGGAGATGCTCGGCAACTCCGAAGTACCGCTGCTGACCCAGGGGGTCGAGCGGGAAAGCTATGACATATCCCAGGAGTTCAACCTCACCTATCAGGGGGAAATCGTCGGAAAACTGTTCGTCGCGGCCTCCCTTGAGCAGATCTACCAGCGCTTGATCGAAAAATCGGTGCTGATCATGGTCAGCCAGACCATCAAGACCCTGGTGGTCTCATTTTGTATCCTGATCATCATTTACTACCTGGTGGTCAGACACATCAATCGCATTGCCCACTATGCCCAGAAATTCAATCTTGACCGCCTCGATATGGAACTCGAGCTGGAAGGGCGACCGCAACCACGCCAAAAAATGGATGAGCTGGATACCCTGGTCTCCACCCTCAACCAGATGCGCACCCGGCTGCGTGACGAACTGGTTGCCCGCCATCAAGCGGTCGAGCAGCTGCAACAGGAGCGGGATTTCTCCGCCACCCTGATCAACTCCGCCAACATGATCATCTGTTGCATGGAGCCGAACCTGACCATCGCCAGCATCAACCCGGCAGCCATACTGCTGACCGGCTACCACCAGCAGGAGCTGTTGCAGCACAACTGGCTGGATCTGTTTGTTAGTCCGAACAAACGGGCAGAAATTACCGGCATCTTGTCAGCAGATGGCTCGCTATCAGACAAAGAGGTCATCATGCATGACCAGCAGGCACACGAGCTGGTGCTGCAGTGGACCTTCGTTCCCTTCTACGATGGCCCCAATCTCAAGTACCAGATCGGGTTCGGCTACGACATCACCCAGCTGAAAAAGGTCGAGCGGGAGATTATCCAGCTCAACGAACAGCTGGAAGGCAAAGTGGTGGAACGCACCCGCAGCCTGAGCGAAGCCAACGGTCAGCTGGGCAAGGCGTACGACGACCTGAAACAGGCCCAGCAGACCCTGGTGGAGTCGGAGAAAATGGCCTCCCTCGGTTCACTGGTGGCCGGGGTGGCGCACGAGATCAACACCCCGATCGGCATCAGCGTGACCGCCTCCTCCTACCTGCAGGAGCGGGTCGCTGACTTCAAGTCACACATCGACTCCAAGCAATTGTCACGCTCCTATCTCACCGAGTTCACCGTCAACCTCGATGAGTCAATGCAACTGCTGCAGAGCAACCTGCGCCGCGCCTCGGAGCTTATCGCCAGTTTCAAGCAGGTGGCCGTCGATCAGTCATCTGAAGCACGCTACAACTTCAGTCTCGCCGACAACCTTCATCAGGTGGTGGTCTCCCTCGGCCACAAACTGAAGAAGAGCCAGTGCGAAGTGGATATCCAGTGCGATCCCAAGCTGTCGACCTTCTCCTTCCCCGGCAGTTTTACCCAGATCTACTCCAACCTGATCCTCAACTCCATCAACCACGGGTTCGACAACTGGGACAAACCCAAAAAAATCACCATCAAGGTGGAGCAACAGGGAGGAGACCTGCTGATCGACTATTCGGACAATGGCCGTGGCATACCGCCGGAGATACTGCCGCGCATCTTCGACCCCTTCGTCACCTCCAAGCGAGGTCAGGGTGGCAGCGGGCTAGGCACTCACATCATTTACAATCTGGTGGTGCAACTGCTCCGTGGCCGCATCAACTGCATCAGCGCGCCGGGCAATGGTGCCCAGTTCCATATTCGCCTGCCGATCCAACATAACTGAACGCTGGCTCTTGTGAGCCAGCGGCTTTATCCCCATCATGCTGTGATTGCATTCTTAATGAGCGGAGAACCTCGCAATGGCACAGCATTTTGACTATATCGCCATCGGTGGCGGCAGCGGCGGTATCGCGTCTGCCAACCGGGCTGCCATGTACGGCAAAAAAGTCGCCCTGATTGAAGCCAAAGAGTTGGGTGGAACCTGCGTCAACGTCGGCTGCGTGCCGAAGAAGGCCATGTGGTATGCAGGACAGATCGCCGATGCCCTGAAATATGGCGCCGACTACGGCTTTGACGCCACCCTCAACCACTTCAACTGGGCCAAGCTGGTCGAGTCCCGCCAGGCCTATATCGGCCGCATCCACCACTCCTATCAGAACGTGCTGGGCAAGAACCAGATTACGGTGATCAAGGGCTTCGCCCGTTTCGTCAGCAGTAACACTATCGAGGTCAATGGCGAACACTACACCGCCGATCACATCCTGATCGCCACTGGCGGCCGCCCGGAAATTCCGACGATCCCGGGCGCCGAACTGGGTATCGACTCCGACGGTTTCTTTGACCTGCAAAGCCAACCCAAGCGGGTTGCTGTAGTCGGTGCCGGCTACATCGCAGTCGAGATCGCAGGCGTGATGCAGGCGCTCGGCTCCGAGACCCATCTGGTGGTACGCAAGCATGCCCCGCTGCGTAACTTCGACCCCATGATCCACGAGACCCTGGTCGAAATCATGGCGCAGGAAGGGCCCAAGCTGCACACCCACGCCATTCCCAAAGCCGTGCTAAAGAACGCTGACAACAGCCTGACCCTGCAACTGGAAGATGGTCGCCACCTCACCGTCGACTGCCTGATCTGGGCCATCGGCCGCGCACCTGCTACCGACAACCTCAATCTGGCTGCCGCAGGCATCGCGCTGGACGAGAAGGGCTTTATCCCGACCGACAAGTTCCAGAACACTACCGTCGCCAACATATATGCGGTGGGTGACAACACAGGTCGCATCCAGCTCACCCCGGTGGCCGTCGCTGCGGGCCGTCGCCTCTGTGAGCGGCTGTTCAACAACAAGCCGAACGAGCACCTTAACTACGATTTGGTGCCAACCGTGGTGTTCAGCCACCCGCCCATCGGCACCATAGGCCTGACCGAACCGGAAGCCATCGCCGAATACGGTGAAGCGCAAGTGAAGGTCTACCGCAGCCAGTTCACCGCCATGTACTCGGCACTGACCCAGCATCGCCAACCCACCCGGATGAAGCTGGTCTGTGTCGGCCCGGAAGAGAAAGTGGTCGGTCTGCACGGTATCGGCTTTGCGATGGACGAGATCCTGCAGGGCTTCGGCGTCGCAATGAAGATGGGTGCCACCAAGGCCGACTTCGACAACTGTGTTGCCATTCACCCCACCAGCGCGGAAGAGTTCGTCACTATGCGTTAAGGGCAGATGAAGTTGGCCTGTCTCGAGCAGCCGGCTTCTACAGCCATGTAACTCCTTCCCCCAAACCCGGCTCAGGCCGGGTTTTTTGTTCCCTCCTCGCCACTTCTCTCGCAAAACCGCCGTTCTTTACGGCGATTTTACGCCTGCCTCAGGGCGCTTTATGGCGCCTTTACGCCTGTTTTACATACCCTTGTCTCGTCAATTACACCAACAGAGTCGATACGGTTTTACATCGACTCTCGCAGCTAATTATCTCAATGGAGTCGATATGAATTGGCTATATCTGCTGCTCGTCCTCGCCTTAATGGTCTATCTGCTGCGCGCACTAACGCGCAGTCACGAGTGAGGAACTAGAACATGTGGCAAGAAATAATCTATCCGGTGGCCTTCGTGCTGCTGGTTCTGCTACCGGCACCGCTGCTGGGCAATTACATGTACCGGGTATTTGAGGGAAAAACCCGCTGGCTGGCACCGGTCGAGCGCGCCACCCTGGCTTGCTGTGGCACCGATGGACGGGAGCAGGACTGGAAGTCCTACGCCCTCAGTCTGCTGGCCTTCAACGGCGCCGGTTTCGGCCTGCTGTTCCTGATCCTGATGGCGCAGGGGCTGCTGCCCCTCAACCCGCAACAACTGCCGGGCATGAGCTGGCAACTCGCCTTCAACACCGCGGTCAGCTTTATGACCAACACCAACTGGCAAGCCTATTCCGGTGAGGCCAGCCTCTCCTACTTCAGCCAGATGGTGGGGCTGACCACCCAGAACTTCGTCTCCGCCGCCACTGGCGCCGCCGTTGCAGTCGCGCTGTTCCGTGGTATCGCCCGCCAGCAGACGACCAACCTTGGCAACTTCTGGCAGGATCTGGTGCGTTTCTGCCTCTACGTGCTGCTGCCGATCGCGCTGATCATGGCGCTGCTGCTGGTGTGGCAAGGGGTGCCGCAAAGCCTCTCCGCCTACCTGCCGTTCCAAGGGGTGGAAGGTCAGGAGCAGTTGCTGCCCCTAGGCCCGGCGGCCTCGCAAATCGCCATCAAGCAGCTTGGCTCCAACGGCGGCGGCTTCTTCGGCATCAACTCGGCACATCCGTTCGAGAACCCGACCGCCCTCTCCAACTGGCTGGAGATGGTGACCCTACTCACCATCGCAGCTGCCATGGTCTTTACGCTGGGTCGCTACGTGAAAGACATGGCCCATAGCCGCGCCATTCTTATTGCCATGACCCTCATGCTGGTGCTGGGGCTCTTCGTCTCCATCACTCAGGAGCTGAAACTGGATCCGGCCCTCGCCCATCTCACCACTGACGCCAGCAATATGGCAGGCAACTGGGAAGGTAAAGAGAGCCGCTTCGGCCCAGTGCTCTCCAGCATCTGGGAGGTGGCGACCACAGCCGCTTCCAACGGCTCGGTCAACGCCATGCACGACAGCTTTGCCCCGCTCTCCGGCATGGTCGCCATGATCAATATGCTGCTGGGTGAAGTGGTGTTTGGCGGCGTGGGGGCCGGTATCTACGGCATGATGCTGTTCGTGCTGCTGACCGTGTTCCTGTGCGGCCTGATGGTGGGACGTACCCCGACCTATCTGGGCAAACGCCTCGGCATCACCGAGATGAAATGGGTGGTTGCCAGCATGCTGGTGATGCCGGTGGGTGTGCTGGTGATCGGCGGCGTCACTCTGCTGATGCCGGATGCCAGCACCATCATCGGCCATGATGGCCCGCACGGTCTGTCACGCCTTATATACGCCTACGCATCGGCTGCCGGCAACAACGGCTCCGCCTTCGCCGGCTTTGCCGCCGGTGACAACTGGCAGTGCATCGCCATCGGTCTGGCCATGCTGCTCGGTCGCTTCGGCTACATCATTCCGGTACTGGCCATTGCCGGTCAGCTCGCTCGTGCCCAACGCCAGGAGACGAGCGAAGGGGACTTCCCCATCAGTGGCCCGCTGTTCATTACCCTGCTGATCATCACCGTCCTGCTGATTGGCGGCCTCTCCTTCCTGCCGGTACTGGCACTGGGCCCGGTGGCCGAACATCTGAGCCTGATCGGAGGGGCATTCTGATGAACCTGACCCTGTCGATCACCATCCGGATGTCAATGGCCAACTATCTGATGCTGGGAGCTTTCCAATGAGCAAGTCCACTGCAATGAGCACCGACACCATTCAGGTGAAGGGCAAGAAACAGAAATCGCAAGTCATACAGGCCATGGTTGAAGCCCTTTATCGCTTCAATCCCAAGGCGCTGTTTGGCAGCCCCATCCTGTTCACCCTCTGGCTGGCCGCCGTGATGGCCACCGTGGAATCCCTGCTGGGACAACCCTTCTCGGGGGTTGCACCCTCGCTGGCCTGGCAGCTGACTGCCTGGCTCTGGCTGACCCTCTGGTTTGCCAACTTCGCCGAAACCCTGGCCGAAGGGCGCGGCAAGGCGAGAGCTGACAGCCTGAAAGAGGGCATGAGCCAGCTCAAGGCCCGTCGGGTCACCGATGCCAAAGATGGTCAGGGCGAGTGGGTAGCTGCCACCAGCCTGATGAAGGGTGATCTGGTGCTGGTACGCAGCGGCGAGATGATCCCGGCAGATGGTGAAGTGGTAGCAGGGATTGCCTCGGTCAACGAGGCAGCCATTACCGGTGAATCCGCCCCCGTCATTCGCGAGTCGGGCACCGATCGCAGCGGTGTGACCGGCAACACAACGGTCGTCTCCGACGAGATCTGGGTGCGCGTCAGCAACAATCCGGGCGAGAGCACGCTGGATCGGATGATCGCTCTGGTGGAAGGGGCCAAACGTCAGAAGACCCCCAACGAGATGGCGCTCGACGCCCTGCTGGTGGGGCTGACCCTGATCTTCCTGCTGGTGGTCGCGACCCTGCCCTGGTTCCTCGACTACAACGGCACCCAGGTGCCGCGCCTCTACCTGATCGCCCTCTTCATCACCCTGATCCCGACCACCATCGGCGGTCTGCTCTCCGCCATCGGCATTGCTGGTATGGATCGACTGGTGAAGCTGAACGTCATCGCCAAGTCTGGCCGTGCCGTCGAGGCAGCCGGTGACGTGCGCACCCTGCTGCTGGACAAGACCGGCACCATCACCTTCGGCAACCGGATGGCCGACGAGCTGATCCCGGCACCCGGAGTCGATCCATCCCTGCTGGCACAAGCGGCCATGCTGGCCTCGCTGGGTGATAACACCCCGGAGGGCAAATCAATCCTGACCCTGGCTGGCAAGAGCATGGCCAAGCCAAGCCAGCTGGAGAGTGACAAGGTGATCCCCTTCAGCGCCGAGACTCGCCTGAGCGGGCTGGATCGCAACGGTCATCAATATCGCAAAGGGGCGGTGGATGCGGTACTCAACTACCTCTCCCTCGACCGCAAGGCGGTGCCGGAACTGGTGCTCAAGTCGGTGGACAATATCGCCCGTCAGGGTGGCACCCCGCTGCTGGTCTGTACCCATGAGCAACTGCTGGGAGTGGTGTACCTCAAGGACATCATCAAGCCCGGCATCAAGGCTCGCTTCCAGATCCTGCGCCATATGGGGATCCGCACCGTGATGATCACCGGCGACAACCCGAAAACCGCCGCCGCCATCGCCGCCGAAGCCGGGGTGGATGACTTCATCGCCGAAGCGACGCCGGAGAAGAAGCTGGCCTATATCCGTCAGGAGCAGGCCGATGGCCGTCTGGTTGCCATGTGCGGTGACGGTGCCAACGACGCACCGGCGCTGGCACAGGCTGACGTGGGTCTGGCCATGAACGAGGGTACCCAGGCCGCCAAGGAGGCGGGCAACCTGGTGGATCTCGACTCCAACCCCACCAAGCTGCTGGACGTGGTGCTGGTCGGCAAGCAACTGCTGGTGACCCGTGGTGCCCTGACCACCTTCTCCATCGCCAACGACGTGGCCAAATACTTTGCCATTCTGCCTGCCCTGTTCATTGCCGCCTACCCGCAGTTGGGCGCGCTGAACCTGATGCAACTGGGCAGCCCGCAGAGCGCCATCCTGTCGGCCATCATCTTCAACGCCCTGATCATAGTGGCGCTGGTGCCGCTGGCGCTGCGCGGCGTCAACCTGAAGGGATCCGCCGCCAGTCTGCTGCGCCGCAACCTGCTGATCTACGGTGTCGGTGGCCTGCTGGTGCCCTTTATAGGAATCAAAGTGATCGATCTGGTCATCACCGGCCTCGGTCTGGTGTAACGGCATAACAGGATGCGGGGCAGACCCGCATCCCCAACCATCCCTTTTGGAGCAAGCGAATCATGATAGCAATCAGAACCCTGTTGACCCTGACCCTGCTGCTGGGAGTCGCCTACCCGCTGGCCGTGACCGGACTGGCCCAGTTGTTGTTCCCCTGGCAGGCCAACGGCAGCCAGCTGACCGACAGCAAGCAGCAACTCATCGGCAGCGCCCTGCTGGGGCAGAAATTCGAGCGGGCTGACTATTTCCATCCCCGCCCCTCCGCCAGCGATTTCAACACCATTGGCGGCAGCGCCAGCAACCTGGGGATGAGCTCGCCGCTGCGGGCAGAGTTTGCCGAACAGGCAGCCAAGACGTCGGAAAAAACCAACTCTCCCGCCATGCTGACCCGCTCCGCTTCAGGCCTCGACCCTCATCTGCCGCTGGATGCGGTGCTGGCTCAGGTGGACCGTGTCGCCAAACAACGTGGGCTGGATCCCGCCCAGCTGACGGAGCAGGTCAAGTCGGCCACACAAGCTGGTATCCTTGGCCCGCAGGTGGTCAACATTCTCCAGCTGAATCTGCAACTGGATCATAAAAAGGGCGCCTGATGGCGCCCCATCCGGTTTGGTGATGACCTCGATTTTCGCAACGGGCGGTTGGCTCGATAGGGATAACAATGGCTGATGTGGCAAGAGCTGACACCCTGCTGGTGAGCCTGAAACAGGAGCATGGGGATGCGTGATGAAGTTCGGGCCGACGCCCTGCTGGCGAGCCTGGAACAGGAGAACAAGGGCAGGCTGAAGGTGTTTCTCGGGGCCGCTCCCGGCGTAGGCAAGACCTACGCCATGCTGCAAGCGGTGCGGGAGCAGGCCAAAGAGGAGATCGATATCCTGATCGGCGTGGTGGAAACCCACGGCCGTCAGGAGACCCTGGCCCTGCTCGACAAGCTCGCCATCCAGCCACGCAAGATCCACATGCACCGCCAGCAGCGACTGGAGGAGATGGATCTCGACGCCCTGCTCGCCCGCAAACCGGCCATCGCCGTGGTGGACGAGCTGGCCCACAGCAACGCCCCCAGCAGCCGCCACGAGAAGCGCTGGCAAGATGTGGAGGAGCTGCTCAACGCCGGTATCGATGTTTACAGCACCCTCAACGTCCAGCATCTGGAGAGTCTCAACGATCTGGTGTGGCAACTGACCGGGGTCAGGGTGAAAGAGACCTTGCCCGACCAAGTGCTGCTTGAAGCTGACAGTATTATCCTGATCGACCTCCCCCCCAAAGAGCTGCTCGACCGCCTGCGGGAGGGGAAGGTCTATGTGCCCCATCAGGCCAAGGCAGCGCTGCAATCCTTCTTCTCCCTCAACAACCTCACCGCATTGCGGGAGCTGGCGATGCAGACCGCCGCCAGCCACGTAGAGGGGGATCTGCAACTGCAGTGGCAGGCAGCAGGCAAGACCACCCTGCCGCTGCGGGGCAAGCTGATGGTCTGCCTCGGCGATCAGCACGGTTCGGCACTGGTACGCTATGGCCACCGCTTTGCCCAGCGTCGTCAACTGCCCTGGCTGGTAGTGCATATCGACAGCAATGGCCGCCGCTCTGCCGACGTGGAGCAGGCGCTGGCGCTCGCCTCCCACCTCGGCGCCAAAGTGCTGACCCTCTCCAGCCCGGCGGTGGCCAATACCCTGCTGGAGACCGCCGAGCAGCAGCAGGTCTCCCAGCTGCTGCTCGGCAAACCCCACAAGGCCCCGTGGCGCCGCTCGCTGGTACAACATCTGCTCAAGCAGGCGCAGGGGCTCGAAATCACCCTGGTCGATACCGAGCAGAAAAAGCCCAGAGTGGGGATACAACCTCCGACCCCGAAGGATATCCACCATAGCCTGCTGGCGGTGGTGATCATGGGGATCACCTCGGCCGCCGCCTGGGGGCTCTCCTACTGGCTGCCCCCCGCCGCCCTGCCGCTACTGTTCGTGCTGGGGGTGCTGGCGACCGCCCTCACCACCAGTCTGGTGCCCGCCATACTGGCGGCGGTACTAGGCTTCGTCGCTCACAATCTGCTGTTCACTGCCCCCTACTTCTCCCTGAGTGTCGCCAACCACAGCGACCTGCTCACCCTGTTCGTGCTGCTTATCGTCGGCATAACGGCGGGACGGCTCGCCTCTCGCCAGCGGCAACAGTTGATCGGCCTGCGCGAGACCCAACAGCTGGGTAATGCCCTGCTCTCCCTCAGTCAGGGGCTGGCCACCGCCAGCAGTCCGGAGGAGGTGCTCAGGCAGGGCGCCCAGGCCATCTCGCTGGCACTCGGTCAGCCGACTGTGGTACTGGACCAGGATTTTCACGACCGACTCGGCAACGAGAAGCACAGGCCCGGACAGACCGACAAGGCGGCCATCGACTGGTGTCTGGCCCAAAAGCAGAGCGCCGGCGCCCACACCGCGACCCTCAATGCCGCCGAGGCCCAGTATCACCACCTCAGCGATGATCTGGTGATCGGCATAACGCTGGCCAATCCGCTCTCCTCCTCCGCCGAGCACCAGTTGCAGGCGCTGCTCACCGACATTCGCGCCGCGCTGGCGCGGATCGATCTCAACGAGCGGCTGGCCGACAGCCAGTTGCAGGCGGAGACCGACCGGATGCGGGCGGCCCTGCTCTCCTCGGTCTCCCACGATTTGAAGACCCCGCTGGCGACCATCATGGGGGCTGGCAGCACCCTGCTGGAATATGGTGACCGGATCCCCGCCGAGGATCGCAACGAGCTGCTCCATTCGGTACAGGATGAGGCGCGCCGCCTGCACAGCTATGTGCAGAATCTGCTGGATATGACCCGCATCGGCTCCCCCGATTTCCAGCTGAAACGGGACTGGGTCGATCTGGCGGATCTGGTGGAGAGCGCTCGCAAACGGCTCGACTCCTCCTGGCGCCAGCACAAGCTGCTGGTCCATTTCGATCAGCATGTGCCCCAGCTCTATGTCCACGGTGCCCTGATCGAGCAAGTGCTGGTCAACATCCTCGACAACGCCTCCCGCTACTCGCCGGCTGGCACCCCCATCGAGTTCAAGGTGATGCTGGCCGAGCCCGACCTCATCATCGACATCATCGATATCGGGGTCGGTATCGCCGAGTCGGATCGGGAGAAGATCTTCAACCTCTTCTACACCCAGCCGGTGGGCGATTGCGGCAGCCGTGGCACCGGGCTTGGCCTCGCCATTTCCCGCGCTATGATAGAGGCCCACGGCGGCAAGATTTGGGCCTTCTCCGGCCCCAATGGCAACGGCACCTGCATGCGCATCTCCCTGCCGCTCGCCCTCAATTCACCGGAGGTCTGATGGCTGACCGCCAGATCGGGTCACTCAACCCCTCCCACCATTCGCCTCTGGAGGTTCGATGGCGCACATTCTGGTCATAGATGATGAAGCGGCGATCCGTCGCTTTCTGCGGATCAGCCTGATTGCCGAGGGGCATCAGGTGAGTGAAGCGGTGGGGGTCAATGAAGGGCTGGAGCAGTATCGCCACCTCAACCCCGACCTGGTGATCCTCGATCTCGGTCTGCCGGACGGCGATGGCATTCAGGTGTTGCAGGCCATTCGCGAGCATCACCCCAACCCGGTGCTGGTGCTATCGGCCCGCGATTCGGAGCAGGAGAAGGTGCGGCTGCTGGATGCGGGAGCCAACGACTACATGAGCAAGCCGTTCGGCATCAGCGAGATGATGGCCCGTATCCGCGTGCTCTTGCGCCAGCGAGCCGGGGTCAGCAGCGGCGAGCGGCGCCACTTCCCCCAATGCGGCCTGACCCTGGACGCCAGCAGCCACAAGGTGACCATGAAGGAGGAGGAGATCCCCCTCTCCCGCAAGGAGTTCGCCCTGCTGCAAGCGCTGGTGTGCCACCCCGGCAAGCTGGTGATGCAGACCCAGCTGCTCAACGATATCTGGGGGCCGAGCCACAAGGAGGACACCCACTACCTGCGCATCGTCATCGCCAGCCTGCGCAAAAAGCTGGGGGATAACCCCCAGCAACCGACGCTTATCGAGACCGAATCCGGTATTGGCTACCGCTTTATCGGCAACTGATGTTTCACGTGGAACGGCGCCCGCAGCAGAGCAGCACCAACATACCGCAGCCACTGAGCAACAGGCCAAGATCCTGCAATCCGGCCGCCACCGCCAACCCCAGACTGAGCAGCAGGTAGTAGCCAAGCCCAAACAGGGCGCCAGCACTGCCTGCCACTTCGCGATAGGCCAACAGCGCCTGACTCAGCACATTGGGGATAGCCAGCCCGAAAGCGACGACTACACCCATCATGGGCAACAGGAACCATAGGTTGCCCTGACTCGCCCAGACCAGCAGTCCGGCGACCAACGCCAGAGCGCAAGCCAGCCTGATCAGAGAGGACGGCAGCCACCCTCTCCCCAGCAGATGCTTGTTGAGCAGGCTGCCGAGCAGAGTCGCCAGCGCCAGCAAGATCCCCGAGTAACCAAACTCGCCGGTGCTCAATCCCAACCCGGCAAACAGGAAGGGCGCCAGACTGTAGTAGCCAAACAGCATGGTGTTGAACAGGGCGACCAGCATGGCACTACGCCAGAGCCCGCCATCCTTCATCATCCGGCACGCCAGCGGCCAGAGCGCGACTCGCTGGCTGGTGGCCGGGCGGGTTTCCGGCAACTGCCAGCAGGCAACCAGCAACAAGAGAGCCGCCAGCACCAGTAAACCGCTGAATACCCCGAGATAGCCAAACCAGCTCGCCAACTGGCCACCACTGAGTAGCCCCAGCACCGGGCTCAAGGAGAGCGCAATGCCCATCACCGAGAAGACCCGCGCCAGCTCGCTGCCCTGATAGCTGTCGCGCAGCATGGTCTGGGTCACCACGGAACCCACGGCGGCGCCAAAGGCCGAGATGACCCGGGCCAGCAGCAGGGTTTCAAACTGATTGGCCAGCAGCGCCAGCAGGGTGCCAGCGCCATAGGTGAGCAGACCCGCCAACATGGCGGGACGCCGCCCGATCAGATCGCAGAGCCGTCCCCAGCAGACCACCCCCACCGCAAACGCCAGAAAATAGACCGACAAGGTCTGGGATGCCTGCCCCTCGCTCACCCGAAACTGGGTAGCGATCTGGGTCAGTACCGGGCTGTAGATGGTCTCCACGATCTGGGGAAACATCATCAATCCCACCACCAGCCAGAGCGGTGGCAACTTGTTGTTCATGACCAACCTCCTTCACAAGAGGTCGCCATTCTAGAGAGATGCCGATTGTCTGATTACAATAAGCAGGACTATAAACATCAAAAATCGGACATATGGCCTTTATTCTTCCCGATCACCCTTTTGACCCCGACCAGCTGACGGGCAGTGTGATCGGCATTGCCTCCGCCCTCGGCTGGCACGACTCGGGCCTGCATCAGCATCAGCGCCATCAGCTGCTGTTCGCCCAATCCGGCTGCATGACCATGGAGCTGGCAGGTCGGGTCTGCCTGCTGCCACCCACCCGCGCCGCCTGGCTGCCAGCGGGCACAACTCACCGAGTATTGATGCGTGGTGTGGTGGCCTACCGCTCCCTCTACTTCACACCACACCCAGAGTTGCCCGGCACGGTGGAGGTGCTGGCGGTCAATCCGCTACTGCACGAACTGATCGAACGGATGGCGCTCTGGCCGTGGGACAAACCGCAAGAGCAGCAACAACGGACGGTAGCGCTGTTTATGGAGGAGTTGGGGCAGGCACCGCGGGAGTCGTGGCAGTTGCCACTGCCGACCGACCCCAGACTGGGCGACTGGCTACAGCAGTTGAAACGGGGAGATGCCCTGCCCGATCGGCTCAACCGGCTGGCCGAACGGGTGGGTGCCAGTGACAAGACCATTGGCCGCATCTTTATGCGAGAGACCGGCATGAGCTATCAGGCGTGGCGTCAGCAGTGGCGGCTGTTGCGCGCCATGGAGCTGCTGGCAGAAAGCGAGCCCATCAGCCGGATTGCCGCTGCGCTGGAGTTCTCCAGCGACAGCGCCTTCATCAGCTTCTTCAAACAACATATGGGGCAGACCCCCCTGCGCTATCTCAGCTCTCGGGGTGAGTCGCCACAGCCTGACTCGCCTCCACCACCAGGGTATCCAGCGCCAGCGGCTTGAGGTTGTGCAGCGCATCCTGCACTACGGCATGGGATGCCTGCAGCAACTCGTTCTGCACATCCTGCTCCAGCTGGGCGCTCTCCAGCTCGGGCCGCGGATTCTCGTTGGCCATCACGTTCAGGCTCAGGGCACTCACAATCAGGGTGGCGATCAGGATTTTCATCTGGTTTGCTCCGGTATGGTTGAGATGACCAGATAGCTACTTCAATTGCTGTACCAATTGTTGCGCCAACCCTCACAAAACATAACATGATGATTTTGTTTAAATTCACCATCTTGCGATACCAAATTGAGTCGCAAAACGCATCCTGCTCGGTCATTTTTAAACCAACAGTTGGTACTTTTAACCACGCTTAATTTTTACACCACGTTCCACGTGGAACGTCCCGCTATTTTGATCGACACCCGCTTTTAAACTGAGCTATGGTGCTACATCTTCGTAACTGACTCTGGATCTGTCACCGAATGGAATTTTCCTTGTTCGGCGAGAAGTTCACTCGCCACGCCGGTATTACCCAACTCATGGATGACCTCAATCAGGGGCTGACCAATCCGGACGCCATCATGCTGGGTGGCGGCAATCCGGCCCCGATCCCCGCCATGCTGGAGCGCTTTCAGGCCGAGGCCAAGAGTCTGCTCGACAACGGCGAGCTGGTCAAAGCGATGGCCAACTACGACGGCCCGCAGGGCAAAGACAGGTTCACCAAGGCGCTGGCCGCCCTGCTCAACAAGGAGCTGGGATGGGATATCTCCGCCCGCAATATCGCCCTGACCAACGGCAGTCAGAATGCCTTCTTCTATCTGTTCAACCTGCTGGCCGGTGAGTTTGCCGATGGCCGAAAGAAGAAGGTGCTGTTCCCGCTCGCCCCCGAATACATCGGCTACGCCGACTCGGCGCTGGCCGACGACTACTTCGTGGCCTACAAGCCCACCATCGAGAAGCTGCCCGATGGCCAGTTCAAATACCATGTGGATTTCGAGAGCCTGCAGGTGGGTGACGACATCGGGGTGATCTGCGTCTCCCGCCCGACCAACCCCACCGGCAACGTGCTGACCGACGAAGAGATCGAACATCTCGATCAGATCGCCCGCGACAAGGGGATTCCGCTGCTGATCGACAACGCCTACGGCGTGCCCTTCCCGGGCATCATCTTCAGCGAAGCCAAACCGTTCTGGAACGCCAACACCATCCTCTGCATGAGCCTCTCCAAGCTCGGCTTGCCGGGCACTCGCTGCGGCATCGTCATCGCCGACGAGAAGATCATCCAGGCCATCACCAACCTGAGCGGCATCATCAATCTGGCACCGGGCAGTCTGGGGCCAGCCATCACCATCCCGATGATCGAGAACGGCGATATCATCACCCTCAGCGAACAGGTGGTGAAGCCCTTCTATCAGCAGAAGGCGGAGCTGGCGGTGCAGCTACTGCGCGAAGCGATCCCCGACCCGCGCTTCCATATCCACAAGCCGGAAGGCGCCCTCTTCCTCTGGCTCTGGTTTGAAGGCTTGCCGATCCACTGTCAGGAGCTGTACGAGCGACTGAAGGCCAAGAACCTGCTGATCGTGCCGGGTCACTACTTCTTCCCCGGTATCGATGACCCCGAGTGGCGTCACAGCCAAGAGTGCATCCGCCTCAACTACTCCCAAAGCGAGGAGCTGGTGCGCCGCGGCATCGCCATTCTGGCGGAGGAGATCAACGCCCTCTACGCTGGTTAATCCAATCCGGCGATACAAAAACAACAAAGGCCTGCAGATGCAGGCCTTTGTTGTTTATCGCGATCCGGTTTACTTAACCGGGCAGCGCCAGCTGGTCGGGTTTACCGATGGGGATGGCGCGGGGCTTGAGTGCCTCCGGCAGTTCGCGAGCCAGATCGATGGTCAGCAAGCCATGCTCCAGCTTGGCACCCTGTACTTCCACGTGCTGGCTCAGCTTGAAGGCGAGCTCGAAGTCGCGCTCGGCAATCCCCTGATGGAGGAACTGATGCTCACCGGCCGCAGCCCCTTTGCGACCCTTCACCTTGAGGGTGCCGTTTTCGGTCTCCAGCGCCAGCTCTTCGCGCTCGAAGCCAGCCACGGCGACCGTGATGCGATAGCCATCCTGATCGCGCTTTTCAATATTGTACGGGGGGTAAGCGGCGGTCTTCTGCTCGAACAGACCTTCCAGCTCACGGGCCATCCGCTCGAAGCCGACGGCGTTGGAATAGAGATGAGAAAAATCGAGGTTACGCATAATCCTATCCTTCTAATAAGCAACAGGTTCAACTCTCCACAGGGCCCATCATCGGCACCCGGGAAACGTAAGCAATTCAATGAGGTCAGGCTATCAGCCGTTGATCTCAATCTTGCGCGGCTTCATCGCCTCGGGGACTTCACGCACCAGCTCGATGTGCAGCAAGCCGTTTTTCAGGTCGGCCCCTTTCACCCGCACATAGTCGGCCAGCTGGAAGCGGCGCTCGAAACCACGTTCGGCGATCCCCTGATAGAGATAGTTGCGCCCGGTGTCGGCCTGCTTGTTGCCCTTCACCGTCAGCAGATTTTCCTGGAAGCTCAGCTCCAGCTCTTCCTGGGTAAAGCCAGCCACCGCCATGCTGATGCGGTAGTCGCTGTCACCCAGCTGCTCGATGTTGTAGGGGGGATAACCGGCATTGCCATTGCTGGCCGCAGATTCGATGAGATTGGCCAGACGATCGAAACCGATGGCAGAGCGATAGAGCGGAGAAAAGTCGATAGAACGCATAGTATTACCCTCTTGTGAGCGATAACCGATTGTTTGCCCTCCTCATGGACGGGCGCCTGGTCGAAACCTCTGTCGAGCGTTCCGGCCTTGTTACCTATATAGGGGCTCACTTTTTCCTTTCAAGGGGATTTTTTCAAATTTTTAAATGGCCGCGCCGACCTTTGGCACATCAACCTGTTGGCCCGATAGTGATGATAATCGACCCGTGGGCCACTGATGGCAACTCGCTCCGCACACCATAATTGGTTGCATATCCACCAGCCAACATGGAGTCACCCCATGAAGATTACCCAGGTTCGCAACGCCACCCTGCTGCTCGACTATGCCGGCACCCGCTTTCTGATCGACCCTATGCTATCTGCCAAAGGGGCCTTCCCCGGCTTTGAGGGCACAGCCAACAGCCAGCTGCGCAATCCGCTGGTCGAGCTGCCGCTGTCGATCGATGAGCTGGTCGATGTGGATGCCGTTATCGTCACCCACGATCATCCCGACCACTGGGATGACGCCGCCAGAGCCTTGGTCCCCAAGCATCTGCCCATTTTGGTACAACACCAGAAAGATGCTGACACCATACGCGCCAGCGGCTTTAAAGATGTGCGCCTGCTGAGCGAGCAGCCCGAATTTGCCGGTATTCGCCTGCAGCAAACCGGTGGCAAGCACGGCAGCGATCAACTGATGGCGGTACTGGGCGAGCGCATGGGGGAGGTGTGCGGTGTGGTCTTCTCCCACCCCGATGAGCAGTGCCTCTATCTGGCCGGTGATACCATCTGGCATCCCTCGGTCGCGCAAGCCCTGCAGCAACATCAGCCCGAGGTCATCATCCTCAACTGTGGTGATGCGCAGGTGCCCGGGCTCGGTTCCATCATCATGGCCAAGGAGGATGTCGCCGCCGTATATCAGGCCGCACCGCAAGCCACGCTGATCGCCAGCCATATGGAGGCGGTCAACCACGCCCTGCTGTCACGCCAGGAGCTGCGCGACTATCTGACGGAACGGGGCATGACGGATCGGGTACGGGTGCCGGAAGATGGCGAGGCGATATCGCTGTGATCCGCAGGAGGGCCATGCCAGACATGGCCCTTCGGCTTTCACAGCCGAACGCTTATGATAAGTGGTCTGCGCGCAGAGAGGAGCCAACACCATGACCACCCCGATCGTTGCCGTGGTTACCTTCGATCACTTCAGTCCTTTTCACTGCGCAGTCCCCTGCCTCATCTTCGGCGATATCCTGCCGGGCCAGCCGCTGTTCGAGCTCAAGATCTGCTGTGGCGATGGCAATCGTCACTCACACTCGGCGCAAGGCTTCACCATTCAGGCTCCCCATGGGCTGGAGGTGCTAGCCGAGGCGGAGATCATCATTATCCCCTTCTGGCACGACCCGGCAGCACGGCCACCGGCAGCGCTGCTCGATGCCCTGATTGCCGCCAGAGCCAGAGGTGCCCGACTGGTCGGGCTCTGTCTCGGCACCTATGTGCTCGCCTACGCCGGGCTGCTCAATGGTCGCAAGGCTTCCACCCACTGGGAGTACGAACAGGATTTCTGCCGCCGCTTTCCCTGCGTACAGCTCGATACCAATGCCCTCTATGTGGATGATGATGGGCTGGTCACCTCGGCAGGCACTGCTGCCGGACTGGACTGCTGCCTCTATCTGGTACGTCAGTACCACGGCTCGGCCATCGCCAACAAGGTGGCACGGCGGCTGGTGATCCCGCCCCACCGCGAAGGGGGTCAGGCCCAGTTTATCGAGCAACCGGTGCCCGCCTCCACCCGCGATGTCCGGATGAACCAGTTGCTCGATCACCTGCGCGCCCATCTGGCCGAACCCCACACCCTGGACTCTCTGGCGGCTCACACCCTGATGAGTCGGCGCACCTTTACCCGCCGCTTTCATCAGGCTACCGGCCTCTCGGTAGGTGAATGGCTGCTGGCGGAGCGGCTCAGGCGCAGTCAGGAGCTGCTGGAGGTAAGCGGTCATTCCATCGATCGCATCGCCGAGCTGGTCGGCTTCAAGAGTGCCACCTCCCTGCGCAATCACTTCCGGGCCCGCTTTGCCATCTCCCCCAGCGAGTGGCGACGCTCATTTCGTGGTAGCTCGGCAACATAATCAGGCTCCACGTTTCACGTGGAACATGTTCTCAGCTCATCCCAAAAACAAAAAAGCCGCTCACAAGGAGCGGCTTTTTACTATCTGTCTGACTGCGTCGATTAGACGTCGAGGTTGGCTACGCGCAGGGCGTTGGTCTCGATAAAGTCACGACGGGGCTCAACGGCATCACCCATCAGGGTGGAGAAGAGCTGGTCGGCACCGACGGCGTCGTCGATGGTGACGCGCAGCATGCGACGGGCTTCCGGATCCATGGTGGTTTCCCACAACTGGTCCGGGTTCATCTCACCCAGCCCTTTATAGCGCTGGATGTAGATGCCGCGCTTGCCTTCGCTCATCAGCCAGTCGACTGCTTCCACGAAGTTGGCAACCGGCTTGACCTTCTCGCCGCGCTTGATAAAACCACCATCCTCAATCAGGTTGGCGATCTCCTTACCCAGCGAAACCAGTTGACGGTACTCGGAAGATTGCAGGAATTCGTAGCTGATCGGGTATTCACGATCAACACCGTGCTGACGTACCACAGCGTGCGGCACGAACAGACTGCGCTCTTCGTCGCGGCGAACCTGGATCTGGTACTGGATACCGTGGTTGCTCTCGTTGAGCACGGCTTCCATGCTCTGGCACCAGAGCAGCAGATCGCTCTCGTTGGCCAGCAGTGCTTCGTGCAACTCAGGCTGATAAATCAGCTGGGTCAGTACGGCAACCGGGGCACGACGGGACATGCGGGTGATCAGATGAGAGACCGCGCGGTGCTGGTTGACCAGACGCTCCAGCGCCTCGCCACCGATAGCCGGGGCAGACTCGTTGACGTGCAGGGTTGCACCATCCAGCGCCATGGAGGTCTGATACTGCAGCAGTGCATCTTCATCTTTCAGATACTGCTCCTGCTTGCCCTTCTTGACCTTGTAGAGCGGCGGCTGGGCGATAAAGACGTAACCACGCTCGATGATTTCCGGCATCTGACGATAGAAGAAGGTCAGCAGCAGGGTACGGATGTGAGCACCATCGACGTCCGCATCGGTCATGATGATGATGTTGTGGTAGCGCAGCTTGTCCGGGTTGTACTCGTCACGACCGATACCGCAGCCCAGTGCGGTGATCAGGGTGCCGACCTCTTGCGAGGAGATCATCTTGTCGAAACGGGCTTTCTCGACGTTCAGGATCTTGCCCTTGAGCGGCAGGATGGCCTGGTTCTTACGGTTGCGACCCTGCTTGGCGGAACCGCCAGCAGAGTCTCCTTCCACTATGTAGAGTTCGGAAAGAGCCGGGTCTTTCTCCTGACAGTCAGCCAGTTTGCCAGGCAGACCTGCGATATCCAGTGCACCTTTGCGGCGAGTCAGTTCGCGGGCCTTGCGGGCCGCTTCACGGGCACGGGCCGCATCGATGATCTTGTTGACCACGATCTTGGCATCGCTCGGGTTTTCCAGCAGAAACTCACCCAGTTTCTCGCCCATCGCCTGCTCAACGGCAGTCTTCACTTCGGACGAAACCAGCTTGTCCTTGGTCTGGGAGGAGAACTTGGGATCCGGCACCTTGACGGAGATAACGGCAATCAGACCTTCACGCACGTCGTCGCCACTGGCGGCAGACTTGGCCTTCTTGCTGTAGTCCTCTTTGTCCATATAGGTGTTCAGAGTACGGGTCAGCGCGGTACGGAAGCCCACCAGGTGAGTACCACCATCGCGCTGCGGAATGTTGTTGGTGAAGCAGTAGACCCCTTCCTGATAGGCGTCGTTCCACTGCATCGCCACTTCCACGCCAATGCCATCGTGCTCGGTGGTGAAGTGAAATACCTTCGGGTGGATCGGGGTCTTGTTCTGGTTCAGATATTCAACGAACGCCTTGATGCCACCCTCGTAGCAGAAATGCACCTCACGGCCATCACGCTCGTCATGCAGACGAATGGAGACACCGGAGTTGAGGAAGGAGAGCTCACGCAGCCGCTTGGCCAGGATTTCGTAGTGATACAGGGTATCGGTAAAGATGGTCGGGCTCGGCCAGAAACGCACCTCGGTACCGGTACCTGAGCTGTCGCCAATCTGCTTGAGTGGCGCCTGCGGCTCACCCAGATGATAGGTCTGCTCGTAAACATGACCGTTACGACGAATGGTCAGCAACAGTTTGTCAGAGAGGGCGTTAACCACGGAGATACCCACACCGTGCAGGCCACCGGATACTTTATAAGAGTTGTCATCGAACTTACCGCCAGCGTGCAGCACGGTCATGATAACTTCGGCGGCGGAACGGCCCTCCTCTTCGTGCATGTCTACCGGGATGCCCCGGCCATTGTCACGCACAGAGACAGAACCATCGGAATGGATCTTGACCAAAATATCGGTGCAGTAACCAGCGAGTGCTTCGTCAATGGAGTTATCGACCACTTCGAACACCATGTGGTGCAGACCCGAGCCATCATCCGTATCGCCGATATACATCCCCGGGCGCTTGCGGACCGCATCCAGGCCCTTCAGTACCTTGATATTCGAGGAGTCGTAAGTATTCTCAGTCATAGCTTACTCTCTGCCTTCTCTAACGTTTCGGAGACCTTGCCTTGTTCCACGTGGAACAACTTGCAGTCATTCGCATCCATCATGTCTGCGAGCTGACCGGTGTCGATGGCGGTGATAAACACCTGGGACGCACACTGCTTCAGCCTTGCGGCCAGCAAGCGGCGCTTGTCGACATCCAGTTCAGAGGCAAAATCGTCAATTAAAAAAATACAGCCACGGCTGCTATGTTGATTCAAATAGAGCCCTTGAGCCAAGCGCATGGCGCAGACCAGCAACTTCAGTTGACCCCGGGACAAAATATCTTGAGCGGGCACCCCGCTCGCCTTGAGGCGGACATCGGCCTTCTGTGGCCCGACGCCGGTATAGCCCAGCGCCCGATCCCGCTCAAACCCCGCCTCCAGCAACTCATTGAGGGGAGTATCTTTCTCCCAGCCCCGATAAAAACCGAGACTGATATCGAATTCCGGCAGAAAATCCGCCGTCATCTCCTTGATCAGGGGCGTAATGGCCTGACAATAACTGGCGCGAAACTCGGCCAGCTCACCCCCGAGCCGCACCAGCTCCTGATCCCAGAACGCCAACTGGCGATACTGGGTGCTCTGGCGCAGCAGCGCATTGCGCTGTTTCAGCAGCCGCCGTACTCGTCCCCACAGGGAAAAAAAGGTCGGTTCCTGATGGAAGACGCCCCAATCGAGCCAAGCACGACGGGCTTGAGGCCCGCCAGTCAGCAGGTTGAAGCCATCTGGATGGATCAACTGCACCGGCAACAACTCGGCAAGATCGGCCAGACGTTGCGCCTGAGTACCGGCAATCTTGAGTTGGGTCTCGCCACTCTTGTCCTTGGCAAGGCCAATGGGAACCTGACGCCCCTCCAGTTCACACTGGGCAAACAGGGTGAAGGCCCGCTCCCCCTGACGGATAACCCGTCCGGTCAAATGAGTACGAAAGGAGCGCCCCAAGCCAAGGTAGTGGATAGCTTCCAGCACGCTGGTCTTGCCGCTGCCATTGCGCCCGACCAGGATATTGAGGCCGGGCGACAGCTTGAGACTGGCTTGCTGGATATTGCGAAAGTCGCTGAGCTGGAGTTTGACCAGAGACACGACTAGATCCGCATCGGCATCACCACGTACTGAGCATCCTGATGTTCAAAATCCTCAATAATGGCACTGCTGATCGAATCGCTCAGGCTAATCCGGATTTGGTCACATTTTAACGTATTCAGCACGTCGAGCACATAAGAGACGTTAAAGCCGATCTCCATCTCGCCAGCGGCATATTGTACGTCAAGCAGCTCTTCGGCTTCTTCCTGTTCCGGGTTGTTGGCGGTAATGCGCAGCAGGTTTTCCTGCAGATTGAGACGCACCCCACGGAATTTCTCGTTAGAGAGGATCGCCGCACGGGCAAACGCCTGGCGCAGATCCTCACGACCGGCAATCAAGGCTTTGTCACTGTTGCGCGGAATAACCCGGCGCCAGTCAGGGAAGCGACCATCCACCAGTTTGGAGGTGAAGATGAAGCCATCGAGGGCAGCACGCAGATTGCTGCGGCCGATCTGCAGCCGTACCGGCTTGTCGTCAGCTTCCAGCAAGCGCACCAGCTCCAGCACCCCTTTACGGGGCAGGATAACTTGATGATCGGGTAGCGATTCTGCAACCACCTCACGGCGGCAAGTGGCCAGACGGTGACCGTCGGTTGCCACGGTACGCAAACCGTGCCCCTCGCTCTCGAACAACATGCCATTCAGGTAGTAACGCACATCCTGACTGGCCATGGAGAACTGGGTGGCATCGATCAGCTTTTTCAGTTCCAGCTGGCTGATATCGAACTCGAGCACGGATTCCCAATCCTCGATGTTCGGATACTCGGTTGCTGGCAGGGTCGAGAGGTTGAAGCGGGAACGACCTGATCGGATGATCAGGCGCTCACCTTCGGTATTGAAGCGGATCTCGGCACCTTCTGGCAAACCACGGCAGATATCCAGCAGCTTGCGCGCTGGCACCGTGGTGCGGCCATCCTGGCTGTCACTATTGAGATAGACCTGACCGATCATCTCAACTTCGAGGTCGGTCCCGGTCAACGACAGCAGACCGTTGCTGACATCAAGCAGCACGTTGCCGAGGATCGGCAGGGTCGGTCGGCCACCCAGAGCACCGGACACCAGTTGCAGAGGACGTAACAGGGCCTCACGGCTAATTTCGAGCTGCATCTGTGCTCTCCGTTGTTATTGGGAGGAAAGGGTTCGGATCAGGTTGGAATATTCACGCTGCATCTGTCCACTCCGTGCTGTTATCAGGACGAAAGAGTACGGATCAGGTTGGAATAGTCCTCCTTGATGTCGTGACTCTCCTCCTTCAGCTGCTCAATCTTGCGGCAGGCATGAAGAACGGTAGTATGGTCACGGCCACCAAAGGCATCACCTATCTCCGGCAAACTGTGGTTGGTCAGCTCCTTGGCCAGCGCCATCGCCAACTGGCGTGGGCGGGCAACCGAGCGGGAACGACGCTTGGAGAGCAGATCCGCCAGCTTGATCTTGTAATACTCCGCCACCGTCTTCTGAATATTGTCGATGGTGACCAGCTTCTCCTGCAGTGCCAGCAGATCACGCAGCGCTTCGCGCACGAAATCGATGTTGATGGCACGGCCAGTGAAGTTGGCGTTGGCGATCACCCGGTTAAGGGCGCCTTCCAGTTCACGGACGTTGGATCGCAGACGTTTGGCGATAAAGAACGCCACCTCATCCGGCAAATGGACCTGGTTCTCGTCCGCCTTGCGCATCAGGATCGCGACGCGGGTCTCCAGCTCCGGTGGTTCGATCGCCACGGTCAGGCCCCAGCCAAAGCGGGACTTGAGACGATCCTCAACACCGTTGATCTCCTTCGGATAGCGATCCGAGGTCAGGATGATCTGCTGGTTACCTTCAAGCAACGCATTGAAAGTATGGAAGAACTCCTCTTGGGAGCGCTCCTTGTTGGCGAAGAACTGGATGTCATCGATGAGCAGGGCGTCGACACTGCGGTAATAACGCTTGAACTCTTCAATGGCGTTATTTTGCAGCGCTTTTACCATGTCCTGAACAAACCGCTCGGAGTGCATATAGATGACTTTTGCATCTTTTTTGCCCTCTTTGATCGCATTACCAACCGCGTGCAACAGGTGGGTTTTACCCAGACCGGTACCGCCATAGAGGAACAGCGGGTTGTATGCACCACCCGGATTGTCCGCTACCTGACGGGCAGCCGCACGGGCCAACTGGTTGGACTTACCCTCAACAAAATTCTCGAAGGTATAGTTCACGTTGGTGTTGCTCTTGTGGTTCGGCTCAGGCTTGTTTTCTGCCTTGCGTTCCCAGCTCTTCTGCAAGTTATTCACAGGCGCGGCACCCTGCACTGGCGCTCTGGCGACAGGGACAGGATGAGGACGATTGCCTATATCAAAACGCAGGGCGGGGCCGTCGACCCCATAGAGTTCATTGATGATGCCATTAACCCGGATGAGATACTTGTCTCGTACCCAGTCCAGAACAAAGCGATTCGGTGCATACAGGGTCAGAGTATTGTCACTCAACTCCGCTTGAAGCGGCCGGATCCACATGCTGAATTCTGCCGAGGGCAACTCATCTTGCAGCCGGTTTAGGCACTGCTGCCATAGCGAAGCAGTCACTCTAAGCTCCTGTCGATTGATTAACTAAAGACCGGCTATTCTACGTTTTTAGCGATCTGATCTCCAGCCATCGCCCGGTGGATCCAGCAAATAAGATCCTTGACTTTCAAGGATCCCACGGCTTTGGATCAGATTTCATCCCCAAAGTTACCCACAGCTTGATCCACTATCCAGATTGGCGGATCGCACCCATCTCTCTTGTTATTTAATATAACTAAATATCATTTATTAATTAGGTTTTATTCCAATAGCATGCGTTGCAACCTAGTGATTACAACTACAAATACAAGACATTGAGAGCGAGAAACACCATGAGCAGATCCATCAAACTGATTTCCGGCGCAGCCATCCTGCTGGCCACCCTGTCCGGTCAGGCGATAGCCCAGGAGACCATCAAGGTCGGCATGTCCGGCAAGTATTTTCCGTTCACCTTCGTCAAGCAGGACAAGCTGCAGGGCTTTGAGGTGGATATGTGGAACCAGATCGGTGAGCGTACCGGTTACAAGGTCGAGTTTGTGACCGCCAGCTTCTCCGGCCTGTTCGGCATGCTGGAAACCGGTCGCATCGACACCATCTCCAACCAGATCACTATCACTGACGAGCGCAAGGCCAAATACGCCTTCTCCCAACCCTACGTCTATGACGGCGCCCAGATCGTGGTGCGCAAGGGCAACAGCACCATCCACGGCATCCAGGATCTGGCAGGCAAGAAGGTAGCGGTGAACCTGGGTTCCAACTTCGAAGAGCTGCTGCGCAAGAATGACCCGGCCAAGAAAATCGATATCCGTACCTATGATTCCAACTTCGAACAAGATGTCGCGCTGGGTCGTATCGATGCCTTCGTGATGGACCGCGTCTCCACCGCCCAGTTGATCAAGGAGTCCAAGCTGCCACTGCAACAGGCCGGCGCACCGTTCGAAACCATCGAGAACGCCCTGCCCTTCCTGAATACCCCGGAGAAACAGGCCGTGCTGAACAAGGTCGACGGTGCCCTGACCGCCATGCGCAAGGATGGCTCCCTGCGTCAGATCTCCGAAAAATGGTTCGCCTCCGACATCACCGACAAATAAATGATGGAATTTGACCTCGAATACACGCTGGGGCTATTTCCCATCCTGCTCAAGTACCTGGGCACCACGATGGAGATGGCCCTGTGGGGATTCGTGCTAGCACTCGTGCTGTCGCTGGCTCTGGCGATAGTGCGGGTGTTTCGCATCCCCATCATTCACTGGCTGGCAATGCTCTATATCTCGTTCTTTCGGGGTACACCGCTGCTGGTCCAGCTATTCCTGCTCTATTACGGGCTACCGCAGCTGTTCCCAATCTTCGTGGGGATGGATGCCTTTACTGCCGCCATCGTTGGTCTGACCCTGCACTTCGCCGCCTACATGGCCGAGTCGATCCGGGCGGCCATCCTCGGCATTCACAAAAGTCAGATGGAAGCGGCGCTCAGTATCGGCATGAGTCGCTATCAGGCGATGCAGCGGATCATCCTGCCACAAGCGGCACGTATCGCCACCCCGTCGCTGATGAACTACTTCATCGACATGATCAAGAGCACCTCACTGGCATTCACCCTGGGGGTGGCCGAGATCATGGGCAAGGCACAGATGGAGGCCTCCTCCTCCTTCAAGTTCTTCGAGAGCTTCATGGCGGTGGCGCTGGTCTACTGGGGGGTCGTTATTATCTTTACCCGCTTGCAGCATCTGCTGGAAGTTCGCCTGAATCGGGCCTACTAACGGAGGTCAGCGATGATCAAACTCACCGGCCTCACCAAGGCTTATAACGGCAATCAGGTACTTAACTGCATCGATCTGGAGGTAAAAAAGGGAGAAATTGTCGTCATCATCGGCCCCTCCGGCACCGGCAAATCGACCCTGCTGCGCTGCCTGAACCTGCTTGAAACCCCGGATGCGGGCACCCTGGCCATCGACGACCTTGCGCTGGATCTGGCCAAGGCCAGCGAGCAACAGGCAATCGAGTTGCGCAAGCGCACCTCCTTCGTGTTCCAGAACTACGCCCTGTTTGCCAACAAGACGGCGCTCGACAACATTGCCGAAGGGCTGATCACCGTCTGGAAGCAACCGAAGGCAGAAGCCCGCGCCACCGCGCTCGGCATCCTCAAAGAGATAGGTCTTGCCGACAAACAGGATGCCTATCCGGCGTCACTGTCCGGCGGTCAACAACAACGGGTCGGCATTGGCCGCGCCATGGCGGCTCACTCCAAGGTAATTCTGTTCGATGAGCCCACCTCCGCCCTCGACCCCGAGTGGGTAGACGAGGTACTGGGGTTGATGAAGGCGCTGGCTCGTCGTCACCAGACCATGGTGGTGGTGACCCATGAGATTGAATTTGCTCGCGATATTGCTGATCGGGTGATCTTCATGGAAGGGGGGCGGATCGTCGAACAGGGGCCACCAGATCAGATATTGGTTGATCCCAAGGATCCCCGCACCCGGGAGTTCTTGCGAAAAGTTCTGAAATAGCCGCCGCTTTCGCAGCTTGACCACCTTTTTTATTGAAGGATCCCTTGTTTAACCCCGGGTTGCCAGTATAATCCGGAGCCCTCGATCCTCTGGATCCTTACACTCGGCAGTGGCCTTTCAAGACCATCGCAGGATGAGAGGGAACGGCGGATTGACTAAAAGCCGAACTCTGTTTAGAATTCGGCCTCTTTTGCTAGTCGTCACACGCTATAGCTGGCGCGTCGGCTAAGTGTGACATCAAAACTGTACAGAAATACGGAATCGAATCATGAAACGTACTTTTCAACCGTCCAACCTGAAGCGCAAGCGCTCTCACGGTTTCCGCGCCCGCATGGCAACTGCCAACGGTCGTAAAGTTCTGGCCGCTCGTCGTGCCAAGGGTCGTGCCCGCCTGGTAGTCTAATGCCTACCCAGCACACCTTCTCTCGGGAGTTACGTCTGTTAACTCCCGAACACTTCAAACGCGTTTTCGCTGAGCCTGTCCGGGCTGCTTCCCCGCAAATTACGCTTCTCGCCTGCCCCAATTCACTCGAACACTCTCGTCTTGGTCTCGCTGTGCCCAAAAAAGCACTCAAGCGTGCCGTCTGGCGTAACCGTGTCAAACGGGTGGTTCGGGAAAGTTTCCGCCTCCAACAACATCAGCTGCCCGCTATCGACATCGTGGTGATCGCCAAGGCCGGTGTAAAAGAGATGGATAACGAGGAACTGTTCAAGTTACTGGAAAAGCTATGGCGCACTCTGTCACGCCGTTGCAATGGGTAGCTATCAAACTGATACGCCTGTATCAGCTAATCATTAGCCCACTGCTCGGGCCGCGCTGCCGTTTTACTCCAACTTGTTCCCAATTTGCGATAGAAGCCATCCGACTTCACGGTTTCATAAAAGGCGTTTGGCTAGCTAGCAAACGTCTATTAAAATGCCACCCCTTATCCGAGGGTGGTTATGACCCGGTTCCGCAACCAAAGCGAAGAAACTGAAGACTATGGAATCACAACGCAATCTACTTCTGATCGGTTTGCTGTTCGTGAGCTTTTTGCTCTGGCAACAGTGGGAGTCCGACAAGGCTCCGAAGCCGGCCCCGATTACCGTGGCCCAAACCGAACATTTCGTACCTGAAGCCGGTCAAACCGGTGACATTCCTCAGGTTTCCGAGCAAGCCAACGCGACTGCCGCACGCAAGCTGATCACCGTCTCCTCTGACGTGCTCAAACTGACCCTGGATACCCAGGGTGGCGATATCGTCTCTGCCGAACTGCTGGCCCACAAGCTGGAAGAAGGTAAAGAGCCGTCATTCGTGCTGCTGACCAATGTGCCTGATCGCCTCTATGTCGCCCAAAGCGGCCTTGTCGGTCGTGATGGTCCTGACAGTCAGCCTCAGGGCCGTCCTACCTATGAAGCCGCCCAGACCAGCTATCAGCTGGCCGATGGTCAGGATCAAGTCGTCGTACCGATGACCTGGACCGACAGCAAGGGCGTGCTCTTCACTAAAGAGTTCGTGCTCAAGCGTGGCGACTATGCCGTTGGTGTTGATTACAAAATCGACAACAAATCTGCCGAGCCGGTTCAGGTGCAGTTCTATGGTCAGCTGAAGCAGACCGTAGCAACCCCGAAAGACCAGGAAGGTCATGCCATGGTAGCGAGTGCTTACCGTGGTGGTGCTTTCTCCAGCGAGGAGACTCGCTACAAGAAGTACACCTTCGACGAAATGAAGGATGCCGACCTGAACAAGACCACCAAGGGTGGTTGGGTCGCCATGCTGCAACACTACTTCGTCTCTGCCTGGGCACCGAACGCTGACGATACCAACAGCTTCTACAGCCGCGTGACCCCTGGCACAGGCCAGGCCATCATCGGTTACAAAGCCCCGCTGGTAGACGTGGCCGCTGGCCAACAGGCCGAAGTGACCAGCAAGCTGTGGGTCGGTCCCAAGCTGCAAGACCAGATGGCCAAGGTGGCAAATCACCTCGACCTGACCGTCGACTACGGCTGGTTGTGGTTCATCGCCCAGCCACTGCACTGGCTGCTGACCGTGTTCCACGGCTTCGTCCAGAACTGGGGTCTGGCCATCATCATGCTGACCATGCTGGTGCGCGGTATCATGTTCCCGCTGACCAAAGCCCAGTACACCTCCATGGCCAAGATGCGCATGCTGCAGCCCAAGATTGCAGCCCTGCGTGAGCGCTTCGGCGAAGATCGCCAGAAGATGTCTCAAGGCATGATGGAGCTGTACAAGAAGGAGAAGGTCAACCCGCTGGGTGGTTGTCTGCCGATCCTGGTACAGATGCCAATCTTCATTGCCCTCTACTGGGCCTTGATGGAATCCGTCGAGCTGCGCCATGCGCCGTTTGCCCTGTGGATCTCTGACTTGTCAGTGAAGGACCCCTTCTTCGTGCTGCCAATCCTCATGGGTGCTTCCATGTGGTATCTGCAGAAGATGAGCCCGACCACTGTCACCGATCCGATGCAACAGAAAGTGATGCAGTTCATGCCGATCATCTTCACTTTCATGTTCCTCTGGTTCCCGGCTGGCCTGACTCTGTACTGGTTGGTGAGCAACGTCATCTCCATTACCCAGCAGACCATCATCTATCGTCAGCTGGAGAAGAAAGGCCTGCACACTCGCAATTGATGCGCAGCTAATCTTCCCGTGATGACAAAAGAGGCGGCCTTCGGGCCGCCTTTTTTATTACAATGTCTCCCACTACGTTTTCCTATCAGCGAACAAACGAGCCAAGCAAGATGACAACAGATACGATCGTGGCCCAAGCCACCGCGCCAGGCCGTGGCGGCGTGGGCATAGTCCGGGTCTCCGGCCCCGCCGCCGAACAGGTCGCCGAGATAATGCTCGGCAAGCTCCCGCGGGTGCGCTACGCCGAATATCTGCCGTTCAAGGATGAGCAAGGCCAGGTACTGGATCAGGGCATCGCCCTGCTGTTCAAAGCCCCCAACAGCTTCACCGGCGAGGATGTGCTGGAGCTGCAGGGGCACGGCGGCCCCGTCATCATGGACATGCTGATCCGCCGCATTCTGCAGATCGATGGCATTCGCCCTGCCCGCCCCGGCGAGTTCAGTGAGCGCGCCTTCATCAATGACAAGCTGGATCTGGCCCAAGCCGAGGCGATAGCCGACCTTATCGAAGCCTCCAGCGAGCAGGCAGCCCGCAGCGCCATGCACTCCTTGCAGGGGCAGTTTTCCAGCAAAATTCAATTGCTGGTCGAAAGCCTGATCCGGCTGCGCATCTATGTGGAAGCGGCCATCGACTTCCCCGATGAGGAGATCGACTTCCTCTCCGACGGCAAGGTGGCGGGCGATCTCTACGCCATCATGGCCGAGCTGGATGGGGTGCGCGGGGAAGCCAAGCAGGGCGCCCTGCTGCGGGAAGGGATGAAGGTGGTGATCGCCGGTCGCCCCAACGCCGGTAAATCCAGCCTGCTCAACGCCCTGGCAGGCCGTGAGTCCGCCATCGTCACCGAGATCGCCGGTACCACCCGCGACGTGCTGCGCGAGCATATCCACCTCGATGGGATGCCGCTGCACATCATCGACACCGCCGGTCTGCGCGACACGCAAGATCAGGTGGAAAAGATCGGCATAGAGCGCGCCTGGGCCGAGATAGAGCAAGCCGATCGGGTGCTGTTTATGGTGGATGGCACTACCACTGACGCCATCGACCCGCGCGAGATTTGGCCGGAATTTGTTGATCGGTTGCCAAAAAACATCGGCCTCACCGTCATTCGCAACAAGGCCGACCTGACTGGCGAGAAGCTGGCACCGAGTCAGGAGCTGGGTCACGCCGTCTACCGCATCTCCGCCAAGACCGAGCTGGGCCTGCCCGCCCTGCGCGAGCACCTGAAGGCTTGCATGGGCTTCCAGGGCAACACCGAAGGTGGCTTTATGGCCCGACGCCGCCATCTCGATGCGCTGGAGCGCGCCGCCGAGCGGCTACTGATCGCCAAGGACCAGCTGGAAATCTATGTCGCCGGGGAACTGGTGGCCGAAGAGCTGCGCCTCGCGCAGGAGTCCCTCTCCGAGATCACCGGCGAATTCAGCTCCGATGATCTGCTGGGCCGTATCTTTTCAAGCTTCTGCATCGGCAAGTAATGTGGTGAAAAATCAGCAATAAAAAGCAGCCAATGAGAACATAAGACCTTGTAAATATTGGACTTTGTTTTTTACTGGCTATTCTTGCCTGATCTTGTTTCGTGAGAATTTACCCCGAGAGTACCCCGAAGTAACCTCTCGGGGTACTTTCGGGGGACAATTATGAAGATCAGCATCGAATTCCGCGAACCGGACGCCGAAGGCAAGCGCGCTCTGCGCTTAACCTATTACGCCGGCTCCTACCTTGACCCAACCACGGGCATCCGCAAGCACAAACGCAGCAGAGAGCCCCTGGATCTCTTCCTGTACGACAAGCCGCGAACCCCAGCACAGCGGCTCCACAACAAAGAAACCCAGCGAGCAGCCGAAGCCATCCGCGCCAAGCGGCTCTTCGAGTACGAGACAGGTAAACACCATCTGGATTTCTCGAACGCCTACAAGGCCAGCTTCTTCGAGTACTTCCAAGAGGTTACTGACCAAAAAGCGGCAGGCAGCAAGAGCAACCATTCCATCTGGATATCAGCCCTCAAGCATTTACGCCAGTACCATAAGCTGCCGGAGCTGACTTTTGAGGAAGTAGATCAGCTGTTCCTGGAGGGGTTTCGGCATTACCTGATGCACAAGGCCCGCACCAAAAGCGGCACACCACTCAGCCGCAACACCCAGAGTGCCTACTTCAACAAGTTGAGAGCAGCCTTGAACCAGGCAGAGCAGGATCGGCTGCTGCCGGATAATCCGGTACGCCGTGTCAAAGCTATCCAGGGGGAGAAGAACAAGCGGGTTTACCTGACCGAAGATGAGGTTCGGGCCATGGCCCAGGCTGAGTGCCGCTATGACGTTCTTAAGCGTGCCTTTCTGTTCTCTTGTTGCACTGGCTTGCGTTGGTCCGACATTCACAAGCTGACCTGGGCCGAGCTGGAGCCCTTCTATGGCCATTACCGTATCGTCTTCACCCAGAAAAAGACCAGCGGCCTGCAATACCTGGATTTGAATGACATGGCGATGCAGCTGATGGGGCGCCCAGGCAAGGCAACAGAGCGGATCTTCAAGGGCCTCAAGTACTCGGCTTGGCACAACATGGAGCTCACCCGGTGGGCGTTGCAGGCGGGTATAACCAAGAAGGTAACCTTCCACAGCGCGCGTCATACCTTCGCCGTCATCCAGCTTAACCGTGGCGTCGATATCTATGCGCTCTCCCGCTTGTTGGGCCACAGTGAGCTGAGAACCACCGAGATCTACGCCGACATCCTTGAATCACGACGCAGGGACGCCATGCTCGATTTTCCCAACGTATTGTTGTGATCATGATGAGACAAAGCCTCGACGAGATCTTGACCTGAATTGATCGAAACAGCTTAGCCAGTTAGGGAAGAGCCAACAAACAGGCCAGCGCAACCATGCGCTGGCCTAGATTATCTTAGATAATATAGATCGGATCTCAAGATCGGCCTGCAGCCCAAGTAACACTTGGGTTTGACTGATTAGGCCTGTGACCAATATCGTGAACTTTGTGACCACTTTCGTGATAGTCCGTGACCATTATCGTGATAGCGCAGGCCGACCTATGGTGAACCGCCCCTTGGCATGTTCACTGATTGACCAACCCAGTTCAGCCAGTTCATCCAGTGCCTTGCGGACTCGCGATTGCCGCTTTCGGTCGGTGGCCGCGCTGGACTTATCAGGAAAAGCGTAAGAGACCAGTTTATCTAAACCTACTGGCTTGCTGCGGCCACAATCAATCCAGGCGCAAAGCCGCTGATGCAATATCCGAGCAGTGCTACTACGCAGTTGCCGTACCTCAGCCAGATCGATATAGGTATATCGGCCATTCCCCAACACGGCATTGGTCAGCAAAGGATTAAGCGCCACAAAGAGCCCATCGGTCAGGGCATCGCTGGCATAGTTCGCCAGCAGACGAAAACCGCTACGCAGGCCTGCCACCTGTGCTATTACCGACACCTTCCACAACCGCTCGACACTGCGGCGCACCGTGTTGGTGTCACGAGGGTTGGCGTAACCAATCTCCTTGGCCAGTTTGCGCAAGCTGCTTTTGACCACCAAGACATCCTGCTGGTTGGCAATCCCACGAAGCTGAAGTAGTTCTCGTAATATCTCTCCGGTTTCACCACTCGCAACAGGCTCAATCTTGCCGCCTTGTGATTCAAGCCCAGCTAGGGCAACCAACCCTTGAAGTACGCGCAAATCGTCGGCCCCCAAGGGTTCTGGCCCAGAAAACTCAATCTGATTACCGTTATCCAAACGGTAAATCACCGCCAGTTTGTCTCGACGGCGCTGACCAGGAGCGATGGCTCTGAACAATCCTGGGGCCAGACAGTGCATATGGTCGTGCCGAGCATGAGTTAGTTCAAAGCAAGGCACGTTTGCCTCCAGCCCGGCGTGTTACGTCCAACCTGACGGGGTGCAGCACGCCACCTTCCCCCCGCACCAACCAGCGCTCCGGTAGTGGCTGCCCATAATTACTTTTGCTTACTCCAAAGCGCACGTAAAGTTGGCTCAGCTCTGCCGATACGCCCAGCTGCTGCGCCTCTTTCTTGGTCATAGTGGCGAGATAGCCCTGCCAGCGGATGTTATCCACCAGAACTGACGAACCTCGGCTTGCCTGCTGTAGATCGCCAGCTTCTTGGAATACTGAGGATTTGCTGGTGTGGTGTACAAACAACACAGCGCATCCCAGCCTCATGGCCAGCCGCTCCAACTGACTCAACACCAGTGTCATAGCACAGGCTGCATTCTCGTCAGCATCGTGAAATCGTCTCAGTGTATCGATAACCACCAACCTGACCCCCTCAGCCCAAATGGCAATCGCTTCCCACCAGTGGCTATCCAACACATTTGGACTGGATCCCTGCAGCGGTATAAGACGAAGGTCTCGTTCAACGTTGGCACGAAGTTCAGCGTCAAGATATCCGCCCAAGGCAAACAAGCGCTGGTGCAGTACAGGCCAAGGGTCCTCGGCAGGCAGGTAGAGCACAGCCCCTCTGCTCAGATTGCCAAGCCCAATCCAATCTGGCCCACCGGATATCTGCATTGCCAGTTGTAATGCCAACATAGATTTGCCCACACCTCCCGGTGACACCAAAGCACCAACGCAGCCCACCGGCAGCCCCGGGAGGACAAAATCGAGGGGTTTCGGAGGTTCAACAAAAGCAGACCGGAGATCCTGAGGCCAGTGAGATGCAATGAGATCTCGTTCCATAACAGCCTCACAACCGCCCATGACTAGCTTGCCGCACACGCTTGGTTACATGCTCAGTGAGTTCGGCGTCCGGTGAAATGCGGTGGGAGAGCAGCCAGTCCAGCAGCTCAACGCGCTTGAAGTAGATCTTTTTGCCTTGTGGCTTGTAATGCGGCAGACGCTTTTCACTGGTCAGCCGGTACACATAGCTGACAGAAACCCCCAGCAACTCAGCGCACTCCTCGGCAGAAAGCACCTCTTTTTGCGCTAGTCCTTGCTGGATTACCAGCTGCTTAAGCTCATAAAGCTCTTTCAGAATTGACCCGTTAGGATCGCTGTAAACTGACGGATTTTGCTCACGCATGCAGATGATCTCCCTGTAACAAACATCAACATGCAAAGCGTACCGAGGACCTAACGAAATCCAGAGCGCTGTAAGTGCCCAAAATGGGCACTTACAGCGTATTCTGGAAAATTTTCACATGTGAAATTTTGGCGAGAAACCGCCAGTAAAGTCATCAGGCTCCACCAGGTTGGCTATCCCAAACCAACCACAGGCTCAACGATGGCTCATCTCTTCGATCCAACGGCCAACGCCATCAGGATCGGCAAGCAGCTGAGCGAGCGGCACATGGTTGGAGCACAAGGCGAGTAGGCTACACACTTCACTTTGTTTCCAATCCGGTTGATGAAAGGGCCAAGGCACCGGGCTCCACAGCTCGTCGAAATGCTTGTCGCTATTTTCCAGACAACGGAACAGAGTCACTTCCACAATGGCCTGCCCGTTAAGTTGCAAAGGATCTGGCTGACCTTTTACTCCCGCTCGCAAAGAAGAGGTGCGGCGAAAATCGTGATCGAGATAGAGGCGGAAGACCAGCGTTTTATCCCCCTGCTTAGCGGTATCCCCATCCCAGTCTCGGTAGGCGTGATTCGATGCAAACAGTGGCAGATAGTCCCATGCCCAACTGCTGGATGGGCGGGTTCCCGAGCGGCAGGGGCGGCTATTTTCGCTGGGCTCCCAATACCAGAACTCGGCGTCCAGCGCCTGACTGGCGATCTGATCGAATAGCGGGAGGATACGCTGATAAAAACCGGCGGCGAGTCGGTGGGCTTGTTGCAGTTGGGTAACCAGCTGGGTGGTCTGTTCAAGATCGTGTGACATGACGGCATCCTTAGCCAAAGTCAGTGATTCAAAAAAGAGAAATCGGGGCGAGATAGGTGCAATATCCCGGCATAGTCGAGCAGAGCAGCCCAACCAGTAGGCTCAGCCGGTGGGGGAGTTTCCTGTTCTGACATCACCCTGCAATCCAGATCCAGCCGCCCTGCGTAGGCAAACAACGGCGCCCATTCAGGCACCACCGGGGCCATGCCAAACAGCTCAAACGCCTGCAGCCACTCATCGCGAATGGAGCGATCCTGTCGGCAGGATTCAAACTCGGAGGCAGTTTGCAGATAGCGGCGCAGTGGCTCCCATTCACGCAAGGTCATCTGGACAAAGCGTTCGGGCAGATCGGGGGGAGACAGCGGAGCGACTGGGATATTGCCAAGCGCCACGTAATAGAGCCGGTCTTCATAGTCATCAAACTCGGCTTCGCTGACCACAGCATTGACCTGGGCCAGCCACTGTCCCCGATACTGGTCGCCACCGAACGGGGGCTTCACCTCGATAACCAGCAAGGCGTCGTCAAAGTGGAGCAGCACATCGGGCTCGACATAACGGCGATCCTGCAGCGATGCCAGTTTTGGCCACAGCTCCAACCGTTGAAAGGTGGCCGGGTCTAGCGGATTGTCACCAAGTAGAAAGCGCAGCACGGCACCCAGAGCACCGTCCGAGAGGTGGGGTAGACGGCCGAAGATGGTGGCGGTCAGCAGATCTTCGCTGCCTTTGAACAGGTCGCGCCAGCGCAGGGATTCCCCTTCCCGCTCGATACGGCCAGCTTTGCCACGCAAAATGGCATGTAGCATCGCAACTCCTTGTAATGTTGATATTTCAAGCAGGCTCCCACATAGCTGAAGAGCCTTCGAGATCCTGCTTTAATACCCACTCGACTACCACTCGATCCGTCACAAAATGGGGTAAAAATGTTTGACTGAAAGAGGGCGTCTCTTTAAGGTTGCCCGCAACATGACCCCGGCCGCTTGGTTGCTTTGCAACTTACGCCGGGGTTGTTGTTTGACGGTTTTTGGCCAGCCAGCGTGGTTTGCTTATCGGCGATATCACGGCCAGCCCATCATCGGATGGATGGCCCGTCAAACCTCAATATCTCCTCGCATTGCTAGATTTTTTCAATCTGGTAGCCCAACTGTTTCATCCCCTGCAGCAACCGTTCGGTATCGGTTCCCCACTGGTTGGAGATGGCGATCTGCTCACCCGATGGCAGCTCAACCTGGTTGCCCTCACCTAAATGCCAGCGGTTAAGGTTTTTTTCCGGGATCTGGTCAACCGGCGTTACCTTTCTGGCCAGATCAAGTTGCGCCAGATAAGCAGTGATCTCGGCCAGATCGGCAAGTTGCCGGTCTTTTATCCAATGGCTGAGTACCGCCAAGGCAAAATGGCGTTTGTTGTAAACCCCGCCGTTAAAGCGGTACTTGCTGTAGTCTCTGGTGCCTTGCTGGCTGGCCCGTTGCTCGGCACGCTTTTCTCGAAACTGGATCTGATAGGACTCCGCCTCTTCTAACGGGATGATCTGCGCAGCATTGATCAGCACCTCTCCCTGATAGCGGAACGGGGTCAGCCGCACACAGCGAATATCGATGCCCTTGTCCCGCAGCCACAATACAGAGGTGGTCAGCTCTTTGCCAAAGTCAGCCGACGCAAGAACGATGCGCACCTCGTTGCCGAAATCATCGAGCTGGCTCTCGTCCAGATCGACGAACTCCAGCAGGGTGTTTCGGGCATCGATCTGTAACCCTTCCTGCTTGATATAGGCAGCAAAGTAATCACAGGCTTTATCGAAAGTCATATTCGCGATCATAGCGGCATAGCGCAGAGCCTGAAGCTCCATATGTGCGCCAACCTCATCACGCTTTAACTCGATCACCACCAGATTGGCATTGCGGTCGATGGCTAGCAGATCGATACGGCGGCGGCTATCTTCCCAGTCGGAAAACTCGTCGGCGATCACCAGACAATCGGGGGCGATGGCGGCGATATTGCGCTTTAACGCCTCCTGGGCGTTGTTTCCTAAATCGATGCAGCTTGAATGGAACTAATTGAAAACCCAGTGATCTGAGCACCACCATCCCCCCTCAAGTCTGCATCATGGGTAAAGCGCTTCACCCCATCACCAATTGGCCTCAATACAACAGGTCTTTGATCAACCGTGGCTCTCTCACTTTCTGGGTTGATGCCGAGGCCATGGATAACTGGTTTCACCAAGACCATCACGGAAAACGGGGACGCAGCCAGCTCTACACCGACCAGAGCATCTGTACCTTTCTGATGCTCAAAGGGATTTTCAGCCTCACGCTGCGAGCCACTCAGGGGCTACTCGACTCTCTGTTCGAGCTGATGAATGTGCCGCTGTGTGCCCCGGACTACAGCTGTGTCAGCAAGCGTGCACGCACAGTGAAGGTGGCCTATCGGCAGCCCCCCAAGGGGCGGATCACCGACCTGGTTATCGACTCAACGGGTCTGAAAGTGTTTGGTGAAGGCGAGTGGAAAGTCAGAAAACACGGCGCTGAGAAACGTCGCGTCTGGCGTAAGTTGCATCTGGCTGTAGATCCCGTGACTCACGATATCGTGGCGGCAGAAGTGTCGCTGGAGAATGTGCATGACGCAGAGGTGTTGCCGACCTTGCTCAATCCTCTGCGTCGCAAGCTGGGGCGTGTTTACGCAGATGGCGCCTATGACAGCAAAGCCAGCCATCGGTTGATTGCGCGTAAAGGGGCGACGGCGTGTATCCCGCCTCGCAAGAACGCGGGGTTATGGGAAAAGGGACATCCGAGAAATGAGGCGGTGCTGGTGATGCGCAAGGAAGGGCTAGCGTACTGGGGTTCTAAGCCGGAACCGCCGAAATTTCCGTCACTCCAGTTCCACCCCAGCCACAAGCGCATCCAGGTCAATCATCTTACCGTCACTCTGAAAGGTATAATGCCCGTTCAGTAAAATGTGCCGCCAGGCTGCCGGCGATATCTGGGTGAGCACCGAGAGGGCCTTGGCGTTACCTGCCGCTTCGCACTTCGTTAGCAAACGCGACAGGATTGCCGAGTTGTAGTAGATGACTGCGTTGGCGATCAGCCTGGCGCACTGGTTGCTGATCTCGATCTCAATGTCGGTCCGCCCAGTCAATTCTTTCTTGCCCCCCACCTGCGCAATGCTTGAACGTAGCTGATGGTATGACTCAATCCGGTTTTGCGAGCGATGTACGTTACGTTCCAATTGGGGGTCACGCAGGTAACGTAGCGTGTAGATGCTGCGCACCAGTTTATCTAACTCGAAGATGGCCCGCCGCGTCGGGTTTGGCGCGGTGTAGGTGCACAGTTTGCGGATCAACGTTCCCTGCGTCATCTCCTTCAAACCCAGTGTGGCTATGATCCGATCAATGTTCGCTTTTTCGCTGACAATCAATTGCCGATCTATTTGGCCAACTGGCTGGATCAGGCACTTCTCGTATCGCGCCGGGTCGCCCACGCAATACAACGCCTGCACCTGGTCGTTGAGGTCGGTATAGCGTGGCTCGAAACGCCGCCCGAACCAGTGCAAGATAGCGAAGTTGGCTTTGTTAATACTGTGCATGTCGCCAGTAATGACCTCTGGCACAATGTCAGAGGTATTGCGATACCAGATGTCGAACACATGGTGGGCCTCGTAATCATGGGCGCCGATCAGGTAGCCGTTCAACGGGATGTGGTTACACAATAGCGTATAGGCCACCACGCCCTTGCCGCGCCCGAAGTACTTGCGCGAGTAGCGCGCCTTCACGGTTGGTCGTTCGACGCTGAATTTCTGCCCATCAACAGCGCCGTACAGCACACCGAGGTCGAACGAGTAATACGGGAAGATAGGCAGCACGGCAATGGCGTTGCTGATGCAGTCATTGGCCTCGTGTAGCGACGCTTGCCGCAAGTACTGCTGATATGCACTCTCCAGGACGTGGTATGGAATATCGCTGGTACGCGCCATGACCAGGTTACCGTGGTTCATGGCCTGGGCGATGATGACCGCAATCAGACTGTCGGTATCCGCAACCTTCTTGGCGTAACGTGGTTGCAGCGGGGTCAGTGCCGATAGGAACTGACACTGGTTGTTGACGAAGCGGAACACGTCGGCGACATCACAGTACGGTAATTGCTCGTAAAACGTTTGCTCCCGCGCCTTTTGGTTTTCCCTCTTGGGCTTGCACCAGGTCAGTTTCTGCGCGTCTTTGTCGTATTCGAGGTGTGTCAGCTTGCCCTGTTTCAGCTCACGGTTGAATGCCCGCCATTGCTTGTGCAGCTCGGCGGCCAAAGCATCGAGCTGTGTTTCAACCGGTTGGCGCAGGAACGGGATATCCATCTGTGCCAGCTCCTGGGCGTGCTCTTGCATAGACACCAACTCATCGGAGAAATGCCGGTGCTGCAAACTGTCATCGAGATAGAGCTCACCAGATTGGAAACGTTTTTTGAGTTGGTGGTACAACCAGAACTCGTAGCGGTCGGCATGTAGCCCTGCCGGCTCACCATCCGCATCAAAGGTCAGCAGGTAGGGCCGCAAGCGTTTGGGGAGTGTGGCTGCCGGGCATTCAGCGAGTGGTCGTTGTGACAGGCGCTGCTGCTTGGCAAACACGCTTTTGGCCCAGGTCAGTGCCGCCAGCCACTGACTGTCCGGATCGGTGGCGGCAAACTCCAGCGCAACAAACAACGGTCGGAGATGACGACGGATACGTTTGGCTTGGCCATCCACCGCCTGCCAGTGCAATGTCAGTTTATTCAGAGGCTTGACGCTCATGCGCTGCGCCGTGTTTTGCAGCACGTCTTTGGCCATGATCTTGTAGGCTCGTTGGCGCACCTCGCCGAATGGCGTCGGATCCGCGACACTGTCGTCCACGTACAGGGACAGCAAGCGACCAACCTGGGGCGTTTCCTGATGCCGTTTGACCTGTTCCTCGGCAAAAGACGCCCTGGCACCCGCGCGGTTTTCGTGATCCAGTTGATGCATGTGGAACACCATCGCATCGACCAGATTGTCGCTGAGCTGCCGGTAACGCACGAAGGCATAGCACAACAGATAGAGCTGGGTCTGCTCTGCCTTTAAGTTGCGCAAATCATGGACGGTGTAGAAATTAGCCAGACTCGCGTAATACAACAGGTTATGTTGAGAGATCCCCAGTTTGGGCAGTAGTCCCTTGGCAATCTCGTGCAACGTCGCCAGCAAGGCGCGCTTCTCACGCTCTCTGGCCATCTGACGCCACCCAAAATCCTTGGCGTCTTGTTTGAGAGCAGCCAGTTGTGACAACGTATCGTCGCGCACCAGGAGCTGGCTCAGCGCAGTCTTGGCCGGTTCATCCAACACCTGTGCTAGCAGGGCTCCCAGTCGTCGACGTTCGGCAGACAGGACTTCGCTGACCAGCGCTTGCAGGGTGGTATAGCCGGGACGAATGATCTTGTGTTCGTTGAGCCAGACGATCAGCTCAGCGGCTACAAAGCTGGGCGTCACATCGCGCCGCACGATCAGCGAGGCCTGTTGCTCAAGTGATGGCAGGTAGCTGGAGGCCCACGGCTGGTAGCCAAATAGCGCGGCAATTTTACCTCGCTGGCTGTAGTGCTCGTGTTTGGAGATCTGCTTGGCCTCGAATGCCTCACCTTGAAAATATCGGCTGAGCACGAAAGCGCAATCATCCTCAACCTCACGCCAGTGGAAACGGAAGAAATCGTTCTTGGCTTTGAAGTAACCAATCTGCAGGATGCAATAGAGCTGAGCATGGATGCTTGGTCGGCTGCTGGCGAGCGCCAGCTCATTTTCGGTCAAGGCCAGGTATTCCAGCCGCTGCGCATCGTCAAAGTCCGGTAAGCCGTACAGCGCCTCCTGCTCGGCATCCGACAGAACTGTTAGTCGCTCGCTTCTAGCAATCGCCATAAGTTACTCCGGCACCCGCAAGTATTGGTACAGAGTCTCCCTGCTGATGCCAAATTCACGGGCAAGTGTCGCCTTCTTTTCGCCTGCAATGACTCGCCGCCGCACTTCCGCTATCTCTGGGTCAGACAGCGATTTCTTGCGACCCCTATAAGCACCACGCTGTTTTGCCAAGGCAATACCTTCACGTTGACGTTCCCGGATCAACGCTCGCTCGAACTCGGCGAATGCCCCCATGACTGACAGCATAAGGTTTGCCATCGGCGAATCTTCGCCAGTGAAAGTCAGATGCTCCTTGACGAATTCAATGCAGACACTGTGCTGGGTAAGTCCCTGCACAAGTCGACGCAGATCATCCAAGTTGCGAGCAAGGCGATCCATGCTGTGTACCACGACCGTGTCACCTTCGCGAACAAAGGAGAGCAAGGCTTCGAGCTGCGGGCGCTGAGTGTCTTTCCCCGAGGCTTTGTCGGTGAAAACTTTGTCCACCTGAATATGTTCCAGTTGCCGTTCTGGGTTTTGATCGAAGCTGCTGACGCGGATGTAACCGATGCGTTGTCCCTGCAAGAGACCTCCTGAACTTAAAAGTGTCAGGAAGAAATCTAAGATCTTGCCTTGAATGTGTCAATTAATTAAATTCAATACTTTATTCTGACACTTTTAACTGAACGACCTGACATCAGGATAGGGTATACCCTAGTTGGACGATTCAAGGTGACAACAAAGCACATTCTTTATTCTTGACATTTCCTATTTAGCTTCTGGACATGACTTTCCTTCTGAAAATATTTGACTTTTTCACTGTAAAAAACATGATGAATTAACATTTAATCAATGGTAATTAAAAAATGAAGCGCAACTATATTTCCTGTTTGATCGCAGCCTCGATTGCAGCTACAGCATTGTCTGTATCTGCTAAGCAAATCTCTCCTCTCATATTCAACTCGTCTGCCCCACAAAATGACCTGGTCGGCTCACTATCAGCCAGAGTGCAGTTTGCCCAGAGCCAGATTATCCCAGCCTCCCCCAAGGAGGGGGAGCGCCAGCCCACCTTGACCAGCCTGCGCAAGAGTTTGCTGCTGGTGCAACCGCTACAGGCCGATGGGGTGACCCCCATGGTGGTGGAGGCCCGCGACGCCAGCGGCAAGCTGCTTGGCACTCTGACCTTGTCGCCCCCGTCGGCGCTGCCTGAGACTGTCTACCACCTCGCAGGTGTTCCCGAAGGCGGGGTGAGTTTCGTCCCAGAGAGCGGCCCCACCGCGGTGATCAGCAGCAGTGCTGATTTGGCCAAACTGAGCGACAAGAGCGGCGCCTTCCTCAAGGATCGGCTGACGGGTCGTGCACTGGTGGAGATTCAGACCGCTGACGGCCGCTGGGTTCGGGATATCTACCTGCCCGTGAGCCCGGAGCTGGAGGGCAAGATGGTGCGCTTGCGCTCCAGCGCAGGCTACAACTCGACGATCTTCTATGGCGAGCGGCAGGTGACCGTCGCCCGTGGCCAGACCCTGCAGTTCAAGTTTGCCAAGGGGCAGTGGTTCCGTGAGGGGGAGCTGGAGAACAACCGCATCACCTATGCCCCGGATACCTGGAGCGGCGAGCTGCCTGCCGGGTGGATCCAGCCTGGACTGAACCTCTCCGTTCGTCAGGGCAATTTCAGTGGTGAACTGCGTGACATCAAGGTCGGTGCCCCCGGCGAGCTGCTGCTGCACACCATCGACATCGGCATGCTCATCACGCCACGGGATCGCTTCGCCTTTGCCAACGACAAGGAGGCTCACCGAGAATACTTCCAGACCATTCCTGCTAGCCGGATGATCGTCAACCAGTATGCGGCACTCTATCTGCCGGAAGTTATGCTACCCAACGGTACTCTGCTGACCGATTTCGATCCAAGCGAAGGGGGCTGGCATAGCGGCACTATGCGCCAGCGTATCGGCAAGGAACTTATCTCTCACGGTATCGACAATGCCAACTACGGCATCAACAGCAGTGCCGGTGAAGGGGAGGGGAGCCATCCCTTTGTGGTGGCCCAGCTGACGGCGCACAACAGTCGCGGCAAGTATGCCAATGGGGTTCAGGTGCATGGAGGTTCCGGTGGCGGTGGCATCGTCACGCTGGATAACTCCCTTGGCAACGAGTTCAGCCACGAAGTGGGCCATAACTTCGGCCTTGGCCACTATGTGGATGGTTTTAGTGGTTCGGTCCATCGCAGTGCTGAGCAGCTCAACTCCAGCTGGGGCTGGGACAGTGACAAGCGTCGCTTCATCCCCAACTTCTCGCCGACCCGAACCAATGAGGATGCCTGTCTGGATGGCCAGTGCCAGCCCCCGTTCGATGGCCGCAAGTTTGGCTTCGATGCGATGGCGGGCGGCAGCCCTCTATCCGGTGCTAACCGATTCACCCTCTACACTCCCAACTCGGCTGCCATCATTCAGCGTTTCTTCGAGAGCAAGGCCGTGTTCGATGCCAACTCGGCCACCGGCTTTAGCAAGTGGAACAGTGCGACGGCCAGGATGGAGCCCTATCAGCACACGGTAGAGGGGATCGAGAAGGTCGATGCCCCCATGGATGCCCTGAGCGAGGCTGGGCTGAGTGCCCTGCTGGCGGATTATGGCTTGGTCAGGGTCGCCATGTGGGACGGTCGCTGGACCCGTGATATCCGGGTGCCGGTTGCCTCTGCGGACAACCGTGGACGCAGTCTGACCATCGATCACGGGGCCGGTTACAACAGTCGCCTCTTTATCAACGGTAAGGAGATCCTGGTGAGCAGAGGCTTTAAGAAGAGCTTCACCTCGGATGGCCTAAGCTGGGTGGAGGTCTCCCCCATCGATACCAAGGTTGCGCGCAAGCCCGAGCAGTTCGGGGTGCCGGTGACCACCCTGGTGGGGTATTACGACCCGCAGGGTAGTCTGCCCAGCTATATCTATCCGGCTCTGCACGGCGCCTACGGCTTCACCTATCCGGATGACAGTAACACCTTGTCCGGTAATAATTGCCAGTTGCAGGTGGAGACCCGCGATGGTCTGCAGCGCTTCACATTGGCCAACCACAGGGCAGCCAGTACAGTGATGAACAAATTCCACATCAACGTGCCGACAGACCTGAACCCCAGCCAAGCAGCAGTGGTATGCAATAATAGGACGATTGCTGAAAAAACATTATCATCAGCACCAACAGATATTTCCTTCTCTGTGTATGGTAAGGCTCTTCCTGCAAAAGCAAATGAAGGGTGTATCGTATCTAACACTACAGAGGCACAGTATTGCCTCCCGGTTGGTTCTCGGTCTGGATATTCTTTGCCTAATTGGATTATTAGCCAAGAGGTTCATGTCGATGCAGGCCTTAACGCAAAAGTACTTTTGTCTGATTGGAATAACCTTTCATATAACAGGATTGGTGAGTTTGTCGGCAGTGTAGGGACTAACGAGATGAAAAAAGTAAAAGCATGGAATGGCCAGTACCTCGATTTTAGCCGACCTCGATCGATGAGAGTTGTGAGTAATTAATCACTATAAACATCAGGAAGGTGCGATAAATATATTGCACCTTCTTTTCTATCAAATTTGAGGCAGTTACTTGCCTACATTTTGTTCTGAGATACCAGGAGTTTTGTCCCTTGAAGAAGTCCCCCTGTACGTGGCGTATTCTTATCGGCCCATTCTGACATATAACATAGCTCGTTGAAATATTAGGTTTTTTATCAACGATGCACATCGAGCATAATGCTTAGCGATTCTTTCCGTTTCGTGAGCTGCTCCCATCTACGTTCTGCGGCTATGGCATACCCGAGAAAATCGTTGAACGGACACCGTTGCCCGTCAGCCAATTGCACCCAGACGGAAATTTCGGCGGTTCCGGCTTAGAACCCCGTACTGGAAGAGGATATCGGGGTATCACCGTCGTTCGCTGGCAGAGACAGCGATGTTCCGGTTCAAACAGTTAATGGCAGGCCAAATCACCCTGCGAAAATACAATGGTCAAGTGGGAGAAGTGATGGCGTATGTGAGCGCGATAAACAAACTGAACACCCTTGGTCTGCCTGTCAGAAAGCCCCGAGTGTAACGGTCACTTGGGGCTGGGGAAATCATGATTTGCTGGCTGATTTGGGCAACAACGCCCGCCTCCTGCAGATCCTGGCGCTCTTGTAGCCCTTCGGCAGCAAAAGTGGTTTGGGTTAACGGGGTCAGCTGTTGATTGGCGATATGAAAGAGACTCATGGTAAATCGACCTGTTACAGGGTATAGGGAAAATAGATGGTGTTAAGCAGGATGCAGGGCGCCACTGCGGACGCCCTGCCAACATTCAGGTGAGAGCGCCTTCCACCAGCGACTCGGCCAGGGCAAGCTGGGTTTGCTGGCTGGTTTGCAGGCGGGCTTTAAGTTGATCGCAGATGGCAAATAAAACATTGACCCTACTGACAATACGAATGAACTCTTGAGTCGGAGGGCATGGGACTAAAATATTACTTAAAATTTCCAGATTAATATTTTTCTGTGCTGTAGACGGAGCAAATTTCTCTAAATTTTCCTTTGCTGTACGGATGAAGAAATCAAAATAAACCACTGGCAAACTTGATTCATAAGGGGTGTATCCCACAACACTATCAGGAAAACATGCATCAAATCCTAATATTCCAGTATCAGCAATATTTGCTGCAATTGTGATGCACAGAGTTCCTTTTGGCCATAGCTGACTTTGAGCCAAACCTATCTCATTATACATAGCAGTGTAAGACTCAATTACGCCATCAGCCCGGGCTACATCTCCAGTTTGAACAAGAGGAATAGTCCCATTAACGTATAGCTTGGGGTCATTTCTTGGACGATGCTTAGATTTTCCTCGTGCTAATTCACCTAAATCAGGCAAGCGGCACCATTCCCACCCTTGTGGCAGTTCAAACGGCTTTTCTTCTTCGCTGATCGCAGGTAGCGGTTTCTCTTTTTTGATTTTCTTCTCTTTGACCAGCTGGGCTTTTTCGGCGGCGATACGCGCCAGCAGGGCGGCGGCGGGTTCATCGCTCGGGTCTTGCGGTACCAGCTTACCCATCACCGCCAGTTGCAGGATAGTCTGTTTCAGGGCGTCAATACTGGCCTCGGTGGTAAAGAGGGTATCGAAGCGAGTGCTTAGCCGCGCCCAGTTTTGCGCCAACTCGTCGGCATCGGCACCGTCTGTGAGCGTAGCGAGCAGGGTCTCCACCAGCGTCTGATGGGCCGCCAGCTGTGATTCGCTACGCAGCTCCAACTGGTCGCAGAGGGCCATTAGCTCATCCACTTTGGCTACGATACGTTGTTGTTCCTCAGCTGGAGGAATTACTACAGGTATTTCTTTTAGCCGTGAAGCTTTTACCCCTGTAGCTGTCATCCCTGAAGAATTATCAATCAGCTGATTTTGAAATGGTGATGCTAATATCTGAATAAGCATAAACCTACTAACAGTAGAATAATGCCACTGAAAACAAATTGCCCTTTGGGCAAGCGCAAAACGTTCATTTATATCAATTACAGCTGCATTACCTAGCGGAGCTTCGGTTGTAAATAGTGTATCCCCAACCCTTGGAAATCCCCTTGTCATCCATTGATCATAATCTGCTTCTGAAATGAACTCCTCTGGGACAAGGTCAATGTAGCCATACCGAATATTTTTGGCAGTAATCAACCTAACACCAGCATCTATCTTATTTGGGGTTTTTCCTCTGTAATCAATAAACTTTGCTATGTTGCCGAGTCGAGCCCATTTCCAGTGACTTGGACATTCAATATATTCATCAGCAATATCGACAACCTCATTGGCGGATGTCCTTAGTCCTTCCTCTTTCACCAACCGCGCCTTTTCGGCGGCAATGCATTCCAACAGCACGGAGGCCGGTTCATCGCTGGGGTCTTGCGGCACCAGTTTGCCGCGCACGGCCAGCTCCAGGATCAGCTCTCGCAGCTTTTTGATGCCGGTGAGTTCCAGCTTGCTGTTGCTACCGCGCCCAGCACTGCGTTTGGGGCGCACCGCCGCAGTCCAGAGATCCAGATGGTCGGTAATCAGATTTTCTATTTTCTGAGCCGCCATTATGCCTGCCCCCCTTGCTTGGCCACACCTTTGCCCAAGGCGTCACCCAGAATGGTTTTTAGCTGGTCACGCAGGCACTGGATTTCAGCCTGTTCTGTGGCATAGCGCGCCAGCAGCTCGTCAGGGTCATGGCTTATCTGCTCACCGACATGGGGATTTTTAATATCGAGGTTGAAGTTACGAGCCACAATCTCGTCAATGCCGACCTTCCACGCTTGCTCGTTCTCGATTCGGGCAGCAAAGCCGTCCGCCTCATCGCCCCACCAATTGATCTCGGCCTCAAACTCCTCGAACTTCATCGGCTTGGTTTTGCTGTAGTTCTTCACTCCAGCCGGATAGGGGTGCTGGTAGAACCAGACATCTTTGGTGGGCTGGCCCTTGGTGAAGAAGAGGATATTGGTCTTGATGCCGGTATAGGGGGCAAACACGCCGTTGGGCAGCCGCACTATGGTGTGCAGGTTGCACTCGCTGGTGAGCAGTTGCTTGATCTTGGTTTTGACCCCTTCGCCAAACAGGGTGCCATCGGGCAGCACCACGGCGGCGCGACCACCCTTGCCATTTGTTGCCGGGGCAAGGACTTCAATGATCAGCTGCAGGAACAGGTCGGCGGTTTCGCGGGTGCGCAGATCGGCCGGGAAGTTCTGCTCGATGCCATCCTCTTCGGTGCCACCAAAGGGCGGGTTGGTGAGGATCACATCGATATCGCTGTCCCAGCTCGACAGCGGCTTGTCGAGGGTATTGCCGTGGCGGATCTGCACCGGTACCTCGATGCCGTGCAGCAGCATATTGGTGGTGCAAAGGAGGTGCGGCAACTGCTTCTTCTCGACCCCCAGGATCTGCTGCTGCAGGGTCTGATGGTCGGCTGAGGTCTCGACATAGTGCTCTTTGACATGGTCGAAAGCGCAGGCGAGAAAGCCGCCGGTGCCGCAGGCAGGGTCCATGATCCGCTCGCCGAGTTTGGGGTCGATACGGTTGACCATAAAGCGGGTAACGGCGCGGGGGGTGTAGAACTCGCCCGCGTTACCGGCGCTCTGCAGGTCGCGCAGGATCTGCTCGTAGATGTCGCCAAACAGGTGGCGCTCGCTGCTGTCGGTAAAGTCGATCTCGTTGAGCTTGTTAATCACCTGCTTGAGCAGGGTGCCGTTTTTCATGTAGTTGAAAGCGTCAGAGAACGCCTCTTTCACCACATAGCCACGGGGGTTGAGACTGATATTGGCAGGCTGGTTTTTCAGGCTGTCGAACAGATCGTTGTTGACGAAATCGAGCAGGGCATCGCCAGTCAGCCCTTCGCTATCAGCCGCCCAGTTGCGCCACAGGAAGCGCTCGGGAATAGGGCAGCGGTAGTTATCCTGCTCAAACTCCAGCTCCTCTTCCTGAGCGTCGAACACTTTCAAAAACAGCAGCCAGGAGAGCTGGCCGAGGCGCTGGGCATCGCCGTCGATACCGGCGTCCTTGCGCATGATGTCCTGAATGGATTTGATGACTGAGCTGATGGATGACATGGGGTTCTCTGCTTTTTACAAAAATGGTGACGAATACTGGGGCGAATGCGTCAGGAATATCGATAAAACAAGCGGCCATGATTGCCATGGCCGCACTGTGGTTCTGTATCAGCCTTGGCGTCAGGCGCTCTGCTGCTCGCGATCGGTGTGGCGATAGATTTCTTGCTCCAGTTCGGTGATGGCCTGCTCGAACTGTTTGGCGCCACCAAAACCCTTCTTGGCCAACTCCAACGGACGACCCAACTCGGTAAAGGGGGCGACTTTTAGCGCATCCTTGGTCTCAATCTCGGTCACCCCCTGATCGGCATACTTGTCGAGCAGGCTGGTGAGCACCTGCTGGGCGGTGTCGTTGTACTTGGTGAAGTAGTTGCGCTTTTTGACGTTGTTCGCCCGCTCGCGGCGGGTCAGTGGCGGCTGATCGTATACCACATGGCAGATAAGGTCGAACGGGTCGAGCTCCTTACCTACCTCTTCTTGCAGCACCTCCCACAGCACGCCCGCCTGCGCCAACTCATCCATGATGGCTTGCTTGCGTTCGGCGGCTTGCCAGCGTTTGGTGAAGGCATCGAGGGTGGCAAACTCTTTGAGCAGGGTCTTCTTGGTGTAGTCTTTGAAGGATTCGGTCACCAGCCTGCCATCGGCATCGTAATACTGCACCCGCTCGGCGATGACGCTGACCGTCACGCCGTTGACATAATACTTGCTGACCCCTGGCTCGGGGCCACCCAGCGGGCCTGTGCCCTGACCCCCAACGCCCTGACTCCCTGCGCCACTGTGGCCACCGTCACTACCGGTTGTGTAAGTGCCGGGTTGTTCATCAACCCCGGGGGCAAACGGATCGTCATTATCGCCGGGTTCATCGGCAGGCAGTGGATCGGCGCCGTCGATGAGATCGCCCAGGCCTTCATCCGGGTTGTTGATGTCTGCCGGTTTGACCACCATGACGCGCTCCGGCTCGCCGTCGAAACGAGGATCGGCAAACAGTTCGGTGGCCTTCTTGAAGTCGAGAATGGTAAACCAGAGCTTGCCGTACTTGTCGTCGATACGGGTGCCACGGCCGATGATCTGCTTGAACTTGGTCATGGACTGGATGTTTTGGTCCAGCACCACCAGCTTGCAGGTCTTGGCATCGACGCCAGTTGTCATCAGCTCGGAAGTGGTGGCGATAACCGGATAGGGCTTTTTCGGGTTGATGAAGTTGTCGAGCTGGGCCTTGCCAAGGTCATCATCGCCAGTGATCTTCATTACATACCGATCATCTTTAAGCATCTGCTCGGGGTTAAGGTTTGCCAAGGCACGGCGCATCCGGTCGGCATGATCGATGTCGTTGCAAAACACTATGGTCTTGGCCATCGGGTCGGTTTTCTTGAGGTAGTTGGTGATGGTCTCGGCCACCAGCTGGGTACGCTCGTCGATCACCAGGGTGCGGTCGAAATCCTTCTGGTTATAGATGCGGTCTTCAATCAGGTTGCCCTGTTTGTCCATCTGCCCTTTGGTGGGACGCCACCCCTGCAGATCCACATCGATATCGACCCGCACCACCTTGTAGGGGGCAAGAAAACCATCTTCGATCCCCTCTTTCAGGGAATAGGTATAAACAGGGTCACCGAAGTAATCGGTGTTGGAGACGGTTTCGGTCTCTTTGGGGGTGGCGGTGAGACCAATCTGGCTGGCCGATGAGAAGTATTCGAGGATCTCGCGCCAGGCGCTGTCTTCGGCGGCGCTGCCCCGATGGCACTCATCCACCACGATCAGGTCGAAGAAGTCGGGAGAGACCTGCTTAAAGGCTTTTTGTGACTCTTCCGGCCCGGTGAGCGCCTGATAGAGGGCAAGGTGGATCTCATAGGCGGGGTCGATCATTCGCCCGGTGATCTTGGTCATGGCCGAGCCAAAGGGCTGAAAGTCATTGATCTTGGTCTGATCGACCAGAATGTTGCGATCGGCCAAAAACAGGATGCGCTTCTTGGCGCCCGCCTTCCACAAACGCCAGATGATCTGGAATGCGGTGTAGGTCTTTCCAGTGCCGGTGGCCATCACCAGCAATACCCGATCCTCACCTTTCGAGATGGCTTCTACGGTCTTGTTGATGGCCTGCAACTGGTAGTAGCGGGGAGATTTGCCGCTGCCATCGGAGTAGTAGTCCTGGCTGATAACGGGCAGTTGGGCCTGGGTGTAGCCCTTCCAGGTGCAGAGTTTGTCCCAAAGCTGACCCGGGCTGGGGAAATCCTCCAGCGCAATTTCGGATTCCAGCTTGGCCGGATTGGTCTTGTCATGAAATACGAAGCCATCGCCGTTGCTGGCGAACACGAACGGCACATCCAGCAGACGGGCATAATCGAGCCCCTGCTGCATTCCCTTGCCAATCTCATGCTTGTTGGCTTTGGCCTCGATCACCGCAAGTGGCAAGCCCATCTTGTGATAGAGCACGATATCGGCCGATTTAACCTTTTTGCGTGCCGCCATCTGGCCGCGCACCACCACTTTGCCATCCCGCAGCTTCACCTCCTGGCGGACCTGGGTCAGGTCATCCCACCCCGCCGCCTTGATAGCAGGCAGCAAGTATTTCGAGATGATATCGGCTTCGGTGAGGGTTGCTTTGTTGATCTCGGCCATGAGCACTCTTCCGGTCGGGGACAATATTGCTCAAGATTCTCTCATAAAATCAGCCGAGTTTTGTTGATTTCAGACTCATAAAGCAACATGGGAGGCTGCTCTTGATAGCGTACCTTCTGGCCAAGGATACGTCAGGCAATGGCATAACTAGGTCGTAGTGAATGCTTGTTGAAGGGCATAGCTTGAGTTAGTCCCATCGCCAGTCAGCCGGTTTGGCTCTCGCTGAATGCAGAGGCCAAGATTCCAGATAGATAGGAATCTGCCCCCATCAATTCCAGCACACCAAGGTCTATCATCCCTTCAAACAAGATGACCAATTTTCCAGAGAGAAAAACGGCACGAAATTTCCAGATAGATAGGAAGTCTTCGATCAGGATTCCACATAACTCGTTCTGAACTGGCATTCCACTATGTGGAAAATTCGCACCACTTTTCCAGATAGATAGTTATGTGGAAAGAAACTGGACGGGAATTGGTTGGGAATGACAGTGTTCATTCCATGGCTCCACATCCTGCGTGATTCCACGCAATCATGTTTGTTGCAAGCGAACAAACTTCAATACTTTCAGTGTTTTGTTGATTTCTTCCTGAGCGGAGTCCATGGTGATATGGAGTTTGGTCACACGATCACCTGATTGCATCCTTTATCCGCTACACCTGAGGCCATCACCATGAACAGCATCGTCATCCTGATCCTCCTGTTTTCATTCCTGATAGGCTTTGGCGCCTTTGCTGCGTGGCTGTATATCGAGAAGCGTCGCATGGGTGCCTCGGATAAATGACCCGCTATTTTACTGAATGGACCTCTTTTGCCACGCACGAAATCAGATGGCGGGAGCAGCCCAACATTTCCTGGATCACCGAGTAGCTGTGTCCGGTGCTCAACAACTGTGCGATGTGCTGACGCTTCTTTTCATCTTTCTGGCGACCGCGATATTTCCCCTCATCCCTAGCCTTGGCAATACCCTGCTGTTGCCTGCGTCGGCGATCTTCGTAGTCTTTGCGAGCGACGGCTGCCAGCATATCCAGCAGCATGCCATTTACAGCCTGCAAGATGGCGCTGGTGAATTCGGAGCGGCTGTCCCCCTGTAACGCCACCCAGGAAGTCGGAAGCTCCGGAGAAACGATGGAGAGCTGTTTCTGAGCTAGCAACTGCTTCAATGTTTGCCAATCCGTCTGATTGAGACGAGCCAGACGATCAATCTGTTCTACCAGCACAATGTCACGATCTGCAGCGTCGCGGATCAGCCGCATAAGCTCAGGCCTGTCCAGCGTCGCCCCAGACTCATTCTCCACATAGAAACTGGCTATCTGATGGCCATGCTCTGCAGCAAAACCAATCAGCAGCTCTCGTGCCCGCTCAGCATCCTGCTCCACTGTCGATGCACGTAAGTACGCCCGTATGAACATTGAAACCTCCATAGGTCTGTTTAAACTGGTTCTGTCATTTTCAGAAGACGACTGCACCAGTTGATTGGGCGTAATGGCTGTTGTGCAGCCAGCTCCTGACAGTTCAATATCAGAAGTGATCTGCACCAATCTCGACTATGCTCAATACTCGTGTGCACCAAAGCGAGGTGAGCATGGCGACGGAGGCTCTGTTGCAAAGATTGGCGGCAGTCAGAGGTAGGCTGTCGCTCTGCGCCGATCAGGCGGCTGCTGCGAAATGGTGGTTGAGCATGCCCATGGCCTCCGTCAGCGCCGAGGGCCCAATGCCAAAAGCTCTCTCCACAAGGCGCACCTCGCCCCTGATGCCGGGCTGCAGGCACCAGGGGCGAGCCTGTCCTTTGCGCAGGGCTCGCATGACTTCGAATCCCTTGATCGTGGCATAGGCCGTGGGGATCGATTTGAAACCGCGCACCGGCTTGATCAGTATCTTGAGCTTTCCGTGATCGGCCTCGATCACGTTATTGAGATACTTCACCTGCCGGTGGGCCGTCTCCCGGTCCAGCTTTCCTTCGCGCTTCAATTCGGTGATCGCTGCACCATAGCTCGGCGCTTTGTCGGTATTGAGCGTGGCAGGCTTTTCCCAGTGCTTCAGGCCTCGCAGGGCCTTGCCCAGGAACCGCTTCGCTGCCTTGGCGCTGCGGGTCGGCGACAGGTAGAAATCGATCGTGTCGCCCCGCTTGTCGACTGCCCGGTACAGGTAGGTCCACTTGCCCCGCACCTTGACGTAGGTTTCATCCAGGCGCCAGCTCGGATCAAAGCCACGCCGCCAGAACCAGCGCAGCCGCTTCTCCATCTCCGGGGCGTAGCACTGGACCCAGCGATAGATCGTCGTATGGTCGACCGAAATGCCGCGTTCCGCCAGCATTTCCTCAAGGTCGCGATAGCTGATCGGATAGCGACAATACCAGCGCACCGCCCACAGGATCACATCACCCTGGAAATGGCGCCACTTGAAATCCGTCATCGTTCCGTCCGTCCAATCTCCGCCAAGCATGCTCAAGCTTCACGATTTTTGCAACAGAGCCCACACGAGTATTGAGCATAGTCGAGATTGGTGCAGATCACTTCTGATATTGAACTGTCAGGAGCTGGCTGCACAACAGCCATTACGCCCAATCAACTGGTGCAGTCGTCTTCTGAAAATGACATTTGGTATCTCTCATAAACGGATGTTTTTGAGAGAACTATCTTCGGCCTTCACACGCACGAAAGGCGGCGAAGCTCCGCCGTTAATCCGTCCGCCGGAGATCTCGCCCAGGCAGGCTGAAGGCCGAGCAAGCCTGACAGGCCCGAAAAGCCCGGCACGGGCGTCGGCGGCGATGACGGCGGCGGCATTATCCAGGGTTGATGATGGAAGTGGAGGATATCGACAACCTCTCGCGCAACCAAGACATCGCGGTCGGACTGCAAGTGATCTTGAAGCCACGGGCCCGTCCCACCCCGACATGGACCTCGATGCCCGAACGGACGTTAGATTTCGAGTTCTAGGCGTTCTGCGATGAAGGTTGGATCCCAGCCGGGATTGAAAGTGTCGACGTGGGTGAATCCGAGCCGCTCGTATAGGCCACGCAGGTTCGGGTGGCAGTCGAGCCGCAGCTTGGCGCACCCCTGCGTTCGCGCGGCATGGCGGCAAGCCTCGATCAGCGCGGAGCTGACACCCCGGCCCGCATGTGTCCGTCGCACCGCGAGCTTGTGCAGATATGCGGCCTCCCCCTTGAGGGCGTCGGGCCAGAACTCGGGATCCTCGGCCGACAAGGTGCAACAGCCGACGATGCCGTCGCTGCAACTCGCGACTAGGAGCTCGGATCTCAGGACGAAGGTCTCCGCGAATGTCCGGTCGATCCGCGCGACGTCCCAGGCGGGCGTTCCCTTGGCGGACATCCACGCCGCAGCGTCGTGCATCAGCCGCACAACCTCGTCGATATCACCCGAGCAGGCGACCCGAACGTTCGGAGGCTCCTCGCTGTCCATTCGCTCCCCTGGCGCGGTATGAACCGCCGCCTCATAGTGCAGTTTGATCCTGACGAGCCCAGCATGTCTGCGCCCACCTTCGCGGAACCTGACCAGGGTCCGCTAGCGGGCGGCCGGAAGGTGAATGCTAGGCATGATCTAACCCTCGGTCTCTGGCGTCGCGACTGCGAAATTTCGCGAGGGTTTCCGAGAAGGTGATTGCGCTTCGCAGATCTCCAGGCGCGTGGGTGCGGACGTAGTCAGCGCCATTGCCGATCGCGTGAAGTTCCGCCGCAAGGCTCGCTGGACCCAGATCCTTTACAGGAAGGCCAACGGTGGCGCCCAAGAAGGATTTCCGCGACACCGAGACCAATAGCGGAAGCCCCAACGCCGACTTCAGCTTTTGAAGGTTCGACAGCACGTGCAGCGATGTTTCCGGTGCGGGGCTCAAGAAAAATCCCATCCCCGGATCGAGGATGAGCCGGTCGGCAGCGACCCCGCTCCGTCGCAAGGCGGAAACCCGCGCCTCGAAGAACCGCACAATCTCGTCGAGCGCGTCTTCGGGTCGAAGGTGACCGGTGCGGGTGGCGATGCCATCCCGCTGCGCTGAGTGCATAACCACCAGCCTGCAGTCCGCCTCAGCAATATCGGGATAGAGCGCAGGGTCAGGAAATCCTTGGATATCGTTCAGGTAGCCCACGCCGCGCTTGAGCGCATAGCGCTGGGTTTCCGGTTGGAAGCTGTCGATTGAAACACGGTGCATCTGATCGGACAGGGCGTCTAAGAGCGGCGCAATACGTCTGATCTCATCGGCCGGCGATACAGGCCTCGCGTCCGGATGGCTGGCGGCCGGTCCGACATCCACGACGTCTGCTCCGACTCGCAGCATTTCGATCGCCGCGGTGACAGCGCCGGCGGGGTCTAGCCGCCGGCTCTCATCGAAGAAGGAGTCCTCGGTGAGATTCAGAATGCCGAACACCGTCACCATGGCGTCGGCCTCCGCAGCGACTTCCACGATGGGGATCGGGCGAGCAAAAAGGCAGCAATTATGAGCCCCATACCTACAAAGCCCCACGCATCAAGCTTTTGCCCATGAAGCAACCAGGCAATGGCTGTAATTATGACGACGCCGAGTCCCGACCAGACTGCATAAGCAACACCGACAGGGATGGATTTCAGAACCAGAGAAAGAAAATAAAATGCGATGCCATAACCGATTATGACAACGGCGGAAGGGGCAAGCTTAGTAAAGCCCTCGCTAGATTTTAATGCGGATGTTGCGATTACTTCGCCAACTATTGCGATAACAAGAAAAAGCCAGCCTTTCATGATATATCTCCCAATTTGTGTAGGGCTTATTATGCACGCTTAAAAATAATAAAAGCAGACTTGACCTGATAGTTTGGCTGTGAGCAATTATGTGCTTAGTGCATCTAACGCCACGCTCACCGGCAAATTAGGAGCGCAGCGAGTAATTTGTCCGTGTGTAGCGTATTGTTAGGCGCTTGTGCCTTGCCAGCGACGATACAGGCTGGCAATGCCAGACGAACAAAGAAAAGGCATTGCTTCCTTGATTTGTTCCAGCGGCCAATCCCACCAAGCCATATCTAAAAGCATAGAAATTTCTTCTTCAGAAAAGCGCTTCCTAATCGACTTTGCAGGGTTTCCCCCCACTATGGTGTAGGGTTCCACGTCTTTGGCAACCAAAGCGCGGCTACCTATCACCGCTCCATGCCCGATCTTGATCCCGGGCATGATCATGGCCTCCGAACCGATCCACACATCACTTCCTATAACTGTGTCGCCAGCCCGCTGGAATGCATCGACTGATTTTGCAAACGCGGGCTCCTCGTTCATGTAGAAGAAAGGGAAAGAAGAGACCCAATCATATCGGTGGCCTTGATTCCCAGCCATAATAAAAGCTGCGCCTGATCCGATGGAGCAGAAGCTGCCGATAATCAGCTGATCAACGTCATCACGGTCTGGTAGAAGGTAGCGAGCACAATCATCAAACGAGTGCCCATGGTAATAGCCGGAATAGTAGCTATACCGCCCTACCTTGATGTTCGGATTCTTCACCTGCTCAGTCAGAAGCTTCCCTTTGAAGGGACTCTCAAAATAATTCGTCATAAAATTTGTACCCGAAAATTCTAGAGCGACTCCACGCGTCGCCTAACATGTATTATTTGCCGACTACCTTGGTGATCTCGCCTTTCACGTAGTGAACAAATTCTTCCAACTGATCTGCGCGCGAGGCCAAGCGATCTTCTTCTTGTCCAAGATAAGCCTGTCTAGCTTCAAGTATGACGGGCTGATACTGGGCCGGCAGGCGCTCCATTGCCCAGTCGGCAGCGACATCCTTCGGCGCGATTCTGCCGGTTACTGCGCTGTACCAAATGCGGGACAACGTAAGCACTACATTTCGCTCATCGCCAGCCCAGTCGGGCGGCGAGTTCCATAGCGTTAAGGTTTCATTTAGCGCCTCAAATAGATCCTGTTCAGGAACCGGATCAAAGAGTTCCTCCGCCGCTGGACCTACCAAGGCAACGCTATGTTCTCTTGCTTTTGTCAGCAAGATAGCCAGATCAATGTCGATCGTGGCTGGCTCGAAGATACCTGCAAGAATGTCATTGCGCTGCCATTCTCCAAATTGCAGTTCGCGCTTAGCTGGATAACGCCACGGAATGATGTCGTCGTGCACAACAATGGTGACTTCTACAGCGCGGAGAATCTCGCTCTCTCCAGGGGAAGCCGAAGTTTCCAAAAGGTCGTTGATCAAAGCTCGCCGCGTTGTTTCATCAAGCCTTACGGTCACCGTAACCAGCAAATCAATATCACTGTGTGGCTTCAGGCCGCCATCCACTGCGGAGCCGTACAAATGTACGGCCAGCAACGTCGGTTCGAGATGGCGCTCGATGACGCCAACTACCTCTGATAGTTGAGTCGATACTTCGGCGATCACCGCTTCCCTCATGATGTTTAACGAATTAGCTCAGCGGGCGGCGAAGCCGTCCGCTGGAGCGACAAGTTGGGCTGTAGTCGGTGATGCCCGGTTTGACCGTTGAGCGGCGCACTTCAACCTTGAACTCAGTTGATGCGTTCAAGCGCCGCAACAGGATAAATCTGTACTGAGCCTGGGTGAGCCTCAGACTCGACGGCGTAGCCTTCGGGGGTCAAATTTGTGCAGTACCACCCGACAATCTGACCTTGCCAGGCGGCGCCGGATTTCTTGCGCACGCGATCTCCCATACCAAACGTGGCGTTCGATGGGAATACAAAATTGCCAGCAACTGGATTACTGACTTCATTGCTACTTCGTTCCATTTCCGACCTTTCTTGTGAACTTCTAGGTGTTCTATGTGGCCCGACGACACGCTGCATTGGTCACGCCCAACTTTGTTTTAGGGCGACTGCCCTGCTGCGTAACATCGTTGCTGCTCCATAACATCAAACATCGACCCACGGCGTAACGCGCTTGCTGCTTGGATGCCCGAGGCATAGACTGTACAAAAAAACAGTCATAACAAGCCATGAAAACCGCCACTGCGCCGTTACCACCGCTGCGTTCGGTCAAGGTTCTGGACCAGTTGCGTGAGCGCATACGCTACTTGCATTACAGTTTACAAACCGAACAGGCTTATGTCCACTGGGTTCGTGCCTTCATCCGTTTCCACGGTGTGCGTCACCCGGCAACCTTGGGCAGCAGCGAAGTCGAGGCATTTCTGTCCTGGCTGGCGAACGAGCGCAAGGTTTCGGTCTCCACGCATCGTCAGGCATTGGCGGCCTTGCTGTTCTTCTACGGCAAGGTGCTGTGCACGGATCTGCCCTGGCTTCAGGAGATCGGAAGACCTCGGCCGTCGCGGCGCTTGCCGGTGGTGCTGACCCCGGATGAAGTGGTTCGCATCCTCGGTTTTCTGGAAGGCGAGCATCGTTTGTTCGCCCAGCTTCTGTATGGAACGGGCATGCGGATCAGTGAGGGTTTGCAACTGCGGGTCAAGGATCTGGATTTCGATCACGGCACGATCATCGTGCGGGAGGGCAAGGGCTCCAAGGATCGGGCCTTGATGTTACCCGAGAGCTTGGCACCCAGCCTGCGCGAGCAGCTGTCGCGTGCACGGGCATGGTGGCTGAAGGACCAGGCCGAGGGCCGCAGCGGCGTTGCGCTTCCCGACGCCCTTGAGCGGAAGTATCCGCGCGCCGGGCATTCCTGGCCGTGGTTCTGGGTTTTTGCGCAGCACACGCATTCGACCGATCCACGGAGCGGTGTCGTGCGTCGCCATCACATGTATGACCAGACCTTTCAGCGCGCCTTCAAACGTGCCGTAGAACAAGCAGGCATCACGAAGCCCGCCACACCGCACACCCTCCGCCACTCGTTCGCGACGGCCTTGCTCCGCAGCGGTTACGACATTCGAACCGTGCAGGATCTGCTCGGCCATTCCGACGTCTCTACGACGATGATTTACACGCATGTGCTGAAAGTTGGCGGTGCCGGAGTGCGCTCACCGCTTGATGCGCTGCCGCCCCTCACTAGTGAGAGGTAGGGCAGCGCAAGTCAATCCTGGCGGATTCACTACCCCTGCGCGAAGGCCATCGGTGCCGCATCGAACGGCCGGTTGCGGAAAGTCCTCCCTGCGTCCGCTGATGGCCGGCAGCAGCCCGTCGTTGCCTGATGGATCCAACCCCTCCGCTGCTATAGTGCAGTCGGCTTCTGACGTTCAGTGCAGCCGTCTTCTGAAAACGACAGGTTCTGAATTGTTGGTTCAATATAAGTGGTTTCAATATTGTTTTCGAGAGGATATTGAGTGGTTTTTATGGGGTATACCTTTTTAGAACCACTACATGACGCTCGAAACACAACCTTTCGATAGCCTTTGATCTGACAGCACAAACTTTAAATGTGATCCGTCATCACAAAGTCGATTTTGAGTTGTATTTGAGTATTTAAGCGACGTTGCTCACCATTCCTGATCTGCTGAATGGGATGCCAAAGGAGGAAATCTACAGAAGCTGGGCTTTGAGGTGAGTCATCTTTTCGACTCGCCGAACAAGCCAGCAGCCAAGCGTAGCGCGGCAGTTCTTTACCCCATGGTTTGAGTGAGTAAGATGTATGATTTTTCAGCCCAAAATTAGTACATATGCTCGGATATGTACCTTTTCAGTTCTGACTTGAACTGCAATAATCAACGCGTAGCCCTAGTTTATGTCCTCTCCCAGCCACCTTACTGGTGATGACGCTAGGTTCTTTTGGCCCCACGCTCCAAGGCCGATTCAATTTCTTAATAGGTCCACCTTCTCGGGCCGCATGGCTATCCCCTCTGACACTCTGCGCAAGCTCATTGGCCTGCGCAACGCGTTAGTGCACGATGACCTTATTATCGAACTCAAGATAATCTGCGGCCTGATCGCTCAGAGCTAAAGTAACCAACTATTGACGTTTGCAGAGCAAGGTCTCAACTGGTTGGGTAATCTCCCCGTCTGCTGTTCTCTTACCCGCTATAGGGGATAAATGTTAAATACCGCCTATGGCGTGTAAATGATACTTACCCTCTATAACAGGTAAATATTGATATACCTGCCATAGCGTGTAAATTGGAAGAAGGCACGCTACCAGGTTGTTGAATCATGAAAGTAACCAGCGCCAAGCAACTGAGCGCCTGTATCAAGGATGCCAGACTTTCTCAAAAGCTCTCTCAAGGCAAAGTGGCCGAGAAAGTGGGGATTAGGCAAGACACTGTCTCCAGCTTCGAGCTCAACCCTGAGTCCACCAAGCTGGAAACCCTGTTCAAGATCCTCGCAGCACTCGAATTGTCAGTGGATATCAAACCCCGCAATGAGTCATCCGATAGTCCGGCATCGAGCTGGAAGGAGGAGTGGTAATGGCCAATCTGGCTGTCTACATGAACGGCTATCGGGTGGGCACATTCACCAAAACTACCAGCGGCGCCCATCAGTTTCAGTACCATGGGTCATGGCTAGCACAACCGGGCAGCCGTCCCATCTCACTCTCCATGCCATTGCGTCATCAGGCCTACCGGGGCGATGAAGCCTATAACTTCTTCGACAACCTGCTGCCAGATAATACGGAGGTGAGGAACAGGGTTGTAGCACGCTATCAAGCGGTATCAACCCAGCCCTTCGATCTGCTCAGTTGCATTGGCCAGGATAGCGTAGGGGCATTACAGCTGGTTACCGAAGGGCACGATGTTCCAGATGTCAGGCGAATCGACTACAAGGCACTTTCCGATGACGAGCTCGAGCAGATCCTGACCAGCTACAAATCAGGAATCCCTTTGGGGATGGTCAGGGAGCAAGAGGAGTTCCGGATCTCTATCGCCGGGGCGCAAGAAAAGACTGCGCTGCTCTATCTCGATGGCCGCTGGTACTTGCCACTCAACGCAACGCCGACAACCCACATTATTAAACTCCCTATCGGCAAGATTGAAAGCCACTCCTACTCGATAGACCTCTCCCAGAGCGTAGAAAACGAATACATCTGCACTCTGATTGCCAAGGAGTTTAGTCTACCCGTACCTCACTGCTTCATGATGCAGGTTGGCCAGGTCAAAGCACTTGCGGTGGAACGCTTCGACAGACGTTACGCTACAGATCGCAGTTGGATCATGCGCCTTCCCCAAGAAGATTTCTGTCAGGTATTGAATGTTCCGTCAGCACGGAAATACGAGAGCCATGGAGGACCGGGGATCACTGACATCATGAAAACCTTGCTGGGCTCTGCGACACCAGAACAGGATCGCTACCTGTTCATGAAATCTCAGGTCCTGTTCTGGCTGCTGGCGGCCACCGATGGCCATGCAAAGAACTTCTCGGTCTTTATTGAACCGGAAGGGCGTTTTCGCCTGACCCCTTTTTACGACATCCTATCTGTCTATCCAGTGTTTGGCGGCCGAGGCCTCAACCGAAGGGACGCCAAGCTCGCTATGGGCCTAGCAAGCAGCAAGGGAAAGAAGTACGCCATTGAGCAGATATTCCCGCGCCATTTCTTCCAAACGGCGAAAGCTGTGGGATTTGAGCGTTCTGCTATGGAAGAGATCCTGACAGAACTGGCCAACTCCGTTGATGATGTTATTGAACGCGTTACCCAGCAATTGCCAGCAGGCTTCCCCGATGCCATCAGCAGCTCCATTCTAGAGGGCCTAAAAGCCCGCTCTGCTAGGCTGATAAAAGGCTGGGATTAAATTGGCGGTATGTGGGGTGATTGCACGGTTAGCCAAACCACCGATGGGAAGCTTGCACAGTTCGAAGAGTAAAAGCGGCTTTCCAGGCACCAAGCGATGCTATAGTCGGTTCAAAATATGTTCAAAACTCACCTAAAAAGAGGTTTTGACTGCGTGTGGTGGCCTCGTATTGATTCATATGGGAAGGCTGCACGATCGAGAATGGACTATGTGGGAACGCAGCACGATAGCAGAAACCTGTGAGCGGCCTCTCAATATGCTGTTTTAGTTACTTTTACCCCAAGTGGCCCCCGAAAAGTCACTAACATGTTGAAGATAATAGATTATTTACATTCTGCATCGGCAAATAAGTCAGTACAGCAGACAGTCAAAACCCGGGTTCGTCCCGGGTTTTTTTTGTGCGATTTTCATCCATAAACCTAGAGGCGGCGCAGACACCTCATGAAGTAAGCGCCCCCTAACAAGGTGGAGACCAGACCGATCGGTACCTCCTGCGGGAAGAGGATCTGCTGGCCAACCCAGTCCGCCGATACCATCAACAGGGCGCCGGAAGCTGCGGCCCCGAGCAGGTGCCAGCGTGCCCGCACCAGCCCCATCAGTTTGGCCATGTGTGGTGCCAACAGACCGACGAACGAGAGCGGCCCCACCACCAGGGTGGCACTGGCAGTAAGCACGGCCACCAGCAGCAGGATGGCGAGCTGGGCATGGTTGAGGCGAATACCCAGCGCAGTCGCCATTGCACTCCCCATCGGCAGCAGATCGAGCCAGCGGCTGATAAGCTGGCAGGCAGCCAGCATCAACAGCGCCAGCCCCACCAGCCCATAGGCCACCGGCAAGGTGACGTAGTAGGTGGAACCGGACATCCAGGAGAGCAGTTGCTGCACCCGCATGTCGCCGTTGGCCAGCGCGATGGCCTGCAGCGGCTCAAACAGTGCCGTGATTGCGATGCCGGAGAGCAAGATCCGCTCCGGCTGGAAGCCGTGCTTGCGATTGACCACCACCAGCAGCAACAGGCAACCAAAAGCACCGAGCAGGCCACCGGCCAGCATCAGCGACAGGGGCAATGCAGGCAGTAGCAGCGCCGTGGCTATCACCCCCATAAAGGTGCCGCCGCTCACCCCCAGCAACTCCGGGCTCGCCATAGGGTTGTTGCTGACCCGCTGCAACAGGGTGCCCGCCAGCGCCAGCAGCACGCCAGCCGCCCCCGCAGCCAGAGTGCGCGGCAGCCGCCACTCCAGTTGGGCCTGCCAGCGGTGCCAGCTCGGCCAGCTCCAGCCCGTCATTCCCTGCCCAACCAGCAGGGATGCGACCACGGCCAGCAGCAGCCCGACCAGCAACAGGCCGATAAGGCGAGTCGGTGCCGGATGGCGGGCCACCAGCAGGCCGGCGTTTGCCTTCGGCGTACCCGACTTGATGCCAAGGCGCGGGATCAACCAGAGCAGCAGCGGCGCCCCCAGCAGGGCGGTCATGGCACCGGTGGGGATCAATACCGACCAGAAGCGGCTCAGGCTCTGCAGCAACAGATCGGTCGCCGCCAGCAGCAGGGCGCCGAGGATCGGTGCCCACAGCAGCCGCAGGCCAAGCTGGCGGATCCCGAGCAGCCGCACCATGGCGGGCGCTGCCAGCCCGATAAAGCCGATCAGCCCAACCACGCTCACCACGCAAGCGGTGACAAACACCGCCAGCCCCAGTCCGGCAAAACGCAGATGCTGCAGGGAGACTCCCAGACTGCGGGCGCTGGCATCATCCAGCTCCAGCACCGCCAGCGGGCGCACCAGCACAACGGCCAGCACACCTGCTGCCAGCAGGCGGGGTAACAGGTAACTCACCCCGCTCCAGCTGTTCTGCACTAGCGAGCCACTGCCCCACACCAGCAAGCCTTTCAGCTCCTCCTGAAAGAACAGCAAGAGCCCCATGCTGATGGCCGCCAGATAGAGGTTGATCACCAGCCCGGCAAAGACGATGACCACCGGATTGAGCTGGCGACGCCAGGCCAGGGCAAACACCAGTGCCATCGCGAGGCTGCCACCGGCCATGGCGATCCACTCCCGCCCCAACAGCAACCAGGAGGGGGCAAACAGGGTCACCATCATCAACGCCAGTTGGGCACCGGAGGCCACCCCCAAGGTGGTCGGTGACGCGAGCGGGTTGCGCAGCACCTGCTGCATCAGGGTGCCCGCCAGCCCGAGTGCAGCGCCGGCCAGCAGGGTGACAGCCAAGCGGGGCAGCCAGCTGAAATGCACCACTGCTTGGCTGACGTCATCCAGATTGGGGGCGAACAGGCTCTGCCACCAGAGCGCAACGGGCAGCTGGCGAGCCAGCTCCCAATACGCGAGCAAGAGGGTCAATCCCAGCAGGATCGAGACCGGCCGCAGCAGCGGCGATGTGAGCAGTCGCTTCATCGGCTAGCCTCCATACGCTCGGCATCTTGCAGCAATGCATCGCTGAGCAGACCGGCGAAACGGCGGGCGGCAAGTATGCCGCCAAAACTCCAGACCGCAGGCAGATGCAGCACGGGCGCCTGCCGTACCAGCGGCAGATGCTGCCACAGCCCAGGCTCCTGCAGCCGTTCGCTCACCCCGACCGGAATGGGATCGACCACCACCAGCCGCGCGGTTGGCAAGGTCATGAACTGCTCGATGCTGACCACCGAGAAACCCCAGTCATTGGTTTGCTCCTGCCAGCCATTACGCAGCCCGAGCCGCGTCATCACCGCATCGAACAGGCTGTGGCGACCAAACACTCGCACATGGCGCTCATCGATAAACTGCACCACCAGCAGGGGCGGCAGATCCGCAGGCAATCCGGCCTTCATACTGGCCAGTTCCTGATCCAGCTCGGCCAGCAGCCGTTCGCCCTCAGCGGTTTTGCCCACCATACGGGCGAGGGTCAGGGTCACCTCGTGCAGCCGCTGCCACAGATCGGTTTGCCCATCATAGAGGGCGATGGTGCTCACCGGCGCGATGCGGGAAAGGGTTGGCACCAGCGGGGCCGCCAGCGGCGAGATGAGAATGAGATCGGGTTTGAGCTCCGCCAGCAGCTCGCGGTTGGGCTGGGTGCGCAGGCCGATATCTACCACCCCGGCGGGTAGCAGTGGCTCGCCGACCCATGCCTGATAGGGGCCTGCATCCCCCACTGCCAGCGGTGTCACCCCGAGCGCCAGCAGGGTTTCGGCTATGGTCCAGTCGACGGTGGCGATACGGGGTGGCGGCGCAGAAGCGATCGGGGATGTGTCGGCCTGCGCCACAAGTGGCAGCAGCAGGCTGATAAGGCAGGGCGCCATCTTCTTCAATAAAAGGTTCAAGGATGCCCCCGGTCAGACGATGGCGATGGCGTGGTCATAGGCCGGGTGGCGAATGACCTCCATCGGGATGCCATAGATGGCATGCAGGGTCTCGCTGGTCATGATCCCCTCCGGTTCGCCGTGGGTGAGCAGGCGGCCTGAGTGAAGCGCCACCAGCCGATCGCAGAAGCGGGAGGCCATATTGATGTCGTGAATTACGATGATGACTCCGAGGTTGAGCTGACGGCTGAGCTGCCTGACCAGGGTCAGCACCTCCACCTGATGGGCCACATCCAGCGCGGCCAGCGGCTCGTCCAGCAGGATGAAGCGGCTCTCCTGCGCCAGCAGCATCGCCAGCCAGACCCGGCCACGCTCGCCGCCGGAAAGGGTATCCACCAGCCGATCGGCAAAGCGTTCGGTATGGGTAAGGGCGATGGCCCGAGCGACCTGACGGTGATCCTCCGCACTCATCCGGCCCAGCAGGCCGCGCCAGGGATAGCGGCCCATCTCCACCAGCTCCCGCCCAAGCAGATTCTCGGCGCTCGGCAGATGCTGGGGCAGATAGGCCACCTGACGTGCAAACTCCCGGTTGCCCCAGTCGAGCAGCTGCTTGCCATCGAACAGGATCTCGCCGTCGCTGAGTGGTTGCTGGCGGGCCAGCAACTTGAGCAGGGTCGATTTGCCCGAACCATTGTGGCCGATGAGGCCATAGACCTGTCCCTGCTCAAAACGCAGGTCAGTGGGGTGCAGCAGCATGCGATCATTGACCGTGAAGCTGGCTGATTTCATCTCGAACATAAGCAATTCCTGTGCTGGCTTGCCGCCAGTCTCATCAGTGCCAGCATCAAGCCGGCACCTCGCAATCCAGATGGGCGATCGCATCACGGCTCACTGCGGCACGGCGCGCACCGGTCAGTTCGCTGAGCTGGCCCTGACGCATCTCCAGCAAGCGATCGGCCAGCGGGAAGTAGTGATCGTCGTGGCTAATGGCGATCACCGTCTTGCCCATCTCCTTGAGGCGCGGCAACAGCACCTGATAGAAGATGCGGCGGAACTGGGGATCCTGATCCGCGGCCCACTCGTCAAACAGCATCACCTCGCGCTGCTCGGCCAGCGCCAGCAGCAGAGTGACCCGCTTGCGCTGCCCTTGAGAGAGCTCGATATCGGCGATAAAGCCATCCTCGATGGTGAGCTTGCTGCCCATCTGCAACCGCTCCAGCCACTCGGCCACCAGCTCATCCTTGGGTTCCGGCCCCAGCAGGTGCTGGAACAGGTGATAGTCGGTAAAGATGGCGGAGAAGAGCGCCAGATAGCCATTGCGATCGGTGATCGGCTCACCATCCAGCAGGATCCGGCCCAATACCGGCTGGTAAAGGCCGGTCAGCAGCATGGCCAGCGTCGACTTGCCGGATCCATTGCCACCGATGATGAAGATCTGCTCCCCCTTTTCGATGACCAGATCGATGGGGCCAACGGCAAAGCCACCCTCCCCCTGATAGTGAAAACTCACCTGCTCCAGCTCGATACGCTGCCAGTGGCGGATGGCGGGCGGCAGCGGGAAGTCCGCATCCGGCTCGGCCAGATTGAGGGCGGCGATCTTGTCGAACGCCACCTGAGCGGCAAGCAGGGTCGGCAGGGCGCCAATCCCCTGCAACAGCGGGGTGCGCAGGAACAGCAGGGTCAGGGCGAAGGTGGCGGCCACATTGGTGTTGGCCCAGCCAAGGCCGTTGGCCAGAAAGAAGACCAGACCGATAGCCCCCAGCATCATGATATTCGACCAGTTCACCGCGCTCAGGTGATAGGTGTCGGCGCGGATGATCTGCTGGCGGTAGTCACAGGCATTCTGCTCATAGAGCTGGTGGTAAACGAAGTGAGCCCGCTCGCGGTTGAGCGCCAGCTCCTTGCTGCCGGCGATGATGGCCTGATAGTTCTGATAGAGCCGATCTTCGGCCTGACGCATATGAGAGAGGTGACGGTAGACCCGATTGACCAGCAACCAGCCCACCACCATGGTGACAGTGACCCAGAGCGCGGTCACCCCAAGCAGGGCCAGAGAGAGCCAGCCGAGGTAGAGGGAAGAGCCCAGTGTGAGCACCAGCCCCTGCACCAACTCCGGCAGGCGCACGAAAGCGATGGTGATCTGGCCGATATCGCTGGAGAGGGAGGCCAGCAGCGGCCCCTGACCAATCTGGCGGATGCGGGCGACATCGGTATCCAGCAGCTGCTTGAGCAGACGGCCACGCAACCGATAGACAAAATGGTGACCGAGGGTGGTCAGGGCCAACTGAGATCCGAGAGTGATCATCAGTAGCAGCACAATCAGGCCAGCCAGCTGGCCGAGGATCGGCAGCGGATCGCTGATGGATTCGATAAGAGATTGATTGATAAAGGCAATGACGCCAATCCCGCTGACGGCACTGAGCAGACTGAGCAGGGTAATGGCGATAAAGGGCCAACGATATTGGCGATAAACCAGAGACAAAAGTTCCATAACAGACCGGTATTTCAGAGAGATCAGAACAACTGCAGGTGAAAAGAAGGGCGGGAACCAGGTTCCCGCCCTTCTTCAATTACCAGCGGTAGTTGATGCTGCCCACTACGCTGCGCGGCTCGCCGTAGTAGCAGTAGTAGTCACAACTGGCCACGTAGGTTTCACCCAGCAGGTTGTTGACGTTAAGCTGGGCACGCCAGTTCTTGGCAAAGTCATACCCGATCATCGTATCCCAGACCATATGGGCCGGCACCTCGGCAGAGCCGTAGATGGGGGTGTAGTCTGCATTTATGGCGCCGATACCCACGCTGGAGCCGACATAACGCACGCCGGTACCCAGCTCCAGACCCGAGGCCACCCCTTGCTGCACCTTGTAGTTGCCCCAGAAGGAGGCGATATGGCGCGGGATCAGACTGGCACGGCGATCGCCACTGCCGGTGTCGTTGGTTTTGGCATCAGTGTAGGTATAAGCAGCGGTCAGACGCAGCGCATCGGTAACCTGCACGCTCCCCTCCAGCTCGATCCCCTGAGAGGTCACTTCACCCGCCTGGGTCTGCTGGCCGGAACCGGTAGAGACCAGCGAGTTGGTCTGGGCCAGATCGAATAGCGCCAGATTGATGTAACCGTCGAGGAAGGCTGGCACATACTTCACGCCGGTCTCGTAGAGCTTGCCCTTGAGCGGCTTGTAGGAACTCTTGGTATTGGGATCGATCCCCGGCAGCACCTCGAACGACTCGGCATAGGCAAAGTAGGGAGAGAGGCCGTTGTCGGCCAGATACATCAGGCTGCCCGAGAGGGAGAGCTCGTGATCGTACTGGCGCTCGTCCTTGCTGGTATTGGTGTTGTGGGTCTCAACATAGTCGAAACGGCCACCGGCAGTCAGCAACCAGCGATCGTCCCAGCGGATCTGGTGCTGGGCATAGAGACCGCTCTGACCCTTGGTGCTCTTCTGGTGGGTAGCCGTGGACTCGTCAAAACCGGGGAAGCCGCTGTAATCCGGGTTCATGGTATTGATGGAGCCCATGCCGTAGTTGTCGGCCTCGACCCCTTCATTGACGTGACGCTGCAGATCCACCCCCAGCAACAAGGTCTGCTCGGTGCTGTCGGTGTTCCAGTAGCCCACCATCTGGTTATCCATGGTGGCACTCTTGGTATTGCCATCGCGGTAAACCAGGCCACGACTGGCGGTTGTGCCTTCATAGGTCGGGAAGATATAGGTCTGGCGCAGCAGCAGATCGTTATAGTTGAAGCGGACGTTCTGCTTGAACTCCCAGGTCTGGTTGAGCTGGTGGGCCAGCTCATAACCGGTGGAGAACTGGGTGTTGCGGTTGCGATCGTAATCCGGTTGGCTCAGGTTGGTGGAGGGATCAATCTGGCCACCCGAAGTATTCAGGGTGCCATAGACCGGGAAGAAGCCGTTGGTCGGTATCCCTTCGTCGTGCAACAAGCTGGCCAGCAGGGTCAGGCTGGTACGATCCGAAAGATCGAAGGTGACGCTGGGCGCCAGATAAACCCGATCGTTGTAGGTGCCGGTGAGCACCCCATCACGTTCTTTATAAAGAGCCACCATGCGGTAGCGGCTGCTGTCGGAGAGCGCGTCAGAGACATCCACCCCGACCTGACGGTGATCCCGGCTGCCAAGCTGGAGATCTACCAGCCCTTGCGGTGTGGCGGTCGGTCGCTTGCTGATGGCATTGATCACCCCGCCCGGAGGCGCCTCACCGTAAAGGATCGAGGCTGGCCCCTTCAGCACTTCCACACTCTCCAGACCGAACGGTTCCGGCGTCCAGACGTAATAGCCGGTGCCAAACAGCCGGTTGCCATCCAGATAAGAGGCGGCATCAAAGCCACGCACCTTGAACCAATCGGTGTTGTTGTCGGAACCATAGAGGCTGGTCAATACGCCGGAACGGTAGCGAATCGCTTCATCCAGCTGCAACACGGCGTGCTGATCCAGCTCCTCCCGGTTAACCACGGAGACGGCGCGAGGCGTCTCGGCCATCGGCACTTCCACCTTCATGGCGGTACCGGTCACCACCATAGTTTCGCTGGCTTTGGGCAGCTCTGCGGCGGCCTGTTCGGCCATCAACGGCAGGGATACGAGCAAACCGGAGAGTGAAAGCACGCCGAAGGCGCCCTTCTTGCCGGGTCCTGTAGTGTATTTTTGCGCAATCATATTAAAGTCTCGTTTATCAATGAGTTATGTTTTTTTAATTGTTATTTTTGGTCGTTTTTAACGACATATCCCTGTTCCATGGGCGAATAAAGCAGCGCAATCCTACTACAGGAGCCGTGATCGAATCGATTCAATAATTGCTAATCATTTGCATCTGCATTGTTATCTAACTGCATCGTTGGCAGAATTTTACGGGGGATGGGTGTCATCAGGAGAGCCATTCGCGGAGAAGAAAATGAAGAGAAACATAAAGAAGCAGAAAAAAGATCGTCACCCAGGCGCCAGCGCGATGATCTAGGTGGATCCATTATCCCCAAGCTTTATCCATATTTATCCACACCCTTTGGCGGTAGAATCCGGCTTTGCGTTTCTTTGTCTGAAATCAGGATCCATTCCATGGCCAAACTCAATATCGTCGTCGGCTCCATGCTGGGCGCCGCCGAATATGTCGCAGACCACGTCGCCAACCTGCTGGAACAGGCTGGCCACCAGACCCGGATCCACAACCCGGCCAAGCTTGCCGAGGTACTGGATGATGCGGGATCCATCCTGCTGGTGGTCACCTCTACCCACGGTGCCGGCGATGTTCCCGACAATCTGCAACCCTTCGCCAAGGATCTTGCCGAGCAGCATCCGGATCTTAACTCACTGAAATATGGCGTGATCGCTCTGGGAGACAGCAGTTATGACACCTTTTGCCAGGGTGGCAAAACGCTGGATCAGCTACTGGCCGAGTGTGGTGCCAGCCGGATCGGCGAGCGGCTCGATATCGATGTGACCCAGCACGAGATCCCGGAAGATGCCGCCGAAGAGTGGATCAGCGACTGGATGGCGATGATCGCCTGATCAAGGGGTGGAAGATCCTGAAAAAATACTTGATCTTCCCACTTATCCCCAGATCAACTATCCACTGGGTTATTAACAGATTGATCCGAATGAGTTGTTCTACATGGTTACCCACAACGCCCAGGGTGATTGTGCATAACTACAGTGTAAACCTCTGCAAAACCTATAGTTATCCATGTATGAGATCCAACGGCCAACTGCCCTGTGTATAAAAGTGCTGGTTATCCCCCTGTTCACCGAGCCAGGATCCAAGCTTTTCCACAAGCTAGGATCGCTCTTAAATTAATGATCTTTATGATCAAAAAGCGCTTATCAACAGAAAGGGTGGATCCTAATAGTAGATCCAATAAAAGATCGATCTAAAGATCCTTAAGATCTAATTACCGGATCCTCCCTTCTTACTGAACGTTAAGTAGACGTTCCCCTCAGGGCGCGAAACAGATAGAATGTTTCGCCCTTTAGCCCAGGCAAATAATGATCTTCAGGCGTGCAGATCAAGGTGATCCCAATGCAATACCATGAACAATTTGATGTGATCGTCGTCGGTGGCGGTCATGCAGGAACCGAAGCAGCAACAGCGGCAGCCCGAATGGGCATGAATACCCTGCTGCTGACCCACAATATCGATACGCTGGGGCATATGTCCTGTAATCCGGCGATCGGCGGGATCGGCAAGGGACACCTGGTCAGGGAAGTTGACGCACTCGGCGGGATCATGGCGCGTGCCACCGATCTTGCCGGGATCCAGTTCCGTACTCTCAACTCCTCCAAGGGGCCAGCAGTACGAGCTACCCGCGCTCAAGCGGATCGTCTGCTCTACAAGGCGGTTGTCCGGGATATGCTGGAGAACTATCCGAACCTGAAGATCTTCCAGCAAGCCTGCGATGATCTGATCATGGACGGGGATCGTGTGGCTGGTGTGGTGACCCAAAGCGGGATCCGCATCAGCGGCAAGACAGTCGTACTGACGGTAGGCACCTTCCTGAACGGTTTGATCCACATCGGGATGCAAAATTACAAGGGTGGTCGTGCCGGGGATCCTCCCTCGATCGCGCTGGCTCAACGCTTGCGTGAACTGCCGCTGCGCATCGATCGCCTTAAAACCGGTACACCACCGCGGATCGATGCCCGCAGCGTTGATTTCTCGCTGATGCAGGCCCAGCATGGCGATGATCCTCGTCCGGTCTTCTCGTTTATCGGTAATGCCAACCAGCACCCACGTCAGGTGCCCTGCTACGTTACCCACACCAACGAGCGTACCCACGAGGTGATCCGCAACAACCTGGATCGCAGCCCGATGTACGCCGGGGTGATCGAGGGGATCGGCCCACGCTACTGCCCGTCGATCGAGGACAAGATCACCCGTTTTGCCGACAAGACGGCACACCAGATTTTCGTTGAGCCAGAAGGGCTGACCACTCACGAACTCTATCCGAACGGGGTCTCCACTAGCCTGCCGTTTGATGTGCAGGTGCAGATCATTCGCTCCGTTCGTGGTTTTGAAAATGCTCACATCACTCGTCCTGGCTACGCGATCGAATATGATTTCTTCGATCCGCGGGATCTCAAGGCCAACATGGAGAGCAAGTGCATTCCAAACCTGTTCTTCGCGGGCCAGATCAACGGCACCACCGGTTACGAAGAGGCTGCTGCGCAAGGTCTGATGGCTGGCTTGAATGCCGCATTGCGTGCCCAGGACAAGGATCCTTGGCATCCCCGCCGGGATCAGGCCTACATGGGGGTGATGATGGACGATCTCTCCACCCTGGGTACCCGCGAGCCTTACCGCATGTTCACCAGCCGCGCCGAATATCGCCTGCTGCTGCGGGAAGATAACGCGGATGTCCGTTTGACTACCGTCGGTCGCGAACTGGGTCTGGTGGATGATGAGCGCTGGAGCAAATTCAACACCAAGATGGAACAGGTTGAGCTGGAACGTCAGCGTCTGCGATCGACCTGGATCCACCCGCAACACCCGTCACTGGCGGCGGTGAATGCACTGGTTACTACCCCGCTAAGCCGTGAACAGAGTCTGGAAGAGCTGCTGCGTCGCCCCGAGGTGACCTATGATGCGCTGATGGCCATCGAAGGGGTTGGCCCCTCGGTGACCGATCATGCCGCCGCAGAACAAGTTGAAATCCAGATAAAATATGCAGGTTACATCGAGCGTCAGCATGATGAAGTAGCCAAGCAGCTACGTAACGAGAACACCCTGCTGCCGCAGGATATGGACTATCACCAGGTGAACGGCCTCTCCAACGAGGTGAAAGCCAAGCTCAGCGATACCAAGCCACAGACCATTGGTCAGGCCTCGCGGATCTCCGGCATTACCCCGGCGGCCATCTCCATTCTGCTGGTTCACCTGAAAAAACACGGCCTGCTGCGCAAAACCGCCTGAGGATTCTTACCGTTGGAAAACATGCTGGAAAGATTGAACGGCCTGCTCAAGCAGGCCGAAATTGTTATCACTGATACTCAAAAGAACCAACTGGTGCAGCTAGTCGAGTTGCTGCACAAGTGGAACAAGGCTTACAATCTCACCTCGGTGCGTGAACCGGACGCCATGCTGGTCAAGCACATCCTCGACAGCCTGGTGGTGAGTCCCCACTTGCACGGTGAGCGCTTCATCGACGTGGGGACCGGCCCTGGCTTGCCAGGCTTGCCGTTGGCGATCATCAATCCGGACAAGCAGTTCGTGTTGCTCGACAGCCTGGGTAAGCGGATCAACTTTATCCGTCAGGTGATCCAGGAGCTGGGTCTGACCAATGTCACGCCAGTCAAATCCCGGGTTGAAGAGTATCAACCTGACGTGGGATTTGATGGTGTACTGAGTCGGGCCTTTGCCTCGCTGGAGGACATGTTGAGCTGGTGTCATCATCTGCCATCCGAGCAGGGTTGCTTCCTGGCGCTCAAGGGGCAATATCCCGAGCAGGAGCTTGCTCAGTTGCCTGCCAATATCCGTCTGGTCGCCTGTCATGAGTTGCGGGTGCCGGAGCTGGAAGGCGAACGTCATCTGCTGGAATTCAAACATATCCAGCCCGAATAGGGTCGCAGTTTTATTTAGGGGATCGCGTGGGAAAAGTCATCGCCATAGCCAACCAGAAGGGTGGTGTGGGTAAAACCACCACCTGTGTGAATCTGGCCGCCTCCATGGCTGCCACCCGGCGCAAGGTGCTGGTGATTGATCTGGATCCGCAGGGCAATGCCACCATGGGTAGTGGTGTCGATAAATACGATGTCGAGCGCACTGCCTATGAACTGCTGATCGAAGATGCCCCCGTAGCTGAGGTGATCATCCGTGAAACCTCGGGTGGTTATCACCTGATTGCCGCCAACGCCGACGTGACCGCGGCAGAAATCCGTTTGATGGAGTTCTTTGCTCGCGAGATCCGCCTGCGCAATGCGTTGGCCTCGGTGCGGGACAAATACGATTACATCTTCATCGACTGCCCCCCCTCTCTCAACATGCTGACCGTGAACGCCATGGCCGCCGCTGATTCTGTGCTGGTTCCGATGCAGTGCGAATATTATGCGCTGGAAGGGCTCACCGCCCTGGTCGACACCATCAGCAAGTTGGCTGCGGTGGTCAATCCGCAGCTCAAGATCGAAGGGGTGCTGCGTACCATGTTCGATCATCGCAACCGGTTGGCCAATGATGTGTCCGATCAGCTTAAACAGCACTTCGGCGACAAGGTCTACCGCACCATCATTCCCCGCAACGTTAGACTGGCGGAGGCCCCGAGTTTTGGCGCCCCGGCCATGCACTACGACAAATCATCGGTGGGCGCCAAGGCCTATCTGGCACTGGCTGGCGAGATCCTCCGTCGCCAGGAGCAAGAGTGTCAGCTGCCCATCGCAGACCGAGAGAGCATATGACGCCAAAGAAACGCGGACTGGGCAAAGGGCTGGATGCCCTGCTCAGTACCAGTACGGCTGCCCGCCAAAAACAGGTGATGAGTGATCATCGCACCGAGCAGGCCATGGCCCCTACCAATCAGGGTGAACTGCGCAAACTGCCGGTGGAGTGGTTGCAGTCAGGCAAGTACCAGCCCCGCAAGGACATGTCCCAGGAGGCACTGGAAGAGCTTGCCAACTCGATCCGTACCCAGGGGGTTATTCAGCCCATCGTAGTACGCCCGCTCGGCGAACAGTCCTTCGAAATTATCGCTGGTGAACGGCGCTGGCGTGCTTCTCAGCTGGCCCGTCTCGACCTAGTGCCGTGCATCGTCAAGGATGTCCCTGATGAGGCCGCGGTGGTCATTGCGTTGATTGAAAATATTCAGCGGGAAGATCTCAATGCCATCGAAGAGGCGGTCGCTTTACAACGATTGCTGACCGAATTTGAACTGACCCACCAGCAGGTGGCCGAGGCGGTGGGCAAGTCGCGTACGACCGTGACCAACCTGCTGCGTCTCAATCAGCTCAACGATGACGTGAAGCGCTTGGTTGAGCACGGTGACCTCGATATGGGTCATGCCCGTGCTCTCCTGACGCTCAGTGGTCAGGCTCAGTCAGATCTGGCCAAGTTGGTTGCCCAGAAGGGACTGACTGTACGGGATACCGAAAAACTGGTGAAAAAGGCGCTCGAACCGGCCAAGGCCAAGCTGGAACCGGTCACGGATCCCCAAATTGGTTATCTGGAACGCCAGTTGGCAGAAAAAATTGGCTATCAGGTACAACTTCAGCCTGGCAAGCGGGATAGCGGCAAGTTAGTAATAAGTTACGAGAACTTGTCTGATTTGGACTGCATATTGGGCTATTTTGGCATGTCGGAATCGTGATTTTTACGCTTTTTGTAGTAATAAAACATCCATTACTTTTGATATGAACGTAACCTTAATTCTCTGCGGAAGGCCGCAAAAAATAAGGATTTTTGTCATATTGCAATAGCTGCCCTCAAGGGTATAATTTGAGCGGCTTTAAGAGCTGCCAACTTGGGATCATCGGATCCCAATTTTTTACAGTTCTGTAATGTTCAGGGGTCGGTTGGTGAAGCAGAAATTAGCCTTGGAAGGTTTGACACTGGCCTTGGTTATGCTCGTTTGTCAGCTCATCCTGATCCTGGCGATGAGTGCCATCTGGTATTACCAGTCTGGTGCCCGCGCCGGTTATTCCGCCCTCTACGGAGGGGGGATGTACTGGGTTCCTCAAGCCTTGTTTACTGTCTGGGTGCTGCGCCGCAAGGTGACCGCCGAGAGTGTAGGTCTGGTTTTGCGGGACTTTTATGGTGGGGCTGGGATTAAGCTCATTTCGACGGCGGGCCTGTTTGCCCTGCTGTTCGGTGCGGGAGTCGAGGTCGTTACCGTCTCGTTTTTTGCCACTTATATCCTCGCCCTCGTTGTACAGTGGATGGTCTCATTCACGCTTAACAACCACTATTAGGAAAACTCATGTCTGCAACCGGAGAAGTCCTGACTCCTCAGGGATATATCTCCCACCACCTGACCCACCTTCAAGTCGGGTCTGGGTTCTGGACGGTAAATATCGACTCAATGATATTTTCTGTCGTGCTAGGCGCCCTGTTTATCCTGTTGTTCCGCCGTGTAGCCGTCAATGCTACCAGTGGTGTACCAGGTAAGCTGCAGTGCTTTGTGGAGATGCTGGTCGAGTTTGTGAATGGTAACGTCAAAGACATCTTTCACGGTCGCAACAAGGTCATCGCACCTTTGGGACTGACGGTGTTTGTGTGGATCTTCCTGATGAACTTCATGGATCTGATCCCCGTTGACTTTATCCCTCACGCTGCACAATTGATGGGTGTCCCCTATCTGCGTGTGGTTCCCTCCGCTGACGTTAACATCACCATGTCCATGGCTTTGGGCGTGTTCTTCTTGATCCTGTACTACAGCATCAAGGTCAAGGGTATCAGTGGGTTTGTGAAGGAGCTGACGCTTCAGCCTTTCAACCACCCGGCTGCCATCCCGGTTAACTTCATCCTGGAAACTGTTACGCTGATTTCCAAACCTGTTTCTCTGGGTCTTCGACTGTTCGGCAACATGTATGCTGGCGAACTGATCTTTATCCTGATTGCGGGTTTGTTACCCTGGTGGTCACAGTGGATCCTGTCCGTGCCTTGGGCAATTTTCCACATTCTGATCATCACTTTGCAGGCATTCATTTTCATGGTTCTGACCATCGTCTATCTGTCGATGGCGCAGGAAGACCATAATTGATGCAACTCAAATAATCCTTTTTATACAATCAATTACATCTAAATAACTGGAGATCCTCATGGAAAACTTGAACATGGACCTGCTGTACATCGCTGCGGCAATGATGATGGGTCTGGCTGCTATCGGTGCTTCCATCGGTATCGGTATCCTGGGTGGCAAGTTCCTGGAAGGTGCTGCTCGTCAACCGGATCTGATCCCGGTTCTGCGTACCCAGTTCTTCATCGTAATGGGTCTGGTGGATGCGATCCCGATGATCGCCGTTGGTCTGGGTCTGTACGTGATGTTTGCGGTTGCTGGCTAAGTCGTTGCGACTCATCCAGGCATAACCCATTAACTAACTTAAGAGGACATCGGCTGTGAATATCAACGCCACCCTCCTCGGCCAAGCAATTGCTTTTTTCTTCTTCGTTGTGTTTTGCATGAAGTACGTATGGCCGCCGTTGATTGCTGCCATCGAAACCCGTCAGAAAGCCATTGCTGACGGTCTCTCTTCTGCCGAACGTGCCAAGAAAGATCTGGATTTGGCCAAGGCCAACGCCACCGATCAGCTGAAAGAAGCCAAGCTCCAGGCTGCTGAAATCATTGAACAGGCTAACAAACGTAAAGCCCAGATCATTGATGAAGCTGCCGTAGGTGCCCAGACTGAGCGGGAAAAAATCCTGGCTCAGGGCCGTGCCGAGATCGAAGCTGAACGTCATCGTGCCAAAGAAGAACTGCGTAAGCAGGTTGCTGCTCTTGCCATTGCTGGTGCAGAGAAGATCCTGGCGCGTCACATCGACCAGGCTGCCAACAGCGACATCGTCGACAAACTGGTAGCAGAACTGTAACGGGAACGGGGCTATGTCTGAACTGACTACAATCGCTCGCCCCTACGCCAAGGCTGCTTTCGAGTTTGCCGTTGAGCACAAGGCGGTTGACCAGTGGCTGGGGATGCTCGGTTTCGCTGCGCAAGTAGCGGAAAACGAGACCATGCACAACCTGGTAAACGGCTCTGTGGCTGCCGAAGAACTGGCAACGCTGTTTGTCGGTATCTGCGGTGAGCAACTCGACGAGCATGGCCAGAACCTGATCAGGGTGATGGCCGAGAATGGTCGCTTGGGTGTGCTGCCGGCGGTCGTTGCTGAATTTGTAGCGTTCAAGGCTGAACTGGATAAAGAAGTTCAGGCTGACGTGATTTCGGCGATCGAACTGACCGACCAGCAGAAAGCCAATATTCAGGCTTCTCTGGAACAACGTCTCGCGCGCAAAGTGAAGCTGAATTGCAGCATGGATGCGTCCTTGATGGCCGGGGTGCTCATCAAGGCCGGTGATCTGGTAATCGACGGCACAGTCCGCGGTAAGCTGGATCGCATGGCTGACGCGCTGCAATCTTGATTGGGGTATTAGAGCATGCAACTGAATTCCACTGAAATCGCCGAGCTTATCAAGCAGCGCATTGCGCAGTTTGATGTCAAAAGCGAAGCGCGTAACGAAGGTACTATCGTCTCTGTGAGCGACGGTATCATTCGTATTCACGGCCTGGCCGATGCCATGCAGGGTGAGATGATCGAGCTGCCGGGCAACCGCTTCGCTCTGGCATTGAACCTGGAGCGTGACTCCGTCGGTGCGGTGATCATGGGTTCCTATGACGGTCTGTCAGAAGGAATGAAAGTAAAAGGTACTGGCCGTATTCTGGAAGTGCCGGTAGGTCGTGGTCTGTTGGGCCGGGTGTTGAACACCCTGGGTCAGCCGATCGACGGTAAAGGTCCGATCGACAACGACGGCTTCTCGCCGATCGAGGTGATCGCACCGGGCGTTATCGAGCGTAAGTCTGTTGACCAGCCGGTCCAGACCGGCCTGAAAGCCATCGATGCCATGATCCCGATTGGTCGTGGCCAGCGTGAGCTGATCATCGGTGACCGTCAGGTTGGTAAGACCGCCATCGCGATCGACACCATCATCAACCAGAAAGATTCCGGCATTAAGTGTGTCTACGTTGCGATTGGCCAGAAGGCCTCCACCATCGCCAACGTGGTACGCAAGCTGGAAGAGCACGGCGCCTTGGCCAACACCATAGTGGTGGTTGCCTCTGCCTCCGAAGCCGCTGCCCTGCAGTACCTGGCTCCGTATGCCGGTTGCTCCATGGGTGAGTACTTCCGTGACCGCGGTGAAGACGCGCTGATCATCTATGATGACCTGTCCAAACAGGCCGTAGCTTATCGCCAGATCTCCCTGCTGCTGCGCCGTCCGCCAGGACGTGAAGCTTACCCGGGTGACGTTTTCTATCTGCACTCCCGTCTGTTGGAGCGTGCTGCTCGTGTTAACGCCGAGTATGTAGAGAAGTTCACCAATGGTGCCGTGAAAGGCCAGACCGGTTCTCTGACCGCTCTGCCGATCATCGAAACCCAGGCGGGTGACGTATCTGCGTTCGTTCCGACCAACGTGATCTCCATCACCGATGGTCAGATCTTCCTGACTTCACAGCTGTTCAACTCCGGTATTCGTCCGGCGGTTGACCCAGGTATCTCCGTATCCCGTGTAGGTGGTGCTGCTCAGACCAAGATCGTCAAGAAGCTGTCTGGTGGTATTCGTACCGCATTGGCCCAGTATCGCGAACTGGCGGCATTCGCCCAGTTCTCTTCCGATCTGGACGAGGCAACTCGCAAGCAGCTGGATCACGGTGTGAAAGTGACCGAGCTGATGAAGCAGAAGCAATACTCTCCGCTGAGTGTGGCTCACCAGTCTCTGGTGCTGTTCGCCGCTGAGAAAGGCTATCTCTCCGATGTCGAGCTGAACAAGATCGTCGACTTCGAAGCCGCTCTGCTCTCTTACGCCAATACCCAGCATGCTGAGCTGATGGCTGAAATCAATGCCAAGGCCGATTACAACGACGCGATCGTTGGCAAGCTGACTGCGTTGCTGGATGACTTCAAGGCAACCCAGACCTGGTAAGCGTGTGTGGCAGCGCAAGCTGCCACCTGATGGAGAGTAAGAGATGGCCGGCGCAAAAGAGATACGTAACAAGATCGGGAGTGTGAAAAACACTCAGAAGATCACCGGCGCTATGGAAATGGTGGCAGCAAGCAAAATGCGCCGTGCGCAGGAACGCATGTCTGCCAGCCGTCCGTACGCTGAAACCATGCGCAAGGTGATCGGCCATATCGCTCAGGGGAACTTGGAATACAAGCACCCCTACCTCATGGAACGTGAGGTCAAGCGAGTGGGTTACATCGTCGTCTCCACCGACCGTGGCCTGTGTGGTGGTCTGAACATCAACCTGTTCAAGGCTGCCCTCAATGATATGAAGCAATGGAGCGCGAAAGGTGCCAAGGTTGACCTGGCACTGATCGGTAACAAGGCCTCCAACTTCTTTGAACGGCACGGCGCCAAGGTGAAAGCTCATGTCGCAGGACTGGGCGATAACCCGAGCGTCAATGACCTGATTGGTTCAGTCAAGGTCATGCTGAAGGCTTACGACAACGGTGAGATTGACAAGCTGTATCTGGTGTACAACAAGTTCGTCAACACCATGGTGCAGCAACCACGGGTCGATCAACTGCTGCCTTTGCCCGTAACTGAAGACAGCAAGCTCGCCAAGAAACACCACTGGGATTACCTCTATGAGCCGGATCCCAAGCAACTGCTGGATACCCTGCTGATTCGCTACGTCGAGTCCCAGGTGTACCAGGGTGTTGTGGAAAACTTGGCAAGTGAACAGGCAGCCCGAATGGTTGCCATGCAAGCCGCGACTGACAACGCCGGCAACCTGATTAACGACCTGCAACTGGTGTACAACAAGGCCCGTCAGGCCAGTATTACCCAGGAACTGACAGAGATCGTATCCGGTGCTGCTGCGGTGTAAGGCAAGGGTTATCAAAGGTTTAGAGGATTTGACATGAGTAACGGTTTCATCGTCCAAATCATCGGCGCTGTGGTGGACATCGAGTTCCCGCAGAATGCCGTGCCCCAGGTGTACGATGCAGTGACAGTCGTCAGCGAAGGTCAAGGTCAGGGTCTGGTGCTGGAAGTTCAGCAGCAGATCGGTGGCGGCGTCGTTCGTTGCATCACTATGGGCTCCTCCGACGGTCTGCGTCGTGGGTTGGAAGTAAGTAATAGCGGTAAATCCATCCAGGTGCCGGTCGGTGTATCGACTCTGGGTCGGATCATGAACGTACTGGGTGAGCCAATCGACGAGAAAGGTCCGATCGGTGAAGAAGAGCGTTGGTCTATCCACCGCGCTGCCCCCAGCTACGAAGATCAGTCCAACAGCAACGACTTGCTGGAGACCGGCATCAAGGTTATCGACCTGGTATGTCCGTTCGCCAAGGGTGGTAAAGTAGGTCTGTTCGGTGGTGCCGGTGTCGGCAAAACCGTAAACATGATGGAGCTGATCCGTAACATCGCGATCGAACACAGCGGTTACTCTGTGTTCGCCGGTGTAGGTGAGCGTACCCGTGAGGGTAACGACTTCTACCACGAGATGATGGAGTCCAACGTACTGGACAAAGTATCTCTGGTTTACGGTCAGATGAACGAGCCGCCCGGAAACCGTCTGCGCGTGGCGCTGACCGGTCTGACCATGGCCGAGAAGTTCCGTGACGAAGGTCGTGACGTGCTGTTCTTCGTGGACAACATCTACCGTTACACCCTGGCCGGTACTGAAGTATCCGCACTGCTGGGCCGTATGCCTTCCGCAGTAGGTTACCAGCCGACCCTGGCCGAGGAGATGGGTGTTCTGCAAGAACGTATCACCTCCACCAAGACTGGTTCCATCACCTCCGTTCAGGCCGTTTACGTCCCTGCGGATGACTTGACTGACCCGTCTCCGGCGACCACCTTCGCCCACCTGGATGCGACCGTTGTACTGTCCCGTCAGATCGCGGCACTGGGTATCTACCCGGCCGTTGACCCGCTGGACTCTACCTCTCGTCAGCTGGATCCGCTGGTAGTTGGTAAAGAGCACTACGAGACCGCTCGTGGGGTTCAGACCGTACTGCAGCGCTACAAAGAGCTGAAGGACATCATCGCCATTCTGGGTATGGATGAACTGTCAGAAGAAGACAAACTGACCGTAGCCCGTGCCCGTAAGATTGAGCGTTTCCTGTCCCAGCCGTTCTTCGTAGCAGAAGTGTTTACTGGTTCTCCTGGTAAATACGTGCCGCTGAAAGAGACCATCCGTGGTTTCCAGGGCATCCTGAAAGGCGAGTATGACGATCTGCCAGAGCAGGCGTTCTACATGGTTGGTGGTATCGACGAAGTCGTCGAGAAATCCAAGAAACTGTAAGCCTCGACAGGAGGGCCCATGGCAGAGATGATCTCCTTTCACCTGGATGTGGTGAGCGCCGAAGGAAAACTGTTTTCCGGTCGCGTGCAATCCGCTCAGGTATCAGGCTCCGAAGGTGAGTTGGGTCTCCGCCACGGTCATGCTCCGTTGCTGACTGCCATCAAGCCGGGCTTGGTCCGTTTGGTGAAGCAGAACGGAACTGAAGAGGTGTTGTACATCTCCGGCGGTGTGCTGGAAGTACAAGCTGAATCCGTGACCGTGCTGGCGGACACCGCGATTCGTGCTGATGACTTGGATGAGGCGAAAGCCCAGGAAGCCAAGCGCGCAGCCGAAGAGCGGATCCACAGCTCCCATGGTGATATCGACTACGCCCAGGCCGCCACCGAGCTGGCCAAGGCGATGGCTCAATTGCGAGTCATCGATATCGTCAAAAAGAATTACCGCTAATAACGGTGATGTAAAAAGCGACCTTCGGGTCGCTTTTTTTTTGCCCGTTCGATAGACTCCGCCGAGTATTTCCACACAAGTTCAAGGTCGAATTCATGTCTCTCAACGTCGTGATCCTGGCAGCGGGTAAGGGTACCCGCATGCGTTCCGTTCTGCCCAAGGTACTGCACCCGGTAGCCAACAAACCCATGGTTTCCCATGTGATCGACACTGCCCGTCAGGTCGGTGCCGAGCAGCTGCATCTGGTCTATGGCCACGGTGCCGAGCTGTTGCAAGAGCGGATCATGGCCGCCGATGTGAACTGGGTGCTGCAGGCACAGCAGCTGGGGACTGGTCACGCCGTCGCCCAAGCCATCCCGTTCTGGAAGGATGAAGACGACGTGCTGGTGCTCTATGGCGATACCCCGCTGATCCAGCCAGAGACCCTGCAACGACTGCTGGCTGCCAAGGCAAGCGATGGCATGGCACTGCTGACCGTGGTGCTGGACAACCCCACCGGCTATGGCCGTATCGTCCGTGAAAACAGTCAGGTGGTCGGTATCGTCGAACAGAAAGATGCCAACGCCGAGCAGCTGACCATTCGTGAAGTGAACACCGGCGTGCTGGTGGCCAACGGCGGTCAGCTGCGCAGCTGGCTCTCTCGTCTGGACAACAAGAATGCTCAGGGCGAGTTCTATCTGACCGACGTGATCGCCATGGCGCACGGCGATGGCTGCCCAATCGCAGCGGTACATCCGGATCATGCTGCCGAGGTGGAAGGGGCCAACAACCGGGTCCAGCTGGCTGCCCTTGAGCGCAGCTATCAGCAGATGCAGGCCGAGAAGCTGATGATTGCCGGTGCTACCTTGATCGACCCGGCTCGCTTCGATCTGCGCGGATCCCTCGAGATCGGTGAAGAGGTGGTGATCGATGTCAACGTCATCATCGAAGGCAAGGTCGTCTTGGGTAATCATGTGCGCATCGGAGCCGGTGCTGTGTTGAAGGATTGCGTCATTGGCGATCACACCGAGGTGAAGCCCTACTCCGTCATCGAAGGTGCCCAGATTGCCGATCAGTGCTCGGTCGGTCCGTTTGCCCGTCTGCGCCCGGGTGCCGTGCTGGAGCAGGATGCCCACGTCGGTAACTTCGTCGAGATGAAAAAATCCCGGTTGGGGGTTGGTTCCAAGTGTGGTCACCTCACCTATCTGGGCGACGCAGAGATCGGGGCCAAGGTGAATATCGGTGCCGGTACCATCACCTGCAACTACGACGGCGTGAACAAGTTCCAGACCATCATCGAGGATGATGTGTTCGTTGGTTCCGATACCCAGCTGGTGGCGCCGGTGCGTATCGGCAAGGGTGCGACCTTGGGGGCGGGTTCCACCATTACCAAGGATGTGGCCGAGAACGAGCTGGTGATCACCCGGGTGCCCCAGCGTCACATCAAAAACTGGGCTCGCCCGGTCAAGAAGAAGTGATGCCCGATCAATAAAATAGAACCGGCGCCTGATGGCGCCGGTTTTTTTTGGCTTATGGATTATGGCTGATGGTGGGTGTCACTGGCCGATGGTTGGGGGGCTGCCCATGTGGTGGTGGGGGCGCTGTAGTCCATCACCTGATACCAGTCGAGCTTGCGGGTCAGCATCATGATCAGAGCTAGGGTGGCAAACAGCAGCAGGGCGCCAAGCAGCAAGGCGATCTCTTCGGCCTGCAGCAGGCTGTAGAGGATGGCATAGACCAGCCCGAGCAGCGCCGCGAAGCCGATCCCCTGTTTCGGGCCGCCCAGCACATGACTGAGATAGCAGCCGTTGAGCAGCACGCTGGCCAGCGCAGCCACCAGATAGGCCCAGCCAAAGCCGAGGTGTTCGGTCAGTGCCAGTAGCACCAGATAGAAGATGGCCAGCCCCATGCCCACCAGCGCGTACTGGGTCGGGTGGACCCGCAGCCCCTTGAGCAGCTCGAACATGAAGAAACTGATAAAGGTGAGGCCGATAAACAGCAGGGCATATTTGGCCGCCCGCTCGTTGAGCTGATAGTGATCCACCGGCTGCACCAGACTGACGCTGAAGGTGGAGAGATTACTATCGCCCCCGTTCATCATTCGGTTGAAGCGTGTCTCCATGTCGCTGGCGAACCAGCTGGTCTGCCAGTTGGCCTCAAACCCTTGCGAGCTCAGGGTGCGACTACCCGGCAGAAAGTCGCCGATAAAGTTGGGATGGGGCCAGTTGCCTGCCAGCAGCAGGGTGCTCTCCTTGCCCAGCGGCACTATATCGAGGGCGTTCATTCCCTGCAGATTGAGCTCCAGATGAAAAGTGCCATCCTGCTGCGGCAGGCTGTCGAGCGGGGCGTGGATCCCTGCCAGTGCGTCACCGAGGCGGGCGCCGGGGGCAAACGGGATCCGCTCTGTGCCGAGCTGCAGCTCGGGGACGCTGTTGATACCGCGGGCATCGGAGAGCACCAGGCTGAGGTAGGGTTTGCCCGCCACCAGCTCGGCCGCTTCATCAAGCGGTGAGGTCGCGTCATCCAGCAGACTCTGTCGGGTAGGCAGGCGGCCGGAGAGGGTGAGCCGGGTCTGATAGACCTGCGCCTGATAGATGCCCAGCTTGCGCGGGGTGACCTCCATGTTGGCCTTGATATCCAGCTGCTCCGGCAGCAGGTAGCGGTAGATCTGCTCCTGACGGACGAAGCGCTTGCCCTCCTGCTCGACCGTTACCGAGCGGGTATAGGGCTGCACTATGATCGGCCCCATCAGCCGTTGCGGGCCGCTGCTGCTGGCCATGATGCTGTTAATGGCCTGACTGCGGTAAGCCTGACGCTCCCGGTTCAGCTCCATGATGGATTGCACCGGCACCATTAACAGCAGGCTGAGCAACAGCAGCAGAAAGATCTTGTGGGTGAATATCTGTTTGACCATGACACGTCTCCTTGTTGGATGGAGCGAGTCTGTCAGCCCGGCGTGAAGTGGTGATGGGCTTGTGTGAAGTGGCGGTGAAGGGGGATAAAAAAAACCGGCATTGCGCCGGTTTCCGGAGGAATTACAGGGTCTTCAATTTTCCGGGCAGGGCTGCCAGCACCTCTTCTTTCGCCTTGATGGAGGCGAACTGCTTGCCGGGCTTCTGTACCACGGTATGAACGAAGATCAGCTGCTTGCCCGGTTTGCTGGCCCAGCCGACGAACCAGCCGATCTGCTGATCGCGGTTGAGGCTGCCATCCAGCTTCTTCGGGTAGCCCATGCCGGTCTTGCCGTGGATCTGCCAGCCGTCGATCTCGCTCACCTTGAGGATATTGGCGGTGTACTGCAGGGTCTGCGCCGAGACCGGCAGCTTGCCGCTCAGCATCTTGCCAAGGAAGCGGGCCTGCTCCTCCGGGCTGATGGCGAGGCTGGAGCTGAGCCAAGCCTGGGTCAGGCCGTCATGCTTGCCCGGATTGCCTTCGATATCCCGGTTGCCGTAGTCGAAGCGGTCGACGTATTGCTGGAAACGCTCCATCCCCAGCCATTCGGTGATCTGCTGGGAGAACCAGACCACCGAGTAGGTTTCCCAGCGGCGCGGGGTAGTGGTTTCGCGCCAGGCGGGCAGCCAGCCGTCATAGCTCGGTTTGTAAGGCAGTGCCGGATGCTCTTCATCCACCAAAAAACCGCTGTCGTAACCCATCAGCGCTAGCGGGATCTTGAAGGTGGACGCGGGCGGCAGCTGGGTGGAGCAGTCCCCTTCGCTGGAGAGGGTCTGGCCGTTGCCGTCAGCATAGAGAAAACAGCCGCTGGCGGCGGAGGCAGGCAGGGCTGCGAGCAGACCGGTGGCCAGCAGGCTGGAGAGAAGCAGACGGGACATAAGCATTCCTTGAGCAATTGAATAAGAGAAAGCGGCAGTCTAGTGCCGCTTTGTGTGGGGAATGTGAAGTAGCGGGGAGGCGACTAGGCGAACGGCAGCCAGAGTTCGCCTAGCGCGCCCCCTTGCGGCCGGTTGCTCAGGGTCAGGCGACCGCCATGCTGGTGGGCCACTTCATGGGCGAAGCTGAGCCCCAGACCACTGCTCTTGCCCTTGTCCGGGCGCGGCAGCGAGTAGAAGCGCTCGAAGATCCGTGGCAAGGCGTAGCCTGGAATGCCGGGGCCGCTGTCGGTGACCCGAAAACAGTAGCCCTCTTCTTGCAGGCTGCCGCTCAGGGTGACTTGCCCGTTGGCGGGAGAGAAGTCGATGGCGTTATCCAGCAGGTTACCGATGGCTTGCTCCACCAGCAGTGGATCCCACTTCTGTTTCGGCGCGCTGGCCAGTTCGGCTGTCAGCAGGATCTGACGGCGCTGGGCGATGATCTGGCGGGCATCGAGGGTGCGCTTGCCCAGTTTCGCCGGTTCCACCGACTGGCGATCCAGCCCCTGCCCCGACTCCAGCCGTGCCAGTTGCAGCATTCGCTCGATCAGCCGCTGCATGCGGGCGGTTTCCAGATTGATGTTGCCGATAAAGCGTTTGGCCACCTCGGGGGGCGGTGTTTCGGCCAGGAGTTCTCCTGCCCCGCGAATGGCGGCCAGCGGGCTCTTCAGCTCGTGGGTAAGGCTGTGGACGTAGTCCTCGATGTAGCTCTTGCCATCGAGCTGATGGCGCATAGTCTCCAGCGAGTGGCCGAGCCGATCCAGTTCGACGGTGTGCAGCCGTGGCAGGGTTGCCGGCTCCCCCTTGCTGACCGAGTCGGCGTAGTGCACCAGCTTGCCGATGGCGCGGTTGAGCCACCACACCAGCAGGCTGCCGATCAGCAGCGAGATGAGCAGCATCTGGCCACCGGCTCGCAGCAGCTGCTGTTCCCCCCGCTCGATGGCGGGCATCAGGGTGCGATTGGGTTTGGCGACGGTGAGGGAGCCGATGATTTGGGCCCCTTCCCGCAGCTGGGCCGCCACATACATGGTCGAGCTGGTGGCATCATCGGGATCGGTGCGGGTGCTGCGGGCGCCATATTGACCGCGCAGGGTGCGGTAGACATCGTTCCAGCGCGAATAGTCCTTGCCCAGATCCGTACCGTCCGAGTCGTAAATCACTACGCCTTGCCGGTCAGTCACATAGATGCGGTACTCCGCCTGCTGCTTGAGGTGGCCGTCGATCATCGCATTGATGGGATTCTGGTTGAGGCGGGCGAAGGCGCTGGCCAGTCGCCCGTTCATCATATTGCCCTCTTGCAGATCGTCGAGGGCCAGCGGCGCCAGCAGTTGGGTCATGTCCACCAATGTATCCTCGGTGGCGCTGCGGATCCCCGGTTTGATCTCCTCGACGAAGATCTCCAGCACGAACCAGGCGGCCAGCGCGAAGATCAGCAGCAGGCCGCACAGCAGTTGCAGCCCGAGTCTCATGCCAGCTCCAGGCTGTAGCCCAACCCGCGATGGGTGAGGATCAGGTTGGCCTCGGGATCCTGCTCGCGCAGCTTGGCGCGGATGGTCTTGATATGGGTATCGACGGTGCGATCCAGACTCTCCTCCGCATCCTGCCACACCAGATCCATCAGCTGCTGACGGGAGTAGACCCGGCCAGGCGCCTGCATCAGGGTCTTGAGCAGCAGATATTCGTAGCGGGTGAGGGCCAGCAACTGGCCGCGAAAATGGATGCGGGCCCGCTCTTCATCCAGCACCAGCAGGGCGCTGGGTTGGGGGGCTACCGGTTGGCTGCGGCGCAGGATGACTCGCACGCGGGCGCACACTTCCCGTGGCGAGAAGGGTTTGGCCACATAGTCGTCGGCACCGATCTCCAACCCGATCAGCCGGTCTATCTCCTCGCTGCGGGCAGTGAGGAACATCAGGGGAATATCGGTCAACGTCCTCACCTGCTTGCAGAGTTCGAAGCCGCTGATGTCGGGCAGCCCCACATCGAGGATCAGGAAGTCGGGTCGGGTCTGTTCCAGTCGTGTCAGCAGTTGTTGGCCCAGCATGAACCACTCCACCTCAAACCCGTCGGTTTGCAGGGCGTAAATCAGGGTGTCGGCGATGCTGGCCTCATCCTCCACCAGCCAGATGACTCTCTTTTGCATGGCATCCTCGTCGCAAATTGGCCCCCCATTCTGGCATCGAACCAAATCGGATCCTATTTGCTGTTTTATTTTTCCGAAAAAGGGGCTAATATTTCGATGTTCTTTCGAATCGAAACTTAAAAATGACCAAACGTAATACTCAACAACGCCGCCACACCATAGTGACCCTGGTACAAGAGCAGGGTGAAGTGAGTGTCGATGCTCTCGCCAAACACTTTGCTACCTCTGAAGTGACCATCCGTAAAGATCTGGCGGTACTGGAGACCGGCGGTCTGTTGCTGCGCCGTTACGGTGGCGCCGTCCCCTTGCCCAGCGAGATGGTGGTCGAGGCCAATCCCGAACAAGTTTCGAACCGAAAGTTAGCCATTGCCCGAGCCGCTGCCGAGCGGATCCGCGATCACAATCGCATCATCATCGATAGCGGCAGCACCACCAGTGCCATGATCCCCATGCTGGGCAACAAGCGCGGCCTCATCGTGATGACCAACTCTCTCAATGTGGCTGGTGCCCTGCGCGAGCTGGAAAATGAGCCTACCCTGTTAATGACCGGTGGCACTTGGGACCCTCACTCCGAATCCTTTCAGGGTCAGGTGGCGGAACAGGTGCTGCGCTCCTACGACTTCGACCAGCTCTTTATCGGTGCCGATGGCATCGACCCGGAGCGGGGTACCACCACGTTCAACGAGCTGGTGGGCCTGTCGCGGGTGATGGCCGAGGTGTCGCGGGAGGTGATTGTGATGGTCGAGTCGGAAAAGATCGGCCGCAAGATCCCCAATCTCGAACTGCCCTGGTCCAGCATTCAGACCGTCATCACCGATGATGGTTTGGCCAGCGAAGCCAGAGAACATATTCAGGCTCAGGGCATCCAGCTTATCTGTGCCCCGCTCGCCTGCTGATACAGAGCACGGAACATAACCGAATCAACGTTTTTGCATCTCAAGGAGAAGTGTATGTGTGGCATCGTCGGGGCTGTAGCCCAACGTGATGTGGCTGAAATTCTGGTAGAGGGCCTGCGCCGTCTGGAGTACCGCGGTTATGACTCCGCCGGTGTGGCGGTGTTCAGCGCCAACCAGCCGCTGCAGCGGGTACGCCGTCTGGGCAAGGTGGCCGAGCTGGCCAAGGCGCTCGACGAGCAGTCCGTCCATGGTGGTACCGGCATCGCCCATACCCGCTGGGCTACCCACGGCGAGCCCTCCGAGCGCAACGCCCACCCCCACATCTCCGAGCATATCGTGGTGGTGCACAACGGCATCATCGAGAACCACGAAGAGCTGCGGGCCGAGCTGCAAGAGATGGGTTATCTGTTCAGCTCCGACACTGATACCGAGGTGATTGCCCATCTGGTGCACCACGAGCTGAAATCCGCCCCCAATCTGCTGGTGGCCATGCAGGTTGCAGTGAAGCAGCTGCGCGGTGCCTACGGTACCGTGGTGATGGATAGCCGCGACGACAGCCGCGTGGTGGTTGCCCGTTCCGGCTCACCGCTGGTGATCGGTCGCGGCATCGGCGAAAACTTCATCGCCTCCGACCAGATGGCGCTGCTGCCGGTGACCCGCCGTTTCATCTTCCTGGAAGAGGGTGATGTGGCCGAGGTGACCCGCCGCGACGTGCACATCTTCGATACCAACGGCAACGCCGTGGTGCGTGAAGAGAAAGAGTCCGAACTCTCCCACGATGCCGGTGACAAGGGCGAATACCGCCACTACATGCTCAAAGAGATCCACGAGCAACCCAAAGCCATTACCAACACCCTGGAAGGGCGTCTGGGCAGCGATCACGTGGTGGTCGAATCGTTCGGCAACGGTGCCCGTGCCATCTTCGATAAGGTCGATCACATCCAGATCGTCGCCTGTGGTACCTCCTATCACTCCGGCATGGTGGCCCGCTACTGGTTCGAAGAGATCGCTGGCGTCTCCTGCGATGTGGAGATCGCCTCCGAGTTCCGCTATCGCAAATCGGTAGTGCGCCCCAACAGCCTGCTGGTGACCCTCTCCCAGAGTGGCGAGACCGCCGATACCCTGGCGGCGCTGCGTCTGGCCAAGGAGTCCGGCTATATGAGCTCACTGGCCATCTGCAACGTGCCGGGCTCCTCGCTGGTGCGTGAATCGGATCTGGCCTTCATGACCCGTGCCGGTGCCGAAATCGGCGTGGCCTCCACCAAGGCGTTCACCACCCAGCTGGCTGGCCTGCTGATGCTGGTGGCCTCGGTCGGTCACTGCCGTGGTCACCTGAGTGCGGCTGCCGAAGCCGAACTGGTCAAGGCGCTGCAAGCTCTGCCGCTGCGTATTAAAGAGAGCCTGGCGCTGGCCAAGGATATTGAAACCCTGGCCGAAGAGTTTGCCGACAAGCAGCACAGCCTGTTTCTCGGCCGTGGCAGCCAGTACCCCATCGCCATGGAGGGGGCGCTCAAGCTCAAAGAGATCTCCTACATCCATGCCGAAGCCTACGCCGCTGGCGAGCTGAAGCATGGCCCGCTGGCGCTGATCGATGCCGAGATGCCCATCATTGTGGTGGCGCCGAACAACGATCTGCTGGAGAAGCTTAAGTCCAACGTGGAAGAGGTGCGCGCCCGTGGCGGTATCCTCTATGTGTTCGCCGATGCCGATACCGGCTTCAAGAGCGACGAGACCATGCGGGTCATGAACCTCAACCATGTGGAAGAGGTGATCGCTCCCATCGTCTATACCGTGCCGCTGCAGCTGCTCTCCTACCACGTCGCTCTGATCAAGGGCACCGACGTGGATCAGCCGCGCAACCTGGCAAAATCGGTGACTGTTGAATAAGTCACTCCCTGAGATGAAAAAAGAGCCGCAATTGCGGCTCTTTTTGTTTCGGCTGAGGGTTACGACAGCCGCAGGTTGGTGATGGTTACCTCGTCGAGGGAGGGCACTATGATGCCGCTGGTGATCCCTTTGGCGATGGCCTGACTGCGGTTCTTCGAGTCGGTCTTGTTGGTCACCTGGGTCAGGTGAAAGTTGACCGTCCGCTCACTGATACCGAGGATGGTGGCGATCTCCCAGGAGGTCTTGCCCTCGCTGGCCCAGAACAGGCACTCCTTCTCCCGATCCGACAGTTCGGTCAGGTATTTCATCATATCTGGTCTGCTTTTGATCAGTTGCAGCGCCGAGTTGAAGATGTAGCTGGCGCAGAACGACAGCAGCGGGACATTTTCAAACATCAGGTCGGAGTTGGATTTGTCCTTGGTGATGAATGACAAGATGCCGTGTTCCCCCTGCGGGGTGTGCAGCGGGAAGGAGACACCATTGCGCACGCCGAAGTCGGCTGCCAGGTTCATTACCTCCCGGCTGGCGCTGGGCAGCCAGGGTGAGTCGCAGTCGAGTTTGTTCCAGAAGATCGGCTGGGTCTGTTTCAGCCCCAGATAGACCACCGGATCCTGAGTCAGATACTGATTCTCGCTGTAGGCGTCAAACCAAGCCACAGGGCAGTTATTGAACAGCGCTACATGGGATTTCTGCATGCTGATGGGAAAAATAATCAGCAGACGAAAGTAATCAAAGCCCATTTGATGACTGAAGCCTTCCAGCAGCTGTTGAATATCGCTGGTTTTAGTTGCCTTGGTGAACTTGTCGATATGTTCCCAGATCGCATCGTTGAGCATTACTTTCTCCTTTTTCGATCTCTATCACACTGATCGAAAAGATTTTTCTCGTTATTTATATTTGTGTGGTGGCGGTTGGCGCCACTTATTCCGTGCCTGCTTAAAAATTATCCTGTTTTTGTGCATAAAGGCCAAGGAAATCCTCTCGTTGCCAGCCTGCGCTGCATTTGAGATAATGATAATAGTTATCATTAATAAGATGCGTTTCAATGAACAATTTATGGGGTGTGGCCCTGCTGCCACTGTCAGTCCACTTTGCTGTCATCGGGGATGAGCTGGTTGCTCCCGCCCTCAATAACAGCATAGCTGCCGGGAAAGTCTCCCAGCAGCGGGTGGAAAAAGCCGCCGATGCCGCCGTTGCTGCACGACTGGAGCTGCAAAATGCCCAGCTGCAACTGCGCGACCTCGAAGCCTACAACCGCTACATGCAATCTCTGGTGGCCGATCAGCAAAATGAGCTGGGCAAACTTAGCCAGCAGCTGGAAGCGGTGCAAGAGACCCGTCAGGGCTTGATCCCGCTGATGCTGCAGATGCAGGCTGAACTGGAACAACTGGTGCAAAATGACATCCCGCTGCGCCGGGAAGATCGCTTGGCGCGGGTCGAACAGTTGAAAGCGACGCTGGCCCGCGCGGACGTGAGCGAGGCGGAGAAATTCCGTCAGCTGCTGCAGGCCTATCAGATCGAAGCCGAATACGGCAGCCGGATGGACAGCTATTCCGCCGAGCTGGAGCTGGACGGTGCCCCGCGTCGGGTCGATGTGCTGGCGCTGGGTCGGATCTCCCTGCTGGCGATGACCGCCGATCGCAGTCAGGCATGGCGTTGGTCCGCCGAGGCAAAGCAGTGGCAAGCCCTCGACAGCCAGTGGCTCTCCCCCGTCGCTGAGGCGATGGATGTGGCCGCCGACAAGAAAGTTCCCCAGTTGCTCAATGTCCCCCTCTCTGTCAGCCGCAGTCAGGAGGCCCAATCATGAGAGTCACCATGAAGTGGTTCCCCCTCCTTATTGCCCTCTCCTGCGGTGCCAACACCGCTGTCGCCGATGAGTGGCAGCAGCAGGAGCAAGCCCGCGAACAGCAGGCTCAGCAAGATCTGGCGACCGTTGCCAAGCAGCTCGGCACTGCCCGCGCCAGACTGACCGAGGCCCAGCGCCTGAGCAAGGAGCTGGCTGGCAAGTTCGCCAGCAACGAAAAGCAGCTGGTCGAGCTCAACGCCCAGTGGGAGCAAGCCTCCGGCGATATGAACGAGATCTTCGCGGTCACCCGCCAGGGCGCCAGCGATGCGGTCAAGTTGCTGAGCGAATCAGCGGTCGAGGGTCAGCACCCTGATCGCCTCGCCCCGCTGAAAACCATGGCGCAGGATAAACAGGTACCGGATCGCGCCGCCCTCGCCCTGCTGCCCGCCACGCTGCTGCAAGAGATCCGCGAATCGGGCCAGATTGCCCAGTTCAACGGCAAGGTGCTCGATGCCCAGGGGGCTGCCAGCGAGCAGTCGCTGACCCGGGTTGGCAGCTTTGCCCTGCTGGGCAGCGAAGGCTTCCTGCAGCCGACCGCCGAAGGCTTGAGCCCGGTGCTGGGTCTGCCCGGTAGCGTGCTTTCTGCCGTTGCGGCTTATCAGGGTCAGGAAGGGGAAGCGCTGCCGCTGGATCCTTCTCATGGCACTCTGCTGGCGATGCTGGCGCAGGCGCCCACCTTCTGGCAGCAGGTACAGCAAGGTGGTCAGGTCGGCGCCATTATCGTGCTGCTGGCTGCCATTGGTTTGGGGATCGCGGCGGTGCGGTTGTGGAGCCTCTCCCGCGAACTCACGTTGGTGCGTCGCCAGCTCAAGAGCGGCGAATATCATGCCGACAACGCCCTCGGTCGGGTGCTGACGGTGGCGGACAAACACCCCGAGCTGAGCATGGAGACCCTCGAACTGCGTCTTGATGAGGCGATCCTGCAGGAGACTCCTCGCATGGAGCGGGGCATCGGCATGGTCAAGGTGATCGCGGCCATCGCCCCCATGCTGGGTCTGCTCGGTACCGTGACCGGGATGATCGGCACCTTCCAGGCCATCACCCAGTTTGGTACCGGCGATCCCAAGATCATGGCTGGTGGCATCTCCATGGCGCTGGTCACCACGGTACAGGGTCTGGTAGCGGCCATTCCGCTGATCCTGGCCCACAGCCTGCTGCAATCCCGTTTCACCGAGCTCTCCAATGTGCTGGAGCAGCAGGTGGCCGGCATTCTGGCCGAGCGCGCCGAGAGCAATAACAGCGGGATGGAGCGAGCAGCATGATGCTCGACATCTGGCAACAGCTGCAGAGCTTCATGGGCCGTGGCGGCCCGGTGCTCTGGGTCATTCTGGTGCTGCTGGTGCTGATGTGGATTTTGATGATCGAGCGGCTGCTCTACCTCAATCTGGGTTTTGGCCCGTTGCAGCAACAGCTGCTCGGCCGCTGGCAGGCGCGCCGCGAGCGCCATAGCTGGCACGCTCGGGCGATCCGCAGTCGCTGGTTGGCGCAGAGTGAGCTTGCGCTAAACCGTCATCTGATCTTCATCCGCACCCTGGTGGTGCTCTGCCCCATGCTGGGGTTGCTGGGCACAGTGACCGGCATGATCGGCGTATTCGATGCGTTGGCCGCTGCCAACCGCTTTAACCCGGAGAGCATGGCGGGCGGGATCTCCCGCGCCACCATCCCCACCATGGCAGGCATGGTGGTGGCGCTCTCCGGCGTGTTGTTACTCAGTCGGCTCGAGAGTCAGGCCAAGCGTGCGCTGGCCAAGACCCGGGACGGCCTGCGAGAAGAGAAGGTAATGCAATGAGACGGCAATCCAAACGCCAGCGTGACGAAGTACAGATCGACATGACTCCCATGCTGGATATCGTGTTCATCATGCTGATCTTCTTTATTGTCACCACCTCCTTCGTGCGTGAAGCCGGGCTTGAGGTGCACCGACCCCAGGCCAGTCAGGCCAAGGCGCAGAAATCCTCCAGCATCATGCTGGCGATCGGGGCTCAGGGTCAGATCTTCCTCGACCGCAAGCAGATCGATGTGGAGCGGGTACAGGCCACCATCGCCCGCCTGCTAGCGGAGCAACCCGATGCCAGCCTGGTGATCCAGGCTGACGAACGGGTGCCCCACGGCAAGGTAGTGCGAGTGATGGATGAGGCCAAGGCGGCGGGTATCGCCAATATCGCCGTGGCGGTGGCGCCGAAATGAAATACAAGCTGATGAGCCTGGGGCTGGGGATCGCCCTCAGTCTGGGCATCCTGCTGTTTATGGCAACCCTGGTTGAACCGCCCCGAGGCGAGAAGGTGGCGAGTGAGCAAAAATCCATCGTCATCAATATGCAGAACGAGGTGACCGAGGTGCAGGTGCGCGAGCGCCCGGTGCCGCAGGAACCCGATCCCTTGCCCGAGCCCCCTGCCGCGCTGGCGGC
>NZ_JBUXKV010000001.1:610000-677500 GCF_055193095.1 Aeromonas sp. 160P | reverse complement strand
ACCAGTAAGTAATATCCGGGAGACACACGGCGGGTGCTAACGTCCGTCGTGAAGAGGGAAACAACCCAGACCGCCAGCTAAGGTCCCAAAGTTCTGGTTAAGTGGGAAACGATGTGGGAAGGCTCAGACAGCTAGGATGTTGGCTTAGAAGCAGCCATCATTTAAAGAAAGCGTAATAGCTCACTAGTCGAGTCGGCCTGCGCGGAAGATGTAACGGGGCTCAAACCAGGCACCGAAGCTGCGGATTCACACTTATGTGTGAGTGGTAGGGGAGCGTTCTGTAAGTCTGCGAAGGTGTATCGAGAGGTATGCTGGAGATATCAGAAGTGCGAATGCTGACGTAAGTAACGATAAAGGGGGTGAAAAACCTCCTCGCCGGAAGACCAAGGGTTCCTGTCCAACGTTAATCGGGGCAGGGTGAGTCGACCCCTAAGGTGAGGCCGAAAGGCGTAATCGATGGGAAGCAGGTTAATATTCCTGCACGACTTGTAATTGCGATGGGGGGACGGAGAAGGCTAGGTGGGCCAGGCGACGGTTGTCCTGGTGAAAGTGCGTAGGCGGTATTTCTAGGCAAATCCGGAGATACAACGCTGAGACACGAGACGAACGCACTACGGTGCGGAAGCCATTGATGCCATGCTTCCAGGAAAAGCCTCTAAGCTTCAGATTACAAGTCATCGTACCCCAAACCGACACAGGTGGTCGGGTAGAGAATACCAAGGCGCTTGAGAGAACTCGGGTGAAGGAACTAGGCAAAATAGAACCGTAACTTCGGGAGAAGGTTCGCTCTTGACAGTGAAGTCCCTTGCGGATGGAGCAGTTGGGAGTCGCAGTGACCAGATGGCTGGGACTGTTTATCAAAAACACAGCACTCTGCAAACACGAAAGTGGACGTATAGGGTGTGACACCTGCCCGGTGCCGGAAGGTTAATTGATGGGGTTAGCGCAAGCGAAGCTCTTGATCGAAGCCCCGGTAAACGGCGGCCGTAACTATAACGGTCCTAAGGTAGCGAAATTCCTTGTCGGGTAAGTTCCGACCTGCACGAATGGTGTAACCATGGCCATGCTGTCTCCACCCGAGACTCAGTGAAATCGAATTCGCCGTGAAGATGCGGTGTACCCGCGGCTAGACGGAAAGACCCCGTGAACCTTTACTACAGCTTGGCACTGAACATTGAACCTACATGTGTAGGATAGGTGGGAGGCTTTGAAGGCGTGACGCCAGTTGCGCTGGAGCCGTCCTTGAAATACCACCCTTGTATGTTTGATGTTCTAACGCAGGGCCCTGAATCGGGCTCGCGGACAGTGCCTGGTGGGTAGTTTGACTGGGGCGGTCTCCTCCCAAAGAGTAACGGAGGAGCACGAAGGTTGGCTAATCCTGGTCGGACATCAGGAGGTTAGTGCAATGGCATAAGCCAGCTTAACTGCGAGACGGACAGGTCGAGCAGGTACGAAAGTAGGTCATAGTGATCCGGTGGTTCTGAATGGAAGGGCCATCGCTCAACGGATAAAAGGTACTCCGGGGATAACAGGCTGATACCGCCCAAGAGTTCATATCGACGGCGGTGTTTGGCACCTCGATGTCGGCTCATCACATCCTGGGGCTGAAGTCGGTCCCAAGGGTATGGCTGTTCGCCATTTAAAGTGGTACGCGAGCTGGGTTCAGAACGTCGTGAGACAGTTCGGTCCCTATCTGCCGTGGGCGTTGGATGATTGAAGGGAGTTGCTCCTAGTACGAGAGGACCGGAGTGAACGAACCTCTGGTGTTCGGGTTGTCACGCCAGTGGCACTGCCCGGTAGCTAAGTTCGGAATCGATAACCGCTGAAAGCATCTAAGCGGGAAGCGAGCCCTGAGATGAGTCATCCCTGACCCCTTGAGGGTCCTAAAGGGCCGTTGGAGACCACAACGTTGATAGGTGGGGTGTGTAAGCGCGGCGACGTGTTGAGCTAACCCATACTAATTACCCGTGAGGCTTAACCATACAACACCCAAGAAGTGTTTCTGGCCTTGTAGCGAATGAACGAACTACTTAACTAATTCAGTGATAATGACCCAGTCGTTATTCACGTCAGCTTTCTAGATTAAGAATTTGCCTGGCGGCCATAGCGCCGTGGAACCACCTGATCCCATGCCGAACTCAGAAGTGAAACGCGGTAGCGCCGATGGTAGTGTGGCATTCGCCATGCGAGAGTAGGACACTGCCAGGCTTTAATTAAGCAACTACAGCGATGTGGTTGGTCGCGATACGACGTCAGGTTGTATTGGACGGAAGATTTAGATAACGCACACAGTGTGTTCTTTACCGGTTAGTGTGCTGATATGGCTCAGTTGGTAGAGCGCATCCTTGGTAAGGATGAGGTCCCCAGTTCGACTCTGGGTATCAGCACCATGAAAACAAAAGCCTCCCTGAAAAGGGAGGCTTTTTTGCATTTGTCTCTCGGCAAAAGGTCACCATATTCTCTGCTAATCCCCATTTCATAGGGTTTCATACTTCTCCATTGCTCTCCCTTTTGTGGTTCGTTTGACCACAAAACCCATTAATTGCGCGAAATTCATCATGGTGTGATGGGTACAAAACGTTTTACATTGAGGGTCCGCCGCGTTTTGCCTATTTCATGGAGAGAGGATATGGCACAGGATAATGAGTGCTGTTGGGGGGCCGTTCCCACCAAGGCGCACAGAGGTCTGCTGTCGCTGATGCTGCTCGGCCTGGCTTTCTTCTCTGCCAGCATGTGGACCGACGGTACGCTTGGCAGGCGCTGGTTGCTACGGCAGTCGGGGTGGCTGTCGGCAAGTGGCTGCCGGGTATAGTGCCACTCAACGCGGTATTGGGCGCCGCCTTCACCTATTTCATTCTGGTTCGCCTCACCCAGCGACCGGTTCTGGTACAGGACACTAGCAAATGCTGATTCAACATATTCGTTTTGCCGATCGGGAAGGGTTGTGGCAGATCCGCTGTCAGGATGGGGTCATCACCGCCATCGAACCCCATGACGAACATGCCGTGGCCGGTCGGGTGCTGGACGGGGAGGGTGGTCTGGCCATCGCCCCCTTTATCGAGCCCCACATTCACCTCGATAGCACCCAGACGGCGGGCAAGCCGAGCTGGAATCTCTCCGGTACCTTGTTCGAGGGGATCGAGCGCTGGGCCGAGCGCAAGGCGCTGTTGACCCATGAGGATGTGAAACAGCGCGCCATCCAGACACTGAAATGGCAGATCGCCAACGGCATCCAGTTCGTGCGCACCCACGTCGATGTCTCCGACCCCAATCTGGTGGCTCTGAAGGCGATGCTGGAAGTGCGGGAGGAGATGAAGGAGTGGGTGGAGCTGCAAATTGTCGCCTTCCCGCAGGAGGGGATCCTCTCCTACCCCAACGGCAAGGCATTGCTGGAGGAGGCGCTCAAGCTGGGGGCCGATGTGATCGGTGCGATTCCCCATTTCGAGTTTACGCGGGAATATGGGGTCGAAAGTCTGCACTACATCTTCGATCTTGCCGAGAAGTATCAGGTTCTGGTCGATGTGCACTGCGACGAGATCGATGATGAGCAGTCCCGCTTTATCGAGACGCTGGCGACCCTGGCCTACGAGCGCGGTATCGGCCATAGAGTCACCGCCAGCCACACCACCGCCATGCACTCCTACAACGGGGCTTATGCTTCCCGCCTGTTCCGGTTGCTCAAGATGGCGGACATCAACTTCGTGGCCAATCCGCTGGTGAACATTCACCTGCAGGGGCGCTTCGATACCTATCCCAAGCGTCGCGGCATCACCCGGGTGAAGGAGATGCTGGAGGCGAACATCAACGTCTGCTTCGGCCATGACGATGTGTTCGATCCCTGGTATCCCATGGGGACGGCCAACATGTTGCAGGTGCTGCACATGGGGCTGCATGTCTGCCAGATCATGGGTTACGAGCAGATCAACGACGGTCTGAAGCTGATCAGCAGCCACAGCGCCCGCACCCTGAACGTGCAGGATCGCTATGGTATCGAGGTGGGCAAACCGGCCAATCTGCTGATCTTGCCCGCTGATAGCGGTTTTGATGCGGTGCGCCGTCAGGTGCCGGTGCGCTATTCAATCCGTCACGGCAAGGTGATCGCCCAGACCCGCCCGGCCCAGACCGAAATCGTGCTGGGTCAGCCCGAGCCGATCGATTTTCGCCGCTGATTATTCAATCAGGATCGCGGGCGATGAGTTCCGCCTCTGGGCACAAGGGCCGTCAGTGGGACATAATGGCGACCTGACCCTGAGGGAGTAACGCCATGCAAACCTGGTTCTACGTTGCAGCAGGGGGGGCTATTGGTGCCTCCCTTCGTTTTGGAATTGCCGAATTGATGGCTTTGCTGCTGGGCCGCCACTTCCCTTACGGGACTCTGGTGGTCAATGTGGTGGGCTCCTTCATCATGGGGGTAGCTTATGCCCTCATCAGCCACAGTCATATTGTGGAGCACCCGATGAAACCGCTGTTGATGGTCGGGATCCTCGGTGCCTTGACCACCTTCTCTTCCTTTGCCCTCGATACAGTAGTGCTGGCTCAACACGGAGCTTATCTGAAAGCACTGCTCAACATTGCGCTCAATCTCTTCCTCTGTCTGGCCATGGTGGTGCTGGGCATGCAGTTGGTTGCGAGCCGGGTTTAAGGTGTCCGCACGCCAGTGGCTCTGGTAAACTGGCGACCATTCTTTGCTCTATGGGTGTTTAAGGGATGTCAGAACAAGCAACGACAACGCATTTTGGCTTTAAAACCGTGGCCGCGACCGAGAAGGAAACTCTGGTAGCCGGTGTCTTCCATTCGGTGGCAGCCAAGTATGATCTGATGAACGATCTGATGTCGTTCGGCATCCACCGCCTGTGGAAGCGCTTCACCATCGACTGCTCCGGTGTGCGCAAGGGCCAGAAGGTGCTGGATCTGGCCGGTGGCACCGGTGATTTGACCGCCAAGTTCTCCCGCATCGTCGGCGAGACCGGTCAGGTGGTGTTGGCGGATATCAACGACTCCATGCTGAAAGTGGGCCGCGACAAGCTGCGCAATCTGGGGGTCGCCAACAACGTCTCCTACGTGCAGGCCAACGCCGAGGCGCTGCCCTTCCCGGATAACCACTTCGACCTCATCACCATCGGCTTCGGTCTGCGCAACGTCACCGACAAGGACAAGGCGCTCGCCTCCATGTTCCGGGTGCTCAAGCCGGGTGGCCGTCTGCTGGTGCTGGAGTTCTCCAAGCCGGCCAGCGAAGTGATCGCCAAGCTGTATGACCTCTACTCCTTCAAATTGTTGCCTAAAATGGGCGAACTGGTGGCTAACGACGGCGAAAGCTACAAGTATCTGGCGGAATCCATCCGCATGCACCCGGATCAGCAGACCCTGGCTGGCATGATGGAAAATGTCGGTTTCGAGCAGGTCGAGTTCTTCAACCTGACTCAGGGTGTGGTCGCCCTGCATCGCGGTTACAAGTTTTAAGGTTGCCTATGCCAATCCCGATACCACTGGATGCGATGGTCACCGCGGTGATCGAAACCAGCCTCAACCATTTGCTGGCGCTGGACAAACAGAGCCCGGAGCGGCTGCGCAAACTGGTGGGCAAGGTGCTCAAGCTGGAGCTGCGTGAACTCAAGCCGCTCTGGTTTGTCTTCTCCGAGTGTCGGTTGGATGTGCTGGCCCAGCATGAAGGGGAGGCCGATGCGGTGCTCAGTCTGTCGCTGACCGCCCTCGGTCTGCTGAAAGATCCGTCCGCCCTGACCCGCTATATCCGCGAGGAGAAGCTGGATCTGAGCGGCGATCCCCAGCTGGTACAGGCATTCAGCGTGCTGTTGGGTGAGCTGGATATCGACTGGGAAGAGGAGCTGTCGCGCTATACCGGCGACGTGCTGGCTCACACCCTGTTCAGTGGTGCCCGTCAGGCGCGCCGCCTGGTTGGCCGTGAACTGTGCCGCACCCGCAGCCAGCTGGCGGAATATCTGACCGAAGAGGCCCGCCTCGCACCCGGCCCGCTGGAAGTAGCGAGCTTCAACGATGACGTCGAGGTGCTGGCCCAGCAGCTCAAGGCCGTCGAACTGCGGCTGGCCCGCTTCGAACAGCAGGTGACCTGATGACCCCGAAGGAGTTCAAACGCCTCTACCGCATCATCACTATCCTGCTGGAGCAGGGCATCGACGAACTGGTGCCCGCCCGCTATCAACCCTGGCCGGGTCGTCTGGCCCGTCGCTCCCTGTTCTGGCTCAAAAACAAGCAACCGGATCTCAGCCGCGGTGCCCGCATCCGCCTCGCCTTCGAGGCCCTTGGCCCCATCTTCATCAAGTTCGGCCAGATGCTCTCGACCCGCCGCGACCTGTTGCCGCCGGATATCGCCGAAGAGCTGGCCCTGCTGCAGGACAGGGTACCCCCCTTCTGTGGTCAGGCGGCGCGCCAGCAGATCGAGCTGAGCCTGGGTTGCCCCATCGAAACCCTGTTTGACGACTTCGACGAGACGCCACTGGCGTCGGCTTCCATCGCCCAGGTGCATACCGCTCGCCTGAAGGAGAGTGGCCGCGAGATCGTCATCAAGGTGATCCGCCCCGACATCGAGCCGGTCATCGAGGCCGACCTGCGGCTGATGCAGGCGCTGGCCCGTCTGGTAGCCCGTTTCGCGCCCCAGAGCGCGCGGCTGCGCCCCATCGAGGTGGTGGAAGAGTATCGCAAGACCATCCTCGACGAGCTCAACCTGATGCGTGAAGCCGCCAACGCGATCCAGCTGCGCCGCAACTTCACCGGCTCCGAGGCGCTCTATGTGCCTGAAATCATCACCGATCTCTGCCGCGAGCAGGTGCTGGTGATGGAGCGCATCTATGGCATTCCGGTCTCCGATATTGAGGCGCTGGAAGCCAACGGCACCAACATGAAGCTGCTGGCCGAGCGCGGGGTGGAGGTCTTCTTCACCCAGGTGTTCCGCGACAGCTTCTTTCACGCCGACATGCACCCGGGCAACATCTTTGTCTCCTATGAGCATCCGGAGAATCCGCTGTGGATCGGTATCGACTGCGGCATCGTCGGCACCCTCAATCGGGAAGACAAGCGCTATCTGGCGGAGAACTTCCTCGCTTTCTTCAACCGCGACTATCGTCGGGTGGCGGAGCTGCATGTGGAGTCGGGCTGGGTACCAGCAGATACCAAGGTGGACGAGTTCGAGTTCGCCATCCGCACCGTGCTGGAGCCCATCTTCGAGAAGCCGCTTTCCGAAATTTCGTTTGGTCATGTGCTGCTCAACCTGTTCAACACCGCTCGCCGCTTCCATATGACGGTGCAGCCGCAGCTGGTGTTGCTGCAAAAGACCCTGCTCTATGTGGAAGGGTTGGGGCGTCAGCTCTACCCGCAGCTCGATTTGTGGCAGACCGCCAAGCCCTATCTGGAAAACTGGATGCACGAGCAGGTTGGGCCGAAAGCGGTGTGGAACGCCATCAAGGAGAAGGCGCCATTCTGGGCCGAGAAACTGCCGGAGCTGCCGGAGCTGGTCTATGAGACCCTGCGCCAGACCCGTCATCAGCAGCGTCATTTCGACCAGATGTTTGCCGAGTTCAGTCGTCACAGTCGTCGCCAAGGGCAGGCCCGCTACCTCTTAGGGGTTGGAGCCAGCCTGCTATTGGCGGGTGTATTCTTGCTGACCCAAAAACAACATATTGAGTGGGGACAAATCAGTCTCGCCGGTGCAGCCCTCTGCTGGCTGGTTGGCTGGTTGCGAACCCGTTCCAATTAAACAAAAACCGCGCCATCAGGCGCCTGCTCTGGAGAGAAAGTCATGGGTGGTATCAGTATTTGGCAATTGTTGATCATCGCAGTCATCGTCGTGCTGCTGTTCGGTACCAAGAAACTGCGCGGGATTGGCGGTGATCTGGGGGCCGCGGTCAAAGGGTTCAAGAAAGCACTCTCCGACGATCCGGCCGATGCCAAGGCCGAGCAGAAAGATGCCGAGTTTCCCCCGAAACAGCTGAACGAAGCGGCTGGTCAGAGTGGCGATGCTGCCAAGCAGAAAGACAAAGATCAGGCCTAAGCCATGTTTGATATCGGTTTTTGGGAGCTGGTCGTCATCGGTGTGGTAGCACTGGTGGTACTGGGGCCCGAGCGGCTGCCGGTTGCCATTCGTACGGCTACCCACTGGATCCGCCTCATTCGTTCGACCGCCAATTCGGTCAAGTCCGAGCTGGAACAGGAGCTCAAGTTGCAAGAGCTGCACAACGATCTGAAGAAGGCGGAACAGCTGCAGATGAGTAACTTGAGTCCCGAGCTGCAGGAGTCCATCGAACAGCTCAAGGCGGCGGCCCAGTCGGTCAATCGCCCCTATCAGGTGGAGAACGAGATCCGTCCGCCGCGCCCCGAGCCGGTCGCCCAGGTTGAACCTGCCACGCCGGTGGAGCCTGCGGTACAGCTGAGCCACGACGTGCCGCCGGTCAACAGCCAGCGGGAGAGCGAGCTTGTGCCAGTCGGCGAGTCAGCAGTGAAAGAGGAGGTGAAGCCATGAGTCTGGCCGAGCAACCCCTGATCAGCCATCTGGTTGAGCTGAGAACCCGCTTGCTGCGATCCATCTCGGCCATCCTGATCGTGTTTATCGCACTGATCTACTTCTCCAACAACATCTACGACTTCGTGGCCCAACCGCTGCTCAGCCAGCTGCCGGAAGGGACCAGCATGATCGCGACGGATGTGGCGACCCCCTTCCTGACGCCGATCAAGCTGACTCTGGTGGTCTCCTTCTTCGTGGCGATCCCCTATCTGCTCTATCAGGCCTGGGCCTTTATTGCCCCGGGTCTGTACCAGCATGAGCGGCGTTTGATTATGCCGTTGGTGGTCTCGACAGCCCTGCTGTTCTATGCAGGGATGGCGTTTGCCTACTACGTGGTGTTCCCGCTGGTGTTCGGTTTCTTCACCAGTACCGCCCCCGTCGGCGTGACGGTGGCGACCGATATCGCTAGCTATCTGGACTTCGTACTGACCCTGTTCTTCGCGTTCGGGGTGGCGTTCGAAATTCCGGTGGCCACCATACTGCTGTGCTGGACCGGGGTGACCACGCCCCAGAGCCTGAAGGAGAAGCGCCCCTACGTCATCGTCGGGGTGTTTGTGGTCGGCATGCTGCTGACGCCGCCTGATGTCTTCTCCCAGACCCTGCTCGCCATCCCGATGTGGGCGCTGTGGGAGGTAGGTCTGTTCTTCGCCCGCTTCTATGTGAAGAAAGAGGATGAAGAGCAACAGGAACAACCGGATGGGGAGAGCTGAGGCTCTGTTCGTCACCTTTTTGCCGGACGGCGAGAGGATGACGAAGTCCGCAGGAATAGCAGAACGAGGGGAGCTAAGGCTCCCTTCCTCTTTTCATGCTCCCGTTCGAGGCGTATGGTGTTGGCCCATCGAGTAGATGGTTTTCAAATGCCTGATATGTATTCCTTTTGTTCGGAACGTCTTATCCCATGATCGATATCGGTTTAAACCTGACCAGCAGCCAGTTCGCCGGTGAGCAGCCTGAGCTGGTAGCCCGCGCCCGCGCCGCCGGGGTGGAAGCACTGATCCTCACCGGTACGGATCTGGCTGGCAGCCGCGACAGCGCCGAGCTTGCCGCCCGCTGGCCGGGCTACTGCTTCTCCACCGCAGGGGTCCATCCTCACGATGCCAAGAGTGTCGATGAGGCGACCCTGCCCGCCCTTCGCGAGCTGGCGGCGCTGCCGCAGGTGGTGGCCATTGGTGAGTGTGGCCTCGACTACAACCGCGACTTCTCCCCCCGTCCGGTACAGGATGCGGTATTCGACGCCCAGCTGGCACTGGCCGCCGAGCTCGGGATGCCGGTGTTTCTGCATTGTCGTGATGCGCACGCCCGTTTCATCGAGATCCTCCGCCCCTGGTTGCCGAAGCTGCCGGGGGCTGTGTTGCACTGCTTCACCGGCTCCGATGAAGAACTGGACGAGTGTCTGGCGCTGGGACTGCATATCGGGGTGACCGGCTGGCTCTGTGACGAGCGGCGCGGTCAGCTGCTGCGCGAGCAGGTAGCCCGCATTCCGGCCGGTCGGCTGATGATCGAGACCGATGCCCCCTATCTGGTGCCACGGGATCTGAAACCCCGCCCGAAACGCAACGAACCCGCTTTTTTGCCGCATATCGCCAAGGTGGTGGCGGCCTGTCGTGGTGAAGCGCCCGAGGCCTTGCTGGCCCACACCCGGGCCACCTCCGCCGCGTTCTTCCAACTTCCTCTCCAGGAGTGATTCATGGCTACAACTCTTCCGGGCGCCTTTCCGGGCCGCCGCCTGCGCCGAGTGCGCAAACATGATTTCAGCCGTCGTCTGGTGCGCGAGAACGTACTGACCGTCAACGATCTCATCTATCCGGTGTTTGTGCTGGAAGGGGAGAACCGCCGGGAAGCCGTTCCCTCCATGCCGGGGGTGGAGCGTCTCTCCATCGATCTGCTGCTGGAGGAGGCTGCCGAGCTGGTAGAGCTGGGCGTGCCCGCCATCGCCCTGTTCCCGGTCACCCCGCTTCAGAGCAAGAGCCTGATGGCGGAAGAGGCCTACAGCCCGGACGGACTGGCCCAGCGCACCGTGCGTGCCCTCAAGGCCCGCTTCCCGGAGCTGGGGGTGATCACCGACGTGGCGCTCGATCCGTTCACCACCCACGGTCAGGACGGTATCATCGATGATGAAGGCTATGTGCTGAACGACATCACCACCGAGATCTTGATCAAGCAGGCGCTCTCCCATGCCGAGGCCGGGGTCGACATAGTCGCGCCGTCCGACATGATGGATGGCCGCATCGGTGCCATCCGCGCTGCGCTGGAAGAGAACGGCTTCATCAACACCCAGATCATGGCCTACTCCGCCAAGTACGCTTCCTGCTACTACGGCCCATTCCGTGATGCGGTTGGCTCTGCCGGCAACCTCGGCAAGAGCAACAAGGCCACCTATCAGATGGATCCGGCCAACAGCAACGAAGCCTTGCACGAAGTGGCGCTGGATATTCAGGAAGGGGCTGACAGCGTGATGGTCAAGCCGGGCATGCCCTATCTGGACGTGATCCGTCAGGTGAAGGATCAGTTTGGCGTGCCGACTTTCGCTTATCAGGTTAGTGGTGAGTACGCCATGCACATGGCGGCGATCCAGAACGGCTGGCTGAAAGAGAAGGAGTGCATCATGGAGTCCCTGCTCTGCTTCAAGCGGGCCGGGGCCGACGGCATCCTCACCTATTTCGCCAAGCGCGTGGCGCAGTGGCTGAAGGAAGATGCCCGTTAAGCAGACGTGACCGAGCGTGTAACGGATAGAAAAGAGGGGAGCCAATGGCTCCCCTCTTTCGTTATGAATGTCGCCCGGAGATAACTCCGGGCTGTGCCAATCGCGGTTGATGCGACGTGGTGGAGGGAGCCAGCGGCTCCCTCTTGGTTATGACCTGCTGATTACAGCTTGGTCCAGGCATCGCTCCAGGCAGAGCCGGTACCCGGTGCATAGTGGCTGGTAGAGCCACCACACCAGCCGCTGTACGGCCAGGGTTTGCACTCGAAGTTGCCGCCGGCGTTGCTGACCCGATCACCGGCCTGATAGCTGGTGTTGGGGGCATAGGCCGGGTAGTCGCCATCGTTGCCGCCGTTGTCGCTCTCTTCAGCCAGGGTGACCGGGAAGCGCTGTACCACCGGCTTCTGGCCGTCAGCCAGACCGCTGATGACCACTTCATAGCTGCCGTCAGTGACGTTGCTGCCTTGCAGTACCAGCGAGCTGGTGCCATTCACTTTGCTGCTGGTGGTGCCGTGGCTGCGGCCGCTCTGCTCCAGGGTCGCAGTGATCTGTACCGGGTTGGCGGTAGTCACGTTGAAACGGATGCTGACCTGACCGTTGACTATGGTGTACTCGCTGGCCATGGCGCCAACGGTGAAGTCGCTGCTGTCGATCACCGGCGGCTTGTTGCCACCGTCACAGTCGCTGTCACCCTGAACTTTCCAGACACCCCAGTCACCTGTGGTACCCGGCTCTTCGTTCTGGGTCCACCAGCCAGCCAGCCAGTTCTTGCCGTTGTGGCTGACGATGTCGCCGCCGACGTAGACCTTCTTGGCATCCCAACCGTTTTCACAGATAGCGCCCTGCTCCTTGACGGTCACGTTGCGCTGCTGGGTCACCAGCTGACCGGCACTGTCGGTCACCTGATAGGTGAGGGTGTAGCGACCGACCTTGTTGCTGTCGACGCTGCCGCTGACCTTGATCTGGGCAGTCAGGTCACCATCTTCTTCGTCATTCGCGCTGACGCCGGTCATCGGATCGAAGGGGGTACCCAGCTCCAGCGTGGTGTCGGTGACGCCGCTGAATACCGGCTTCATGCTATAGACTTCGACGCTACGCAGCTGTTCGGTGACGTTGTTGTCACGATCGCTCACCTTGTAGGTGAGGGGGTAGAGACCGATGCGCTGGTTGTCTACCGAACCTTCCACCAGGATCTGGCCAGTCAGGTCGCCATCTTCCTTGTCGTTGGCGGTGACACCGGCCATGGGATCAAAGGCGGTGCCCTGCTTGATGCGGGTATCGCTCACGCCACTGAACACCGGCTTGCCGTTGTCGATCGGCGGAGTGATCTCCTGCTCGTGGATGAAGGGGCCGTAGCTCTTGATGAAGGATTCGTTGTAGGCCTGACCAGCGGCGTTACGACCCATGTCCCAGTTGATGGACCAGGTCATCACGCCGCGCAGGGGCTGGCCCTGGCTCTTCAGCTTGTTGAAGGCATCGAACAGATCTTGCGGATTGGTGACGTAGCCAGTGGCGGCGGCGTCGATGTTGGTCGGGATGCCGAACACCAGCTTGTCGTGGGGGATCTTGTAGTAGCCACGGGTGCCGTTGATCAGCGAGTCCGCCATGTAGTAGATGAACTCTTCTTTCAGGGCATCGTTGTTCTGGGCAATCCAGCCGAAGCCGTCGATCCAGATACCGTCGCCACCCTGGTTGTAGAACTGGGGGTTGATCCAGTCATAGTAACCTTCCAGCGCCCGCAGATAGGGGGTGTAGAGGCCGTTGGCGGTCAGGTAGGGGAACTCGGGCGCCATGGTGATGAGGAAGTTTTTCCCCTGGGCACGATAGTGATCTTTGACGATGCGCAGGGCGGCCGGGATCACGGTCTGGTTGTTGGCAGCGGTGACTGCGGTTTGCTCCAGATCGATGTCCAGACCGTCAAAACCGTAGGTCTCCACCAGACGAATGATCTCGTCAGCGAAGGCTTGCTCCTGGCCGGTGCGCAGCTCGATGTGGGCATCGGCACCGCCCAGTGCCAGCAGCACGGCGCGGCCCTGACGGTTCAGTTCAGCGATCTGTTCGATGAACTGGCTTTCATTCATGCCGGTGCCGGTATCCAGCTTGAAGGTCGGGATCGGGTTGCTGCCATAGACCTTCATGAAGGAGACATCGACCACGTTGTATTGCGGGTTGACCTGATCGAGCTTGACGCAGGGGGCGACGCCACCCTTGTAGCCAGCGCCGCCGCACCAGTTGTGCCAGTAGCCGACTACCACGCCAGATTGCGGGTTGACCATGTTCTGGCCTGCGCTGGCGGCGTGCAGCATGGGGCTGGTGGCGCCGATCAGGCAGCCCAGCAGGGAGAGTTTGAACTTGTTCATTGTTGCTCCGTACGTTGCAAAAGGAGGCCCATCAGGGGATGGGCTTCGGGGGCAGCTCCGCTGTCATAGGAAAATCCCTTAGACCGGTGGCTTTGCGTGGTGGTCTTTCGAGCCACCTTGCCTTTTTCACCCGACCTCTGTGTGGCACAGACAATCAAGTGGCCCCCCAAATTAGCCGCATATGGTAGGAGAGGGAAGATAAATTAATCAACGTGCTCTTCTGTATGTCACATTTTGGAAAAAGTTAATAATTCAAAGTGTTCCAGAGGGTCTTTGTTTAAATAACAGGATGTTCGAAGAGGGGGGAAAGCCTGATGGCCACAGGGTTGGTGAGGAATTTACCCTGATGCTCGCCACCGGTGGCATGCCTATCAGTAGCACGGGAATGATGGGGAACAAGGGCTGCGGCCTGTGTCATTAGCTGACGCGAGGTGGCCCCCGGCTGGCTGGCGGCACCCCGGTTGTGAGACGGATGGCAAAAAGGGGGCTGGAGTGTGATTCCAGCTTGATTATTGCATGGGTTGCCCACATGTTAGAAAACCATACAGAGCTGATAAAGCGGTCTGTTCAAGACCTAACAAGAGGTAACCGGGATGAATAACCCTTTGCTGACAATGGATGCACTGCCCCCTTTCAGCCAGATCCAGCCAGAGCAGGTGCAAGCTGCCGTGGTGCAGGCGATCGCTGACTGCAAGCAGAAGATCAGCGATGTGCTGGCCCAGAATGAAACCCACACCTGGGATAGCCTGATTGCCCCGCTGGAAGAGGTCAATGACCGTCTGGCTCGGATCTGGTCACCGGTCAGCCACCTTAATTCCGTCCTTAACAGCGAAGCGCTACGAGTGGCACATGATGCCTGCCTGCCGCTGCTCTCTGAGTTCCAGACTTATGTCGGCCAGCATGAAGGGCTCTATCAAGCCTATCTTGGCCTCTCCCAAAGCGATGACTTCCCGCTGCTGAGCGGCGCCCAGCGCAAGGAAATCCTCAATACCCTGCGCGATTTCCGCCTCTCCGGTATCGGTCTGCCTGCCGAGGCGCAGCAGCGTTACGGCGAAATTCAGGCCCGTCTCTCCGAGCTGGCCTCCCGCTTCAGCAACAATGTGCTGGATGCCACCCAGGGCTGGCACAAGCCGGTGACCGAGGAAGCCGAACTGGCCGGTCTGCCCGACAGCGTGCGGGCTGCTGCCCGTCAGATGGCCGAACTCAAGGGCAAAGAGGGGTGGCTGTTCACTCTGGATATCCCCTCCTATCTGCCGGTGATGATGTACTCGGACAACCGCGAACTGCGTGCCGAGATGTATCAGGCCTTCACCACTCGCGCCTCGGATCAGGGCCCCAACGGGGGTAAGTGGGACAACTCCGCCATCATGAGCGAGCTGCTCACCTTGCGCCGCGAACTGGCCCAGCTGCTTGGCTTTGCCAACTATGCCGAGCTGTCGCTGGCGACCAAGATGGCGGACAAGACCGAACAGGTGGTGAGCTTTCTCACCGATCTGGCGGCCAAATCCCTGCCGCAAGGCAAAGCCGAGCTGGAGGAGATCCGCGCCTTCGCCACCGAGCAACATGGTCAGAGCGAGCTGGCCGCCTGGGATCTCGCCTATTACGCCGAGAAGCTCAAGCAGCACAAATTCTCCATCTCCGACGAGCAGTTGCGCCCCTACTTCCCCGCCAGCAAGGTGGTGAAGGGGCTGTTCGAAGTGGTGAAGCGGGTGTTTGGCATGAAGGTGCGCGAGCGTCTCGGCATTGATACCTGGCACCCGGACGTGCGCTTCTACGACATCTTCGATGCCGAGGATGAGCTGCGTGGTAGCTTCTACCTCGATCTCTACGCCCGTGAACACAAGCAGGGCGGCGCCTGGATGGATGTGTGCCTGGGTCGTCGTTACCGTCAGGATGGCTCGCTGCAAAAGCCGGTGGCCTACCTGACCTGCAACTTCAACGGCCCGGTGGATGGCAAGCCAGCGCTGTTTACCCACAACGAAGTGGTCACCTTGTTCCACGAGTTCGGTCACGGTATTCATCATATGCTGACCCGCATCGACGTGGCCGGTGTCGCCGGGATCAACGGCGTGGCCTGGGATGCGGTGGAGCTGCCGAGCCAGTTCCTCGAGAACTGGTGCTGGGAGTCCGAGGCGCTGGCCTTTATCTCTGGCCATCATGAGACCGGCGAACCGCTGCCTGCTGATCTGCTGGAGAAGATGCTGACGGCCCGCAACTTCCAGGCGGCGATGCAGATGCTGCGCCAGCTGGAGTTTTCTCTGTTTGACTTCCGGTTGCATCAGACATTTGACCCGGCCAACCCGGATCAAATCCCGAACCTGCTGGCTGAAGTGCGCAGTCAGGTGGCGGTGATGACGCCACCCGAGTTCAACCGCTTCCAGCACAGCTTCTCCCACATTTTTGCCGGTGGCTATGCGGCGGGTTACTACAGCTATAAGTGGGCTGAAGTGCTCTCTGCTGACGCCTTCTCCCGCTTCGAGGAGGAGGGGATTTTCAATCCGGTCACCGGCCAATCCTTCCTGAAGCACATTCTGGAGAAGGGGGGCTCGAAAGAGCCAATGGAGCTGTTCCGTGCCTTCCGTGGCCGCGAGCCCAAGGTGGATGCCCTGCTGCGCCACAGCGGGATCGCTGCGTGATATCTCTCCTCCAGAACCGGGGTGAGCTTCAAGCAGGTACATATTTATGACCTTGTAGGGTCAATTTGTGACTGGTGCGACAAAAAGGGACCTTATGGTCCCTTTTTTCGAGTCTTTTTAATATCTTGCTGACTGCATATTTGCACTGCCCGCGGCTCTTCAGTAGAGTCGTGTTCTAATCAGTCAAGGTGAGAAAGCCACTTGCCATGAGGCGAGCTCTCGATTCCGTCTATCAAATCATCTCCAGTCTGGCTCATTCGAGCGGGCGGGGATATTTCGATACTTTTGTGAGTGAAATCGCCGCTGCTGTGATGGCTGATGTCGTCCTGATCTCCAGTGGGGCGTTCAATGACACCCACTTGACGGTACAGGCGGCCTATCCCTCCTCCCTTGACCCCGATACCCTGACGCTGCAACTGACGACCACCCCTGATGCTATTACCTGGCAGGAGGGCGAGGCCTGGTTCAGCGATCGTCTGCTACAGCTGTTCCCCGAGATGCCACTTGCCCGCCAGTGGCAAGCCCGGGCGTATGTCGGGATTGCCCTCAAGAATGCTGACGGCGAGACCATAGGTGTCTGCAGTTTGCTCTATCGCCAGCCCCAAACCGATATGGGCCGGGTGATGGGCTTGCTCAGGCTGCTGGGGCCACTGGCGGGCCGCGAGCTGGCGTTGCTGTTGCAGCGACAGCTGCCGCAGCCAGTGCCTGATGCCCCCCAAGTGTTGCAGAGCATGCTTTTTGAGGCTCCGGTGGGGATCGGCAAGCTGGATCTCACTGGCCGGATCCTCTGGGCCAATCCGGCTATTGAAAGGATGTTGGGTTATTCCCTCGACGAGCTGCTGCAGCGATCCATCTCTGACATCAATCACCCCGAGGACTGGCAACGCAGTCTCGAGTGCTACCAGCAAATTCACCGTGGTGAGTGCAGTCGTTTTACGCTGGAGAAGCGCTACCTGCGCAAAGGGGGGGAGATCCTGTGGGGGCGGGTCACGGTTACCCTTATCACTGACGAGCAACAGCAGCCGGACTACCTGATGGTGCTGCTGGAGAATATCGATCCTCTCAAGCGTCATGCCGAACAGCTTAAACTTTCCCACCGGGTCTATGACAACCTCTCCGAAGCCATTCTGGTGTGTGATGCCGATAGCCGCATCATCTCGGTCAACCCGGCCTTCGAGCAGATCACCGGTTACAGTGGTGACGAGGCCCGTGGCCAGCGTCCCAGCATCCTCAAGTCCGGGCTACACGATCAGACCTTCTATGCCGACATGTACCATGCGCTGGAGCGGGTGGGGGTGTGGCGCGGCGAGGTGTGGAACAAGCGCAAGAACGGCAAGCTCTATCCGCAGCAGCTGATGATAAGTACCCTGCGTGAAGCGGGAAAAATCCAGCAATATATCGCCATTTTCAGCGATCTTTCCCAAACCAAGCAGGCTGAGCAGAAGATCGCCGCCCAAGCAAACTATGACACCCTCACCAGCCTGCCCAACCGCTGGTTGTTTAGCCGCTGTTTGAGTCGTTTTTGCGAGCGGGGCGAACGCTTTTCCCTGATGGTGCTCGATCTCAATAACTTCAAGGCGGTCAACAACAGCATGGATCACCAGGCCGGTGATGCCCTGTTGCGGGAGGTATCGGATCGACTGGTGAGCCGGGTGCGTACCGAAGATATGGTGGCCCGTATCGGCGGCGACGAGTTTGCCTTTCTGGTGCCCGGTATCGTCACTCGCCGTCAGGCGGAGGTGTTTGCCAAACAGGTGATCGGCAGCTTCGCCCGTCCCTTTATGCTGGCCAACCAGCAGCTCTATGTCACCGCGACCATCGGCATGACCCTTTGTCCGGTCGATGGCAGCGAGAGCGACGAGCTGCTACGCAACGCCGAACAGGCACTGTTTGCGGCAAAGCGGCAGGGGAGGTTGCTGGGTGCCTACAGCGCGACCATGCGGGAAGAGGTGCGCCAGCGCCACCAGATGCAGCAGGATTTGGCTGAAGCGATCAAGCTGGAACAGCTGACCATGGCCTACCAGCCGATCTGGGATAACCGCAGCGGGCGGGTTGCCAAGCTGGAGGCGCTGGTACGCTGGTATCATCCCCGCTGGGGACAGGTTTCCCCCGCTGAGTTCATTCCGCTGGCGGAAGAGGCCGGCTTGATTCAGGGGTTGGGGGCACTGGTGCTGTGGCAGTCGTGCCGGGATCTGGCGCGCTTGCAGCAATCCGGTTTCCCGCAGCTGCAGATGTCGATCAACCGCTCTACCCTGGAGTTCCAGACCATAGATCCGGAAGCGAGCGAGTGGCTCAAGGTGATTCAGCACTACGGGCTTGATCCTGCCGACATCGTCATCGAAATTACCGAATCCTTGCTGATGGAGAGTAGTGATCAGCACAGGGTGCGGATCGATGCGTTGCGTGCAGCGGGGTGCCTGCTGGCCATCGATGATTTCGGCACCGGTTACTCGGCGCTCAACTACTTGCGTACCTTCCCGGTCGATCTGGTCAAAATAGATGGCTCCTTTGTTCGCCACATCCCCTTCAACGAGCAGGATCGACTGCTGCTGGACGGCATCATCAACATAGTGCACAACCTCGGCATGGAGGTGGTGATCGAAGGGGTGGAAACCCGTGAGCAGCTCAACTTCCTCTGTCAGAAGGGGTGTGCCTTCACTCAGGGCTACCTGCTCAGCCGCCCGTTGGCCTATGACGACCTGACCGATTACCTCGCCCTCAATCAACAGGGGATGAGCCTCACGGTCGTGAGCTGATCCACCGCTTCTGTTATCATGGCCGCTTCTGTGCGTGTCATGAGTCTGCCCCCTATGCCCCATATTCAGGTTATCAGTGAAGTACCCGCCCGTGATGGCGAGCTCGACGCCCTGCGTTTACGCCTTGCAGAGGTGGAGTTTGTGGCCCCGTTTGCGCTGGTACTGACTGAAGAGAGACTGGAGCTGCGCAAGCTGGATGAGCCCAAATTGGGTGCAGTCTATGTGGACTTTGTGGAAGGGGCGGTGGCGCATCGCCGCAAGTTTGGCGGCGGCCGTGGCCAGTCTATCGCCAAGGCGGTCGGGCTCAAGGCCGGAGCCACCCCTACCGTGGTGGATGCCACCGCCGGGCTGGGCCGTGATGCCTTCGTGCTCGCCTCTCTCGGTTGCAAGGTGACTCTGATCGAGCGCAGCCCCGTGGTGGCCGCCCTGTTGCAGGATGGGCTGGCGCGGGCGGTGCAGGATCCCGAGATTGGCCCCTGGGTCAGCGAGCGGATGCAGCTGCTGCAAGGCCCGGCGGTGGATAACCTGCTGGCGCTGCCAGAGCGGCCTGACGTCATCTATCTTGACCCCATGTTCCCCCACAAGCAGAAGTCGGCGCTGGTGAAAAAAGAGATGCGGGTATTCCAGTCGCTGGTGGGGCCGGATCTCGATGCGGATGCCCTGCTGCCGGCGGCGCTCAAGATGGCGAACAAGCGGGTGGTGATAAAGCGCCCGGCCTATGCTGGCTGGCTCAATGAGCACAAACCCAGCATGGCCATCGAGACCAAGGGTAACCGCTTCGATGTCTATGTGATGGCGGCGCTGGTGGCCGGTTAACTGCCTGAGTGAGTCGCGGATGCAAAAAAAGAGGGCCAACGTCATGTTGGCCCTCTTTTTTCGTACTGGATTCAGTTGGTTGGCGCGAAGCGGATTAGCTTATCTTCCCCTTGCCAACTTAGGCCTAAAGTCGCCAACTCCCCTAGACTGAGCCGTTCACCACTGTGTAGCAGCAGATATTCGACCCCTTCACAGGCCTCTATAGTGCGGATCTTGTCATCCCACTGACGACCATCGCGACTGGCGAGGGTCACCGGCAGTTGCCAGCTGGCGGCAATTTCGAGCCAGTCGTAGAGATCGCAGCTGATGGGTTGATAATCCGGCATGATCGACTCCAAAACAGCCAGGTTGCTGGTTCAGGCTTCCTGCAGGCGGGTTGGCCAGCCCATCTTTTGCTGGCGTTCCACTTCCAGGCGCAGCTCGCTGGCGCGCAGGTAGTGTTCATCCATCCAGCCCTTGGGCAGGGTCAGGGTCAGTGACTCTTCCTCGGCCTGCAGGGTGAAGTTGGGCACTGTGCCCTGAGTGCGGCGCATGCAGAGAATGAGCGAGATGCGCAGGATACGGGCCAGCCGGATCGCCTGACGACCGGTGACTGCGCCCTGTTTTTCCAGGGTTTCCAGCTTGAATTCGTCCCGCTGGTTGAACAGCAGGGCCGACAACAGCTTCTTTTGTGCAGGGGTAAAACCCGGCATATCGATGTTGTCGATGATGTAGGCAGCGTGTTGTGGTGCCTTCTTGTACTCGATACAGAGGCCCAGTTCGTGCAGCAAAGCGGCATAACGAAGGATGGGGCGACCATAACGTTTGGAGAGACGCCAGCCCGGTTGCAGCTGGCTGAATGCTTCGACGGCGGTATCACGCACCCGCTCGGCGTGCTCTTTATCCAGCTGATAGCGGCTGATCAGGCTGTCGGCGGTGCGATCTCGGGCATCACAGTCGTGATTGTTGCCCAGCAGACCGTAGATCAGGCCTTCACGCAGAGCACCACCCGCCAGGGTCATGCTCTCTATATTCAGGGTTTCAAAGATGGCGATCAGGATGGCGAGGCCGGAGGGGAACACCGTCAGCCGTTCGGCCGCCAGCCCTTCCAGTTGCAACCGATCCAGCTTGCCACAGGCAATGGCCTGACCCATCAGCTCCTGCAGTTTTGGCAGGGTAACCCGCTCGCTCTTCCCTTGCGCCAGCATGATCTCTTGCAGCGCCTGCACCGTGCCAGAGGCGCCGACGCAGGTGCGCCAGCCGAGGGCGCGGTAATCTTCCGCCACTTTCTCCAGCACCGCTTTGGCGGCGGCAATCGCTTGCTCGAACCGCGTTGCACTCAGCTCGCCATCACCGAAGTGATTGTTGAGCCAGGTGACACAGCCCATGTGCAGGCTGTTGAGCAGTTTCGCTTCGCTGTGTTCGCCGATCACCAGTTCGGTACTGGCACCGCCAATGTCGATCACCAGCCGGTTGCCCTCTCCGGCAGAGGTCCAGGAGACCCCTTCGTAGATGGTTTTTGCCTCTTCCTCACCCGAGATAATCTCGATGCTGTGGTTGAGTAGCCGTTCTGCTTCGCTGAGGAACTCATCGACGTTGGTGGCAAGGCGCAGGGTTGCGGTGCCCACCACCCGGATGTTGTCGGCCGGAATATCCTGCAACTGCTCGGAGAACAGCCGCAGACAGTCCCAGCCCCGCTCCATGGCGGCACGGCTGAGGTGAAATTCCGGATCGAGCCCGGCCGCGAGGCGAACCTTGCGCTTGACCTTGGTGACGGTGCGCAGGGCACCGGCGACCTCGCGCACCACCAGCATGTGAAAGCTGTTGGAGCCGAGGTCGATGGCGGCATAGAGCGGCGAGTTGTGCAACTGGGCCTGTCCTTTAGCTCTTGCGCGGCGGACGACGACGGTTGTTGCTGTTGTTGCTGCCACCCTGACGGTCACGCATGTTGCGGTTGACCGGCTGGCGGTTGCGCACAACACGTTTCGGCGCAGTCACATCATCCAGCAGCGCTTCACGATCATATTTGCTGACCGGGATAGCGTGGTGGATGTACTCCTCGATGGCTGGCAGGTTGAAGGCATAGTCTTCACAGGCCAGGCTGATGGAGTGGCCGCTCTTGCCGGCACGACCGGTACGACCGATACGGTGCACGTAGTCTTCGGCGTCGTCGGGCAGGTCATAGTTGAAGACGTGGGTCACGTCAGGGATGTGCAGACCACGGGCAGCCACGTCGGTAGCGACCAGGATGTCCAGCGTCCCTTTGGTGAAGTCTTCCAGGATCTTCATCCGCTTCTTCTGCGGCACGTCGCCAGTCAACAGACCTGCGCGGTGGCCGTCATTCTCCAGCCACGCCTGCACGTCTTCACAGATATGTTTGGTGTTGGCGAACACGATGGCTTTTTCTGGCCACTCCTCTTCCATCAGAGAGAGCAACAGCAGCATCTTGTCTTCATTGGAGGGGTAGAACAGCTCTTCCTGAATGCGTACGCCGGTCATCTGCTCCGGCTCTACCTGCACATGTTCCGGGTGGTTCATGTGCTCGTAGGCCAGCTCCTGCACCCGCAGGGAGAGGGTTGCGGAGAACAGCATGCTCAGACGCTCGGTCGGGGCAGGCATACGACGGAACAGGAAGCGGATGTCCTTGATGAAGCCCAGATCGAACATGCGATCGGCCTCATCCAGCACGACGACCTGAATGTTGCTCAGATCGATCACCTTGGACTTGAAGTAGTCGATGATGCGGCCTGTGGTGCCGATCAGAATGTCGACGCCCTGCTCCAGCACAGCCAGCTGCTTGTCGTAACCTTCGCCACCGTAGGCGAGGCCGAGCTTCAGGCCGGTAGAGGCAGCAATGCTGTCGGCATCGTTGTAAATCTGTACTGCCAGTTCCCGGGTGGGTGCCATGATGATGGCTCTGGGTTGATTAACCAGACGGGGAGTGGTCAGTGGATGAGTTAGCAAATAGTTGAAGGTGGCAGCCAGGAAGGCGATGGTCTTGCCGGTTCCTGTCTGAGCCTGACCGGCGAGGTCATGACCTTCTACCAGCAGTGGCAGAGACAGTGCCTGGATGGGGGTGCAATAGTGAAATCCCTTTGATTCCAGACCAGCCAGAACTTCGGGTTCGAGGCCCATTTGGGCGAATTTTTCGGTCGTTAAGTGTGTTTTGCTCATGGCGGTAGGTTATCAGGTTAGGCTTGCATTAATAAACAGGATCATTTCAAATAGGGCAACTATTGCCTTTGTTGACGTATCAATAAAGCCTTATTTACTGACTGGAGTTGGAGATGAGTGACAAGATTGTTCAGCTGAGCGATGCCAGCTTCGAGGCAGATGTAATCAAAGCCGATGGCGCCGTCCTGGTCGACTTCTGGGCCGAATGGTGTGGTCCGTGCAAGATGATTGCCCCGATCCTGGAAGAAGTTGCCCAAGAGTACGAAGGTCGCGTGACCGTGGCCAAACTGAACATCGACCATAACTCTGATACTCCGCCCAAGTACGGCATTCGTGGTATCCCGACCCTCTTGCTGTTCAAGAATGGCGAAGTGGCAGCGACCAAGGTCGGTGCACTGTCCAAGACTCAGTTGAAAGAGTTTCTGGACGGCAACCTGTAATAACCTAAGGGGAGCGCATTGCAATAATGCGCTCCTTCTGTTTTATCACCTAGACGCTCATCCCGATTAGTGCTAATTTATCGCTCGTTTGCTAACCTTTTTGTCAGACCCGCTTTTACAAAAATCGGCTGGCAAGTCAAATCTGAACAGCACCAATCCAGCAGACTGTCTCCTCCCATTTCAATCCTTGCTTACAGACTTTCACCACTATGAATCTGACTGAATTAAAGAACACTCCTGTGTCCGAGCTGGTCAAGCTTGGCGAATCCATGGGGTTGGAAAATCTGGCTCGGGCGCACAAGAAAGATATTATTTTCGCGATCCTCAAGGCGCACGCCAAGGGTGGTGAGGATATCTTTGGCGACGGTGTGCTGGAAATCCTGACCGATGGTTTTGGCTTCCTGCGTAGTGCAGATGGCTCCTATCTGGCTGGCCCGGACGATATCTACGTCTCCCCGAGCCAAATTCGCCGCTTCAACCTGCGTACCGGCGATACCGTTTCCGGCAAAATCCGACCACCGAAAGAGGGCGAACGTTATTTCGCGCTGCTCAAGGTCAACGAGGTCAACTATGACCGTCCGGAAAACGTCCGCAACAAGATCCTGTTTGAAAACCTGACGCCGCTGCATGCCAACGAACGTCTGCGCATGGAACGGGGTAACGGTTCTACCGAAGATATCACTGCCCGTGTACTGGATTTGGCCTCCCCCATCGGTAAAGGCCAGCGTGGCCTGATCGTGGCACCGCCCAAGGCCGGTAAGACCATGCTGCTGCAGAACATCGCCCAGAGCATCGCCTACAACCACCCGGACTGTGAACTGATCGTCCTGCTGATCGACGAGCGTCCGGAAGAAGTGACCGAGATGCAGCGCATGGTGAAGGGTGAAGTGATCGCTTCTACCTTTGACGAGCCTGCTTCCCGCCACGTTCAGGTCGCCGATATGGTGATCGAAAAGGCCAAGCGTCTGGTCGAGCACAAGAAGGACGTGGTGATCCTGCTGGACTCCATCACCCGTCTGGCGCGCGCCTACAACACCGTCATCCCGTCATCGGGCAAGGTACTGACCGGTGGTGTGGATGCCAACGCCCTGCACCGTCCCAAGCGCTTCTTCGGCGCCGCGCGTAATGTGGAAGAGGGCGGTAGCCTGACCATCATCGCGACCGCGCTGGTGGATACCGGATCCAAAATGGACGAGGTTATCTACGAAGAGTTCAAGGGTACCGGTAACATGGAACTGCACCTCTCGCGCAAGATTGCCGAGAAGCGCATCTACCCGGCCATCGACATCACCCGTTCTGGCACCCGTAAGGAAGAGCTGCTGACAGCGCCTGACGAGCTGCAGAAGATGTGGATCCTGCGCAAGATCATTCACCCCATGGGCGAGATCGATAGCATCGAGTTCCTGATCGACAAGTTGGCAGGCACCAAGACCAACGACGAGTTCTTTGACGCCATGCGGCGCCAGCAGAAGTAAGTCCGGTCACAAAATGACGAAACCGCGGCCCTGGTCGCGGTTTTTGTTTATCTGTTTTCCGGTCGTCCTAGTAGTATGAAATCCCGATGTCACAAGGATAGAGACGTCATGAAACCTATTTTTTGGTTCTGGCTGGGGTTGCTGTTCGCCATGCCGCTCCATGCCCAAGTGGCATCAGCCTCATTGCCGGTGACCGTTGAGACCCTGCAAACGCACCAGCGCTATCTGGCGAGCCGCCTGCAACAGGGGCAATTTGCTGCCATCGACACCCTGCTGGCAACCCTGAGCCGCGAGCAGCGGGAGTTCCTGCTGTTGCAACTGCTGCGGGATATTCCGGCTACCGCCCCTGCGTCCCCCGAGTTGCAACAGTGGGTCGAGGCTCAGGCCGACAAGGCTCCCCAGTGGCTACTGGAGCAGCAGGTAGACGGTTTTCTGGTGCAGCAACCCGCCTACGATTTTTCCGCCCGCGCCCGCCAGTTGCTTGGTCAATGGCAACTACAGCGGCTGGTGGTGAGCTATCACCAGCAGCTTGCCCAGGGGAGCTTTGCGCTCAAATCCATTTACTACAGCCGTAACCCCGACCTTGCCATGCAGCAGCAAGCCCTGTTGCTGGCCCTTGCAAAAGTGCCGCCGTCGATCTGGGATCGGGAGGCCCGCCAGCTGGCGGGCCAGAATATCTATCTGCCCGACAACCAGTTGTTGCGCTATCTGCTGGAACGTACCGGTGAGCCAGCACTCTATGCCCGCTTGTGGCGCCAGCCGGTGGATCAGGATGCGTTGATCGCACTGTCCACCATCAGTCACTTCCATCAAGGCGCTGCGGCCAGTGATCTATTGATTGCTGCCAGTGTTAACCCTGATTTGAAAGAGCCCGCCCTGCGCCAGATGAGCGCGCTATCTCCCTTGCCGCAGCTGGCCCAACGCTATCTGCTGGCGGAACTCTCCAACCGCCAATACGGTGCGCTGGTGGCGGGTTTGTTGATGGAAGTGGACGAGCCTCTGTTGCTCTCTGCGCTGGTCAGGCGTCTGGGGCAACGTGACCCCCCTCCCATCGCCCCGAGTCTGTTACCCGATACGGGTACACCCGATGTGCGGCCAGGGTTATAATGCACAACCTCCTGAACCCGGTTGGGAACTTGCATGAAATACAAGGATTTGCGTGATTTCATCGCGCAGCTGGAACAAAACGGACAACTCAAGCGCATCACTCGCGAGATAGACCCCTATCTGGAGATGACCGAGATCAGCGATCGCACCCTGCGTGCGGGTGGCCCGGCGCTGCTGTTCGAAAATCCCAAAGGCTACACCATGCCGGTGCTGACCAACCTGTTCGGTACCCCGGATCGGGTGGCCATGGGGATGGGGCAGCCGAATGTGGGGGCCCTGCGTCAGGTCGGGGTTTGGCTCTCTTATCTCAAGGAGCCTGAGCCGCCCCGTGGTCTCAAGGAGCTGATGGAGAAACTGCCGATCTTCAAGCAGGTACTCAACATGCCGACCAAGCGGCTATCTTCCGCCCCCTGCCAGCAGGTGGTGCTGGAGGGGGATGCGGTCGATCTCGACCAGATCCCGATCCAGCACTGCTGGCCCGGTGATGTGGCGCCGCTGGTTACCTGGGGCCTTACCATTACCCGTGGCCCCTACAAGAAACGGCAGAACCTCGGTATCTACCGCCAGCAGAAGATCGGCAAGAACAAGTTGATCATGCGTTGGCTCGATCACCGTGGCGGCGCCATCGATTTTCGCGAATGGCAAGAGGCCCATCCGGGCGAGCGATTCCCGGTGGTGGTGGCGCTCGGCGCCGATCCGGCGACCATTCTCGGCGCTGTGACGCCGGTGCCGGATACCCTCTCCGAGTATGCCTTTGCCGGTCTGCTGCGCGGTAGCCGTACCGAAGTGGTGAAAGCGATAAGTTGTGATCTGGAGGTGCCGGCCAGCGCCGAGATCGTGCTGGAAGGCTATCTGGAACCGGGTGAAATGGCGCCGGAAGGGCCTTATGGCGATCATACCGGTTACTACAACGAGGTGGACGAGTTCCCGGTCTTTACCATTACCCATATGACCAAGCGGCGGGATGCCATCTACCACAGCACCTATACCGGCCGTCCGCCCGATGAGCCTGCAGTGCTGGGGCTGGCGCTGAACGAGGTGTTCGTGCCACTGCTGCAAAAGCAGTTCCCCGAGATCGTCGACTTCTATCTGCCACCGGAAGGGTGCTCCTACCGGATGGCGGTGGTCACCATCAAGAAGCGCTACCCGGGCCATGCCAAGCGAGTCATGCTGGGGGTCTGGTCCTTCCTGCGCCAGTTTATGTACACCAAGTTCGTAATTGTCTGCGATGACGACATCAATGCCCGCGACTGGAACGATGTGATTTGGGCCATCACCACCCGAATGGACCCGGCACGGGACACCACCCTGATCGAAAACACCCCGATCGACTACCTCGATTTTGCCTCGCCGGTCTCCGGGCTCGGCTCCAAAATGGGGCTGGATGCCACCAATAAGTGGCTGGGTGAGACCAGTCGTGAGTGGGGCCAGCCCATAGTGCAGGACGAAGCAGTGAAGCAGAAGATCGATACCATTTGGGATGAGCTCAATATCCTCAGCTGAGCCAAAGATGGCCGCTTTGCGGCATTTGCTGCAAAAAGTGATGCGATCCCCACTGATTTGAGTATTCTCGACTGACGGGACCAGGGCTGCTGGTCGTCATTCCATAGTGAAACAATGAGCGAAGCGGGCCGAGCGAGCCCGCCACAAGGACAAGAATGCAACGTATCAAATGCCGCGTAGAGGAACTGCGCGAATATGTCGACACCATCTGGCATGTGGCCCTGACGCCGCAGCAAGAGATCAGCTTCAAGCCGGGCCAGTATCTGCTGGTGGTGATGAGCGATTCGGACAAGCGCCCCTTCTCCATCGCCAACTCGCCGACCCGCCCGGGTGTACTGGAGCTGCAGATCGGTGCCACTCCCGAAAATGCCTACGCCGGTCAGGTGCTGGCGCGGATGCGCGAGCAGGGCGAGATCGAGGTCGAATTACCGGCTGGCAAGGCGTTCCTGCGCGATGAGTCCCGCCGTCCGCTGATCCTGATGGCGGGCGGCACCGGCTTCTCTTACGCCCGCTCCATTCTGGAGTATCTGATCGACACGGGTAGCAAGCGCCCGGTGTTCTTCTACTGGGGCGTGCGTCAGGCTCACTGGCTCTACGAGCTGGAGCAGATGCAGCAGTGGGAGCGTGACTACGCACCGCTCACCTTCATCCCGGTGGTGCAGGAGCCGGAAGCTGACTGGACTGGCAAGAGCGGGCTGGTGCACAAGGCGATCATGGATGACTTCGTCAGTCTGCACGACTACGACATCTATGTGGCTGGTCGTTTCGAGATGGCGGGTGCGGCGCGGGAGGAGTTCAAGATCCTCGGTGCCGAGCCGGAGCGCATCTTCGGTGATGCCTACGAATTTATCTGACCAACAGCAGAGTTGGATGATGCAGCCCCCGGTGTGACCGGGGGCTGTTGTTTTTTCGGGGTTGTTATCGTGAGCGGGCGTGGCGCGACGAACGTGGTGTTATCCCATGATTTTTCGTCATTTTTGACATGAATGGCTACTAATTAGCCGTGGCTGGTGGCATCTTGGTCGGTGATTATCAGCAGGCTGGGTAAGGATATCCGAAGTGATAGCACAAGGCGGGGTAGCGTTGAGTGAAGAGGGCAGGGTAGCTGCAGAGGATGTCGCGGGTGAGGCCCGAAGTGCTGAATGGGCCACGACGCCAAACCCGTCTCTTCATGGTGGTGAACGTGCCCGTTTGCAGGCTGAAATAGCTGCCCTGAAGCATGAAAATGACCTGCTGCAAGAGAAGCTCAATGCCGCCCTCGATGGCACCGGCATCTGCCTCTGGCAGGGCTCCATTCCCACCGGTGAGCTGCGGGTCTTCAATCTGCAGAACTTCCAGGCCGGAGATATGGCCCCTCATTTCGATCTATGGAGCGCCAAGCTCCATCCTGATGATCGTAGCCACACCCTGGCCCACTACCATGACCACCTGCAGGGGCTGGCTCCCTGTTATGAAGCCGAATATCGCACTGTCAGCCCGGATGGCGAGATTACCTGGCTGTGGGATCGGGGGCGGGTCGTCGATTGGGATGGTGATGGCAAGCCGCTGCGGATCATGGGCTCCCATATCGATATCACCCGGCGCAAGGCGTATGAGCTACAGCTGGCAGAGCGCGCCAACAGCGACGCCCTGACCGGGCTGCTCAACCGGCAGGGATTTGGCAAGGCCTTCAAGCAGTTAAAGCCCCAAGGGCCAAGGGCTTTGCTGTTTATCGATCTGGATGATTTTAAAGGGATCAATGATCAGCTGGGTCACGCCTGTGGTGACCAGGTGCTGCAGCAGATCGCGCAGTGGTTGCGGCGCATCATGCCGGCGTCGGCACTGTGTGGTCGCTATGGTGGTGATGAATTTGTGGTCCATCTGCACCATGAGGTATCGAGTCACACCTCGGCCCAGTTGGCAGATGTGCTGATCAGCGAGATACAGCGTTATGTGCCGCAACCCGATTGCCCGCTCCGGGTCGGGATGAGCATCGGCATTGCTCTATGGGAGGCCGAACTGTCGTTAAGAGAGGTGCTGGATGTGGCGGACAGGGCCATGTATGAAGCCAAGGCACGGGGAAAACGGGCCTGGCATCTGCTACATGCTTGATTGAGCCATTCGGCTTACCATCACATACAAAAACCCCAGCCGAGCTGGGGTTTTTGTTATTCGCCTTTGGCGCCGAACTGCTGTTCGAGTTGCTCCAGCTTGCTTTCGAGGGCGGCCAGTTTTTCCCGGGTACGCAGCAGCACCTTGGTCTGCACGTCGAACTCTTCGCGGCTGACCAGATCCAGCTTGCCCAGCTGGGCTTGCAGTACCTGACGCATCTTCTTTTCTGCCTCTTCACCCATGCTACGAATGCCGGGCGGCAGGGAGTTGTGTACCTGCTTGGCGATCTCTTCCAGTTTCTTCGGGTCGATCATGACGTTCTCCTTAAGCGTTGGCTGACATTCTACCGACAATTCCCTCACTTTGCCGAGATCGCGGCGGCTTTTTAGTCGTGAAGGCGAGCGCTGTCTGGTCGGGTCTGGTTAATCCTCCGCTGTTGTTACCCTTGCGCCCCTTTGTTGACGTAAAACCTTGATTCTCGCCACAAACCTGAGCAGAAGATGACCAACGCGAGTCTCGTTGGTTGTTGGTTTTATGTTAACTTCTTGCAGTCGAAGTGGTGAATGCTTCGTTGGCTTGTGATGGACAACAACTTATAAAGAGAACAAAAAAATGAAGAAGAAGCTAATTTATGCAGCCGTTGTCAGCGCCCTGCTGGCCGGATGTGGGGGAGATGAAAACAAGGGCGATACCACCAGCTCCCTCGACTATGCCCTGAGTGGCGCCAGCGGCCTCCGCCCGAGCGTGCTGGCCCCTCGTGCCAGCGACGGCACCCTGAAGTTTGCAACAGAGACGCAGGATCTCTCCAATCCGGTGTCTGCGCTCTCCACCCTGGATGGCTGGTCAACGACGCAACCTGTCCAGTTGGTACCGGCGACCGTGACTGGTGTATCTGTGCCGGCACCTGCGGCCAGCGAGTATGCCTCTGCCGTTGCGCCACTCTATCTGCTGGAGCTGGTGCTGGATCCGGTGACTCAGCGACCCGTCGGAGTGAAGAACAACAAGCCTCTGACCTATGGCGCCGACTTTGTGGTGAGCGATAGCGGCGGCAAACTCAATCTGGTACCGCTCAAGCCGCTCAATCCCTCTTCTTATTACATGATCGTGGCGACCGACTCCCTCAAGGACAGTCTGGGGACACCGCTGAAAGCCGGTGGTGATTACAGCAGCTTCAAATCGACAGCAGGCAGCAGCGCGCAGGATCAGGCCATTAACGGTCTGATTACGCTGCAGGAGAGTCTGTTCAAATCTGCGACCGGTATCAGCAGCGATCGGGTGATCTTCTCCGACTGGTTTGCCACCCAATCTGGTGCCGATGTGCTGCTGGCGGTGAAGAGTGCCGCCGCTGCCGTGCTGCAGAGCCCGAGTCTGGACGCCGCATCGCTGTGGAAGCAGGACGCCAAAGGCAATACCAGCTTGCCGGCAACCTATACCATCAGCGGCCTTAATGGCGGCGTGGATTTCCTGACCCAGCTGGCCGGTGAACCCTTCCTGCCGCAGGATCAGAAAGATGCACTGACAGCCGCCTTTGGTACTGGCACTCCACTCAACGGTGTTGCCCAGCTGACCAAGGTTTACATCGGTACCGTCAAGCTCCCTTACTTCCTCTCTACCCCAGCGATAGCCGGTTCATGGGACAAGGCCAAGACCCAATCCTGGCACGGTGCTATTCCCAGCCTCTATGCCATCGCCAACGCCCTGAAAGCGGGTGACACCGAGGTGATCGGTGGGCTGGTCGGGGCGGGTGTGGATCCGGCGCAGCTGGGTGAGCTGATGGCCGACCCGAGCCGTCAGAGCGCACTGCTGACCGAGGCGAGCAAACTGATCGGAGTGACTATCACCTCGGGCGGCAAGCCGCTGGATACCGAGCGCAATATCGGCCGCTTCAACCCGCTGCCGACCCTGACCGAAGTGCAATCGGTGCCGCTGCGGATCTTTGCCGCCGGGCCACTGGCCAATGTCACCGATGTGATCATCTATCAGCACGGGGTCACCTCCATCAAGGAGAACGCCTATGCGCTGGCGCTGGGGCAGATTGGCGCAGGTTTGAGTGCCAGTAAAAGTGTCGCAGTGGTGGTGATCGATCATCCGCTGCACGGTGAGCGTGGCTATGCCCTGAGTGGCAGCACTGATACCGTCACCACCTCCGAGAACCCGACTCCTTACCTGAATCTGGGCTATCTGACGGTGGCGCGGGACAACCTGAAACAGAGCGTGGCCGATCTGCTGGGGCTGCGACTGGCGGTCGGTCTGGCCAATGCCAGGGGGCTGGGTGGCCAACTGGGCGGTGCTGGTCTGAAGGTGCACTTCCTCGGCCACTCGCTGGGGGCCATTGCCGGAGCCAATCTGCTGGCGGTAGCCAACCAGACCACCGGCAGTGCTCAGGCTGATGCCCTGTTCAAGTTTGATACCGGCGGTCTGGCAATGCCGGGTGGCGGCATAGCTCCGCTGTTGCTCAACTCGCCGAGCTTCGGGCCGACCATCAAGATGAGCGTGCTCACCTCGGGCAGTCCGGAGCTCAAAGCGGGTTTCACCGCCTATGCACCGAACTGTAAAACGGCAGCCGCTAACTGCTTCGTCAACGAGTTCCTGCCCAGTCTGGATGCGGCCACTCAGGCGGGGGCGGCCAGCACGCTGCAGAGCTATACCTTTGCCGCCCAGTCGGTGCTGGACTCTGCCGATCCGATCAATCTGGGCAGTGGCGTCGCCAAGAGCTTCCCGCTGTTTGCCACCGAAATTGTTGGCGATGGTGCGCTCAGCTTGCCGGATCAGGTGATCCCCAACAGCATCGCCTCCGCGCCGCTGGGTGGCACCGAGCCACTGTTCCGGGTGCTGGGTTTGCAAGAGCTGAAGGGTTCCGGCGTGATCCCGGCGGGTCACCATGCTGCACGCTTCCTGAAAGGGGGCCATAGCTCGCTGCTGGCCCCTGACGAGAACTTCGATCAGGCTGGCGCGGTCACCACCGAGATCCAGACCCAGTTCGCCAGCTTCTTTATGAGTGGCGGTGCGGCGGTCCAGGTGAGCAACGACACTCTGATCAAGCAGTAACTGCCTATCGCGTAAAAAAACGCCGCCCCTCGGGGCGGCGTTCTCGTTTCTGCAGGCAGCTTGCACATCTCAGGCAGGTTGGTGATTTCTATCCAGCCAGCCTTGCAGCAGGCCGACCAGCAGGCCGACCAGATGAGCCATATTGGCGGTTTTGGCACCGAGCATGTCGAAGAAACCGAGCACCAGCCAGAACAGCATAAAGCCCATCAATGCGGGTGGCAGAGTGAGGCCACAGGCCGGTTGCAGCTTGCCGCGCAGCCAGCAGTAGCCGAGCAGGGCATAGACCACGCCGGAGAGGCCGCCAAACAGCGGGCCGCTGACGAAGAACTCGGCGATATTGGGCAAGGCCGCCCCGATCAGCAACAAGATCAGCAGCTTGCCGCTGCCAAGGCGCTGCTCGATCTGGCCTCCCAGATACCACCACCACAGCAAGTTGAATACCAGATGGAGCACCGAGAAGTGGATCAGGGCGGGGGTGAAATAGCGCCATGCCTGCCAGTCGGTGAACTGGGTCAAGGTCGGGTGGAACGCCAGCTCGTCGAAGATGGGCAGGCCGATGGCCTCGATCCCGTAGATGGCCAGACAAGCGATGATCACCACCAGGGTCAGTGGCCCCGCTTGATGGAGAAAATCGGTGACCGGATCCATCATCCCCTTGCTGTAGTCAATGCGGGCATTGGCTTGGCCAGACTGCCAGGAGGCTTCCATATAGCGCGGGTGGTTTGGTTCAGTCAGGAAGCGCTTCACCTCCAGCTGGGCCTGGGCGAGGCGCTGCTCGTCCGCCAGCCAGATGGTCACCCCCAGCTCTGACTGGGTCAGCTCGCAGGAGATGCCCAGGGTCGTGAGGTAATCCACCAGCGCCTGCGCCATGCGGGCGTTGTCGAGCACCAGTAGCTGGATCATGCCTCGCCTGCCTCGATGGGAAACTCCCGGCGCCACGCCTCGAAGCCGCCATCCATGCTGTAGACCTCGTCATAGCCCTGTTGCAGCAGGTATTGGGCGGCCCCCTGACTGCTGTTGCCGTGATAGCACATCACGATGACCGGGGTATCGAAATCCACTTCATTCATAAAGCGCACCAGGGTGCCGTTGGTGAGGTGATAAGCGCCGACCGCATGGGCCGTTTCGAACGATTGCGGGTCGCGAATATCCACCAGTCGAGCATCACCGGCGCTCAGTTTCTGGTGAGCATCATGGGCACTGATATGGGCAAACTGGTCCATTGAAATGTCCTGCGAATAGGTTGATTGCCGGTCAGTGTACCGCAAGCCGGGGCGCAAACTAACCCCACAAAAGATAAGGGAGCCAGCGGCTCCCTTGTCGTTATGTCATCGCCGTTCCAGGCTCAGCCACCGAGATAAGCCTGCCGTACCGCCGGGTTGGCCAGCAGGGCGGCCCCGGTGTCTTGCAGCACCACATGGCCGTTCTCCAGCACATAGCCGCGGTCGGCCAGTTTGAGCGCCTGGTTGGCGTTCTGCTCCACCAGAAAGATGGTCATCCCCTTCTGGCGCAACTGCTCCATGGTGTCGAAGATCTGCTGGATGATGATGGGGGCCAGCCCCAGCGAGGGTTCATCCAGCAGCAGCAGGCGCGGTTTGCTCATCAGGGCGCGACCGATGGCCAGCATCTGTTGCTCGCCGCCAGACATGGTGCCCGCCCGCTGTTGCAGTCGTTCGTGCAGCCGCGGGAACAGGGTGAACACCTGATCCAGCAAGGCGGGCTGTTCGGCCTTGTCGACGAAGAAGGCCCCCATCAACAGGTTCTCTTCCACAGTCAGGCGGGCGAAGATGCGGCGCCCTTCCGGCACCACGGCGATATCCTTGCGCATGATGCGGGCTGTGGTGAGGGAGCTGATCTGTTCCCCTTCAAACCAGATGGAGCCGCTGCTGGGCTTGGGTTCGCCACACAGAGTCATCAGCAAGGTAGTCTTGCCAGCGCCGTTGGCACCGATCAGGGTGACGATCTCCCCCTCTTTTACCTCGACGCTGACATCGTGCAGCGCCTGAATTTTGCCGTAGTGGGTCGATACGTTGCGAAGTTCTAACATCGTGACTCCTAATGCCTATGCCTACGATTCGCCCAGATAGGCTTTGATCACTGCCGGATTGTTGCGGATCTCATCCGGCTTGCCATGGGCCAGCGGTGTGCCCTGATTGACCACGAAGATGCGGTTGGAGATGCCCATCACCAGCTTCATATCGTGCTCGATCAGCAGCACAGAGACGCCGAATTCGTCCCGCAAAGAGGTGATCAATTCATCCAGCTCGTCGGTCTCTTTCGGGTTGAGGCCTGCAGCCGGTTCATCCAGCATCAACAGCTCGGGCCGGGCTGCCATGCAGCGGGCGATCTCGAGGCGGCGTTGCTGGCCATAGGCCAGATTGCCTGCGGCGCGGTTAGCAAGATCCGTGAGCCCCACCTTCTCCAGCCAGAATGCGGCTCGCTCCAGCCCCTCTTGCTCCGCTCGGCGAAAGGCCGGGGTCTTGAACAGACCGGCGATAAAGTTGGTGTTGAGGTGCTGGTGCTGGGCGACCAGCAGGTTCTCCACCGCCGTCATCTCCTTGAACAGCCGCACATGCTGGAAGGTTCGCACTATCCCCTTGCGGGCGATAAGGTGGCCAGGCAGCCCCTGGATCTCCTCACCCTTGTAGCGGATGGTGCCGCCGCTTGGGCTGTAGAAGCCGGTCAGGCAGTTGAATATGGTGGTCTTGCCCGCGCCGTTGGGGCCGATGATGGAGATCACCTCGCCCTTGTCGATATCCAGTTTGACCCCGTTGACTGCCAGCAGACCACCGAAGCGCATCGACAGATCAGAGACTTCCAATAACTTCTGATTGGCGCTCATTTTTTCAGCTCCCTATTCAAGGTGGAGCAAGTCACTGCCAGCCATTCAGCCACATAGCGCATCGACAGATCAGAGACATCTATGAACTTCTGATGAGTGCTCATTTCTTCAACTCCAGATGCGGACGGGTCATCGGCAGCAATCCTTGTGGCCGCCAGATCATCATGAACACCATCAACAGGCCAAACATCAGCATGCGGTACTCGTTGAATTCACGGGCCAGCTCCGGCAGCACCGTCATCACGATGGCGGCCAGCACCACCCCGATCTGGGAGCCCATGCCCCCCAGCACCACAATCGCAAGGACGATGGCCGACTCGATAAAGACGAAGGATTCCGGGCTGATAAAGCCCTGCCGCGAGGCGAAGAAGCTACCGGCGAAACCGGCAAAGGTGGCGCCTATGGTGAAGGCGGTCAGCTTGATGATGGTGGGGTTGAGCCCCAGCGACTTGCAGGCGATCTCGTCTTCCCGCAGCGCTTCCCAGGCGCGGCCGAGCGGCATCCGCAACAAGCGGTTGATGACGAACAGGGTCGCCACTACCAGCAGCAGCGCCATCAGGTAGAGGAAGATCACCTTGTGGTTGGCGTTATAGGTGATGCCAAAAAATTCGTGGAAAGTCTCCCAGCCGCCATCCTTGACGGTGCGGTTGAACTCCAGCCCGGCCAGGGTCGGTTTTGGGATGCCGGAGATCCCGTTCGGGCCGCCGGTCAGGGAGGTCATATTGTTGAGCAGGATGCGGATGATCTCGCCAAAGCCCAGGGTGACGATGGCCAGATAATCCCCCCGTAGCCGCAGCACCGGAAAACCCAGCAGGAAGCCAAAGGTAGCGGCCATCATCCCGGCGATAGGCAGGCACTCCCAAAAGCTCAGACCGAAATAGGTGTTGAGCAGGGCATAGCTGTAGGCGCCGACCGCATAGAAACCGACATAGCCGAGATCGAGCAGACCGGCGAGGCCGACCACCACGTTCAGCCCCAGCCCCAGCATGATGTAGATCAGGGTGAGGGTAGCCAGATCGATGGCACCGCGCGAGGCCATAAAGGGCCAGAGTACCGCAAACAGCAGCACCAGCACCGCAGTGGTGTTGTAGAGCCGTGGCGCCTCTTCCTGACTTGGCAGCACCAGCTTGGTGAAGCCGACCGAGAAGCCACTGATGGAGGAGTGGAACAGCCGACTGATCTGGCCACGCATCAGCTGGAACCAGAACACCAGGGTGGCGCCGCCCAGCAACCAGGCCAGCGACACATCGAGACGACTGACGATCAGTAATTGACCCCCCTCTGACTCAAAACGAAAGCCGAGCAGCCAGAAGGAGAGCACCAGTAACACCAGACTGGCGATGCTGGCGTGGATGAATTGGCTTTTCATGCCTTCACCTCCGAAAGTTGCGGGCGACCCCGAGTGCCGCTGCTGGGCAGAGAGAGCAGCATCAGAGTGGTGGTATCTGCATGAGTGAATGGATGTTTCATCATACTTTTTCTACCTCCGGGCGGCCCAGAATGCCGGTGGGCATAAACAGCAGCACAAAGATAAGCAGGGCAAACGCCATCACATCCTTGTATTCGGTGCTGAGATAACCGGCGGTGAGCGCTTCAACCACCCCCAGCAGCAGGCCGCCAAGTACGGCGCCCGGAATGCTGCCGATGCCACCCAATACCGCCGCCGTGAAGGCTTTCAGACCGGCCATAAAGCCGAGGTAGGGGTTGATGACGCCGTAATACATGCCGAGCAGCACCCCGGCGATGGCGGCCAGCGCGGCCCCCAGCACGAAGGTGATGGAGATGACCACGTGGGTGTCGATCCCCAGCAGGTTGGCCATCTTGATATCTTCCGAACAGGCGCGGCAGGCGCGGCCCATGCGAGAGCGGTTGATGAACTGGGTCAGCGCCAGCATGGTGATAAAAGTCACCACGAAGATGATCAGCTGCATATAAGAGAGGCTGGCCTGAAAACCATCCTCGCCCCCCAGGGTCCAGCCACCGGAGATCAGGGTGGGCATGGCGATATCCCGCGAGCCCTGCGCCATCCGCATCATGTTCTGCAAGAAGATCGACATGCCGATGGCGGAGATGAGGGGGATCAGCCGGTTACCACCGCGCAGCGGCCGATAGGCGACCCGCTCGATGCTCCAGCCATAGGTGCCGGTGATGACGATACTGACCAGGAAGGCGCCCCCCAGCAGTAGAAAGGTGCTGTCGATGCCCATCATCATGAGCCCCGCCATCACCATGAAAGCGACATAGGAGCCGATCATGTAAACCTCGCCGTGGGCGAAGTTGATCATGCCGATGATGCCATAGACCATGGTGTAGCCGATGGCGATCAACGCATAGGTGCTGCCTATGGTTAATCCGTTCAGCAGCTGCTGAACCAGATAAAGGAGGTGTTCGGACATACTGCATTCCCTGTACTTGCCCGCAAAGAGAGGAGGGGGTGAGCGCACTCACCCCCAAATCGGCAGATTATTTGACTTGGCTGGAGGTACCGTCAGCGTGCCACTGGAACACCCCGAATTCGAAGCCTTTCAGGTCACCGTTCGGTGCCCAGTTCAGGTTGCCCATCACGGTATCGATCGGGGTTGCCTTGATGGCGGCAGCAACGGCGGCCGGGTCATCTTCACCCGCTTTGGCGATACCGGCTGCCAGGGTTTGCACCGCGGCATAGGTAGTCCAGACGAACGGGCCGGAGGAGTCCTGACCCTTGGCCTTGAAGGCCGCAACCAGCGGGGCGTTGGCAGGGACCAGATCGTATTTGTTCGGCAGAGTGACCAGCAGCCCTTCGGACGCCGGGCCACCGATGGCGGAGATATCCTTGTTACCCACCCCTTCCGGGCCCATAAACTTGGCTTTCAGCCCTTTCTCGGCAGATTGGCGCAGGATCAGCCCCAACTCAGGGTGATAACCGCCGTAATAGATGAAATCGACGTTCTCTTTCTGCAGCTTGGCGATCAGGGCGGAGAAGTCCTTGTCACCGGCGGTGATCCCTTCAAAGGCCACCACTTTGACGCCCGCCTTGTCGAGCGAGGCCTTGACGCTGGAGGCGATCCCTTCACCGTACTGCTTCTTGTCGTGGATAACGGCAACGCGCTGGGGCTTGACCTGCTCGATGATGTACTTGGCGGCAGTCGGGCCCTGATCGCTATCCAGACCTATGGTGCGCAGGGTCAGCTGGTAACCGCGCTCGGTGATCTTGGGGTTGGTGGAGGCGGGGGTAATCATCAGGATCCCCTCGTCTTCATAGATGTCGGACGCGGGCAGGGTGTTGTCGGAACAGAGGTGACCGACCACGAACTTGACGCCGTCATTCACCACCTTGTTGGCGACGGCCACCGCTTGCTTGGGGTCGCAGGCATCGTCATAGACGATCGCCTCGATCTGCTTGCCAGCGATGCCGCCAGCCTTGTTGATTTGCTCTACCGCCATCTTGCCGCCGGTAAACTGCATGTCGCCGTATTGGGCGACCGGGCCAGTGACCGGACCGGCGATACCGATCTTGATGGTGTCTGCTGCATTGGCGATGGAGATCGATCCAAACAGAGCCAAAGAAACCGCTGCGCTTACTGTTATTTTGCTCAACTTATGCATTGATTCGTCCCTTAATCAGTGAATTATTTCATTTCCGTACCTTGTTCCGGATCTTGATCCCACATGTCCGGCAGTAGATAAGGTTCTATCATTCCTCACGGGACAATAACAAGCTGTTAAAGATACTAACCAGAGGGGGTTGGATGGGGGTATTTTGAAACTAATGACCTATTATTTTAGTTTGATTGGAATTTAATATTGATTTAGGCGCTTAACATCTTTGCAACCAGTTGCTGGTTCGTTAAACACCAGAGGATTAATCTGGTGATAATTTACCCTGATGGCGCTCCCATTTTGACCACAATTAATTTGCGCAAATACAAATGGGCGCATAGATTAGCCAGCATTGACAATTCCGTGGCCGAGCCCGTTAAAACCAAGCCTTTATTCGGGAAATCTGCTAATGTTCCGCCTTTGACAGTCAGGAGACTGAGATGGCCACTATCAAGGATGTCGCCTCTCGCGCAGGCGTATCCATCTCCACCGTCTCACATGTGCTCAACCACACTCGGCGGGTCAGCGAAGACGCGACCCAGAAAGTGATTGAGGCGGTGGCAGAACTCAACTACGCGCCCAACTCGGTAGCGCGCAGTCTAAAAATCAATTCGACCAAGACCATTGGCATGCTGGTGACCACCAGCGTAAACCCCTTCTTTGCCGAAGTGGTGCAAGGGGTCGAAGCGTACTGCTTCGAACAGGGCTATAGCCTGATCCTCTGCAACACCGAAAACCAGCCGCCCCGCCAGCAGCATTACTTGAGAATGCTGATGGAAAAACGGGTGGATGGCCTGCTGGTATTGGGAACTGATATCGATACTCCGTTGCGCGATATGTTGCGCATCCACAAACATGTGCCACAGGTGGTGCTGGATTGGGGTACGGAGTGCGATTTCGCCAACGTGATCAACGATAACGCGCGCATCGGTGCCGGCATGGCTGTGCGCCATCTGTTGGAACTGGGGCACACCGATATCGTCTGTATCACTGGTCAGGTCTCTAAAGAGACCACCCAGCAGCGACTGGACGGGGTGCGCGACGCCTTGGGCGAGCACGGTCTGACCCTCAAAGATGAACAGATCTTTGAAGGGGATTACGAGAGCCAGAGCGGCTTCGATGCCATGCAGCGTATCCTGGCCTTGCAGCCCCGGCCGACCGCGGTGTTCGCGTTCGACGATCCGATGGCAATCGGGGCGATCTGTGCCGCTTGGGAAGCCGGGGTCAAGGTGCCTGATGACATCTCGGTGATCGGCTATGACGATGTGGCGATGGCCCGCTTCTCCAGCCCGCCGTTGACCACCATCCGTCATCCCAAGGCCGAACTCGGTCTGCTGGCGGTCAAGCATCTGGTTAGCCGGATCCGCAACAAAGAGCTGGATGTCGAATCAATGACGGTACAGCCCGAGTTGATCATCCGCCGCTCGGTCAAAGCGCTGGGTTAATCACACCTCTACTGCCCCAATATTGCCCCAATGAAAAACCCCCTCGGTCACGAGGGTAATGCCAGTCAGTTAAGCCTGACTGGCATTGTTTTTATTGGCTTTTTTAACACCATACTTCTGTGGTCTGGGCTTCACGCAGCGGGGATAATTTCGCTCCCTTCGGGCCGGCAACACAAACTGGCCCGCCTGTTTCTCCAGCTCCGCAACGCGTCCCGGGATATTCCCCGGCGACACATACGGCATGCAGCTCAACTCATGGATGAGGTAGACCGAGGCCATGTGAAAACTCAGCTGACTCGCCGTGTATCCCTTCAGGCTCGCCGCCATCTTCACCATCTGACTGCGCAGCAGGTTATAGGCCAACAACACACCCCATAGCTCTTGCCGTATCCCCGCCGCCTTCTTGCTGCGCAGGGTCAGCCGGTGCTGTTGCAGGCTGTGCTTCATCTCCCGATAGCCCAACTCGATTTCCCAGCGGGGCCCATACAGTTCGACGATATCGGCGCCAGGGAAACGCATCGGGTCGACCATTGAGGTCAGCACTTGCCGCTCTTTGCCGTTGATAGTGCGAGTCAGCAAGCGGGCTTCTAGCGTGTCCGGAAGTTGCGGCCACTTCTTCCTCGCCTGTGGACTGGGTTTAAGACGCACCAGCGCATCCTGACGCCCCAGCTTGCGCACCACCTCGTATTGCGTGCCCTTTTTGAGTGGCAGCAACCAGTGCCGCTCGTTGCCAGTGGTTTGCCAGGCATGGAGCAGGCCGAGCGAGTAAAACCCCTTGTCGAACAGGGTCAGCGAGTGGTCCGGCGTGCGTGCGACAAGCTGCTCGGCCAGCACCATCTCGTTGACGGCGCAGCTCTCCATGACCGCCTGAACAAGCAGGTGGCTGGTGAGCTCCATCTGGCAGAGCATGCGCACCTGAGGATAAGCGGTCTCGCCATGCTGGGTACCGGGCTTGTCAAACGCGGCGGCATTGTCCGGGGTATCAGGCGTGCGCCACATCACGCCATCGACGGCGAGCAGTTGCAGCCCGGCCCAGCCGGGGTGATTGGCCTGCTGGTGCCAGCCTGCGGCGGTCTCGTGAAACAGGCGTTCGATGCTCTTGTGGCCAAGCTTTTGGCGAGCTTGCAGGAAGGCGCTGGGGGCGACAAAGGGGCGCTCACCGGGCAACAGGATATCGAGCTGATTGATCAGCTGGGTCATGGGGACGTGGCGGAAGATGGCCATGCCGATGATGGCCCAGACCAGACGCTCCATGGGCATACGGCGACGACGCAGGGTAGCAACGCCCTCTTCGCCGAGCAGAGTGGTGATGAGCTCGGTGGGAATGAGGTCGGAGAGTGACTCAAACTGAGCGGCATTACTGGCGTGGAGGAAGTCGAGAGCTTGAGCGATACGCATAAAAAATCCGAAACCAATCAACAGGTTTCGGATTTTCACACATCAGAAGGATCGGTCAATGGATCCTTAACTGATCGGCATTACGGTCACGAGGGGGTTTTTGTTTATGGAGCGGTGGATTTCAAGTGGTGGCCCAAATGGCGAATATCAGCGCCAGCTGGCGATTATTCCAACCGTTTGAGCCACCTCTCACTTTGTCTGTTTATCGTTTGATCAATATCAACAAAGGGTTAAGTTCTGATGGGTTCCCATCTTATCCGTTCCATGCTGTAGGTTGGGTATGACTGTCAAGGATGGTGTCTTATGTTCCCCCCTCGCAAGCTGGGTCACCAGATCACGCTGCTGGCAATCGGCGGCATCGTATTGCTCGCCGTGGTGCTGCTTACCTTTAATCTGTTTGAAAATCGCCAGCGGGCGCTCGCGGCCGAGCAGGCTGCACTGCGGAGCCAGCTCCAGAACGTGGAAGCGGTGATCAAAAACACCAGCCATGAAACCGTGTTGGCGGCGACCCTTATCGCCCAGCGGCCGGATGCAGTAAAGGCGATGGCCGACAAGGATTGGCAGGCTCTCGCCAACCTGTTCGACCCGCTCTGGCCCGCCCTCAAGGCACAAGGGATCCAGCAGTTCCACTTCCACGTTCCCCCGGCCACCTCCCTTTATCGGGTGCATAAGCCCGCGAACCATGGCGATGACCTCTCTACCACCCGGTTGGCGGTGGTCGAGGTGAACCGCAACCATCAACCGGTGGGCGGGCTGGAAACCGGTCAGGGCGGCACCGGGATTCGCGGCGTGGTGCCGGTCACCTTCAACGGTCAGCCGGTCGGCTCGGTGGAGTTTGGCCGCGCCCTCGACACCTCGCTGTTTGCTGATCTGCTGGGTAAGGACAGTCGGCTCGCCATCTATCTGTTTGAACAGGGCAAACCCGTGCTGCTGACCGGCACCTCCATGCTGGGCTAGTCCGCTGACTGGTATCAGGGGGTGCTGGCGGGGGAGAGCCGTTTCACCACCATCAAGCAGCAGGGGAGCGATTTTCTGGTGATGGCGGCGCCGTTGCGCGACTTCTCCGGCAAGGCGGTCGGGGTGATCGAACTGGCGCGGGATCACAGCGGGGTTGCCGCCGCGCTGGCGCGCCAGAGCTGGCAGATGGTGATGATCGCCCTGCTCGGCACCGCCCTGATTGCAATGGCACTGGTGCTGCTGCTGGCTCGTCTGAGCCGTCCACTGCTCGACAGCGTCAAGGCACTGGAGGCGCTGGCCAATGGCTCCGGCGATCTCGGCAGCAAGCTGCCGGTGGCGGGGCCGGAGGAGATCCGCCGCCTTGGGTCGGCGTTCAATGTCTTCGTTGCCAAGATCCGCGACACCATCAGCCAGCTCACCACCACTCTGGGCGAACTGGCTGGCGAGAGCGAGCGGCTGTCGCGCAGCGCTGCGGGCAACCTCAGCAGCATGACGCGCCAGCAGGAGCAGACCACCCAGCTCGCCACCGCCATGACCGAGATGACCAGCACTGTGCACGAAGTGGCCCACAACACGGTGCAGGCGGCCGAGGCGGCCAGCGAGGCGGACAATCAGGCGGTCACCGGCGATGAGGTGGTGCAGCAGAGCGTCAGCATGATCGAACAGCTGGCCGAGGAGATCGCCAGCGCGGGCAACACGGTGAGAGAGGTCGCCAAAGCCAGCGAGCAGATTGGATCTGTGCTGGCGGTGATCCAGTCCATCGCCGAGCAGACCAACCTGCTGGCCCTCAACGCCGCCATCGAGGCGGCCCGGGCCGGTGAACAGGGGCGCGGTTTTGCGGTGGTGGCCGACGAGGTACGCTCGCTGGCTGGCCGCACCCAGCACTCCACTGCCGAGATCCGCGGCACCATCGAGCAGCTGCAACGGGCGGTGGGCGCGACAGTAACCATGATCGAGCACAGTGTCTCGCAGGCGGGGGAATCGGTGGAGCGGGCCAATCAGGCGGGGGAGGCCCTCAGCCGGATCAAGGGGGCGGTCAACAGCATTCGCGATATGAATGCCCAGATCGCCACCGCCTCGGAGGAGCAATCCTCGGTGAGCGACGAGATCACCCGCAATATCGTCAGCGTCCACGAGATCTCCCAGGCCACCACGCTGGTGGCGCAGGACACCGCCCAGATCGCCACCCATGTGGCGACTCTGGTGGACAAACTGGGGGATCTGGCTGGGCAATTCCAGGATGGTTCCAACGTGCGGATGGTGCTGACTCGCGCCCGCGCCGCCCACATGGGCTGGAAGACCCGGGTGCGTGCCTATCTGGATGGGCAGGAGGGGCTGTCGCGCAACGAAGCGGTCAGCGACAAGGAGTGCCGTCTCGGCCGCTGGTACTTCAGCGAGGGGGCATCTTGCTGCAGTTCACAACCGGCCTTCAAGGCGATTGCCACCCCTCACGCCAGATTGCATCAGGTGATCCAGCAGGTCATCGAGCTGAAAAATCAGCACAAGCACGACGAGGCGGAGGCCCTCTACCGGGAGATCGAGCACAACTCCGAGAAAGTGGTCGGTTGCATCGATCAGCTGTTGCAGGAGATGACCAAGCCGGAGCGCTAATCACGCTCGGGCCGGATAGCCAAAGGGCTGACAGTGATGTCAGCCCTTTTTCATGGCGCTTGCCGCGCGAAAATCGACCGCTCCTTAAGCTCCGGTACAAGGGGGGGAGGGATAATGGCTGCCAGCGCCGAGCTGGTGGCCGGATGTGGCACCCGCCGGGTGGCTGAGAGCCTGACAACCCTGCGCCAGTTGCCGAACGTGGAATCGAGAGAGTGAAACCGACCAACAAATCCCTGCTGTCCATGCCTGAACGCCAGATCCCGCAGATGCCGTCTGACGAACCCGAGACTATACCGCCCGCCGAACCAGCGCGTGAGGCACCCAGCGAGCCGCCCATCGCGCCTGTGCTTGCTGAGCTGCCGCTGCCATCGTTTCAATCTGGCACCACTTCACTGTCAGCTCCGCCGATTGTGGTGGTGCCGGTTACGCAGCCACTGCCTGCTCGCGCCAGCCACAAGCTGATCGGGGCGCTGATCTGTACCAGCCTGGCGCTGGTGGCCTCGCTGGTTTTTATTGCCCGCTTGCACCTTGCGGCACTTCCTCTGGTGGTCAACGAACCGCAGCCATTGGCTGAGTTTGGCGTGGCCGCCATTGATCAGCCCGATCCCCTCTATGCCATGGAGCTGGCCTTTCCGCCGCGCGAGACCACTATCCCCCAGCCGGTAGCGGCTCCCGGCCAGAAGCCAGCCAAGCTGAAGATCGGTGTCTACAAACAGGCGGATAACGTCGAGAAGTGGCGCCGCTGGGCGCGCCAGCACAACGTCACCTTCGAGGCGGTGAAAAAGAACCGCGATGGGGAGCCCCATTACTTCCTCTATCTGTGCGAGCAGGATCCGGCACGGGTCGACCAGCTTAAGCTCGACGTGGCCCGTATCAGCGGCGAAACCCCGCTGCTGGTACGGCGGGCATCCAGCGCCAGCATCTAGCGAGCAATGAACCCCGGTTGTTGCCGTGAGTCAGCAGTGGCCAGCCGGAGGGGGAAATGTGGCTGGCCTTTATGGCGGGAGAATTGATTTACGCGAACGTCCGATTACGCCTGACGGCTAATCGAACCTACGGTATCTGGAGGGTGTCGGGGGTGGCATTGCCCCCTTCTCCCCTTGCGAGAGAAGGGTTGGGGATGAGGGGGCGTTATGCCAATCCAAGGTCAATGTTGGGCTTCTCGATGTTCGGCAGCGACCGGTATCAACCATATCTCACCACCTTATGTAGGTGCGATTAGCGCAGCGTAATCGGACGCTCGAGAAGCTGTTGCCCCGATTGTTGCCGTGAGTCAGCAGTGGCCAGCCGGAGGGGGAAATTCGGCCAGCCGTTATGGCGGGAGAATCAATTTACGCGAAAGTCCGATTACGCCTAGCGGCTAATCGAACCTACGAGTTGCTCCCTTCTCCCCTTGCGGGAGAAGGGTTGGGGATGAGGGGGCGTTATGCCAACCCAAGGTCAACGTTGTGCTTCTCGATGTTCGACACCAACCGGCATGCACCATATCTCACCGCCTCATGTAGGTTCGATTAGCGCAGCGTAATCGGACGAACGAGAGGCTTTGATTACGGTTGTTGCCGTGAAACAGGGGCGGCCAGCCGGAGGGAAAATTCGACTGGCCGTTATGGCGGGAGAGTTGATTTACGCGAACGTCCGATTACGCCTACCGGCTAATCGAACCTACGGGCTTCAGCTAATCAATGGCTATGGGCTGGCAAGAGGGATATGTCATAGCCCCGAGAGTATTTTCCTCTCGGGGCGTGATATCCAGAAGTGCATGCTATAAAAGCAAAAAGCCTCAGGAATCGACCACTTAATTACTGTTCGGTTAATTGCAGTGTCGCCATAATTGGCAAATGATCGCTGACGGTTGGCCAATTGATCCCGGCATAAACACCGGTCTTGGCCGGAATGGTGACATTTTTGATATTCCAGCGCTGCGCATTGCTGGTAAAAATGTAGTCAACCCCGATTTCAGGGTTATTTGCAGGCCATGTACGATGTTCCCGATTTAGTGGGGTGATCGAGTTCCAGTATTTTGTGACTTCCTTGATGCTGGCGGTCTCTGGCGTGTCATTAAAATCACCCATGAGTACTTTTATGCCACGAATTTCAATTGTCCGGTCATTAAGCTCCTGGATTTGGCCAATCCGCATTTCTGGATTCTCCTTGGTATCCAGATGGGTGTTGATTGCGGTAATGGTGGCCGGGAAGCCTGGCACGGAAACTTCGGTGATCAGCGCTATTCGTTGTTCTCTGTTGCCGGATGGCAGCTGTACAATTTCTTTGGTTTTGATCGGATATTTTGACAAGAATGCCAAACCATATTTACCACCATCAAAGTCAATTGCTGCACCAAACACACCATTCATGCCGGTGAGTTTTTTTAATTCAGCCAGGTGATCGATATTGCCACTGCGCTTTGTTAGTTGATCAACTTCCTGCAAAGCAACAATATCTGCTGAGCTAGCCTTTATTGCTGCTGCAATAGCACTGATATTTGACACTTTTGCCGCACCAATATTGAACGTGGCAACAGTAATGGATGGGCCTTTATTTTGTGCAAACACCTTGTTAGGTAACCCGTTCATGGCACTTGCCACTTCACGGCTGTTCTGGTTGTTGTTGGCACGCCCATCCTGAGCATTGGCACAGAGTGGAAGTGTTAGCGCCCCAATGAAAAAAAGACTGTATAGTTTGTTCATAAATATCTCTATAGAAAATGCTGTATTGTGCGTGATGTTTTTATCGGAAATGGAATGGTTTTATGGAGGTTTTTATATTCAACCTCTGATTTTTATACACTAAATTTTCGATGAGAATTAACCAAGTTGTTTTTGCTGTTATTGTGATGCAGCCCACTATTCAGGAGTTTCACCTGTCCCATTATTAAGCAGGTATTTATAAATAAAATAATAGTAGTGTGAATGGTGCGGGCCATAGCTGATCGGCGTCAGGCAGACGCACCACAAGCCACCACTTTCTGTAGGTGCGATTAGCGCAGCGTAATCGGACGAACGAGAGGCTTTGATTGCGGTTGTTGCCGTGGGTCAGCGGCGGCCAGCCGGAGGGGGAAATTCGGCTGGCCGTTATAGCGGGAGAGTTGATTTATGCGAATGTCCGATTACGCCTGACGGCTAATCGAACCTACGGGCTGCCTCTTAATCACTCCCCAATATATCGATAGTTTCTCGCAATGCCTGCTCCAAGTGATCCGCTCTAGAATCTGCGCAATTGGCAAATTCGAACTGTATCAGTTTGAGAACTGGAATTGAGGCAAATGCATATTGCTGATACCTCTGCAATTGGTAAATGGCAGCGATCTGCTGAGCCATTTTGATAGTTCGACCCGATTCATCTGTGCCAGACGCGAGGCATATCATTTTATGGAATGCTTCATAGGTACGTTGTTCTTGTTCACGTGAACGCTGATCAATCCATCTGAATAGGCCGATGACAAACGCTATAGCGGTACCAATAGCACCAAACAGTGGCAGGTTTTTAAGTATTAAATCCATAATTTTCCTTATAAAAACGGCGCCTCGCGGCGCCGTTTTTAATATCACAAACCAACCAAAATCACTGCAGCAGAGAGATATCCGCTACTTGCAGGAACAGGTTGCGCAGGTTATTCAGCAGCGCCAGACGGTTGGCCTTGAGGGCTTCGTCGTCGGCCATCACCATCACCTCGTTGAAGAAGGTATCGACCGGCTCGCGCAGGGCGGCCAGACGGGTGAGGGCGGCCTGATAGTCACCGGCAGCGAACAGCGGAGCCAGTTCGGCTTGCAGTTCGGCAACCTGGGTGGCCAGCGCCTTCTCGGCAGCGTCGACCAGCAGTTCCGGTTTGACGGCAGTCGGCAGTTCGCCTTCGACCTTGGCCAGAATGTTGCTCACGCGCTTGTTGGCGGCAGCCAGTGCCAGTGCGGCATCCAGAGTGCGGAAGTGGCTGACGGCCTTGACGCGACGATCGAAGTCGAGCGGACGGGTCGGGCGGCGGGCCAGTACGGCCAGCACCACGTCGGCACTAATGCCTTCGTCCTGATAGGCGGCGCGGAAGCGACCCAGCATAAAGTCGACCACGTCGGTGACGACGGTGTTGTTGGTCAGCTTGTCGCCGTAGACGCGTACCGCTTCTTCAACCAGTTCAACCAGATCCAGATCCAGCTGCTTCTCGGTCATGATGCGCAGGGCACCGATGGCGGCGCGACGCAGGGCGAACGGATCTTTGTCACCTTTGGGCAGCATGCCGATGCCGAAGATACCGGCCAGGGTGTCGAGCTTGTCGGCCAGCGCGACGGCGCAGGCTTCCAGAGCGGACGGCAGGGCATCACCGGCAAAGCGCGGCATGTACTGCTCGTTGAGGGCCACGGCCACCACTTCGTCTTCGCCATCGTGACGGGCGTAGTGCATCCCCATGACACCCTGGGTGCTGGCGAACTCGCCGACCATGTTGGTCATCAGATCACACTTGGAGAGCAGACCGGCACGCTTGGCCTGAGCCACGTTGGCGCCGATGCGCTCGGCGATAAAGCCGGCGACGGTCTCGATGCGCTCGACCTTGGCCTTGACGGTGCCCAGCTGTTGCTGGAACAGCACGGTTTCGAGGCGCGGCAGGCGGGAGGCCAGAGTTTGCTTGAGATCAGTCTTGAAGAAGAACTCGGCGTCAGAGAGACGGGGGCGAACCACCTTCTCGTTGCCGCTGATGATCTGGCTCGGGTCTTTCGACTCGATGTTGGTGACGAAGATGAACTTCGGCAGCAGCTTGCCGTTCTTGTCGTAGACCGGGAAGTACTTCTGGTCACCCTTCATGGTGTGAACCAGCGCTTCAGCGGGAACGGCCAGGAACTTCTCTTCAAAGTTGGCAGTCAGCACCACCGGCCACTCGACCAGTGCGGTGACCTCTTCCAGCAGGGCGTCATCCAGATCGGCAACGCCACCAAAGGCGGCAGCGGCCGCTTCGGCGTCAGCCTTGATCTTGGCCTTACGCACCATGAAGTCGGCAACCACTTTGCCTTTTTCCAGCAGGATCTGCGGGTACTGGCTGGCGTTGTCGATGGTGAACTCGGGCTCGCCCATAAAGCGGTGACCGCGAATAGTGCGGGCAGAGTCGATACCCAGAATGGTGGCGGGAACCAGATCCCCATCCAGCAGCAGGGTCACGGTGAACACCGGACGCACGAACTGGATGGTCTTGTCGCCCCAGCGCATCATTTTCGGGATCGGCAGCTTGGCCAGTGCAGCAGCAACCAGCTCGCCCAGCAGCTCTTTAGCCGGACGGCCTTCGACCTTGGCGGTGTGAACCAGCCATTCACCCTTGTCGGTGACCAGACGATCTGCCTGTGCAACTGTGATGCCGTTGCCACGGGCCCAGCCTTCGGCAGCCTTGGTCGGCTTGCCTTCGGCATCGAACGCCTGAGAGACGGCCGGGCCGCGCTTCTCGACGCTCTTGCTTGGTTGTTCGCCAGCCAGCTCGCTCACCTTGAGAGCCAGACGGCGCGGTGAGGCAAACCACTCGACACCGGCGAAGGCCAGATCGGCCTTGGTCAGTTCGCTTTTGAGGTTGTCGGCAAAGGCTTCGGCCAGGGAGCGCAGGGCTTTGGGCGGCAGCTCAGCAGTACCGATCTCTACCAGAAATGTATGTTGTGCCATGTCCGTTCCTTAACCTTGCTGCTCGTTGCTGTCACGACGCTGGCGCTCTTCGTCGCTGCGCTTGCACATGGGGAAACCCAGCGCTTCGCGGGAGGCGTAGTAAGCCTCGGCCACGGCCTTGGTCAGGGTGCGAATGCGCAGGATGTAGCGCTGACGCTCGGTGACCGAGATGGCCTTGCGGGCATCCAGCAGGTTGAAGGAGTGAGCGGCCTTGAGGATGCGCTCGTAGGCAGGCAGCGGCAGCGGTTTTTCCAGTGCCAGCAGGTGTTGGGCTTCCTTCTCGTACTGCTCGAAGCAGTGGAACAGGAAATCTACATCGGCGTGTTCGAAGTTGTAGGTGGATTGCTCCACTTCGTTCTGGTGGAACACGTCGCCGTAGGTGGTCTTGCCCAGCGGGCCGTCAGACCAGACCAGATCGTAGACGCTGTCTACGCCCTGAATGTACATGGCCAGACGCTCGAGACCGTAGGTGATCTCGCCGGTGACCGGCTTGCACTCGAGGCCGCCAACCTGCTGGAAGTAGGTGAACTGGGTCACTTCCATGCCGTTGAGCCACACTTCCCAACCCAGACCCCAGGCACCCAGCGTCGGGTTTTCCCAGTTGTCTTCCACAAAGCGGATGTCGTGGATTTGCGGATCCAGACCCAACTCTTGCAGCGAGCCGAGGTAGAGCTCTTGAATGTTGTCGGGGGAGGGCTTGATGATCACCTGAAACTGGTAGTAGTGCTGCAGGCGGTTCGGGTTTTCACCGTAGCGGCCGTCGGTAGGACGGCGGGACGGTTGCACGTAAGCGCAGGCGATGGGCTCAGGGCCCAGTGCGCGCAGACAGGTCATGGGGTGGGAAGTACCGGCACCCACTTCCATATCCAACGGCTGAATAATGGTACAGCCCTGGCGGGACCAGTAGTCCTGCAGCTGCAGGATCAGGCCCTGAAAGGTTTTGACATCGAATTTTTGCATAATTTTTTTTCGCGCGAAGTGAAAATCAGAGCAAGATTTGCTGAATGTGAACCGAGGGAGTATACCGTCTGGCATGGTCGGATAATAGGCGAAATTGCTGGGGATTCGCGAGATGGCGCCCTGTTATGACGGGTTAGCGGCGGGTTGGCGCCGGATGTTCACGGGATGATCTGCCCACGGGGTGGGAGGATATCGGGTATCAGTGAGAAGAGAGGAGATAGCCAAAGATGAATGAGATGGAACTGCGTTGTGCCTGGGTGACCCGTGATGCGGAATATATTGCGTACCATGACCAGCAGTGGGGTCGGCCGGTTTATGACCCCCGCGAGCTGTTTGCCAAGCTCTGCCTCGACGGCCAGCAGGCGGGGCTGTCGTGGCTCACCATCCTCAAGCGCACCGGGAGCTACTACCGTGCCTATGCCGACTTTGACCCGGTGCTGATCGCCCGGTTCGACGAGCAGGATGTGGAGCGGCTGATGCAGGACAGCGGCATTATCCGCAACCGGCTCAAGGTGCAGTCGATCATCAGAAATGCCCGCGCCTATCTGGCGTTGCAGGAGCAGGGCATCGACTTTGCCGATTACCTGTGGGCCTTTGTCGGCGGCGTGCCCATGGTCAACCAGCGCCAGGGTAACGGCGATATTCCGGCTACCTCACCGGAGTCGGATGCTATGTCCAAGGCGCTCAAGAAGCTCGGCTTCAACTTCGTTGGCAGTACCATCTGTTACGCCTTTATGCAGGCGGTGGGCATGGTGAACGATCATCTGGTCAGCTGTCCTTGCCACGTTGAGTGTCAAAAGACACCACGTTAAGCCTCTTTGTTGCATCCGGTTCAGTCGGTATACAGTGATGGGCGTTCAGAATCTCGCTCCCAACTTAAGGAGTCATTCATGTCTTTCATCACTGTTCGCGGACGCACTTGTCGTGCCCTGATCCTGGCTTGTGCCACCCTGTTGACCTCACTGCCTGCCCTGGCTGTCAAAGAGGCGCGCGATATTCGTCAGGATGGTCGTAGCGACGCGCGTGACGTTCGTCAGGATAGCTACAACGGTCATCAGGATGCCCGCCACGATGCCCGTGATGTGCGTCAGGATGGCCGCCCGCAAGCCCGCGATACCAAGCAGGATTGCCGTCAGGAAGAGTACCTGAACAACGTCGACTGCCGTCAGGACAAGCGCCAGTTCAAGCAGGACGTGCGTGAAGAGGCGCGGGATATCCGCCGTCGCTGATGCTGGCCAGTGGGGGGGATCGCTCTGTTCACCGTTGCCCACCGTGCAACAGCCATGTTGAGACCGCATTGCGGCTCATCCGGCGATAAAAAGGCTCCTCGCAATCGGGAGCCTTTTTTACAGGTGTCATGGCCTGTGTCGTGGGCGATCTTCTGCAGTTCTCGGTGCGGGTCGGGGGATGGGGTGGTTCAGGTGAGGTCCAGTGTGGTTTGCCATAATAGGCCGATTTGCGGGATCGGGGCGTAGTCGACATCCTGACGTCACACCTTGGCGCGCGGCTGGGGTAGAATGCGCGCCTTCCCGTTTTGAGTCGTTTTTTCAGAGGTTTTTACATGCATTTCAAGATGATTGTTCCGGCGGTTGCATTGGCTGTGGCGCTGAGTGGTTGCACTACCAACCCGTATACCGGTGAGCAGCAAACTTCCAAGGCGGTGTGGGGTTCACTGGCGGGTGCCGCGACCGGTGCTGCAGTGGGTGCCATGTCTTCCAGCAAGGGCGATCGCAAGAAGGGTATCTGGACCGGCGTGGCCGCAGGTGCCGCACTGGGTGGTGGTATCGGTTATTACATGGATGTGCAGGAAGCCAAGCTGCGCGAGAAGTTGCAGGGCACCGGCGTCAGTGTTACCCGTAACGGTGACGAACTGATCCTCAATATGCCGAACAGCGTGACCTTCGACAGCTCCAGCTCCCAGTTGAAAGCGGCCGGTGCCAACACCCTCTCCGGCGTAGCCATGGTGGTTGCCGAATTCGACAAGACCCGCCTGAACGTGGTTGGTCACACCGACAGTTCAGGTTCCCGCGATCTGAACATGAAGCTCTCTCGTGAGCGTGCCGATGCCGTTGCCGCCCAGCTGATTGGCCAGGGTGTATCAGGCAGCCGTATCTCTACTCGTGGCGTTGGCCCGGATCAGCCGATTGCTTCTAACAGCACCGCTGACGGCAAGGCGCAGAACCGTCGCGTCACCATTACCCTGACCCCGACCGGTAAATAAGCCGCCGATGGTCTTGTAATGAAAAAGGCCCCGCCAGTGATGGCGGGGCCTTTTCGTTGGTGCAGTGACAGGCAATGGCGGCTTGGTGCTTGGCTCCCTTCTCCCCTTGCGGGAGAAGGGCTGGGGATGAGGGGAGCTGCAAGCCTTATGGTAAACAGGGCAAACAAACAGAAAGGTCCCTCACCCTGCCCCTCTCCCAGAGGGAGAGGGAACAGACCCCGGATCTCGCTACTCCCTCAGCCATTGGTCACGGCATGACATCGCGTGGTTTAGACCGCCGCAGTCAGCTGCACTTCCACCTTGTAGCCTTCATGGGCGAGGCGGGCCTGTACGCAGGCGCGAACCGGTGCAGTGCCAGCCGGGATCCAGCTGTCCCACTGCTCGTTGAAGGCGGCGATGTCGCTGATGTCCTTGAGATAGATGTTGGCCATCAGGATCTTGTTGACGCCGGAGCCGTTGGCTTCCAGCAGACGCTGCAGGCTGGTCAGCACTTCGCGGGTCTGCTGGTGGATATCCGCCTCTTCACTGACAGGGACTTCTACCACATAGAGGGTGCCATTGTGGATGACCACATCTGACCAACGCTGGGTGGTGCCGATTCGGGTAATGGTTGTCATGGATTGCTCCGGTACTGGGGCTTATTGACCCTTGCGGATCAGATAGCGGTAAGGGGCCTGCTCTGTCTCGCTGGCGATCAGGGTGTGATCCATAAAGCGGCAGAAACTGGGGATGTCGCGGGTGGTTGAAGGGTCGTCGGCGCTGACCAGCAGGGTCTCGCCATCCGCCATCAGCCGTACTTTCTTACGAACCATCATTACGGGTTCCGGGCAACGAAGCCCGATTGCGTCCAACTCATAAGTCGCGTCGCAGAATAAATCACTCATCTATTATCAACCTTCAACCTATTCGGCTGCCAATGATACTCAGGGCTAAAAAATAATCAAATAAACGCCCTGTTAACCAGCATATGTAACCAAAATGTTATTTAACCCTATCCAGTGTGCGCCGGACGAGTAATATAAAAATTGCACCATATTCAACAAGGAGGTGAATATGCAGGTTTCATACGGCAGATTACAGGCCTACGCAGGCATGGGGTTCTTGTCTTTCGCCATGATAGTGATGGGCAGCCCGATCGGGAATACCGGTACCTGGTTCGGCTCCATGGTGATGGTCGGATTGGGGCTCTGGATCGAGCTCAGCGATTACTATGACGAGGATGAGGACGAAAACGATCAATCCTGAATCGGATGACGATTCAACAACAAAGGCGGAGCAATTCCGCCTTTGTCATTTCTGCCGTTTGGCAATTTGTCCGGATCAGCGGGTCGAGCGCATGGCGCGTTCCAGTTGCAGCGCCGTCTGTTGCGGGTCGCCTTTGGCGTCATTGAAGAAGTTACCGAGCACGTCAAAGATGGCCTGACGCATATTGGTCGGGGTGGCCATCCCCTCTGCCATGCTGGGTAGCAGGTTGTCCTGCTTCTCCGCTTGCAGGAAATCCTGATAGGAGTGGATGGCGCAGCGGTCGAACTTGCTCATATCAGGGTTGGTCAGTGCCGGGATCGATCCCTTCACCCGATTGAACTCCTGCTGGAATTTCGGCGTCATCAGCAGCTGAGCCAGATCGCCCTGCGCCTGCAGCTGGGCGGGATCCCGCTGTTTGAACATGGCGATGGAGTCGAGGTTGTAGCTGAACAGCCCGGCACTACCCGGGCTTGGCAGGCAGGCGATATCCTCACCGGGCCGGTAGTTGCCCGCGCTCAGCTCCCCCTTCACCCAGTCCCCCATCAGCTGCATGGCAGCGCCACCACTCTCTAGCAAGTTGGTGGCCTGGTGCCACTTAAGGCCTGCGTATTTTTGCGGTACATAGGCACGGAGCTGGTGGAAGCGGGTCAGTACCCGCACCATGTCGGGGCCGGTCAGGGTGGCGCTGTCCTGTTCGAGAAACGCCTTACGGTAGAACTCTTTACCGCCCTCACCGAGCGCTACCGTTTCAAACAGCACCGCCAGCTGCCAAGGCTCGTTGCCGATGGCGAGCGGGGTGATGCCCCGCTGTTTGAGTTGCTCGGCGACCGTGATGAACTGGGCCCAGTCGTCGGGCGGGGTGAGCTTTTGCTGCTCGAACACCTTGCGGTTGAGCCACAGCCAGTTGACTCGATGGATACCGGTAGGCACCGCCATCAGGGCGTCATGCTGGCTGAGAGTAGCCCGCACCATGGGGGGCATTTTGGCATACCAGCCAAGGTGCTCGGCCATCGGGCTCAAATCGCGCAAGAAACCGAGACCGGCCCACTCCTTGAGCTCGTAACCCTTGAGGTGCGCCGCCTCCGGCGGGTTGGCTGCCAGTGCCCGGCTTTTCAGTACCGTCATGGCGCTCTTGCCGCCGCCCCCTTGCACCGCGAAATCATTCCACTGATTGCCTTGGGCAGCCCATTCGGATTTGAGCTCTTCCACCGCTTTCGCTTCACCACCGGAGGTCCACCAGTGCAGCACCTCCACCTGGGAGGCGGAGGCAGAGCCACAGAGCAGGGCAAGCAGGGAGATCGGGAACCACTTCATGGGCAACTACCTTGGGAGAGAGAGGGTGGCCTGCAGGCCGCCTTGCGGACGATTTTCCAGCACCAGATCGCCGCCATGGGCGTGGGAAATATTGCGGGCGATGCCAAGGCCGAGGCCGGTTCCCGCCTGATCGGTGCTGAGCCGGTAGTAGGGTTCGAAGATGCGTTCGAACTGATCTTCCGGCAGGCCGGGACCTTCGTCCATGATGAACAGGATCAACATTTCCGCGTCATCCATGATGATGATGCGTACCCGCTGACCATATTTGATGCCGTTATCCACCAGATTGCCGATGCAGCGCTTGAGGGCCAGCAGCTTGCCGCGATAGGGCCACTTGCAGTGCCCCTCGATAGTCAGTCGCTCGTCGTGCAGGTTCATCGACTCCGCCATCTGCTCCAGCAGGGCGTTGATGTCGATCTCCTCGATATTCTCGTGGATGTCGGTCTCTTTTACCGTCTGTAGCGCCCCTTTCACCATCAGCTCCAGCTCGTCGAGATCCTTGTTGAACTTGCCGATCTGCACCTCGTCGTCGAGCAGCTCGACCCGCAGCCGCAGCCGGGTGATAGGGGTCTTGAGGTCGTGGGAGATGGAGCTGAACAGCCGTTCCCTATCATCGATATAACGGCGAATACGGTGCTGCATGATGTTGAAGGCGCGGGTGGCCGCCACGATCTCCGACGCCCCTTCTTCTTTCAGTGAAGGCTGGTCGATATCCTTGCCCAGATTCACCGCCGCCTTGGCGAGACGGCGCAAAGGGCGGGTCTGCCAGCGCACCAGCATAAAGGTGAAGAAGCAGAGGAACACCGTCATCAGGGCGATAAAGCGCACCTGATTGCTCGGCATCACGGTATCGTCGAGGGTCATGTAGGGGGCGGGCAGCAGGGCCGCCAGATAGAGCCATTCCCCCTTTTCAATCTCGATCTGGGTCACCAGCACCGGCGGATTGAGCGGTTCCAGCGACAGGGTATAGCGGGCCCAGGAGGAGGGGAGATCCGCCAGCAGGGTGTCATTGTTGAAGACGTGGAGGTCGTCGGGTCGGGAGAAATCCACCTTGATCGCCATGGCATCGGAGAGCTTGCGGGTCAGCACCCCCTGCACCTCCTGCAGCACCAGCGTCTTGCGCTCGCTGTCGGGGATGGCGTTGATGTGGATCTCCTCCTCGTTGAGCGAGACGAAGAAGCGGCTGCCGCCCATGTTGCGCAGCTGGTCCAGCGCGATATGGCGATACTGCAGCGGCAGAGATTTGAAGAAGTTGACGGTGGAGGCGGCGGAGAGCGCCAGGTTGCGGGTGGTGCTGATCATCCCCTCCAGCTCCCGCTTCTGGATCTGCTGCATCCAGATGCCGGTCAGAATGGTCTGGGAGAGCAGGATGGCCAGCAACAGCAGCAGGATCATCCGTGACAGCAGGGAGCGGGGCACCAGCACCCCCCAGGACCACTTGTGGCTCATGGCAGCTCGTGTACCTCGGCAATCAGCATGTAGCCGCTGCCGCGAATGGTCTTGATGATGCGCGGACTCTTGCCGTTGTCACCCAGCTTCTGGCGCAGGCGACTGATCTGCACGTCGATGCCGCGCTCCATCGGCAGGCTCTCGCGGCCGCGGGTGGCATCGGAGATGGTATCCCGATCCAGCACCAGACCGGGCTGCTGCAGGAACATGCCGAGCAGCATGGCATCGCTGCCGGAGAGATCCAGCAGGCTGCCATCGTCATGGGTCAGCTGGTGGCTCAGAGTGTCGAGGGTCCACTCGGCAAAACGCAGGCGGCGGCTCGGCTCTTTCTCTTTTTCCGGTTGGCGGAATTCGGCGCGGCGCAGCAGCGCCTTGATGCGGGCCTGCAGTTCACGGGGGCTGAACGGCTTGGCGATATAGTCGTCGGCGCCGAGCTCGAGGCCGATCACCCGATCCGCTTCGTCGGAGGCGGCGGTCAGCATGATAATGGGTACCTGGGAGTCACGACGGATCTGCTGGCAGAGGGTAAAACCGTCCTCGCCGGGCATCATGATGTCCAGAATAATCAGGTCCGGGCTGTGCTGGGCGAGTTGCTGGCGCATCTCGTTGCCACCGGCGGCCGTCAATACCTGAAAGCCCGCCCGGGTCAGGTACTCATTGAGCAGCTCGCGGATCTCTTGGTCGTCATCGACGATCAGCAGTTGTTTGCTCATTGACATATGTATGTGCATCCACCCATTTTTTTGTGCAGATTGAACCTGTCGGGGGAGTAAAAAGCAAGCAAGCCCCCCATCTAATGTGAGGTTTAAGGCAATAACAGGCTATTGATAAGGTTAAAACGAAAAAAGGCCGACCCAAACGGGACGGCCAACAGATAACTGCTGACAACTGACGATCACCCCGTGTGGCTCTCGTCACAGACTTGAAAAGGGGCCAGTCAGACTGGCCCCGAAAAGGGACAACACTCAGTCATGCATCCCGTCGATCCGGCTGGTCATCACACCCGTTCGAATACGGTGGCGATACCCTGACCCAGACCGATACACATGGTGGCAACCCCCAGGGTGGCATCTTTCTCCTCCATCAGATTGATGAGGGTGGTGGAGATGCGGGCACCGGAGCAGCCGAGCGGGTGGCCCAGCGCAATGGCGCCGCCGTTGAGGTTGACCTTCTCGTCCACCAGATCCTGCAGACCCAAATCCTTGACGCAGGGCAGGGACTGGGCGGCAAACGCCTCGTTCAACTCGAACAGGTCGATATCACCGACAGTCAGACCGGCACGCTTGAGCGCTTTCTGGGTCGCCGGTACCGGGCCGTAACCCATGATGGCGGCATCACAACCGGCGATCGCCATGGCGCGCACCCTGGCGCGGGGCGTGAGGCCGAGGGCCTTAGCGCGATCCGCACTCATCACCAGCATGGCGGCGGCGCCGTCAGACAGGGCTGAGGAGGTACCGGCAGTGACGGTGCCGTTGACCGGGTCAAACACCGGGCGCAGCTGGCTCAGGGTTTCGACCGTGGTCTCCGGGCGGATCACTTCGTCGTAGTCGTAGAAGAAGCGGGCGCCGCTGGCGTCATGGCCTTCCAGCCCGACGATCTCCTTGGCGAAACGCCCTTCCACTGTGGCAGCATAGGAACGGCGATGGGAGCGAGCTGCAAACTCGTCCTGCTGCTGGCGACTAATGCCGTGCAGCTTGCCGAGCATTTCGGCGGTCAGCCCCATCATGCCGGAGGCTTTCGCCACCGACTTGGCCATGCCGGGGTGGAAGTCGACGCCGTGGCTCATCGGCACGTGGCCCATGTGCTCGACGCCGCCGATGATGAAGATATCCCCATCACCCACCTGAATGGCGCGGGAAGCGTCGTGCAGCGCCTGCATGCTTGATCCGCACAGGCGGTTGACGGTGACCGCCCCCACCTGCTTCGGAATACCAGCCAGCAGTGAGGCGTTACGGGCGATGTTGAAGCCCTGCTCCAGAGTCTGCTGCACGCAGCCCCAGTAGATATCCTCGATCTCGTTCGGGTCGAGGTTGGGGTTGCGCAGCAGGATGGATTTCATCAGGTGCGCGGACAGATCTTCTGCACGCACGTTGCGGAAGGCGCCGCCCTTGGACCGGCCCATGGGGGTCCGGATACAGTCGACAATGACTACGTCTTTCATGAATGGATCTCCTTTCCGCAATCAGTAGAAGGTTTTGCCCTGGGCGGCCATCTCGCGCAGCTTGTCGCTGACGCGGTAGAGCGGGCCCAGATCGGCATACTGGTCGGCCATGGCCACGTAACGATCCAGACCAATGGTGTCCAGATAGCGGAACACGCCGCCGCGGAAGGGAGGGAAGCCCAGACCGTAGACCAGTGCGATGTCGGCTTCGGCTGGGGTGGCGACAATGCCCTCTTCCAGACAGAGCACCACCTCGTTGATCATCGGGATCATCATGCGAGCTATGATGGCTTCTTTGTCAAAGTCCTGCTTCGGCTTGGCAATGGGGGCCAGCAGCTCGTAAGCAGCTACGTCGGCCACCTTCTTCGGCTTGCCCTTCTTGTCCTGCTCGTAAGAGTAGAAACCCTTGCCATTCTTCTGACCGAAGCGACTCACCTCATACATCACGTCGATGGCGGTGCGGCCTTCTTTGCTCATGCGTGCCGGGAAACCCTGCGCCATCACATCACCGGCATGGTGGCCGGTATCGATGCCGACCACGTCCAGCAGGTAGGCGGGGCCCATCGGCCAGCCGAACTCCTTCTCCATCACCTTGTCGACGGCCGCGAAGTCGGCGCCATCGGCAACCAGCTTGTTGAAGCCGAAGAAGTAGGGGAACAGCACCCGGTTGACGAAGAAGCCCGGGCAGTCGTTAACCACCACCGGGGACTTGCCCATGGCGGCGGCATAGGCCACCACGCGGTTGATGGTTTCATCGGAGGTCTGCTCGCCGCGGATGATCTCCACCAGTGGCATGCGGTGTACCGGGTTGAAGAAGTGCATGCCGCAGAAGTTCTGCGGGCGCTTCAGCCCCTTGGCCAGCAGGGAGATGGGAATGGTGGAGGTGTTGCTGGCGAGCACGGCGTCTTCGCCAATGATCCCTTCCACTTCGCCCAGTACGGCGGCCTTCACCTTGGGGTTCTCGACCACGGCTTCGACCACCAGATCCACATGCTTGACGTTGTCATAGCTGAGGGTCGGGGTAATGGCAGAGAGCACCTGGCCCATCTTGATGCCATCGATGCGGCCCTTTTCTAGCTGGCCGTTGAGCAGCTTGGTGGCTTCGCCCATGCCAAGCGCCAGTGCCTTCTCGTTGATATCCTTCATCACGGCCGGAATGCCCTTGCTGGCAGACTGGTAGGCGATGCCGCCCCCCATGATGCCGGCACCCAGTACGGCGGCGTGGCTAGTGGCCTTAGCAGCCTGCTTGGCAGCCTTTTTGGCCAGCGCCTTGATGTGTTGATCGTTCAAGAAGATACCGACCAGCGCCTTGGCGACATCGGTCTTGGCCAGTTTGATAAAGCCCTGTGCCTCAACGGCCAGCGCCTCGTCACGGCCCATGCCAGCGGCGGCTTCGACGGTTTTCACCGCGGTCATCGGCGCCGGATAGTGTTTGCCCGCCACGGCGGCAACCATGCCAGCAGCGGTGGTGAAGCTCATCATGGCTTCCAGTTTTGAGAGGCGCAGCGGGGCTTTTTTGGCGGCGCGGCGGCTCTGCCAGTCCAGCTTGCCCGCGATGGCGTCTTTCATCATCTGCAGCGCAGCGCTGTGCAGCGCGTCGGGGGCGACCACGGCATCGATGGCACCCACCTTGAGGGCATCATCGGCACGGTAATCCTTGCCGGTGGTGATCCACTCCAGCGCGTTGTCGGCGCCGATCACCCGTGGCAGACGGACGGTGCCGCCAAAGCCCGGCATGATGCCGAGTTTGGTCTCGGGCAGGCCGATTTTGGCTGTGGTATCAGCCAGACGGAAGTCGGTGGAGAGGATGGTCTCGCAGCCGCCGCCCAGGGCGTGGCCTTTGATGGCAGAGAGGGTCGGCACTGGCAGATCTTCGATGGCGTTGAAGATGTCGTTGGCCTTTTTCAGCCAGCCGAGCAGATCTTCTTGCGGCAGATCGAACAGTTCCAGGAATTCGGTAATATCGGCGCCGACGATAAAGGCGTCTTTGCCGGAGGTGAGGATCAGACCTTTTAGTTCACGTTCTTGTTGTAATGCGGCGATCGCTTCGCTCAGGGAGAGCAGGGTAGCGCGATCCAGCTTGTTGACTGAACCCGGGGCATCAAACCTCAGTTCGGCAATGCCGTTTTCGAGGTAGCTGACCGACAGGGTTTCGCCTTGGTAGATCATGAGAGTGTCTCCTTGTTCCCACTCAGTGGGGGGTGTTGCTCCTTTATCCCCAGCAGGGGGCGAGGCTCACTATTGATCCAAAAGGAGACATTTTCAACACCTATTTAAAACATTTGTTTAACACCTCTCGAGTAAAAGCTCTTCATCACAAAACGGGTAAAAGAGAGGCGCCTTGCGGCGCCTCCGATGGATGTGAGTTTGTTATCAACTGGCCAGTTCCGGCCGGTTGCGATACTGGTTCAGCACCTCTGGGTCGGCGAGGGCGTGGGTGTTGTTGACCGGTCTGTTGTGCACCACTTCCCGCACCGCCAGTTCGACGATCTTGCCGGACTTGGTGCGAGGGATGGCATCCACCTGCAGGATGCGGGCGGGCACGTGGCGGGCGGTGCAGTGCTGTTTTATCTGCTGACGGATCCGCTCGCGCAGCGGCTCGTCCAGCTTGTAGCCTGCCTTGAGCTTGACGAACAGCACCACCCGCTCGTCCTGCTGCCACTGCTGGCCGATGACGATGCTCTCCTCCACCTCGTCCAGCTGCTCCACATAGCGGTAGATCTCGCTGGTGCCGATGCGCACGCCGCCCGGGTTGAGGGTGGCATCGGAGCGGCCGTAGAACAGAATGCCGCCGGTCGGGGTCAGCTCGATCCAGTCGCCGTGGCACCAGATGTTGTCGAACCGCTCGAAGTAGGCGGCGTGGTATTTGTCGCCGTTCTCATCTCCCCAGAAGCCCACCGGCTGGGCTGGGAACGGTTTGGTGCAGACCAGTTCGCCCTTCTCCCCCTGCACCGGCTGGCCCGCTTCGTTGAATACCTGCACCGCGAGGCCAAGGCCGCGCCCCTGACTCTCGCCGCGATAGACCGGGCTGAGGGGGTTGCCGATGACAAAGCAGGAGCAGATGTCGGTGCCGCCGGAGATGGAGCTGAGCTGCACATTCTGTTTGATCTGCTGATAGACGTAGTCGAACCCCTCTGGCGACAGCACAGATCCGGTGCTGCAGATCAGCCGCAACTGCGGCAAGTCGTGGGTCTTGATGGGGGCATAACCCTGCTTGTGCAGCGCATCGAGATACTTGGCCGAGGTGCCGAACAAGCTGACCTGCTCGTCGCGGGCCAGATCCCACAGCACGTTACCGTCCGGATAAAACGGCGAGCCATCGTAGAGCACCAGAGTCGCGCCAGAGGCGAGAGCGCTCACCAGCCAGTTCCACATCATCCAGCCGCAGGTGGTGAAGTAGAAGATCCGCTCCCCCGGTTTGATATCGCAGTGCAGCTGGTGCTCTTTCAGGTGTTGCAGCAGGGTGCCGCCAATGCCGTGGACGATGCACTTGGGTTTGCCGGTGGTGCCGGACGAATAGAGGATATAGAGCGGATCGTTGAAAGCCATCGGCTCGAAGGTGAGTTGGGCACCTTGCTGGCTCGCCAGCAGTTGTTGCCAGTCGTGGCCAAGCTGCAGCGGGTTGCCGAGCAGCGGGATCATCACCGTCTGCTCTATGCTGCCTAACTGGCTCACCACGCTGGCGACCTTCTGCTGAATGTCGATCCCCTTGCCGTTGTAGCGATAGCCATCCACCGCGAACAGCACCCGCGGCCGGGTCTGGCCGAAGCGTTCCACCACGCTGGCTTCACCGAAGTCGGGGCTGGTGGAGGTCCAGATCGCCCCGAGGCTGCTGGTGGCCAGCATGGCCACCACGGTTTCCGGAATATTGGGCAGGTAGGCGGCAACCACATCGCCACGACCAATCCCCTGCTGGCGCAGCCACTGGGCCAGCCGGGCCACCTGATCACTCAATTCACGCCAGCTGAGGGTGCGGCTTGGACTCCCTTCAATGCGAGAGATGATGGCCGGGCTCTCGTCCTGACGGCGCAGCAGGTTTTCGGCGAAGTTGAGGCGGCTGTCGGGGAACCAGCGGGTGCGCTGCATATCCTGACGGTTCTCCGCCACTATGTTGCCGAGCTCGCCCTTGACGCCACAGTGCTGCCACACCAGTGGCCAGAAACGGGTGGTCTTCTCCACCGACCATTGGTAAAGCTGCGGATAGTTCTGCAACTGCAAGCCGTGGAAACGGTTCACCTCCGCCATAAAACGGTAGAGGTTGGATTGCTGCATCCCGAGCGGATCCGGTTGCCACAGGCAGAGGTTGTCCATGAGTAATCCCTGACGTCATGTATCTAGCGGCAGTGTATTGAATTGTTTTTGATTTGTTAATGATTGGTTCTCTGTTGATAACAAACACTTTGTAACGCATGCGTTACCTCACGAAGCGACAGCTTGACGGGTCGAGCCGCCCCGAGCTTGGTGTTATGCTGCTATCACATTCACCTCGGAGCAGGACGCCATGAGCAGCTACAGCCAACTTTTTGCCCAGCACCTCGATACCTTGCAGCAGCGCACCCGCGATATTCTGCAACAACAGGGGCTCAGCGGACTGGCCATCCACTCCGGCCAGACCCACCGCATCTTCCTCGATGATCAGGATTACCCGTTCAAGGTAAACCCGCACTTCAAGGCCTGGTTGCCGGTGCTGGACAACCCTCACTGCTGGCTGCTGGTGGACGGGGTGAACAAACCGGTGCTGCTGTTCTATCGTCCGGTGGATTTCTGGCACAAGGTGGCGGATCTGCCCAATGCCTTCTGGGTCGAGTTCTTCGATATCCGTTTCCTGACCCGACCGGAGCAGGTGGCTGACCATCTGCCTGCCAACAAGCAGGAGTGGGCCTATCTGGGCGGCCATCTGGAAGTGGCCGACCTGCTGGGGCTGACCCAGCCCAATCCGGAAGCGGTACTCAACTATCTGCACTATCACCGCGCCTACAAGACCCCCTACGAGCTGGAGTGTCTGCGCGAGGCGACCCGCATCGGGGTGCGCGGCCATATCGCGGCCAAGGACTCCTTTATGGCGGGGGCGAGCGAGTTCGAGATCAATCTGGCCTACATGAAGGCGGTCGGGCAGGGGGCCAATGAGGCGCCCTACGGCAATATCGTCGCCATCAACCGCAACGCGGCCATCCTTCACTACACCCATTTGTCTGCCTTGCGGGTGCCGGATGCGGAGCGCCACTCCTTCCTGATCGATGCCGGCGTCGATTTTCACGGTTATGCCTCCGACATCACCCGTACCTGGGCGTGGCGGCGCGGCGAGTTTGCCGATCTGATTGCTGCCCTCGACGAGCAGCAGCAGGAGATCATCAAGGAGATCAAACCGGGCCGTCGCTACAGCGAGCTGCATCTGCAGATGCACCACAAGCTGGCGCGCCTGCTGCAAGCCACCGAGCTGGTGGACATGTCGGTGGACGAGATGATCAACACCGGGGTGACCAACGTCTTCTTTCCGCACGGCCTCGGCCACTTCCTCGGTCTGCAGGTGCACGACGCCGGTGGCTTCATGCAGGATGAGCGCGGCACCCATCTGGCGGCGCCCGAGCTGTTCCCCTATCTGCGCTGCACCCGGGTGATGGAGGTGGATCAGGTGTTCACCATCGAGCCGGGGCTCTACTTCATCGACAGTTTGCTGGAGCCGCTGCGTCAGGGCGAACAGGGCAAACGGGTCAACTGGAACAAGGTGGAGGCACTGCGGCCGTTTGGCGGCATCCGCATCGAAGACAACATAGTGCTGCACGCCAACGGGGTGGAGAACATGACCAGACAAGCAGGGCTCTGATGGCGGCAGCGTACTCCATTCCGGCCGCCCCGCTGGAACTGACCGAAGAGATCAAGAAGAGCCGCTTCATTACCCTGATTGCCCACACCCCGACCGTCGAGGCGGCCAAGGGGTGGGTCAATGAGATCAAGCGTCAACATCCGACCGCTCGCCATCACTGCTGGGCCTTTGTGGCGGGGGCGCCGCAAGATAGCCAGGTCTATGGCTTCAGCGATGATGGCGAACCTTCCGGCACGGCGGGCAAGCCGATCTTGGCCCAGTTGATGGGGTCTGGATTCGGTGAAATCTGCGCCGTGGTGGTGCGTTACTACGGCGGTATCCAGCTTGGTACCGGCGGACTGGTCAAAGCCTATGGGGGTGGTGTCGGTGCCGCCCTCAAGCAGCTGCCAACCCTGCTCAAGGTGCCGCGCACTCCCTCTCTCATTCACTGCGATTACGGTGACATGGGGACGGTCGAGTCGCTGATCAGCAGCCACAATGGTGAATTGCTGGCGGCCGATTACGGTCAGCAGGTCACCTTGCAGGTGGCGTGGGAATCCTCTGTTTGGGCTCAGGTTGACCGTGAATTGACCGATCGGACTCATGGACGGGTATCCCTCAGTCCCTTAGATGGCTAGAATCCATCGCTCTTTAATGGGGAAAAGGGAGCTGTAATGCACATCCTGAGCATCGTTCGCATTGTTGGCCTGCTGGTTGCGCTATTTAGCTCGACCATGCTGTTGCCTGCGCTGGTGGCCTTCGGCTATCGGGATGGGGGTGGTGCCGAGTTCGTCAGCTCTTTTCTGATCGCCCTGCTGCTCGGCGTGGTGCTCTGGTTTCCCAACCGCTATCACAAGAAGGAGATGCGCTCGAAAGAGGGCTTCCTCATCGTGGTGCTGTTCTGGACTGTGCTGGGCAGCGTGGGGGCTGTGCCCTTCATTATTGGCGATGTGCCGGACATGTCGGTTTCGGAGGCCTTCTTCGAATCTTTTTCCGGCCTGACCACTACCGGCGCGACGGTACTAACCGGGCTCGATAATCTGCCCAAAGCGTTTCTGTTTTACCGCCAGCTGTTGCAGTGGCTGGGGGGGATGGGGATCATCGTACTGGCGGTGGCCATTCTGCCCCTGCTCGGGATCGGTGGCATGCAGCTCTACCGTGCCGAGATCCCGGGGCCGGTCAAGGATACCAAGGTGACGCCGCGTATCGCCGAAACGGCCAAGGCGCTCTGGTTCATCTATCTGCTGCTGACCGCGCTCTGTGCGCTGGCCTACTGGCTCGCCGGGATGACGCTGTTCGATGCGGTGTGCCATTCGTTCTCGACCCTGTCGGTCGGTGGCTTCTCCACCCACGATGCCAGTATCGGTTTCTTTAACAGTCCGGTCATCAACCTGATTACCGTGGTGTTCCTGCTGCTGGCCAGCGTGAACTTTGCGCTCCACTTTACTGTCTTTTCCCACCGCCCGGTTCGGCTCGGACGCTACCTCTATGATGCGGAGCTCAAGGTGTTCCTGGCCATCCAGGCGACCCTGGTGATGATCTGCTTTGTCGCCTTGCTGACTCATGGGCACTATGACACCTGGCAAGAGGCGCTCAATCACGGTCTGTTCCAGGCGGTCTCTCTGGGCACCACCACCGGCTACAGCACCACCACCTATGCAGACTGGCCCTCTTTTCTGCCCATGCTGCTGATGTTCTCCGCTTTTATCGGCTGTTGCGCGGGCAGTACCGGGGGCGGCATCAAGGTGATGCGTTTCATGATCCTGTTCATGCAGGGGATGCGTGAGCTGAAGCGGCTGGTTCACCCCAGAGCCATCTATACATTGAAGCTGGGGCAGCGGGCGGTGCCCGAGCGCATCGTCGAGGCGGTGTGGGGTTACTTCGCTACCTATATCATTCTCTTCTTTATGTTCATGCTGTTGTTGCTGATGACCGGGCTAAACGAAGTGACCGCATTCACCGCCGTGGCTGCTGCCTTTACTAACGTGGGGCCGGGGTTGGGAGAGGTCTCTGCCAACTTCGGCAACATCTCGCCAGCAGCACAGTGGGTGCTGGTGGTGGCCATGTTGTTTGGTCGATTGGAAATTTTCACGCTTCTGGTACTGTTTACCCCTGCCTTCTGGCGTAGTTGAGGTTGTTATGGACAAGATTCTGGTGCTTTATTCCTCTCGGGATGGCCAAACCCGCAAAATAGTAGATGTCATGCTGGAGCAGATGCCGGGATGCGAAGTGGTGATGCATGACCTGCACTCCCTGCCGATGTGC
>NZ_JBUXKV010000001.1:432500-605000 GCF_055193095.1 Aeromonas sp. 160P | reverse complement strand
GAACCTTTACTACAGCTTGGCACTGAACATTGAACCTACATGTGTAGGATAGGTGGGAGGCTTTGAAGGCGTGACGCCAGTTGCGCTGGAGCCGTCCTTGAAATACCACCCTTGTATGTTTGATGTTCTAACGCAGGGCCCTGAATCGGGCTCGCGGACAGTGCCTGGTGGGTAGTTTGACTGGGGCGGTCTCCTCCCAAAGAGTAACGGAGGAGCACGAAGGTTGGCTAATCCTGGTCGGACATCAGGAGGTTAGTGCAATGGCATAAGCCAGCTTAACTGCGAGACGGACAGGTCGAGCAGGTACGAAAGTAGGTCATAGTGATCCGGTGGTTCTGAATGGAAGGGCCATCGCTCAACGGATAAAAGGTACTCCGGGGATAACAGGCTGATACCGCCCAAGAGTTCATATCGACGGCGGTGTTTGGCACCTCGATGTCGGCTCATCACATCCTGGGGCTGAAGTCGGTCCCAAGGGTATGGCTGTTCGCCATTTAAAGTGGTACGCGAGCTGGGTTCAGAACGTCGTGAGACAGTTCGGTCCCTATCTGCCGTGGGCGTTGGATGATTGAAGGGAGTTGCTCCTAGTACGAGAGGACCGGAGTGAACGAACCTCTGGTGTTCGGGTTGTCACGCCAGTGGCACTGCCCGGTAGCTAAGTTCGGAATCGATAACCGCTGAAAGCATCTAAGCGGGAAGCGAGCCCTGAGATGAGTCATCCCTGACCCCTTGAGGGTCCTAAAGGGCCGTTGGAGACCACAACGTTGATAGGTGGGGTGTGTAAGCGCGGCGACGTGTTGAGCTAACCCATACTAATTACCCGTGAGGCTTAACCATACAACACCCAAGAAGTGTTCTGAGGCTTGTAGCAAATACCAAGCGAACTACTAACTAATTCAGTGATAGCGATGAAGCCACGAGCGACATCGTTATTTACGTCAGCTTTTCAGATTAAGAATTTGCCTGGCGGCCATAGCGCCGTGGAACCACCTGATCCCATGCCGAACTCAGAAGTGAAACGCGGTAGCGCCGATGGTAGTGTGGCATTCGCCATGCGAGAGTAGGACACTGCCAGGCACCCAATTTAAGAACCCCGCTCAATGAGCGGGGTTTTTTATGGCTATGTCCCAATTACGTGTTGCATGGGGTGCCCCAGCGCCTCATGCAAACACGCTTTGATATTCACTCCCTTCCCGTAACGCTCCAGCATCCTGCGCCAACCCAGATAATTCCTCAGATAATGAGTTGCGACGCCATGAAAGCGCACCATCCATTCTTTCAATCGATGGTGATAGCCGTTTACATGTTGAATGTGGAATGCTCCGACCACTCGCTCACCCTGACGATTGCGCACTACTTGATGAGTCACTCCCTGCACTTTACTGAAACTGGCATACACGCCCGCGCCATCGCTACACAGCACGGCATCCGGCGAGACAAGGGGCTTCAAGACCGCGATAACTGTTTCGGCGTTCATCTTTTCCAACTGAAAATCGGCATGATGGCCAGCACGGTCCTGTACCACCATCACCGGAATGTAATCCAGCCCGGTTCCCCGGGTTCGCCCTTTACCACCGCGATGCCGTGCTGGACGCGGCAGTCCCCGTTGCCCCTTGAACGATTCGAGGAAGAAGGTTTCATCGACCTCAACGATACCCTCTTCCCGTGTGGCTTGATGGGCGGCCATCGCACGCAAGAAGCGGTGGCGCCAGAGGAAAGCGGTGTTTTTGCTGACCCCGCAACGCAAAGCTGCCTGGCGGACAGTCAGTCCTTCAATGAGGGCTTGCGCGTAGTCTTCCCAGCATTGGGCTTTACGTAATCTGGCCAAGGGGGTCTTTGTCAACACAGTGCTGGTGCGCAGACACAGTTTGCAACGGTAGCGACGTAGTCCCCGACTCCATCCCCAGGGTGCCAGCTGACTGGCATCAGCCTGACAATGTGGGCAACCACTGCATGCAGGTAGTTGGGTATTGAGTGAGGTAATGGCGTGGGGCGCAGTGAGCTCCTGCCGGGCAACACGGCGTTGGCGCAGAGTAAGCAGTGGAAAGAGAGACAACAGGTGTTGAAAGGCTGGGGTATCCATGATGGTAGACCTCAAGGTGATGGCCTACTTCAAGCTTAGCCTTTCAACACATAATTGGGACAGAGCCTTTTTTATTGGCTGCCATTTAGTAAATTGCCCAAATATTGACCTCTTATTCCCTCTTCTCTGCCGCTTTTTCTGTTTTTCCTCCTCTATTTTCTCCGGATCTGTCATCGCCGCTGGCTGTGGTTGTCGCTATAATGGCCGCCCTCAAGCAAGGTGGTGGTATGAAAGCAGAATATCTACAACGATTCGGGGGCATTGCCCGTCTTTATGGTCAGAACGCCCTGCGTTCCTTTAGCCAGGCCAAGGTCTGTGTGGTGGGGATCGGCGGCGTTGGCTCCTGGGCGGCGGAGGCGCTGGCCCGGGCCGGTATCAACCAGATCACCCTGATCGACATGGACGATATCTGCATCACCAATACCAATCGCCAGATCCACGCCATGCAGGGTACTGTTGGTCGCCTCAAAACCGAGGTGATGGCCGAGCGTATTCGCGCCATCAATCCGGATTGCGAAGTGATCGAGGTGGATGATTTCGTCACCGCCGACAACCTGGCCGAACATATCAAGCGAGAGTTTGACTATGTGGTGGATGCCATCGATTCGGTCAAGGCCAAGGTGGCGCTGATAGCCTTCTGCAAGCGCAACAAGATCCCGGTGATTGTGGCCGGTGGTGCTGGCGGGCAGATGGATCCGACTCAAATCAAGGTGGCCGATCTGGCCAAGACCATTCAGGATCCGCTGGCGGCCAAGGTGCGCTCTGACTTGCGCCGGTTGCACAACTTCAGCAAGAATCCGGCGCGCAGGTTCGCGGTGGAGTGTGTCTTCTCAACCGAGCAACTGAGCTATCCAGATGGCAATGGTGGCACCTGTCAGGCCAAGGCGGCCAGCGATGGCACCATGAAGATGGATTGCGCCTCCGGTTTTGGTGCCGTGACGCCGGTGACGGCAACCTTCGGACTGGTTGCCGCGTCCCGGGTGTTGAAGAAGATTGCCGAGCGGGGCGCCCGCGCCGAGAAAGAGATCGGGAATGAAGAAACAGGGTCGATTAGCGAAGCGTAATCGACCACTGAGCAAGGCGGGTTAGAGCGCCTGCTCCCGGATCGCCAGCACGATCGCTCTGAGCCCGTTACCTCGTGACGGGCTCAAGTGTTTCTCCAACCCCAGTTCGGTGAAATAGCCTTCCATATCAAAAACCTGGATCGCCGCAGACGATTGGTGGTTGAGCGCGGCCAGCACGATGACGATAAGGCCCCGCACGATGCGAGCATCGGAATCACAGGCAAAGTGCCAGCAACCATCCTCGTTTTTCTCTCCCTTCAGCCAGGCTTGGCTTTCACACCCCTTGAGGCGAAATTCCTCCTGCTGCCATTCACCGGGTAGCGCCGGCAGCTGCTTGCCGAGCTGGATGATGAGCCGGTACTGGTTCTCCCAGCCGTGAGCGGTGGCAAACTGCTGGCGGATGGTGTCGGCGTTGGGCTCAAGGCCGATCTGGGTATAGCTTGCGAGGTCACTCATTCGGTTGTCTGCCTTAGAAGAAGTCACTGAGTTTGTGCAGGGCGGCCAGCAGGGCGTCGACATCGTCCCGATTGTTATAGCAGGCCAGCGAGGCGCGCATGGTGCCGCCGATCCCGAGCGATTCCATCAGCGGCATGGCGCAGTGATGGCCGACTCGCAGGGCTATCCCCTGCATGTCGAGCAGGGTGGCGGCATCTTGTGGGTGGATATCCTCCAACAGGAAAGAGACCGCACCGGCGCGCTGGTCGGGTTCGCCGACCAGACGCAGCCCCGGCACCTGCTGCAGGCCGGCGACCAGATAGTCGGTCAGTGTCTCTTCATGGTTGGCTAATGAGCCCCGGTCTTGCCCCATCACAAAGTCGATGGCGGCGGCGAGGCCGATGGCACCAGCGATATGGGGAGTGCCCGCCTCAAACTTGAAGGGCAGAGTATTGAAGGTGGTGCCGCTGAAACTGACTCGATCGATCATCTCGCCACCTGCCTGCCAGGGCGGCATCCGTTCCAGCAGCTCGGCGCGGCCCCACAACACGCCGATGCCGGTCGGGCCATAGAGCTTGTGACCGGAGAAAGCGTAGAAGTCGCAACCTATGGCCTGCACATCCACCTCGAGATGAGCCACCGCCTGGGCGCCGTCGATCAGCGTCACGGCACCAACCGCTTTGGCGGCAGCCACCATCCGGGCGACCGGATTGACGGTACCGAGAGCATTGGAGACGTGAGTCACGCTCACCAGTCGGGTGTGTGGCCCCAGCATGGCGTGATAGGCGGCCAGATCGAGATCACCTCGTTCATCGAGCGGGATAACCCGGATCACCGCACCGGTGCGCTGGGCGACCAGCTGCCACGGGACGATGTTGGCGTGGTGCTCCAGGGTGCTGAGGATGATCTCGTCCCCCGCCTTGAGCTCGCTCATCCCCCAGCTCTGGGCCACCAGATTGATCGCCTCCGTGGTGCCGCGGGTCCAGATCACTTCGTGGCTGTCAGGCGCATTGATAAAGCGGGCGACCGTTTCGCGGGCTGCTTCGAAGGCACGGGTCGCGCGGCCACTCAGGGCGTGGGCGGCACGGTGCACGTTGGCGTTGTCGGCCTGATAGTAGTGAGCAATGGCATCCAACACCGCGTGCGGCTTCTGGGTGGTGGCGGCGTTGTCCAGATAGACCAGAGGGTGGCCGTTCACCTCTTGCGCCAAGGCCGGAAACTGGCTGCGCAGTCGGTCATGCTGTTGCTGATTCATGCTCCCCTCATCATCTGGAAAAAGTCATCATCTCGAAAGGTCGGCCATGATCCTGAAAATAGCGCTCGAACACAAGGCGCGATAAGCCTGATTGGCGGTTGTCTGCCGTGTAGCAGCTACGGCTCGTCGGGTGATTTCTGGTACAATGCCGCCCCTCATCATAAGCCAAGAGATCCGGCCCATGAAGCTCAACCCCAATCAGAACGAAGCGGTCAAGTATGTCTCCGGCCCTTGCCTGGTGCTAGCGGGTGCCGGATCGGGCAAGACCCGCGTCATCACCAACAAGATTGCCTATCTGGTGCAGCAGTGCGGCTATAACGCGCGCAATATCGCTGCCGTCACCTTTACCAACAAGGCGGCGCGGGAGATGAAGGAGCGGGTCGGCCAGACTCTGGGGCGCAAGGAGGCGCGGGGGCTGATGGTCTCCACCTTCCATACCCTGGGTCTCGATATCATTCGCCGTGAGCACAAGAGCCTGAATCTCAAGGCGAACTTCTCTCTGTTCGATGACACCGACCAGCTGGCGCTGCTCAAGGAGCTCACCGAAGACGAGCTCGACAACGACAAGGACAAACTCTCTGCCCTTATCAGCCAGATCTCCAACTGGAAGAACGACCTCATCCTGCCAGCCCGCGCCATGCGCATCGCTCGCGGGCCGGAAGAGGTGTTGATGGCCCAGCTCTATGAGCGCTATCACCGCCAGATGGTGGCCTATAACGCGCTGGATTTTGACGATCTTATCGTGATGCCGACCCTGCTGCTCAAGAGCAATCAGGAGGTGCGCGAGCGCTGGCAGAACAAAATCCGCTACCTGCTGGTCGATGAGTATCAGGACACCAACACCAGCCAGTACGAGTTGGTGAAGCAGATCGTCGGTGAGCGCTCCCGCTTTACCGTGGTGGGGGATGATGACCAGTCCATCTACTCCTGGCGCGGTGCCAAGCCGCAGAATCTGGTGTTGCTGAGTGAAGACTTCCCCAGCCTCAAGTTGATCAAGCTGGAGCAGAACTACCGTTCCAAGCGGCGCATCCTCAAGTGCGCCAACATCCTGATCGCCAACAACCCGCACGTCTATGACAAGGCACTCTTCTCCGAGCTCGATGAAGGGGTAAAGCTCAAGGTGCTATTCGCCAAGAACGAGGAGCACGAGGCGGAGCGGATCGCTGCCGAAATGATGGGCCACAAGTTTATGAACCGCACCCGGTTCAAGGATTACGCCATCCTCTACCGGGGCAACCATCAGTCGCGCATCTTCGAGAAGGCGCTGATGACCAACCGGATTCCCTACCGCATCTCCGGTGGCACCTCGTTTTTCTCCCGCACCGAGATCAAGGACATCATGGCCTACCTCAAGCTGCTGGTGAACGCGGACGAGGACACCGCCTTCCTGCGGGTGGTCAACCTGCCACGCCGCGAGATTGGCCCCACTACCCTTGAGAAGCTTGGTCAGTATGCCAACCAGCGTGGCAAGAGTCTGTTTGCCGCCAGCTTCGAGCTGGGGCTGGAGCAGCACCTCTCCGGCCGTGGTCTCGTGGCTCTGCAGGCATTCACCAACTGGCTGGTGCGGCTGGGCGATCAGGCGCTACGGGGCAATCCGGTTGAGGCGGTGCGGGATATGATCAAGGAGATCCACTACGAAGAGTGGCTCTACGAGACCTCCCCCAGCCCGAAAGCGGCTGAGATGCGGATGCAGAACGTCTCCACCCTCTATCGCTGGATCACCGAGATGCTTGAGGGGGATGAGCTGGAGGAGTCGATGACACTGGCTCAGGTGGTTACTCGCCTCACCCTGCGCGACATGATGGAGCGCAACGAGGGGGAGGACGATGCCGATCAGGTGCAGCTGATGACGCTGCACGCCTCCAAGGGGCTGGAGTTCCCCTATGTCTACATGGTGGGGATGGAAGAGGGCTTGCTGCCGCACCAGACCAGCATCGATGAAGATAACGTGGAGGAGGAGCGTCGTCTCGCCTACGTGGGGATCACCCGGGCCCAGACCGAGCTGACCTTTACCCTCTGCAAGGAGCGGCGCCAGTTTGGCGAGTCGGTACGGCCAGAGCCGAGCCGCTTCCTGCTGGAGCTACCGCAGGATGATCTGGAGTGGGAAAATCAGAAGAAGGTGACGGCCGAGGAGCGCCAGCAGAAAGGACAAGTGGGCATTGCCAATCTGCGGGCGATGTTCAAGAAGGACTAAAGCGGTGGGCTGGCCGGGGCAAGCAGCGGCACTATGTCGGCTCCGGGCATCGGGGGGGAGATGTATCGTCCTTGCCCCATCTGGCAGCCGATGTCGATCAGCTTCTGCAACTGTTGCTGGTTCTCGATCCCCTCGACCACCAGGGTGTAATTAAGATCCTGACAGATATCCCGCATGGCGCGGATCAACGCCAAATCTTTGGGTGACTGCAGCATGCGTTGGGTAAAGCTGTCATCCACCTTGATGTAATCCACCGGAAAGTGAAACAGGGCATTGAGGGAGGAGAAGCCGGTGCCAAAATCATCCAGGCTGATCTGGATGCCCTTGGCTCGCAAGTCATGCAAGGACGCGAGCGCATCGGAATCCTGTCGTGACAATTCCCGCTCGTTGAATTCAAAAATCAGATAGTTGGGGGCAACCCCCACCTCCTCGATGATGGCCATCAGCCGCATGATATGGTCGTGGTTGGCGAGGTGCTTGCCCGAGAGGTTGATGGCGACCTTGAACTTGCTTTGCCCCGAGAACGGCAACCAGTTTTTTAACTGTTGGCAGGTTCGCCGCAGGATCTGGTAATCCAGTTCGAGAATGAGACCGCACTGCTCCGCCAGCGGAATAAAATCAAAGGCATCTTTCAGCACTCCCTCTTCGGTCAACCAGCGTGCCATCACCTCCAGCCCGGTCAGGTGACTGTCTTGCAGCCGGATCACCGGTTGGTAGTAGGGGACGATTCGCCCCTCTCGTAACGCTCTGGCCAGCATCTCCTCCGGTGAATTCCAGTTCTGGTTAATGCAATCTTCCGAGTAGTGGACGATCCGGCTGCGGCCATTGCGCTTGGCCTGATACATGGCCAGATCGGCTTGATGGAGCAGTTGGCTAATATCCGTGGTTTGCTCGGATACGCTCGATACCCCCAGGCTGACGGTAATATTCAGCTCGTTACCTAACAGCCTGAACGGATAGGAGAGGCGGCTGATGATGCGGTTGAGCACCGGGCTGATGTCGTCCTCGTGTTTGCTGCTATCCAGATAGATGACAAACTCGTCGCCACCCAGTCTGGCCACCAGATCATTTTGCCGGATACAGGTCTGCAGCCGGCGGCTGACCTCTTTCAGTAGCTGATCGCCGGCACTGTGGCCCAGGGTGTCATTGATCTGCTTGAAGTGGTCCACATCGATAAAAATCACCGTAAATCCGGGCGATTTGTAGCGATTGTAGTGGGTCATGGCTTGATTGAGGTGGTTCATCAACAGCGCCCGGTTGGGTAGCTGGGTCAAGGGGTCGTGGAGTGCATCGAATTGCAGCCGTCGCTCCAGCTCTTGATGCTGCTTGAGCTGCTTTTGCAATCTGAGGTTGGTCTGGCGCAACTGCTGCAGCCGCTGGTTGATGGAGTCCTCGGTGTTGATGTCGGTGAGTTGCTGACGGATCCGCCTTAACTCCAGCAACAGGGTGAGCTGGCCGCGCAAGAAATCGAGGAACAGCTTGTCATCGGTCTCCAGCGGTTGAGCCGTGCTGATGATGAAGTGGCCGAAATACTGCTGCTGCAGTCGTAGCGGCATGCTGTGCCAGTGTCGTGATTCCCTGTTTACCTCGATATTGCTGGTGCTGTGACATAAACCACTGATGAGTTCATCACTCTGGTGAGGGTGTGCCGGATAAATTTTCTCCAGCTTCTGGCTATTGAGCCTGACCAGCAGCATGTCCTCGATGGCCAGCATCTGGCGCAGAACGGCCTCTAGCTGGGAAAACAGCGCCTGACCCGGCAGGGTGTTGGCTAACCGTATGATGCGGCTGATGCTCTCAATCTTCTTCTTCCAGTTAGGATCTTTACGGAACAACGGAGACGGGAGTTCAGCGAGATGATAGTCCGCTTGGGTTTCGGTCAGCCGTTTGGCCAGACACTCCAGCAGCAGGCGCAGGGTCGGCAGATCTGTTGGCGCGCCGCGCGCCAGTAGCCACTGTATCTGGCCATGCTCGATGGGGAAGACACACCACCCCTCAGCCTCATCCAGCTGGGTGAGCTGATCGGCGATGCGAGATTGCTCCCGGCCGAGTTGCTGTTTGAAGGTGTCGCTCACCTTGTGGGCGTAGATCCAGTTCAAGCCGGTATCGGAGAGGCCCAGCATGCCGAAATGTTGCAGCGGGCAGAGCTGATCAATTTGCTGGATAAGTGCGTCGTAATCCCCTACCGTGGCCGTTTGCTGCGCTGGGAAGTCCATAATGGCAGAGACCAACGCCAGCAGAGGAGTTGAGTAGTGGGGTTCGATGGATTGGGACGACATGAGCAACTCCCGATAGGTCTACCTTACAAGAGTAGTCGGAAGCCGATAGATTGAAAGGGCCGCAAGTGCGGCCCTTTCAAATACTTACAGTTTGTCGATCATGTAGTGAATGGCGTTTTCAATCTCTTCATCACTACAGGTCGTGCAGGTGCCGCGTGGCGGCATCATGCCGGACTTGCCGGTGAAGCCTTCAATGGCATGTTTTTTGAGTGTCGCAATACCCTGGGCGATGCGAGGTTCCCAGACCGCCTTGTCACCCCGTTTGGGGGCACCAGCGGCGCCGGTGGCATGACAGGCAAAACAGGCTCCATTGTATACGGCTTCGCCGTCGCGTGGGCCGGAAGGGGTTGCCGCAGCAGCCGTCGCACTTGCCCCGACAATACCTTCCAGATCCTTGGCGGTATAGACCTGACCGATTGGTTTGACCCGCTCGGCAATGGCTTCCGGCGACATCTCATCGGACGCAAGCACGACTCCAGACAGGCTGGCGGCCGTCATCCCGACAGCCAGCAAATAGCTCAGTTTTTTCAACACGCTCATATACTCCCAGCAGTCTTTTATTATCCCTGTAAACGACGGGATTATAACCGAATAGTTACGGCCTTTTAAACGCTTGTGTGTGAAGTGTTAAACACTCTGCGTACAAAGTTTTGGGCGATATCACGGCAATTCGGACGGTGGAGATAAAAAGAAACCCGGCATTCGCCGGGTTTCGGGTAACCAAACGGTGAAATGGACTATTTGTCCCAGCTCAGGATCACCTTGCCGGAGTGGCCGGAGCGCATCGCATCGAACCCCTGCTGGAATTCGTCGATGTGGAATCTGTGGGTAATGATGGGGGAGAGATCCAGCCCGGACTGGATCAGGCTGGCCATCTTGTACCAGGTCTCGAACATCTCGCGGCCATAGATCCCTTTGATAAACAGCCCCTTGAAGATCACCTTGTTCCAGTCGATGGCCATGGTTGAGGGGGGAATGCCGAGCATGGCGATCTTGCCGCCGTGGTTCATCTTGTCGAGCATCTCCTGGAAGGCGCTTGGCACGCCGGACATCTCCAGCCCCACATCGAACCCTTCGGTCATGCCCAGCTCGCTCATCACGTCGGCCAGCTTCTCTTTGCTGACGTTGACCGCGCGGGTGGCGCCCATTTTGCGGGCCAGCTCCAGCCGGTATTCGTTGACGTCGGTGATCACCACGTGGCGCGCACCGACATGGCGGCAGACCGCGGCAGCCATGATGCCGATGGGGCCCGCACCGGTGATGAGCACATCCTCACCCACCAGATCGAAGGAGAGGGCGGTGTGCACCGCATTGCCAAAGGGATCGAAGATGGCAGCCAGCTCGTCCGGGATGTTGTCCGGCAGCTTGAAGGCGTTGAATGCGGGGATCACCAGATATTCGGCAAAGGCTCCCGGGCGATTAACGCCAACGCCAATGGTGTTGCGGCACAGATGGGTGCGGCCAGCGCGGCAGTTGCGGCAGTGACCGCAGGTGATGTGCCCTTCACCGGAGACCCGATCGCCGATGGCGAAGCCGCGCACTTCCTGACCGATGGCGACCACTTCCCCCACATATTCATGGCCGACCACCATGGGCACCGGAATGGTCTTCTGGGACCACTCGTCCCAGTTGTAGATATGGATATCGGTACCGCAGATGGCGGTTTTGCGGATCTTGATCAGCAGATCGTTGTGGCCGAGCTCGGGGGCCGGCACATCCGTCATCCAGATGCCGACCTCTTTTTTGAGTTTGGAGAGTGCTTTCATGGTTGTTCCTTCATGCCAGTCAATCACGATGAATGCAGAAAAAAGGGGCTGCAGCCCCTTGATTCAAATCAGATAACGCCGAGTTCACGGCCGATGCGGATAAAGGCGTCGATCGCCTTGTCCAGCTGCTCGCGGGTGTGGGCGGCAGACATCTGGGTGCGAATGCGCGCCTGACCCTTGGGCACTACCGGGAAGGAGAAGCCCACCACATAGATGCCGGCAGCCAGCATGCGGCTCGCCATCTCGGAGGCCAGTTTGGCATCCCCCAGCATCACCGGAATGATGGCGTGATCAGCGCCCGCCAGAGTGAAACCGGCGGCGCTCATCCGCTCGCGAAAGTATTGGCTGTTCTCTTTCAGGCGGGCGCGCAGGTCGTGACCTTCAGCCAGCATGTCGATCACCTTGATGGTGGCGGCAACGATGGAGGGGGCCAGCGAGTTGGAGAAGAGGTAAGGACGGGAGCGCTGACGCAGCCAGTCGATCACCTCTTTTTTGCCGGAGGTATAGCCACCGGATGCGCCGCCGAGCGCCTTGCCCAGGGTGCCGGTGATGATGTCGACCCGATCCAGCACACCGCAATATTCGTGGGTGCCGCGACCGTTTTCGCCGATAAAGCCGACGGCGTGGGAGTCATCCACCATTACCAGCGCATCGTATTTGTCCGCCAGATCGCAGATGGATTTGAGGTCGGCGATGACCCCATCCATGGAGAAGACGCCGTCGGTGGCGATCAGCTTGAAGCGGGCACCGTCGGCATTTGCCTGCTTGAGCTGGGCTTCCAGCTCGGCCATGTCGTTGTTGGCGTAACGATAGCGCTTGGCCTTGCACAGCCGCACGCCGTCGATGATGGAGGCATGGTTGAGGGCATCGGAGATGATGGCATCTTCGGTGCCGAATAGGGTCTCGAACAGGCCGCCATTGGCATCGAAGCAGGAGGAGTAGAGGATGGTGTCCTCGGTGCCGAGGAAGCCGGATATCTTCTGCTCCAGCGCTTTGTGCTGATCCTGGGTGCCACAGATGAAGCGCACTGAAGCCATGCCGAAGCCGTGGCTGTCGAGCCCCTGATGGGCGGCGGCGATCAGATCCGGGTGGTTGGCCAGTCCCAGATAGTTGTTGGCACAGAAGTTCAGTACCTGCTCACCGCCGACGGCGATGCTGGCCTGCTGGGCGGAGGTGATGATGCGCTCCTGCTTGTACAACCCTTCCGCTTGCACCTGGTTCAGTTGCTCGGTCAGGTGACGATAGAATCCGTTAGACATCCTCGATCCTTATTGGCTATTTCAGCTGCGTATCAACAGAGGGCGACATTTTACTGCAATCTGTTGCGGCAAATTCAAATGATTGTGCTGATATTCAACAAATGTGAAACAGATCTCACCCAACAGGTTGGGCCAGCTGACGGTAATGTTGTTCCAGCTGGCGGATCTGCGTGGCCACTTGGGGTTGCACATAGGGGCGCAGCAGGAACAGCACCTTCAACACTCCCTGATAGAGCAGCGGTTTGGTGATGCGGGTGTTGGGGGCCTGGGCAATCTGGAACGGGATCCAGCAGGTCACCACCATCTTGATGGTTTGGCCCAGATCCGGCAGGTCTTCATCGCTGACATCGATAATGCCCCCTTCGCGCAGGCTCTTGAGCAGCGCGACCACTGATGCTCGCATCTGCTCCTGAGCCTTGAGGTACTTCTGTTGCAGCGGTTCGTCTCGGCTCAGGATGTCCGGCAGATTGGCGTAGAAGAAGCGGAACTGCCACATCAGATAGAAGATGGCATCCAGGTAGCCCATCAGATCCTGTAGGGTGATTTCACGGTTGCGGGTCGGGATGAAGCTCTCGCTCAGGTGGCGGGCATACTGGTCGAAGATGGAGTGGATGATGTCTTCTTTATTGCGGAAGTGGTAATAGAGGTTGCCCGGGCTGATGCCCATGTGCGCCGCAATATGGTTGGTGGTGATGTTGCGTTCACCCTGATCGTTGAACAGCTCGGTCGCGCTGTGAATGATCCTGTCTCTGGTTTTCATCACTCATTCCTCCAGCGGGTTTCGTCTGGGGGCGATTTTAACAAGGTCGAATCCCCAGACCGCCCGTGATAAACTTTTCGGCAATTTCAAATTGGCTCACTATACACAGCTTTAACAAGCAGTCACATGTAGCCATCAACGTACGAGAGGCAAACTCCATGATCGTAGTAACTGGCGGTGCTGGCTTTATCGGCAGCAATCTGGTCAAGCAGCTGAACGCTCAAGGACGGACCGATATCGTGGTCATTGATGACCTGACCGACGGCACCAAGTTCGTCAACCTGGTCGATCTGACCATCGCTGACTACATGGATAAGGAAGAGTTTCAGCACCGTATAGTGTCTGGTGACGATTTCGAAGAGTGGGATGGCATCGAGGTGATCTTCCATGAAGGCGCCTGCTCTGCCACCACCGAGTGGAACGGCAAGTTCATCATGGAGGTCAACTACGAGTACTCCAAGGATCTGTTCCACTACTGCATCGAGCGCGAAATTCCGTTTATCTACGCCTCCTCTGCCGCAACCTACGGTGGCCGCAACGACAACTTCATCGAAGATCCCAAGTTCGAACAGCCGCTCAACGTCTATGGCTACTCCAAGCAGCTGTTTGACCAGTACGTGCGCCGCTGGATCCCCGAGATCAACTCTCAGGTGGTCGGTCTGAAGTACTTCAACGTCTACGGCCCGCGCGAGCAGCACAAAGGCTCCATGGCTTCCGTCGCCTTCCACCTCAATACCCAGGTGAAGAAGGGTGAGAATCCCAAGCTGTTTGAAGGCTGTGACGGTTTCCCGAACGGTGGCCAGATGCGTGACTTCATCTATATTGACGACGTCTGCAAGGTAAACCTCTGGTTCTGGCAGAACCCGCAGCACTCCGGCATCTTCAACTGCGGTACCGGCCGTGCCGAGCCGTTCCAGAATGTGGCCGAAGCGGTGATCAAGCATCATCAGAAGGGGGCTATCGAGTACATCCCCTTCCCGGATCACCTCAAAGGTCGCTACCAGAGCTTCACCCAGGCTGACATGACCAAGCTGCGCAGTGTCGGTTATGACGCCGAGTTCAAAACCGTTGCCGAAGGGGTAGCGGATTACATGGCCTGGCTCAACCGCTAACGGGCGAGCACAACGCGGCAGCTTGAGCGCAAAACCGGAAGTGGGCACTCCCCTGCTTCCGGTTTCTGGTCTCTGTGGCTGCTTGCCGTTCCTCTCTTCTCTACCGGGTAACCGCGCGATGAATATATTGATGGCACTCTCCCAGCTCGAAGTAACGGGCGCGGAGGTATATGCCACTACAGTCGGCAACGAACTGACCCGGCGTGGTCACAACGTCTTTTATGTGTCAGATACCCTGACCAAGCCGACTCTTGGTCCCGTCTTCAAGCTTCGATTCAACAAGCGCAGCATCCTGCGCCGTTTCTGGCACGTCTTCTACCTCATCTATCTCATCAAGAAGCATCATATCCAGTTGGTGCATGCTCACTCCCGCGCCTCCGGCTGGAGCAGTTATGTGGCCTGCAAGCTGACTGGCACCCCGATGATCACCACGGTTCATGGTCGCCAACCAGTGCACGCGTCCCGCAAGGCATTCCATGCTCTCGGCTATCGGGCTGTTGCCGTTTGTGAGGATATTGCCCATCAGATTGTCGACAATCTGGGGGTCGATCCCGCGATCGTGCAGGTGCTGCGCAACGGTATCGAAACCGACAAGTTCCAGCCTGTGCCGGCGCCGGACAATCCCAAGCCGGTGATTGCCATCATAGGTCGTCTGAGTGGCCCCAAAGGGGAGCTCTGTTACCGCCTGCTCGACGAAGTGCTTGATCTTGATGCCTGTCGGGTGCGGATTGTCAGCGGTACCAAGGTGCCGGAGCGCTTTGCCCGTTTCGAAGGTCGTGCCGAGTTTGTTGGCTACGTCGACGATGTACCCGCTCTGCTGGCTGGCTGCGACCTAGTAATTGGTGCAGGTCGGGTAGCCATGGAAGCGCTGCTCTGCGGCCGCCCCGCCTTTGCCATCGGTGAAGCCAAGGCCATTGGTCTGGTGACCGAGCAGAATCTGGATGAAGCGCTGGCCAGCAACTTTGGCGATATCGGCCCCAAGGATCTGGCCATCGATTTTGCTGCGCTGAAGGGAGCGGTTGAATCTGCGCTTGCGAGCAAGATGGTGCCGGAAGCCATTCGCCAACGCATTCAGGATGAGTATGGCTTGCAGGGGGTGGTATCCGGTCTGGAATCCATCTATCAGGATGCGGTGGTGGAAACCCTGCGCCGCGAGATGCCAATCATCATGTACCACCGCTTTATCGAACAGGATAGCGAGAAAGGGGTGCACGGCACCTGGATGCCGATCGCCATGTTCGAGAAGCATCTGCGCCTGATGAAGTGGCTCGGCTACGAGACCCTGACTTTCCGCGATCTGGCGGACAAAGGCTTTATCCACCGTCTGCAATACGGCAAGAAGTACCTGATGATCACTGCCGATGACGGCTATCAGGACAATCTGACCCGCATGCTGCCGCTGCTGGAAAAATATGGTTACAAAGCCGTGGTGTACGTGGTCACCGGTGAAGGATATAACCGTTGGGATGTGGAGCATCCGACCAATCCGGATACCAAGGTCTCATTGATGAGTGGTGAGCAGGTCAAGGCGCTGGCCGCCAGCGGTCATGTGGAAATTGGTGGTCACACTCTGACTCATCCTCGCCTGAGCAAGCTCTCGCCAGAGCTGCAGGCCCATGAGATTCAGGAGAATAAACGCCAACTGGAAGCCCTGCTCGGCCATCCGCTGCTCTCGTTCGCCTACCCTTACGGAGATATGAACGAGAGTGCCAAGGCGCAGGCTATTGCTGCCGGGTATCGTTTTGCCGTCGCTACCAATAGTGGCCCCAAAGCAATGCACCAGGACCCTTTCCAGATCCGCCGGATCGCCATTTTCCCCCGCACAGATGTGTTCGGGTTATGGCGTAAAATCCGTGGGAATTATGTTTTTAGGAAATAGTTAATTTATGACACTAACTCATAATGTTTTTTTACCATGGCGTGGTAATTGCGTTCACAATCTCGTTCAGGTTGGCACGTTTTTATTTGGTGCGTTAGCTCTGACCATTTCAAGTGGTTATTCCTATGGACCCGCAATATTATTTGTGGTGAGTCTTGCCGTTTGTTGGCGTCCCTCTTATTGGGTAAGTATGCCAAAAGAGATGAAAGGACTTGCACTGGTTTTTATTTTTTATGTTTTGATACAGGCTTTATCTATATGGATGGATGGAGGGAAATTACGAGAATTTGATCGCCCCAGTAGAGTCCTCATGGTCGTGGTGATATTGCCTTTGCTTGCTAGATATCCAGCTCGCCTCACTAGCTTAATATCTGGTGTTTCTGTAGGGGCTTGCATATCTGGAGCCATTGCCATTCATGATAAATTGTATTTAGGTATGCCAAGAGCCTTTTATGATTCAATGCCAATACAGTCTGGCAATATCAGCATGACTATGGGGCTACTATGTTTATGTTGCTATTTTTGGTATCGTAAGGAGGGAAACAATAGAGGCGCAATAGTCATGCTATTTTCCTGTGGTATGGGGATGCTAGGCAGCGTTTTGTCTGGTACTCGTGGTGGATGGGTATTATTACCGATGATAATTTTGTCGATACTTATTTATTTTAGGTCTTCGATTCATAGAGTTGATAAGGTGGTCATGGTGCTCTTGTGCGCGGGAGCGATTAGTTTGTTTTTTTCCCCTAAAATAGGAATGCTAAGCAGGGTTGAGTCAGTTAAAAATGAAACATTAGAGTATGTTAATGGTGGAAATAAAAATACCTCGGTGGGAATTAGGTTTCAATTGTGGGAGAGCGCCATTTATTCTTTCAAAGAAAAACCATTTTGGGGGTGGGGTAATAATGGTGTTCGAGTGGCACATGCAGAACAGTTAGCGGATGGCCGCATTACTACATTTATATACGATTTTAACTCTCATGCACACAACCAGTTTTTGGATGAAATGGCTAAGCGTGGTTTAATTGGGTTGGCTGTATTATTGTCTTTATTTTTTTATCCCTTCCGCTCTTACATAATAGAGCCACGATGTAGTGCACTTAAACCTATTTTACTTGGGGTTAGTGCTATGACACTATTTGATTACTGCCTCACTCAGGCTTTTATCAACCACAATTCAGGAATTACATTTTTTCCTGTAATTTTTTCTATTCTTGTATCAGTTCAAACTGATAGTAGAGCGGAACACTAAATGCAACAACGTACAAATAAAAGTAGAATTTATGGTATTGATGGTTTGCGTTTTGTTGCTGCAATATCTGTCGTGTTATTTCATTACATTAGTTATTCTGTCGACAAAGATTTTGCATTAATACTTCAACAGTCTAATTTTGGATGGCTTGTATCTATTTCAAAGTATGGTTTTTTGGGTGTAGAGCTATTCTTTATGATCAGTGGATTTGTAATTCTCTATAGCGCTCAAAATAAGTCTTGGCAGGATTTCACCAAATCAAGATTTATCAGAATATACCCCACACTCTGGTTAGCGGCAACAATCACTTTTTTTGGGGTATTGCTATTAGGCTCCACATCTAGGGATCCAACCGTTACCCAGTATTTGGCAAACTTAACTCTTATGCATCGTTTCGTATTCAATCAACCACATCTTGATGGCGTGTATTGGACTCTCACAACAGAATTACGTTTTTATTTGATTATCGGAGTTATGCTTGCTTTTGGTTGGTTAACAGAGAAGAAATTAAAGTCGGTTATGGTTATTTGGAGTGTTCTTGCCATTACGTATTTGTCATTAGGTAAAGCAGGTAACTTCATTACATACGGTACTTATTTCTCAGCTGGTGTTGGTTTTTATTATTACTGGGCAGAAGATAAAACGTTTTATAATAAACTCTATTTATTATTCACCCTGATTGCTTCAATCTATTCAGGCATTATCGCACACAGCGATCTAAATTTGTCCAATAACATAATAGGCCTCGTTATTACTGCATATTTTGGTTGTTTTTATTTTTTATTAAATGGTTATCAACTCCCAATATCCAACAAGGTGCTTGTAAGCCTAGGTGGAATAACGTACCCACTTTATTTGCTTCATCAAGAATTGGGCTACTCATTATTACAGTATGTAGAAAAATCAGCTAACACATACATAGCCTTTAGTTTTATCACGACAATGCTAATGATATTTTTGGCATTCATAATATATCGTTACTTTGAGCCGCGAGCTCACGCCATAACAAGTAAATATTGTGTTGATTTAATTAAAAAATATGAAAAAAAGTGATTTAAACATTTCCATATTATGTTGGTGGCTTTTTAGTTAAAAACACATAGGTATTAATTTTCTGAAGATGAATTCAACGCCATAATAATGAAAAATCTAGCCTTTAGATTGATTGTTAGGCGTTGATATATTTCAGCAACGATTGATGTGGGGGGTGGATTAGTGTTTTTAAATTTATTTGATAGTGAATTAAATATTAATTTGGCGTGTATGGTTTTAGCGTATGGGTTGCTAGCAACCACTTTTATAAAGCGTATATTGTCGCTTAAGTTACATCTGACTAATGCGCCCTCATTAAAAGATGTTGCGTATATAGGAATGTATGCAGTTATAGCTGGTTATTGTGATAGTTCTTTAATAATTACATCGTTTTGGTTGGTTTTAATTTTGTTTTTATGGTGTAACGCTGTTTTATTCAGTTCTTATGGATTAAAAATAAACATCGGTAATGTCAAAACGTTTTTTAGTGGTGTAAAGTCATTCAAGGGAGAGTTAGCTGAAATTTGTAATTTTTTGTGGCGTTTTAACTGGGTGCTTCTTTGCCCGCTTTTTTTCATATCTTGTTTTTTTACTACATCATTTCTATCAAATTCTACATTTAATTTTGGTAGTACGGCACTATCTTTGGTATTGGCTATTTTTATATTTACTAAATCAAAGTTAAGGTTATTATCTGGGTTGTTATGGCTGTCAGGGTGTACCGTTGTTACGGTATCCTTATCAAGGATGGATGTTTACCCATATGATTTAATTTTTATATTTATAATATTGCTAGTTGCTATAGAATTTTATCGTGATGGTGTGTCACTAGCTAAGTTTATAGAAGGTAGGTCGGTTTTTGAAAGTATATCTAGTAATTCCAACATTAGATATAACTCATCCTTTACTGATTTGAAGGAGTTAGAAGAAATAATTTCCGGGAGGAATAAAGAAGCGTTATTAAATCCATACGAAAATCTTTATGGGGTACTAAAAGATAAAAGTGTATTTATATTTTCGGTCGAGTCATTGTCTTACTCTGCATTTATGCAGTCTGGTGTAGCTAAGGACATATTAAATATATTCACTGGCAGTATCAGTACAGAGAGAGCATATTCGGTATCTCCTAATACAAATCAATCGATTAGGGCTGTGTATAGTTGTATGTATAATGGAGAGTTAGAGGCTGGGGGGGCGCTTAGTTTATTAAATCAAGGTGGGTACAATACAGTATTTATAACCACTCAAGATACTCAATATTTCAATATGAATAAACTGCTTGTGGACAGTGGCTTTAACACAGTAATAGATAATCATAACTTACCAAAAAATAGCAATGACTACATAATTAAAGAGTATGTCGACAACATAAAAGCAAACGTAAAGGATGGTAAACATTTCTATCATATAATGAATTCACAAACTCATAGTAATTACAAGGTTTATGATAAGGAAGCTTTTTGCGAACATGATAATAGCGTTCTTCATGGGCGATACTTGAATGCTGTAGATGAGAGTTTGAGCATTATAAGAGATGTCATACTGTCATTAAAAAAAGACGGTTTTTTTAAAGATGCTGTTTTCATTTTAACTGGTGATCATGGCCAATCATTTGGCGAGTTTGGTTATCATGCCCATTCAAGTGCGACAATAAATGAACAAGTTCGGGTTCCTTTTATCATATTCAATGATGAATTGCCTAAAATTAATTTAGATATGTTCCTTAACATTGATTTAATGCCATCATTATTCCATCTGTTGGGTGTTTATTACTCATCAGATGAAATCGATGGTGCTAATGTTTTTACTGATAGGCATACCTACACCTTACTTTATTCAGATACTAAAAATGGAGAGGAACCATCTAACGTATCTGTTGTGATTGGTGATAAAAAATATTATATCGATAATGTTTTTGGCGAAAGATTTATTCTAAATCTTAATGATGACGTGCAAAAGTTAGATGTTAAAAATGAGAGTATAGAAAATGTTGTATATCTCGCATTAAAAAAGCATAACTTTATTGGTTAGGTGGACATTTATGATAAAAAAAATAATTAATACCGGAGTTTTATGGTTTGGTGTTCTCGGCGGGATACTTGTTTCTTGGTTATTTTCCGATCACCAACTCCTCACCGGCGATCAGACCCAAATGCTCTACAAGGGTTACCTTGGTGCTTATGAGGGGGTCTGGCTTAGTTATGGCAATGCGGCGAGTGCGGTGGGCAATGTGCCGGGGAGTTTGTCGGCCTGGCTGATTGGCGGGCCCTTGCTGCTGTGGGATTCACCTTATGCGCCCATGCTGCTGCTGCTAGCGATGCGGTTGGTCGGGTTCCTGCTGTTTGATTCGGTGATCCGCCAGGTGTTTGATGACCGTGGATTGAATGGCAATGTATTGAATAGCCATGTGGTGCGGTTGCTGTTTCTGGTGCTCTGCTGGCTCAACCCCTGGTTCCAGTACGAGAGTCTGCTCTACAACCCCTCTTATCTGTTCCTCTTCTCCGCCATGCACTGCTGGTCGGCTTGGCATATGCGCGAGCGGGCCTCCTTCTGGCACATGATCGTGCACTTGCTGGCCATTGGCATGGCGATGCAGTTGCACTACTCCTGGCCGCTGCTGGCGGTGATGTCCACCTACCTGTTCTGGCGCCGCATTCTCAAAGTGAGCTGGAGCGGGGTGGTGGTGGCTGCCCTGTTGATCGGTGCCTCGTTGATCCCGTATATGTTGGAGGCGATAAGTAACACTGCGATCACGCAGCAAGCCGATCCCGAAGCGCGTCAGCGCTATATCGGCTGGGGGCTGGTGCATGTCTATCCGGTGCTGAAATCGGTGCTCTACTGGTTGCGTTACGGCTCCTGGCTGTTTGCCAGCAAGCTGGTCAACGACACCCAGTTTATCTGGCTGGCGGGCCACGAATATCTGCAGTTGGCGGCGGTCTGGCTGTGGCGGGTGGTGATCTACGGGGTGGGCTCGGCGACCGTATTGCTGGCGGCCAAGGCCAACTGGCAGCTGTGGCGCGATCTCAAACCACGCTTGCTGCGCAGTGATCGTGCCGAAGTGGATGGCGAGAGCTGGCTCGGCCTCTATGCGCTGGCGGCAGTGCTGGCGGTGCTGGTGAGTGCGGCGCTCTCGCCCATCACCTTCAACTACTGGCACCTGATGCTGATCTTCCCCTACGCCCTGTTCCCGACCCTGCTGCTGCTGGTGCGCTGGAGTCGCCGTTACCCGCAGTGGGTTGGCAAGGGGCTGCTGGCTGCAACCCTGTTCTGCACAGCCGTGAACCTGATTGCGGCGTGCGACAGCACCAAGTTCTCCTATCAGGCGGACTACAAAACCCAGGTGCTGGAGTATCTGCAAGAGATGAAGCTGCAACCCGGGCAGTGAGTCATCCACAGCCAGCTCCCTGATCTTGGGGGGCTGGCTGTCGGTCGCTATTCGAAACGATCCATATGGGCGAAGTTTTTGGCTTCGGCAACCCAACCCTCACGCCCTTGCTGGTCCCGAATTTTTACCCACCACTGGTTCTGCGGTGACGGGCCGTATCTGACCTCTTTGCGCGCATAGTCGTAATCGAGGATGTAGGTTTTGCCCTTGTACCAGAACAAGCCATCACCTTCGCCCACCCAGCCGAGGAGATAAAGTTTTTCCCCTGCCTTCATGTTAAACAGCGGCCCTTTTCCCTCTTTGCTGTAGCCCAATTTGACCGGTCTGAGTATCTCGACGATCCCCGCTTTTTCGGTAATGACGACCCCGGTCAGCCCTTCTACCTGCTGGCCGCGGGGTACCCGGAACAGCTCCCTGGCAGTAGAAGACGGTTCGGCTCTGACGATCACCTCTTGCTTGGTGGTCCATGCCTGATAGGTGCAACCTTCAAACGGGCAGCGTCCCCAGTCGAAATAGGGCTGGCGCGGCTTTTCATCAGAACTTACGGTCGTGGCGAACAACGACAACAACAGCAAAAACAGTCTCATGAATCTACCTGTCCGGCGGGGCGATCACCCGTCGGTTTGATGAAGGGGGCAACACTATATCTCAAGACCCTAATATTCATCAAAGCAGCGGCTTTATTGATTTTCAGCGCAATAAAACGGGTGGTTGATGGTAATGGAAATAGGGGCCACAAGGGGCTGCTGAACGGCGGGAGGGGATAGCCCGCCCCTTTGCCTTGTGCCATGCTGATGGCTATCGGGGCATCGGGTCGGCACTTATGGGCATCTCTCGTTCGGGTATGGGTTTGTTATTACTGCTATCGGCACTTCTACTTCCTTTTATGACTATCAGCCAAGCCGTGGCGGCCAATGCGCCACTGCGGGGATGCGTCTTCCAGCTGGCACCGCTGGTCACCATCGATCAGCAGGGCAAGGTCTCCGGGCCGGTGCTCGACTACTTTCGCCGCCACATCGAACCCGTGATCGGGCGCACCATCGAGTGGCAGGGGCTCAATGTGGCGCGGCTGCTCAGCAACCTCGAGAGCGGCGAGTGCGATCTGACCCCGCTGCTGAGTTACAGTCCCGAGCGGGCTCGTCACTTTCGCTATATCGACCCCCACCTGTTGCTGCTGCGGCCGGTGCTAGTGGTACTGGGGCCATCGCGACTTCACTCGGTCGAGCGGCAGGAAGATCTCTACGGCACCACCATCGGCTGGTCGAGTCAGGCGATCGTGCCGCCGCTGTTGCAGCATCCGCAGATCCATATCGACACCCTTTCCCAGCTCAGCTGGGAGCATGGCAACATGCAGAAGTTGCTGCGCGGGCGGATTGATGCCGCGCTCTTCTCCAACGATATTTCCGCCAACCATTTTCGCGCCAAGCTCCCTGCGGCGACTCGCCTTATCTACCTGCCGGCCCCCCCGCTGCAGGTGCATATCGTGTTGACCAAGTCGCTGGGGGATGCCAATCCCGAGCTGGTGCAGCGTATGCGCCAGGTGGTGGAGCGGGTGCCGCTCGCCTCACTGGTGGAGTCCACCCCGCGGCTGTGGGGGCGTTGAAAGGGAGTTGCGTGCAATAATCTACAAGTCCAAGGCCCGCTGCTGGTGTATCTATAACCCATGAATACCACCGATTCCCTCATCCGCTACTGGCAATCCCCGCACCTGCCGGGGGTGGAGCTGTCGCACTCCCACCACAGGGCGTTCAGCTACGGCCGCCATGTCCATCTCGACTACCATATCGGGCTGGTGCAGCGGGGTGGCCAGAAGTTTATCCACAAGGGGAACAGTCACCATCTGGTGCGCGGGGTGCTCTCTACTGTCAACCCGGACGAGGTGCACGACGGCCTCAGCCTGCTGCCGGAAGGATACGAGGTGCGGGTCTTCGCCATCGATCCGCAGCAGCTGGCGCTTTGGCTGCCGGAGCAGCCGGAACCCTTCTTCGACAAGGGATTGCAGAGCCGCCCCGACCTCTATCAGGGTTTTGCCCAACTGCACGGCTATCTTGACAACCCCAAGGCTGATGGCCTGTTGATCGAGAGCCAGCTGCTGGCCCTGTTGGGGGAGCTGCTGCATCTGGCCCCCGAGGTGCATCAGCTGGCCGATCCCCAGTTGCGCTTCCTGCGCGACTACCTGATGGCCGCTCTCGATGAGCCCCACTCGCTGGAAGAGCTGGCGGGGCTGCTCGGGCTCGACCGTTTCGCCTTCTTGCGCCAGTTCAAGAAACGCAGCGGCATGACCCCCTACGCCTGGCTGAAACGGCTGCGGTTGGAGCAGGGCAAGCGGCTGCTGGCGAGCGGGATGGCGGTGAGCGAAGTAGCGCTGGCGGTCGGTTTCTTCGATCAAAGTCACTTCCACCACGGCTTTCGCCAGGCATTCGGTCTGACCCCTGCCGAATTTCGTGCCCAGATGCAATCTTTTACAAGCCGCGCCCCCCGCTGATCCGCCATGCTGGCTCTCCGTCGTTAAAGCGAGAGTTGTTATGCTGACCAGTTTGTTCGTTACCCTTGGCCTGATGCACCTGATTGCACTGGCCAGCCCCGGCCCCGATTTTGCCCTGATCCTGCGCACCAGCCTGCACCGGCCGACCGCCCTTGGCGCGGCGCTGGGCATCTCGCTGGCGATCATGGTGCACGCCACCCTGAGCCTGACCGGGATCAGCATGCTGATCGCCAGCCACCCGCTGCTGTTTATGGTGATCAAGTGCGGCGGCGCCCTCTATCTGGGCTGGTTGGGGTGGGGTGCCTTGATGGCGGCTCGCCAGCAGAGCAGTACCGTGATGGCCAGCGCTGCCAACGAGCTGCACGGCTGGGGTAGGGGCGTGCGCACTGGCCTCGCCACCAACCTGCTCAACCCCAAGGCGCTGGTGTTCTTTATCGGTCTGCTGGCCGCCATGGTGACGCCAGAGGTGGATGGAGTGACCCGCAGCCTGCTAGTGGGCGAGCTCTTCATCATCTCCCTCTGCTGGTTCGGCCTGCTGGCGTGGAGCCTCTCCACCGATCGTGCCCAGCGCCTGCTGCTGCGGGTGCAGCGGCCGCTCAATCTGGTGACCGGCGTGCTGTTTGCGCTGGTCAGTCTCTCCATTCTGGTGAGCATGGGGGCCGAGCTGGTAGCCTGACGGTCTGGGATCTGGATAACTGATGGGAGGGCCTGCCGCTTGTCCGGCGGCAGGCCCGTTTACGCAAGATAGCTGATGATCGGTCATCGCCCGTTCTGAAGTATTTCCCCGTGCAACTCACGCCGCCTACGGGCCCGCATCGTTTGAAAAAACAGAGCGCCCGCCGCAGCCCCATGTAGCCGGATTAAACAACCGACCCCCGCCAGATCACCGCTCACACACTCACCGCTTCTGTACAAAAGTGCCGCAATTGTGACAACTTGGATGTGAGCTGAACAAGCTTGATCTGCCCCTTGTGGGAAGGTGGTGAATCGGTTATTTCTCTGTGGTATTGGCGGCATCCAGCACGGGTTCTCCAGCCATGTGGTGCAAAATCCGCAGCAAAAACAAACAGTAAAATGCAGGAGCAAATATGAAAAAGGTCGTGATGGTTGTCGTGGCTGCGGCCCTTCTGGGTGGCTGCGCCGTCAAGAATCAGGTCTCCTACAGTTTGCAGTCGCTGCAGACTGTCCCCCTCAGCGCCTTCCAACCGAGCGAGAGCAACCCCAACCAGCGCGTCTACAAGGAGCCGGGCGTTGACCTGCGTCAATACAATGAGGTGCTGCTCGATCCGCTGCAGTTTATCCGGCAGGAGAATGGCCAGTGGTATCTGCTGACCGCCAACGAGCAGAACCAGATTGGCCGCTACTACCACGACAAGTTCCAGAGCGAGCTGATCCGCCACGGCGTCAAGATCACCACCGCCCCCGGCCCGAAAGTCATCCGGATCCAGTCCGCCGTCACCAACTTCGACCTGACTCGCCCCGACCCCAAACTGCGGGATCTGCTGCCCGCCAAGATCGCCATCAACGTCACCCGCGAAGTGATTGGCAAGGAGCCCTACCTGCTCAAGGTGGGCAGCATGGCCCAGCTGCTCGACTCCCAGAGCGGCAAGCTGTTGGTGCGGGTGATGGATGCCCGCGAAAGCCCGGACACCACCCACAAGGATTCGCCCATCACCGCCGAGGAGATGGAGAAGATGATCGATCAGTGGGCTGCCAACCGCGCCAAACAGCTGGCGGACAATATCGGCAAGTAAGCGCCAACATCATCGAGAGGGGGAGCCAGCGGCTCCCTCTTTTTTTGGCCAGATGGCGGGCCACCTTCATGGCTCGCAGCCCATGCCAGCAGGGCGATCAGCCCATTGCCGAGTCCGCCACCACGTCATCCGCCGACCGATTTCTGCTTTTCTCCCCCGCATTCTGGCAGTTAGGATGACCCCTCCCGTGACCGCATCCTCATAGCATAAGGAACCACTATGACCCGTCACCCCTGCATCAAACACTGGAGCGAGCTGCAAGAGCAGACGCCGCGCTACTACTCCGGCAGTCAGGAGCCCCTTTCCCGTGGCTGCGCCCTCGGCAAGCACTTCGGCTTTAGCCGGATCGGCATTCACCACGAGATCGTCGAGCCCGGCCACCGCACCAGTTGGCCCCACGCCGAAAAGACCGAGGACGAGTTCGTCCACGTACTGGAAGGGACGCCGGATGTCTGGCTCGACGGGGTGCTCCATCGGCTGCAACCGGGTGATTCGGTGGGCTTCAAGGCCGGTGACGGGCTGTCCCACGCCTTTATCAACAACACCGACCAGCCGGTGCGGCTGCTATGCATCGGCGATACCGATCGGGAGGACAACCGCATCCACTACGCCGTGCATCCCGAGCGCAATATCACCCTCGGCAAGCTGCACTGGGATGACGTCCCCGAGCGTGAGCTGGGGGATCATGACGGCCTGCCCGACCAGCTGCGCGAGAGCAACGGCCCTTTCTAGGGCGTAGCCCTTCTGCGCTCCAGCCCTGCACAACCCGATATAAAAAAGCCTGCCGCGTGGCAGGCTGTTGCTATCTGTTTGCCGCCTGTGGCGTACAGCGTTTATTGCAGGTTGAGCCCGCCCAGAAAGTCGCGCTTGCCGAGATCGACCCCGGCCTGACGCAGCAGGGCATAGGTCATGGTGAGGTGGAAGTAGAAGTTGGGGATGCCGTACTCATGGACGCAGGTATGGCCATCCATCCCTTTGCCACCCGCCCAGTGCGGCACGTAGCGGGCGCTGGCGTACAGGCTGTAGTCCGCCTCCAGCTTGCTCTGCAGATAGCTGATGGTCTTGCCGATATGGGCGCGCAGATCCGCCATGGTCTTGGGGTCATCCCCCAGCACCGGCAGCTCGCTGTGGCTGGCAGTGGCGACCACGGAGCGGGCCGAATCGCAGCAGATCAACACCTGCTTGGACAGCGGCAGCATATCGACGATCAGCCGCTCGCCGAAGAAGTTCTCCACGTTGAACTGCTTCGCCGCAGCGTGGGCTTCGGCCTTGGCCAGACAGTGGTCGAGGTTGGTCAGCATCTTGATAAACTGGGCGGTAATGTCGCGATTCATGAGCACTCTCCATCTTGTTGAAACAGCGGCCGCTTGCGTGGCCGCAGTGAATGAGACTGGCTAATCGGCCACCAATATACTCCATCCCCTGTCAGGTTCGAGCCCGTGGTGGCAAAAAGGGCAGGGGAGGCGTGCGCCACACGACAGACGGTGGCGATCAGCGAGAGGCGCGCTGCCAGAGCAGTGTCAGGCCGATGCCAATCACCAGGATCACACCGAAAACGAACGCCAGTCCATCGGGGGAATCCTGTGTTTTGGCAACCAGTACGCAGGCAGCAAAGGTGCAGAAAATCCCCACATAGATGCGCCAGAACCGCGGAAAATCGGTAATGAATTCGATAAGGTCGACCAGATCATCGAGCAGTTGCAGCAGTGACATCATCCCCTCCGGCGACGCCGTTACGCTTTGTTCCCCTCCAGCTTGGCATGACAGAGCGGCAGACGGAATCAGCGATGGCTATACCCAACCGGCCCAACCGGGGGGTTGGCCGCGTGAGCGCTCGCCTTTTCATCCTCCGGGTCCCTCATTGCCCCTTTTTTGATCTGTGACATAAATCACCCTTTTTCAGGGGCGTAGGCTGAATGTCGTTGTCCTGGACACTCGTCTGCGTATCCGTCAGGACACCAGCAAAGGAGAATGACATGAAGATCTATGACCGTAACCGCAATGTGCTGAACCTGGGTCAGCGCGTGATGATTGCCGCCACCGGCGCAGTCGATTTTCTCAAAGAGGCCCACACCGACCACATGACCCCCTATCAGGCGGAGCATGAGAAGTGCGTGCTGCTGGCCAACACTCAAGAGCGCTACGCGCCCATCGAGTTGATTAGACTAGGCTGATCCCTTTACCTGTCACCCTACTCTTTACAATTCACCCGGCCACCACGCCCCATCTGGCGGCCGGGTTTCTGAGTTCCCCCCTTCATCCCACCAAATGCTGGAAAATTGAACCGGGTCACACCCCGACCGATTTGAGCGATTGTCAGCCAGCACAGGCTCATGCGAACCTTTAAATCCCGTTAACTCACTAAAAAATAACGACTATGTTCAGGCAAATAATGATGAGTGCTGCCCTGCTGTCGGCGGCGCTGCTTTCCGGTTGTGCTTCCGTACCCATGGCCGATGCCACCGCAGACGCGCAGGCCAAGCAGTTTGTGGCGCCCAAAGATGCGGCCAACCTCTATATCTATCGCAATGAGACCTTCGGTACGGCCGTTAAAATGCCGGTGCTGGTGGATGGTTCTGCCGTAGGCGATACCGTGGCTCACAGCTATATCCTCAAGCAGGTGACGCCGGGCAGCCACACTATCACCTCCAAGTCGGAGAACGATGCCACCCTGACCCTCAGCACCGAGGCGGGTAAAAACTACTACGTCTGGCAGGAGGTCAAGATGGGCCTGCTGATGGCTCGTTCCAAGCTGAGTCAGGTCAGCGAAGAGGAAGGCAAACAAGGGGTGATGGAGAGCAAGTTGGTTAAGTGACCATAGCTCTTTATTTATAATGGTGAGAGTTGGGCGTAGCTTCACCAGCTACGCCTTTGTCAGCAAGATGGGTGTCACTGATTTCTACGCTTCGCTAATCGAACCTATGGTCCTTGGGAAGATGATTGTTATAAATCTCCAAAGAGGTCTCAACATATTGCGATGACGTTTATATACATCAGATGTCCATGATAGAATGCCATTTCGAGCTTAGAGGTCAACACATTGGATATTATACATTTATCAGATATGCACTTTGGTAATCCTGGGGCTCTCTTTAATGAGAGGGAGCTGTCAGAGTCACTCTCAAAGTATATTATTGAAAAAACAAAAAAACCTATTGTTGTTATCAGTGGAGACATAACATTTAAGGGGCAAGCAGATGGGTACAAACTTGCATCCTACTTTATTGAAAAGCTAATTTCATTGGGTGGTGTGGAACGAAATAACCTTTGCTTTTGCCCTGGTAATCACGATATTGTAGACAACAGCTTTCATGATTTTGACACGTTCTCATACTCCTCCAGAAGAAATAATGAGATATCATTCTCAAAAAAACACCACAGTGTTATTGAAATTCAAAACACTCTGTTCTTTATTTTGAATAGTTCTTTTAATTTAAATCATAAACATGGCTTAATAAATGAAGATTGTTTTGAAATAGACCTAACTCCATATAATGATAGAAAAAAAATAATTGTCTTTCATCATCATATTCTTAATCAATTTGATGGTGATTTTTCTGCTATAAGAAATAGCTATGACCTTGTAAGATTTATTGAATGTAATGGATTTGTTTTAGCTCTACATGGCCATCAACATACAGAGCAGTATTATCATGTTGGAAAGTCAGCAACTCCAGTAATCTCCGCTAGAAGTGCTAGTTATGCTCAGGCTGGCTATCTTAATGCGTTCAATCACTACATCATAAATGATGAAGGAATCATTATTGAAAATAATGTTTTTGAGCGTTCAGGTAAAACAGTTGTTATTAGGAAGCTGGGAGGTTAATAAATGGAAATTCAATATAAGAATGTAAGCTCTCTCGAAGAAATTGCTAATGACGCAGCAACATTAATACCAGCTCATAATTATAAGATAAATCTACTGTTAGCATATGAGCTTCCTACAGATGGACTTATCCGGAATGCATTATTGGATGTTCAAGATAAGGCGCTCCAATGGAGTGCAGAGCAATGCCCAGAAAACTTATACTTTAATCACGGAGAATATAGAGTCAATGGCGTAAAAAACATAATTAGCGAGTTAATCTGTAAACCTTCTAGTAATAGGGCAATATATTCACTAATTGATCAAAGTACAATTATGAACTCAGGGGATAACCCCATCCCTTCATTTATGATTTTCCAAAGTATACTGGATGATGGAGTTTTATATTGCAATATTTATTTAAGGGCGTTAGAAGTTAGTACCTTCTTAAGAATTAACTTAGAAGAAATTAGATTGAACATAGAAGAGATATCGCGTTCTACTTTGGAGTTTCGAACCGTCAGATTAACTATTCTTGCATGCCGCGCTCATCACGTTCCAAACTTCAATCCGTTAGAAAAACCTAAGTTAGATCTCATGACTCAATATCAAATAATGACGATGATTAGAGATAATAGAGATGAATTTATTCGTAACGTAGAGCAGATGGCAAATATACAAACTGTGCCAAGCAGTAAATCTATTAAATACATTCTCGAGATAGTCGATGGTGAGTGGCAAGCAGAGAATAAAGGTAGAATCAAGAAACTTTTATCAGAAACAATCTCAAAAATTGATGAACTTGTTAAGCTTAGACAGCAACATTCACATCATGAACGTGTAAGTGAACTGAGCGACAATATCTCAGAAATCCTTATAACCTTAGTTGGAGAGTTTTCAGTATGAGCCTAACACTGAAAGAGATATGCAAGAAGCAGAAGATCTTTGACCAAAAAACATCTATCAATGGGAGATCGTTTTACACCAATATAGATGCAGATAATTTGCATGAATTAGAGCATTTAATTGTTTGTTTGGTTGGTGAGTTAGGTGAGTTTTCAAATCTAACAAAAAAAATAGTTAGAGGTGATAAATCGTTTATTAGCGAAAAAGAAAATCTGAATGAAGAACTTGTAGATGTATTTATATACTTAATCAAAATTGCAAATCAATTTGATGTTGATTTGGAAAAAGGATTTTTAGCGAAATTAGAAAAAAACAAAAAAAGATTTGGTGATTAATATGAATTTATACCAGTGTGCCAACCTCAATGAACTGTATTATCAAGCATTGAGTGATTGTATTGATATAAAATCGCCTACACCTTCACGTGTGGGGATGGTTTATGACCTAGGGCCCTCAGTTTTTGAATTAGAACCTGGATGGTTAAATATACTAACCCTCCCCAAAAGAGCATTAAACCCATTCTTTGCGATCGCTGAATCTGCATGGGTTATTAGCGGTAGTAATAAGTTAGACACATTAAGCTACTATTTAAGATCATATAATAAATTTTCGGATGATAATCTTACTCTAAATGGAGCCTATGGTTTTAGGCTGAGAGAGCACTTTGGCTATGATCAAATTAAATATGCTATCAATGAATTAAAGGGGGCGCCAGAATCTCGTCGTTGTGTTTTATGCATGTATGGTCCAGATGATTTAAAAAATAAACAATCAAAAGACATTCCATGCAACACGTCAATAATGCTTAAAATTCGAGATGGCTCTTTGGATATCACGGTAATTAATAGATCAAACGATATATATTTAGGTATTCCATATAATTTTTTCATCTTCCAAGTTTTGCATTACCATCTAGCGAATGAAATTGGTGTTGATGTGGGCTATCAAAGGCATTTCACTGATTCACTACATTTGTATGAGAGTGATCTCACCGGAGCAAAGGAAGTATTGAGGAATATGAGTGATAATTCTAAAGTGTTGCTTTCAGAACCAAATAAATTAATTTCAATGATATTGTCTGATATTGAAAATATAAATAACAGGCGATTTAATGATATTAAGGGTATGCCTATTAGAGAAGCTATGATGATGTATGAAAAATACATGAAAGATCATGATGTATCTGTTTTTGATAAAGATACAGAGAACGCGACAATTAATTTCTTGATCAAGGAATGGTCTGGTAAATATGTAAATATGTAAATATGTAAATATGTAAATATGTAAATATGTAAATATGTAAATATGTGAATATGAATAATTATAATAATGAGGCCTTGTTGGCGTTAAAAAGTTCAACCTAAAAAGAATGAATTCAATAGTCTCAGCTGAACATTCGTACCATAAAACGTCTTCGAACGAACACAACCCGGCCTAAGCCGGGTTGGTTATTTCAAAAGGCAGGAAAAATCAAAGCGCTTCCAATCTGGCATACGCCGTCACCAGCCACTTGGCGCCGACCTCGTCGAACTGGATCTGTACCCGGCTCTGCTGGCCGACTCCTTCGAAGTTGAGTACCACCCCTTCGCCGAATTTCGGATGGAGCACCCGCTGGCCGAGCTTGATGCCGCTGGCGTCAAAGCTCTGCTGCACCTCGTTCTGGCTAAAGCGGCCGTACTGGGTGGGGCGGCTCACCTGGGTGCGCAGCCGGATCTCTTCCAGACACTCGGCGGGGATCTCGCGGATAAAGCGGCTCACGCTGTGCTGCATTTCGCGGCCATAGATGCGGCGGCTCTCGGCATAACAGATGTAGAGCTTCTCCATGGCGCGGGTCATGCCGACGTAACACAGGCGCCTTTCCTCTTCCAAGCGGCCCGACTCCTCGGTGGATTGCGGGCTGGGGAACATTCCTTCTTCGACGCCGACCAGCAGCACCAGCGGGAACTCCAGCCCCTTGGCGCTGTGCAGGGTCATCAGCTGCACCGCATCGGCATATTCGTCCGCCTGATTTTCGCCGGATTCCAGCGCCGCATGGGCGAGGAAGGCGGAGAGATCGCTCATATCCTCCAGCTCGTCCGGGCGCTGGTATTGACGGCAAGCGGTGACCAGTTCGTCCAGGTTTTCTACCCGCGCCTGGGATTTCTCGCCTTTTTCCGCCAGATACATCGCCTTGAGGCCGGAATTCTGGATGGCGATATCCGCCTGCTGGTGCAACGGCAGCATACCGACCAGCTCTTCCAGCGCATCAATGAGATCGACAAAGCCGCGCACAGCATTACCGGCGCGACCGGTCAGCACCTTGTCGTTGAGCAGCCCCTTGGCCGATTGCCACAGGTTGAGCCCCTGATCGCGGGCGTTGCCGCGCAGGATCTCGAGGGTGCGATCGCCGATGCCACGGGTCGGGGTGTTGACCACCCGCTCGAAGCTGGCGTCGTCGCCACGGTTGTTGATCAGCCGCAGGTAGGCCATGGCGTCTTTGATCTCTTGCCGCTCGAAGAAGCGCAGGCCGCCGTAGATGCGATAGGGCATGGCGTCTTGCATCAGCGCCTCTTCCAGCACCCGTGACTGGGCGTTGGAGCGATAGAGGATGGCGCAGTCGGCCAGCAGGCCGCCCTTTTCCTTCCAATCCTTGAGGCGGCCGACCACGAAGCGCGCTTCGTCCACCTCGTTGAAGGCGGCGTAGAGGGAAATCGGGTCGCCCTCGGCCCCCTCGGTCCACAGCTCCTTGCCGAGTCGATCCGAGTTGTTGGCGATCACGCTGTTGGCGGCTTTGAGGATATTGGCGGTGGAGCGGTAGTTCTGTTCGAGGCGGATGGTCTCGGCCCCCTGATAGTCGGTCAGGAAGCGCTGGATGTTCTCAATCTTGGCGCCGCGCCAGCCGTAGATGGACTGGTCATCGTCGCCGACGATCATCACCTTGCCGCTGCTGCCCGCCAGCATCCGCAGCCAGGCGTACTGGATGCCGTTGGTATCCTGAAATTCGTCCACCAGAATGTTCTGGAAGCGGTCGCGGTAGTGCTCGAGGATGTGCGGCCGGTTGAGCCACAGCTCGTGGGCGCGCAGCAGCAGCTCGGCAAAATCCACCAAACCGGAGCGATCGCAGGTCTCCTGATAGGTCTGGTAAATCTTTTGATAGGTGCGGGTGACAGGGTCGCCATAGAGGTCGATGTCGCCGGGGCGCAAGCCCTCGTCCTTCTTGCCGTTGATGTAGCTCATCACGGCGCGCGGAGCCCAGTGCTTCTCATCGAGGTTGAGCGCCTTGATGACGCGGCGGATCAGCCGGTACTGGTCATCGGAGTCGAGGATCTGGAAATCCTGCGGCAGCCCCGCATCCAGATGGTGGGCCCGCAGCAGGCGGTGGGCGATGCCGTGGAAGGTGCCGATCCACATGCCGCGCACGCCGTCACCGATCACTTTCTCGACCCGGCCGCGCATCTCTGCCGCTGCCTTGTTGGTAAAGGTAACCGCGATGATGGAGAAGGGTGAACAGCGTTCCACCTGCATCAGCCAGGCAATGCGGTGCACCAGCACCCGGGTCTTGCCCGAACCGGCACCGGCCAGCACCAGCAGATTGCTACGAGGGGCCGCAACGGCATCTCTTTGTTTGTCGTTGAGCCCGTCGAGCAGGGTTGAAACGTCCATCACCACTCCTGTTTATTTATACAGGCGGGGATTATACGGCCATCCCCCTGTCAGACCAAATCCAAACTCGGGGCCGGGGCGCGATGGGGGCTCGCGGGGGCGCCGGTGCGGCCATTTTTGGCTGGCGCAGCAAGATGAGCGCCGGGAGGTTTCCAGCTGTAGCCAACCCTTGCTCGCGCTGTTTATGGGGATTTTGCGAGCCTGATCACGGGCTGATCGGGGGGAGAGGTGAATAAGTGGGGAAAACGGTTTACAGTAACTTGCTGAACAATAAGCGAAATGTCGTTTGGGTCTTTTAATTGTCAGCATAAAAAACTGAAAAGTAGCTAAAAAACAACTCCTTATAAGGTTATTTGCTTATAATTCAAACCGTTAACGCAAACGTTTTTCCCTTATCATTTGCTTGACCCGCATCGGGGCTGACTTAGAGTAACCCTGCGTGCTAGATAGCCTGTTTTAACAGGCAAGCAAGTTCCCTCACTTAATAACAATCAAGGATACGATCGTGACTAAAGTGCTCAAGCTGGCCACTGTGGCCGCCCTCACTCTGACTGCCCTCTCTGTTCAGGCTGCCGCCGAGCCAGCCGTGATTTATGACACCGCGGGCAAGTATGACAAGTCATTCAACGAAGCCGTGTTCCGTAACGGCGTCGAGCTCTTCAACAAGGACAAAGGGGTCAAGATCAAAGAGTTTGAACCCCAGAACGAAGCCCAGCGCGAGCAGGGTCTGCGTCGTCTGGCCAGCCGTGGCAACACGCCGATCGTGGCGGTCGGTTTCAACATGGGTTCTGCGGTAGAGAAAGTGGCTGGCGAGTTCCCGAACATCCAGTTCGCCATCATCGACATGGTGGTCGACAAGCCGAACGTGCAGTCGCTGATCTTCAAGGAGCATGAAGGCTCCTTCCTGGTGGGTGCGCTGGCGGCCATCGCCTCCAAGAGTGGCAAGGTCGGCTTCGTGGGCGGTATGGATATCCCGTTGATCCGCAAATTCCAGTGCGGTTACGAGCAGGGTGCCAAATACGTCAATCCGAAGATCGACGTGCTGCAAAACATGACCGGCTCTACCCCGGCGGCGTTTGCTGACCCGGCCAAGGGTGCCGAGCTGGCCAAGTCCCAGTTCGCCAAGGGTGTTGATGTGGTTTATGCCTCTGCTGGCGGTACCGGCATCGGTGTGTACCAGGCTGCCAAAGACGAAGGCAAACTGGCCATCGGCGTAGACTCCAACCAGAACCACCTGCAACCGGGCACCATGCTGACCTCCATGGTCAAGTCGGTCGGTCTGGCCGCATACAAAACCTGGGATGACGCTGCCAAAGGCCAGTGGAAGCCGGGTATCCAGAACCTCGGTCTGGCTGAGGGCGGTGTGGATTGGGCGCTGGATCAGTACAACGAGAAGCTGATCACCCCGGAAATGAAAGCCAAGGTGGATGCCATCAAGGCCGACATTATTTCAGGCAAGATCAAAGTTCATGACTACATGAGCGATAACACCTGCAAATACTAATTAGATAGTTGCTACGACTCTCAACGCACGACCGGCCCGCACGGGCCGGTTTTTAGTCTTCTTTCATGAAACGCAGGGCTGCATCATGGACCAGACAGATCGCTATGCCATCGAATTAAGAGGTATCGATAAGCGGTTCGGCGAAGTGTACGCCAACAAGCTGATCGACCTTAAGGTTCGCAAAGGCAGTATCCACGGCATTGTCGGCGAAAATGGCGCCGGTAAATCCACCCTGATGAGCATCATTTATGGTTTCTACCATGCCGATAAAGGCGAGATGCTGATCGACGGGAAACCGTTCAAACCCCATGGCTCACAAGATGCGATTGCCGCAGGCGTGGGCATGGTGCACCAGCACTTTATGCTGGTGAACAACTTCACTGTTTTGGAAAACGTCATCCTCGGCGCTGAGAACGGCTGGCACCTTCAGCAGAGCGTGGCGTCGGCCGAAAAACTGCTGGGTGAACTGGCGCGGGATTATGGCCTCGACGTGCCGCTGCACGAGAAGGTCGAAGATCTGCCGGTTGGCTTGCAACAGCGGGTCGAAATTCTCAAGGCGCTCTATCGCGGTGCCCGCATCCTGATCCTCGACGAGCCGACCGGGGTACTGACCCCGCAAGAGGCGGATCACCTGTTCGAGGTGCTGAAAAAACTGCGGGACCAGGGGGCGACCATTATCCTCATCACCCACAAACTGCGGGAGATCCTGGCCATTACCGATCAGGTCTCGATCATGCGCCGGGGCGAGATGGTGGCGCACGTTGCCACCAAGGATACCGACAAGGAACAACTTGCCGAGCTGATGGTGGGTCGCAAGGTGCGGCTCAAAGTGGACAAGGGGCCAACCCAACCGGGGGAGGCCAAGCTCAAGGTCGAGGGGCTCAGTTACTTCGACGCCAGCAAGGTGGAGCGGGTCAAATCGGTCAGCTTCGAGGTGAGGGCCGGTGAAGTGGTCGGCATCGCTGGCGTCTCTGGCAACGGCCAGTCCGAGTTGCTCAGCCTGCTTGGCGGCATCATCAAGCCGAGCAAGGGTAGCTTCACCATCAGCAGCCAGAGCGGGATCAACAAGGTGAGCGCAGAGCATCCGGCGGATCCCGAGCAGGTGCGCAATTACGGTCTTGGCCATGTGCCGGAAGACAGGCACAAGATGGGGCTGATCAACCGCTTCGAGGCGAAAGAGGCCTTTATCCTCGGTTATCACCGTCGCCCGCAATACAACCGGGGGTGGCTGCAGAACAAGGAGGCGATCCAGCAGGATTGTCAGGCCAAGATGGAGAAGTGGGACGTGCGCCCGCCCCATCCCGATCACAAGACCGCCAACTTCTCCGGTGGTAACCAGCAGAAGCTGGTGATCGCCCGTGAAGTGGAGCAGAACCCGGATGTGCTGTTGATCGGCCAGCCGACCCGCGGGGTCGACATCGGTGCCATCGAGTATATCCACCAGCAGATCATCGCCATGCGCGACAAGGGCAAGGCGGTGCTGCTGGTCTCGGTGGAGCTGGACGAGATCATGAGTCTCTCTGACCGGATCCTGGTGATTGCCGATGGTCGCATCGTCGGCGAGCTGGATGGTGCCAAGGCTGATGAGCGCACCATTGGTTTGATGATGGCGAACATAGTGCCGGACGAAGTTGCTGGTTTGTCTGGCGTAGCCAAGGAGGCCCACTGATGAGCCAAGTCCGTATTCCTGCCTGGGTCTCCGTGGGCGTCTTGTCTGCGGTCAACATCCTGCTGGCCTTCCTGGTGTCGGCCATTTTGTTCTACTACCTCGACATCAACCCGATCGATGCCGCCAAGATCATGTGGTACGGCGCGTTCGGCACTGGTGAAGGGGTTGGTTTCACCCTCTACTACGCAACCGGCTTTATCTTTACCGGTCTGTCGGTGGCGGTCGCCTTCCACGCCGGTCTGTTCAACATCGGTGGTGAAGGTCAGGCCTATATCGGCGGCCTCGGGGTCGGTCTGGTCTGTCTGACCCTCGGCGATGTGCTGCCGTTCGCTTTGTTGTTGCCGCTCTCCATCATTGCCGGTGGTCTGTTCGGTGCGGCCTGGGCCTTTATTCCGGCCTGGCTGCAAGCCAAACGCGGCAGCCACATAGTGATCACCACCATCATGTTCAACTTCATCGCCGCCTCGCTGATGGCCTATCTGCTGGTGGAGGTGTTCAAGCCGCCCGGCTCGATGGCGACCGAGAGCAAGGTGTTTGCCGAGGCCAGCTGGCTGCCCAAGATGAGTGCGCTGGCGAGTACCTTCGGCATGGAGATGCCCAACAGCCCGCTCAATATCAGCTTTATCTGGGCGCTGATTTGCGCGGCACTGGTGTGGGTCTTTATCTGGCACACCCGCTGGGGTTACGAGATCCGCTCGGTCGGGGCCAGCCAAAGTGCCTCTGCTTATGCCGGTATCTCCTATCCCAAGGTGGTGATCCTGGCCATGGTGATCTCCGGCATGCTGTCGGGCTTCTTTGCCCTCAACGTGCTGCAGGGTGAGCTGCACCAGATCAAGCTCAACTTCGTGGAAGGGTTTGGCTTCACCGGTATCGCGGTGGCGCTGATGGGGCGCAACCATCCGGTCGGCGTCATCATCGCCAGCCTGCTGTTCGGTTTCCTCTATCAGGGGGGCGCCGAGCTCAGCTTCGAGTTCGGGGTTGACCGCAACATAGTGGTGGTATTGCAGGGTCTGGTGATCCTGTTCTGTGGCGCCCTTGAGCACATGATGCGTCCGCGCATCGAGCAGCTCTATCTGGCGTTTGCCAACCGTTCAGCCGCGCAAGCCAAGGGAGTCTGATCATGTTTGAAATTCTGATCCTGATGCTGGATGCCACCATTCGTACCGCGCCGCCGCTCATTCTCGCCGCCATGGCGGGCATGTTTTGCGAGCGCTCCGGGGTGGTCAACATAGCGCTGGAAGGCAAACTGCTGGCGGCGGCGTTCGCCAGTGGTGCGGCGGCTGCGGTCTCCGGTTCTGCCTGGGTGGGTCTGGGGGCCGGGGTGGGTGTCTCCATCCTGTTCGCTCTGATGCACGGCTTTGCCACCATCACCCACCGTGGTGATCAGGTGGTGAGCGGCATGGCCATCAACATTCTGGCGGCCGGTCTGACCGTCACCCTGGGCCGTTACTGGTTCGATCAGGGTGGCCAGACTCCGGCACTGTCCGGTGATGCCCGGTTCGCCCCCATCGAGTTCCCCTATGCCAAGGAGCTCTATGATGTGCCGGTGATCGGCCAGCTCTACAGCGAGCTGCTCAGTGGCCACTCCCTGCTGGAGTACGTGGCATTTGCCTGCGTCCCGCTGGCCTGGTGGGTGATGTTCCGTACCCGCTTCGGGTTGCGGCTGCGGGCGGTGGGCGAGGCACCGGCAGCGGTCGATACCGCTGGTATCTCGGTGGTGCGGATGCGCTACACAGCGCTGATCATCGGCGGCTTGCTGGCGGGTATCGGCGGCACCTATCTGGCGGTAGCCCAGACGGCGCAGTTCATCCCCAACATGAGTGCGGGCAAGGGCTTTATGGCGCTGGCGGCACTGGTGTTTGGCAAGTGGCGCCCCTGGAGTGCGTTGGCAGCCTGTCTGCTGTTTGGTTTCCTTGATGCGGTCGCCATCCGGCTGCAGGGGGTGACTATCGGTGACTTCGCTATTCCGGTACAGGCCATCGAGGCACTGCCTTACATCCTGACGGTGTTCCTGCTGGCGGGCTTTATCGGCCGTGCAGTGGCACCCAAGGCGCTCGGCACCCCTTATGTGAAGGAGCGGGAGTAGCGCCCTTTATCGCGATACTCCCGACCACACAGATAGCAGCAGGCCCACTTCGGTGGGCCTGTTTTTTGCTGATGGAGAGGCAGCTTGTTACAGCAGGAACAGGGTCGCCAGCCCCAGAAAGATAAAGAAGCCGCCGGTGTCGGTGATGGCGGTGATCATCACGCTGGCCCCTACCGCCGGGTCGCGGCCAAGGCGGGTCATGGTCATGGGGATGATGACTCCCATCAGGGCAGCCACCAGCAGGTTGAGTACCATGGCCAGGGTCATGACGCCCCCGAGCGCAGGGTCCTGATACAGCAAGAAAGTCACGAATCCCATAATGCCACCCCACACCAGACCGTTAATCAGGGCCACTCCCAGCTCGCGCACTAACAGGAAAGAGAGGTTGCCCGCCTGAATGTGTTGCAGTGCCAGCGCTCGCACTATCATGGTGATGGTCTGGTTGCCGGTGTTGCCGCCGATCCCGGCGACGATGGGCATCAGGGCCGCCAAGGCTACCAGCTGCGAAATGGTGTGCTCGAACATGCCGATCACCCGGGAGGCAACAAACGCGGTGCAGAGGTTCAGCGCCAGCCAGGCCCAGCGGGTTTTGACCGCCTTGCCAACTGGGGCGAACACATCTTCATCCTCGCTGATACCCCCCATCCGACGCAGGTCGGTATCGCTCTCTTCATAGACCAGATCGACCACCTCTTCGACCGTGATACGGCCCATCAGCTTGCCCTTGCCATCCACCACGGCGGCGGAGAGCAGGTCATCCCGCTCGAAGGTTCGGGCCGCAGCTTCGTCGTTGTCTTCCGGATCAAAGGTGACCGGATCTTGCGTCATGACCTCCTTGACCAGAGTGGCGGGCTTGTTGAGCAGCACAGTGGTCAGGGGCAGCTCCCCCAACAGGTGGTTGCGCCGGTCGATGACGAACAGCTTGTCAGTGTTGGCGGGGATCTTGCGACGCAGTCGCAGATAGCGCTGCACCGTGGCCAGACTCACCTCGGGGCGGATGGTGATGATCTCAAAGTCCATCATGGCGCCAACGGTATGTTTACCGTAGCGGATCACCTCCCGTACCTGATCCCGTTCTGCGGGGGCCATGTAGGTGAGCAGCCGTCCCATCAGGTTGCGCGGCAGGTACTGGCCCAGATAGATCTGGTCATCGATATCCAGAGTGCGCAGGGCGTGCAGCAGCTCCTTGTCGCTCATGCCGCTGATCAGGCTGTCCCAGACGGTTTCGGATGCTTCTACCAATATCTGGCCACGGCGTGCTTCATCCACCAGTGCCCACAGGGCATGACGCTCATCGGGCGGCAGTGACTCCAGCGCATCGGCGACGTCGGCTGCCGGCAAGTTGTTGGCCAGCCCGCTCAATTCGCTGGTCTGGTCCCGCTGCTCGGCATCTTGTTCGACCTGCGGGTCGAGCAAGCTATCGGTGAGGGCGTCGTCAGTCAGTAGCAGGCTAAGGATGCGGGATCTGTCTTCCGCGCGCTGCCGGGCGCTGTTCTTGATGGGAAGAGACATGGATGAATTCCTGAAAGGGTGGCCAAGGGCGCAATCCCCATAGGATACCAGACTTAAAACAGCTGGTTATGACCGTGATAGGAGAAGAGGGAGGTAAAAGTGAGGCCACCTGCTGGTGGCCTCATGATCGTTTGCCGAGAATCCCTCAGGCGAGGGCTCGCTGAGCCTGTGGTGCCTCGCCAAACCAGGCGAGCTGGTCGGCCAAAGTGACCACCGAGCCCACCATGATCAGCGCCGGACTCTCGACCCCCACCGCCAGCGTGGGCAGCTCATCGAGGGTGCCGCGAATGACCCGCTGGCAGGGTTGGGTGCCGCGCTCGATCAACGCCACCGGTGTGCTGCCCTGCTTGCCGTGAGCCAGCAGTTGCTCGCGGATGGTGGCACAGCTGGAAAGCCCCATATAGAACACCAGCGTCTGCTTATCCTTGGCCAGCAGCGGCCAGTCGAGATCCCGGGCGCCCCCCTTGCCGTGGGCGGTGACGAAGCGCACGCTCTGGGCGTGATCGCGGTGGGTCAGCGGAATACCGGCGTAGGCGGCGCAGCCGCTGGCTGCGGTGATCCCCGGCACCACCTGAAAGCCGATGCCAGTGCCGACCAGCGTCTCCAGCTCCTCGCCGCCACGGCCGAAGATAAAGGGGTCGCCCCCCTTCAGCCGCACTACCCGCTGGCCCTGCTTCGCCTCCTCCAGCAAGAGCTGGTTGATCCCCTCCTGCGGCACGCAGTGGTTGCCCGCCTGCTTGCCGACAAAGATGCGTTTGGCGTCGCGGCGTACCAGCGCCATCACCTCGTCGGAGACCAGCCGGTCATAGACCACCACGTCGGCCTGCTGCATCTGGCGCAGGGCGTGCAGGGTGAGCAGACCCGGATCGCCGGGGCCGGCTCCCACCAGCACCACCTCGCCAGCGGTCTGGCTTTCGTCGGCAAACAGGCTGTCGGCCAGCTGGTGGGCAGAGGCGTGATCCCCCCGCGCCAGCGCCTGTCCGAGCCGGTCGGCCCCGAGCAGCCGCTCCCAGAAGCGGCGCCGCTCCCCCATGGTGGCAAAGCGGGCCTTGACCCGCTCCCGCAGGCTACCGGCGAAGGTTGCCACGGCACCCAGATGTTGCGGCAACAGGGCCTCCAGTTTCTCCCGCAGCAAGCGGGCCAGCACCGGCGCCTTGCCGCCGGAGGAGATGGCCACCATCAGCGGCGAGCGATCGATGATCGACGGCATGATGAAGCTGGAGCGTTTCGGGTCATCCACCACGTTGGCAAAGATCCGCGCCTGATTGGCGCTTTGGTAAACCAGCGCATTCACCTCGCGCCGATCGGTGGCGGCCACCACCAGCCACTTGCCCGCCAGTTGCTGCGGCGCAAATTCACCGGCCAGCCATTCGATGCTGCCGTTGGCAGCCAGTTCCGCCAGCTCGGGGTCGAGCTCGGGCGCGACCACGGTGAGGCTGGCACCGGCATCCAGCAGCAGGCGCGCCTTGCGCTCCGCCACTTCGCCGCCGCCGACCAGCAGCACGGGTTTGTTGTCGAGTCGGCAAAAGATGGGCAAGTAGTCCATGGGGCCTCCTGATCAGGCGGTTTGGGTCTGGTTGGCGATGCTGGTGGTCTCGCTCACCGCGACCGGGCGCTCAGCCTTGGGGGTGGCATACCAGTAGCCGAGGCCCATAAAGAGGACGCCGGAGACGGTGTTGCCCAGGGTCACCCACAGCAGGTTGTGGCCGATGCCGCTCAGGGTGTAGGCCTCGGAATGGGCACCAAACCAGGAGAGGGCGAACAGGGTCATGTTGGCGATGGAGTGCTCGTAGCCGGAGGCGATAAAGGCCAGCAGGCACCACCAGATGGCGATGAAGCGGGCGGCCCCTTCGGTGCGCAGCGCCATCCAGATGGCGAGGCAGACCAGCCAGTTGCAGAGGATCCCCTTCATAAACAGGGTCAGCGCCGGTGCCTGGGTTTTGGCCAGCGCCACCTTGTGAGCCAGGCTGCCCGCGTCCGGCAGCAGGCTGCCGCCGTAGGAGTAGATGAGCGCCACCACGATGGAGCCAATCAGGTTGCCCGCCCAGGTCTGCGGCAGGATGCGCAGCAGGTCGGCCATGGTGATCTTGCCCGTCTTCACCCCGAAGGTGAGGAACATGGTGTGGCCGGTAAACAGCTCGGAGCCGGCGATGATCACCAGCGTCAGGGCGATACCGAAGGTGGCCCCCATCACCAGCGGCCGGATGGCGGGATCCACCAGGTTGCCGAGGGTGAAGATGAGGATGATGCCAAGGCCCACATAGGCCCCCGCCATGGCGGAGCTGAGCCAGAAGCCGAGCTTGTCGCTGCGCTCGAAGCGGTTGATGCGGGCCGCGTTGGCGGCGCACTTGTTGATGGTTTCCGTGTACATCTTGTGAGTCCTTGAAAGGGCTGCCTGCAGGCAGCCCGAAAGAGAGTGAAATCGGCTTTAGACGGCGACCCAGACCTGCTGTTCGCGCACTTCAACGGGGTAGCTTTGAACCGACATCGCAGGATTGTCGAAACAGTGGCCATCGCTCAGGCGAAAGCGCTGCTTCTTGAGCGGGCTGGCCACCCAGAGTTCGCCGTCGTGTTCGCAGATCAGGCCCCGCGACAGCACATTGGCGGCGAAGAAGGGATCCCGGTTGTCGATGGCGAACACCTCGGCGGCCGCGCTCGGGCGGAACAGAGCGATCTGGCGACCCTCGATCAGAGCGCAGACGCCGGTGCCAGGGAGTATATCGTTGAGTTGGCAGGCTAATTTCATCATTTGGTTTCCACCTCAATCTGGTAGACGGGGATGCGCTCGGCCGGGGTGGCCGGTCGGTGCTGGTCGCGCTCGGCGACGAACTGAACGTCCGGGTCGCGCTTGTCGCTGTTGATGAAGTGGCTGAATCGCTTGAGCGCTTCCTCTTCGTTGAGGGTGCGCGACCACTCACACTCGTAGCTGTCGATCAGGGTCTGGATATCGCGCTCGAGCGTGTCGGCCAGTCCCAGCTTGTCATCGACGATCACCTCGCGCAGGTAGTCGACGCCCCCTTCCAGATTGCCGAGCCAGACCGAGGTGCGCTGTAGTTTGTCGGCGCTGGTGACGTAGAACATCATAAAGCGGTCTATCAACCGAACTAACGTTTCGCGGTCGAGGTCAGAAGCCAGCAGGTCGGCGTGGCGCGGTTTCATGCCGCCGTTGCCGCCCACATAGAGGTTCCAGCCCGCGTCGGTGGCGATGATGCCGACGTCCTTGCCCTGCGCTTCGGCACACTCGCGGGTGCAGCCGGAGACGCCGAACTTCATCTTGTGCGGGGTGCGAATCCCCTTGTAGCGGTTCTCGAGGAAGACCCCGAGGCCGACGCTGTCCTGCACGCCGAAGCGGCACCAGGTGCTGCCGACACAGGTCTTGGCCATGCGCAGCGCCTTGGCGTAGGCCTGACCGGTCTCGAAACCGGCCGCCAGCAACTTGCGCCAGATGGCGGGCAGGTCATCCTTCTGGGCCCCGAACAGACCGATACGCTGGGCGCCGGTGATCTTGGTGTAGAGCTTGTAGTCGCGGGCCACTTCGGCCACCGCCAGCAGCCCTTCCGGGGTCACTTCACCACCGGCCATGCGCGGGATGACGGAGTAGCTGCCGTCCTTTTGCATGTTGCCGAGGAAGATGTCGTTGGTGTCCTGCAGCGGGATGTTGCGCGGGCTCAGCACATGCTCGTTCCAGCAGGAGGCGAGGATGGAGCCGACGGTCGGTTTGCACACCTCGCAGCCATAGCCCCGGCCATGTTTGGCCAGCAGCTCGTCGAAGCTCTTGATCCCCTCCACCTTGACCAGATGGAACAGCTCCTGACGGGAGTGGGGGAAGTGGGCGCAGAGGTGGTTGTTGACCTCGATGCCCTGCTTCACCAGCTCGGCGTTGAGTACCTGGCTGATGAGCGGCACGCAGCCGCCGCAGCCGGTACCGGCCTTGGTGTGCTGCTTGATGGCGGCCAGCGTGGTGTGACCTTCGGCCACCGCCTGAGCGATGTCCCCTTTGGAGACGTCGAAGCAGGAGCAGATCTGGGCGCTCTCCGGCAGGGCATCCACCCCCAGCGTCGGCTTGGCACCGGCGTAGGCGGGCAGGATCAGGGTGTCCGGGTGGCTCGGCAGCGGCAGGGCGTTGAGCATCATCTGCAGCAGGTTGCCGTAATCTTCCACGTCACCCACCAGCACGGCGCCTAGCAATCGACTGTTGTCTTCGCTCACCACGATCTTCTTGTAGACGCCAGCTTGGTCATCCTGAAAGACATAGCTGTGGCTGCCCGGAGTGCGGCCGTGGGCATCACCGATGGAGCCGACGGAGACGCCGAGCAGCTTGAGCTTGGCGCTCATGTCCGCCCCCTCGAAACGGCTGTCGCCGCCGAGCAGGTGGTCGACGGTGATCTGGGCCATCTTGTAGCCCGGGGCCACCAGCCCGAAGAAGCGGCCCTGCCAGGCGGCACACTCGCCGATGGCATAGATGTCGGGGTCGGAGGTGAGGCAGTGATCGTCGATAACGATGCCGCCGCGCTCGGCGATGGCGAGATCGCCGTAACGGCCCAATGTATCTTGCGGGCGAATGCCGGTGGAGAAGACCACCACATCCACTTCCAGCTGGCTGCCGTCGGCAAAGGCGAGGCAGTGTTTCGCCTGCTCACCGCCATGCATCAGGATCTCGCTGGTGCTCTTGCTGGTGTGCACCTGCACGCCCATGGATTCAATCTTGCGACGCAGCAGCTGGCCACCCTGACCATCGAGCTGCTCGGCCATCAGCACCGGCGCAAACTCCACCACATGGGTCTCGAGGCCCAGCGCCTTGAGGGCACCGGCCGCTTCGAGGCCAAGCAGACCGCCCCCGATCACCACCCCGCTCTTGCCGCTCTTGGCGGCGCTGCGGATGGCTTTCAGATCCTCGATGGTGCGATAGACGAAGCACTCGTGGTGCTGGCTGCCCGCAATGGAGGGCACCCAGGGGTAGGAGCCGGTGGCCAGCACCAGCTTGTCGTAACCGACCACAGTGCCCTTGTTGGAGTGCACTTCGCGGTTGGCCCTGTCGATTGTTTTCACCGCTTCGCCGAGCAGCAGGCGGATGCCGTGCTTGTCGTAGAAGCCGGGTTTGACGAGGGAGAGATCTTCGCTGGTGTGATGGGAGAAGTAGGAGGAGAGATGGACGCGATCGTAGGCGGGGCGGGGTTCTGCACCGAAGACGGTGATCTCGTAGCGGCCCGGGTCGGCCCGCTCGATCAGCTCTTCGATGAAGCGGTGCCCCACCATGCCGTTGCCCACAACGACCAGTCTGACTTTGCTCATGATTGCCTCTAGTTTGGAGTAATAAAACATCATTCTGGGGCTAGGCTAACCAGTCGGTCGGGGCGGGCAATTGATGCAAATCAAGTGTCTATTTATATATCTCGTCAGAGGTAATCCCCTGAGATTAATAGTTATATCTAAGTAGGTAGACCTGTGGTGCAGTGGATCTGGCTGGTTGTCGGGGTAGTTAAAGAAGGGAGTGGGATGGGGGGAGATGAAAAAAAACGCCTCCATACAGGGAGGCGTTCGACCAGCGGGGTGTTGAGCAGGCTTACAGGATGTAGCGGCTCAGGTCTTCGTCTTCGATCAAGGCGCCGAGGTGGGCGTTGACGTAGTCGGTGTCGATGACGAAGGTCGCACCCGATTGCTCGGAGGCATCATAAGAGATGTCTTCCATCAGCCGCTCCATCACGGTATGCAGGCGGCGGGCACCGATGTTTTCGGTGCGCTCGTTGACCTGCCAGGCCGCTTCAGCCAGTCGGCGGATGCCCTCTTTGGTGAACTCGATATTGACCCCTTCGGTGCCCATCAACGCCTTGCTCTGGGCGGTCAGGGAGGCGTTCGGCTCGGTCAGGATCCGCTCGAAATCATTGGTGGTGAGCGCGGTCAGCTCGACCCGGATCGGTAGACGACCCTGCAGTTCGGGGATCAAATCTGACGGCTTGGCGATCTGGAAGGCGCCGGAGGCGATAAACAGAATGTGGTCGGTCTTGACCATGCCGTGCTTGGTGTTGACGGTGCAACCTTCGACCAGCGGCAGCAGGTCGCGCTGAACCCCTTCACGGGAGACGTCAGGGCCTGAGCTTTCGCCACGCTTGCAGACCTTGTCGATCTCGTCGAGGAACACGATGCCGTTGTTCTCGACGGCGGCGATCGCTTTTTGCTTCAGCTCTTCCGGGTTAACCAGCTTGGCCGCTTCCTCTTCGATCAGCGCCTTCATGGCCTCTTTGACTTTGATCTTCTGCTTTTTCTTCTGGCTCTGGCCGAGGTTCTGGAACAGCCCCTGCAGCTGGTTGGCCATCTCTTCCATCCCCGGTGGGGTCATGATTTCGACCCCCATCGGGCTGGCGGAGAGCTCCAGTTCAATCTCTTTGTCATTGAGTTGACCTTCCCGCAGTTTCTTGCGGAAGATCTGGCGGGTGTTGGAGTTGTCGGCTTTCTCCTCCTCACCCCAGGTGTTGCGCGGGTTGGGCAGCAGGGCATCGAGGATGCGCTCTTCGGCGGCTTCCTCGGCACGGAATTTCATCTTCTCCATCTCGGTCTCGCGCACCAGCTTGATGGCGACATCGGTCAGATCGCGGATGATGCTGTCCACTTCCTTGCCGACATAGCCCACTTCGGTGAACTTGGTCGCTTCGACCTTGATGAAGGGGGCGTTGGCCAGCTTGGCCAGACGGCGGGCGATCTCGGTCTTGCCGACCCCGGTCGGGCCTATCATCAGGATGTTTTTCGGGGTCACTTCATGGCGCATCTCTTCATCGAGTTGCATCCGGCGCCAGCGGTTGCGCAGGGCAACGGCGACGGCGCGCTTGGCATCGGCCTGGCCAATGATGTGTCGATCCAGCTCGTGGACGATTTCTCTTGGAGTCATCTCGGACATGATAGGGTTCCTGTATCCGGGGCGGGCAGCGCCCACCCCTTGAAGAATGTGGTCGTTGGCTCGCGCCGTTATTTGGCCGCGTAGTCCAGCACTTCAATGGTGTGGTTGCCGTTGGTAAAGACGCAGATATCACCGGCGATCTTGAGCGACTTCTCGACAATGCTCCTGGCATCCAGCTCGGTGTTTTCCAGCAGGGCGATGGCGGCGGATTGGGCGAAGTTGCCGCCGCTGCCGATGGCGATGAGATCGTGCTCCGGCTGCACCACGTCACCGTTGCCGGTGATGATGAAAGATTTGTGTTCGTCGGCCACGGCCAACAGCGCCTCGAGGCGGCGCAGGGCGCGATCAGTGCGCCAATCTTTGGCCAGCGCCACGGCGGCGCGCTCCAGATTACCCTGATGGGCCTGCAGTTTTGCTTCGAAACGCTCAAGCAGGGTGAAGGCGTCGGCGGTACCGCCAGCGAAACCGGCCAGCACCTTGCCGTTATAGAGACGATGAACCTTGCGGGCGTTGCCCTTCATGACGGTGTTGCCAAGAGAGACTTGGCCATCGCCACCGATGACGACCTGACCGTTGCGGCGAACTGAAACTATGGTAGTCACTTTACTTACCTCGCTTGAGCCGAATGACGGCCTGACTGTGCATGGCAAGAAAGATGGGGATGGCAAAGCGGCTTTTCAACCCTGCCTTTTATCGGGATAAATGCGGTGACGGGATGCCGAGGGGGTGAGCGGCCCCAAAAGAGCAGGGCCGGATGTTGCCACCCGGCCCTGCGTCATCGGTAAGCGGATTACCCTTTCTTGGGAATGCAGCCGCTGATGCCGGAGCTCTGCAGCTTGCGGTTGGCCGCATCGACGGCAGCCTTGCCGTTGAAGGGGCCTACCATCACCTTGTAGACGGTGCCGTTGGCGCCATTGATCACCTGCAGGCTGGAGGAAAGACCAGCGCCAAAGGCGATGCGAGCCTTGAGCGACTCTGCAGAATCCTGCGAGCGCAAGGCGGCGCACTGCATCATATAGCGGCCATTGTCGGTCGCGGCCGGTTGTGCCGGGGCACTGGCGGGCTGGGCTTTGGCGGCAGCGGCACGCTCCCGTTCCAGCTCGGCGCGGATCTCTCGCTCCATCCGCTCCCGTTCGGCCTTGCGGTCGATCGCCTGCTCTTGCGCGCTGGCAACCGGTGCACCCGAGGTGGAGGGGGTGGTCGCCGGATTGGGCAGATAAGGCTTGGGTTGGCCAATCGGAGTACCCGGCTGGGGGATGTCGGTCGGCACCGGTTGCGGCAGCTTGCTCGGCTGCAGGGTCAGGGTCTCTGCCGGTGGTGGCGGCAGCACACCCGGCTGGGTCGGCGGCTCTATGATATCGACCTGCTTGTTCTCCAGCCGCTCGATATAGCTCCACTTCTCCTGTGGCAGCCCGTTATTCTGCGTTTTTGGCTTGTTGGCCTTTACCTGCTCTTCAATGGTGGGGACGTCGTTGCCCTTGCCATTGATCATGTAAAGGAAGCCGCCAAAGCCTGCCAGCAGTGCTGCGACCAGCAGGATTGGAATAACAGGAAAGCGGCGAGGGGCCGCTTTCTTGGTATTGCGGCCACCCGCCCGACGTCGCGGGCGGCTGCCGACATAATCCCGGGTTGCCATCTATTACATGCGCTCCAGGGTATGGATACCCAGTACGCCGAGGCCCAGCTTGAGCACTTTGGCGGTGGCGGCGCACAGCAGCAGACGGCTCTGACGGCTTGCTTCGTCCACGCCATCCTTGTTGATCGGGCAGGCTTCATAGAAGGTCATGAAGTTGCCGGACAACTCGTACAGGTAGGTACAGAGCAGGTGCGGCATGCCTTTGTCTGCCACGCCGTTGACCGCATCGGAGAACTGGATCAGCTTCTGGGCCAGCACCTCTTCGGCCTCTTCGTTCAGGGTCACGTTGCCGGTCAGCGTGCTGGCATCGATGTTGGCCTTGCGGAAGATGGACTGGATCCGGGTGTAGGCATACTGCAGGTAAGGCGCAGTGTTGCCTTCGAATGACAGCATCATGTCCCAGTCGAAGATGTAGTCGGTGGTACGGTTCTTGGAGAGATCCGCATACTTCACCGCGCCCATGGCGATGGCGTTGACCACGTTGGCCTTCTCTTCGGCAGAGAGGTCGCTGTTGCGGCTCTCCAGCAGAGCAGCGGCGCGCTCTTCGGCCTCGTTCAGCAGGTCAACCAGCTTGACTGTGCCGCCGGAGCGGGTCTTGTAGGGACGACCATCCTTGCCCAGCATCATGCCGAAGGCGTGGTGCTCGAGCGGCACGGATTCCGGCACATAGCCCGCCTTGCGGGTGATGGTCCAGGCCTGCATCAGGTGCTGGTGCTGACGGGAGTCGATGAAGTACATGACACGGTCGGCGCCCAGGGTTTCATAACGGTATTTGGCACAGGCGATGTCGGTGGTGGTATAGAGGAAACCACCATCGCTCTTCTGGATGATGACGCCCATGGCCTCGCCATCCTTGTTCTTGAACTCGTCCAGGAAGACTACTGTGGCCCCTTCGCTCTCGACTGCCAGCCCCTTGGCTTTCAGGTCGGCAACGATCTCCGCCAGCATGTCGTTGTACATGGACTCGCCCATGATGTCCTTGTTGGTCAGGGAGACATTCAGGCGGTCGTAGTTGATCTGGTTCTGTTCCATGGTCATGTCGACCAGCTTCTTCCACATGGTGCGGCAGTACTCATCGCCGCCCTGCAGCTTGACCACGTAGTTACGGGCACGCTCGGCGAAGGCTTCGTCTTCGTCGTAGCAACGCTTGGCCTGGGTGTAGAAGGCTTCCAGATCCTTGAGTGCCATGTCGCTGGCGTGCTCGTTGGCCATCTTCTCCAGATAGGCGATCAGCATGCCGAACTGGGTGCCCCAGTCGCCGATGTGGTTGGCACGCACTACCTTGTGGCCGAGGAATTCCAGCGCACGCGCGGCTACGTCACCAAGCACGGTGGAGCGGATGTGGTGCACCGCCATCTCTTTGGCCACGTTGGGGGCTGAGTAGTCCACCACCACGGTCTGCGGGGTCGGCAACTTCACGTTGGCGTTGGCAGAGGTCACCATGGCCTCGACCTGACCGGCCAGCCAGCGCTGGTCGAAGAAGAAGTTGATGAAGCCGGGACCGGCGATCTCGACCTTGGCGATCAGGTCGGAGGCAGGCAGATGCTCGATGATGGCAGTGGCCAGCTCACGCGGGTTCTTGCGGGCCGGTTTGGCCAGCAGCATGGCCAGGTTGGTAGCCAGGTCGCCGTGAGCTTTTTCCTTGCATCGGTCTACTTGCACGCGGGCTTCCAGGTCCGCCGGCAGGATGCCTGCTGACTTGAGATTGGCTACCGTTTGTTCAAGTAGATGATGAATATGCTCTTTCATAACTGACCACCAAGGTTGCGCGTCGAAAAATGACTGATATATAAGGGCGTGAATTTTACCCGCATCGGCCCGAGAAAACTATAGGGATGACCCGCCGCTCGCTGTCGGGCGGATATTTCACTGCTTTTGGCGCCAATATCCGGAAGATTGACCGTAATATGGTGCTTATCCATTTCTACTGCATATCGAAGCGGGTTGTCCAGGCTATTTTCCCCTGATTGTTAAGGGTTTTTCCTTTCCCGATGACGGGAATGATCTCCTCCCTCTGGCCCGGCGTATCAACAGAGGTTACCAACCGAGGAGTTTGCGATGCGACTGGCGCTGTTTCCCCTATCTGCCCACCTGCTGCCCGGCGGCATCATGCCGCTGCGGATCTTCGAACCGAGATACCAGCGGATGATCGCCGAGGCGGGGGAGTCCGGCTTTGCCCTCTGCATGGTGGACCCTCGTCAGCCCGATGCCCTGCGCAACATGCTGCCCATCGCCACCCGGGTCACCATCATCGATTTCGACCAGCTGCCGGATGGCATGCTGGGGATCACGGTGCAGGGGATGGAGCGGGTGCAGATAGAGGATCTGTGGCAGGAGCCAGACGGCCTGCGCATCGGCGAGGTGACGCCGCTCACGGCCTGGCCATCACAGCGGCTCCATCCCGATCAGCAACCGCTGGTGGAGGCGCTGCAGGAGGTGTTTGCCGACTACCCCGACTATGCCGCTCTTTATAGCGAGCCGCGTTGGGATGATGGCAACTGGGTGGCGCAGCGCTGGCTGGAGGTGCTGCCGATCCCCCCCGAGCAGAAGCAGTTGTTGCTGGTGGCTGCCGACAATCAACCTGCCATGGCCCTGCTCAAGGGGGTGCTGGTGGCCAGCCACTGATTTATTTCTGACCCGCTGATCCGCCAGCGCCGCAAGGTCGTAATAGTCATCACCACAGCACGCTCGACAGCACATCAAAGGGATGGCGCAATGGCATATACTGGCCAACCACACTCGACCATACGCAGGACATCACCCGTGATGGATAACCCTAATGGCGACCTGAAAGCCCTGTTGATCCGGGTGGCAGAGCACGCCGACAAGGCGGCCTTTGCCCACCTGTTCCAGCACTTCGCGCCGCGCATTCGCAGCTACGGCTTGCGCCATCTCGGCAGCGAGGCCAACGCCATGGAGCTGGTGCAGGAGACCCTGCTGCTGGTGTGGCAGAAGGCGCGCCTCTACCACCCCGAGAAGGGGGCGCCGACCACCTGGATCTACACAGTGATGCGTAACCAGTGCTTCGACATGCTGCGCCGCCGTCGCGCCAGCAAGGAGGATCTCTGTGCCGAGGAGCTGTGGCCGGTGCTGGAGTTTCAGGCCGAAGAGGAGCACCTGAGCGGCGGTGAAGATGCGGTGCTGACCCGCCAGATGGCCCACTATCTGGGCACCCTGCCGGAGCCGCAACAGCAGGTGGTGCGCGGCATCTATCTGCAGGAGTTCTCCCAGCAGGAGCTGGCGGAGCGACTCGGCGTGCCGCTCGGTACCATCAAGTCCCGCCTCAGACTGGCGTTACAGAAACTGAAAGAGCAAGTGGAGCAAGGCCATGATTAAAGCCCATCCGACCGACCCAATGCTGCGCGCCTTCGCCGCCGACGAGCTTCCTCTGCCGCTGGCGGTGGGGCTTTCCGCCCACTGTGAACTCTGCCCGGATTGCGCTCTCCGACTGAAAACATTCGAAGAGGAGCTGGCGCAGCAATATCTTGACTCGCCTGCAGAGCCTGAGCTGGCCCCCCGCGATGATGTGGCGCTGGATGCCGGATTAGACGCCATGCTGGCGGGTATTCTGGCGCAGCCGTTGCCTGAGCCAGTAGCCCCCGAGCTGCCCCGTGCCCAGCCCACCGAACTGGAGATAGCCGGTCACGCCTACCCCTTGCCACGGGTGCTGGCCCGCTACCGTTCGCCCAAGTGGCGCCATATCGGGGCCATTCGTCAGCAGAGTCTGCCGCTGGACGAGATGGGTGCCCGCGCCAGCCTGCTCCATATCGAGGCCGGTGGCCGCATCCCCGAGCACACCCATCAGGGCTATGAGCTGACCCTGCTGCTGGCGGGCACTATCGAGGATGGGGATACCCGTTACAAGGCGGGAGATTTTATCTGGCGCGATGCCAGCCACTCTCACAGCCCGCACACGCCGGATGGCTGCCTCTGCTACACGGTGCAGGATGCGCCGGTGCAGTTCACCAAGGGGTTGTCGCGGCTGTTGAACGGCATCAGCCAGCACCTCTACTGAGCACCATGACGCCATAGAAAAAGGGACCAAGTTGGTCCCTTTTTTCATTCCATTGCGGGCTGCCGGTCAGGCGACAAACACCAGATAGACGGCGAACGCCACGATAAAGCGGTAGATGGCGAACGGGATAAAGTCGATGCGGCGGATCAAGGCCAGGAAGGTCTTGATGGCGACCATGGCCACCACGAAGGCGGTGATAAAGCCCACTGCAAACATCGGGAAGTCAGCCATCGAGAGAAAGTCGCGGCTCTTGTAGAGATCCAGCCCGCTGGCCGCCACCATCATGGGCACCGCCATGAGGAAGGAGAACTCGGCGGCGGCGTGACGGCTGATCCCCATCAGCATGCCACCACTGATGGTGGCACCGGAGCGGGAGAAACCGGGCCACAGGGCCAGACACTGGAACAGACCGATACCGAATGCCTGTTTGTAGCTGATGTCATCCAGGGTTTCGGCGGTGACGGCAGGGCGGCACTTCTCGGCGATGATCAGCAAGATACCGCCAGCCACCAACGCGTACATCACAGTCTCCGGGCCAAACAGGTTGGCCTTGATCCAGCTGTGTACGGCGAGGCCGATGACGATAGCAGGCAGCATGCCGAGGATGATGTGAACCAGCGACAGGGTGGCGTGATCCTGAGACGGTTTCTGGCCAAAGTGGATGCCAATCAGGCCGAACAGACGGCGCCAGAACACGGCGACCACGGCGAGGATGGAGCCAAGCTGGATCACCACTTCGAAGGTGGCGGCCTTGGGGCCTTCAAAGCCCAGCAGATGGCCGACGATAATCATGTGGCCGGTGGAGGAGACGGGGAGAAACTCGGTCAGCCCCTCGACGACGCCCAGAATAAAGGCGACCAGCAGGCTATAAGTGTCAGTCATCGAACAGAATCCTTGCTACGTTGATGCAAAAAAAGCCCCGACAGTGAATTCGGGGCGGCTTATCTTGCTCGATTGTGACTGCTGAGGCTATGTAAAAATCGTGAAACCTTTAAGTCAGTCGCGGATAAAGCGGTAGCGGGTCTGGTGGTGATAACGCCCGCCCGGTAGCAGCCAGGGGTTGCCCAGCTCGGGTCGATTGGGGCTGTCCGGCAGCTGTTGCGCCTCAAGACAGAAGCCGTCGTGATCCCGGTGCGATTGGCCGCTGCGGTTCGGGGTATTGGTCAGCCAGTTGCCGGTGTAAAACTGCAGCGAAGGCTGGTTGGTGTAGACCTCCATCGCCAGCTGCTTGTCGCCCGACACCACCCGGGCTGCCCACTCCTGTGCCGGGCCGTTGAGCAGAAACGCATGATCGTACCCCTTGGCCTGTTGCTGCTGGGGATGGCTCAACCAATCCTGCCCGACAAGGCGCTGGCGGCGCAGATCGAATGGCCCCTCCACCGGAGTGATGGCGATCGGCAGACCGCTCGGGTCGCTGGGCAGGAAGTGGTCGGCATTGATGCTGATGAGGTGGTCACGCACATCGCCGCCATCGGCTTGCCCATCGAGATTGAAGTAGGCGTGGCTGGTGAGGCTGACCGGGGTCACCGCATCCGTGCTGGCCATAAAATCGACCACCAGATCGCTCTGCTCCAGCCGGTACTCCAGGGTCACCCGCAGATTGCCGGGAAAGCCCTGATCTCCCGCTCGGGAGAGCAACGCCAGCTTGACCCGATCCGCTTCCAGCTCCTTGATCTGCCAGCGCTGGCGATGAAAGCCTGCCTGCCCGCCATGCAGGCAGTTGGGCGCCTGATTGGCATCCAGCGACCAGCGCTCGCCATCGCGCGCCAGCTCGGCGCCGCCAATGCGGTTGGCAAAGCGGCCCGCCACCGCACCCAGCCACACCTGTTGGGTGGGATAGGCGTCGTCGGCACAGCCCAGCAGCACTTCACGGCGCTGACCCGCTACCGGCAGGGTGAGGGAGGTGAGGGTGGCGCCAAAATCGAGGCCGCGCAGGCGCAGCCCCTCCTCGTTTTCCAGCTCGAATGGGGTCATAGCGCTGCTCATAACTTGCCTGCACCTGTGTTGCCGATCCGGCAGACGTAGCCGTCGGCCTGCATCATAAATGGACTCATAGTTTTCCCGCCCCCGCGCTGGCGCGGCAGACGTAGCAGTCGGCCTTGCGGCCGGAGAGGGCCGGATACTCCGCCTCGACGGCGGCGATCACCTCGGCCACTTTTTCCGGACGCAGCAGGGCGACCACGCAGCCGCCGAAGCCGCCACCGGTCATCCGCACGCCGCCATCGGTGCCGATCCTGGCCTTGATGATCTCCACCAGACCGTCGATGGCGGGAACTGTGATCTCGAAGTCATCGCGCATGGCGGCGTGTGATTCGGCCATCAGCTCGCCGAGGCGGGCCAGATCGTGGCTGGCCAGCGCATCGGCCGCCGCCAGGGTGCGGGCGTTTTCGCCGACCACGTGGCGGGCGCGGCGGTAGCACTCCTCATCCAGCCCGACTTTGCCCGCTTCCAGACCAGCCAGATCGAGGTCGCGCAGCGCCTTGACCCCGTAGTGACGGGCGGCCGTTTCACACTGTTGGCGACGGGTGTTGTATTCGCTGTCTACCAGACCGCGGCGCATGTTGGAGTTGACGATCAGCACCGCCAGATCCGTCGGCATGGGGATTAGGCGGGTCTCCAGCGAGCGGCAGTCGAGCAGCAGGGCGTGGTCGCTCTTGCCGCTGGCAGAGATCATCTGGTCCATGATGCCGCAGTTACAGCCGACGAACTTGTTCTCCGCCTGCTGGCCGTTGAGGGCGATCTCCGCCTGGCTGATGTCGAGCCCCAGTGCCTCTTTGAAGGCCTGACCGATCGCCACTTCCAGCGAGGCGGAGGAGGAGAGGCCCGCACCTTGCGGCACGTTGCCGGAGACCACCAGATCAAGGCCGCGCAGGGCATGACCACGGGCTTGCAGGTATTTCACCACGCCGCGGATATAGTCGCTCCAGCGCTGGTCAGGGTGATGCTCGATGGGCTGGTCGAGATCGAACTGGTCGCGCTGGTTGTCATAGTCGGCAGCGATCACCTGCACTAACTGGTCATCGCGCAGGCCGATGGCGACGCAGGTCTCGTAGTCGATGGCGCAAGGCAGCACGAAGCCGTCGTTGTAGTCGGTGTGTTCACCTATGAGGTTGACGCGACCGGGGGCGCGCACCAGCAGATCGGGCTTTTTGGCAAATTGCTCGGCAAAAACGGTGCTGACGCGTTGGCTGGGGGTCATAGGGCCTCCTCATTGGTTTGGCTGGTCTGGTTGTAGTGAATGGGGCTCAGGGCACGCAGCCGCTCGGCGGCCTGCTCGGGGGTAAGGTCGCGCTGGGTCTCTGCCAGCATCTCGAAGCCGACCATGAATTTGCGCACGGTGGCGGAGCGCAGCAGCGGCGGGTAGAAGTGGGCGTGTAGCTGCCACGCTTCGGGGCAATCCGATTTGGGCGGTGCAAAGTGCCAGCCCATGGAGTAGGGGAAGCTGCACTCGAACAGGTTGTCGTAACGGCTGGTGAGCTCCTTGAGCGCTACTGCCAGATCCTGTTGCTGGGCCTTGGTCAGGTTCAACATGGAGGGGACGTGCGCCTTGGGCAGCAGCAGGGTTTCAAACGGCCAGGCGGCCCAGAAGGGGACCACCGCGAGCCAGTGCTCGGTCTCCACCACGATGCGCGAGCGATCCGCCAGCTCCCGCTCCACATATTCGAGCAGCATGGGGCGGCCATGCTCGGCCAGCCAGTCGCGCTGGTGCTGCTCTTCGCGGGCGATCTCGTTGGGCAGGAAGTCGCTGCCCCACAGCTGGCCGTGGGGGTGCGGGTTGGAGCAGCCCATGACGGCCCCTTTGTTTTCAAAGACCTGCACCCACTGCCACTGGGCTGACAGCTCGGCGACCTGATCCATCCAGGTGGTGATCACCCCCTCGATAGCGGGCAGCGGCAGCTCGGGCAGGGTCTTGCCGTGATCCGGCGAGAAGCAGATGACCCGGCTGGTGCCACGGGCGGCTTCCAGTTTGAGCAGGGGGTCGCCCGCGTTGTCTGCGGCCGGGGTATCCTGCATCAGGGCGGCGAAGTCGTTGGTAAAGACGAAGGTGCCCTTGTAGTCGGGATTGGTGTCACCGGTGACCCGGGTGTTGCCGGCGCAGAGGAAGCAGTCGGGATCGTGGGCCTGTTTGGGGGCCTGACTCACCTTCTCCACCTGTCCCTGCCAGGGGCGTTTGGCCCGGTGGGGGGAGACCAGCACATACTGGCCGGTCAGCGGGTTGAAGCGGCGATGGGGATGATCGACGGGGTTGAACATCATCTCTCCTGAATAAGATATTGAAAAAAGAGTCGTTTATTAACGGGGCGCAGGAGTGCCTACTCCTCGTAACCATTCGGATTGGCCGATTGCCAGCGCCAGCTGTCGGCGCACATGGCGTCGATATTCCGGGTCGCCTGCCAGCCCAGATCGCGCTCTGCCTTGGCCGGGTCGGCCCAGCAGGCGGCGATGTCGCCCGCGCGTCTTGGCTCGATGCGAAACGGCAGCGGCTTGCCGCAAGCATTGGAGAAAGCGGCGACCAGCTGCAACACGCTCTGGCCCTGACCTGTGCCCAGGTTGTAGCTGTGCACGCCACCCTTGCCGACGCAGTGCTGCAGTGCCTTGACGTGCCCCTCGGCGAGATCCATCACATGGATGTAGTCGCGCACACCGGTGCCGTCCGGGGTGGGGTAATCGTTTCCAAAGACCGACAGGCAGTCGCGACGGCCGATGGCCACCTGGGTCAAAAATGGCATGAGATTGTTGGGGATGCCCTGGGGGTCTTCCCCCATGGTGCCCGACTCGTGGGCGCCGACCGGATTGAAGTAGCGCAGCAGGGTCATGCTCCAGTGGGGCTCGGCCAGCTGCAGATCTTCGAGGATCTCCTCGATGATCAGCTTGGATCGTCCGTAGGGGTTGGTGGCGCTGCGGGGGAAATCCTCGCGGATCGGCAGGCAGGCTGGATCGCCATAGACGGTAGCCGAGGAGCTGAACACCAGATTGTGCACGCCAGCCCGTTTCATCGCCTGCAGCAGGATGAGGGTGCCGCCGAGGTTGTTCTCGTAGTAATCCAGTGGAATGCGGGTCGATTCACCGACCGCTTTCAGGGCGGCAAAATGGATCACCGCATCGATCTGCTGTTCGGCAAAGATCCGGTCCAGCAGGGCGGGATCGCGAATATCCCCTTGATAGAATGCGGGCTCCTGACCGCTGATGGCGGCAATCCGCGTCAGCACACTGCCCTTGCTGTTGCCGAGGTTGTCGACCACCACGGGATTCATGCCTGCCGCTTGCAGGGCCAAACAGGTATGGCTGCCGATATATCCGCAGCCGCCGGTGACCAGAACGTTCATCTTGCTCTCCACTGAAAACGTGTCTGGAAGGAGTCTAGCGAGGGGGGGGCGAGCAAACTGTGAACTTGCTTGCAAAATTGTGTAAACGATTACACTCTTTTCAAAATAGCCATAGCCGCACATATGTTCTTCATCACTGTTTTTAAAGGGTTTGCTGGTTATAATGCAGCTCTATTGCACTGTGAAATGAGTGAAAACAGCATGAGCACCATCAAGGATGTCGCCCGTTTGGCCAATGTGTCAGTGGCAACGGTTTCACGGGTGATGAACAACTCACCCAAGGCCAGTGCCGCTTCTCGCGAGGTGGTGCAGAAGGCCATGGCCGAGCTGGGCTACACCCCCAACGCTAACGCGCGGGCGCTGGTGAGCCAGACTTGCGACACCATGGGAGTGGTGGTCGGAGACGTGGCGGATCCCTTCTTTGGTGCACTGGTAAAGGGGGTCTCGGCGGTAGCGGTAGAGCAGAACCTGCATCTGCTGATGGGTAACGGTTTTCACAAGGCTCGTCAGGAGCGCGAAGCGATCGAGCTGCTGATCGGCAAGCGCTGCGAGGCGCTGGTGGTGCACAGCAAGGCCCTCAGTGACGAGGTGCTTTGCGACTACGCCAATCGGGTGCCGGGTATGGTGCTGATTAACCGCGATATTCCAGCCCTCAAGGGGCGCTGTATCTCCCTCAATAACCGGCTGGGGGCGGCTACCGCGACCCGTCATCTGATTGACTTGGGCCACCGCCATATCGCCTTTATCAGCTCGGATCACGCCATCGAAGATGCCACCTTGCGCCTGCAAGGCTATCAGGACGGGCTGATGGCGGCGGGTTTGGCTGCCGATGCGGAGCTGATCGAGAGCGGCACGCCCAACGAGGAGGGTGGCGAGCGCGCCATGCTCAACCTGCTGGCCAAGGGGCTCAAGGTGACCGCCGTGGTGGCCTATAACGATGCCATGGCCGCCGGTGTTATCTCGGTGTTGGCAGATAACGGTCTGCGGGTGCCGGAAGAGGTCTCGGTAGTGGGCTTCGATGACATCATCTATGCCAGATACCTGAGACCCAAACTCTCAACCATGCGCTACCCCATCGAATTGATGGCGGCCCAGGCGGCCAAGCTGGCGATTCAGCTGGCGGCAGGGGAGAGTGAGGCGACCCAGAGCCGGATCTATACCCCTACGCTGATCAATCGTCACTCGGTGGCACCGGTTCGGGCCGGATAGCCCCCTGTTGTGGCCCTGTTCGGGGCCATTTCCTGCCTGTTTATTGTTTTACTGGTTTTTAATCATTTTTACTCCGTTTTACTTAACAAAACGAGTGTAATCGTTTACATCTGTGTGAGCGAGATCGCCGTTCCCTGCGCCATATTTCTCTAGACTGCATACGTTTTCTAATCTGCGGGGAGAGAGTGAATGTTGAGGGAGATAGTGGCGCGTCAGGATTGGCAGACCCAAGCGATTACGTCGGTAAACCGGCTGGCTGCCCATACCCCCATGTTCAGCTGGCGCAGCGCGGCGGATGCCAGAGATGATCGGGCCTCTTCCTCCCGTCTCTTGCTCGATGGTGAGTGGCGCTTCTCCTTCTTTGCCGCCCCCGAGCGGGTGCCCGAGAGCTGGCTGGCGCAGGATCTGGCGGATGCCACCCCCATTACCGTGCCGGGCAACTGGCAGTTGGATGCCGCCCACCCGGCAGCGCGGCCGCTCACCGATGGCCCCATCTACACCAATATCAAATACCCCTTTCCCTGCGATCCGCCGCGGGTACCGACCGAGAACCCCACCGGCTGCTACTCCCGCGAGTTTGAGCTGCCTGCCGACTGGCTGGCCGGTGGCCAGAGCCGGATCATTTTCGACGGGGTGAGCAGCGCCTTCTATCTCTTCTGCAACGGCCACTGGGTAGGTTACTCCCAGGACAGCCGCCTGCCCGCCGAGTTTGATCTGACCCCTTATCTGCACGCCGGTCGCAACCGGCTGGCGGTGCTGGTGCTGCGCTGGTCCGATGGCTCCTATCTGGAAGATCAGGATATGTGGTGGCTGTCGGGGATCTTCCGCTCCGTCAGTCTGTTGCACAAACCGGCCCGCCATCTGATGGATATCCGGGTCACCCCCGAGCTGGATGCCTGCTATCGGGATGGCCGCCTCAAGATCGCACTGCAGGTGGCCAATGGGGCCTGTCTGTCGGTGGAGGCCAATCTTTATGACGGCAGCGAGCGGGTAGCGACCCTGCGCCAGCCGATCGGCACCCAAGCCATTGACGAGAAAGGGGCTTACGACGATCGCGCCGAGCTGACGCTCGATGTGGCGGCGCCGCACCAATGGAGCGCCGAGACGCCCCATCTCTATCGCCTGACCCTGACCTTACTGGACGAGCAAGGCCAGACCATAGAGTGCGAGGGGTGCGATGTGGGCTTTCGGGTGGTGGAGATCCGTGGTGGCCTGCTGCGGGTCAACGGTCAGCCGCTGCTTATTCGCGGTGCCAACCGTCATGAACACCATCCCGCCAAGGGGTATGCCATCGATCGCGCCACCATGGAGCGGGATCTGCTGCTGATGAAGCGGCACAACTTCAATGCGGTGCGCTGCTCCCACTACCCCAACCATCCCGACTTCTATCGCCTCTGCGATCGGCTCGGCCTCTATGTGGTGGATGAGGCGAATCTGGAGACCCACGGCATGACCCCGATGGGGCGGCTGGCGCGGGATCCCGCCTGGAGCAACGCCTTTCTGGAGCGGGCGACCCGCATGGTGGCACGGGATTTCAACCACCCCTCGATCATCATCTGGTCGCTGGGCAACGAGTCGGGTTACGGCCCGGCCCACGATGCCATGTATGGCTGGATCAAGCGCCGCGACCCGAGCCGTCCGGTGCAGTACGAGGGGGGCGGGGCCGATACTCCGGCCACCGACATCATCTGCCCCATGTATGCCAGAACCCATCAGGATCAACCCTTCCCGGCGGTGCCCAAGTGGGCGCTGGCCAAGTGGATCGGCCTGCCCGGTGAGCACCGGCCGCTGATCCTCTGCGAATATGCCCACGCCATGGGCAACAGCCTGGGGGGCTACGCCCACTACTGGCAGGCGTTTCGCGATCATCCACGTCTGCAAGGCGGGTTTGTCTGGGATTGGGTCGATCAGGGGCTCGACAAATACACCAGCGATGGCCGCCACTACTGGGGTTATGGCGGTGATTTTGGCGATCTGCAAAACGATCGCCAGTTCTGCTGCAACGGCCTGCTGTTCCCGGATCGCACCCCCCATCCCGCCCTGTTTGAGGCAAAGCGCGCCCAGCAGCCGTTTCGCTTCACCCTGCTTGAGCACACCCCGCTGCGGGTGCGGATCGAGAGCGAGTACCTGTTCCGCGCTACCGATAACGAGCGGCTTTACTGGCAGCTGTGCGAGAACGGCCATGTGCTGCAGCAGGGGGAGGTTTCCCTCACGCTGGCGCCGCAAGGGGTAATCGAGTTGACCCTGAGCGAGACGCAGCCCGGCTTTGCGGCAGGCGCACTGGCCTGGCTCGATCTGGCCATAGTTCAGCCACAGGCCACCCTCTGGTCACAGGAGGGTCACAAGGTCGCCCGCCAGCAGTTCACCCTGCCGACCCCTCTCGCTCTGCCAGCTCCCGCCGCTGCCGCTACCCTGACCGAGCAGCCGGAGTGCTGGCTAGTCAGCGCCGCAAACAGTCAGTGGCGGCTCGACAAGCAGAGTGGCCGGATCACCAGTTGGCAAAAATCGGGGCAGGAGCAACTGCTGGCCCCGGTGATTGATCACTTCTACCGGGCGCCGCTCGACAACGACATCGGCACCAGCGAAGCGGATCACGCCGACCCCAACTCCTGGCTTGCCCGCTGGCAGGGTTGCGGCCTTGGCCAGTGGCAGCACCGCTGTTTGGGGATCACGGTCGCCGGAGGGGATATCCGGGTCAGTCACGGCTACTTCCACCACGATGAGCTGCTGCTGGTGAGTCACTGGCATCACCGCTTTGCCGACGACGGCGCCATGAGGCTGGAGATAGAGACCGAGCTGGCGCAGGCGCTGCCTTCGTTGCCCCGGATCGGCTTGCTGATCCATCTGGCCGAGGTACCGGCGCGAGCCGAATGGCTTGGCCGTGGCCCTCACGAGAACTATCCGGATCGCCTGCTGGGCGCCGATCTGGGGCGCTGGAGCCTGCCGCTGGAGGCCATGCACACCCCTTATGTTTTCCCGAGCGACAACGGCTTGCGCTGCGATACCCGCCAGCTGCAGCTGGGCAGCATGACGGTGAGCGGGGCGTTTCATTTCAGTGCCAGCCGTTTCAGCCAGCAACAGCTGGCGGCCGCCCGTCATCAGAGCGATCTGGTGGCCGAAGAGGGGCTGTGGGTCTGCCTCGATGGCGCCCACATGGGAGTGGGGGGTGATGACTCCTGGAGTCAGAGCGTGCGGCCAGAGTATCAGTTGCTTGCACGCGGTTACCGCTGGGTTTGCACCTTTCGTTGAACCGTTTTGACAACAGGCCGGTAACGACTGGCCACGATGCAGAGGTTTTTTTGAGTCTCAAATCTTGCTTTTGTTTGTATGCATTTGAAAAATAAATAAAAAGATGCATTGTAACAGAGTGTAATCGTTTTCATTTTGTCGTCACGATCACAGAAGAAATGACAACAAACTGATTACATTACTTGGCGATTGTTCAATTGCTCGCCACCCTACAACACAGATAGATACATCGGAGCACACATAATGAAAAAACTGACCACAGTTGCCGCCCTGCTGATGGGCATGATGGCTGGTGCCAATGCCCAGGCTGACACCCGCATCGGGGTAACTGTCTACAAATACGATGACAACTTCATGGCGGTCGTGCGCAAGGCCATCGAGAAGGAAGCGGCAGCCAATCCGGGTGTAGAGCTGCTGATGAACGACTCCCAGAATGACCAGTCCAAGCAGAACGACCAGATCGACGTGCTGCTGGCCAAAGGGGTGAAAGCACTGGCCATCAACCTGGTTGACCCGGCGGCGGCCCCTGTGGTGATCGAGAAGGCCCGCGGCGAAGATATCCCGGTGGTGTTCTACAACAAGGAGCCGAGTGCTACCGATCTGGCCAGCTATGACAAGGCCTACTATGTGGGTACCGACTCCAAGGAGTCAGGGATCATCCAGGGTCAGCTGATTGCCAAACATTGGAAAGCCCATCCGGAGTGGGATCTGAACAAGGATGGCGTGATCCAGTTCGTGCTGCTCAAGGGCGAGCCGGGCCACCCGGATGCAGAAGCCCGTACCTCCTATGTCATCAAGACCCTGAATGATGGCGGCTTCAAGACCGAGCAGCTGCACATGGATACCGGTATGTGGGATACCGCCATGGCCAAAGACAAGATGGATGCCTGGATCTCCGGCCCCAACGCCAACAAGATCGAAGTGGTCATCGCCAATAACGACGGTATGGCAATGGGCGCAGTCGAGTCACTGAAAGCCCAGGGTAAGAGCGCCATTCCGGTGTTCGGCGTCGATGCGCTGCCGGAAGCGCTGGCCATGGTCAAGAGCGGCGCCATGGCGGGTACCGTGCTGAACGATGCGGCCAACCAAGCTAAAGCCACCTTCGAGCTGACCAAAAACCTGGCTGAAGGCAAAGCGGCCGGTGAAGGCACCAACTGGAAGATCGACAACAAGGTGGTGCGCGTTGCCTACGTTGGTGTGGATAAAGACAACCTGTCCCAATTCGAGTAATTCCCCCCTCCAGGGCAAGGGCGATCCCCTTGCCCTTTTTTCCACCAGATGTGATGGCTGATATGACAACACAGCAACAATCAGAATGGCTGTTGGAGATGATTGACGTCAGTAAGAGCTTTCCCGGCGTCAAGGCACTCGATAATGTCAATTTACGGGTCCGTCCTCATTCTGTGCATGCGTTGATGGGCGAGAATGGTGCGGGAAAATCCACCCTGCTCAAGTGCCTGTTCGGCATTTACGAGAAGGATCAGGGCAAAATCTTCTTCAAGGGGCAGGAGATCAACTTCAGCTCCTCCAAGCAGGCGCTGGAAAATGGCGTCTCCATGGTGCATCAGGAGCTCAACCTGGTGTTGCAGCGTACCGTGATGGACAACATGTGGCTCGGTCGCTACCCCACCAAGGGGTGGTTCATCGACCACGGCAAGATGTATGACGACACCAAGCGCATCTTCGACGAGCTCGATATCGATATCGATCCCAAGGTGAAGGTCGCGACCCTGTCGGTCTCCCAGATGCAGATGATCGAGATCGCCAAGGCGTTCTCCTACGATGCCAAGATCGTCATCATGGACGAGCCCACCTCCTCCCTGACCGAGAAAGAGGTGAATCACCTCTTCAAGATCATCAACAAGTTGAAGGACAAGGGGTGCGGCATCGTCTACATCTCTCACAAGATGGAGGAGATCTTCCAGCTCTGTGACGAGATTACCATATTGCGCGATGGCCAGTGGGTGGCAACCCGGCCGCTCAAGGGCATGACCATGGATCAGATCATCGGCATGATGGTCGGCCGTGAACTGACCCAGCGCTTCCCGGAAAAAACCAACCAGCCGCAGGAGGTGATCCTCGAGATCGAACACCTGACGGCGAAGAACCAACCCTCGATTCAGGACGTGACCTTCAACCTGCACAAGGGGGAGATCCTCGGCATCGCCGGGCTGGTGGGGGCCAAGCGCACCGATATCGTCGAGACCCTGTTTGGTATCCGCGATCGCAGCCAGGGCAGCATCAAGCTGCATGGCAAAGAGGTGGCCAACCACAACGCCCACGAAGCGATCCGTAACGGCTTTGCGCTGGTGACGGAAGAGCGTCGCTCCACCGGTATCTACTCCCGTCTCGACATCGCCTTCAACTCCCTGATCGCCAATATGGACAGCTACAAAGGTTCCATGGGGCTGCTCAGCGACAACAAGATGAAGAGCGATACCCAGTGGGTTATCGACTCCATGCGGGTCAAGACGCCAACTCAGCAGACCCAGATAGGTTCCCTCTCCGGGGGCAACCAGCAGAAGGTGATCATCGGTCGCTGGCTGCTGACCCAGCCGGAGATCCTGATGCTCGATGAGCCAACCCGCGGCATCGACGTGGGGGCCAAGTTCGAGATCTACCAGTTGATCCTGGAGCTGGCGAAAAAGGACAAGGGGATCATCATCATCTCGTCAGAGATGCCGGAATTGCTGGGGATCACCGACCGCATCATGGTGATGAGCAATGGTCGGGTCGCCGGGATCGTCAATACCAAAGAAACTGACCAGAGCGAGATACTGCGCCTGGCATCTCTGTACCTCTAGAGACAGGAAGACATTTATGGAGTCGGCTAAAAATTTCAATCTGATGCAGGCGCTCAAGGAAAACGCCATCTATCTGGTGCTGCTGGTGCTGCTCATGGTCATCGTGATCCAGGAGCCCTCCTTCCTCAGCCTCACTAACTTCAGCAACATTCTGACCCAGTCCTCGGTGCGGGTCATCATAGCGCTGGGGGTGGCGGGCATCATCATCACTCAGGGCACGGATCTGTCGGCCGGTCGTCAGGTCGGTCTGGCGGCGCTGATTGCGGCGACCATGTTGCAGGCGCTGACCAACGTCAACAAGGTGTTCCCGACGCTGGGGGAGGTGCCCATTCCGGTGGTGATCCTGCTGGTGTGTGCGGTGGGGGCGTTGATCGGCCTAGTCAACGGTTTGATCGTGGCCTACCTGAACGTCACCCCGTTCATTACCACCCTGGGCACCATGATCATCGTCTACGGCATCAACTCCCTCTACTTTGACTCGGTGGGCGCTTCGCCGGTGGCCGGGTTTGATCCCCGCTTCTCCAGCTTTGCCCAAGGGTTTATCCGGATAGGAGGATTCAAGCTCTCGTACCTCACCTTCTATGCGGCCATCGCCAGCGTCTTTGTCTGGGTGCTGTGGAACAAGACTCGCTTTGGCAAAAACATCTTCGCCATCGGTGGCAACCCCGAGGCAGCCAAGGTCTCCGGCGTCAACGTGGCGGTCAATCTGGTGATGATCTATGCGCTGGCGGGTGTGTTCTACGCCTTTGGCGGCATGCTGGAAGCGGGTCGGGTCGGCAGTGCCACCAACAACCTCGGCTTCATGTATGAGCTGGATGCCATCGCGGCCTGCGTGGTGGGTGGCGTGTCGTTTGCCGGCGGGGTAGGGACAGTCGCGGGTGTGATCACCGGCGTGCTTATCTTCACCCTGATCAACTACGGTTTGACCTATATCGGGGTCAGCCCTTACTGGCAATTCATCATCAAGGGCGGCATCATCATTCTGGCGGTGGCGCTGGACTCCATGAAGTACGCCAAGAAGAAGTAATGGCCGTGGCTCACCGTCAGGGTGAGCCACCCATTTTCCCCGCCAATCGTCTCAATGGCACGCCCCGCAAGACTTCACCAGCCCCCCGCCGTTATTGATAAAAAATCGCGACTCAAGTGACAAGCATTCCCGCTGAGTTTATCTTCGCTCACCTCGATGGTGACTATTGCGCCGTTTGCCACTGGTTCGGTGGTCACTCAAGATTTGCCCCTCCTGCATTGGCAGCTAACAGCAGTAGACTTGAGGCCGTCATTCAGGGGTGCCGCCATGGATGTGGTTGCGTTGATTTTTATTGCGATGTTTTTATGAATAATGACGACAGGAGCGCTTGTGAGTACGCAGATTAAGTTTATTGCCGTCGATATGGATGGCACCTTATTAAATAGCCAGAAAGCGTTGCCAGTGGATTTTTTTGAAGTATTCGCTCTGCTGCAACAGCAGGGGGTGCTGTTTGCTGCAGCCTCGGGTCGGCAATATCACAGCTTGCTGGATATTTTTTCGCCCATCAAAGACCAGATGGTATTTATTGCTGAAAATGGCACTTATGTGGTTTATCAGGGTAACGAGTTACATAGCAGCCTGATTGACCAGCAAGATGCCTATCAGATGATTACCGCAGTGCGTCAAATCGCAGGCTCTCATCTGGTGTTGTGTGGCAAGCATACCGCCTATACCGAAACAACCTGTCAGGCTGCCCTTGGTGAAATGAACAACTATTATCACTCACTGGTGCAAGTGGATGATTTATTGGCAATTGACGATGAGTTTATCAAGGTCGCCGTGCTTAATTTCAATGGCGCTGAACAGCATGTTTACCCGGTGGTATTCCCGCATTTTGGCGATAGCCATCAGGTGGTGGTGAGCGGCGAAATTTGGCTCGATTTTATGCACAAAGATGCCTCGAAAGGGGCGGCCATTAAAAAGCTGCGAACTGTTTTTGATTTCAACTTCGAGCAGAGCATGAGCTTTGGTGATTTTTTTAATGATGTCGAAATGCTAAAAGAGACCTACCACAGTTATGCCATGGCCAATGCCCACCCTGAAATTAAGAAATTAGCTCGTTTTATCGCGCCGGGTAATGATGAACAAGGGGTTACCCACATCATTCGGCAACGGGTGTTGCAAGCTTCACCATCCAGATAACAACAAAGCGGGCGCCCCTTTTTGGCGGCGAGCGACCAGATAGCAAAACAGGGCCATGCGGCCCTGTTTTTGTTTTTCGTCTGCTTGAATCAACCGGCCTTGCGGCGCAGATAGACCCCGGCTTCCATATGATGGGTCCAGGGGAACTGGTCGAACAGGGCGAAACGGGCGATCTCGTGGGTTTCACCCAATACCGCCATGTTGGCCTGCAGAGTCTCGGGGTTGCAGGAGATGTAGAGGATGTTGTCGTACTCCTGCACCAGCTTGACGGTGGCATCGTCGAGACCGGCGCGGGGCGGGTCGACGAAGATGGTGTTGCACTGGTAGCTCTGGAGGTCGACCCCCTTGAGGCGGTTGAACTCCCGCTCGCCGCGCATCGCCATGGTGAACTCCTCGGCTGACATGCGCAGGATGATCAGGTTGTCGATGCCATTGGCCGCGATGTTGAACTGGGCGGAGTCGACGCTCGGCTTGGCGATCTCGGTGGCCAGCACCTTGCGGAAGTTCTGCGCCAGCGCGATGGAGAAGTTGCCGTTGCCGCAATAGAGCTCCAGCAGATCCCCTTCGCTCCCCTTGGTCACAGCCAGCGCCCAGGCCAGCATCTGTTCATTGATGACGGCGTTGGGCTGGGTGAAGCTGTTCTCCACCTGCTTGTAGGTGAGCTGGCGGCCTGCCACATTGAGCTGCTCGATGACAAAGTCATCGCCCAGAGCGATTTTCTGTTTGTGCGCCCGGCCAATCAGCCGCAGATCAAACCCTTGGGCGCGCAGGTCGGCTTGCAGCGTCTCGGCGACCTGCTGCCACTCGGCTTCCAGCTTGCGGTGATAGAGCAGGCTGACGATGAGCTGGCCGGATTGGGTCGACAGGTAGTCGATCTGGAACAGCTTGCGGCGCAGCACCGGATGGGGGCGCAGCCCCTCCAGCAGTACCGGCATCAGCTGATTGATCAGGCGGCTGGCGGTCGGGAAGTGCTCAACCCGAATAATCTCTTTGGTTGCCGGGGCATACATGCAGTGGAAGAGATCATCCCCCTCATGCCAGATGCGAAATTCGGCCCGCATCCGGTAGTACTCTGCCGGTGAGGCATGAACCTCCAGCGCCGGGAGGGTGAATCCGGCAAACAGCTCGGTGAGGCGAGCACTCTTTTCGGCGAGCTGGGCCTGATAGTCGGCAGGGGTTCTTGGCGCCACAGAATCTGCGTCAGCCCGTTGGGATTGGGTCATGATATACCTCACATGCACACCGGCCAGGCCGGATCGAAATCGGGGGAAGGCAACAGGCCACCCAAAGGGTGTGGATTTTAAAAGGCCGCAGTAGATTGTCCAGTATTTTGTGGTCAAGAAGTGTTCAGTCAGGCCGATAGTAGATCTACAAGCATGGTGGGAGGACACATTATGCAGATCGAAGGCATGGGCGCAGCCCAACCCAAGGGAGTGGGTGTCTCTCCCAAAACGCCGCAACAGGCAGAGTCAAAACCACTGAGTCGCGAGGAAGAGGTCTCTTTACACAAGCCGCCCAAATGGGCGCAGGTGCTGATCCAGCAGGCGCTGCAGTTCTCGCTGGAGATCAATGGCCAGGGTTATAAGGCGCCCAAGGTGCAGGAGCCGGAGGTGATCACGCCGGAGACCCTGTTCGACTTTCAGTCGGTGGCGGACAACGTGCTGCAGTTTGTCACTGGCCGACTTGGCGCTGCACGGGCCGATGGCAAATCCGATGAGGATCTGACCGGCATGATGGAGCAGGCGCGCAAAGGGGTCGACAAGGGGTTCGGTGATGCCCGCAAGCAGCTCGGTGACTGGGCCACCGACAATGAGGATATCAAGACCGGTATCGATCAGAGCTACAAGTTGATCCAGAAGGGGCTCGACGAGTTCGAGAAGGAGTTCTTCGGCAAAGTCTCCCCGACCGACATGGGGGCGGCCGAGATGGCCAGCCGCCAGCAGGGCTACCTGGAGATCCAGACCAAGGATGGCGACAAGGTGGTGCTGCGCTTCAACGACACTTGGCAGAGCAAGTCCCAGAGCAGTGAGAGCGGCAGCCAGTTCAGCCTCAAGTCGAGCCAGAGCTTCAGCTTCTCGCTGGAGGGGGATCTCAGCAGCGATGAGATGGAGTCCATCGGCAAGCTGGTCAAGGGGATCGACGAGCTGGCCGGTAATTTCTTCTCCGGCAACTTCGAAGATCTGCTGGATAAGGCGAGCGAGCTGAAACTGGATGACAGCCAGCTGGCCTCTTATTCCCTCAAGCTCAAGCAGAGCGTCAAGCTGAGCCAGACCTACCAGGGGGCGCACTCCCTGCAGGATCTGATCAAGCCGTTTGCTGACTACCTGCCCAAGCTGGATCAGGTACAGAAACAGGCAGATACCCTGCTGCCAGCATCCCAACAACAGGCGCTGACCCCTGCCGTGCTGGCCGCGAGAGGGGAAGAGGATCCGCTGCAGATTGATCGCTTCACCAGCTTCAACCAGCGGATGCTGGAGGCGTTGCGGATGATTAACCAGTTCCAGCCGTCCACCGAGCCCGCCAGTAAGAACGCCTGAGCCACAGCGCGTAACGCAAGTAATGACCTGCCGTTTGCCAGCCCTTCCCGGGGCTGGCAAACTGGCCTTTTCTCCAATCCGGTTGCCCCATGAACCCCAAGAAGCCAAGAGACAAACGCGAGCTCTGCTACCCCTTTATCTTCGAAACCTCGTTCAAATGTGATTTTGAAATCGCCACTGACGAACTCTGCTGTCAGGTCGGGGCCGTGCTGTCACACCTTGCGCCGGATGCCGACACCGAGTCCATGCTGGCGGATCTCGCGGTGTTGCAGCGGCTTATCTACAACCTCAACGGCTCGGTGCGCGGCAAGCTGGGGATCTTCGATGCAGACCTTGAGTGGCTCAAGGCCCGTTACGACCACTACAACGAGGCAAGTCGCGGCAGCGTCACCGGTTTCGTGCTGCCGCAGGGGCCGCAGCCCATTCCCACCCTCCACCTGTGTCGCTGCGGCAGCAAGAAGGTGGTGCGGCTGCTGGTACGGCTGGAAGAGAGCGAGGTGGCCTTCGATCCCATTCTCTATCGCTTCGCCAACCTGCTGGCCAACTTCTTCTTCGTGCTCACCGTCTACCTCAAGCAGCGCTGGCAGGTGCCGGAAGTGCCCTACATCAGCATCAACTACTGATTGCGGCGGGCAAGGGACCAGACGCTATCGGGGATTGAACGGAATAAAAAACCGGAGCCTTGGGCTCCGGTTTTTGTTTTTCAGCGTGTCAGTCGCCCACTTAGCTGGAGATCAGCACCCTGGCCGAGTTGGCCGGGATGGTGAGCTGCACCTCGCCCTGCACCACCTCGAACTTGTCGCCGTTGAAGGCGTCGGTGAAGCGGCTGGCCGGGCTGGCGGTTTGCCACAGCGGCAGGCTGATGGTGCGCGGCTCGCTGGGGTGACGGTTGCAGGCAACCACCACCTGATCGCTTTGCAGGGTGCGGGCGAACACATAGCTGTGGGGCCCGGCATAGAGGGTCTGGATATCGCCACGGCGCAGGGAGGGGCGCTGGCGGCGGATCTGGATCAGGCGGCGGTAGTAATCGTGTAGCACGTGATCCCAGGATGTGGTCTCCCACGGGAAGCAGCGGCGGCAGTCCGGGTCGTTGCCGCCAGAAAGTCCCACTTCGTCGCCGTAGTAGATGGAGGGCGTACCGATATAGGTGAGCAACAGGGTCGCCGCCAGCCGCATCCGCTGTTTGTCTTCTCCCAGCAGGTGGAGGAAGCGGGCGGTGTCGTGGCTGTCCAGCAGGTTGAACTGGGCCAGCTGGTTCTTGAACGGGATGTGGGCCCGCGCCAGCTTGAGCCAGCGGTCCAGCTCTTCGGCGCTGATCTTGATGGGGTGATAGGCGATATCCTGCCCTGCCAGGAAGGCGCGGATCGGGTGGGCGAAGCCATAGTAGTTCATGGCGCCATCCTCCTGATCTCCTTGCAGCCACTGGCTCGCCTCGAAGAAGTGCTCACCGAGTACATAGGCGTCCGGGTTCTCCTGCTTCACCGCCCCGCGAATGGCCCGCACATGGCTGCGGTTGCCCTCGGCGGTGCCGCGCTCCCCCAGCATGTGGATGACGTCAAAGCGCCAGCCGTCGATATGGTAGGGCGGTCGCATCCAGTAGCGCAGGATGGCGTCATCCGCCCGATAGATGGCGTCCTGCACCTGTTCGCTGGCAAAGTCGAGTTTGGGCAGGCTGCGAATACCCTTCCAGCTGACGTAATCCCCTTCTTTGTCAAAGGTGTAGAAGCTGCGCCACGGCGAATCCGGGGTGCTGTTGGCCCCTAGCGGCGGGCAGAACCAGGGGTGCTCGGTCGAGGTGTGGTTAACCACCGCATCGAGAATGATCTTCATGCCGCGCTGGTGCAGGTTGCGGGTCAGCTCGGCGAACTGCTCGTTGCTGCCGAGGTGAGTATCGACCTTGAAGTAGTCCTGAGTGTCGTACTTGTGGTTGCTCGGCGAATCGAAGATGGGGTTGAGGTAGAGCGCCGTCACCCCGAGGGATTGCAGATAGTGCAGCTTGGCATCAATGCCAGCCAGATCGCCGCCATAGAATTCGCAGGCGCCGTGCCCCTCATCGTGGCGGCTGACCGGCTCCCCCCACCCTTTGCTGATCACCGCCTTGCCGCGGTACTCATATTCGTGATGTTTGACGCTGAGCGACGGGTCGCCGTTGCAGAAGCGGTCGGGGAAGATCTGGTAGAACACCTGATCCTGCACCCAGGCCGGTGGCTGGTGCAGGCTGTTGAAGCGAAAATGCTGCTCGCGCGGTGGCATGGCAGGGCTGACGCCCGCGCCGTGCAACCACCACTGCCCCTCATCGGTGAGGCACTTGAAGCTGTAGAGGTGGGTATCCTGCCCCTTGGCCAGTGGCAGGGTGGCCTGCCACACCTGCAGCCGGTCGCGGGTCGAGACCGCTGTCATCGGGATCAGGTACTCCTCGTTGTCCGGCTCGTGGCGCAGCCACACGGTGCGGATCGGGGCGTCCAGTTCGCTAAAGAGGGTGAGTTGCAGTGCGTCGGCGCTCTCTTTGAACCAGGGCGCCACCTGGGGATGAAACAGAAACGGATGGGTCATGATGCTTATTGAGTCAGAAGATCGGCGAGGGCATTACCCTGTTCGTGAAGCGTTTCGAGTTGGCCTGCCAGCGACTTGGGATCCAGTCCCAACTGGTCGGCGAGCGGTTTGGGGAAACGGGCAATGATGGCCTGGGCTGGTACCCCGGCATTCCAGGCGAAGGAGATAAACACGGCGAGGCGGATCAGCACCGCCTCCTTGCTGACCGGATCGTGGGAGAGCGGGTCAAGCTGCTGGGAAATGGCATCAACGAAGGCCTCGGAGAGGTTCCAGCGTCGCGCCAGTTCGGCGCCAAGCTGGGAATAGTCGTAGCCGAGCATCTCCCGCTGGGCCTCCACCCGGCTACTGCCGTTCTGGATCGACATATTGATCAGTTCTGCCTCTTCCGGCAGGGTGCTCTGGATCAGCAGCTCACCGATGTTGTGGATCAGGGCGCAGGTAAAGGCTGTCTCGGGATCCAGTGCCTTGGTCTCTTGCGCCAGGGTCTTGGCGATGGTGGCGACCTGAAAGGTCTCGGTCCAGAACTTGTTTTTGTTGAAGCTGGGAGGGGCTTTGAAGCTGCCGATGATGCCGGAGGCAACCACCACCGAGCGCAGCCGGTTGAAGCCGAGCCGGATCACCGCCTGTTCGATGGAGGTCACGTCGTTGCCCCGGCGCAGGGCGGCCGAGTTGGCCATCCGCAGCACCTTGACGCTGATCACCTGATCCATGGCGATTTTGGCCGCAATCTCGTCGATGCGGGCATTTTCATCATTGAAGCTCTGCATCAACTCGTGCAGCAGCTGGGGAATGGTGGGGAGTTGTTTGATCTTGTCAAACAGGCGATCCATCGACATGGCTGAGGCAGCCTCCATTGCGAACTCTGCCTCATAGTGTGCCACAGCCGGACAACATGTTCCTGTTTGTGATGCGGCTTTGTGATGGGTATTTGTTACGACTAAAAGACCCAATCGCGCAAGGTGTATTCCAAACGGTGCTGTTTGCCCTGCAAGATCAGGGTCTGGCTGGTGCCGCTCAGGGTGGCGCCCTCGGTCAGGGTGGTGAGCACGGCCTGTTCGATGGTGTTCAGCGGCGGCATGCAGGCCATCTCGGTGCTGCCCATGCTGGTGACCCACAGCCGGTTATTTTTCAGATGGCCCTGACCGAAGTAGCGGTTGCAACCGGCGATGCCGTTGACGGTGAAGTGCTCACCTATCTCGAAATCGGGGGGATTGTCGCGCAAGGCGGCGACCGGTTCGCCATCCAGCTTGCTCAGTATCCAGTGGTGATGTTGCAGATCCTGCCGGACAAAGGCGGTTGAACTACAGCCCGCGAGCAGCAGCAGGGAGAGCAGCAGGGATAGCAATCTGGGCATGAGGGGGCTCCGGTTGGTGGAGTGCCCAGAATACCCTGTTTGCTGGTTGTGGCGCAGGGGGCGAGAGGGGGTGCCCGACTGCTTCTGTCGCCCCTTGTCCCGCACCACTGTCGCGAAATGGCAACACCCGGGCGGATGTTGCCATCGGCTTGCTTATTGTGCGAACAACCGCTCGGCATAACGGGCAAGATCCGTGGCAATGGAACCGAAGCCATCACTCCCCTCGGGCGGGGAGTGATGGGACGGCTTGCTCTATCTCAGGGAGCAGTTGGCGAACAACCGCTAGGCATAACGGGCAAGATCCGTGGCAATGGAACCGAAGTCATCACTCCCCTCGAGCGGGGAGTGATGGAGCTGCTTGCGGTATCTCAGGGATCAGTTGGCGAACAACCGCTCGGCATAACGGGCGAGGCCCGCAGCGACCGAACCGAAGTCATCACCACCCTCGAGTGGAATAGCCGGGAGCTTCTGGCGGATAAAGCTGGCGATCAGCGGCGAGCGGGCGCTACCGCCGGTGACGAAGATGCGATCCGGCTGCACACCGGCATTGGCAATGGCTTCATCCATCAGCTCGCCAATTTTCTCCAGCAGCAGGGCAGAGGCGTTGGCCAGTTGCTCGCGGGTCAGCTCCGCTTCCAGCCCTTTTTCCAGCTCGGCCAGCGACTGGCGATTCAGCGGTTGCTCCGAGAGGGCGATCTTGCCCTGCTCGGCGCGCCATACCAGCTGGTGGCTCAGCTTGTGAGCGCGCAGGTTGGCCAGACGCTTTAGCTTGCTGCCGGGCTGGCTGTCGAGCTGCAGATCCTGCAGCTGGCGGGCGGTGTCGAGGCTGTAAAAACGGCTCTGGGCGCTGACATCGTTGATGGCAGCGGCGTCCCAGAATAGCGGGTGGGGCAGTGGCTTGCCGGTCTTGAGGGTCTCGTGCATGCCGAGCAGCGGCATCATCCCTTCCACCGTCAGGCGGATATCGAAGTCGTTGCCGCCGATCCGCTGGCCGCTGTGGCCGAGCAGGTCGCCGCTGCGATCCAGCTGATCGCGGTAGCTGGGGCCCATTCGCAGCATGGAGCAGTCGGTGGTGCCGCCGCCGATATCCACTACCAGCACCACGGCGTCTTCGCTGAGGCGCGCCTCGAATTCAAAACCGGCAGCCACCGGCTCATAGAGGAACTCCACCTGCTCAAAACCGGCCAGACGGGCCGCTTCGGTCAGGATAGCGATCGCCTGCTGGTTGCTCTCTTCCCCTGCCAAACCCTGGAAGTTGACCGGGCGGCCGATCACCGCCTGACGGATCGGGGCGCCGAGCTGCTGCTCCGCCTGCTGGCGGACGTGGAGCATCATGGCGCAGACAATATCTTCAAACAGGGCGATCTGGGGGGCCTTGAGGCCATAGGCCCCGAGGAAGGATTTCGGCGATTTGATGTAGTAGCCGTCGTCCGGCTCTTCCAGATAGCGCTCCAGCGCGGCGCCGCCGAAGCTCAGCTCGTCGATCAGCCCCTCTTCGCGCATCTGGCGGCGAACCATCTGGGCGCGGGTGACCACGGGGCCACGCAGCTTGAGGTACTCCGCCTGCTGGGCGGGTGCCAGCCCTTCGGCCAACAGACCGGCGATGGCATCCCGGTGGGGCGCGTGCAGGGTGGAGGGGAGGTAGCGGGATGCGCCGAGATTGAGCAGCCTGGGGCTACCTTGTTCCATCACGGCCACGGCACAGTTGGAGGTGCCGTAATCAAATCCGATAAACATGGGTGCCAGACTCCAGAGTAAAAAAGGAGGGCTGGCCTACCCGAAGGTGCCGGATCTCACTACCCGACGCACTGTCGGAGGTACAGTGAGCAAATCTGATCAACATGGGCGCCAGACTCCTGAATAAAAAAGGGGGGCTAGCCTACCCGAAGGCGCCGGGTCTCACAACCCGGCGCACAGCAATGAAGAACAGGATGAAGGGATGAGCCCTTATTCCACTTCGTTGTCGGAGTGGCCCTGGCGCTCGATGGCGCGGATATTGCCGAGGGTGGTATCGGCGATGGCGTGCAGCGCCTCACGGGTCAGGAAGGCCTGATGACCGGTAAACAGCACGTTGTGGCAGGCCGACAGACGGCGGAACACGTCATCGGTGATCACCTCGTTGGACTTGTCGGCGAAGAACAGATCTTCCTCCTCCTCGTAGACATCCAGCCCCAGCGCGCCGATGCGGGAGGTCTTGAGTGCCTCGATGGCGGCGTTGGAGTCGAGCAGGCCGCCGCGGCTGGTGTTGATGATCATCACCCCGTCCTTCATCTTGGTGAACGCCTCCTTGTTCAGCAGATGGTAATTCTCGCTGAACAGCGGGCAGTGCAAGCTGATGACGTCGGATTGACGGAACAGGGTATCGAGGTCCACATACTCGGCCCCCAGCTCAATGGCTGCCTGATTGGGGTAGGGGTCGCTCACCAGCAGGCGCATGCCAAAGCCCTTGAGGATGCGCAGGGTAGCGATGCCGATCTTGCCGGTACCGATAATACCGGCGGTGCGGCCGAACATGTTGAAGCCGACCAGCCCCTCCAGCGAGAAGTTGGCATCGCGGGTGCGCTGATAAGCCTTATGGATGCGGCGGTTGAGGGTCATCATCAGTCCCACCGCGTGCTCGGCCACCGCTTCGGGGGAGTAGGCGGGCACCCGCACCACTTTCAGCCCCAGCTCTTTGGCGGCGGCCAGATCCACGTTGTTGTAACCGGCGCAGCGCAGGGCAATCACCTTGGTACCGTTGGCGGCCAGTTCGGTCAATACCTCGCGGTCGGCGTCGTCATTGACGAACAGACACACCACCGGGAAGCCGTGAGCCAGTCGGGCCGTTTTGGCCTCCAGCCGCACATCGAAAAACTCCAGATCGCAGCCGTACTGGCTGTTGGCCTGGTTGAAATGCTCTTTGTCATAGCTCTTGGTACTGAATACGGCGACCTTCATGGTGTGTGCTCCGCAGCGTGTGTGTCGTTAAATTACAACAAAATGGATCAGCTATCACCGGACAAACCGGCAGGTCATTGTCCCCATGGCATGATGGGAACCGCGCTGACTGCACTCTTGTACGAACCATCCACCAGTTTGGTGCTGTAAGTCAGGTAAACCAGTGCATTGCGTTTTTTGTCGTAAAAACGCACCACTTTCTGCTCCTTGAACACCAGCGAGGTGCTGACATCGAACACCTCTTCCCCCGCTTTCAATTTTTCGGGCAGGGTGATGGGGCCAATCTGGTGGCACGACAGGGAGGCGTGGGAGGGATCTTCCGCCAGCCCCAGTCCGCCTTTTACGCCGCCGGTCTTGGGGCGTGCCAGATAGCAGGCGACGCCGTCGATGCGTGGGTCATCAAAGGCTTCTACCAAAATCTTGTGGTTGGGGCCTAACAGCTTGAAAGAGGTGCTCACCTCACCGATGGGGTCAGCCTTGTCCGCCATGGCGGGCATCGCCAGTAAACAGCTCGCCAGCAGCAGCGACCCTTGTAATCTGTTCATGTTGTTCCTCGCCAGCAGGTTGCGGGCCTCAGTAATGGGTTGAATGGGGGTGATCATCATCCAGCGCCATCACTGAGGTGGATAGTCCCAATATTGGGCCGGAATGCTTTTTAGCAATGGGGTCATGTCCGGATTGGGCAGCGCTATGGTGACCCGTTGGTCGAGGTTGGCGCTGGCCAGTGCTTCGCGGATCTTCGGATTTTCATGGAAGAACTGCATAAAGCTGCCATCGGCGTAGGCCCGCTCCAGCCCGGTCTGGATCGCCTTGGCCAGCTTGGGGTATTCGGGGCTGACGAAGAAGAACTGGGCAAAGGGGTAGCGGATCAGCAGGTGTTGCTCGATGGCGAGGTTGGGATATTGCGCCACCAGTTCGCTGCGCTCGGCGTAAATCTCCACCAGTGAGCGCGGGAAGAAGTCGAGCTTGTCACCGTCGTTGATCAGCCGAAACAGGTTGCTGTAACGACCGGCGTAGGTGGCAATGCCGGCATTTTCCAGAATTTTGTTATCGGCCCAACCCACGCCTTGCGCGGCTTTCAGCTGTTTGAGGTCGGCCAGGGTATTGATCTGGTTGAACTTCTCTTGCGCATCGGCGTGGATGAATGACAGCCGCAATCCTTCCAGGCCGCGAAACAGCGGAATGGGGACGGCGATTAGGGAAGATTCGAGTGCGCTGGAGGTACCCATCCAGAAGACGTTGATGGTCTTGCCCTTGCTCAGCTGTTGCTGGAGGGTGAACTGGTTGAGATCGAGTTCGACAGGCTGGATGCGAAAGGGTTGCCCGGCACGGGTCAGCGCCAGTTCCAGCAGTTTGAGCTGGTACTCTTGATCGAGATTGTTGATGGGACGGCTGGGGACTTTCACCGTCAAAACCTGTGCTTGTGCCAGCAGTGGCAGACACAAACACAGTTTGATGAGCCATTTCACGCGCAGTTCTCCTGTCGATTCCGGGACGTGCCCGGAGTCTAACAGAACTTGCCACTATCTTGCTGACGAGGGTTCGCCAGAGACCAGTGACAGTGCCTGGCGGGATCAGGCGACGCGGCGGAACACGTGGGTATCGTTAAATTCCTTGGTGCTCTGGCATTCGACACAGAAACGGGATTCCGGACGGGCATGCAGCCGCTTGAGGGAGATCTCGTCACCGCAAGATTCGCAGTAACCGAAGTCCCCTTCGTTCATACGCTTTAACGCGCCCCGTAACTTGCGCAGGTGCAGCTTGTCGTGCTCGATGCGGTTCAGCTCCAGACGGCGGGCTTCCTCGATACTGGCACGGTCAATTTCATCAGCCATCTCGTTGGTGTCGGTGGCGATGGCCTGGCTAGCCTGAGAGCTGAGGCGTTCTTCGAGCTCGACGATCTGTCGCTCGATCTGCCCCTTGTAAAAGGCCAGTTGGTCTTCAGTCATGAAATCACACATACGATTAACTACCAGTCAGTTTGCTAACCCAATAATCCCTGTTTATGGGGGCTGTCTGCCTACAGACCAAGCCCTTGTATCCCGATTTGCACTTGTTTCGTGCAAGAGAGTGCAAATCAGGGCGGGCCTTGTACCAAAAAAATGCAGCCAAGCAAAGCAAATAGCATAAGGATTGTGCGCCCTTGCAAAAAAATGGCCCATTCTGGCGGGGAATTGAGCAGATTTTGCCCTCCGGCACCCCGGGTGTTGGCATCCGCTTTGCAGTTAATGGCGTGGTGGTTTAACACCCGCTCGGGCGGACAGTATGTGTTTAGTATTTGGTGCCGACCTGGTCATTATATGCGCCGTTATTTATAGTTTTTTAAACACGCCCGCTTGACATTGTCCTTGATGGCGGGCTTTTATGGTGATATTGATTACAATTTTATAACAAGGGTGTTCCATATATTAGACACCCTTGCCAATGGCAACCGTAAAGTCGGGGTTTAACATGGACAGTATCAAAGGCTGGATGGAGAGCAATCGCATCACGGAAGTGGAGTGCCTGTTCCCGGATTTCACCGGCAATGCCCGGGGCAAAATCATCCCAGCCAACAAGTTTTTGCGCGAGGGGGGCATGCGACTGCCCGAGGTGATTTTCACCCAGACGGTGACCGGTGAATATCCGGATGATGACAGCATGATCGACCCGCTGGAGCGGGACATGCAGCTCTATCCCGACCCCAACACCATCCGTTTTGTCCCCTGGGCGCTGGAGCCCACTGCGCAGGTTATCCACGACTGTTTTGACATCAACGGCAAGCTGATCGACATAGCGCCGCGCTCAGTGCTGCGTCGGGTTCTGTCATTTTACGAGAAGCAGGGCTGGAAGCCGGTGGTGGCTCCCGAGCTGGAATTCTATCTGGTCAAGCGCAACGAAGACCCCGATTATCCATTGGTGCCGCCGATCGGTCGCAACGGTCGCCCGGAGACTGCCCGCCAGTCGTTCAGTATCGATGCGGTCAACGAGTTCGACCCGATTTTTGAAGACATGTATGACTATTGCGAGGCGCAGGAGCTGGAGGTTGACACCCTGATCCACGAGTCGGGTGCCGCCCAGATGGAGATCAACTTCCTGCATGGTGATGCCATCGATCTGGCGGATCAGGTGTTCCTGTTCAAGCGCACCATGCGTGAAGCGGCCCACAAGCACGGTATCTATGCCACCTTCATGGCCAAGCCGATGAGCGATGAGCCGGGCTCCGCCATGCACATCCACCAAAGCCTGGAAGATGCGAATGGTCGCAACCTGTTTGGTACCGATAGCGGCGGCAACAGCGAGCAGTTCATGCACTTTATCGCCGGTCTGCAGAAATACACCCCGGCGGTGACGGCGTTATTGGCCCCCAACGTCAACTCCTACCGCCGCCTCACCTTCGGCGAGAGTGCGCCGCGCAACGTCCAGTGGGGCGTAGAGAACCGCACCTGCGGCCTGCGGGTGCCCTTCTCCGACCCGAGTGCCCGTCGGGTGGAAAACCGCTTTGCCGGTGCCGATGCCAACCCCTATCTGGCACTGGCCGCCACTCTGGCCTGCGGCTACCTCGGCATGATGGAGAAGCTGGAGCCGCTGCCGGAGATGAAGTCCAGTGCTTACGAGCTGCCCTATAGCCTGCCCCGTTCGCTGGAGGAGGCGCTCAGTCATCTCGAGCAGTGCGAACCCATCAAGGAGATGCTGGGTGAGCGCTTTATCCGTGCCTTCGTTGCGGTAAAACGCAAAGAGTATGAAACCTACTTCGGGGTGATCAGTCGTTGGGAGCGGGAGTTCCTGCTGCTCAACGTCTGATCCCGGGGCGTGCCAGCCCCTGTAACGGAGAGGCCAGAGTCGGCCTCTCCGGTCCCCGTATCTAAGACACCGGAAACGAGTCAGGTGGCGGCATGCCACCTGTGAGTGGCTGCGAACGTGCCAGTCCGCCTAAATATTTGACGCCAGAATCCTGCTAAATCGAAGGCGCAGGGAAGCAATACATGCAGCTGACACCCGTGAGTGGCAGTGACTGCGGATATGCCAGCCCTCCTGATGAATTGACAAAATAATCCTGCTAAATCGAAGGAACCGAGGAGCAATACATGCAGCAGACAACCCGTGAGTGGCAACAGCTGGATGCCAGCCACCACCTGCACCCCTTTACCGACTTTCAGGCCCTGAACAAGAAGGGCTCGCGCATCATCACCAAGGCCAGCGGCGTTTATCTGGAAGATTCCGACGGCCACCGCATTCTCGACGGCATGGCGGGCCTGTGGTGCGTCAACATGGGCTATGGCCGACAAGAGCTGGTGGATGCAGCCACCCGTCAGATGCAGCAGTTGCCTTACTACAACTTGTTCTTCCAGACCGCTCACCCGCCGGTGATCGAGCTGGCGACCCTGCTGGCCGAGGTGACCCCTGCTCATCTCAACCGTGTTTTCTTTACCGGCTCCGGTTCCGAGTGCAACGACACCGTGCTACGGATGGTGCGCCACTACTGGGCCAGCAAGGGTCAGCCTGACAAACAGGTGATCATCAGCCGCCACAACGCCTACCACGGCTCCACCGTGGCCGGTGCCAGTCTCGGTGGCATGAAGGGGATGCATGCCCAGGGTGGCCTGCCCATTCCCGGCATAGTGCACATCGACCAGCCTTATCACTTCGGTGAGGGACTGGGGATGAGCGCCCACGAGTTCGGGCTGGAGCGGGCCCGTCAGCTGGAGCAGAAGATTCTGGAGCTAGGGGTGGACAAGGTGGCCGCCTTTATCGGCGAGCCGATCCAGGGGGCGGGTGGCGTCATCATTCCGCCTGACAGCTACTGGCCGGAGATCCAGCGCATCTGCGATCACTACGGCATTTTGCTGATCGCCGACGAGGTTATCTGCGGCTTTGGCCGCACCGGCCACTGGTTTGCCAGCGAAGGATTTGGCATCAAGCCGGATCTGATGTGTCTGGCCAAGGGGATCACCTCCGGCTACCTGCCGCTCGGCGCCGTCATGGTGAGCGATCGGGTTGCCAAGGGGCTGGTGGAGGAGGGGGGCGAGTTCAACCACGGCTTCACCTACTCGGGCCATCCGGTCTCCTGCGCCGTGGCGGTGGCTAACATCCAGCTTATGCAGAAAGAGAGCATAGTTAAGCGAGTGCATGATACCATTGGCCCCTATTTGCAGCGCCGCTGGGCTGAGTTGGCCGATCATCCGCTGGTGGGGGAAACCCGTGGCCGCGGGTTGGTGGCCGCGCTGGAAATCGTCCAGGACAAGCAGACCAACCAGCGTTTTCCGGCTCAGGCAAATGCGGGGATGACTTGCCGGGAGTTCTGCTTTAACAATGGCTTGGTGATGAGGGCGGTAGGCGATACCATGATCATATCGCCCCCCTTGGTCATCACCGAGGAACAGGTTGATGAATTGGTCGATCTGGCCAGGCGCAGTCTGGATCTGACAGCCGCAAAGCTGAAAGGTTGAGGTGGGTCGGGCAGGTTGGCATGCGCATACAATTTGCTTAGGAGACAAGGATGATGTCTTTCAAAACAGGAGTGATCGCGGCCTCCGTGGCGCTGGTCATGGCAAGTACCGGAGCAATGGCTGAAGAGAAGGTGCTGCACGTCTACAACTGGAGCGACTATATCGCGCCGGATACCCTGGATAACTTCCAGAAAGAGACAGGCATCAAGGTGGTCTATGACGTGTTCGACAGCAACGAGGTGCTGGAAGCCAAGTTGCTGGCGGGTAGCTCGGGTTACGACATTGTGGTGCCATCCAACCCCTTCCTGGCCAAGCAGATCAAGGCGGGCGTGTTCCAGAAACTGGACAAGTCCAAGCTCTCCAACTGGCAAAATATGGACCCCAACCTGCTCAAGGCGCTCGAGCCGAGCGATCCGGGCAACCAGTACTCCATTCCCTATCTGTGGGGCACCATCGGCTATGCCTACAACGCCGAGAAGGTTAAGGCCGTGCTGGGTGCCGATGCCCCGGTCAACTCCTGGGATCTGGTGTTCAAGCCGGAGAACATGGCCAAGCTGAAAGAGTGCGGCGTCTCCTTCCTCGATTCGCCGACCGAAATGCTGCCGGCCGCCCTGCAATATCTGGGCTTCAAACCGGATAGCCAGAAACCGGACGAGTTGAAGCAAGCCGAGGCGCTGTTCCTCTCCATCCGCCCTTATACCGCCTATTTCCACTCCTCCAAGTACATTTCGGATCTGGCCAACGGCAACCTCTGCGTCGCGGTCGGTTACTCCGGTGACTTGCAGCAGTCCAAGGCGCGGGCGGCAGAGGCCAACAACGGCGTCGCGCTGACCTACACCATTCCGAAAGAGGGGGCAGGCAGCTTCTTTGACATGCTCGCCATCCCGGCGGATGCCAAGAACGCCGAGGCGGCACACACCTTCATCAACTATCTGATGAAGCCGGAGGTAATTGCCAGTATCACCAACGTGGTGCAGTTCCCGAACGGCAACAAGGCCGCCACCCCGCTGGTGGATGAGGCGATCCGCACCGATCCGGGTATCTACCCCGATGCGGCGACCCTGCAGAAGATCTACACCTTCCCGGATCTGCCGGCCAAGGTGCAGCGGGTGATGACCCGTAGCTGGACCAAGATCAAGTCTGGCAAGTAAGTGACGAGTGCCCCTCCCGGTCCGCGGTTCGGCCGGGAGGATAGTGATGCCATCCAACTGGATGGGCCGCGCGAATGGATGCGCAGACGGTTAACCACTGAACAGGAGAACTGACCCCGTGAACACAACCAAGTCGATAACCCTCGCGCTGACCATGGGATTGGTGAGTGCCGCTCAGGCGGAGCCTGTGTTGCACTTCTACAACTGGTCTGACTATATCGGCGAAACCACTCTCAGCGATTTCCAGCAGGCAACCGGGATCAAGACCGTCTATGACGTGTTTGACTCCAACGAAACCCTGGAAGGCAAATTGCTGACGGGGCGGACCGGTTACGATTTGGTGGTGCCCTCCAACAATTTTCTGGCCAAGCAGATCCAGGCTGGAGCCTTCCAGAAGCTGGATAAATCCCTGCTGCCCAACATGGCCAACCTGGATCCCGTGCTGCTCAAGCAGCTCGACAAGGTGGATCCGGGTCATCAGTACGCGGTGCCCTATCTGTGGGGCACCAACGGCATCGGCTACAACGTCGACAAAATCAAGGCGGTGCTGGGGGTCGACAAGATTGACTCCTGGGCCACTATCTTCGAACCGGAAAACATGGCGAAACTCTCTCGCTGCGGCGTCGCTTTCCTCGACTCTGCCGACGAGATGATCCCTGCCGCCCTCAACTACCTCGGACTCGATCCCAACAGTCATGCGACGGGGGATATCAAGCAGGCCGAGGCGCTGCTGCTCAAGGTGCGGCCCTATGTGGCCTACTTCCACTCCTCCAAATACATCGGCGATCTCGCCAATGGCGACATCTGCGTGGCGGCCGGTTTTTCCGGCGACATCCTGCAAGCCGCTGCCCGCGCCGATGAAGCTGGCAAGGGAGTCAAGATCGCCTACAGCATTCCGAAGGAGGGGAGCAATCTGTGGTTCGACATGATGGCGATCCCGTCCGATGCCACCAATGTCAAAGAGGCGCACGCCCTCATCAACTACGTCCTCCAGCCAGAGGTGATCGCCAAGGTCAGCGACTATGTGGGCTACGCGAATCCCAATGCCCGGGCGGGCGAGTTCATGGCGGAGGCGGTGCGCAACGATGAGGGGGTGTATCCGCCTCAGGCCGTGCTCGAGCGTCTCTATGTGCAGCAAGCACATCCTCGCTCGGTACAGCGTTTAATCACCCGGAGTTGGACCAAGATCAAGTCCGGTACCTAACCTTGGTGCCCGTTCGGGGGTGCCAAATCGCTTTTATGGATCGGCCACGAGGTCGGTATCACGTTGGAGAGTTTGGTAATGGCGATAGCCTCCAGTGCCTATAAGAAAGCCCTCGAGGGCAGTCAGCAGCGCAAAGAAGTGCTGGTGAAAATTGATCGGGTAAGCAAGCAGTTCGATGAAACGCTGGCGGTCGATAACGTATCCCTCAACATCCACAAGGGGGAGATCTTCGCCCTGCTGGGGGGGTCCGGTTCCGGTAAATCGACCCTGCTGCGGATGCTGGCCGGTTTCGAGCGCCCGACCGAGGGGCGGCTGTTCCTCGACGGGGTCGACATCACCGACATGCCGCCTTACGAGCGTCCCATCAACATGATGTTTCAGTCCTACGCCCTGTTTCCCCATATGACGGTGGCGCAGAACATTGCCTTTGGTCTCAAGCAGGATGGCCTGCCCAGAGCCGAGATCGATGCCCGGGTGGAGGAGATGCTCAAGCTGGTGCAGATGACCCAATATGCCCGTCGCAAGCCGCATCAGCTATCCGGTGGTCAACGCCAGCGGGTAGCGCTGGCCCGTTCGCTGGCCAAGCGCCCCAAGTTGCTGCTGCTCGATGAACCCATGGGAGCGCTCGACAAGAAGCTGCGCTCCAAGATGCAGCTGGAGCTGGTGGAGATCATCGAGCGGGTCGGGGTTACCTGTGTCATGGTGACCCACGATCAGGAAGAGGCGATGACCATGGCGGAGCGGATCGCCATCATGCACCTCGGCTGTATCGAGCAGATCGGCAGCCCGATGGATATCTACGAGACTCCGGCCAGTCGGTTGGTGTGCGAGTTCATCGGTAACGTCAACCTGTTCGACGGCCTGCTGGTGGAAGATGAGCAGGACCACGCCATCATCGCCTGCGCCGATCTGGATCAGCCCATCTATGTGGGCCACGGCATCAGCTCCCGCGCCGAGAACAAGAAGGTGACTTACGCCCTGCGGCCAGAAAAATTGCTGATGAGTCTGCAAAAGCCGGAGGAGATCGAGCACCCGGACTTCAACTGGACCACGGGTGAGGTCTATGACATCGCCTATCTGGGCGGTCACTCGGTTTATCACATCAAGTTGCCTTCGGGCAAAATCGTTCAGGCTTTCATCGCCAACGCCGAACGCCACGGCAAGCGGCCAACCTGGGATGACCAGGTGTTCCTCTATTGGGAAGATGACAGCGGCGTGGTGCTGCAATCATGACGTTCGTGCAACAACTGAAGCGGGTCGGGGGGCGCCGACTGGTGATCGGCATCCCCTTCTTCTGGCTGTTCCTCTTCTTCCTGCTGCCCTTCATCATTGTGGTGAAGATCAGTTTCGCCGAAGCGGATGTGGCGATCCCGCCCTACACCGACGTGGTGAGCTGGGCCGACAATCAGCTCACCATCCTGCTCAATATGGGCAACTACCTGCTGCTGCAGGAGGATGATCTCTACATCGCCGCCTATCTGGGCTCCCTCAAGATGGCGTTCATCAGCACCTTGCTCTGCCTGTTGATCGGCTATCCGATGGCCTACTCCATCGCGCGGGCCAACAAGGAGACCCAGACTGTGTTGCTGCTGCTGATCATGATGCCGACCTGGACCGCCATTCTGATCCGGGTCTATGCGTGGATGGGGATCCTCAGCAACAACGGCCTGCTCAACAGCTTCTTGCTGGGGATCGGGGTGATCGACGAGCCGCTGCAGATCCTCAACACCAATCTGGCGGTCTATATCGGCATCGTTTACTCCTACCTGCCGTTCATGGTGCTGCCGCTCTACGCCAATCTGGTCAAACATGACCAGAGCCTGCTGGAGGCAGCCTCCGACCTTGGCGCCCGCAACCTGACCCGGTTCTGGCAGATCACCGTGCCCCTTTCGAAGAACGGCATTATCGCTGGCTGCATGCTGGTGTTTATCCCGGTAGTCGGGGAGTTCGTTATCCCGGAAATGCTGGGTGGCCCGGAGACACTGATGATCGGCAAAGTGCTGTGGCAGGAGTTCTTCAACAACCGTGACTGGCCGGTAGCGTCTGCGCTGGCGGTGGTGATGCTGGCGGTGCTGATCATTCCGATCATCCTGTTCAACCGTAATCAGGCCAAAGAGCTGGAGGGCAAGGCATGATGAGACGTTTCGGTTTTGCCAAACTGATGCTCTGGCTGGGGCTGCTGTTTATCTACCTGCCCATGGTCATCATGGTGATCTACTCCTTCAACTCCTCCAAGCTGGTGACGGTGTGGGGTGGCTGGTCGCTCAAGTGGTACTTCGGCCTGCTCGACAACAAACAGCTGATTGGGTCTGTGTTCCGCTCGCTGGAGATCGCCTTTTACACCGCGATCGCCGCAGTGGCGCTGGGGACGGTGGCCGCCTTCGTGCTGACCCGGATCCCTCACTTCCGTGGCCGTACCCTGTTTGGCGGCATGGTCACGGCACCGCTGGTAATGCCCGAGGTGATCACCGGTCTGTCGCTGCTGCTGCTGTTCGTGGCGATGGCCCAGTTGGTGGGCTGGCCCGCCGAGCGGGGCATGCTGACCATCTGGATCGCGCACACCACCTTCTGCACCGCCTACGTGGCGATCGTGGTGTCGGCGCGGTTGCGAGAGCTGGATCTCTCCATCGAGGAGGCGGCGATGGATCTCGGCGCCAAGCCGTGGAAGGTGTTCTTCCTGATCACCATCCCGATGATCGCCCCCTCGCTGGCGGCAGGCGGCATGATGTCGTTCGCTCTGTCGCTCGATGATCTGGTGCTGGCGAGCTTCGTCTCCGGCCCAGGCTCCACCACGCTGCCGATGGAGGTCTTCTCGGCGGTGCGACTCGGCGTGAAACCGGAGATCAACGCGGTGGCCAGTCTGATCCTGCTGTCGGTATCGCTGTTTACCTTCGGTAGCTGGTATCTGATGGCCAGGTCGGAGAAGCGTCGTCGCGCCGAGATCGCCATGACTATCCAGATGCAGGCCGTGGTCTGACGTCATGATAAGATCCGCCTACTCTCGTCAACCTGGAGGATGAGTATGCGGATCTCCCTTTTTAGCGGTCGCGGCACCGAGTTGGTGCCCGGCCTCACCAGCGCCATTCACAAGCAACCGATCTCTGCGCCAGTTCGCTGTACCTTTGCTGGTTTGGAAGGGGATGAACAGTGTGACCAGCGCCACCACGGTGGCCCGGATCGGGCGCTCCACTACTATCCGGCCGATCACTATCTCTGGTGGCAGACTTGGCAAACCGCGCTGGGCTTGCCTGCGCCACGTACCCCCTGGCAACCTGCCGCCTTTGGCGAGAATCTCTCCGGCCTTGGGCTGACCGAGGCGCAAGCCTGCATCGGCGATGTCTATCGGCTCGGTGAGGCGCTGATCCAGATCAGCCAGCCGAGATCCCCCTGCTTCAAGCTCAACCAGCGCGTTGGCTATGGCCAGCTGTCGCAGGTGATGCAGCTCAATGGCCGCTGTGGCTGGCTGCTGCGGGTGCTGGAGGAGGGCATGATAGCGCCAGAAGCGACCATGGAGCTGGTGGATAGACCCTATCCCGAACTGACGGTGAAGCGCACGGCGGACATCCTGTTTAATCAGGTGCGCAACGAAGCCGACCTGCTGTTGCTGCTGGAAAATCCGGCCCTCTCCCCCAACTGGCGCCAGCATGCAGCCGACTGGCTGGAGCATGGCACTGTGGTGGACTGGCAGCGTCGCTTGCTGGGACCTGAGTCGATGCGGTTAGGTTGAGTCCTGGATGCCAGTATGTCACCGTCAGGATACCGCAGGGTAAACAGGCTGATCCGGCGTGTGCTTGGTGAGCATCTGGTCGCTTTTTTCTGAGCTAAATGCAGAAAAGACTTGTGTCAGCACGGTCCTTTCGGTAAATTCCCGTCCCGCAGACATCGGTGTGTAGCGCAGCTTGGTAGCGCACTTCGTTCGGGACGAAGGGGTCGGAGGTTCGAATCCTCTCACACCGACCAAATTTGAAAAGGCCGCTCAATAGAGCGGCCTTTTTGCATCTGCTTTTTACCGTTTTTTACCATTTCCCCTGCTGACCTGCCGATAGCCCAAGACTCTACGAGCAATGATTGTCCGTTAGTGTTGTGGGTTCATGGCGCGGGGCGCCAGACTTTGCTTATCCGCTATCCGCTATCCGCTATCCGCTATCCGCTATCCGCTATCCGCTATCCGCTATCCGCTATCCGCTATCCGCTATCCGCTATCCGCTATCCGCTATCCGCTATCTGCTATCCGCCATCCGTTTCAGATTGCGATGGCAACCCACTTTTTCTCGGTAGGGCGGGATAGAGGGGCGATAAGTTGGTGGGATATGGAATGAATGGTGAACGGTTGGGTTATAAGCAGAGGGGGCTTATTGTGCATGGGGCTGTCGATAGTGGGGGGGGCTGCGGACATTAAAAGGGCCACCGCTCGGTGGCCCATCGGTGGAGTCTGATCCTGACTCCGGCACTCTAAATTGTGGCAATCTCGCTATGGGTCTTGTCTATGGTGCCCTCCTTGCGCGCCAGGCGCTTACTCAAATATGCCAGTGCTGATGCCGCAATGCCTTGAAACTGTGTTGAGGCAGCAAGGCTGCGTGCTTGGGGTACTCACTAATGAAATGCTCTATTCCCTCCATCAGTTGTGCACGTAATGAACTCACTGGCTCATGCCAGGCTTGCAGGCATAAATGGCCGGGGATCAACTGCTCCTGATAATCTTCCAGCAGTTGCTCTGGCCAGGGTTCAACGCCGGAATCGCGTTGCAGTAAATAGTGGGCGGCGGGTTCACGGGCATAAATGAACTGAATTTGGGCCATATCGCGTTGGCATAGCGTTTGACTGTTGATATGACAGGTCAAATATTTTCCCGTTTTCAGATCCAAAAAATGTCCGCGTTGCCGACAGGGGACGATGCGATACCAAGGCAGGGGTGAGGAGAGAGAATACCCCTCAAGCTCCTGTTCCAACCAGTGGCGACACTCGGGTGTCTGCACCTCGTTGAGCATGTACTCGAGCTGTGTCAACAAGGTTCTGGATGGTTTGATCGCCAGTTTCGCACTCATCGCCTGCAATTCCCCTCTGCACACAATCCCGACTATGAGTATGGACCTTGTTCGGCCAGAGGGGGTAAGGAATCGAATGATTAAAAGTGGATTAGCAGCACGGTTTTTATGCACTAATTTGGTTCAACCCACCAGATAGGTCCCGGTGCCGAAGGCGATGTGGGTGCCCTCTTCGTTGTGCAGCTCCATCCGGGCGACGGCGACCTTGCTGCCAGCGCGAATGATGTGGGCGGTGGCGATAAACTCGTTGCCGCGACCGGGTCGCAGATAATCCACTCGCAGATCTATGGTGCCGAGGCAGGAGAAGCGCTCCTTGAGATAGCTGGGAGAGAAATCCTCCAGATCATCAATGCAGGAGGCGGCGACTATCATGCCGCCCGCCACATCCAGCAGGCTGGCGGTGACACCGCCGTGCAAGATATTGTGAAAGGGATTGCCGATCAGCTTGTCATCCATCTTGATGCGCAGTTCCACCTTGTCGAAGTCGTAGTGGGTCACCTGCATGCCGATCAACTTGTTGAACGGCATCCGCTCTGCGAACAGATTGGCAATGCCACTGAGCGCCATCTTCTTCAACATCTGTTTCATTCTTTGATACCGATCCCTGTCATCAAAGCCGAGTAAAAACTCCAGCTAGTCTGCAACAGTTCCTTAACAGTCGCAATGGCTGGTTTATTGTGAGCGGCGGCTGCTTTAGAATGGCGACCCCAAAGGAGAGCCCATGACCGCGATTGCCGAAATCCTGCAAGATTCTCAGCCAGAGAGCCCGCTTGCCCTGCTGCAGGCGGTCTTCGGCTACCAGCAATTTCGGCCGGGCCAGCTGGAGATTATCGAGCAGATAGTGGCGGGGCGTGATGCCATGGTGCTCAAGCCCACCGGTGGTGGCAAGTCACTCTGCTTCCAGATCCCGGCGCTGCTGCGGCCTGGGCTCGGGGTGGTGGTCTCTCCGCTGATCTCCCTGATGAAGGATCAGGTTGATAGCCTGCGCGCCAACGGCGTGGCGGCGGTCTACATCAACTCGGCCCTGAGCAGGGAGGAGATGATCCAGAACTTTGCCGCCATGCGGCGTGGCGAGATCAAGCTGCTCTATGTCTCCCCCGAGCGACTGTTGCAGCATGAGTTTATGGATCGGTTGGCCGAGCTGCCGCTCGGGCTGTTCGCCATTGACGAGGCTCACTGCGTCTCCCAGTGGGGCCACGATTTTCGGCCGGAGTATGCGGCGCTGGGGCGGCTCAAGCAGTGGTTCCCGCAGGTGCCGGTGGTGGCACTCACCGCGACCGCCGACGAGGCGACCCGCAGCGACATGCTGCACCGGTTGGAACTCAACGATCCCTTCATCCACACCGCCAGCTTCGATCGCCCCAATATCCGCTACAGCCTGGTGGAGAAGTTCAAAGCGGCTGAACAGCTGCTGCGCTACGTGCAGAGCCAGAAGGGCAACTGTGGCATCGTCTACTGCTCCAGTCGCAATCGGGTGGAGGAGGTGGCCGAGCGGTTATCTCGCCACGGCTGCAAGGCGGCGCCCTATCATGCGGGGCTGCCGCTCGAGCAGCGCCAGCAGACCCAGGATGCCTTCCTCAAGGATGATGTCGAGATCGTGGTGGCGACGGTGGCGTTTGGCATGGGCATCGACAAGCCCAATGTGCGCTTCGTGGTGCACTACGACATTCCGAAGAACATCGAATCCTACTATCAGGAGACCGGTCGCGCTGGCCGTGATGGCACCCCCGCCGAGGCGCTGCTGCTGTACGATCCCGCCGATATCGGCCGGGTGCGGCGGCTGCTCGACAACATCGAGAATCCCCAGCAGTTGCAGGTGGAGCAGTACAAGCTCAACGTGATGGCGGCCTTTGCCGAGGCGCAGACTTGCCGCCGTCAGGTGCTGCTCAACTATTTCGGCGAGTACAACGACAAGCCGTGTGGCAACTGCGATATCTGTCTCGATCCGCCCAAGAGCTATGACGGCACCGAAGATGCCCAGAAGGCGCTCTCCTGCGTCTGGCGGGTGGGTCAGAATTTCGGGGTGGGCTATGTGGTGGAGGTGCTGCGCGGCTCGCTCAACCAGCGCATCAAGGATCATGGCCACGACAAGCTTTCGACCTATGGCATCGGCAAGGATCAGAGCCACGAATACTGGATGAGCGTGATCCGCCAGTTGATCCACAAGGGGCTGCTGACCCAGAACATCACCCGCAATCTGGTGCTGCAGCTGACCGAAGCGGCCCGCCCCGTGCTGCGCGGCGAGACCAAACTTGAGCTGGCGGTGCCCCGCTTGCAGCCTATCTCCAGCCGCAAGGAGAAGCGCAACGGTCTGCTCGACAACGCCAACTACGACAAGCGGCTGTTCAAGGAGCTGCGCGGCCTGCGCAAGCAGATCGCCGAGGACGAAGAAGTGCCGCCCTACGTGGTATTCAACGATGCGACCCTGGTGGAGATGGCTCAGCTGATGCCGATGACCGAGGACGAGATGCTGGCCATCAACGGTGTCGGCCACCGCAAGCTGGAACGCTTCGGCGAAGCCTTTATGGACCTTATCATCGACTACTGCCGCAGGTAGATAGTAACTCGGGTGGAGATGGGATCAGCGGCGATGCCTATGACCGAAGACGAGATGCTGGCTATCAATGGCGTCGGCCACCGCAAGCTGGAACGCTTCGGTGAAGCCTTTATGGACCTTATCATCGACTACTGCCGACGCTAGGGTCGATTTGGCAGCCTAATCGACCGCAAAAGGCGGAGGCTTGTTTGACGATGTGGCAGGGTGAGGCGCCCGTTAGCCGGGCGCAGTCAGGTTACTTCAGGCTGGCGTAGAATGCCGCCAGATTGTCGATATCCGCATCGGTCAGCGGCGCCATGAAGGGGTCCATCAAGGGCTCTTTGCGAGTGCCATCCTTGAAGGCTTTCAACTGTTTCACCAGATAGGCGGCATTTTGACCCGCCAGATGGGGATAGTTGGGGATCATCGCCTTGCCTTCCACGCCGTGACAGGCGGCACAGACCGCTGCCTTGGCTTTGCCGGCCTCGATATCCGCAGCCTTGGCCTGATGACCCCACGCCAGTGCCAGCAAGGGCAGGGCATATACCCATTTTTGCATCTTCTTCTCCTTGAATTGAAAAATGATGGTTGCCAGTTAGCGCAAGCATGGCTGACGGCAGTATAAAGAGTGACAAGAGCATACGCAGGGACGAATGGCACAACCATGAAGCTGATCAACACTTTTGCGACCGAGTTGCCCTGGGCCTGTGAGTCGGTGGCCCCCCAGCCGCTGCAGCAACCCCGGTTGCTTCATCTCAACCGGGCTTTGCTGGATGAGTTGGGGCTGGGAGGCGTCAGCGAGGCTGACTGGATCGCCTGCTGTGGTGAGGGAAAATTGCTGCCCGGCATGCAGCCGGTGGCGCAGGTCTATGCTGGCCATCAGTTCGGCGGCTACAGCCCCCGCCTTGGCGATGGTCGGGCGCTGCTATTGGGTGAGCAGCTGGCCCCCAACGGTCAGCGCTGGGATCTCCACCTGAAGGGGGCGGGCAAAACCCCTTTCTCCCGTTTTGGTGATGGCCGCGCCGTACTGCGCTCCAGCATTCGCGAGTATCTCGCTTCCGAGGCGCTCCATGCCCTTGGTATTCCGACCACTCGCGCATTAGTGCTGGTAGGAAGCCAGGAGCCCATCTACCGCGAACAGGTCGAGACGGGCGCGACCGTGCTGCGTACCGCCCCCAGCCATCTGCGCTTCGGCCATCTCGAGTATTTCGCTTGGAGCGGGCAGGGGGAGAAGATCCCGCCGCTCATCGATTATCTGCTGCGCCACCACTTCCCTGAGCTGGAGAATGGCGCCGAACTGTTTGCCGAGGTGGTGCGCCGTACCGCGCGGCTGATTGCCAAATGGCAGGCGGCGGGCTTCTGCCACGGGGTGATGAACACCGACAACATGTCGCTGCTCGGTCTGACGCTGGATTATGGCCCCTACGGTTTTATTGATGCCTATGTGCCTGATTTTGTCTGCAATCACTCGGATCCGGCGGGGCGTTACGCGCTGGATCAGCAGCCTGCGGTCGGTTACTGGAATCTGCAAAAGCTGGCGCAGGCACTGGCGGGCCATGTGGATGGTGACGCGCTGGCTGCGGCGTTGGCTCAGTACGAACAGCAGCTGATGTTGCACTACTCCGAGCTGATGTGGGCCAAACTCGGGCTGGCGGTGTGGGAGGAGGATGACCCGGCACTGTTCCGCGAGCTGTTCCGGCTGCTGGCAGCTCACAAGGTGGATTACCACCTGTTCCTGCGTCGGCTCGGTGAGGTGATGGGAGAGGGGGCATGGCCCACGTCTCTGCTGGCGCTGTTGCCTGAGCCACTCCTCTGGCAGGAGTGGCTGGAACGCTATCGGGCGCGGCTGGTGCGCGAAGGAAGCGTGGATGCGGTGCGCAAGGGGCAGATGGATGCCATCAATCCCAAGTATGTACTGCGCAATGCGCTGGCCCAGCAGGCGATAGATGCGGCCGAGGCAGGGGATATGCGGCCGTTCGAGCGGCTGTTCGCCGCCCTGCAGCGTCCCTATGATGAACAACCCGAATATGAGGATCTCGCTACCCCGGCTCCGGCATGGTATTGCGGTGGTGAGCTCTCCTGCAGCAGCTGAGAGACAGGGAATGAGTTGGCAGATCAAACAGATAGATAATGAAGCTGGCGTGGTGACGCTGGATTGCCCGGTGCTCGACTGGGACAGGTTTCCGGTGTTGGTGCAGGCTTTGCTGCGAGAGTGGGAGCTGCAGCCGCTCGAGCAGGATGTGGGGGCCGACCGCCATAGCTGGCTGCTGGAGTTTGAAGGGAGTCAATTCAGGCTGGAGTATGAGCACTACAGCGGGTGCTGGCTGGCGGCGGTACGTCCGGCGGATCGGGAGGCACTGCTCTGGCTCGCCAGGCAACACAAGGGTTAACTATCGCCCGCAAGGCCAGCTCTGCTACTGGCCAATCCGGGCGAGCGCAATCGCATAAAGATTGAACTATCGGTTTTGGGGCGTATAATCTCGCCCCTCGATTATCGCCAATGGTGGCGGTATGGGTTCCCTAACCCCATTAACCAAAAAGGTCACAAGATGAATTTGACCCCTGCGCAGTACCAAACGGCGCTTGTTCGCCTGTCGTTGTTCCACATCCTGATCATTGCCAGCAGCAACTATCTGGTGCAGCTGCCGATCACCGTGTTTGGCTTCCATACCACCTGGGGTGCGTTCAGCTTCCCGTTTATCTTCCTGGCCACTGACCTGACGGTGCGGATTTTCGGTGCCGGTCTTGCGCGCAAGATTATCCAGACCGTGATGCTGCCTGCGCTGGTGGTCTCCTATGGACTCTCCGTGCTGTTCTTCGAGGGCAGTTATCAGGGCATGGGCAATCTGGCCGAGTTCAATCTGTTCGTGGCGCGTATCGCGCTGGCCAGCTTTATGGCCTATCTGGTGGGCCAGTTTATGGACGTGGTGGTGTTCAACCGACTGCGACTGATGAAAGCCTGGTGGGTTGCCCCTGCAGCTTCCACCCTGTTCGGTAATCTGGTCGATACCATCGCCTTCTTCAGTGTGGCCTTCTGGCGCACCACAGATCCTTTCATGGCAGAGCACTGGGTCGAGATCGCAACCGTCGATTACGTATTCAAGTTGCTGATCAGCCTTGGTTTGTTCGTGCCGCTCTACGGCGTCTTGCTGCGTTACCTCAGCCGCAAGCTGGTGGGCGAGGCCGGATTATCCAGCCTGCAAACGGCGACCCGACAAGCCTGATGAGATTGACCACCCTTCGCGGTGGTCAATTTTTTTGCACTTTTTGCAAATAGCGCTTGCTCATTTAAATGAGAATGATTATTGTTAACTTGTTTTCCGGGAAAGACTTCATTCGTTCCAACGTGATGGACTTCTTGTGAAGGCACGACATTGCTCACATTGCTTCCAGTTAAGGGCCAGTTTATCTGGCCCTCTTTTTTTGTCATTTTTCAGCAAGTTGCAGGCATAAAAAACGGGAGCCAAGGCTCCCGTCGTCACTCTGTCTGTGGCTTACTCGATATCGAGTGCCTCGGGGGAGAGGATCACCCCTGTGGTATCGGCATAGAGGTGGTCATCGGGCAGGAAAGTCACGCCACCGAAGTTGACCGGCAGATCGGTCTCCCCCACATCCTTGCTGTCGGCTCCGACCGGAATGGCTGCCAGTGCCTGAATACCGATATCCAGATCTTCCAGAATATCGACTTCGCGGACGCAGCCGTAGCAGACAATCCCTTCCCAATCGTTCTCGGCCGCCGTAGTGGCGATGTCGCTGTCGATCAGGGCGCGGCGCATGGAGCCACCGCCGTCGATCAGTAATATGCGACCGACCCCGTTCTCTTTAACGAGTTCACGGATCAGGCCATTTGATTCGAAGCATTTGACGGTGGTGATGACGCCGCCGAAAGAGGAGCGGCCACCGAAGGAGCAGAGCATGGGTTCAAGCACATCCACCATGTCCTGGTAGATGTCGCACAGTTCAGAAGTATTGTATTCCATAGTGTCAAATCCACGGCTGGAAACAGGTGCAACCAGTATAAGGAGTGGGGGGGGCATTTCAATGAATATTCCTTGTACAGGCAACCCGCCGCGGCTTTTCTGCTTAAGCTCAATGCAGTTCATCCTTTGTCTGTGTGAGGTCCACCGTGCTGATCCGTCATAAGTTGATCCTGAATACCGTGCTGGTTGCTGTCGCCATGATGGTGCTGAGTGGCCTGTTTCTTTACTCCAGTCAGGTTAATCGCCATCTGACCGATGCCCAGCGCAATGTGGACCAGTTGGAGATCGCCATGCTCAATCTGCGGCGAGCCGAGAAGGATTTCCTGATCCGCAAAGAGATGGCTTTTGCCGAACGTTTCAATCAGGGGCTGGCCGATTTTCATCAGCTGGATCAGAACATGAGCAGCGATGACAACCTTGCAGCTGCGCAGGGTGAGCTGGTCCGGCTGGATCAGCAGATGACGGCTTATGGCAAGGCCTTCAACGATCTGGTGGCACAACAGCAGAAGATTGGGCTGGGGCCGGAAGATGGCCTCTATGGCAAGCTACGGGCAGCAGTGCACGAGGTAGAAAATGGGCTCAAGCAGCTGGATCAGCAGGGGCTGCTCATCACCATGCTGCAGTTGAGACGGGCGGAGAAGGACTTCATGCTGCGCTCCGACATCCAGTATCTGGATCGCTTCGAGACTTTGCACAAGGGCTTTCAGGATAGCCTTACCGCCCTACCGGAGGCGGATCGCGGCAAGCTGGAGCAGGCCAGCCAGCAGTACCGGCAGGATTTTGTGGCCCTGGTGCAGGGGATGCAGGTGTTGGGTCTGAAAGACGATGAAGGGCTGCGCAACCAGATGCGCGAACTGGTACATCAGACCGAACAGGGGTTTGTTGCGGTCGACCGGCATATCGCCGACCAGCTGGAACAGCAGACCGCGCGCCTGAATCTGCTGATGCTGGTCTGCGGCGGCATCATCATAGTGCTGATCGGCACCATGAGTATCTTGCTGGGCCGTAGCATAGACAGGCCCATCTCGCGGGTAAATGACACAGTCAACCGTATCCGCCAGGACAACGACCTGCGCCTGAAGATTGAGTTGCAAGGGGCGGATGAAATGGCCCAGCTGGCGGGCAATCTTGACGTGATGCTGGGCGGGTTCCGCAACCTGATCGGTGACGTGAAACAGAGCGTGCACACCCTGACCGAAGCAGCCGATCACCTCTCGGCTAACGTCAAGCGCACCAGCGAGGGGGCGGCGCGCCAGTTGCAGGAGACCGACATGGTGGCGACCGCATCCACCGAGATGGGATCCACCATCGAGGAGATCGCCCGCAACACCGAGCAGGCGGCCAACAATGCTCAGGCCACCAACAACAAGGCGCAGGAGGGACGCACCGCGGTTGAGAGCACCGTCAGTCAGATCCGCTCGCTGGCGGGCAATCTGGAGATCTCGTCCCGAGAGGTGGGACAGCTACAAAAAGAGAGCGAGACCATCGGCTCTGTGCTTGACGTGATCCGCGGTATTGCCGAGCAGACCAACTTGCTGGCGCTCAATGCCGCCATCGAGGCCGCCCGGGCCGGGGATCAGGGGCGCGGCTTTGCGGTGGTGGCGGACGAGGTGCGCAGCCTGGCGATTCGCACCCAGAAATCGACTCAGGAGATTGCCGGTATCATCAGCTCCCTGCAAAAACAGACCGGCAGCATCGTCGAGGTAATGGCGACTTGTCGTGAGCAGGGCAGCCGCAGCGCGGAGCAGGCCAGCACCGCAGGGGCGCTACTGGGGCAGATCACCCAGGATGTCACCCTGATCATGGACATGAGCACCCAGATAGCGGCAGCCATCGAACAGCAGAGCCTGGTGGCCAACGAGGTGAACCGCAACGTCAACAACATCCGCGACATCGCCCAGGAGTCGAGCATCATGGCGGAGGAGAACGCCAGATCCAGTCAGGGCCTTAACGAGCAAGCTCAACTATTGAACAAGGCGGTGGCGAAATATCGGGTTTAGTGATCGGGCAGGTATCCTTGCGAGGTTTTTGTCCCTGAGTGGCAATGATTTGATCCTGATGGCTGTTATTGGGGGCATTCGCTCATATAATCGCCGCCATTATGATGATTCGGAAGGATTCGATGGCAAAGTTGCTGGTGGCTGCATTCGGGCTGCTCTGTTCTTGTCTGGTGTTGGCAGGTTCGGCGCCCCAGGCTACCCCACCCAAGCCCGGCATGGAGCCACTGCTCAGTTGGTTAAGCGGTGATTTTTCGAGCATGGAGCAGGCTGGTTATGATAGTCGCTTTACCAGCGCCGAGCTGCGACTGAGGGAGATCTGGCCCGGCTATCAGGGGTATCGCTGGGTCTATGCCGAACAATATCTGACCCTGCGTTCCATCCGTCCCTTCCGCCAGCGCATCTACCGCTTCTCACCCGCCCCTGACGGGCGGATCCTGATGGCCGAACTGACCATGCCCAGGGCTATCGACTTTGCTGGTGCCTGGCGTCAACCCGCTTTGCTCGACAGTTTGACCCCGCAACAACTCTCACTGCGTCACGGTTGCGAGATTTGGCTGAACCGGACGGCATCCGGTGAATACGCTGGTCATACCCGGGTGGGGCACTGTGCTACCGACTTTGGCGGGGCCAGCACGCTAGTGCAGCATATCTGGATTGGGCCGAATAGCATTCGACTGCTGGATCGCGCCTATGACAATCAGGGAGGGTCTCGCTGGGGCAGTCCGGGGGAAGGCTATGTCTATTTACGTCGAAGCAGCGAACGCGGACGTTAGCACCGGGTATCCCATCGGCTGGGATACGAAAATAGCGGGCATAAAAAAGGCGCCGATAGGCGCCTTTTTCAGAATTTTTCAGAAGTAAGATTACTTCTTGGCAGTCAGGCCACCAAAACGCTTGTTGAACTTGTCTACGCGGCCGCCGCTAGAAACTTCTTTCTGCTTACCGGTGTAGAACGGGTGGCATGCAGAGCACACGTCCAGGTTCAGATCTTTACCCAGGGTAGAGAAAGTGTTGATGACATTACCGCAGGAGCATTTGCAGGTGATGGCGACGTACTCAGGATGAATATTAGCTTTCATGGACAACCTCAATTAATAGGCCGTGTCGCCATCCGATCTCTTGTCGGACACCACACGATTGTTGAACACAGTTTCAAAGGCTGCGAATAATATAGGAAATGCCTGAGATCAGGCAAGTGGCTTCGCAGAAAAAATAGGCAACCCCTGGTGAATTGTTCCCAAATGCTGGATCTGGTTCGTGTCGCTGTCCCGGTACCGTTACGCCGTCACTTCGACTATCTCTCCCCTCTGCCATTACCGGCGCCCGGTTGTCGGGTCGAGATCCCCTTCGGTCCGCAGACTCTTGTGGGTTTGGTGGTGGATCACCCAACCGAGAGTCAGGTGCCTCGCAACAAATTAAAGCCCTTGAAAAGGGTGCTCGACACGACTCCTGTGTTGGGGGCCGACATCCTCGCGCTGATGAACTGGAGCGCCAACTACTACCAGCATCCGCTGGGAGAAGTGCTGCCTCATGCCCTGCCAGTGCTGGTGCGCAAGGGGGAGCCTGCCGCTTATCGGGAGCTGGAGTTCTGGTTTGCCACCGAGGCGGGGATGGCGATCGATCTCAACGAGCTCAAGCGGGCGGCCAAGCAGCAGCAGGCCCTCGCCCTGCTGCGCAAGGGGCCACAGACCCCATCCGCGCTCAAGCAGGAGGAGATCCAGAGTGCCGCCCTTACTGCGCTGGAGAAAAAGGGGTTGCTGGAGAAGCGCAGCTTGGAGCCCAGCCACGATAGTGACTGGGCAACCCGTTTTGACGCGGGGGAGGGGTTGCGCCTTAACAGCGAACAGGCGTTGGCGGTGGCGACGGTCACCAGCCAGAGCGACCAGTTCGGCGCCTTCCTGCTCGATGGTATCACTGGCTCCGGCAAAACCGAGGTCTACTTAAGCATCCTCGAGCCGCTGCTGCGGGCTGGCAAGCAGGCGCTGGTGATGGTGCCGGAGATTGGCCTCACCCCGCAGACCATCAACCGTTTCCGCCGCCGTTTCAAGGTGCCGGTGGTGGCGATGAACTCCGCCATGAACGATCGGGAGCGGCTCGACGCCTGGCTCGCCTGCCGCGACGGCGGCGCCGCCATCCTGATCGGCACCCGTTCTGCGGTGTTCACCCCGTTCAAGAACCTCGGCATCATCATCATCGACGAGGAGCATGACGGCTCTTTCAAGCAGCAGGATGGCTTTCGCTACCACGCGCGGGATCTGGCGGTGATGCGGGCCCATCGTGCAGGTATCCCGATCCTGCTCGGCTCGGCCACCCCCTCGCTGGAGACGCTGCACAATGCCCGCAGTGGCAAGTATCACCACCTCAGCCTGACCCGGCGCGCCGGCAATGCCCAGACCGCCCGTCAGGTGATTCTGGATATCAAGAACGTGCGGCTGCAGGCAGGACTCTCCCCCCAGCTGGAGCAGTTAATGGCGGAGCATCTGGCGGCGGGCAATCAGGTGATGCTGTTCCTCAACCGCCGTGGCTATGCCCCGTCCCTTATCTGCCATCAGTGTGGCTGGAGCGCGGCCTGCGAGCGCTGTGATGCCTGGTACACCTGGCATCAGGCCGGGCGACGACTGCACTGCCATCACTGCGACAGCGTGCGCCCGCTGCCCCACAGCTGCCCCGAGTGCGGCAGCAACGAACTGATTGGCTCAGGGGTGGGCACCGAACAGCTGGAACAGCTGCTCACCACGGTTTTCCCGCAATACCCGGTGGTGCGCATCGATCGGGACAACACCCGCCGCAAGGGGGAGCTGGAGACCCATCTCGGTGATATCAAGGCGGGCAAGTACAAGATCCTGATCGGCACCCAGATGCTGGCTAAAGGCCACCACTTCCCGGATGTGACCTTGGTCGGTCTGCTGGATGTGGATGGCGCCCTGTTCAGCGCCGATTTTCGCGCCGCCGAGAAGCTGGCCCAGCTCTACACCCAGGTGGCGGGCCGTGCTGGTCGCGCCAGCAAACCCGGGTTGGTGGTGCTGCAGAGCCATCATCCGGAGCACGCCCTGCTGCAGGATCTGACCCAGAACGGTTACGGCCACTTCGCCGATACCGCGCTGAAAGAGCGTCGCTTGTTGGGGCTGCCGCCATTTAGCTATCAAAGCTTGTTCCGGGCTGAGGCCACGGGCCGCGACGAGGTGCAGTTGTTTCTTACCCGCCTCGCCGATACCCTGCGCAGCGCCCGCTATCCCCATCTGCAGGTGCTGGGGCCCATCAGCGGCTTTATGGAGCGCAAGGCGGGCAAGTTCCGCATGCAGTTACTGGTGCAGGGGCCGAACCGGGTACCGCTGGCCCAGCTGCTGGATTGGGCAGTGAAGGAGCTGGAGGGCTGGCCGGAGACCAAAAAGGTGCGCTGGAGTCTGGATATCGACCCCACCGAGCTGAGTTGATGGTGCCGGAGCCGGTCGCTGACAGATCTCGTCAGCGACCGGGCTGCTGATTCCGTTTCAATGCTCAAACTCGCAGATCGATCTGCTGCACCCAGCCCCCCTTGCCCTGCTCGGTGAGGTAGAGGCCGGATTGGCGCAGCACCCCCTGATTGCCGCTCTCCCCCAGATGGGTGAAGGGGGTGTCGAGGGGGCGCAGCAGGATGGCGCCGATCTCCAGCTCCACCAGAGCGATGGGGGCGTGCTCCGGGTGCCAGAACTGCAGAGCTGAAAACTGGCTATCCCCCTCGTCCAGCACCCCGTTGCCATCCTCATCCAGGGTGGCCAGCTCGCCAAAGCCATTGCCGGAGCGGGCTCCAAACAGCTCGCCGCCATCGTCTATGGTGCCGTTGCCATTGCGATCCAGCGCCACAAAGCCGCTCCCTTCACGCAGGCCCGGCAGGTTGTCCTCTTTGCCATCCTGATCGATATCGAAAGTGACCCGCGCCTCGGTCAAGTCGGCGATCTTGCCATCCAGAGTGAGCACCAGCGGATCTTTGAGGGCATTGAGGGTGGTGCGCCGCTGGCTCACCTCCAGCTGACGCCAGTCGAGCACAAAGCCGAGATCCAGCTGCAGGGTCTGGCCATCCTGAGTCGCTACGCTGGCGGACGCCACCACCTTGAGCTGCTCCTGTTGCAGCAGGGTGTCCGTCACCTCCACCAGTTGATCCGGCTCGGCGGCCTGAGTGGCGGCGGCTCCTTGCATTACCCCTTCGCCCACCTCTGCTGCGGGTTTGATCGGCTTGGGCAGCTCGATTTCGTGGCCCAGCATCGCCTCGATCATCAGCTTGATCAGCCGTTGGCGGTTATCCAGTCCGTCATCGGGCATGCCGTTATCATCCTGTTTGACATCGGTCGGCGGGGGCGGGGCTGGCATCGCACCTGCCTGCTGGCTGGTGGCAGCTCGGTTGGTGGCTTGTAGCGTCAGAGCGCTGGCCTGCATCAGGGTGAGATTGGTTCGCGGCTCGTCAGATGAGGTGGCCCGTGCGCGGTTATCTGGCGGGTTGATGGCGGGGGGCACGGGCCCGAGGTTGCGCACCTTGCGGCTCTGGGCCTGTTGTTGCCGGTATTGCACCTCCCCCTGGAGGTCGTAGTGATCGATGCGCATACATTCGCCCTCGGCGCTATACATCTGGTCAGTTATCGACCAGTCGGTGAGCAGGGCTTAACACCAAATCGGACTAATCAGGGAAGTGGTTAGTACTATGTCGCAAGGTGGCGGCGTGGCAGGATGGCAAGAGGCTGGATGGTGGCGCTGTTGTTGAACATCTTCAAGGGTGTTGCGCTGCGTACTCTGGCTGACATGCGGCATCGGTGATGGCGCGTTGGTGATAAGCAACGAACATGAGGAGCGCGTGAATGCGTAACTGTCTGGTGATGGGGGCGGCAGGCTATATAGGTTCCTATCTGGTGCCCCACCTGCAAACCCTGGGTTACAGGGTGATTGCCGGGGCACGACGCCCTTGCCGACTGCCGGAGGGGGTGGAGTTTCGCCTCGCCGACAGCCTCAAGCCCATCACCTTGCTGCCTGCATTGGCTGGCATCGACACCGTCTTCTATCTGGTGCATGCCATGGGGGCGGGGGCCGATTTTCACCGGCTGGAGCAACAGGGGGTGAAGAACTTCGCCGCTGCCGCCCGCGCAGCCGGGGTGCGCCGCATCATCTATCTGGGGGCGATCCAGCCCGAGCAGTGCAACAGCCGTCATCTCAACTCCCGTCGCCACTGTGGCGAGCTGTTTCGTGAATCCGGCGTGCCGACGGTTGAGCTGCGCTCTGGCATCATCATCGGGCCCGGCTCGGCGGCGTTCGAGGTGATGCGGGATCTGGTGTTCAACCTGCCGCTGATGGTGACGCCGAAATGGGTACGCTCGCGCACGCCGCCGATTGCGCTGTCCAACCTGCTGCACTATCTGGGCGGGCTGGTGGAGGCCGACGAGGTGGATGGCCGTATCTTCAATGCAGTCGGCCCCGAGCTGCTCAGCTATCAGCAGCAGTTGCAGAAGTTCGCCGCCCATATCGGCAAGCGCTGCCCCATCATTCCCATCCCGTTTCTGAGCCCGCGTCTCTCCGCCTGGTGGCTGCAGTTTGTCACCTCGGTGCCGCAGCCGGTGGCCAAGGCGCTGGTAGGCGGCCTCAAGCACGACATTCCGGCCGATGACGGCCCGCTGCGAGCCCTGCTGCCGCAAACCCTGCTCAGTTTCGATGAGGCGCTGGCGGAGAGTCTGGCGCTGGAGCAACGGCTCGGTGCCGAACAACAAGGCCAGCAGACGCCGCTCGGTCTGCGCTGGCGCCATCCCGAATATGGTTTCTACGACCGTACCGCCAGTGGCGATGCCATCTGTCTCGCCTCGCCCAAGGTGGTGTGGGAGGTGCTGCAGCAACTGGGGGGTGAGCAGCGTTACTTCTACATGAATGAGCTGTGGGTGGTGCGCGAGTGGATGGATCACCTGATCGGCGGTCCGGCCCGCACCCGTGGCCGCAGCAACCCGGATCAGTTCGTCAAAGGGGACATGCTCGACTCCTGGCAGATCCTCGGGGTGGATGAGGGACGCAGGCTCGACCTGCTGTTCAACATGAAGGCCCCCGGCGTGGGTCGGCTGGAGTTCATTATTGTGCCGGAGGAGTCGGGCCTGACCCGGCTCAAGGTGACGGCCCACTGGCATCCGCAAGGGGCCTGGGGGCTGGCTTACTGGCTGGCCATGCTGCCGTTCCACCTCTTCATCTTTCAGGGGATGACCGAAGCCATCGCCAGACAGGCGGAGGCGAAAGCCGGCATTCCCGTGATGGATTGAGGGCAGGCCGCGCCCTCGTCCTATCGCCGAACCTTATCCATGTCAGACAGGAGCCGGGGCTGAAACGCCTGTTCGGCTCCTGCTCTTATGGCTCTTTGAGGCCGCCATTGCTGTGTGGAAGAGTCGCTCCTGCTGCCTTGCAGCCCGATATAGATGTGCGTCTTTCGGCAAAGACTGGCATCATGCCCCGGTATTTATGCAATTCAGGTGTGTAACTAATTAATAAAGAAGGAATTATGAAGAAAAAACCGTCAATTCTAGGGGGCGCCTGCATCATCGCCAGCGTCTGCGTGGGAGCCGGCATGCTCGGTTTGCCGAGTTCGGGGGCTGGCGCCTGGACCCTCTGGTCGATACTGGCGCTGACCGTCACCATGGTGATGATGACGCTGTCTGGCTGGATGTTGCTGGAGTCGTTCCAGCACTACGATATGCGGGTTTCCTTCAATACCGTGACCCGCGAGCTACTGGGGGAGAAGCTTAATCTGCTCAACAACCTCTCGGTCTACTTTGTCGGCGGCATTCTGATTTACGCCTACATCACCTCCTCCGGCGCCATCTTGCAGGGGATACTGGGGATCGACAGCAAGCTCGCTTCAGTGCTGTTTGTAGCGCTCTTCTCTACGGTGGTGTGGCACTCGACCCGTGCCGTTGACCGCATCTCTGTGGTGCTGATCGCCTTCATGATCCTCAGCTTCGCCCTCGGTGTGGCCGGGTTGCTCGGCAATATCAAGCTGCCAACCCTGCTCGATCTGGCGGGCAGCGAGAGTCGCTACGCCCCCTATGCCATGGCGATGCTGCCGGTGGCGCTCACCTCGTTTGGCTATCACCACTCGGTCGCTTCCCTGCGTGCCTACTACCAGAACGAGCAGCAGGCCAGATGGGCCATTCTGGGAGGAACCCTGATCGCGCTGGCACTCTACGTGCTCTGGCTGCTGGGGATCTTCGGCAACCTGCCCCGTCAGGACTTTGCTCCGGTGATTGCCAAGGGGGGTGACGTGAGCGTGCTGCTCTCTGCGCTATCCGGGGTGATTGAATCGGAGAAGGTGGCCAGTGCCATCAACGGCTTCTCCATGGCGGCCATCCTCTCCTCCTTTATCGGGGTCGGGCTCGGGGTGTTCGACTATCTGGCTGATCTGTTCAAGTTCGACAGCAGCCGCGCCGGTCGCAGCAAGACCTGGGCGGTCACCTTCCTGCCGCCGTTAGTGCTCTCCCTGCTCTTCCCGTTCGGTTTTCTGCTGGCCATCGGCTATGCCGGTGCCGCCGCCACCATCTGGACCTGCATCATCCCGGCGCTGCTGGTGCTGCGTACCCGGGCGCGGGCCGAGCGTGGCGAAGTGACACCTCACTTCGTCACCCCCGGCGGCAAGCTGATGGCCTGGCTGCTGATCCTGTTCGGATTGGCGACCGCGCTGTTCCACTTCCTGTCGATGGCGAATCTGCTGCCGGTCTATCTGGGCAACTGAGTCAGGTCTACAGCACTGACAGAAAGGGCGGCAAGGCCAACTTGCCGCCCTTTTTTGTCCTATTTTTGCCCAACTTTTTGCCTCACATAGCAGCATCTATAACTAAAGTGGTAGGCTTGAGTGGGGTAAGGTACTGAAATAACTGGTCTGATCTGGTTGCAGGCAGCATGATCTGCTGGGCATGCCCCCTGCTTTCTTTTATGATCCCCGCCCTTCTGCGTGCCCCATGTCGGCACCTCATTTGCACCAACCACATCGGGGTCCCCCATGTCCGATCTGCGTCAACAAGCTCTCGATTACCACGCCCAGCCGGTACCCGGCAAAATTGCCATCGCCCTGACCAAACCGGCCGAGACCGCCCACGATCTGGCGCTGGCCTATAGCCCGGGTGTCGCCGAGCCGGTGCGCGAGATCGCCGCCAACCCGGCCGATGCCTACCGCTATACCGGGAAGGGCAATCTGGTGGCCGTCATCTCCAACGGCACCGCCATTCTGGGTCTGGGCAATCTGGGGCCACTGGCCTCCAAGCCGGTGATGGAAGGCAAAGCCTTGCTGTTCAAGCGCTTCGCCGGTATCGACGCCATCGACATCGAGGTGAAGCACGAGACCAGCCAGCAGTTTATCGACACGGTAGCGGCCATCGCCGATACCTTCGGCGGCATCAATCTGGAAGATATCAAGGCGCCGGAGTGCTTCGAGATTGAAGAGGCGCTGATCGCCCGCTGCGACATTCCGGTGTTCCACGATGATCAGCACGGCACCGCCATCGTCACCGCAGCCGGTCTGCTCAACGCGCTGGAAGTGCAGGGCAAGCTCATCAGTGACAGCCGCATCGTCTGCATGGGGGCGGGGGCTGCTGCGACCGCCTGCATGGATCTGCTGATCAAGTGTGGTGCCAGGGCGCACAACATCTTCATGCTGGATCGTCAGGGGGTGATTCACACCGGCCGCAGCGATCTCAACAAGTACAAGCAGCGCTTCGCCAACGAGACCCCGTTGCGCACCCTGATGGATGTCATCGAAGGGGCTGATGTGTTTGTCGGTGTCTCCGGCCCGGATGTGCTGCCCGCCGAAGCGGTCGCCCTGATGGCGCCGAACCCGGTGATCTTCGCCTGCTCCAACCCGGACCCGGAGATCAAACCGGCGCTGGCCCACTCCGTACGCAGTGACCTCATCATGGGCACCGGTCGCTCCGACTACCCGAACCAGATCAACAACGTGCTCTGCTTCCCCTTCATCTTCCGCGGTGCCCTCGATGCCCGCGCCAGCCGCATCAACGATGCCATGAAGATCGCCGCAGTCGAGGCGATCCGCGGTCTGGTGAAGGAGCCGGTGCCGGTCGAGGTGCTGACCGCCGCCGGGGTGAGCGCGCTCACCTTCGGCAAGGATTACGTCATTCCCAAGCCGATGGATGCTCGCCTGCTGCCGCGGGTCGCCCGCGCCGTGGCGCTGGCGGCGGTGGCCTCCGGCGTTGCTCGCACCGAGCTGCCAGCGGACTACATGCTATAATCCAGCGTTGCGAACGGCCCCTTTATCGGGGCCGTTTTTGTTGCTGCATCCCGTGACAGCCCAAGGCGCAGCTTGTAGAGAAAATGGGCGGATATGGCGGCAATCCGGGGTCAAAGGTGGCCAAACAGCGCGCCACTCTGACACAATGGCTGCATGACGACGCTTACGAGAATCAAGATGCAGCAGCAAATCAGCGGCCGTTTGGCCCACGCCCTCTCCTTTGTGCGCCATGATGGTCGCCACTTTGCCCAGTTTGTCTGGGGCCGTTTCCAACAGGACAGATTGACGGTCACCGCCGGTTATCTGGCCTATGTCACCCTGCTTTCACTGGTGCCGATGATTGCCGTGGTGTTTGGCATGATGTCCGCCTTTCCGGTGTTCCAGAGCCTCAAGCAGGCGATGGAGCAGTTCGTCTACCACAACTTCGTGCCGACCGCCGGAGACATGCTCAAGGAGTACATCGACGGCTTCGTCGCCAACGCCACCAACACCACTGCGGTGGGGATCGGGGCGCTGGTGGTGGTGGCCCTGATGTTGATCTCCGCCATCGACAAGAACCTCAACTACATCTGGCGCTCGACCCAGAGTCGCCCGCTGGCGCAGGCGTTTGCCATGTACTGGATGATCCTGACCCTGGGGCCTGTGCTCATCGGGGCCAGCATCGCCATCTCCTCCTACATCTTCTCCCTGCGGCTGTTTGGCGCCGAGAGCCTGTTCGGCATCGGTTATCTGCTGCTGCGGGGCTTGCCGTTCCTCTTCTCGGTGCTCACCTTCCTGCTGGTCTATACCGTGGTGCCCAACTGCAAGGTGCGGCTGATCCACGCCTTTATCGGCGCGTTGCTGGCTGCCACCCTGTTTGAGCTGGCCAAGCGCGGCTTTGCCATCTACATCACCAACTTCCCCTCCTATCAGGCCATCTATGGCGCGCTGGCGACCATTCCTATCCTGTTCGTCTGGGTTTATCTCAGCTGGCTGGTGGTGCTGTTCGGTGCAGAGGCGACCGCCTGCCTCGGTGAGTACGAGAAACCGGCCAGTGAAGAGCCGGGCTAAGCCATCGCCTTGGCCACCGGTTTATTGGTAGCATCGACGACCGCCCCTGTGAGGGGGCGGTCGTTCTGTTTTCAGAGGAGAGGGATGTGATTGCATTGATTCAGCGGGTCAGCGAGGCCAGCGTGACCGTCGAGGGCGAAGTGACCGGTGCCATCGGTCAGGGGCTGCTGGTGCTGCTCGGGGTGGAGCAGGGGGATGACGAGGCCAAGGCCGACAAGCTGCTGCACAAGGTGAGCGGCTACCGGGTCTTCAGCGACGAGAATGGCAAGATGAACCTCAATGTCAGCCAGATCGGCGGCAGCCTGCTGGTGGTCTCCCAGTTTACCTTGGCGGCCGATACCAAGAGCGGGATGCGCCCCAGCTTCTCCTGCGGTGCTCACCCGAGCGAGGCAGAGCGGCTCTATGACTACTTCGTAGCCAAGGCGGCAGCCAGCGGCATCCCGACCGGAACCGGCCGTTTCGCCGCCGACATGAAGGTGGCGCTGGTCAACGACGGCCCGGTTACCTTCTGGCTACAGGTCTGAGGTTTCTGCATCCCGTGGCGTGACGTGGACGATCACGTTGATGAGCCCCGCGACCGGATAAGGGGTGGCCGGGCCAATCCACTGCTCTATGAGTGTCAGGGCATGGGTTAGCTCAAGCTCGGTGCGCGGCAGCAGGTTGATGACCAGGGTGCCGCAGAGGCGGGGGGCCAGCGCCCGGTAGAGCCGCTCCTGAAACAGCAGCAGCGGGTTGCCATCCTGACTGAACAGATCGAGCAGGATGAGGTCGTACTGCTGCTCGCTCTGTTCGAGAAAGGCCAAGGCATCGGCCTGATGGAGTGCCGGAGTGGCGCGCCCATCGCGCTCCTGATGCTGGAAAAACTGCTGATAAACGGTCAGCACCTCTTCGTCGAGGTCAACGCACTCGTGGCGCGCATCTGGCCAGCGCTGGTTCAGATGGCGGGTGAGATCGCCGCCACCCAGTCCCAGTTCGAGGATCCGGGTGGCCTGTTCCGGCAACAGACAGGCGATGACCCGCTGATGGGGCAGACAGAGGGCGGCAGGGTCGGCGAGCGACATGGCGGATTGCACCACGCCGTCTATCTCCAGCCAGCGATGGTGGCTATTTTCCTGTACCGTGAGGCGGCGCTGGGGTTTGACGCTCAGGTGCAACAAGTGATCGGCTTGGTACGCTTGCAGATTGAAGTCCATGAATTTGCACGGCAAGATGGTTTCCGGCCAGTGTAACTCAAGGATGAAACTATGTACCGGGTAGTCACCCCCCAAACGGCAGCCGAGCCGGGTACTGACTGCAAGCTGCGCTGGAAACGTCTGTGTAAGCCCTTCCATCAGCCAGTCGGCGCAAACTCAAGGATCGCTTTATGTATCGGGTAGTCACCCCTCAGACTGCAGCCGAGCTGGGTACTTACTGCAGGCTGCGCCGGGAACTTCTACGTAAGCTCTTCAATCTGCCAGTCGGCGCAAACTCAAGGATGAAACTATGTATCGGGTAGTCACCCCACAGACAGTCGCCGAGCTGGATGCCTACTACCAGTTACGCTGGGAACTTCTGCGTAAACCCTTCAATCTGCCAGTCGGTTCCGAGCGGGATGAATACGACAGCGTCGCCATTCACCGGCTGATGCTGGCCCCCGATGGCACCCCCATCGCGGTAGGCCGCCTCTTTATCGGCGGCGACGAGGCGCAGATCCGCTTTATGGCGCTGCGCCCCGAATATCGCGGCCAGGGGCTGGGGGCCCAGATGGTGGAGGATCTCGAGCAGCTGGCCCGCAGCGAGAAGGTGAAGCGGCTGGTGATGAACGCCCGTCAGGAGGCGGTGGAGTTCTATCGCAAGTGCGGTTTTCTCGAAGTGGGGGGCGGCCCCGTCTCCTTTGGCCGCATTCCCCATCGCCAGATGATCAAATCCCTGAGCCCGTTGCAGACCATCCAGTATCGGCCGGAGTGGTGTCAGGATCTCACCACCCGCTGGTCGCGCGGGGTGCCCATCAGCGAGAAGATGGGGATGCACATCAGCCACTACGACGGCCAGACCTTCCACCTCAAGGCCAATCTGGCGGCCAACTTCAACGTGCACGGCAGCATGTTTGCCGGCAGTGTCTACAGCCAGTGCGTGCTGGCGGGTTGGGGTCTGATCTGGCTGCAACTTAAAGAAGAGGGGCTGGTGGGCGAACCGGTGCTGGCCGAGAGCACCATCAAATATCATGGCCCGGTCGATGAAGAGCCGGAGGCGCGGGTGGCCCGCGAGGGGATGCCCGCTGTGCTGCAGCCGCTCAAGCGGGGCGAACCTGCCACCTTCAGCCTCAAGATCCAGCTGTTCAGCGGCAGCAAGCTGGCGGCAGAGTTCTGCGGCCACTACGTGGTGCAGCCGCCCCGCCGTCCGGGTCAGTAACCGCCCCCGTTGCTCCATCAAACAACAAGGCCTCATCATGAGGCCTTGTCTGTTTTTACCCTTGCTGGCTGTCGCTTGTTTGTCCGGCTTGGGTCTGCACTTGGGTTTGGGCTTTCGGCGCGGGGGCCGGTCGCCAGAGCGGGGCACTGTTGCCTTGCGGCGGATAGCGTACTCCCACCTCCCAGCCGCAGGCGTCCTGCTGCTGCGGGAAGCTCCAGGCTAGCGTGGGTGCAGTCAGCGGTCCGCGCCACTGGCCGAGCAACTCGGCGCAGCGGTTGCCGTTGAGCACCCCCAGATCGAGCTGCCACTGCTCGTTGACCAGATCGATCCCCCCTTGCAGCGCCAGCAGATGGGTGATGGTAGAGGCGCCAGCCTGCTCAATCTGCAGTTGCCCCTTGTCGATCTTGCCCTGCAGCTTGATGCGGTAGAAGGGGGTATCACCCCCCTGCATCCCTTGCCACAGCTGATCCGGCGTCAGGACGGGCGGGGTCGCCCCCTTGAACCACTCATCGAGCAGCGGGTCTATCTTCACCTTGTCCCAGAACGGCTCGTCGGCATCGAGGGCAAAGCTGCCCTGCAGGGTCTGGCGCCACTCGCCCGCTGCCTTACCGTGTTCGGCTTGCAGGTCGGCACTCAGATCCGCCTTGCCGGCAAAGGAGGCGGGAGATTGAGACAGGGGGCGGAATATCTTGCCCCACTGCTGCAGATCCAGCTTGGTCGCCTGCAGTTGCAGGCGGCTGCTCTGGCCCGGCTCGCGGCCCCACTGGCCACTAAGGCTGAAGGTGCCCTCATCCGGCAGCGAGCTGGTGAGCTTACCCAGTTGCCATGAGCTGGGGGTCAGCTCCCCATCCAGCTCGCCGTTGCGGGCGCTGAGACCATCCCACACCAGCTCGAACCACTTGCTCTCGATGCGGGCACGGCCGAGCAGCGGGCCGGGCTGGTTGCCGCGCAGGGCGAGATCGCTCAGGTAGAGCTGCCAGCCGGTCAGTGACAGGGGTAGGGTATCGTCAAAGGAGAGCACCTTGAGCTTGTCGAACGCCAGCTTGCGAATATCCACCTGCTGCGGGCGCCAGCTCTGCCAATCCTGCCACCACCCCTGCGGCAGGCTGATATCCATGCCGCTCAGCGCCACGTCTTTCAAAGTCAGTTTCTGCTGTTGGCTATCGAGGGAGAGCTCGACATTGAATGTCCCCTCGTAGGCCTTGCCCTGCAGTTCGCCATCGATCTGCTGGGGGGAGAAGGCGAGCTTGCCCTTGATCTCTTCCAGCTGGAACAGGCCGCGCCCCATGTCCCCCAGGGTGCCGGTCAGATAGCCGGTGGGCTGGCTGCCCGCCTGCCAGTTGAAGGCGGTGAGCTGGCCGCTGAAGTTGTTGAAGGAGAGCTCCTGATTGATGTCGTTGAGGCTGACGCTGTCCAGCTGGCCGCGATCCAGCGACACGCTTTGCAATGGGAAGCGCTGCGGGAAGCCTTGCTGCGTCAGATCACCCAGCTCCACCCGCATGCCGCGCGCCTTGAGGTCGTGCAGTTGCAGGGTGCGGGCGGGCCAGTCCAGCACCATGCCGGTCTCCAGCAGGCCGTCGAACAGGTTGGTCACCAGCTTGTCGGTGCGCAGCACTTCCCCCTCCAGCCGTCCTTGCAGATTGAGGCGGGCGAAGGTGAATTGCGGGGTCTCCAGCTGGCCGATATTGAGGCTCAGGTTGGCCTGTGGCTGCCGTTTCGGGTCGATCAGCTCCCAGTCGCTCAGGGTGGCATTGAGGCCGCGCAGGGTCAGCTCGCTGCTCTCCAGACTGAGGCGATCGATAGTGCTGTCGCTGATGGTGAGGGAGTGCACCGGCAGGCTTGGCAACTGGTTGGGCAGCGGCAGCTTGATGGCGGGGCGAATGAGATCGAGATGGGCGATGCGCACGTCGCGGCTCAGCCAGTCGATGCTCTCGATCTCCAGATAGAGCTTGTCGAGGGAGACTGCATCGCCGTAGCGCACCTGCTCCGCCAGCAGGGTGTAGGGGTGAAGCGGGTTGAATACCAGCCGCCCTATGGTGACCGGCACGCCGGTCTGCTGGCTGATCCAGCTGGCGATGGGACCTTTGGCGCGCTCGGCGTCGAACAGCCCGAGGGCAACCCAGACCAACAGCAGCAGGAAGGCGAAGGTGTAGAGCAGGCCGCGTAGCCAGGAATTCATGGATGCTTTCCTCCTGTTTTGGGGTTTGTTGTCAGGCGTTTGAGTAGTGGTCCCACAGACCGAGCCAGCGCCGTATCAAGGGTTCGACATGGTTCGGATGACTATCCATCAGGCAATGTGTCCATCTTCTGCATCTGCCTCGGTCAGGCATTGGAATAGTGATCCCGTAAGCCGAGCCAGCGGCGGATCAGCGGTTCGACATGGCTCGGATGACGGTCCATGAGGAAGCGTGCCATCTTTTGTACCTGCGGAATCAGCGGCTGGTCGCGCACCAGATCGGCGATCTTGAGGTCGGCAAGACCGGTCTGGCGAGTGCCGAGCAGTTCCCCCGGGCCGCGCAGTTCCAGATCGCGCTGGGCGATCAGGAAGCCATCATTGGTCTCCCGCAGCACCCCGAGTCGGCTCTGGGCCGTCTTGGACAAGGGGGCATGATAGAGCAGCACGCAGTGGGAGGCCACCGATCCCCGGCCAACCCGGCCGCGCAGCTGGTGCAGCTGCGCCAGCCCCAGTCGCTCCGGGTTTTCGATGATCATCAGGCTGGCGTTGGGCACATCCACCCCCACCTCGATGACGGTGGTGGCGACCAGCAGTTGCAGTATGCCCGCCTTGAACTCCTCCATCACCCGTTGTTTCTCCACCGGCCGCATCCGGCCGTGCACCAGCCCGATATGCAGGCCGGGGAGCTGGGCTTGCAGTTCGATGGCGGTATCCTCGGCGGCCTGACACTCCAGCACCTCCGACTCCTCGATCAGGGTGCAGACCCAGTAGGCCTGCTTGCCCTCGGTGCAGGCGAGCTTGACCCGTTCGATCACATCGCCGCGACGGCTGTCGGGCAGCGCCACCGTGGTGATGGGGGTACGGCCCGGCGGCAGCTCGTCGATGACCGAGGTATCGAGGTCGGCATAAGCGGTCATTGCCAGGGTGCGGGGGATGGGGGTGGCAGTCATGATCAATTGATGGGGATGGACTCCTTCACGCTCCCCTTTTTCGCGCAGAGCGAGCCGCTGATGCACCCCGAATCTGTGCTGTTCGTCGATGATCACCAGCGCCAGACGCTGGAACACCACCTGCTCCTGAAAGATGGCGTGGGTGCCCACCACCATCTTGACCCTGCCATCGGCGATGGCAGCCAGCGCCTCCTCCCGCGCCTTGCCTTTCTGTTTGCCAGCCAGCCAGCCGACTCCGATGCCGAGCGGCTCCAGCCACTTGGCGAAGTTGATGGCGTGCTGTTCCGCCAGCAGTTCGGTCGGCGCCATCAAGCCTACCTGACAGCCGTTGCCGATGGCTTGCAGGGCGGCCAGCGCTGCGACCAGGGTCTTGCCGGAGCCCACGTCGCCCTGTACCAGCCGCATCATGGGGTGGCTCTGCTGCAGATCCTTACTTATCTCTGCCACCACCCGGCTCTGGGCGCCGGTTGGCTTGAATGGCAGGGCGCCGAGTAGCTGTTCAACCAGCGCGGGCGCCGGTTTGAGGGCGCGGGCCAGCTGGGTTTGTGCCTGAGCGCGCACTTTCAATACCGAGAGGTTGTGAGCCAGCAGCTCTTCCAGCACCAGCCGTTGCTGGGCCGGGTGCTGGCCGCTTTCCAGCAGCGGCAGCGCCACCGAGGGGGGCGGGCGGTGCAGCAGGCGCAGGGCGGCGGCCAGTTCAATCTGGTGGGGATAGAGTCCGGCGGGCAGCAGCTCCTCGACCCCGTAGAGGTCGAGCTGGGCCAGCGCCTGATCGGTGAGGTTGCGCAGGGTGAGCTGGCGCAGCCCTTCGGTGGTCGGGTAGACGGGGGTGAGCGCCTCTTCGGTCTGGCCCGCTTGCTCCTCGCCGAGCAGCTTGTACTCGGGGTGGGCCATCTCCAGCCCGTATTTGCCGGGGCGCACCTCGCCAAAGCAGCGGATCAGCCGACCCGTCGCCAGACTGTTCTTCTGGGCGGCGGTGAAGTTGAAGAAGCGCAGGGTGAGGGTGCCGGTGCCATCGCTGATGCGACAGACCAGCATGCGGCGGCGCCCCATCACCAGCTGAGTGTCCTGGATTTCACCCTCGACGGCGCCATGCAGCCCGGGTGGCAGATCGCCGATGGGCCACACCTGGGTGCGATCCTCGTAGCGCAGGGGGAGGTGGAACAGCAGATCCTGTACCGTGGCCAACCCCAGTCGCTCGAGTTTTTCCTGCATCTTGCTGCCGACGCCCTTGAGGCTGTCGAGGGAGATTTTATCCAATTTCATCAATTAGATGCCCAAAAACACTGTAAATATGTCCAGATGATAGGGGTTGTTGCTGGCCCGATGCAAGCCGAGTTGCTGCTGGCAGGGCCGCCGCTGCGGGGAAAACGGCGCATACAACAAAGGCCTGCCGAAAACGGGAGGCCTTTGGGTAGCTGCCGGTGAGTGCGATGCACCCCGGATTCAGATGATGCGTTTTAGCAGCAAATGTGCCTTCACTCTGTGGATCCGTCCCAACAGCTTGCGTACCTGTTCCGGGTAGTCCTGGATCTGTTCCACCTGATCGAAGTGGCTGATCCGCTTGGTGTTGGCCAGGATGTTCTCCCGCTCGGCGTTGAACTGGGGACGCAGCAGGTGGCGGCGATCGTGCACCAGCAGGCCGTTTTCCAGATCCAGCGTCCAGGCGCGAGGATTGAGATTATTGCCGGTGAGCAGGGCCCACTCGTCGTCCACGAAGATCCCCTTGAGATGGTAGGAGTTGCGTTCGCAACACCAGAGCATCAGGTTAAGGCGACCGTCGTCGATGTGACGCTGGTTGTGCTCGGCAAACTTGCGCAGGTTGGTCTCGTAGAGATAGGGCAGACCGCCGATGGTGGAGAATTTTTCCTCCGGCGGGATGAAGAAGTCGTTGGCGGTCTTGTCGCCCACCACGATCGTCACCTTGCAGCCGCGCTGCAGCAGATCTTCGATATCCTTGCTCAACTCCTTGGGGGGATTGAAGTAAGGGGTGCAGATGAAGATCTCCCGCTCGGTGGAGCGCACCAGATTGCGGATCATCAGGTTGAGCTGGTTGTTGCGCTTGCCCAGACCCACCATGGGGGTGACGGCCACTTCCTGGGTGTTGACCGGCATGGCACTGAAACGATACTGGCTTTGGCGCAGGCTCTGCTTGAAGCGGCGGATCGGCCCCTTCAGCTGCTTGGCACTGGGAATATCATAGTGATCCAGCCGCTGCACCGCGTCGCTCTTCACGAACAGGTCGTCCACATAGTTGACCATGCTGCGGGCCAGCTCCGGGCTGGTGATCTGGTGATAGCGGTCGAAGCGGTAGCGCTCCTGCTGGTGCAGGTAGATGTCGTTGAGGCTGGCGCCGGAGTAGAGCACCACATCATCGAAGATGAAGCCCTTGAGGTGCAGTACCCCGAGCAGCTCGCGTCCTTTGACCGGCACGCCGTAAATTTCGATCTGGTGCTGGTGGTTGGCGGCCATCTCCTGATACATCAGATGGTTGCCACCCTGTTTGCCTTTACCGATCAGGCCGCGCTGGGCACGGTGGAAGTCGACGCACAGCTTGATGTCGAGGGCCGGATTGCGCTGCTTGGCGGCGTAGAGGGCGGAGAGGATCTCCCGGCCAGCTTCGTCATCCTGCAGATAGAGCGCGACCAGATAGATGCGTCGGGTGGCACTGGCGATCAGCGCAAGAATGCGGCGTTTGAAATCCTCGGCGCTATAGAGCACCTCAAACTGATCCGCCACCACGGCGATCTGGGGCAGCCGTGCCAGCAGTTGTCGATAATGGGCCGATGAATGCATAGATAAACCTGAAATCACGGGATTAAGCGTTCCGCTCGGAGCGATGAATAGGCGATTCTAGCAATCTCACCCTCTGGGCCAAAGCAAGAATCGTCAGAAAGATGAAAAAGGCCTCACAAGTGAGGCCTTTTTGTCAGCTTTTACCTCTTATCAGAGGAAGCTGTAGATGATCATCGCCATTACACCGCCGGTGGTGCCGATGATGGTTTCCATCACGGTCCAGGTCTGCAGGGTCTGCTTTTCGGTGAGGCCAAGGTAGCGGTTGGCCAGCCAGAAACCGGAGTCGTTGACGTGGGAGAGCACTATGGAACCGCCGCCGATGGCGATGGTGATCGCGGCCAGCTGGGCACCGTTCAGGCCGAGGGGTTCCAGCATCGGCAGCACCAGACCGCAGGCAGTCAGCATGGCGACGGTGGCGGAGCCCTGAATCACCCGCACCGCGGCCGCCAGAATAAAGGCCAGCGCGACTATGGGCAGACCTGAGTCAGCCAGCATGTTGCCAAGGGCGGCACCCACGCCGGAATCCACCAGTACCTGCTTGAACACGCCACCGGCACCGGTCACCAGGATGATGACACCGGCTGGCTGGATGGCGCTGTTGCAGACGCTCATTACTTCGTCACGGGACATGCCGCGGCGAATGCCCAGCAGGTAGAAGGCGGCCAGACAGGCAACCATGATGGCGGTGAAGGGGTGGCCGATGAACTCCAGCCAGTTGTGCAGGGTGGAGCCGGTCTCGACGAAGCGACCCACGATAGTCTTGAGGCCGATCAGCAGCAGCGGCAGACCGATCAGACCCATCGCCAGCCCGAAGGAGGGTAGGGATTTGCTGTCATCGTGGATGCTGTTCTGGGCATCTGCAGGCAGCGGTACATCGACGATCTTGCTGATGAAGTCACCGAACAGCGGGCCTGCCAGGATCAGCGCAGGTACGGCGGCGATCAGACCGAACAGGATCATGTAGCCAAAGTCGGCACCCAGCTGGGACGCCACCAGGATCGGGCCCGGCGCCGGGATCAGGAACGCCTGGCAGGTGGCGATACCCGCCAGCAGGGCGATACCGATTTTCACCACGCTGCCGCCGCCACGACGGACGATGGCGAAGGCGACGCCAATCAGCAGCACCACGGCCACGTCGAAGAAGAGCGGCAGGGCGCAGACAAAGCCGGTCAGCGCCATGGCCCAGTTGGCGCGCTGGACGCCGAACTTGCCGAGCAGGGTGTGGGCCACCCGGTCGAGGGCGCCGGTCACTTCCATCACTTTGCCGAACATGGCGCCCAGCGCCACCACCACGGCGACGAAGCCGAGGGTGCCACCCATCCCTTTCTGGATGGTGGCGGCAATATCGGCCGGGTTCATGCCAGCTGCGAGACCCGCCACCATGGAGACCAGGATCAGGGCGACCACGGCGTGGAGCCGGGCCTTCATTACCAGAAAGAGCAGCAGCACGATCGAGCCGGCGGCCGTCATGATCAAAGAGATATCCGACATTGTTCTCTGTTCCTTGTTAGTTGTTCAGTGGCAATGCCGCAGGACTCATTACTAACCATAACATTATGATTTATTTGTATATATGGCTAGTCTGCAGCATCAGGCACGGGGCCGGCGAGTGTTAGTTTCAGTCTGTGGCCGACTTCACATTTTCAGGCGTTACCGGTAACATGTTACCGGTAACGTGATAGATTAGAACCCATCAACAGCTGGTTTTTTGAAAAGTGGGACAGAGGTCAAATTATGGCGGGTAAGTGCATTATCGTGATGGGTGTATGTGGCAGCGGCAAATCAAGCGTTGGTATGAAAGTAGCCGAGGCGCTAAATGCCAAGTTCATTGATGGCGATGATCTGCACCCCAAAGCCAACATCCAGAAGATGGCTGGCGGCAATCCCCTCAACGATGAGGATCGTGCCCCCTGGCTGGAGCGGATCCGCGATGCCGCCTACAGTCTCGAACAGAAGAACGAGACCGGCATCATTGTCTGTTCCGCCCTCAAAAAGCAGTACCGCGACCAGATCCGTGAAGGTAACGAGTCGGTCAGCTTTATCTTCCTCGATGGCAGCCAGCCGCTGATCCTCGAGCGGATGCGGGCCCGCAAAGGCCATTTCATGCGGGAAACCATGGTACAAAGTCAGTTCGATACTCTGGAGCGCCCCGAGGGCGAAGCCGGTGTATTCCACATTGATATTGACGGCACCTTCGAACAGGTGGTTGATCGCGCCGTCACTGCATTGGAGCAAGCCCAATGATTCATCAGGTAATTTCCGACGTCACTGCTCGCATCCGCGAGCGCAGTGCCGCCCGTCGTCAGGCTTTTCTGGCCCGTATCCAGCGTCAGGCCGAGCAGGGCAAGACCCGCGCCGCGCTGGCCTGTGGCAACCTGGCTCACGCCGTAGCAGCCTGTAGCAGTGACGAGAAGGGTCGCATTCTCGACATGACCCGTGCCAACGTCGGCATCGTCACCGCCTACAACGACATGCTGAGTGCCCATCAGCCCTATCAGGGCTATCCGGACCAGATCAAGGCCGCGCTGGCCGAGCTGGGCCACAGCGCTCAGGTCGCCGGTGGTGTGCCCGCCATGTGCGATGGGGTGACTCAGGGTCAGCCGGGGATGGACATGTCCCTCTTCTCCCGCGACCTCATCGCTCAGGCGACCGCGCTGTCGCTCTCTCACAACACCTTCGACGCCACCCTGCTGCTCGGCATCTGCGACAAGATTGCGCCGGGCCAGATCATGGGGGCGCTCTCCCACGCCCACCTGCCCACCGCCTTCGTACCGGCTGGCCCGATGGCGAGCGGCATCAGCAACGATGAGAAGGTGAAGGTGCGTCAGCAGTACGCGGCCGGTGAAGTGGGTCGCGCTGCCCTGCTGGAGATGGAGTGTGGTGCCTACCATGCGGCAGGTACCTGCACCTTCTACGGCACTGCCAACACCAACCAGCTGGTGTTCGAAGCCATGGGCCTGATGTTGCCGGGCTCTGCTTTCGTGCATCCGCACAGCGAACTGCGCCGTGCCCTCACCGACGAGGCAGCCCGCCGCATCAGCGCCATGATCCCGGGATCCCCGGCGTATCGCCCGCTCAGCACAGTGCTGGACGAGCGATCGCTGGTCAACGGTCTGGTGGCCCTGCTCGCTTCCGGCGGCAGCACCAACCACAGCATTCACATGGTGGCGCTGGCCCGCGCGGCCGGTCTGGTACTGACCTGGGATGACATCAGCGATCTCTCCGATGTGGTGCCGCTGCTGGTGCGCATGTACCCAAACGGCCCAGCCGATGTGAACGCCTTCGAACAGGCGGGCGGTGTGCCCGGGATGATGCGCCGTCTGGCCGAAGATGGGCTGATCCACATGGATGCCACCCCGGTGTTTGGCGAGATGCAGGATTACCTCAGCCGCCCGGCGCTGGTCGATGGCAAGTTGCTGTGGCAGCCGGTGGGCGAAAGCAGCGACGCGAGCGTGCTCTCTCTCTCTGGCTGCGTGTTCCAGGCCACCGGTGGCACCAAGCTGCTGGCGGGCAATCTGGGCCGTGCCGTGGTCAAGGTCTCTGCTGTCGCCCCCGAATATCGGGTGATTGAAGCCCCAGCGCGGGTCTTCTCCTCCCAGCATGCGGTGGAAGCCGCCTATCAGGCGGGCGAGCTCAATCAGGACGCCGTTATCGTGGTGCGCCACAACGGCCCGGCCGCCAACGGCATGCCGGAGCTGCACAAGCTGATGCCGGTGCTCGGCAACCTGCAGAAGGCGGGTCACAAGGTGGCGCTGGTCACCGATGGCCGTCTCTCCGGCGCCTCCGGCAAGATCCCGGCTGCCATTCACATCACACCGGAAGCGCTGCACGGCGGGGCCATCGGCCTGCTGCAAGATGGCGATCTGCTGCGAGTGGATGCAGTGAGCGGTCGCCTCGACTGCCTGACCGATTTGAGTGGCCGCACCCAGGCCGAGATTGACCTCACTCTGGAACAAGAGGGGTGGGGTCGGGAACTGTTTAGCGTGATGCGTCGCGCAGTATCGAGCGCCGAGTGTGGCGCCACCATTTTTGATTAAGAGCTGACTAAGGAAGAGCTATGCAGAACTGGAAAGTGACCCCTGCCGAAGTGTTTGCCGCCTCTCCGCTGGTGCCCGTGATGGTTATCAACGAGCTGGATCAGGCCCTGCCGATGGCCAAGGCGCTGCTCGACGGCGGCATCTCCGTCTTCGAAATCACCCTGCGCACTCCGGTAGCCCTCGACGCCATCGCCCTCATCGCCAAGGCGATGCCAGATGCCATGGTCGGTGCCGGTACCGTGCTCAACTGCGCGCAGTTTGATGCTGCCGTGGCAGCCGGTGCCCGCTTCGTCATCTCCCCGGGGATGACTCCTGCGCTGCTGGCCCACGCGGCCAACAGCACAGCGCCGCTGATCCCGGGCGTTGCTACGCCGTCTGAAGTGATGCAGGCGCTGGAAGCAGGCTACGACCACCTGAAGTTCTTCCCGGCCGAAGCGAACGGCGGCACCAAGGCGCTCTCCGCCATTGCGGCCCCGCTGCCCCAGGTGAAGTTCTGCCCTACCGGCGGTATCGGTCCGCACAACGTCGCCGACTATCTGGCGCTCAAGTGCGTTGCCACCGTCGGCGGCTCTTGGATGCTGCCGGCCGATGCGGTCAAGAGCGGCAACTGGGAAGAGGTGACTCGCCTCTCCCGCGCTGCGGTTGAAATGGTTAAACGCTAAGCGTTATCCGTTCAGAAAAATCAAACAGGCCACCCTCGGGTGGCCTGTTCTGTTATCGGCTAAGGGCGGTCATACGGGGGCGCAGCGGTAGTGCGCCGTGACACCAACCGGTGCAGGAAGGGGTTAGCCCAAGCTTTCTCCCAGATAGAGGGAGAAGCCGATATCTTTGCGTGTCTCGGTCTGTGGCTGGCCGCTGAGACGGGCCAGCAGCATGGTGGCTGCCTCCATGCCGATCGCTTCCCGCGGGGTGGCAATACTGGCCAGCTTGGGGGTCATGGCATGGCCGATATCGAGGGCATTGCTACCCGCGATGGCGATTTGCTGGGGTACCGGGATCCACTTGGCCTGGCACTGCAGCAGGGCGCCGACCGCCAGATCATCGTTGGTGCAGAACAGGCCGTCGAGGTCGGGATAGCGCACCAGCGCCTGATCGAGTAGCTCGCCGCCGAGGGTAAAGGTGGAGGACTGCTCGGTCAGCAGGTGCTGGCCAGTAAGGCCGAAGTCAGTCATCGCCTGATAATACCCCTCCATCCGCAGCTGGGTTCGCACGTCGAGCCGGGCCCCAAGATAGACCACCTGACGCCTGCCTCGGCGCAGCATCTCTGATACCATGGCCCGGGCGGCGGCCCGGTGATCCATGCCGACCACCATGTCGATGGGATTGGGTGGCAGATCCATGGTTTCGACCACCGGAATGCCGGCGGTGGCGATCATCTTGCGGGTGCGCTCGGTGTGTTGGCTGTCGGAGAGGATCAGGCCATCAACATGATAGGAGAGCAGCGACGCGATCTGCTCCTCCTCCCGTTCCGGGCTGTAACTGTAGTGCGCTAGCAGGGTCTGGTAACCGGCTGGCCGGGTGACCGATTCGATGCCGTGGATCACCGCCGAGAAGACCTGGTTGGAGAGGGAGGGGATCAGGATACCGATCGCCTTGCTGGTGGCGTTGGAGAGAATATCCGGCGCCCGGTTGGGGATATAGCCCAGCTCTTCCACCACCGCCGCGATCCGCTCGCGGGTACCTTCCGCCACGGTCTGCGGGTCGCGCAGATAGCGGCTGACAGTCATCTTGGTCACGCCAGTCTGGTCGGCGATATCTTGCAGGGTGGGGCGGCGCTTGCGGGTGGTGTTCATCGGGGTGTCCAGCATGGATGTTACATGTAACATTACCGTTTTCGGCCGACAAAGTCAGCATATGAAACCGTAGTAAGAGGAGTTTTCGATGATCAGAGGCAAGCAGTTCGTGGATGTCCGGTTCGAGCAGCAGGATGTGGAGGGGGAGCAGTTCTCGGAGTGCCGCTTTATCGGCTGCAACTTCTCCTGGCTGGATCTGAGCGATAGCCGCTTCATCGATTGCAGCTTCTACGATCGGGAGAGCGAGCGGGGCTGCCTGTTGCAGGGCTGCGACCTGCGCGAGACCAGCTTTCTGCGTTGCGATCTCACCATGGCCGATTGCAGCCGCAGTCAGTGTCTGGGGCTGGAGATGCGCGACTGCCAGGCGGTCGGCATCAACTTCGGCCACGCCAGCTTTGCCAATCAGATCACCGCCAAAAGCTACTTCTGTGAGGCCCATCTGACCGGCAATAACTTCAGTTATGCCAGTTTCGAGGGTTGTCTGCTGGAGAAGTGCGAACTGACCGGTAACCGCTGGCAGGGGGCCAACCTGTTCGGTGCCTCGCTGGCGGGTTCAGACCTTAGCGGCTGCGAATTTGGCCAGATAGAGTGGACCAGCTTCAAGCTGCAGGGCTGCGATCTGCGCCAGTGCGATCTGCCGGGGCTGGATCTGCGGCGGGTCGATCTGCATGGGGTGCAGATCAACGAGGATCAGCAGCAGATGTTGCTGGAGCAGATCGGCCTGGTCGTCTTCCCCTGAGTGGAGCAAAAATAGGTAATTTTTCATCAAAGTGGCACCGAGACCAGCGGGCTGCCCCTCCTCAAACGGCAAAAAGCCTGCGTGATGCAGGCTTTTTTGATGTGCGTGTGGGTCGGGTTAACTCAACCCTTGGCCAGCCACTTGGTCGGGTTGATTGCCTCGCCCTGATGGCGAATCTCGAAGTAGAGGCCGGGTCGGTCCTGGCCACCACTGTCACCGACCAGTGCCACCGGTTCACCCTGTTCCACATTCTGACCCACTTGGCGTAGCAGCGACTGATTGTGACCATAGAGGCTCATATAGCCCTTACCGTGGTCGATCACCAGCAGCATACCGAAGCCATCCAGCCAATCGGCGTACACCACCTGACCGGCTGCCACCGCCTTGACCTGGGTTCCTTCACTGGCACCGATCAAAGTGCCCTTCCACTTGAGCTGGGCGGTGCGTGGTGAACCGTAGGAGATAAGGATCGGCCCCTGTACCGGCCAGCGCAGGCTGCCATTGGTGCTAAGGCCACCGTAGCCGCCACTGCTTGGCTTGGTGCTCCGCGCGGCGGCTTGCTGCTCAGCCACCCGACTCTGTTGCTTGGCGACTTTCTGCTGCTCAGCAGCGAGCCGTTGCTGCTCGCCGACCTTCTGCTGTTGCGCCGCGATCCGCTGTTGTTCGGCAATTCGCTTCTGTTCGGCGGCCAGACGTTGCGCCTCGAGACGGCGCTGGCGCTCTTGCTCTGCCTTTAACTTGGCCAGCCGTTCCCGCTCGGCCCGTTCACGGCGCTCCTGCTCTTCGCGCTTGCGGCGCAGCTCTTCCAGCCGGGCTTTCAGCGCTTTCTCCGCCTTGACCAGCTTGGTGAGCTTTTGCTCATCATCCTGTACCGATTGCTGCAGCTGGTTACGCACCTTGGCCCGGCTCTGCTGGCTGGCCAGCAGGGTCTGGTGGTGTTCTTGCTGCTCGCCGAGCAGAGATTGCAGCCTGGTTTCGGTCTCTTTGGTGGCCCGCTGGTTTTTCGCCAGCTTGTCGTGGGTGGCGCGCAGGGCGTCAATGGCCTCAATGCGGGCCTTGTTGAGGTAGTCGTAGTAGTCGAGGGAGCGGCTCAGTTTGGCCGGGTCCTGCTGGTTGAGCAGCAGTTTGAGGTAGTCGTGGTTGCCCGCCAGAAAGGCGCTTTCCGCCTGCTTGGCCAGCAATTGCTTCTGATGTTTGGCTTGTTGTTCCAGCCCCAGCTTGTCTTTTTGCAGGGTCGCCAGCTTCTGCTGGTTCTGCTGCAGTTGCTGCTTGGTCTGGTTGAGCTTGGCGGCGGCCGTCGAGATAGCCTGCTCGTCAGCTTTGAGTTGGGTATTGAGTTTGGCAAGCTCCTCTTTGCTGAGCTTGATGGTCTGCTGTTGCTCTTTGATCTGGGACTGCATCGCACCCAGCTGCTGATTGGCGGCAACAGCCTGACTGGCGCCAAACGACAGACAAAAAAACAGCGCGCCGGCCAACAGGCCGACGCGACTGGTTTTCTGTGAAATAACTTCGCATCCCCGCATGGGGACGGATTATTTCAGAATCATCAGGGGCTTACCAGTCATTTCCGGCGGCACCGGCAGACCCATCAGGGTCAGCATGGTGGGGGCCAGATCCGACAGTTTGCCACCTTCAGCTACCTCGGCTTTGCGGCCGACATAGATAAGCGGAACGGGCAGACTGGTGTGGGCGGTGTGGGCCTGACCGGTCTCTTCATCCTGCATCTTCTCGGCGTTGCCGTGGTCGGCGGTGATCAGGCACTCGCCACCCACTTCGCGCAGGGCTTCGGTGACGCGGCCAACACAGTGGTCAACGGCTTCACAGGCTTTGACGGCGGCATCGAACACACCGGTGTGGCCGACCATGTCGCCATTGGGGTAGTTACAGATGATGACGTCGTACTTGCCGCTCTTGATGGCTGCAACCAGCTTGTCGGTCAGCTCTTCGGAGCTCATTTCCGGCTGCAGGTCGTAGGTAGCCACTTTCGGGCTGGCGACGATCTCGCGATCTTCGCCAGTGAAGCAGGACTCTTCGCCACCGTTGAAGAAGAAGGTGACGTGAGCGTACTTCTCGGTTTCGGAGATGCGCAGCTGGGTCTTGCCCTGCTTGGCCAGCCACTCACCCAGGGTGTTGACCAGGGCAGTCGGCGGGTAAGCGCAGGCAGTTTTGATGTCGGCCGCGTATTCGGTCAGCATCACGAAGTTCAGCTTTGGCTCAACCGCACGGGCGAAACCGGTGAAGTCGGCATCCACGAAGGCGCGGGTGATTTCACGGGCGCGGTCGGCACGGAAGTTCATGAAAATCAGCGCATCGCCGTCTTCCATCGGCGCAGCTTCGCCGATACGGGTGGCTTTGACGAATTCGTCGTTCTCGTCACGGGCATAGCCGGCAGCCAGCGCTTCAGTGGCGCTGTTGGCGGTGAACTCACCCTTGCCCTGAGTCATCAGGTCATAGGCTTGCTGCACGCGATCCCAGCGGTTGTCACGATCCATGGCGAAGTAACGGCCGATCATGGAGGCGAAACGGCCCTTGCCCAGCTTGGCGAACAGGGCGTCGAACAGCTCGATGGAGGATTGGGCAGAGCGTGGCGGAACGTCACGGCCATCCAGGAAGGCGTGCAGGTAGATCTTCTCGGCGCCACGCTTGGCGGCCATTTCGATCATGCCCATGATGTGCTCTTCGTGGCTGTGTACGCCACCCGGAGACATCAGGCCCATGATGTGAACGGCTTTGCCGTTGGTCACGGCAGCGTCAACAGCCTTGGCCAGCTCGACATTCTGGAAGAAATCGCCGTCCTGAATGTCTTTGGAGATGCGGGTCAGCTCCTGATAGACGATGCGACCGGCGCCGATGTTGACGTGGCCCACTTCGGAGTTACCCATCTGGCCATCCGGCAGACCGACATCCAGGCCGGAGCCGGAGATCAGGGTGCTGGTGTAGTCACGGGCCAGACGATCGAGGTTGGGAGTCTTGGCGGCAGCGACGGCGTTGTGCTCTTGCTTGGTGCTATAGCCCCAACCGTCCATGATGACCAGAACCAAAGGTTTCTTAGCTGTTGACATAAGACTATGTCCTCTCGGATTGGAAAAAATGCGGGAAATGAAACTAGCGTAATATTACTACATCTGCCGAAATAGTCACCTGATAGCCAAGGGGCGCTCCCGAGCCCCCGTAAGCCACGCCCTTCCTGCCATGCTCACTGTCTGCTGATGATGGGAGCCTGCTCGCGCTTTGCCGCCAAGATGGCTGATCTTATCAATACCCCCATGTATACTCGGGCCCTTGTCTTGGTCCCTGGATAGTAGAAGATGCAAGAGTATTTGGATTTTGCGACCCGTAACCCGCTGCTGACCGCAGCCTGGTTGGGTCTGGCTGGCACCCTGGTTTACACCACTGTGCGTGCCCGTTTTTCTCCGGTAAAAACCGTCAATAACCACACAGCCACTCTGCTGATCAACCGTGAGAATGCCACTGTAGTGGATATTCGCAGTCAGGAAGAGTACGCCAAGGGCCATCTGGCCGGTGCCCAGCATCTGCCGCTGACCCAGATCCAGGGCAATAACCTGGGCCCGGTTGAAAAGCATAAAGATGCCCCCATCATAGTGGTGTGCGAGTCGGGCATGACTGCGGGCGGCGCGGGTCGTCAGCTGAGCAAGGCCGGTTTCAAGCAGGTATATGTGCTCAGCGGTGGTATGGCTCAATGGCGTGCAGACAATCTGCCGGTAACCAAAAAGCGCTGATTGATTTAAGGGCCTGTGCCCACTTATCCCTATATAAAGGAATCAAACGAAATGGCTGACGAGATCAACAACCAGGAAGTACAACCGGAATTCAACATCCAGCGTGTCTACACCAAGGATGTCTCTTTCGAAGCGCCGAACACCCCGCACATCTTCCAGAAAGAGTGGCAGCCGGACGTCAAGCTGGACATGGATACCAAGACCAACATCCTGGCTGACAACGTGTACGAGGTTGTCCTGACCCTGACCGTGACCTGCAAACTGGAAACTGAAACTGCCTTCCTGTGCGAAGTTCAGCAAGCCGGTATCTTCACCATCGGTAACCTGCCAGAGCCGCAGCTGGCTCACTGCCTGGCCGCTTTCTGCCCGAATATCCTGTTCCCGTACGCCCGCGAAGCCGTGGCCAACATGGTGAGCAAAGGTTCCTTCCCGCAGCTGAACCTGGCACCGGTTAACTTCGATGCTCTGTTTGCCCAGCACATGGCGCAAGCACAGGCCCAGCAGGCGACTGCGGAAGCCTGATAATGGCTGACCAGATCGCTATCTCGGTCTTGGGGGCGGGGTCTTATGGCTCCGCCCTTGCCATTTCTCTGGCGCGCAACGGTCATCCGACCCTGCTGTGGGGTCACGATCCTGCTCATGTCGCCGTGCTGGAACAAGATCGCTGCAACAAGGCATTTTTGCCTGATGTCCCTTTTCCCGCCGATCTGCAGCTGACTGCGGATCTGCAATATGCAGTGCAAGCTGCCCCTGTGCTGCTACTGGTGGTGCCGAGCCACGTGTTTGGTCAGGTATTGGCTCAGATCAAACCTTTCTTGCGTCCCGATACCCGTATCGCCTGGGCCACCAAGGGGTTGGAGCCGGACAGTGGCCGCCTGCTGCAGGATGTGGCGCGTGAGGTGCTGGGAGACGAGATGCCGCTGGCGGCGATCTCCGGTCCCACCTTCGCCAAGGAGCTGGCTGCCGGTCTGCCGACGGCTATCTCGGTTGCTTCGACTCACGACGACTTTGCCGATGACCTATCCCGACTGCTGCACTGTGGCCGTTCGTTCCGGGTCTATACCAGCCCGGACTTCGTCGGTTTGCAACTGGGTGGCGCGGTGAAGAACGTCATCGCCATCGGCGCTGGTCTCTCCGACGGGCTCGGTTTTGGCGCCAATGCCAGAACTGCGCTGATCACCCGGGGGCTGGTCGAGATGCAGCGCCTGGGGGCCGCCCTCGGTGCCGATGCCAAAACCTTTATGGGGATGGCGGGGCTCGGGGATCTGGTGCTCACCTGTACCGATAACCAGTCGCGCAACCGCCGCTTCGGGCTGGCCCTCGGGGCTGGCAAGGATGTGGATACCGCCATGACCGAGATCGGTCAGGTGGTGGAGGGGTATCGCAACACCAAGGAGGTCCACCTGTTGGCGGCCCGCTGCGGTGTGGAGATGCCCATTTGCGAGCAGATCTTCAAGGTGCTCTACGAGGGTAAGAACCCGAAAGAGGCGGCCATCGCCCTGTTGTCGCGAGACAAGAAGGACGAGTAGTCGCAGGTGTTGTGCCATACAACAGGCCCGCGCCAGAGGATGTAATGCCAGTCAGTGACGCTGACTGGCATTGTTTTTATGGGCCGCTAGCGCCATCACTCAGCGGGATTGGCGTCACGCGGCGGTGCAATTTTGTATCCCTTTAGATGGGGGGTGCGAGCCGCCACCAGGGTATCAAGATGGCGTTGCATGTTTGCGTGACAAGGTGCAAGCGGGCTGCCTGACCTGATTGTTGAGTGCGAGTTTAGCGTGCCTGCGCCAGGGTACGTACCACGGCGGCGTGGGCCTGACGGGTGCGGCTGATATGGCGCGGTGCAACCAGTACCACGTCGTTGCCGGCGACGGCGCCCATGATCTCGGGATTGGCGTTGCGATCGAGCAGGCGGGCCACCACGGTGGCGGCGCCCGGGGTGGTGAGGATCAGCACCATCTGCTGGTTGTGTACTACGTCGCGCACCATGTCGTGGATCGAGCGGGTGCTGCCTGCGGGCTCCAGTTGGTCGTCCACCAAGGTGTAGACCTTCTTGCCGTTGGCATTTTGGGCCTTGGCGACGCCGAGGCGGCGCAGCAGGCGGGAGATGGTGGACTGGCTGATGTCGGCAAAACCACGCTCTGACAGCTGGTGGCGGATCTCTTCCTGGGTGCTGTAGCAGTGCTGGCCGATGATCTGGCGACAGGCATCCAGCTGGGCCAGATCGGGCTCTTGGGCAACGGGACGACTGAGAGTTTTGACCACGACGAATTCCTTTGACGCTGATCGGAGGTAAACGCGCGATATCTGCCATAGCTGTCTGTTACCAGCCAAAAACACTGATAATCCATCTATATGCAGAGAATGAACGGGCATTACCATCTTGGGATGGCAAATTATAGCTGACTGGAAATTCGGTGATGTGACAGGGTTCAAAAATGGGCCCCGCAGGGCCCAATCAGATATCAGTAACGCTCGCTGACGATGTCCTGGGTGAAGGACTTCTCGCAATATCTGCACTTCATCCGCACTACGCCTTTCACCTCGCGTACCCGGAAGTAGCTGTCCACTGGCTCGTTGTGGGAGATGCAGTTGGAGTTGGGGCAGTGGAACACTCCGGCGATGAACTCCGGCAGCTCCAGCTGGTGCTTCTTCACCACATTGAAGTCTTCAATGATGTTGACGGTCGCTTTCGGGGCGAACAGCGCCAGCTGGTTGGCCTGTTGCTCGGTCAGGCGGGTGTTCTCGATCTTGATGAGATCCTTCTTGCCGAGCGCGCCGGATTTCAGGTTGAAGCCGACGGTGATCCGCTCCTGGGTTTCGACCAGCTGGAACAGCTTGAGGATCTTGATGCCCTGGCCAGCGGGGATGTGATCGATGACGGAGCCGTGACGGATGGCTTCGACTTGCAGTTGGTTCTTGTCAGACATGATATTCCCCTAAGCTCAGACAGTTTCGTTCAGTACCAGTGCCAGCAGCGCCTGGCGTGCATAGACCCCGTTCTCCGCCTGCTGGAAGTAGCAAGCGTGGGGGGTCTTGTCGACCGCCACATCGATCTCGTCGACGCGGGGCAGGGGATGCAGGATCTTCATGGTGGGCTTGGCCCCTTCCAGAGTGGCCAGCTCCAGCACGAACTTGGCGGCCATGTGCTTGTATTCGGTCTCGTCGAAGCGCTCTTTCTGGACGCGGGTCATGTAGAGGATGTCCAGCTCCGGCATCACCTCCTCCATGGTCTGGTGGACGCTGAACGGGATGCCCTTCTCTTCCAGCTCTTCGCAGATGTAGTCCGGCATCGCCAGCGCTTCCGGGGAGATGAAGAAGAAGCGGCAGTTGAACAGGCTGAGGGCCTGAGCCAGCGAGTGCACGGTGCGGCCATATTTCAGGTCACCGACGAAGGCGACGTTGAGGTTGTCCAGACGACCCTGGGTCTCATGGATGGTGAACAGGTCGAGCAGAGTCTGGCTCGGATGCTGGTTGGAGCCGTCACCGCCGTTGATCACCGGCACGCGGGAGAACTCGGAGGCTAGACGGGCCGCGCCCTCTTGCGGATGGCGCATCACCACCGCATCCGAGTAGGAGCCGATGATCTTGATGGAGTCAGCCAGCGTCTCGCCTTTCTTGGCACTGGTGTTGCCACCGTCGGCGAAGCCGATGATGTTGCCGCCGAGGCGCTGTACCGCGGTCTCGAACGAGAGGCGGGTGCGGGTGGAGGCTTCGAAGAAGCAGCTGGCAACCAGCTTGTCTTTCAACAGGCGGGTGTCAGGTTCAGCCTTCAACCGTTGTGCGGTTGAGACTACCAGTTCCATTTCTGACCGGGTCAGGTCCGAAATGGAGATGACATGTTTCTTATAGAGTGGATTGGTCATCGTCTGCATTCCCTTTGACATCATTGGAGGTTTTTCGGGCACAAAAAAAAGCCCCTGAAACAGGGGCTTTTTTTAAAAATAACTGGGGATCTTTGGGGTGGGAACTGGAAACAACGGGGCCGCTCTGGTGCGCACCACCCGTCTGCAAGGCTGTTTTCTGAATCAAAAACTGCATCGTCTCGTCCCGACCTTTTTTAAACCGGACAGATTATAGGGCTGCTTTTTTAATTGTCAAAATTTTATTTCTGATGCCAATTTCAGCATGAAAAACGTTTAAGTGGCGGGAACAGGACGGCAAATCCACACCATGTGCGTCTCTTGCAGCGATTCCCCATCGCGGGCCATGGCGCGCAAATAACCGAGTCTGTGGTGCCCTTCCAGCAGGCAGTAGGGTTGCGGCAGTGGTTGCCCGTTCGGGTAACTGCTCCCATCGGCTGGCGCCAGCACGATGACAGGTTCGGGCCAGCTGCCTTCGCTCAGCATCTTCTCCCCGAGCCAGGAGCGGCGCACATAGCGGTTGCTGCGCAGCATCTCGCCCCAGCGCTCGATCACCTCCATATGGCGGGAGCCCACCTGATCCACCAGTTGCGCGGTGGGCCAGCTTTCGCAGCTGAACTGATGGCTGGCGAGATCGATAAAGCTCCAGTTGGACTCAAAACCGCGCCAATGACGGTAAATCCACTGAGAGAGCACATTTTCCGGAATAAAGGGCACCAGCGGCGCGACCCGTTCAAGATAGGTGGGCAGGGACTCTGTCTTGCGCTCATCCCTGAAGTTGAGGGGCGCCAGTTGTTGGAGCAATCGGTAATTGAGCATAAGTGGCCTCCTGGTACCTGATTTCACCCTACCCCCATTTATGTCCCATTCCTACCCCGGTAGGGCTGCAAATACAGCAAGTTATCCTGGTTTGCTGCACAAATAGCCGCAGCCTGTTCGGGAATTGTTCAATCACACTAAAAGAGTAAAAAAAGCCTTTACCTTTGACCCTCACTTTGTATAATTCGCCTCGTTTGTTGCAGGGGCGTAGTTCCAATTGGTAGAACAGCGGTCTCCAAAACCGATGGTTGCGGGTTCGAGTCCTGCCGCCCCTGCCATTTTTAGAAAGGCCAGCTCATTGAGCTGGCCTTTCGCATTTCTGGCATTTCCCTCCTGCGTTGTTGCCCCTCTTTGTTATTGATCATTTTCCCTGGCCCCAGTGGTGCGCGGGTGTATTGCCTTTGCCCTTCGATCTGATTACTCCGGCACTGATTCGGCACTGAATAGCATGGAATAGTGATCTCCCTACAGCTAGTAGCGGTTCCTGTTGTTGATAGATGTAAAAATATACAGATTCACTAAAGTCTGTTCATATTGCGGCCGATAGCCTTCAATACATCAGGGTTTTCCCTGCCTGACACAACAACAAGGATTCGTCGTCATGACCCTCTCTCTGCGCGGCAAGCTGCTGGCCACCAGTCTTGGCGTGGTGCTGCTGATGGCATCACTGCTCGGCATCGTTGCCTTTCACACCCTCAAATCCCGCACCATGAGCGCCATCCAGAGCGAGGCGGTCAACTATGGTCATGCTTACTCGGTGGCAATCGGCGACTGGATGGCGGATCGCAAGAACACGGTCCACGCGCTGGTCAACCTGATCAGCGACAATCCGCAAGCCGAGCTGGTGCCACACCTGAAGCAGGCCTACACCTCCGGCAGCTTTGGTCTTACCTATTTTGGTTCCGCCCAGGGGGTGATGACCCGGCAGGACCCTTCCCTCAACACCGGCAACTATGACCCGCGGGAACGCCCCTGGTATCAGGATGCGGTGAAGGCGGGTCAGCTGATCGTCACCGCCCCCTATGTCAGCGTTACCATGCAGAAGCTGGTGGTCACCCTCTCCGAGCCGGTGCGCCATCAGGGCGAGCTGGTCGGTGCTGTGGGGGCCAATCTGGCGCTCGACAAACTGATCGACGAAGTATTGGCGATGCAGGTGCAGGGTGAGGGCTACGCCATGCTGCTCGACAGCAGCGGCCTCATCGTCGGCCATCCGCAGAAGGATCTGGCGCTCAAGCCCATCGCCGAGCTGGCACCGGGACTCTCTGCCGCCACCTTCCAGCAGTGGGGCCGCGAGAACAGCGAGCTGCACGCCGCTACCATCGACGGGCGGGATGTGCTGCTGGCGGTACAACCGGTAGCGGGCACCGACTGGCTGCTGGCCATGGTGATGTATCGCGATGTGCTGGAGGCGCCGCTCAGCAACCTGCTGTGGCAGCTGGTGGGGCTGACGCTGGTGCTGATGCTGGTGTTCAGCGCCCTGCTCACCGCCACCTTCAAATATCTGTTCGCCGATCTCGGTCGGGTGGCGCATGCCCTGCATGACATCGCCCACGGCGAGGGGGATCTCACCGTTCACATCAATACCCACAGCAAGGATGAGGTGGGTCAGCTGGCCCAGAACTTCAACCAGTTCGTGGCGCGGCTGCACGGCATCGTCAGCCGGTTGCGGGATGTGACCGTCGAACTGGCGGCCCAGTCCCGTGCCCAGGCAGCCGGGGCGCATGCCCGCAGTCAGCGGGTGCGTCAGCAGCAGGACGAGATCGTGATGGTGGCGACCGCGGTGACCGAGATGGCCTCCGCCACCCAGGAGATCGCCGGCAACGCCGAGTTTGCCGCCACCACCGCCACCGATGCGGTCGCACTGGCGGTCGCCGGTCAATCCCAGGTTGGCCAGAGTCAGCGCAGCATTACCGGTCTGGCGGACGAAGTGGCCGATGCCAGTCAGGTGATCAACGAGCTCGACAGCCATGCCCAGAAGATCAGCGGCATTCTGGCCACCATCAGCGGCATCGCCGAGCAGACCAACCTGCTGGCGCTCAACGCTGCCATCGAGGCGGCCCGGGCCGGTGAGCAGGGCCGTGGTTTTGCGGTGGTGGCGGACGAGGTGCGGGTGCTGTCGCGCCGCACTCACGACTCCACCGACGAGATCCAGCAGATGATCGAGACCCTGCAGCAGACGACCCGTCGCGCCGTGGGCGGTATGGAGACCAGCCGTCAGCTGGCGGGTACCAGCGTGGAGGATGCGGAAGCCGCCAACCAGAGCCTTGGCCGGATCAACGAGGCGATCGGTTCCATCAGCGACATGGCGACCCAGATTGCGGCGGCGGCGGAGGAGCAGACCTCGGTGACCGGCGAGATCAGCCGCAATACCGAGAATATCCGCCACGTCTCGCAAGAGCTGGCCGAACAGGCGGGCAATGAGGCGGCGCAGGCGGCCGAACTCAAGTCGCTGACCGAGCGACTGGAGCAGGAGATCGGCCGCTTCCGGCTCTGATCCTCAGCCACTCCCGCAACAGAAAGGGCAGCCCGCGGGCTGCCCTTTGTTTATTGCCGGTGGCCGTCAGGCGGCGCTCTCCAGCTGCGCCAGATGGAAGGCGCGCCAGTTGCCGTCGGGCAGGTAGTGTTTGCCCTGCAGCCACTGGGGATCGTGCTGCACCACGTAGCGGTAGTGGTAGGCCAGCTGCTGGCCGATATAGCGCCCTTGCTGCGGGTCGAAGATCTCCACCTCGACCAGTTGGCGCAGATATTCGCTCTGGGGATCATCCTCGCCGTGGCAGTTCTCCATCTCGTCGAGCGCCGCGATGGCGGCGGGGAAGTCGTCCAGCACAAACAGCTCGCCATAGACCCAGTCATCCCCCTGCAGCAGGGCCGGATAGCCTTTGTGCTGCAGGTGATAGAGGGCGCCGCGCACCCGGGCGCGCCGCGGCGGCTGGCTCACATGAGCGGCCAGATAGCGCCGGTAGTTGAAGAGCCCGTCCATCAGACTGCCGTAGACGAACAGCGGGCGTGGCTGGCCGAGGCTCATGAGATCTCGCCGCCCACGACCTTGAGGTCGCCATCCTGCTGCAGCACCACCGCCTCGATGGCCAGCGCCAGCGCACGGGTGATATCGCTCATGGCGAGGCAGGGCTGGTTCACCTTGTCCGCCACCTGTTCGGTGATGTAGGGGACGTGGATAAAGCCGCCGCGCACCGCCGGGAACTGCTGTTCAATCAGGTAGTGCAGCTGATACATGATGTGGTTGCAGACGAAGGTGCCCGCGGTGTTGGAGACCGCTGCCGGAATGCCGTTCTCCTTGATGCGCTGCACCATCCCCTTGATGGGCAGGCGGGAGAAGTAGGCCGGAGCACCATCGGCCTGAATCACTTCATCGATTGGCTGCTGCTGTTCGTTGTCGGGGATGCGGGCGTCATCGAGGTTGATGGCGACCCGCTCCGGGGTAATGGCGAAGCGGCCGCCCGCCTGACCGACGTTGATCACCACATCCGGCTGGTGCTGGTGCATCAGCTCCGCCAGCAGGGTGGCCGACTTGCCGAATACGGTGGGGATCTGGGCCTTGATCACGGTGGCGTCCAGAATGGTGTCGGGCAGGCGCTTCACCGCCTCCCACGCCGGGTTGATGGGCTCGCCGCCGAAGGGGTCAAAACCGGTAATCAGAACTTTCATCATGGTCTCCCGAATTCTCAAAATGCCCAGTAGTACATGAGGGCGATATGGATCAGCACCAGGGTCAGTGCCATCGGCACCTGCACCTTGATCACCTTGTTGAGATCTTTCATCTCCAGCAGGGCGGCGGGCAGGGCGTTGAAGTTGGCGGCCATGGGGGTCATCAGGGTGCCGCAGAAACCGGCAGTCATGGCCAGCGCACCGGCGATCACCGGATCACCCCCTTGCGCGACCACGAAGGGAATGCCGATCCCGGCGGTGATGACGGTGAAGGCGGCGTAGGCGTTGCCCATGATCATGGTGAAGACCATCATCCCGAGGCAGTAGGCCACTACCCCGATGAAGGGGCTGCCCATAGGTACCACGGTAGAGATCCCCTGCGAGATAACGTCACCGACCCCGGACTTGTTGAAGATCACTCCGAGGGCCGCCAGCAATTGCGGCAGGATGCCGGTGATGCCCACTTGCTGGATCATCCGGTCGGAGTCACCCACCACGGTGGAGGGGGTGGCGCGAGTCAGCAGTACCGTGATGACGAAGGCAATCACCGCCGCCAGGCCGATACCGACCTGACCGCCAAGGGGCGTGAACTGGGCGATCACCACCGCCAGCAGCGCCAGCAGCACGCAGGGCAGGAAGATCCGGTTGCCGATGCGGTTGGCGTGGGTTTGGGACTCTTCCTCGCTCGCTTGCTCCAGCTTGCCGATCTTCATCTGCTTGAGCAGGGTGATGACCCCCATGGCGAGGATCAGTATCCCGTTGATCATGCTGGGGATATAGCTGCCGAAGGCGAACAGCACCCCGAGGATGGTCCAGAACAGCGCGGTGCCGACTCGAGCCGGATGGTTGCCATCACGCAGGACGCGCCAGGCGCTGCTAAAGAGGATGACGCCGATCAGCACATAGAAGAATTCGAGCATATTGGGAATGAGGGTAGCCATTACTGTTGACCTCCCTTGCTGTTGCTCACGGCATATTTTTTGGCCATCTGACGGTCGTACCACATATTGGAGGCGGCGACCATAAACAGGGTGATGATGGCAATTGGCATGGAGGCCTTGGCAATATCGACGGCGGAGACGTTATATCCCAGCGAGTCGAAAGTGCCGACAATCAGCAATACCCCGGCGGAGGCGACGAAGGTATTTTGGGCAAAGAAGTTGCCGTAGTTTTCGGTGGCCGAAACCCGCGCCTTGATATATTCCTCGTCCTCTTCGCTTAATTTGCCGTGCACCTTGCTGGCGGCTGCCTGGGTCATAGGGTTAACCAGCGGACGAATAAACTGGGTGTGACCCTGCACTCGCACCGAGAAGAGACCGGCCAGCTCGCGGATAAACATATAGAGGGTCATGAACTTGCCCGGGGTGAGCTTTTTGATCCGCTCGATCAGGGTTACCGCCTGCTGCTTGAGGCCGTAGCGTTCGCAGATGCCGATCATCGGCAGGGTCAGCAGAAACAGCGTCACCATGCGGTTGGAGATAAAGGCTTCACCCAGCAGGGAGAGGCATTCAGTAAAGGAGAGGCCGGAGACCAGGGCGGTCGTGACGGCGGCGACCAGCACGACGGCCAGGGTATCGAGCCTGAAGTAAAAACCCAGCAAGATAATGAGTATGCCGCTCAGTTTAATCCATTCCAAATTGACCACCTCTCTCTATATTTGAATATTTATGTGTATTTTTTAAGTTGTTAGCTATTTATCATCGAACGAAAGTGATGGCAACAATAAATCATTAAAATCGGAGCCGTTTGGATTCTTATTTATCTGCTTGGTGGTTTGTTGTGCAGATTTAAAGGGTGAGGAGAATATAAAAGGCTCATGTTAGACCCTTTCTGCAACACCATTTGGCGGTGCGGGGAATATATTTTGGCTGGCTGTGAAAATAGTGGCTATGCCGATATCTGGTGTTGCCTTTTTATTTTCATCAATAGATATCTGTTAATAATCTGGCGATATGTTGGTGTGCTGTCATATAGAAGTTGTGAATCTGGTGATGAATCGGTGCGCGCTATCGCCATTAATCTGAGCGGGCCGAAGGGGGCGGTTTGCAGCAAGGATGGGGAAAAATCGGGGGCGGCGTTGAAAAAAGCGGGGAGCCAGCAGGGCTCCCCGTTCGGCTTCACGGGGTCTGCTTGACCCAAATCAGTTGGTCGGTGGCAAAGCCCAGCGCTTTGGCTTTGGCTACCAGCGCATCCACCTTCGCTTTGGGCGGATTGGGTGAGCGGGAGAGGATCCAGAGGTAGTCGTGGTTGTAGCTGGTCACCAGCGAGAGCTGGTAGTCAGGGCCGAGGTCGATGACGTTGTAGCCGCCGTAGAAGGGGCCGAAGAAGCTCACCTTGAGCCGCGCCTCGTCCGGGTTGCCGACGAAGTAGGCCTTGCCCTCCGCTTCGCGCCAGCTGCCATCGCTCTGCTTGCCGCGGTTGAGCACCTTGACGCCGCCATCGTCGCGCAGGCTGTAGGTGGCACTCACCTGCTCCAGCCCCCGCTCGAAGCTGTGGTCGAGGCGGGCAATTTCGTACCAGGTGCCGAGATAGCGATCGAGCTGGAAGCCGGTGACGGGGCGGATGCCGTCGGCAATCCCGGTACAGGCCGTCAGTAGCAAAACGGTGAACAGGCAAAGCAGTGAACGCATGGGTAATCCCTCTCTTGTTATCCCTCGATGATGCGCAGCTGGCCATCCCGGAAGCGGGAGGCCTGATCCGTCGGCGTGCTGCCGAAGAAGCGCTTGTACTCCCGGCTGAACTGGGAGTTGCTCTCGTAACCGACTCTGGCCGCCGCGGTGCCCGCCTTGATGCCGTCGTGCAGCATCATCATTCGCGCCTTGTGCAGCCTAAACGACTTGATGTACTGCAGTGGCGAGGTGGCGGTGACCGCCTTGAAGTGGTGGTGAAAGGCGGAGACGCTCATGTTCACCTCTCGCGCCAGCTCCTCCATGGTGAGGTTGTCGGCATAACGGGACTCTATCATACGCAGCACCCGGGCGATCTGGCCCACATGGTTGTGGCGATTGGCGAGCGCCTGCAAGGCGGGGCCACCCCCCTCGGTGAGGGCGTGAAAAAGCATTTCCCGCACCGTCTGCGGCCCCAGCACCTTGGCGTGCAGCGGGTTGTCCATCAGATCGATCAGCCGCTCGGCGGCGCAAAACATCGCCTCCGACAGGGGCACCGAGAGGACGCCGCTCTTCTGCGGGGCGGGAGCGGGCAGGGCGTCTCCCAGCTCCAGCAGCAGCTCTTGCAGGGTGACCATGTTGATCTCGATGGTAAAACCGATAAGCGGCTGCTCGGGGGAGGCAAAGCACTCGCACTCGCAGGGCAGTGGCAGGGTCATCAGCAGGTAGTGATTGGGGTCGTAGCGAAACACCTGATCCGCCAGATAACCCACCTTGTGCCCCTGCAGGATCACTATCATCCGTGGCTGGTAGAGCACCGGGGTTCGGCCGTGGTACTCGGTGGTATAGATGAAATTCACCTGCTCCACCGGGGAGGGGGTGATGCCGGGGACGGTGACGTGGCGGGTCACTCTGGCGGCGAGGTCGCTGTAACGGTTTTGCATGAGCGCTCTTTGATTCGACTGTTCCGGTTTTCGCTGCTTTGTAGAAATAGGCAAGAATCAAGCAGGATGTTGTCTTGATGGTAGGGTGGTTCTGGAGAAAAATGCAATCACGATTTCGCGGCCTGGCCGCCCTGACTATCAGAAGAAGGCAATGTCGATGAACAACTTTACGCTCCATACCCCGACCAAAATCCTGTTTGGCCAAGGGCAGATCGCCCAGTTGCGCGAGCAGCTCCCCAGCGACGCCCGCGTCATGATCACCTACGGCGGCGGCAGCGTGGTACGCAGCGGCCTGCTGGAGCAGATCCGCAGTGAACTGGCTGGCATGACCCTGTTTGAATTTGGCGGCATCGAACCCAACCCGGCCTACGAGACCCTGATGGGCGCCGTTGAGCTGGCCCGTGCCGAGCGGGTCGACTTCCTGCTCGCCGTCGGTGGTGGCTCAGTGCTCGATGGCACCAAGTTTATCGCCGCTGCCGCGCACTACGATCTGGCCAAGGAGCCCTGGCACATTCTCGAGACCGTCGGCAGCGAAGTGCGCTCCGCCATTGCGCTGGGTTCAGTGCTGACCCTGCCGGCGACCGGTTCCGAAATGAACATGGGGGCAGTCATCACCCGTCGCAGCAGTGGCGACAAGGTGCACTTCTTCTCGCCGTTCGTGATGCCGCGCTTTGCTGTGCTGGATCCGGTGCTCACCTACACCCTGCCCGAGCGTCAGGTGGCGAACGGGGTGGTGGATGCTTTCGTTCATACCGTGGAGCAGTACCTCACCTATCCGGTCAACGCCAAGGTGCAGGATCGCTTCGCCGAAGGCTTGTTGCTGACCCTGATCGAAGAGGGCCCCAAGGCGCTGGCCGAGCCACACAACTACGAGGTGCGCGCCAACATCATGTGGAGCGCCACCATGGCGCTGAACGGCCTGATCGGTGCCGGTGTGCCCCAGGATTGGGCCACCCACATGCTGGGTCACGAGCTGACCGCCCTGCATGGCCTCGACCATGCCCAGACCCTAGCGGCGGTACTGCCCGCCCTGCTGCAGGCCAAGCGCAAACAGAAGCATGCCAAGCTGCTGCAATACGCAGAGCGGGTGTGGGGTCTGCGCAGTGGCAGCGAAGCGGAGCGCATCGACGATGCCATCGCCGCGACCCGCGACTTCTTCGAGCGGATGGGGGTCAAGACCCGCTTGCGTGACTACGGTCTCAACGATCTGGGTATCGATACCCTGATTGGCAAGCTGGGGGAGCACGGCATGACCCGTCTGGGCGAGCACAGTGATATCGATCTGGTGCAGAGTCAGCATATTTATCAAGCGGCCTGGTAAGGGCCGCCAATCGGCGCCACACGGGCGAAACGATTGAATTGTCGGGGCTGTTTCCCGCCATCTGGCGGTGAGATGGTCCCGTTTTTGTTGATAAAATGTTACTTCTGGCCGTTTCGATGCGATTAGTGAGACAAAAGCGAATTTCGTAAGAACAAAAAACGCTAAGATAGAGGGCCGGTAAAACATTTTTTTTGACTGGTTGGATCACTTTTTTCAGCCGTTTTTACTGGTATAAGCCTCTAATTTGGTTTGTTTTTTTTAATCGTAGCCAGGGATGGGCTGAATTCTGTACCAGTGCCGTCAGGACTGCGGTTGTAATAAAACTCCAAAATTTGATACTAATCACCTTCGCGCCTGAAAAGCGGGGGGCCTGACCATGACAGGAGGTTGAGGTAAAGCCTACTGATTTTCATAACAAAGAGCCCTGGACCTGCACTTTGGTCATGTCTTGTTTCATCAGAAGTGAGACACTGGGAAGCGATTGTTTATTAACCATCAGGGAATAGTCATGCAGATTGGAATACCGAGAGAGAGTCTCGCCGGTGAGACCCGGGTCGCAGCGACCCCGGCTACCGTCGAGCAGCTGAAAAAGCTCGGCTTCGAGGTCGCCATCGAGTCCGGCGCAGGCCAGTTGGCCAGCTTCGATGATGCCGCCTTCGAGGCTGCCGGTGCCAGCGTGGTGCCGAGCGTCTGGCAAGCCGACCTTATCTTCAAGGTCAATGCTCCGACCGATGCCGAGATCGCACAAATTAAAGATGGTGCCACTCTGGTGAGCTTCATCTGGCCTGCCCAGAACCCTGAGCTGGTCAAGAAGCTGTCCGAGCGCAACATCAATGTGATGGCGATGGATATGGTGCCGCGGATCTCCCGTGCCCAGTCCCTCGATGCCCTCTCCTCCATGGCCAACATCGGTGGCTATCGCGCCGTGGTGGAAGCTGCGCACCAGTTCGGTCGCTTCTTCACCGGTCAAATCACCGCAGCCGGTAAAGTACCGCCTGCCAAGGTACTGGTGATCGGTGCCGGTGTCGCCGGTCTGGCCGCCATCGGTACTGCCGGTTCCCTCGGCGCCATCGTGCGTGCGTTTGATACCCGTCTGGAAGTGGCCGAGCAGATCGAATCCATGGGTGGGGAGTTCCTCAAGCTGGACTTCGGTGGTGAAGACGGCGCATCCAGCGATGGTTATGCCAAGGTGATGTCCGATGAGTTCATCGCAGCCGAGATGGCGCTGTTTGCCCAGCAGGCCAAAGAGGTGGACATCATCATCACTACCGCCCTGATCCCTGGTCGTCCAGCTCCCAAGCTGATCACCAAGGAGATGGTCGATAGCATGAAGCCGGGTTCCGTCATCGTGGATCTGGCTGCAGCAACCGGCGGCAACTGTGAATACACCAAGCCGACCGAGCTGTTCGTCACCCCCAACGGCGTCAAGGTGATCGGTTACACCGATCTGCCGGGTCGTCTGCCAGCCCAATCCTCCCAGCTCTACGGTACCAACCTGGTCAACCTGATGAAGCTGATGTGCAAGGAGAAGGACGGCAACGTAGCCATCGACTTCGAAGACGTGGTTCAGCGCAACATGACGGTGATCCAGGCCGGTGAAGTGACCTTCCCGCCGCCCGCCATCTCCGTCTCTGCCGCACCGCAGAAACCTGTGGCAGCCCCGATCAAGAAGGCCGAAGCGAAGCAATCCTCCAACAAGAAGTTTGTGTTTGGCGCCCTCGGCATCGCGGCCTTTGGCTGGATCGCCTCGGTGGCACCTGCCGCGTTCCTCTCTCACTTCACCGTATTTATCCTGGCCTGTGTGGTCGGTTACTACGTGGTGTGGAACGTCTCCCACTCCCTGCATACGCCGCTGATGTCGGTCACCAATGCCATCTCCGGCATTATCGTGGTCGGTGCCCTGTTGCAAATTGGTCAGGGTTCTACGCTCGTCACTGCGCTCTCGTTTGTCGCTGTGCTGATTGCCAGTATCAACATCTTTGGTGGCTTTACCGTCACCCAGCGCATGCTGAAGATGTTCCGTAAGGATTAAGGGGGTTTAACGTGTCTCAAGGACTGGTAACAGCATCCTATATCGTTGCCGCCGTGCTCTTCATCCTCAGTCTCGCGGGACTGTCGAAGCAAGAAACGGCCAAGCATGGCAACTTGTTCGGTATCGCGGGTATGGCTATCGCCCTGCTCGCCACCGTATTCAACCCGGAGACCAGTGGCGTGCACTGGATCATCCTGGCCATGGTGATCGGCGGTGCCATCGGCGTGCGTCTGGCACTCAAGGTCGAAATGACCGAGATGCCCGAGCTGGTGGCCGTGCTGCACAGCTTCGTCGGTATGGCGGCAGTGCTGGTGGGCGTCAACAGCTTCATCGATCTGCACCCCTCTGCCCCTGCTGAAGTGGTGGTTTCCGTCGGTTCCAATCTGGATGCGACACTGGCAGCTGCCCGTGCGGCGTTCGAGCAGGCGGCCAGCGTCGCCCAGGTCGAGCACCTTACCGGCGCCATGCTGAACATCCACCTGGTCGAGATCTTCCTGGGCGTCTTCATCGGTGCCGTGACCTTCACCGGTTCCGTAGTGGCCTTTGGCAAACTGCGCGGTCTGATCTCCTCCAAGCCGCTGATGCTGCCGCACCGCCACAAGCTGAACCTGCTGGCGGTAGTCGCCTCTCTGGCGCTGATGGTCTACTTCGTCAACGCAGGCGGTTCTACCTTCGCCCTGCTGGTGATGACCCTGATCGCCTTCGCCTTCGGCTGGCATCTGGTTGCTTCCATCGGTGGCGCCGACATGCCGGTGGTGGTCTCCATGCTCAACTCCTACTCCGGTTGGGCGGCGGCGGCGGCAGGCTTCATGCTCTCCAACGACCTGCTGATTGTGGTAGGTGCGCTGGTAGGTTCCTCCGGTGCCATCCTCTCTTACATCATGTGTAAGGCGATGAACCGCTCCTTTATCTCCGTGATCGCCGGTGGCTTCGGCTCCGATGGTGTGGCCTCCACGGCTGATCAGGAGATGGGCGAATACCGCGAAACCAGCGCCGAGGAAGTGGCTGACCTGCTGAAGAACTCCAGCACAGTCATCATCACCCCGGGCTACGGCATGGCGGTGGCGCAGGCTCAGTATCCGGTGGCTGAAATCACCCAGAAGCTGCGTGATCGCGGCATCAAGGTGCGTTTCGGTATCCATCCGGTTGCCGGTCGTCTGCCCGGCCACATGAACGTGCTGCTGGCGGAAGCGAAAGTCCCGTATGACATCGTGCTGGAAATGGACGAGATCAACGACGACTTCGTCGATACCGATACCGTGCTGGTGATCGGTGCCAACGACACAGTTAACCCGGCTGCGATGGAAGATCCGGGCAGCCCGATCGCCGGCATGCCGGTGCTGGAAGTGTGGAAAGCGCAGAACGTCATCGGCTTCAAGCGCTCCATGAACACTGGCTATGCCGGGGTCCAGAACCCGCTGTTCTTCAAGGAGAACACCCAGATGCTGTTTGGCGATGCCAAGGCCAGTGTCGAGGCGATCCTCAAGGCGCTGTAAGCACCCGTCAGGTTCGCACCTCAAACAGGCTTCGGCCTTGATGCCAGTCAGTTAACGCTGACTGGCATTTTTTATGGGCCCTTGGTTAACTGGTGTGGTGATCTGCCAGCTTCATGGCTTGGTGAGAAGCGTATTCAGGGGGGAACGAATTAGTAGGGGGCTAATATCGAGCACCAGTAGCGCTCATAACGTCGTCTCAGGCGGGCGCAATGGGCATTAAAAAATCCGGCACCAATTGATTGGTGCCGGATTTTTTACAGCAAACAAACGTTGCTCATATGCCCGTTGGCCTCAGCCTCTGGATGGTGGGGCCGAGCAAACGGGGCTGATCAATAGTAGGAGTGGTCGCCGCGTTGATGCTCGGTCGCGTCTTTTACGCCGTTGAGCTCGCCCGGGAATTTTTCCAGCAGCTGCTTCTCGATCCCTTCTTTGAGGGTGTAATCGACCATGGAGCAACCGTTGCAGCCGCCGCCAAACTGCAGAATAGCCAGTTTGTCATCGGTCAGTTCGACCAGGGTGACCTTGCCACCGTGACCGGCCAACATGGGGTTGACCTCGGACATCAGCACATATTCGATACGCTCGATCAGTGGTGCATCATCGGCCACTTTACGCATCTTGGCGTTGGGGGCTTTCAGGGTCAGCTGGGAGCCCATCTGATCGGTGACGAAGTCGATGGTGGCATCGATCAAATAGGGGGCGCTCAAGGTATCGACCATGCAGTCGAAACCGCTGAAGGGCAGGGTTTGATCTTCCGGATCCATTGCATCGGGTGGGCAATAAGATACGCCACACTCGGCATTCTGGGTTCCCGGATTGACCACAAACACCCGGATGTTGGTGCCATCAGGCTGTTTTTCCAGAAGTTTACGGAAATGGGCCTGGGCGGCGTCGGAAATGCTGATCATCACTATCCTCATAAACCTGAGTGTACGACTAGGGTATTCATAATAACGCGGTTATGAATGCTTGGGTAGCCATGGCGATGGCTAGTTGCGGTGCCTGAGCGTGCGGCAAATGGCCCACACTTCTACCGTTGTGATGCCGCTCTCATGGAGCACGCGGGTAAGCTGGCCTGCGGTGGCTCCAGTGGTCACCACATCATCGAGCAGCGCGACGTGGCGGTACTGGTGAGGCTGGATACTGAATGCCCCGCGCAGATTGCGCCGCCGTTGCCCGGCGCTGAGAGTTGTTTGCTGCGGGGTCGCCTTGATGCGCTGCAGCAGGGTGTTGTCGCAGGGGATGCCGGTGAGCTCGCCAAGGGTTTGCGCGATCTCCTCCGCTTGATTGAAACCCCGTCGCCATTTTCGCCACCAGTGCAGGGGAACAGGAACGATCGCCTCCGGCGGATTGCTGCTATCCAGATGATCGGCCAGCAGGCGGGCAAGCAATGGCGCCAGCAGGATCTGGCCAGAATATTTGAGCCGGGGGATCAGCATGGGATAGGGGGTCTGGTAGTCGCCGATCACTTGCAACCGCTCCCAAGGGGGAGGCCTGCGCTGGCAGCGGCCACAGACAGATATGCTCTCTTCTATATAGTCAGCCAGCGGTGCGGCGCAGAGGCGGCATTTGGGTTGGGGCTGGCGCAACGCCTGCTGACACCAGCTGCAGAGCAAGGGCTCGCGGTCGCAAGCTTGATGGCAAAGCAGACAGCTCCCTTGCCAGTCGCCATGGTTGCCGAGCAGCGGGCTTGCTTTAGCGAGCAGTCGCTTTAACATGCTGACCCCAAGAGTATGAACAGGGATCTTGAGTCTAGATGAGCATATCGGTAGAGCAGTTTGGCCAGGGGCCCGATCTGGTGTTGTTGCACGGATGGGGCATGAACGGCGCGGTGTGGCATGGAATTGCCCAACAGTTGGCGGCTCACTATCGGGTTCATCTGGTGGACTTGCCCGGCTTTGGCAACAGCCCGCTGGCAGACGAGGTGGATTACAGCCTGCCCTGGCTTGCCGAGCAGGTGGCCGCGATCTTGCCGGATAAGTGCCATCTGCTTGGCTGGTCCCTCGGTGGCTTGGTGGCAAGCCAGCTGGCGCTGACCCATCCCGAACGGCTGCACTCCCTGATCACCCTGGCCAGCTCCCCCTGTTTCATGGCTCGCGACGAGTGGCCGGGGATTGCCCCCAAGGTGCTGACCGGCTTTAACCAGATGCTGGCGGGGGATTTTCGCCAGACCATAGAGCGTTTTCTGGCGATCCAGGCGATGGGTAGTGAGCATGCCAGGGATGATATCCGCCAGTTGCGCCACTGGCTGGCCGAACGTCCGGCCCCGCAGTTTGCTGCCCTCGACGCCGGGCTGAGACTGCTGGCCGACATTGACCTGCGGCAACCGTTACAAGGTCTGGATCTGCCCTGGTTGCGGATCTATGGCCGACTGGATTCATTGGTACCCAAGGCAGCGATTCCCCTGCTGGACGATCTCTACCCTGCCAGCCACAGCGTGACCCTCAACAAAGCCTCACACGCGCCCTTTATTTCCCACCCTGACAAATTCATTGAAATCGTTAGAGATTTTGTTGGCTAAAAAATAGCCTGCAGGCTTCATAAATCCTCTGGTCTGGCGGATAATTAAGCTGTGACCAGAGGAGTAACATCATGCGTATTGATTCAGCCTTCAACAGTGGGGTACAGGGATTTCAGCGAGCCGAGCAGATTGCCGACAAGGCATCCAATCAGATCGCCCGCCTCAACACCCCCAGCGGGGATCAGGTGCAAGTGACCGATGAGCTCGTCAATCTCAAGGTGGCCGAGCAGCAGGCGGGGGCTTCCGCCAAAGTAGTGCAGACTGCCAGCGATGTGATGGGAACCCTGATCGACATCCGGGTGTGAGATGAACATCAATGTCAGCCTGCCCCCCCTTATCCCTACGCAGCTGCAACCCCAGGTGGAAGCGGCCAGGACGGATAATCGCCGGGCAGAGCTGATCCCGCAGGCCCGTTCGGGTCAAGCATCCAGTGCCGAATCTGAAGTCGGCTCCCAGAAAGAGAAATCCAAAGCCAGTCAGGCGGCCAACAGTAATCCGGCGACCCAAGGTAGCCGTGATGGCAACCAGCCTGCGGTGCAAAACCCCCTGGATTACCGTTTTGTCGAGGCGACCGGCGAAGAGGGGCAGCGCAAGCAGCAAGATCCCAAACAGCAGGAACAGCAACAGCGGCAAGAGCAGCAGGTTCAGGATCTGGTTGATCGGGACAAGGAGGTGCGCACTCACGAGCAGGCTCACCAGTCGGCAGGCGGCGAGCATGCCAGCTCTCCAACCTACCAGTTTACTCAAGGCCCGGATGGCAAGCGTTACGCGACTGGCGGTGAAGTTCAGATCGATACCAGTGCCGTGCCCGGTGACCCCGCCGCTACCATCGCCAAGATGCAGCAGATCCGCGCTGCGGCGCTGGCGCCTGCCGAGCCCTCCGCTCAAGACCTGTCGGTCGCGCGCAGTGCCGCTGCGAGTGAAGCCAAGGCGCGCAAAGAGTTGATGGCCGAGCAGAGCGCGAAATCGGGTGGCGTGTTGAGTGCCTATATGGACAAGCGCAACAGCGTCATCGCGGGCCACTATCAACAGGCCGTCAGTCCGGCCGCTACCAAGTCCCTCAGCCTGCATATCTGAGTCTGTCTCGCCAAACTTTCATCGAGTGGTAAGTGTTTTGCAACTAACCTGAAGATCAGGCCCATCACTATTTCACAGGAGCTGTCATGCATTTCGATGAAGTCAAAGCGGAAGATTTCACCACCTTCTCCCGTGTGCCGCCACCTCACCTGCAGATGGAGCAATTTCTGATGCAGCTTGGAGGAGGGGGAACCGAAGGAACCCATTTCAAGAAAAAAGTGATGCTGGCGGCTGGTTGGAGCCACACCGGCGTCGTCTCTTATGGCAAGTATCCGCAGGAGGCCTGCAAGGCATTCAATCGGCTGCGGGGAGTGTTGGCACAGCATGGCGAGCCCGAGAGCATTCTTGCTGCCCTTGCGCAATGAGCCGGATTTTTGCGGTTAAAAAAGCCCCTCGCGGGGCTTTTTCATTGCAGGGGGGTTATTTCCTGGTCTTGGAAAGGGCAGCGGCGAAGGCGTCGCCCATGGCGCCGCCGACGGGTGAGCTTGGGCGCGATTCAGGCTTGGGTCTGTTGTTGGAGGCATCCGACGTGCGCGATTGCGCCGGTTTGCGAGCAGGCTGCCCCGCTTTTTCGTCGAGCCGCATGGTCAGGCTGATCCGCTTGCGCGGGGCATCCACCTCCAGCACCTTGACCCGCACTATGTCGCCCGCCTTGACCACCTCGCGGGGATCCTTGATGAAACGGTCGGTCAGGGATGAGATGTGCACCAGCCCATCCTGATGGACACCGATATCGACGAAGGCGCCGAAGTTGGTGACGTTGGTGACCACCCCTTCCAGCACCATTTCGGGCACCAGGTCGCTGATCTTCTCCACCCCTTCCTTGAAGGTAGCGGTTTTGAACTCGGGACGGGGATCGCGCCCCGGCTTGTCCAGCTCGCCGATGATATCGGTCACTGTGGGTATGCCGAACTGCGCATCTGTGTAGTCGGCAGGCTTGAGACTGCGCAGCAAACCGCTATTGCCGAGCAAGCTGTCCACGGTTTGTGCCAGCTTGGCGAGGATCCGCTCCACCACCGGATAGGACTCCGGGTGAACCGCCGAGCTGTCGAGGGGGTTGCTGCCGTCGCGGATCCGCATAAAACCAGCGCACTGCTCGAATGCCTTGGGGCCGAGCCGGCTCACTTTGAGTAACTGCTGACGACTCTTGAAGGCGCCGTGTTCATCCCGATAGGCGACGATGTTCTGGGCGAGAGTCTGGGAGAGGCCGGAAACCCGGTTGAGCAGGGCGACCGAGGCAGTGTTCACATCCACACCGACCGCGTTTACGCAATCTTCGACTACCGCATCCAGTCGGCGGGCCAGCTGGCTCTGGCCGACGTCGTGCTGATACTGGCCGACCCCGATACTTTTGGGGTCGATTTTGACCAGCTCGGCCAGCGGGTCCTGCAGGCGGCGGGCGATAGAGACGGCACCGCGGATCGACACGTCGAGATCCGGGAACTCCTGAGAGGCAAGCTCCGAGGCGGAGTAGACCGAGGCCCCCGCTTCGCTCACCACTATCTTCTGCGCCTTGGCGGCGGGGTAGCGTTCAAACAGATCGCTGACCAGTCGGTCGGTCTCCCGCGAGGCGGTGCCGTTGCCGATGCTGATCAGCTCGACCTTGTGTTTCTGGCACAGCTCGCTCAGGGTCTTGAGGCTCTGATCAATCTGGCGTTTCGGTTCGAACGGATAGATGGTTGCGTGATCGACCAGTTTGCCGGTGGCATCCACCACCGCCACCTTGACCCCGGTGCGGATGCCCGGATCCAGTCCCATGGTACAGCGCATGCCGGCCGGGGCGGCCATCAGCAGATCCTTGAGGTTCATGGCAAACACCTTGATTGCCTCATCCTCTGCCGATTCGCGGATGCGGCCGACCAGTTCGGTCTCCATCTGCAGGGAGAGCTTGATCTTCCATGTCCAGCTAACCACCCCTTGCAGCCACTTGTCGGCCGGGCGATTGTGCAGATTGAGCTTGAGGTGGTGGGCGATGATCCCTTCGCAGGGGCTGGCGCTTGTCTCCTCGCCCGTCACCAGCGCCAGATTGAGGATCCCCTCGTTACGTCCGCGCAGCATGGCCAGTACCCGGTGAGAGGGCGCCTTGTGCAGCGGCTCGTCATGTTCGAAGTAGTCTTTGAATTTGGCCCCTTCCTGCTCCTTGCCGGTCACCACACGGGCCCGCAGGGTGGCGTGCTGCCACAGGTAGTCGCGCAGCTTTTCCAGCAGATCGGCCTGCTCGGCGAAGCGTTCCATCAGGATGTAGCGGGCGCCGTCGAGAGCGGCCTTGCTGTCGTTAATCCCCTGTTCGGCATTGATGAAGCCAATGGCAGCTTGCTCGGGATCCTGCATTGGGTCGGTGAACAGCAGGTTGGCCAGCGGCTCCAGCCCGGCCTCAATGGCCATTTGCCCCTTGGTGCGGCGCTTGGGCTTGTAGGGGAGGTAGAGATCTTCCAGCCGGGTCTTGCTGTCGGCACCGTTCAATTCGCGGGCCAGCTCGGGGGTCAGCTTGCCCTGCTCCTCGATGGAGCGAATGATCACCTTGCGGCGATCTTCCAGTTCACGCAGATAGCCGAGGCGGCTTTCCAGAGTGCGCAGCTGGCTGTCGTCCAGACCGCCGGTCACCTCTTTACGGTAACGGGCGATAAAAGGCACGGTCGAGCCTTCATCCAGCAGGCGCACAGCGGCCTGCACCTGCTCCGGACGAGCATTGAGCTCACCGGCAATCTGATGTTCTATTACGTGGCTTTGCATCGAAGATCTCTTGGTCGGGTCCTGGTCAACGGATTGGCGCGGGGCGATATCGCCGTACAGGGGGTCTGTCCTGGCGGAACTCAAGGTACCACCAGGCCACTGCCGCGCGTGCCGGTTGGCGCCACAAGGCGCCGAGTGTGAGCACTATATGGGGTCGGGCTGCGGGATGCCAGTCCCGACAGAGGGTGCTGTTTCCATCCCGAATCGGCGGCTCGGCTTGTAGGTCGCCCGCCAGCAGGGGAGTGTGCGGTGGCGTGAAGGTGCCTTATTTGGGGTAGCTGATCTCGTTGATATACCAGCAGGCGTCACCAACTGGCGTAGGCACCACGGCCTCATCTCCGACCTCTTTCTTGAGCAGGGCGCGGGCCATAGGGGAGTCGATGGAGATGTAATCCTTGCGCTCGAAGATCTCGTCATAGCCAACGATGCGAAAGCGCTTGGTCTCACCTTCGTCGTTCTCCACCTCGACCCAGGCACCGAAGAACACCTTGCCCTCCTGGGCAGGGGCATAGTCGACGATCCCCAGCTCTTCGAGGCATTTGCGCAGGTAGCGCACCCGCCGGTCGATCTCCCGCAGCCGTTTCTTGTTGTACTGGTAGTCGGCATTTTCGCTGCGATCTCCCAGGCTGGCGGCCCATGCCACCTTCTTGGTGACCTCGGGGCGCTCCTGACGCCACAGAAAATCGAGTTCATCTTTGAGCTTGTTGTAGCCTTCGCGGGTGATCAGCTTTGTCTTCATGGGATCTGTGACCTGGTCAAAGGGGGAGGGGGAGCTAACTGCCCGAGAATATTAGCTTTTGCACTCTTGCTGTCGAGGTAAATCGTGGGGGCTTGGCTGGCTCCATCCTGGGGTGGGCTGGCAAGGGGGCGACTTGATACCCGTCACGCTCTCGGGATGGGTAATAACCGGTAACATATTTATGCTTTGCTCCGGCTATATCCCCCCCTAGTATTGGGGGCAGCGAAAGAATTCAAGAGGCAAAGCAATGAGTCAGCAGCAATACAAGGTCCTGGTGGTGGACGATGACCTGAAATTACGTTCCCTGTTGGAGCGCTATCTCACCGAGCAGGGCTTCGTGGTGCGCGGAGTGGCCAATGGCGAACAGGCTGACCGCTTGCTGACCCGAGAAAACTTCAGTCTGATGGTGCTCGACCTGATGCTGCCGGGAGAGGATGGGCTCTCCATCTGCCGCCGTCTGCGGGAAGCGGGCAACCAGATCCCGGTGCTGATGCTCACCGCCAAGGGGGATGAAGTAGATCGCATCGTCGGGCTTGAGATGGGGGCTGACGACTATCTGCCCAAGCCGTTCAATCCCCGCGAACTGCTGGCGCGGATCCGTGCCGTGTTGCGTCGCCATACCGTCGAGCTGCCGGGGGCCCCCTCTGCTGCAGAGAAGGTGGTCAACTTCGGTGCCTTTCAGCTCAATCTGGCGACCCGCGAGTTAAGCCGGGATGGTGAGCCAATGGCGCTGACCAGTGGCGAGTTTGCGGTGCTGAAAGTGCTGGTTAGCCATCCGCGCGAGCCCCTCTCTCGCGACAAGCTGATGAATCTGGCTCGTGGCCGCGAGTACACCGCCACCGAACGCAGTATTGATGTGCAAGTATCCCGCTTGCGCCGCTTGCTGGAACAAGATCCCACCCAGCCTCGTTATTTGCAGACTGTCTGGGGTTTGGGCTATGTGTTTGTCCCAGACGGTGACAGGACATGAAAAAAATCGGCAGCATGTTTTCGCGCATGCTCTGGTTTCTGGCCGCCGTGCTGGTGGTCTATCAGGCCGTCTCCTACGTCACATTTTACAATTATCTACTGGCCCCGACAGTCAAACAGATCAGTCATCTGCTGGCCAATCAGGTCAAGCTGATCTTGCCGCTCAACAGTGAGCAGTTGGCGTTGAGTGAAGATGCCGAGGCGCTGGTCTATGTGACGACCGGTACCGACATCTATACCCAGAGCGAAGCAATCCAGCATGGATTCAACAATGCCAAGCCTTACCCCTATCTGGAAGAGAATATCAGCCGTGAACTGGGGGGCGACGCCAAGGTACGGGTCGAGATCCAGGATCACTACATCATCTGGATCCAGCCGCCCCAGGCCAGCAAAATCTGGGTGCGGATCCCGCTGACCGAGATTGAAGATGACGATATCGAACCTCTCATCATCTATCTGAGCGTGTTGCTGGTGATCACCCTGTTTGCGGCCTGGCGTTTTGCCCGGCAACTGGTGCGCCCGCTTGAGGATCTCGAGGCGGGTGCGGTTGCGGTGGCCAAAGGACATTTCCCGGATGCGCTGGGTGAACTGGGTTCGCGGGAAGTGCGTCGCCTGACCCGCACCTTCAACCATATGTCGCACTCCATCAAGAGCCTGATCGAAGAGCGTAACCTGATGATGGCCGGGGTATCTCACGATTTGCGTACGCCGCTGACCCGCATTCGGTTAGCGATCGAGATGATGTCGTCCGGTGACGAGTACCTCAAAGAGAGCATTAACTCCGATATCGATGAGTCCAACGCCATTATCGATCAGTTTATCGACTACATCCGTCCGGATGAAGGGCAGGATTTGCTGCCGATCGACCTGACTCAGTTGATCCACGATACCCTGTTGATCCACTCAGAGCAGGGGCTGGAGGTTGACTTGATGTTGCCGCAAGATGCTGTGCTGGTTGCCTGCAATCCGGTCAGTATGCGGCGGGTATTGAGTAACCTTGCCAGCAACTCACTGCGCTATGGGGCGAGCCGTTTGCATGCCGAGTTGAAAGATGATGGGCACTGGGTTCGTTTGCGATTGTCCGATGATGGCCCCGGTATTCCGGAGCAGGACTATTCCCGAGTGCTCAAGCCTTTCACTCAGGGGAATGTGGCGCGCACCGAGGGGGGCAGTGGTCTGGGATTGGCCATCGTGGCCAAGATAGTCGCTCAGCACCACGGCACCATCAGGTTGGGCAATGCTGAACTTGGGGGCTTGCTGGTAGATATACGGTTGCCGAAAAATCAGCCGCAGGAGTGGATGGATTAATGGATTAACAGAAGGGCGTATCGGTGGATACGCCCTTCTGCATTATCAGACCACTTTCTCCGGTGTGGCGGTGGCAGCCTTGCGATAGCGCTTGCCATATCTCAGCTGCTGGATCAGCAGTGCTGCCACAATCAATCCCAGCCCAATGGGGGTGGCGGGATCGATTGCCTCGCCAACCAGCAGGTTGAGCAGTACCAGTGAGGCGAATGGTGAAATGAAGATAAGGTTGCTGATAGGGGCGGTGTTGGTGGCATGGCGCATCGCCATCAGCCACAGCACAAAGCCAAATCCCATCTCGATGATCCCGACATAAATGGCCCCCAACCATCCTTGCCAGGCGGTCAGCTGGAAGTCAGCCAGTAGCCAGGTGGCGAGCACGATAAAGGGGAGGCTAATAATGAAACCGAGCAGCAGGCTGACGATGGGATCTCCCTGATTGCGGGTGTTGAGGATCCAGTAGCTGGCCCAGATCAGGGTCGAGAGCAACACCAGCGCCACCCCCAATGGATTGTCAAAATGCAGGCCAAAGACGTCACCCTTGGTGGCGATCACCAACGCGCCGAAATAGCCCAGCACGATGGCAACGCCATCGCGGCGGCGCAGGGTCTGGCCGAGGAACGGCACCGATAGCAGGGTGAGGGTGATGGCCCAGGTGTAGCTAAGGGTCTGCGCCTGCTGGGCAGGCAGCAGATCATAGGCTTTGAACAGCAGCAGGTAATAGAGGAAGGGGTTCATCACCCCCAGCATCAGATAATAGAACGGGCGGCTGCGCAGATAACTGCACAGCAGCGGCAGTTTACCCTGCTTGAGCACGATTCCCCCCAGCAGCAGGGTGGAGGTCAGCGCCGCAACCAGTAGCAGTTGCACCGGCGCAAAATAGGTGAGGGAAATTTTGAAGGCGGTGGCCACCGTTGACCACAGGGCCACCGCGCAGAGCGCGTACTGGTAGGCTTTCTTTTGATCTTTGATCATCGTTGTTATGTCATAAACGGAAGAAAGTCGCAGTCTATCAGTCTGGCGATGAGCTTGTCGTGACGCCGGACATGCCTTGATGGGATTACCTTGATGTGAAGGTAATGGCAGGCACCCTGACAGAGATCCATCTGCCACATAAAATTGTGCACAATATGTGCGCGCTCCCTTGCGTAAATTTGAAAAATCCGTATACTATCCCCCGCTTACCCATGAGGTAAGCCAGACGATATGTCTGCTGCTGAGCTCCTCGTTTACGAGAGCCAGCCATACAGTCCTCCCGATATGGGAGGAAACGTGAAAAATCACACCTCTGGCGAGAGTAATCTCGGTCGGGCGGTGCTGGTTTATGTTCTTTTATCTATTGGAGCTCTGTCAATGCAGAACCAAAGAATCCGTATTCGCCTGAAGGCTTTTGATCATCGCCTGATTGATCAATCTACAGCGGAAATCGTTGAAACTGCAAAGCGCACTGGCGCGCAGGTTCGCGGTCCTATCCCGCTGCCGACTCGCAAAGAGCGCTTCACCATTCTGACTTCCCCGCACGTCAACAAAGACGCGCGTGATCAGTATGAGATCCGCACTCACAAGCGTCTGGTAGACATCGTTGAGCCGACTGACAAGACCGTAGATGCTCTGATGCGTCTGGATCTGGCAGCTGGTGTAGACGTCCAGATCAGCCTGGGTTAATTACGGAAAGAGGTTGATAACAATGACAATCGGTCTTGTAGGTCGCAAAGTGGGTATGACTCGCATCTTCACTGAAGATGGCGTTTCTATCCCGGTGACTGTTATCGAAGTTGAAGCTAACCGTGTAACTCAGGTCAAATCTGTAGAAACCGACGGCTACAACGCTATTCAGGTTACCACTGGCGCCAAAAAAGCCAGCCGTGTAACCAAGCCTGAAGCTGGCCACTTCGCCAAAGCTGGTGTAGAAGCCGGTCGCGGCCTGTGGGAATTCCGCTTGAACAACGGTGAAACTTTCACTGTTGGTAACGAGCTGAAAGTAGATCTTCTCGCTGACGTTAAGCTGGTAGACGTTACTGGCACATCCAAAGGTAAAGGTTTTGCTGGTTGCGTTAAGCGCCACAACTTCCGCACCCAGGATATGACCCACGGTAACTCCTTGTCTCACCGCGCTCCGGGTTCTATCGGTCAGAACCAGACTCCGGGCCGTGTATTCAAGGGCAAAAAGATGGCTGGTCACATGGGTGCTGAGCGTGTAACTACTCAGAACCTGGAACTGGTTCGTGTTGACGCTGAACGTAACCTGCTGCTCATTAAAGGTGCAGTTCCGGGTGCGACCAACGGCAACGTGATCGTTAAACCTGCCGTCAAAGCGTAACGTCTGAGGAGATAGTAATGGAATTGGTAATGAAAGACGCCAAGAGCGCTCTTGAAGTTTCCGAGACTACCTTCGGGCGCGAATTCAACGAAGCTCTGGTTCACCAGGTCGTCGTTGCATATGCCGCAGGTGCCCGTCAGGGTACTCGTGCGCAGCTGACTCGCTCTGAAGTGTCTGGTGGCGGCAAAAAGCCGTGGCGTCAGAAGGGTACTGGTCGTGCCCGTGCTGGCTCCATCCGTTCGCCCATTTGGCGTTCCGGTGGTGTGACTTTTGCAGCTAAGCCGCAAGATCACAGCCAGAAAGTAAACAAGAAGATGTACCGCGGCGCTATCCGTAGCATCCTGTCCGAGCTGGTACGTCAAGAGCGCCTGATCGTTGTCGAGAAATTCGGTATCGATGCGCCTAAGACCAAAGAACTGATCGCCAAGCTGAAAGAGATGGAACTGAAAGACGTTCTGATCGTGACAGCTGAAGTCGATGAGAACCTGTTCCTGGCTGCTCGCAACCTGTACAAAGTTGACGTGCGTGATGTTGCCGGTATCGACCCGGTCAGCCTGATCGCTTTCGACAAGGTTCTGATGACTGCTGATGCAGTTAAGCAAATCGAGGAGATGCTGGCATGATCCGCGAAGAGCGTCTGTTGAAAGTTCTGAAGGCTCCGCATATCTCTGAAAAGAGCACTATGGTCGCAGAAAAGCAGAACACTATCGTGTTCAAAATTGCTGTTGATGCTACCAAAGCGGAAGTCAAAGCAGCAGTTGCGAAACTGTTCGAGGTTGAAGTTGAGACCGTCCGTACCCTGAACATGAAGGGTAAAACCAAGCGCGCAGGTGCACGCGTAGGCCGTCGTTCCGATTGGAAAAAGGCTTATGTGACCCTGAAAGCTGGTCAGGACATCGACTTCATGGGCGCAGCCGAGTAAGAGGAGTTCTCAAAAATGGCAATCGTTAAGTGCAAGCCTACCTCTCCGGGCCGCCGTCACGTCGTCAAGATCGTCAATCAAGAGCTGTACAAGGGCAAGCCCTTCGCCGCTCTGCTGGACAGCAAAAGCAAGTCCGGTGGTCGTAACAACAACGGCCGTATCACTACCCGTCATATCGGTGGTGGTCACAAGCAGCACTATCGTCTGGTCGACTTCAAGCGCGACAAAGACGGTATCCCGGCTAAAGTAGAGCGCCTGGAATACGATCCTAACCGTACCGCTAACATCGCTCTGGTGTTGTATGCAGACGGTGAGCGTCGTTACATCCTGGCTCCGAAAGGCCTGAAAGCTGGTGACGCGATCGCATCTGGTGCTGATGCTGCCATCAAGGTAGGTAACACCCTGCCGATGCGCAACATCCCGGTTGGTTCTACTGTTCACGCAGTTGAGATGAAGCCTGGTAAAGGTGCACAGCTGGCTCGTTCCGCTGGTACTTTCATCCAGATCCTGGCTCGTGATGGTAACTATGTAACTCTGCGTCTGCGTTCCGGCGAAGTACGTAAAGTTCTGGCCGAGTGCCGCGCCACCATCGGTGAAGTCGGTAACTCCGAGCACATGTTGCGTCAACTGGGTAAAGCCGGTGCCAACCGCTGGCGTGGTATTCGTCCGACCGTTCGCGGTATGGCGATGAACCCGGTCGACCACCCGCACGGTGGTGGTGAGGGTCGTAACAAAGGCATGCAGCCTGTGTCCCCATGGGGCCAGAAGGCTAAAGGCTTCAAGACCCGTAAGAACAAGCGTACCGACAAGTACATCGTACGTCGTCGTAACAAGTAATTGTTAACATAGAGGAATCACCATGCCACGTTCTCTCAAGAAGGGTCCATTTATTGACCTGCACTTGCTGAAGAAGGTAGAGAAAGCGGTGGAAAGCGGGGATAAAAAGCCGGTTAAAACCTGGTCCCGTCGTTCAATGATCATCCCGAACATGATCGGTTTGACCATCGCTGTCCATAATGGTCGTCAGCACGTTCCGGTTTTTGTTACCGAAGAAATGATCGGTCACAAACTGGGTGAATTCGCACCGACTCGTACTTATCGCGGCCATGCTGCTGATAAGAAGGCTAAGAAGCGCTAAGGGATAAATGATGGAAGCTATCGCTAAACACCGTTATGCCCGTACTTCTGCCCAGAAAGCTCGTCTGGTAGCCGATCAAGTACGTGGTCTGTCTGTAGACAAGGCTCTGACTCTCCTGACCTTCAGCCCGAAAAAGGCTGCAGTGCTGGTTAAGAAAGTGCTGGAATCTGCCATTGCAAACGCTGAGCACAACGAAGGCGCCGATATCGACGCGCTGCGTGTTGCTACTATCATGGTCGACGAAGGTCCCTCCATGAAGCGCATCCGTCCGCGTGCCAAAGGTCGTGCGGATCGTATCCTCAAGCGTACCGCTCACATCACTGTAGTGGTATCCGACGCTAAGGCTGGGAGATAAGCAATGGGTCAGAAAGTACATCCTAATGGCATTCGCCTGGGTATTACCAAGCCTTGGAATTCTACCTGGTTCGCGAACACCAAAGATTTCGCTGACAACTTGTTCAGCGATTTTCAAGTGCGCCAGTTCCTGACCAAGGAACTGAAAAACGCGTCCTTGTCCAAGATCACCATCGAGCGTCCGGCCAAGAGCATCCGTGTGACTATTCACACCGCTCGTCCAGGCATCGTGATTGGTAAGAAAGGCGAAGACGTTGAGAAACTGCGCAAAGCTGTAGCCGTTATTGCTGGCGTGCCTGCTCAGATCAACATTTCCGAAGTCCGCAAGCCGGAGCTGGACAGCAAACTTGTTGCTGACAGCATTACTTCCCAGCTGGAACGTCGCGTAATGTTCCGTCGTGCTATGAAGCGCGCCGTACAGAACGCAATGCGCCTGGGTGCCAAGGGCATCAAAGTGGAAGTTTCCGGTCGTCTGGGCGGCGCTGAAATCGCGCGTACCGAATGGTACCGTGAAGGTCGTGTGCCTTTGCACACCCTGCGTGCCGACATCGACTACGCAACTTCTGAAGCCCACACCACTTACGGTGTGATCGGCGTTAAAGTTTGGATCTTCAAGGGTGAAGTTCTGGGCGGTCTGGCTGCTGTTGCTGCCGCTGCTGCTCAAGAGCAAGCTCCTGCAAAGCCCAAGCGTGACAACAAGCGCCGCGCTGCTAAGTAAGGAGATTCGGTAAATGTTGCAACCTAAGCGTACCAAATTCCGCAAGACCCATAAGGGTCGTAACCGCGGTCTGGCCAACACTGGTAACGAAGTATCCTTCGGTACCTTTGGCCTGAAGGCGACATCCCGTGGTCAACTGACTGCTCGTCAAATCGAAGCAGCCCGTCGTGCCATGACCCGTCACGTTAAGCGTCAAGGTAAGATCTGGATCCGTGTGTTCCCGGACAAGCCCATCACCGAAAAGCCCCTCGAAGTACGTATGGGTAAAGGTAAGGGTAACGTGGAATACTGGGTTTGCCCGATCCAGCCTGGCAAGGTTCTGTACGAGATGGATGGTGTACCTGAGGCTCTGGCGCGTGAAGCGTTTGCCTTGGCTGCTGCTAAGCTGTCCGTTCAGACCACTTTCGTAATTAAGACGGTGATGTGATGAAAGCTCAAGATCTGCGTCAAAAGAGCGTCGAAGAACTGAACCAGGAGCTGCTGGGCCTGCTGCGTGAGCAATTCAACATGCGCATGCAAGCATCCACCGGCCAACTGGCTCAGACTCACACTCTGAAACAAGTGCGTCGTGACGCCGCACGTATCAAGACTGTACTGACTGAGAAGGCAGGTGCGTAATGACTGACAAAATCCGTACTCTGCAAGGTCGTGTAATCAGCGACAAGATGGAGAAATCCATCACTGTTGCTATCGAGCGCAAGGTAAAGCACCCGATCTACGGTAAGATCATCAAGCGCACTACCAAGCTGCACGTGCACGATGAGAACAACGAGTGTAAAGCTGGCGATCTCGTGGAAATCCGCGAGTGCCGTCCGCTGTCCAAGACCAAGTCCTGGACCCTGGTTGGTATCTTAGAAAAGGCCTAATCGGTACTTTGTACTTCAAACGGCCCCCATTGCGGGGCCGTTTGTTTTTTAGGCTACCTTTTCTGAAAAAGCTGTGTTATAGTTTCGCGCCTTTTGAGGGCAGCCAGATCCCGAAAGGGATAAGAAGTAAACAAAGCGGAGCACTAAAATGATCCAGATGCAAAGTATGCTGGGCGTAGCCGACAACTCCGGCGCTCGCAGTGTAATGTGTATTAAGGTTCTGGGTGGCTCGCACCGCCGTTACGCCGGCATCGGCGACATCATCAAAGTTTCCATCAAGGAAGCCATTCCTCGCGGTAAAGTGAAGAAAGGTGATGTATATAACGCGGTGGTCGTACGCACCCGTAAAGGCGTTCGTCGTCCGGACGGCTCAGTCATCCGTTTCGACAACAATGCGGCTGTTTTGCTTAACGGCAACCAACAGCCAATCGGTACTCGTATTTTTGGCCCGGTGACCCGTGAACTGCGTAATGAGAAGTTCATGAAGATTGTGTCCCTGGCACCCGAAGTACTGTAAGGAGTCGAACGATGGCAGCTAAAATCCGTCGCGAAGACGAAGTGATCGTACTTACCGGCAAAGACAAGGGCAAGCGTGGCAAAGTCACTCAAGTCCTGATTGCAAAAGGTAAGGTATTCGTCGAAGGCATCAACCAGGTGAAGAAGCACCAGAAGCCGGTACCCGCATTGGGTCAGGCTGGCGGTATCATCACCAAAGAAGCCCCGATCGATGTATCAAACGTAGCGCTGTTCAACTCTGCCACTGGCAAAGCTGACCGCGTTGGTTTCCGGATTGAAGACGGCAAAAAAGTTCGTTTCTTCAAATCCACCGGCGAACTTGTGAAGTAATTGGAGTTTAACGATGGCGAAACTGCATGATTACTACAAATCAGATGTAGTAAATGAACTGGCCAAACAGTTCGGTTACAAGACTATCATGCAAGTCCCTCGGATCGAGAAAATCACCCTGAACATGGGTGTTGGTGAAGCGATCTCTGACAAGAAGTTGCTGGAAAATGCTGCTGCCGATATGGCTGCCATTTCCGGTCAGAAGCCGCTGATCACCAAAGCTCGCAAATCTGTTGCGGGCTTCAAGATTCGTGAAGGCTACCCGATAGGTTGTAAAGTAACCCTGCGTGGCGAGCGTATGTGGGAGTTCCTGGAACGGCTGATTTGCATCTCCGTACCGCGTATCCGTGACTTCCGTGGCCTGAACGCTAAAGCGTTCGACGGTCGTGGTAACTACTCCATGGGCGTGCGTGAGCAAATCATCTTCCCGGAAATCGACTATGACAAAGTCGATCGCGTCCGTGGTCTGGATATCACCATCACCACTTCCGCGAATACCGATGAAGAAGGCCGTGCTCTGCTGGCTGCCTTTAACTTCCCATTCCGCAAGTAAGGTTAGGGTTATGGCTAAAACATCCATGAAAGCGCGCGAAGCAAAGCGTGCGAAGCTGGTAGCCAAGTACGCCACCAAGCGTACCGAGCTGAAAGCTATCATCGTTGATATGAACGCTTCTGAAGAAGCGCGTTGGGATGCTGTACTGCAACTGCAACAGCTGCCCCGTGATTCCAGTCCGTCCCGCCAGCGTAACCGTTGCAATATTACTGGTCGTCCGCACGGTTTCCTGCGCAAGTTTGGTTTGTCTCGCATCAAGGTGCGTGAGCATGCCATGAAGGGCGAAATTCCGGGCCTGAAGAAGGCTTCTTGGTAACGAATCTCGGGAGTTAGACTTATGAGCATGCAAGATCCGATCGCGGATATGCTGACCCGCATCCGTAACGGTCAGGCGGCGAGCAAAGTTGCGGTTTCCATGCCTTCTTCCAAGCTGAAAGTGGCGATTGCCAACGTGCTGAAAGAAGAAGGTTACATCGCTGGCTACTCCGTAGCTGGTGATGTGAAGCCGGAACTGGAAATTGAACTGAAATATTTCCAGGGCAAGCCAGTTGTAGAACTGATCCAACGCGTGAGCCGTCCCGGCCTGCGTATTTACAAGCGCACTACTGATCTGCCGAAAGTTATGGGCGGTCTCGGTGTTGCTATCGTGTCCACGTCTAAAGGTGTGATGACTGACCGTGCTGCTCGCAAAGCAAGCATGGGCGGTGAGATCATCTGCTACGTCGCTTAATAGGAGGTAGGAAATGTCTCGTGTTGCTAAGGCACCCGTCACTATTCCTGCTGGCGTAGAGGTGACTCTGAACGGCCAGGAACTGACCATCAAAGGTGGTAAAGGTTCTCTGGTTCGCTCTATTCACGCCGGTGTAGAAGTGACCAAAGAAGACAATGTACTGAAGTTCGCCCCGCGCGACAGCATCGCTGGTGCTGACGCTCAGGCCGGTACTGCACGTGCATTGGTCAACAACATGGTAATCGGTGTTACCCAAGGCTTCGAGCGCAAGCTGCAGCTGGTTGGTGTAGGTTACAAAGCCTCCATCAAGGGCAATGCTGTAGCGCTGGCTCTGGGCTTCTCTCACCCGGTAGAGCATGCGCTGCCGGCTGGTGTGACCGCTGAGTGTCCGACTGCCACAGAAATCGTTCTGCGTGGTGTCGACAAGCAGATGGTTGGCCAAGTCGCCGCCGATATCCGTTCTTACCGCGCTCCGGAGCCCTACAAGGGCAAGGGTGTACGCTATGCCAATGAGCAAGTGCGTACTAAAGAAGCTAAGAAGAAGTAAGGTAACACTATGGACAAGAAAGCAGCTCGTCTCCGTCGTGCTACTCGTGCTCGGAAGAAGATGCAGGAACTGGGAGCTACCCGTCTGGTTGTTCACCGTACCCCGCGTCATATCTACGCGCAGGTAATCGCAGCCAACGGTTCCGAAGTTCTGGCCTCTGCTTCCACAGTAGAGAAAGCCATCAGTGAAGGGCTCAAACACTCCGGTAATGCTGATGCAGCTACCGCAGTGGGTAAAGCAATCGCTGAGCGTGCTATTGCCAAAGGCGTTCAGAACGTATCTTTCGATCGTTCCGGTTTCAAGTATCATGGTCGCATTGCCGCTCTGGCAACTGCTGCACGTGACGCTGGTCTTCAGTTCTAAGCTAGGAGTCGAAGATGGCTAAAGTCGAATCTCAAGCCGGCGAACTGCAAGAAAAGCTGATTGCAGTCAACCGTGTTTCGAAAACTGTTAAAGGTGGTCGTATCATGTCCTTCACCGCGTTGACCGTGGTGGGTGATGGTAACGGCCGTGTAGGTTACGGTTACGGTAAAGCCCGTGAAGTTCCAGCTGCTATTCAAAAAGCAATGGAACAGGCTAAGCGTAACCTGAGCAAGGTTGAGCTGAACAATGGCACTCTGCACCACCCGGTGCGTGGTGTTCACTCAGGTTCTTCCGTGTTCATGAAGCCGGCCTCACAAGGTACTGGTATCATTGCAGGCGGCGCCATGCGTGCTGTTCTGGAAGTTGCTGGTATCCACAACGTGCTGGCCAAGACCTACGGTTCCACCAACCCAATCAACGTTGTTCGCGCAACTGTAGACGCTCTGGTACAGGGTCAATCCCCGGCCCAGATCGCTGCCAAGCGTGGTCTGCGCGTTGAAGAAATTCTGGGGTAATGCGACATGGCTAACACTGTAAAAGTAACTCAAACTCGCAGCTCTATCGGCCGTCTGCCAAAGCACAAGGCGACTCTGCGTGGTCTGGGTCTGCGTCGCATTGGTCACACTGTTGAGCTGGAAGATACTCCTTGCGTACGCGGTATGATCAACCAGGTTTATTACATGGTTAAGGTGGAGGGCTAAGCATGCGTCTGAACACTCTGTCTCCGGCCGCTGGTTCCAAGCCTGAAAAACAACGTCGTGGTCGTGGTATCGGCTCCGGCTTAGGCAAGACCGGTGGTCGTGGTGTTAAAGGCCAAACCTCTCGTTCCGGTGGCGGTAAAGTCCGCAACGGTTTCGAAGGTGGTCAGATGCCTTTGAAAATCCGTCTGCCGAAGTTCGGTTTCTTCTCTCGCAAATCGCTGATTTCAGCTGAAGTGCGTCTGAACGAAATCGCCATGGTAGAAGGTGATGTGGTCGATCTGAGCACTCTGAAGCAAGCCGGTGTTGTTACTAAGAACATCGTTTTCGCTAAAGTTGTTCTGTCTGGCAACATTGACCGTGCTGTGACCGTTCGTGGTGTGTCCGTCACCAAAGGTGCACGTGCAGCCATCGAGGCCGCTGGCGGTAAAATCGAGGAATAATCAGTACAATGGCTAAGAAACCAGGATTGGATGTTAAAGCACAGGGTGGTCTGAGTGAATTGAAGAGCCGTCTGCTCTTCGTTCTCGGGGCGATTATCGTTTTCCGTGCAGGCTCTTATGTGCCGATTCCTGGTATTGACGCCGCCGTACTGGCCGAGTTGTTCCAACAACAGAAGGGCACCATCATTGAGATGTTTAACATGTTCAGTGGTGGTGCACTATCGCGTGCTTCTATTCTTGCGCTGGGGATCATGCCGTATATTTCGGCGTCGATCATCATCCAGCTGCTGACAGTGGTTCACCCCGCTCTTGCTGAACTCAAGAAAGAAGGTGAATCCGGCCGTCGCAAGATTAACCAATATACTCGTTGGGGCACGCTGGTTTTGGGAACTTTCCAGGCCATTGGTATTGCAACAGGTCTGCCGAATATGATGCAAGGGCTCGTGTCTCACCCGGGTCTTGGTTTCTACTTCACAGCTGTTGTAAGTCTGGTCACCGGTACCATGTTTTTGATGTGGTTGGGTGAACAGATTACCGAGCGTGGGATTGGTAATGGTATCTCGTTGATTATTTTCACGGGTATCGTTGCTGGTCTGCCGCATGCCATTGGCGCTACGGCCGAACAGGCACGTCAAGGGGAATTACACATCCTGCTGTTGTTGTTGCTGGGCTTGATTGTTTTCGCAGTGACTTACTTTGTGGTGTTCGTGGAGCGTGGTCAGCGTCGTATCGTTGTTAACTATGCAAAGCGTCAACAAGGCCGCCAGGTATTCGCCGCGCAAAGCACACACCTGCCATTGAAAGTAAATATGGCCGGTGTGATTCCTGCGATTTTCGCATCTAGTATCATCCTGTTCCCAGGGACCATTACCTCTTGGTTTGGTCAGGGAGAGGGTAAAGTTGCTGATATTTTGCAGCAGGTCTCTATGGTCCTGCAGCCTGGTCAACCGCTTTACGAGATGCTGTATGCAGCAGCCATTATCTTCTTCTGTTTCTTCTATACCGCGTTGGTGTTTAATCCCCGCGAGACAGCTGATAACTTGAAGAAGAGTGGAGCCTTTATCCCGGGGATCCGCCCGGGCGAGCAGACAGCACGTTACATCGATAAGGTTATGACTCGCCTGACATTGGCAGGTGCGCTCTATATAACCTTTATCTGTCTGGTACCCCAGTTCTTGATGACTGCCTGGAACGTACAGTTCTACTTCGGTGGCACTTCGCTGCTGATTATTGTGGTAGTTATCATGGACTTCATGGCTCAGGTACAAACCCATATGATGTCTCATCAATATGGTGATGTTCTGAGGAAGGCCAACCTGAAGGGCTACGGCCGCTAAAGGTCGGCGTAGTTACGGAGTTAAGCAATGAAAGTTCGTGCTTCCGTTAAGGCAATCTGCCGTAACTGCAAAATCATCAAGCGTCACGGTGTGGTGCGTGTGATTTGCAGCGAGCCAAAGCATAAACAGCGCCAAGGCTAATTTTTTACGGTTAGTACTTGCAACAAATAGTTGTGCTGGCTAATATAGCCAGCCAACTTTTGTTGTGTATTGGTTGACCGCCACGTATCCGCTCACGGGCTTTGTGGTGGTCGTAATCTACTATATGTAGGAGTGAATAGTGGCCCGTATCGCTGGCATTAACATTCCTGACCATAAGCATGCAGTCATTGCGTTGACTGCGATTTATGGCGTCGGTCGTACCCGCTCCAAGGCCATCTGTGCCGCAGCCGGTATCGCTGAGAATGTGAAAATTAAAGACCTGGACGAAGCTCAGATCGAGAGTCTGCGTGAACAAGTAGGTAAATTCACCGTTGAAGGTGACCTGCGTCGTCAGATTTCCATGAACATCAAGCGATTGATGGATCTGGGTTGCTACCGTGGTTTGCGTCACCGTCGTAGCCTGCCTGTTCGTGGTCAACGTACCAAGACCAACGCTCGTACCCGTAAGGGTCCGCGCAAGGCTATCAAGAAGTAACGGGAAGGTAGAAAATGGCTAAAACTCCGACTCGTGCTCGCAAGCGCGTTAAAAAGCAAGTGAGCGACGGTATTGCGCACGTTCATGCATCTTTCAACAACACAATCGTGACCATTACTGACCGTCAGGGCAATGCTCTGTCATGGGCTACCTCTGGTGGTTCAGGTTTCCGTGGTTCCCGTAAGTCCACTCCGTTTGCTGCCCAGGTAGCTGCTGAGCGTGCTGGTGAGATCGCCAAAGAATACGGCGTGAAGAACCTGGAAGTCATGGTCAAAGGTCCGGGTCCCGGTCGTGAGTCATCCATCCGCGCTCTGAACGCGGCTGGTTTCCGCATCACTAATATTACTGATGTGACTCCGATCCCGCACAACGGTTGTCGTCCTCCCAAGAAGCGCCGCGTATAACGCTGTTGCAACTTGGTCTAGGATTGTTGGAGAAAGAAGATGGCAAGATATATCGGTCCTAAGCTTAAGCTTAGCCGTCGCGAGGGTACAGACCTCTTCCTGAAGTCTGGCGTTCGCGCGATTGACTCTAAGTGCAAGATTGACACCGCTCCTGGTCAGCACGGTGCGCGTAAAGCGCGTCTGTCCGACTACGGTGTTCAGCTGCGCGAAAAGCAAAAAGTTCGTCGTATTTACGGCGTATTGGAAAAACAGTTCCGCAACTACTATCGCGATGCTGCCCGTCAAAAAGGTAACACCGGTGAAAACCTGTTGCAGCTGCTGGAAGGTCGTTTGGACAACGTTGTTTACCGTATGGGCTTCGGCGCTACTCGTGCTGAATCTCGCCAGCTGGTGAGCCACAAGGCCATCATGGTAAACGGTCGCGTTGTGAACATTCCTTCTTTCCAGGTTTCCCCTGAGGACGTGATCTGCGTTCGTGAGAAGGCTAAGAAGCAAGCGCGTATCAAAGCATCCCTTGAGGTTGCTGGTCAGCGTGAGAAGCCGACTTGGGTAGAGGTTGACGCCGCTAAAATGGAAGGTGCTTACAAGCGTCTGCCAGAGCGTTCCGACCTGTCTGCCGACATTAACGAACAGCTGATCGTCGAGCTTTACTCCAAGTAAAGCTAGCTTCTAAAGAGAGGACACAATGCTGGGTTCTGTAACAGATTTTCTTAAACCGCGGCTAGTTGACATCGAGCAAGTTAGCCCGACTCATGCGAAAGTGACTCTTGAGCCACTTGAGCGTGGCTTTGGCCACACGCTGGGCAATGCTCTGCGTCGTATTTTGCTGTCATCTATGCCCGGTTGTGCAGTTACTGAAGTCGAAATTGACGGGGTACTGCATGAGTACAGCAGCAAAGAAGGTGTGCAGGAAGACATTCTTGAAATTCTGCTTAACCTGAAAGGTATCGCTGTGAAGCTGGAAGGCAAGGACGAGGTAACTCTGTCCCTGACCAAGTCTGGAACAGGCCCCGTTACCGCTGGTGATATCACTCACGGTGATGAAGTCGAGATCGTAAACCCGGAGCACGTAATCTGCCACCTGACCGGTGCTAATGCTGACATCAGCATGCGCCTGAAAGTTCAGCGCGGTCGTGGTTATGTGCCTGCTTCTGCTCGTGTTCACAACGATGATGAAGAGCGTCCGATAGGTCGCCTGCTGCTGGACTCTGCGTTCAGCCCCATCGTTCGTATTGCCTACAATGTTGAGGCAGCACGTGTGGAACAGCGTACCGACTTGGACAAGCTCGTCATCGACATGGAGACCAATGGTACTCTGGATCCTGAAGAAGCTATCCGTCGCTCTGCCACTATTTTGGCTGAGCAGCTGGAAGCCTTCGTGGATCTGCGCGATGTCAGCGTGCCCGAGAAGAAAGAAGAGAAACCCGAGTTTGATCCGATTCTGCTGCGTCCTGTCGATGATTTGGAGCTGACAGTTCGTTCTGCGAACTGTCTGAAGGCAGAAGCTATCCACTATATTGGTGATCTGGTACAGCGTACCGAAGTTGAGTTGCTTAAAACTCCTAACCTCGGTAAGAAGTCCCTGACTGAGATCAAGGATGTGTTGGCCTCCCGTGGTCTGTCTCTTGGCATGCGCCTTGAGAATTGGCCGCCCGCCAGCATCGCTGACGAGTAATCCAGATTACGGGTTTCACAGATTTAGTTAGAAGGATAAGGTCATGCGCCATCGTTTGAGTGGTCGTCAACTGAACCGGAACAGCAGCCATCGTCAGGCTATGTTCCGCAACATGGCCAGCTCACTGGTTCGTCATGAGATCATCAAGACGACTGTGCCTAAGGCAAAAGAGCTGCGCCGTGTAGTTGAACCGCTGATCACCCTTGCCAAGACTGATAGCGTTGCTAATCGTCGCCTGGCATTTGCCCGTACTCGCGATAACGCGATCGTGGCTAAGCTGTTCAATGAACTGGGCCCGCGCTACCTGGAGCGCGCCGGCGGTTATACTCGCATTCTGAAATGCGGTTTCCGTGCAGGCGATAACGCCCCTATGGCTTATATTGAGCTGGTAGACCGCCCGGCTGCTGCTGAAGCAGCTGCTGAGTGATATAAAGAAAAAGCCGGGCTTGTCCCGGCTTTTCTTTTAATAGATTCTGATACTGCCTCAACTGCCTCAACTGCCTCAACTGCCTCAACTGCCTCAACTGCCTCAACTGCCTCAACTGCCTCAACTGCCTCAACTGCCTCAACTGCCTCAACTGCCTCAACTGCCTCAACTGCCTCAACTGCCTCAACTGCCTCAACTGCCTCAACTGCCTCAACTGCCTCAACTGCCTCAACTGCCTCAACTGCCTCAACTGCCTCAACTGCCTCAACTGCCTCAACTGCCTCAACTGTCCTAAATGAATCATCTCGCTTGCCTCGACACCTCAAGCGCCTTAAACCGATGTTATTTAGGTGAAATGATGATTAAGCCGCAACGTTATACAGACGAATTCAAATTAGCCGCTGTCAAGCTGGTGACAGAGCGCCATTACCTGTGGCGTAGGTTGCCGAGCGACGCGGTGTTTCCTGACTCGGTATGTACACCTGGATCAAACGCTACAGTCAGCCGAGCAGCGGTGCCTATAGGCTGAGCTGCCCCGCGTGATTGATAGGCGAGATAATTTTAAAAGGCCGCCTACTTTGCCTGGTTGTCAGGGTAAGGCCTCCTCATCTAGGTGCACAACTTCACGCATTCCATCCACAGGCTGTGCCGCATGATGAATCTCCACACTTGTTGTGGTGCGCTTGGTTGCGACAGTCTTTATCTGCTTGGGCACAGGAGGATAAATATCAGAGCAAGCCATGCAGACCAGAAAGCGGAAGCGATTCACCTACTACGTCTTTGGATATCTGAGGGTGCTGGCCTGACGATTTGCGTTCTCCTATATATGGACTTGGCGCCACCTTGTCAACGCCGACCGAAAACTGATCCACTCTGGCTAATTTCGCCGATTGAAAAGTGATCCACCCGGACATGGGGTTAATTGGTTTTGGGTGTGGCCCCCGCTTTGCGTTTCTCTTTCAAACGATAGCTTTCACCGCTGATCTGAACGATGTGTGCATGATGTAACAGTCTATCGAGCATAGCTGCCGTCAGTGTCTGATCATCGGCAAAGGTGCTGGCCCACTGGCTAAAGGGCAGATTGCTCGTCAAGATCAGGCTCCCTTTCTCATAACGTTTGGCGATCACATTGAAAAACAGGTTTGCTTCCTCACGCCCAAACGGCAAGTAGCCTATCTCATCGATCACCAGTAAACGCGGCCCCATCACGACACGGCTGAAGTAGGCATTAAGCCGCTCCTGTCGTTGAGCTGCTTGAAGCTGCAACATCAGGTCTGCTGCGCTGATAAATCTGGTCTTGATGCCAGCCATCAGAGCCCGATAGGCCAGTGCGATGGCAAGATGCGTCTTGCCCACTCCGCTTGGGCCCAGCAGCACTATGTTTTCGCTCCGCTCGATAAAGGCCAGACTGGCCAACTCCTGCAACTGGCTGCGAGGTGCGCCACTGGCAAAGCCGAAGTCGTACTGCTCCAGCGTTTTGACCACGGGTAAAGTGGCCAGTTTGAGCAAGGTCTGGCGGGTGCGCTCGGTCCTCAAGGTCTGCTCTGCGTGCAGCAACCACTCCAGATAATCGGCGAAGCTCGCCTCCTCGTTGGCCGCCTTCTGAGCTAGTGCTGACCACTGGGCAGCAATCCCTTCCAAGCGCAGCGCCTGACTCAGGGCCATCAGGCGTTCATGCTGCAAGTTCATACGTTCACCTCCAGCAGGTCTTGGTATACCGATAGCGGATGCTGCAAGCTCTCCAGCGGCATGGGGCGCGCAGTGGCCGTGGTGCCGGGACTAACGGGTAGCGTCTGTGGCAGGGGTAGAAAATGAGGCAGCTCTTGTTGCAATCGGATAGCCGGGACTTCACCGGTAGTACCATGGCTACGCTGGTTGGCGATGTCTTCCAACCAGGGGCCGATATGGGCATTGGCGGTTGACACATCTAGCGCCAGTCCTGCCTGCTTGAGGGTGGCTGCCAGTGGTGTGACAAAACTGCGTTTGAGGTAGCCGTTGAAGCGCTCGACCTTGCCTTTGGTCTGGGCCCGGTAGGGACGGCAGACGCGGGGGCGAAAACCGAACTCTTCGGCCAAGGCGAGCAGGGCCGGGTGCCAACGATGGTCACCTTCACCGTAAGCATCCCGTTCGCGGATGATGGTGCTGGCATTATCAAATAGCACCTCCTGCGGGACCCCACCGAAGAAATGACAAGCCTCACGCAGTCCGGTCAACCAGGCATCATTACGTTCGTGATCGAAGAAACGGACATAGCTGGCGCGGCTAAATCCCAGGGTAGCAACAAAGGCCTTTAGAGGCCGATTGCCGCGGCGGATAATGGTGAAATCGACCTGCATCTGTTTACCGGGGGCCGTTTCAAAACGGACGATGGTGCCAGAGGCGTCATGGCGCAGAGGCGATAACCAGGTCTTGAGCTGGGAGAGCCCGCCAGTGTAACCATGCTCTCGCAGTTCCCTGAGCAGAACCGTCGCCGGGATCCAGTGTGGCTTCGCTGCCTGGATACGCGCTTGCAGATAGGGTTTAAAAGGATCGAGCTTGGTTGGTCGGGCTGCTCGGCTGGGATAGATTGGCAGGCCCGGGTTGCGCAGATACTTGCGAACCGTGTTACGGGACACCCGCAATTGCTGGGCGATAGCCCGGATGCTCATGCCCTGACGGCCAACACTCTGATTTCCACTGATAACTCCTGGGTCAACATGGGCGTGGCTCAAAAGCCACGATCTTGGCCCAGGTGGGTCAACTTTACTCCGGCGTTAGTGGGTCATTTTTACATCGGCGGTGACACCACCTCGGCAGCAAGACATTTTAGTTGTTGCTGTAGTGCAGGATTAAAGGGGGTGTTGTTTCCCAAATCAGCCAGCAAGTCATGACTTCCCCAGCCCCGGGTGACCGCTACACTCGGGGCTTTCTGACAGGCAGACCCAGGGTATTGAGTTTGTTTATAGCGCTGACATACGCCATCACTTCCCCTACCTGACCGTTGTATGTTCGCAGACTGATTTTGCCCGCCAGCAACTGCTTGAACCGATACATCGCCGTTTCCGCCAGCGAGCGCCGGTGATACCCAGACTGCTGCTTCCAGTGCGCCAGCCCCTCCTTGCGCATCACCAGCACCGCCTCATTTCTCGGATGTCCCTTTTCCCATAACCCAGCGTTCTTGCGAGGCGGGATACAGGCTGTCGCCCCTTTGCGCGAGATAAGCTGATGGCTGGCTTTACTGTCATAGGCGCCATCTGCATAAACACGTCCCAGCTTGCGCCGCAGTGGGTTGAGCAAGGTCGGCAGCACCTCGGCATCATGGACATTTTCCAGCGAGACTTCCGCTGCCACGATATCGTGAGTGGCCGGGTCCACAGCCAGATGCAACTTGCGCCAGACTCG
>NZ_JBUXKV010000001.1:235000-427500 GCF_055193095.1 Aeromonas sp. 160P | reverse complement strand
GCCATGCTGTCTCCACCCGAGACTCAGTGAAATCGAATTCGCCGTGAAGATGCGGTGTACCCGCGGCTAGACGGAAAGACCCCGTGAACCTTTACTACAGCTTGGCACTGAACATTGAACCTACATGTGTAGGATAGGTGGGAGGCTTTGAAGGCGTGACGCCAGTTGCGCTGGAGCCGTCCTTGAAATACCACCCTTGTATGTTTGATGTTCTAACGCAGGGCCCTGAATCGGGCTCGCGGACAGTGCCTGGTGGGTAGTTTGACTGGGGCGGTCTCCTCCCAAAGAGTAACGGAGGAGCACGAAGGTTGGCTAATCCTGGTCGGACATCAGGAGGTTAGTGCAATGGCATAAGCCAGCTTAACTGCGAGACGGACAGGTCGAGCAGGTACGAAAGTAGGTCATAGTGATCCGGTGGTTCTGAATGGAAGGGCCATCGCTCAACGGATAAAAGGTACTCCGGGGATAACAGGCTGATACCGCCCAAGAGTTCATATCGACGGCGGTGTTTGGCACCTCGATGTCGGCTCATCACATCCTGGGGCTGAAGTCGGTCCCAAGGGTATGGCTGTTCGCCATTTAAAGTGGTACGCGAGCTGGGTTCAGAACGTCGTGAGACAGTTCGGTCCCTATCTGCCGTGGGCGTTGGATGATTGAAGGGAGTTGCTCCTAGTACGAGAGGACCGGAGTGAACGAACCTCTGGTGTTCGGGTTGTCACGCCAGTGGCACTGCCCGGTAGCTAAGTTCGGAATCGATAACCGCTGAAAGCATCTAAGCGGGAAGCGAGCCCTGAGATGAGTCATCCCTGACCCCTTGAGGGTCCTAAAGGGCCGTTGGAGACCACAACGTTGATAGGTGGGGTGTGTAAGCGCGGCGACGTGTTGAGCTAACCCATACTAATTACCCGTGAGGCTTAACCATACAACACCCAAGAAGTGTTTCTGGCCTTGTAGCGAATGAACGAACTACTTAACTAATTCAGTGATAATGACCCAGTCGTTATTCACGTCAGCTTTCTAGATTAAGAATTTGCCTGGCGGCCATAGCGCCGTGGAACCACCTGATCCCATGCCGAACTCAGAAGTGAAACGCGGTAGCGCCGATGGTAGTGTGGCATTCGCCATGCGAGAGTAGGACACTGCCAGGCACCCAATACAAGAAACCCCGCTCGATGAGCGGGGTTTTTTATTGGCTGCCATTCAGCAAGTTGCCCAAATATTGACCGAGCCTGTAAATCCAATTGTGTAACCGCCCACGAATAAGTAACTTTTTCAAAAGGATACCTTCGTGGGTAAGCAAATGGACCAAGACAAACTCAAAGCACTGGCCGCTGAGCTGGCCAAAGACATCAAATCTGAAAAAGATCTCGGCACACTCACCCAACAGCTGATCAAGCTCACCGTGGAGACCGCGCTCAATGCCGAGATGGACGAGCATCTGGGCTACGAGAAACACGCCCCACAAGGCCGCGGGACCGGCAACAATCGCAATGGCTATTCCACCAAGCGCCTAAAAGGCCACCATGGAGAGGTCACCATCCAGGCGCCTCGTGACCGTAACGCCTCCTTCGAGCCTCAGTTTGTCCGCAAGGGGCAGTCACGCCTGACCCAGATGGACGACCAGATCCTCGCCCTCTACGCCAAGGGCTTGAGTACGCGGGATATAGTGGACGCGTTCAAAGAGATGTATGACGCCGACATCTCGGCGGGGCTGGTATCGAAGGTGACCGAACGCGTCATCGAGCAGGTCCACGAATGGCAAAACCGGCCGCTGGATCCGCTCTATCCCATCGTCTATCTGGACTGCATTGTGCTGAAGATCCGCGCGAACCAGCGGGTGATCAACAAGTCGCTCTATCTGGCACTGGGCATCAATATGGAGGGGCACAAGGAGCTGTTGGGCCTGTGGCTGGCCGAGACCGAAGGGGCAAAGTTCTGGCTGTCGGTCCTGACCGAGCTGAAGAACCGCGGCCTGGAAGACATCCTGATCGCGTGTGTGGATGGTCTCAAGGGCTTCCCTGATGCCATTGCCGTGGAATATCCTCAAACCAAGGTGCAACTGTGTATCGTCCACATGGTCCGCAACTCGTTGCGCTACGTCTCCTGGAAGGACTACAAGGCGGTGACGGCTGAACTGAAGCAGATCTACCAGTCTGCGACGGAGCGTGAGGCTAAGCAGGCGCTGGCGGCCTTCGGCGAACGCTGGGATAGCCAGTACCCGCAGATAGCGCGTTCCTGGCAGAGTCACTGGGTTAATCTGATCACGCTGTTCGATTATCCCCCCGCGATCCGGAAGGTGATCTACACCACCAATGCGATCGAGTCACTGAACAGCGTGCTGCGCAAAGCGACCAAACAACGGAAGCTCTTCCCGACCGATGAGTCGGCGCTCAAAGTGGCGTTTCTCGCGATACAGCAGGCCTCCAAGAAATGGACCATGCCGATCCAGAATTGGAAGCCGGCCCTGAATCGCTTTATTATCGAGTTCGGTGATCGCCTGAACGGTCACCTGTAATGGAGTGGGCAGTTACACAGAATTATTTACAGGCTCTATTGACCTCTTGTTCCCTCTTCTCTGCCGTTTTCTCTGTTTTTCCTCCTCAATTTTCTCCGTCTGCTATCGCCCCGAATCTTTTTGTAACCACATGATATTTATCTATTTGTTAATTTAACACCGATCTCTAACAGGGATGGCGGTCTGTTCTGCTGGAAGATGCTTAAAACCATAAATGATAATGATTGTTGTTTGAGTTATCTAAATGGGATCGTTACAATGCGGACTGATTAATAAAGTGCTTTTCAAATGAGCCTTTACTAATGCTGCGCCTGGCCGGATGCCAGGGCGTTGTAACGAGTGAAGTAAGGGAATACGCCACTTTCCTACTAAAAACGTTCAGGCCAAAACATGACAACAGTGAAACCGAACAAGCTTGCCTTGCTGATCTGCTCCCTTCTTGCGACCCAAACCTATGCTGCCGAGCAGGAGGTGATGGTCGTCACCGCTTCCGGCTTTCAGCAGAAGATCGAAGATTCTGCCGCCTCTATCTCAGTGATTACCCGTGAGCAGCTGGAGAAGCGGGCATATCGCGATGTGACCGATGCTCTGAAGGATGTGCCCGGTGTAGTGGTGACTGGCGGTGGTAGCAGCAGCGATATCAGCATTCGCGGTATGGGCTCGAAATACACCCTGATGCTGGTTGATGGCAAGAAGGTGGATAGCCGTGGCACTCGCCCCAATAGCGATGGCCCCGGTATCGAACAGGGCTGGTTGCCACCATTGCAGGCGATCGAGCGGATTGAGATCGTACGCGGCCCCATGTCATCCCGTTATGGTTCGGATGCCATGGGCGGCGTGATTAACGTGATTACCCGCAAGACCACCGGTCTGGCCTGGCAGGGTTCGGTTCACGCTGATTCGACCTTCCAGGAGAACAAGGATGCCGGCAACAGCTTCCAGACCGATGCCTATACCGCAGGTTCACTGATCGATGGCGTGTTGGGGCTGCGTTTCAATGGCCAACTGGCGCATCGTGGCGAAGACAAATTCAACCAGGGCTTTGCCGAGCAGGAGACTCGCAGTGGCACGGCCGTGCTCAGCTTCAAGCCTGACGACCATAACCGTTTCGATCTGGAGGCCAGCCGCAGCCTGCAGGATCGGGATCGTACGGTCGGCAATTCGCTGGATGCCAAGGCGAAAGAGAGCCTCAACCGCTACGAGCGTACCAACTACGCGCTGACCCATGATGGCCAGTATGATTTCGGCTCGTCCAGCAGCTATCTGCAGCAGGAGACCAACACCAACCACGGCCGCAAGATGGAGCTCATCAACACCATCGCCGATACCCACACCCAGTTCATTCTGGGGGATCACTACCTGAGTGTCGGTGGTCAGTACCGCTATGAGGATCTGCACGATCAGGGCAATACCCTGAAAGTGGCCAATCCTGCCGAGCAGCTGACCCGCTGGAGCTGGGCGATGTTTGTCGAGGATGAGTGGTCACTCACCGACAGCTTTGCCCTGACCGGTGGCGCCCGTATGGATCGGGACCAGAACTACGGCTCTCACTGGAGCCCGCGCCTCTACGGCGTCTGGCATCTGGATCAGAGCTGGACGTTGAAAGGGGGCGTCTCGACCGGTTACCGCTCTCCAGACTTGCGGATGTCGGCGGCCAACTGGGGTCAGGTCACCGGTGGTGGCAGCCTGGATGGCATGCTGGTTGGCAACCCGGATCTCAAACCCGAGACCAGCGTGAGCGAAGAGATTGGCCTGCTGTGGAATGGTAATCAGGGCTTCAACGCCGGGGTTACCCTGTTCAACACCGACTTCAAGAACAAGATCTCCGAAGTGCGTCGCTGCACCAGCAAGAGCGATCCCGCTTGTACCCTCAATGGTCACAGCTATGACTTCATCAGTGACCGGGTTAACGTCGACAAGGCGAACATGCGCGGGGTTGAGGGGATGATGGATTGGGCCATCAACGAGGATTGGTCGGTCAGCTCCAGCTACACCTTTACCCAGTCCGAACAGAAGAGCGGCCCGCTGGCAGGGTATGCCCTCAACCAGATGCCCCGCCACATGTTCAACGGTAGCGTAGATTGGCAGACCACTGAGGATCTCAGCCTCTGGTCGCGGGTCAACTTCCGTGGCGAGACCTCCGAGTACCTGAGCCGGGTCAAGATGGCGGAGGGGACCCCTTCCTACACCTTCTTTGACATTGGCCTGGTCTACAAGGCCAACAAGCATCTGGATCTGACCGCCGGGGTCTACAACCTGTTCGACAAGGCGGTGGATTACAGCAGCTATGGCACTGTGCTGGATGGTCGCCGCTACAACCTGGGCGTCACCTACAACTTCTGATAGGGATCATGTCATACGGCCGCCATCTTCGGATCGCGGCCGTTTTTATTGTGCGTCCGTCAGGGTGGCCTATGCCTGATAGGGGGCGGCTTGCCAGGTATTGCGCCCCAACGCTTTGGCTTGATACATCAGATCATCTGCCTGCCGTAACAGCTGGTCAGCATCCGCGCTGGCTTGCGCAGCAACCCAGACCGCCCCCGTGCTGACCGAGAGGGTGATATCGCCACCGCGGGTCTGCAGCGGCTGCCGGTGGCACTCCTGACAGATGCGATCAGCCCAGCGCTCTGTTTCTGCCAAGCTGTTGAGTTGCAGCAAGAGACAAAACTCTTCCCCGCCAATGCGGGCAAACAGAGCGCCTTCCGGCAATATCCCCGCCACAGTTGCAGACAGCTGCTCCAGCGACATATCCCCGATGCTGTGACCAAACCGATCGTTGATCTCTTTGAAGTGATCCACATCGAACAGCAACAAAGCACACGGATTGCCAGCAGCCAGCTGTTGTTCCAGCGCGGGAATGAAGGCCCGCCGGTTGAGCAGACCCGTCAAGGGATCGGTGCTGGCCAGCTTCTCCAGTCTGACGTTGGCTTTGCTCAATTCACTGGTACGGCGGGCGACCGCGCGGTGCAATTGCACTATGTAGGCCACCATGACCAAGACACCGGCCAGCAACAACCAGGGGCCAAGGTGGATGGGATAAACAGTCTCGACATGCATCCACTTGCGGATGATCCGATCCCGATCACTCTGTTTGATGTTGGCAAACCCCTCGTTCAGTTGTGCCAGCAACGCCAGATCGCCTTTCTTGACGGCAAAGCGAACTTCACTGGTATAGAGATGGCGCACCGGAATGAAGCGGGTAGGATCGGCAGAGGTGTAAATGTAGAAGTTGGCAACCTGCAAATCAGCGATAAAGGCCTTCAGTTCACCCTTGAAGGCGGCTGCCAGCATGGTGTCATTGTCATCGAAGGTCTGTAGTTTGGTGTCGGGGAAATGGCGCCTGGCGTAATACTCCTCGTAGCCCCCGGCCACTACGCCGACCGAGTCATGGAGCAAGGTGTATTGCACATCATTGCCACGCAATTCCCGTGAGAAGAAGAGCTGAGAGTCAAGTTGGGTGAGCGGCAGGCCATAATCGAACAATTTGTCCCGCTCCGATGACCAGAGCAGTCCAGCGTGGGCGTCAGCTTCACCCCCCTCAAGCAAATCGAGGGAACCCTGCCAGTCAACCAGTCGAAATTCGATCTTCTGACCGGTCACCCGGGCATATTCACGCCACAAGTCGATCAGCAAGCCATCCGGTTGCCCGGATTCATTGATAAAAGAGAAGGGTTGCCAAGCTTTGGAGTTGGTGATGATGATCGGCTCTTCCGGGGCTTTGGCCCAGACAGGCAGGGCAAGTACGAGCAGCAGGAGCCCCCATCCGATGCCGACTATGACTCCTATCCTGGCAGAGACCATCCTTGCTCCAATCCGTTACGGTGTACCGTCCGTGGTCTCCGATTATCACCATCTTCACGGTAGAAGAACAAGCGCTCAAATGATGAAGTTTGCATGATGCAAACGGCGTTATAAGGAGGCTGGCAGTTAGAGTGACTGCTTACAATGGCAGGCTGATCAGCGCCTCCACTCCCCCTTGTGGCCGATTGAGCAGAACCAGTTCGCCACCGTGCTGATGGACCAGAGTGCGCGCGATGGAGAGACCCAACCCCACGCTGCCCGACTCGGTGTTGCGCGCCTCATCAAGGCGTACGAAGGGTTTGAACACATCCTCCAGCCGCGCCGGGTCTATCCCGGGGCCGTGGTCGCAGACACGAATCAATAGTGCCTCCCGGGTTCGCTCCAGCGATACCTCGGCGCTGCCGGCATATTTGATGGCATTGCCGATCAGGTTCTGCAGTACCCGGCGCAAGGTGTTGGCGCGGCAGGCGTAGACCTCTTTGCCCTCCGCCAGACAGGTGACCGGCTGGCCGGTATCGGCATAGTCATCGCACAGGCTGACCAGCAGGCTGACCAGATCCAGCTCGCGGGTGGCCTCCTGCTGCCCCTCTTCGCGGGCAAAGCTGAGGGTTGCCGCCAGCATCTGCTCCATCTGTTGCAGGGTCTGCTGGATGCGCTCCTTGTCCTCGCCATCGGCCAGAAACTCGGTGCGCAGCCGCAGGCTGGTGATGGGGGTGCGCAGATCGTGGGAGATGGCCGCCAGCATCCGGGTTCTGTCCTGCACGAAGCGGTCGAGCCGGGTGTGCATCCGGTTAAAGGCCTGAATCGATTCGCGGATCTCGGTCGGCCCCGCCTCTTTCAAGGGCTCGATATCCTCGCCCCGTCCCAGCCGTTCGGCATTGCCCGCCAGCTGCTTGAGCGGGCGGGTGGCGCGGCGAAACAGCAGCACCATCAGCCCGATCACCAGACTGGCGACCAGCATCAGGTTGAGGGTGGTCTGCCACGACCAGCTGCCCGCCTCTTTGTCGACCAACGAGCTGAACTGCAGCCAGCCCCCCTGGGGCAGCTCGATGGAGCCATAGAGCCGCATATCCCGCGGCGGGGGCGACCCTTTGCGATCCCGCATCATGCGGGTGTGGTGCTCCCACGCTTTGCTGCGCTGGGAGTTCTCTTTCAGCTCGGCGCTGATCTCGACAGTAAGGCCGGGAGGATAGTTGAGGCGCGAGCGCACCAACTGCTCGAAGCGGGGGCTGCGGTTATCCGGTTGCAGCGGCTCATCGGAGAGGCGCAGCAGCAGAGTCTCGTTGCGACTGGCCTTGAGGATCTCGTCATAAAGAGAGGGGGGGGAGAGGGAGAGCAGCCGCACCACCGAGATGATCCGCTGCATGGCGTTGCGGCTGTTGACGAAGCCGAGCGCCTCCTCCCGATCCGAACGGTAGATCTGGATGCTGAGCAGCTGGATCAGGATCAACCCCGCCAGCGCCACCAGAATGATCTGGCCGGTCAGCCCCTTGGGCCACATCCGTGCCCACAGTCGTCGCAAGGCACCCACCGCTTAAACCTGCGTCACGTCGGTGGAGAACATATAGCCGCCACCCCAGATGGTCTTGATCAGCTCGGGGTTCTTGGGATCCCGCTCCAGCTTGCGGCGCAGTCGGCTCACCAGAGTATCGATGGCGCGATCGAAGGCCACTGCCTCGCGACCACGGGCCAGATCCAGCAGTTGATCCCGGCTCAGCACCCGCTGCGGGCGCTCGAGAAACACCTTGAGCAGGTCGAACTCGGCGGTGGAGAGGCTCAAGCCCACCCCATCCTCATCGACCAGCTCCCGGCGATTGATGTCGAGCAACCAGCGATCGAAGCGTAGATCCCGGGTCAGGGTCTCGGCGGCGGGCTGGGTCTCGGCCTGGGTGCGGCGCATCACCGCCTTGATGCGCGCCAGCAGCTCGCGCGGATTGAAGGGCTTGGCCAGATAGTCATCGGCCCCCATCTCCAGCCCTATGATGCGGTCGGTCTCTTCCCCCATGGCGGTCAGCATGATGATGGGCAGGCTCGATTTGACCCGCAGCTCGCGGCAGAGGGTCAGGCCATCTTCACCCGGCATCATCAGATCCAGTACCAGCAGATCGAACTCCCGCTCCTCCAGCAGTCGCTTCATCTCTTTGCCATCCCGGGCGCAGCTGACCCGCAGGCCGTGCTGTTCCAGAAAGCGCTTCAAGAGATCGCGGATCTCGCTGTGGTCATCGACCACCAATATATGGGTGTTGCCTTGATTCATGGGGTGGCCTCCTGCTTGGCGTTGGCACGAGTATACGAAAATCCGCCCTGCGGTTTGTGTCAAAGTGTGCCAGATCCGCGCGATGCCACACTCTGCTACAAAAAAGGGCGATGTTGGCAAAGTTCAGACACTTGACGGGTGTTTACTTGAGGGCAAGGCAAGAGCGCCGAACCAGAATCATCCCTACCGGAGATAAACCATGAAAAAGCTGACCAAAACCCTGCTGACCGCCACCCTGATCCTTGGCCTGCCGCTGGGCGCCTATGCCGCCAGTGAAGCAGCCCCCACCGGTCAGCCCGGTGCCATGATGGACTGCCCGATGGATGGCAGTGGTATGAAAGGTGGCAAACACCACGGTGGCCGCCACGACAAGATGGCCCGTCTGCAGAGCATGACCCCGGAGCAGATCCAGGCCAACCTGCAGCAACGTTATGACCGCATTGAAGATCCGGCCAAGAAGGCGGAGTTCATCAAGAACCTCAACGAGCGTGCCGCTGGCATGACCAAGCACGCCGAAGCGATGAAGCAGTTCGCCGAGGCGAACCAGTAACAACGCCAGCTGTTATAAACCCAAGGGTGGCCTCGGCCATAATGCCAGTCAGTTAAGCCTGACTGGCATTGTTTTTATTTGTTTTTTTAACTCCATACTTCTGTGGCCTTGGCTTCACGCAGCGGGGGTAACTTCGCTCCCTTCGGGCCGGCAGCACAAACTGCCCCGCCTGTTTCTCCAGCTCCGCCACCCGCCTCGGGATATTCCCCGGCGACACATATGGCATGCAGCTCAACTCATGGATGAGGTAGACCGAGGCCATGTGAAAACTCAACTGACTCGCCGTGTATCCCTTCAGGCTCGCCGCCATCTTCACCATCTGACTGCGCAGCAGGTTGTACGCCAGCAACACCCCCCATAGCTCTTGCCGTATCCCCGCCGCCTTCTTGCTGCGCAGGGTCAGCCGGTGCTGCTGCAGGCTGTGCTTCATCTCCCGATAGCCCAACTCGATTTCCCAGCGGTGGCCATACAGTTCGACAATATCGGCGCTAGGGAAGCGCATCGGGTCGACCATCGAGGTCAGCACCTGCCGCTCTTTGCCGTTGATAGTGCGGGTCAGCAAGCGGGCTTCTAGCGTCTCTGGCAGTTGCGGCCACTTCTTCCTCGCCTGTGGACTGGGTTTGAGACGAACCAGAGCATCCTGACGCCCCAGTTTGCGCACCACCTCGTATTGCGTGCCCTTTTTGAGTGGCAGCAACCAGTGCCGCTCGCTGCCAGTGGTCTGCCAGGCGTGGAGCAAACCGAGGGAGTAAAACCCCTTGTCGAACAGGGTCAGCGAGTGGTCCGGCGTGCGCGCGACAAGTTGTTCGGCCAACACCATCTCGTTGACGGCGCAGCTCTCCATGACCGCCTGAACAAGCAGGTGACTGGTCAGCTCCATCTGGCAGAGCATGCGTACCTGCGGATAAGCGGTCTCCCCATGCTGGGTACCGGGCTTGGCAAACGCGGCGGCATTGTCCGGGGTATCGGGCGTGCGCCACATCACGCCATCGACAGCGAGCAGTTGCAGCCCGGCCCAACCGGGGTGATTGGCCTGCTGGTGCCAGCCTGCGGCGGTCTCGTGAAACAGCCGTTCGATGCTCTTGTGGCCAAGCTTTTGGCGAGCTTGCAGGAAGGCGCTGGGGGCGACAAAGGGGCGGTCACCGGGCAACAGGATATCGAGCTGATTGACCAGCTGGGTCATGGGGACGTTGCGGAAGATGGCCATGCCGATGATGGCCCAGACCAGTCGCTCCATGGGCATGCGGCGACGGCGCAGGGTAGCAACGCCCTCTTCGCCGAGCAGAGTGGTGATGAGCTCGTTGGGAATGAGGTCGGAGAGTGACTCAAACTGAGCGGCATTACTGGCGTGGAGGAAGTCGAGAGCTTGAGCGATACGCATAAAAAATCCGAAACCAATCAACAGGTTTCGGATTTTCACACATCAGAAGGATCGGTCAATGGATCCTTAACTGATCGGCATTATGGCCTCGGCCACCCTTTTTGTGATCCCATCGATCCATTTTTGCTCGAATCCTTATCTTGCTATCGCTTATGTGAGCGATGGCAAACGCGCCATGAGCGAATTACAAGATAATGCTCGCTCATATAACAAGCTGCACCGAGCAGTGGCCGCAAACAGGAGAGGGTATGGGTTGGGATCTGGGGACAATCAAGGGGCGATATACCGCCGTTTTTTTGGGATTCATGGTGGCTGTCTGTGTACTGACCGTTATCGGTATCCAGTTATGGGTCAAACCCGAGCTGCAACGGGCGGGCGAGCAGAATCTGGTGCTGCGAGTCAGCGAGATTGCGACCGACATTCGCGATCAGCTCAACGGGGTGCAGAGTCAGTCACGCAGTATCACCCAGCTGGTTGCCCAGCTGCCGAGCGAGCAGATCGATGCCGTTCTCCCTGCTCTGATCGATCAATATGGTAATGCCATGGTGTTTGGTGGCGGCATCTGGCCGATGCCGGATCAGCGGGAAGCCGGTCGTATCAAGTTCAGTACCTTCTTTCATCGGGATGGTGCCAACCAGCTGATCCCCAACACCTACTGGAACTCGGCCGAGGCGCCCAACTATTTCGAGCAGCCCTGGCACAGAGCCGGGCAGCAGGCGGCGAAAGGCATGTGTGTCTGGGCGGCTGCTTACAAGGATGGTGCCAGCCAACAGCCGCGAACCAACTGCGCCATGGGGATCTATCGTGACGGTTCCCTCTACGGAGTCTCCACCATCGATGTGACGCTGGGTTTCTTTAATGATCTGGTCGCCAAAAAAGAGCAGGAGATCGGTGGTCAGGTGATGATCGTCGAGGCCGACGGCAAGATCCTCAGCAAGAATGGTCGTTTGAGCGGGGATGTGGTGCTGGGCAACCTCTCATCTCACGGGGACTATCCCTTTGCCAGCGCCATCGCCAGCCTGCTGGGGCCGGGTAATGGCGCCGCGTTGCAGCGCACCACTTTTCAGGATCTGGGTGAAGAGCAGACATTGCTGATGCAACCCATAGAAGGAACTCCCTGGTTGTTGGCAGCGGCGCTGCCGACCAGCACCCTGACCCACGACAGTCAGGAGGTGCTCAAGATGCTGGCGGCGATCCAGCTACCGCTGGTGGTGTTGCTGTTTGCACTGATGTTGATGGCCATCAAGCAGTTAGGCAGTCGACTCGACACCCTCAAGCAGAATATCGATGCGCTCTCGGCCGGAGATGCTGACCTGACTACCCGGATCCGGGTCAAGGGGCACGATGAGCTTGACCATATCGCCCAATCGGTGAACCGCTTTATCGCCTATCTGCAGCAGATGATGGTGCAGGTGACCGAAACCACAGAGCTGATTACCCGTGAACTGGCCCAGCTTGATCAGCAGACGGGGCAGGCCAGACGCATTCTCGGTGAGCATGCCGCCGAGACCGATCAAATAGTAACTGCCCTGACCGAGCTCAGCTCCACTGCCGACAGCGTGGCGCACCATGCGAGCGATTCCGCCAGCTTTACCGAGTCGGCCAATGGTCAGGCGATTCAGTCCCGCAAGGTGGTGGGTCAGGCCTCTGCCAGTGTGGCTGCGCTGATCGATGAAGTGGATCTTGCTGCGACCAAGGTATTGGGGATGCAGGAAGATGCCCGCCAAATCAGTAGTGTACTCAGCGTGATAGGCGATATTGCTGCCCAGACCAACCTGTTGGCACTCAACGCGGCCATCGAGGCGGCGCGGGCCGGTGAGCAGGGGCGTGGTTTTGCCGTGGTGGCCGATGAGGTGCGCGCGCTGGCGGCAAGAACCCAGAACAGCACCGCCGAGGTGGGGAGCATGCTCTCCCGATTGACGCAGGGGGTGGCCGAAGCCGTGGTTGCCATGGAGCACACCAAGCAGAGCTGTCAGGCGGCGACCGAGAATACCGAACAGGTGACCGGCGGGCTCGACAAGATGGCGGATGCCGTGGTGCAGATCAACGATCTGGGCACCCAGATTGCGACTGCGGCAGAGGAGCAGAGCCGGGTGACCGAAGAGATCAATCGCAACATGGTCACTATCCGTGACATGGTCAATCTGCTGGTGGATAACGGCCAGAATACCGAACAGAGTTCGGCCACCCTGCTGGAGTCCAATCGCCAGCTGGTGGCACTGGTGCATCGCTTCAAGGTGTAACAAACCGATAATGAAAGAGGGGGAGCCTGATGCTCCCCCTCTTGCTATCTGCGCCGGTGCGGGCGTGTCACCCTTGTCCACCGGACGAGCGAACTTAGCCCTGAGCCTTGTCGGTCAGGTCTACTTTCTTGACGGTTTCGCCTTCGAACTTGATAACCACGTTTTTCTTGGTCGCATCGGTATCTTTCAGCAGAGTCTTGGTAGTTTCTGCCAGCAGCGGAGAGGCCTTGTTCAGGGCATCCAGATCATAGGTCCACACTTCCAGGCCGGATTCGGTCTTGGTAGAGGCCGGTGCGCCCAGCTTCTCTTTGATAGCCTGCTTGTTGGAGCCGCCTTCCTTGATATCCAGTGCCTGCTTGATGGCTTCGTTGGATGCGCTGTCCACGGCACCGGATACGGCGGTATTGGCCGCATCTTTTACGCTGCTGGTGACGCTGTCGGTCAGCGAGTCCATCAGGCCAGCATTGGCAAACAGGGGCAGGGTGGTGAGGGCTACCAGCAAAGTCTTTTTCATTTTCTACAGATTCCATTGGTTCAAATGAGGCGGCTATGGAACCAATAAAAGCCTCGGGTGTCAAGTGAGGCATATAATTGAGTATTCTGTTAACTGGATCTCATTTTTCACCGACCGCAAACAGTTTTGGGATCTCCCGCACCAGCCAGCTCTTGGCCTTACCCATGGTGTCTCGCCGCCAGGCCAGCACCACCTGCAACTGATGACGATATTCGGGGCTGATCACCTTGAGCCGTCCGGCCCGGATGTCCTCCTCAATCCAGCTTTGCGGCATGGTGCCGACGCCGATACCCGCTAGCAGGGCGTCGCGTTTCTCTGCCATGGTGCTGACGGTGAGGCGCGGCTGCTTGTCCAGCAGGCGATAGGTGAGCACCGGTTTGCGCAGCGCCGAATCGGCTACCGCGATGGCGCGGTAGCGACGCAGGGTTTCGTCTGCCAGCGGCTCCGGCTCCTGATGTAGCGGATGATCGGGATGGGCGGCGTAGAGCATCACCTCTTCTTTGATCACCTGATGCTTGATGCCGGTCATCATGATATCGGGGTTGATCGAGGAGATAAGCAGGTCGGCGCGGCCATCTTCCAGACACTCCCAACTGCCCGCCAAGACCTCGGCGCGCAGTCGCAGTCTGGTATCGGTCTGCTCGGCCAACTTCTCCACCAAGGGGTAGAGGGCCTGCACCGGAACCAGCGCATCGACGGCGATGGTGATGTCGGTCTCCCAGCCACGGGCCAGCGCCCGGGTCTCACCCACCAGATGCTCGGCTGCCTCCAGCAGCACCCGGCCTCGCTCCAGCAGCATGCGTCCCGCTGGGGTGAACTTGGTGCGGTGGCCGCTGCGGTCAAACAGCATGGCGTCGAGTTCGTCTTCCAGCTTCTGCACTGTGTAGCTCAATGCCGAGGGCACCTTGCCCAGCTCGTCGGCCGCCGCCGCGAAGCTGCCACGGCGGTCGATGGCGTCCAGCACCCGGATTGCCTCCAGGGTCAGCGCCCGTTCCTTGTTCGATTCCTTGGCCATTTCATACCTTCAATTTTTTTGAACATGTTTGCCAGTTTATCTCGCTAACAAGTTAGGCCAAGTGTCTTTAATATTCAATCAACGCTTAGGCAGGAACGTCGAGCGGCCAAATATGCGGGAAGTTCCGCACTGTGACACACCAAATCGGTCTGTCTGATGTCGGTGAAAGAACAACACACTATTTGAATAACCTCTTGCATGGATGCATTGATTCTGGCCGAAAAGGCCTTGGCAATGACATATAAAACAAGAGAGTGAATGAACATGAAAAACGTAATCAAGATGCTGGCCGTTGCAGGCCTGATGACCACTGGTTTCGCCCAGGCTTCCGTACCGGCTGACATCAACGCCGCCCCGGGCGTGCTGTTTGTGAACTGGAACGCCACTGCCGCAGCGGATGGCAAAGCCAATCCGATGCTGGAAGTGCGTGACGAGTCTGGCGATCTGCTGGCATCAGTCCACGCCAACCTGACTGGCACCCAGCAGGTGCGGATCCCGAGCCGTACCCAGGGCAACCTGACCGTCAGCCTGGCTGGCCAGAGCAGCGAATATCGTATGCCGTTCGGCATCGGTGGTGGCAACCCCCGCTAAGTCGAACCCCGGATAGATGAGGAGCAGACCATGATGCAATTGAGAGCCGCAGAAGCGCGGGGCAAGGCCAACTTTGGCTGGCTGGACGCGCGCCACAGTTTCTCCTTCGGTCACTACTATGACCCAGAGTGGATGGGACACTCGGTACTGCGGGTGATCAATCAGGATCTGGTTGCGCCGGGTGGCGGTTTCGCCACCCACCCTCACGCCAATATGGAGATCCTCACCTGCGTGCTGCAAGGCACCATTGAGCACAAGGACAGCCTCGGTCATGCCGAGCAGATCCCGGCAGGGGATTTCCAGCTGATGAGCGCAGGCAGCGGGATCCGCCACAGCGAGTACAACCCCTCGCAGACGGATCCTCTCTCCCTGTTGCAGATCTGGATCGAGCCGAACGAGTTCGGCACGCCACCCGGATATCAGCAGAAGAAGATAGAGTCCAGACCGGGCATGACGCTGGTGGCGTCACCGGATGGCGAGGAAGGATCGCTGCGGATCCGCCAACAGGCCCGCGTATGGCGGCTGGAACTGGCCCCGGGCGAGACGCTCGAATGGGCACTGGCCGGCCGACACGGTTACCTGCAGATGATTTCAGGGGAGTTGACCGCCAACGGTCTGGCTGCCCGACCCGGCGACGGGGTACTCAGTCGTGATGAATACCGGTGGGAGTTGGTCGCAACCAGTGCCACTCAAGCCCTGTTATTTGACCTACCCTGAAGCAGTCAGCGGTGATGTGACACAAACGAGGAAGATGAAATGGACAAGATGAAAGATTTGGCACTGCTGGCGGGTCGTGTACTGCTGGCGCTGATGTTCGTGATGGCGGGCTGGAGCAAGATCAGCGGTTATGCCGGTACTCAGGGCTATATGGAAGCGATGGGCGTGCCGGGCTTTATGTTGCCGCTGGTGATCCTGCTTGAGCTGGGCGGTGGCCTTGCCATAGTGCTCGGTCTCTTTACCCGCAGCCTCTCCGTGCTGCTGGCCGGTTTCACCCTGATGGCTGCCTTTATTTTCCACTATCAGCCTGCCGAACAGATGCAGATGCTGATGTTTATGAAGAACGTTTCAGTGGCTGGTGGTTTCCTGGCCCTGGCGGCGGCTGGTGCGGGAGCCTTCAGTGTGGATGCCCGTCTCGGCAAAAACTGGTAACAGCCAGTCAGTTTGAGGTTTCCAATGCCTTTTGGCCGGTGCAACTGCACCGGCTTTTTTCTGCCTGTGTTTTCCGGGTAGGTGAGGCGGCGGGCCAAATCTGCGGCGCCCCTCATGATTCCGCCGCTTGCCTGCCGTTGGCAGCAAGAGCCTTTTGCATCTTCCCCCCCGATCCCCGACAATTCCCACTCCTGTGAAGTGACGGAAATGGCTCCTCTTTTCCGGCGCTCATCCCCTCTTGTGAATTGGCGGGAGTCGTCCATGTTTACCCTCTACCACTCCAATCAGCTGGATCTGCTCAAGGAGCTGTTGGTCAACCATATCCGGCAGGCCCCTCTCTCTCACCCCTTCCATCGGGAGCAGATCCTGGTGCAGAGCCCGGGCATGGCCCAGTGGCTCAAGCTGGAGCTGGCCAAAGCGTTCGGCATCGCCGCCAATATCGACTTTCCGCTGCCCGCCAGCTTTATCTGGGAGATGTTCACCCGGGTGCTGGCGGATGTGCCCCGTCAGAGCCCCTACAACAAGGGCTCTATGAGCTGGCAGCTGATGACCATTTTGCCCGCCCTGCTGGACAGGCCCGCCTTTGCCCCGCTTGCCGCCTATCTGGGCGGTGGGGATGAGGAGGATCCTGCCAAGGATCCCGAGCAAGTCAGGCTGTGGCAGCTCTGCCAGAAGGTAGCGGATCTGTTTGACCAGTATCTGGTCTACCGGCCGGACTGGATCGCCCGCTGGGAAGAGGGCGAAGGATTGGGGTTGGAACTGGCTGGGGTGAGCGGTCAGGATTGGCAGCCGGAGCTGTGGCGCGAGCTGGTGGCCCGCACGTTGGCGCTCTCCCCGAGCGGCTACCACCGCGCCAACCTCTACGAGGAGTTTATCCACGAGCTGGGGCGTACCGCCGATCTGCCGGGCAAGTTGCCGCAGCGGGTATTCGTGTTCGGCATCTCGGCGCTGCCGCCGCGCTATGTGGAGGCGTTGCTGGCCCTCGGCAGTCGGCCGGAGGTGGAGGTGCACCTGTTTGTCACCAACCCCTGCCGCTACTACTGGGGCGACCTGCTCGATCGCAAGACGTTAGCGCGGCTCGAAAACAAGCTCAAACCCGGCACCGATATCGAGACCCTGCAGGGCCCCGCCAACCCGCTGCTCGCCTCCATGGGCAAGCTGGGGCGCGACTATCTGCATCAGCTGATGGAGCTGGAGGTACCGCAAATCGAGGCCTTCGTCGATATCGACGAGGTGGATGCCAGGGGCAATATCAGCCTGCTGCGCGCCATCCAGAAGGATGTGCTAGAGCTGGCCGAACGGGGGGCAGGTCAGTTCGATCTCGACAGCAGCCATCACAAGAGCCCCATCGATCCGGCGGATGGATCCTTGCAGATCCACGCCTGCCACGGCCCGATGCGCGAACTTGAAGTGCTGCACGACCGGCTGCTGGGGCTGTTCGAGCAGGACCCCTCCCTCACCCCGAAAGATGTGGTGGTGATGATGCCGGATGTGAACAGCTACGGCCCCTATATTCAGGCCGTGTTTGGTAAAGAAAAGAGTGGGGCACGGGGTCAGATCCCGTTCGCGGTATCGGATCGGGCGGCGAGTCAGGAGAGCCCGCTGCTGCAAAGCTTCCTCGCCCTGTTGCACCTGCCGAGTGCCCGCCTCGGCGCCGGTGAGCTGCTTGCCATTCTCGAGGTGCCCGCCGTGCTGCGCCGCTTCGAGCTGGATGATGACGAGTTCAACCAGCTGCGGGTCTGGGTGCAGGAGACCGGCATCCGCTGGGGGCTGGATGACGGCTACCCCGTCCGTTTCGATCTGCCGCCCATGTCCGGCAACAGCTGGCTGTTCGGCCTGCGCCGCATGTTGCTCGGCTTTGCCATGGGGGATGGCGAGCCGGTGGCGGGCATTCTGCCCTACGCCGATATCGAGGGTCAGCAGGGGCTGGCACTCGGCAAGCTCGCCTGGTTTGTCGATTCGCTGGCCGAATTCCTGCCCCGCCTGCAACAGGCCCAGCCGCTGGCCGAGTGGAACGCCTGCCTGCTGGCGCTGCTGGAGCGCTTCTATCTGGCCGACGAGGAGGAAGAGCGTCAGCTCCAGCTTATTCGCAGCCAGCTGGCCGAGTGGCAGACCCGGCTTGGCGAGGCTCGCTTCGAGCAGCCCATCACCGCCGACCTGCTGCAGGATTACCTCGGTAGCGTGCTGGGGGAGTCCCGCTCCAGCCAGCGTTTCCTCGCCGGTCAGGTCAACTTCTGCACCCTGATGCCGATGCGCTCCATCCCCTTCAAGCAGGTTTGTCTGCTCGGCATGAACGACGGCATCTACCCGCGCACCCTGGCCCCCATGGGGTTCGACCTGATGGCGGTGGCGGGCCGGCGCGGGGATCGCTCCCGCCGCGATGATGACCGCTACCTGTTCCTCGAGGCGCTGCTGAGCGCCCAGCAGGGACTCTATATCAGCTATCAGGGCTTCAGCGCGCAAGACAACAGCGACAAGGTGCCCTCTGTGCTGCTGGCGGAGCTGATCGACTATGTACGGCAAGGCTTTGTGCTGGCGGGGGATGAGGATCTCGACGACGAAACCTCCGGCAAGCGGCTGCTCAACCACCTGATGGTGGCGCACCCGCTCACCCCCTACAGCCGCAACTACTTCTACCCGGAGGCGGGTTCACGCCTCTTTACCTATGCCGCCGACTGGCTGCCCGCTCTTAATCCGGTGCGCGGCGCGGCCAACTTCCAGAGTGGCGAGCTGCCCTTACCTCCCGAATGGGGCAAGGAGCAGGGACTGGAGCTGGCGGAGCTGCTGCGCTTCTATCGCCAGCCCACCAAATATTTCCTCAACCGCCGCCTCAAGGTGTGGTTTGAACTGAACGAAGCCAACATCGAGGACAGCGAGCCGTTCGAGCTGGATGGCCTGCAACATTATCAGCTGAAAGATCTGTTGCTCGATGCCCATCTGGCAGAGGGGGACAGTCGAGAGCGGAGCGATAGCGTGAGCATACGCCGCGAGCGGTTACAGCTCACCGGCCTGCTGCCGCAAGGGTGGTTCGGCAGCCTGCTGCTGGACGATCTGGACGCCGAGATGGGCAAGCTGGCGGATCGGCTGCGGCCATGGGTTGCTGCCAATGAGTCAGAAAAGCAGGCGGTGGAGATCGATATCTCCCTCACTCAGGGCCAGCTGCAAGGGTGGATCGACACCCAGAAGGGGCGCTTGCTGGTGGTCAAACCCGGCAGCTTCAACGGCAAGGATCTGCTGCTGGGCTGGATCCAGCACCTCTGCCTCTCATTGAGCTGCGCCCCCGGCGACACCCTGCTGTTCGATGCCAAACAGAGTCTGCGGTTAGCCAAGCTCGCTGCCGACGAGGCGCGCCCCAAACTGGCGGCGCTGGTGGCGTGCTGGGCGCAGGGGATGAAGCGGCCGCTGCCCTTCTTCCCCAACACCGCCTGGGATTGGCTCAAGGCGATCGAGAAGGATCCCGACAAGCCGGAGGCGGCCGACAAGGCGGCCCTCACCCGTTTCAACGGTGGCTGGATGATCAAGGGCGAGATTGAAGATCCTTACGTTGCCCGCTGCTTCCCCGAACTCGATGACGAGGTACTGGGTCAGTTGCAGGTGCTGGCCCGCGAACACCTGACCCCGCTGCTGACCACCATGGAGATGATGTAATCATGGCTAACCCGCTCAATACATTGCGTTTTCCCCTCCATGGTGAACGACTGATCGAAGCCTCCGCCGGTACCGGCAAGACCTACACCATCGCCGGTCTCTACCTGCGCCTGCTGCTGGGCCACGGCCCGCTCATTGAAGAGGGGGCCGATGCCGGTCAGCCGAGCGCCCACGAGCGACCGCTGTCGGTGACCGAGATCCTGGTGGTGACCTTTACCGAAGCGGCCACCGCCGAGCTGCGCGGGCGGATCCGCGGTCGCATCCACGAGGCGCGGCTCGCATTTTTACGCGGCAAGGTCGTCGATGAAGACAAAGACCCACTGTTAGCTGAGTTGCTGAAGGAGGTGGCGGATCATGAGCTTGCAGCCCGCCGCCTGCTGGCTGCCGAGCGGCAGATGGACGAGGCGGCGGTCTTTACTATCCACGGCTTTTGCCAGCGGATGCTCAAGCAGAACGCCTTCGAATCGGGCGCCCTCTTTGAAACCGAATTTCTCACCGATGACAGCCAGCTTCGGCTGCAGGCGGTGAGTGACTACTGGCGATCCGAGTTCTATCCGGTGGATAAAACCCTCGCCAGTTCGGTGCGCGCGCTCTGGCCGAGCCCCGCCGCCCTGCTGCGGGAGATGGGCAGCTGGCTCGACAACAGCGAGCTGGAGATCCACCCCGCGTTGGGGGACGAAACCCTCGCCGCCCGTCATCAGGCTGCCATGAGTCGCATCGCGGCAGTGAAGAGCGAATGGCTGGCGCAAGGGGACGAGATCCGCCGCCAGACCGATGGCCAGATCAGCCGCTACACCGGCAAGAACTACGAAGGGTGGCTTGCCAAGATTGGCGACTGGGCGCAGGACGAGGGCAGTGGCTATGCCATCCCCAAGGAGTTGGAGCGCTTCGGCCAGACGGTGCTGGAGGAGAACCTCAAGAAGGGGGGCGCAGTGCCGACCCTGCAGCTGTTCAGCCAGATCGACCAGCTGCTGGCGAGCCGCCCCGGTATTCGGGATCTTATCCTGCAACGGGCGGCCAAAGTAGTGCGCAGCCGGATGCAGGCGAGCAAGCGCCAAGCCCATCAGCTCTCGTTCGATGACCTGCTGAAAGATCTCGATGGTGCGCTCGGCTCCAGCCTTGGCGAGCGGCTGTGCGAGCGCATTCGCGCCACCTACCGGGTGGCGATGATCGACGAATTTCAGGATACCGATCCCCAGCAGTACCGCATCTTCCATCGCCTTTACGGCGGCCACACAGACACGGCGCTATTGATGATCGGTGACCCCAAGCAGGCCATCTACGGCTTTCGCGGCGCCGACATCTTTACCTACATTCAGGCACGGCGAAATGTGAGCGCCCACTACACCCTCGGGCGCAACTGGCGCTCCAGCAGTGCGCTGGTGGGGGCGGTCAACGGCCTGTTCGAGCGGGCCAAGGATCCCTTTATCTACGAAGCGGATATCCCCTTCCTGCCGGTGGAGGCGCAGGGCAAGAGCAAGGCGCTGCTGCTCGATGGCGCCACCGCGCCCGTGCTCCACTGTTGGCAGCTGAGCGGCCAGCCCACCTTCAATCGGGGGGATTACCAGAGCAAGATGGCGCGCGCCACCGCCGCCGAGATCCACCGCCTGCTGACGCTGGCCCGCGAGGGCAAGGCGCTGATTGGTGACAAGGCGGTGAAGGCCGGAGATATCGCCGTGCTGGTGCGTACCGGCGCCGAGGGCAAGCTGGTGCAGCAGGAGCTGGCGCGGCTGGCCATTGCGTCTGTCTACCTGTCGAACCGCGAGAGTGTGCTGGAGCAGGTGGAGGCGCGGGAGATTTTGCTGATTTTGCACGCCTGCCAGAACCCGAGCGAAGAGCGCAGTCTGCGGGCAGCGCTCGCCACCGGCCTGTTTGATCTGGATGCCAAGGCGCTCGACGGGCTGGCCAGCGACGAGCGGGCGTGGGAGAGCGCGGTGCAGGAGTTTATGGAGTACCGCAAGATCTGGCACCGCCGTGGCGTGCTGGCGATGTTGCGGGCCCTGCTGCACCGGCGCAATCTCGCCTCCTCCCTGCTGGCGAGCCCCTACGGCGAGCGGCGGCTGACCAACTTCCTCCATCTCGGCGAACTGCTGCAACAGGTGAGCAGCGAGCTGGATGGCGAATATGCCCTGCTGCGCTGGCTGGGGGAGGCGGTGAGCCGACCCAACGGCCAGGATGCGGAGCAGGTACTGCGGCTCGAATCCGAGCGCAAGCTGGTGCAGATCGTCACCATCCACAAATCCAAGGGGCTGGAGTACCCGCTGGTGTTCCTGCCTTTCATCTGCAGCCACAGAACCGCCGAAACCCCGCTCTATCACGAGGCGGATGAGGCAGGTAATCGCACCATTCTCGATCTCACCGGCGCCGAGGGTTCCCTGGCGGAGGCCGACCGCGAGCGCCTTGCCGAAGATTTGCGGCTGCTCTACGTGGCGCTGACCCGGGGCGTCTACGCCACCTGGCTGGGGTTGGCGCCGGTGCGGGCGGGAGCGGGCAAGTCGGAGAAGACCGACCTGCACCACACCTCCATTGGCTACCTGCTGCAAAAGGGCGAAGAGGGGGATGCCACCACCTTGGCGACCGCCCTCACCGAGCTGGCGCAGGCGCTGGCCGGGGTGGCCGTCGGTGAGCCCTCGCTCACCCGTCCGGCCCCGCTGCCGCCAGAGGAGGAGCAGTTGGGCGAGCCGCAGGTGCGCCACTTTAACGGTTCCCTTGAGCGGGACTGGTGGATCAGCTCCTACTCTGGGCTGGCGGCGCAGGGCCACGGTCATAGCAAGGGTGTCTTGGCCAACCCCGGCTTCGATGACGAGGTGGTGACCGAGGCGGCTGCGTTGGCTGCCGAACTGTCTACAGCACAACAGGAAGAAGCGCCCCAGCCCTCCATCTTCACCTTCCCGAGAGGGGCGCGCCCCGGCACCTTGCTGCACAGCCTGTTCGAGACCATCGACTTTCAAAGTGCCGGCGGCGAGCCGCTGGCAGAGCATATCGCCAGTCTGTTGCTGCAAGACGGCTTCGACGAGAGCTGGGCCCCCGTGTTGCAACAGCAGGTGGAGGCGGTGCTCGATACCCCGCTGGAAACAGGCTTTGGCGAGCCGGTGCGGCTGCGGGGTCTGGCGCCCGAGCGCAAACAGGTGGAGCTGGAGTTCTTCCTGCCCATGGGGCGGGTGACGGCACCGGCGTTGACCGCGCTCTGCCAGCAGCACGACCCGCTGTCGCGGGGCAACAAGCCGCTCAGCTTTGCCACCGTGCAGGGGATGCTCAAGGGCTTTATCGACCTGGTGTTCGAGTGGCAGGGGCGCTGGTATCTGCTCGACTACAAATCAAACCACCTCGGCATGAGCCCCGCCGATTACAGCCGTCCGGCGCTGGAGCGGGCGATGGGGTCGCATCGCTACGACCTGCAATACCAGCTCTACTCGCTGGCGCTGCACCGGCTGCTCACTCTGCGCCTGCCGGGCTACGACTTCGAGCAGCACTTTGGCGGGGTCTTCTATCTGTTCCTGCGTGGCATGCCGCAGGGGGGCATTTTCCATACCCGCCCGAGCCGTGAACTGGTACTGGGGCTGGATGAGTTGTTTAGAAACGGTGATCGCTCTGGCGGTGTTTCATCAGCAGAATTAAACGAGGTAGAGGCATGAGCGGCACCATGATCAGCACCGCGACCAGCGCAATGATGGTTGAACGGCTCAAAACACTGGCGCTGGCTGGCCGTATTCGCCAGCTGGATCTGCAATTTGCCAAGCTGGTGGCCGACCTTGGCGGCAGCCCCGAGCTGGTGCTGGGGGCGGCGCTCACTTGCTTCGAGCTGGGGCGCGGCCATGTCTGTTTGCCACTTGAGATGCTCGCAGCCGGATCGCTGCGGCCGTTCGGGCTGGATCCCCAGCAGAGTCGGGATCTGCTGCTGGATCTGGCGGATCCTGCCCGCTGGCCCGCCCTGTTTGCGGCAAGCCCGCTCGTTGGTACCGAACAGGATGAGGGCAACGCCCCGCGCTGGCCGCTGCGACTGTGGCACGGGCGGCTCTACCTCACCCGCTACCACGATCACGAGCAGGGGGTCGCCCGCCACCTTCGAGCCCTAAGTGAAAGAGCCGAATGGCCCGAAATAGCCCCGGCCCTGTCGCGGCTGTTTGCCCGCGACTACGGGCTGGTGTTCGGGGCGCTGCTCAAGGCCCGCCTCGCCCCCGACTTCTCGGCCCGCCACTTTATCGAGAAGTATCTCGACTTAGTGTTCCCGAGCGAGGTGGACTGGCCCGCCATCGAGGCATTGCTGGCCAGCGCGCAGGCGGCGAGCGACTTGAGCAAGCTGGATGCGCTGGTGCCCGAGGCGCTCTGCTGCAACGGCCAGAAGCTGGCGGCGGCCACCGCGGCGGCGCGCCCCTTTGCGGTGATCTCGGGTGGCCCCGGCACCGGCAAGACCACCACGGTCGCCAAACTGCTCGCCATTCTGGTGGAGACCGGCCTGCAGGCAGGCAAGGCGCCGGCGATCCGGCTGGTGGCTCCCACCGGCAAGGCGGCGGCGCGCCTCACCGAGAGTATCGGCTCTGCCCTGCAGGCCCTCGATCTGCCCCCCGAGTGGGTCGAAGCGATTCCCACCGAAGCGGGCACCCTGCACCGGCTGCTCGGGGTCATTCCGGGGCGCAGCCAGTTCCGCCACCACGCGGGCAACCCGCTGCACCTCGATTTGCTGGTGGTGGATGAGGCCTCCATGGTCGATCTGCCGATGATGGCGCGCCTGCTCGATGCGCTGCCCAGCCATGCCCGCCTGATCCTGCTCGGCGACAAGGATCAGCTCGCCTCGGTGGAGGCGGGGGCCGTGCTCGGCGATATCTGCAGCTTTATCGAACAGGGCATCAGCCCCGCGCAGGCGGATTGGCTCTCCCGCCAGACCGGCTACCGCTTGCAGGGCACGCCAGCGGGGGCACCGGTGCGCGACAGCCTCTGTTTGCTGGCCAAGAGCTGGCGCTTTGATCAGCACTCCGGTATCGGTCAGCTGGCGCGCGCCTGCAATAGCGGCGATGCCACGGCGGTGGAATCAGTCTGGGGCATGGGCTTTGCCGATATCAGCCTGCACCCCTGGGCAGGGGAGGCCTACGATGCCCTGATTGCCCAGGGGGTGGCCGGTTATGGTGCCTATCTGAAGGCGGCCCGCGCGGGGGAAGCGCCCGCCGCCGTGTTCAAGGCATTCAACAGCTTCCAGATCCTCTGTGCCCTGCGCGACGGCCCGTTCGGGGTGCTGGGGCTAAACGAACGGCTCGAACTGGCCCTGTCACGGGCCGGGCTGATTGCCCGCGATGGCGACTGGTATGCCGGTCGCCCGGTGATGGTGGTGCGCAACGACCACGGGGTCGGCCTCTACAACGGCGATATGGGCCTCTGCCTGCCCGATGAAACTGGTCGGCTCAAGGTATGGTTTGAGCAGCCGGACGGCACCCTGCGGGCGCTTTTGCCCAGCCGCCTGCCGCCCCATGAGACGGTCTACGCCATGACCATCCACAAATCCCAGGGGTCGGAGTTTGCCCATACCGTGCTGGTGCTGCCCGACAGCCCCAGCCCATTACTGACCCGTGAGCTGGTCTATACCGGCATCACCCGCGCCAAGGCCCGGCTCGATCTCTACGGCGATCGTGCCCTGTTAGCCCAAGCTGTGCGGAAAAAGACCGAGCGTTATTCCGGATTGGCGGAGAGGTTGGGGAATACCTCACATGCATTCTGATTAACCCATTGATATTTAAGTTTTAATTTTAGATAGGGGTGTAATGATGGTAAAGGAAATCTTCGATGATGAATTTACGAGAAGTCGACGTGGATTATTAATTATATTTTCCATTGGTTTTATTCATCAACTACTAGAGATTAAGTTCATCGATGCAAAAATATCAATACCTGGATTGCCTGAAATTATTGCATCACACCCTGAACGTATAGTTTATGCATATATTCTATTGGTTTTTTATGCTACTTACCGGTATGTGTTAAATTCAAAGATGGAATTTTCTGAGATTTGTAGAATGGCATTTTCATGGGGGATAGAAACAACACTCGGAAGATTTTTTTCATCTAACTTTATCACTAGCGATATGTATAGAGTCAGTAATGATTCCAACTACATAAAAAATAATGTTGTAGTACTTAATGCTTATGAGGAAGATAGTGTTTCCTATATAATTGGATTTAATTTAGATTCATGTTTCTTCAAAGAATGCTGGGTAGAGTTACCACCCTCAATATCTAACCCTATGTTACTGAATTCTCCAACCAAGGAACAATGGGGTTTTTACAATACAACGAACGAATTAGATCCTGAGGAGCAGCGCCTTGGTATTACATCATATGAAGCGTACAGGATAAAATCCAAAACCATCAAAGGATATCTTTATGCGATTCTGTTATTTTCGATAATTATTTGTCTAATTAAAAATCCAAAAGCATTTGATTATTGGACTCCTGTAGTGCTTAATATGATTCTAATGATATGGATGATGAATAGTAGCGGAGTATTATCCAGCGTAATTGGGTAATCGAGTATGTTGGGCTTCGCAGGCTCAGCACCAACCTACCGATTGTGTAGGTTGTGGTTGAGCGTAGCGAAGCCCAACGTTTACTGCGTAATCTCTTTTTTCCTCCCCCTCATCCCCGACCCTTCTCCCGCAAGGGGAGAAGGGAGTAATGCCGTCACCGCTGTCCGATGACGCTTCGCTAATCGAACCTACATGGTTGGCGATCATATTACCGATGCCGCTTTATCCCCTCTCCCTCTGGGAGAGGGCAGGGTGAGGGGCGGATTGCACCACTGCTATTTATCTGGCAAAAGGTGTAATGCGCTGCGCTTATTACACCCTACATCCAACCTACACACGACAGGATCTGATTGCTTGAGACTTGAATTTAACACTATCGATCTGGATCGGGATTACGAACGTTGCGTACAGGCGCGCAGGGATGCTTATTTCTGCAGCTTTCATACCCATGACGGTTTTGCCGACTTTATAGACGGTTATCGGGAGCGGATCCGCGAAAGGCTGGGGCAGGCGAAATGGCATTACCTTCATGTCTGGGCGGGTGAACAACTGGTGGGGCAGCTGGAATTTCGCAGCTTTTCCGATGAACCCGAGACTGGCTATGTGCAGCTGATTTATCTGTTCCCCGAATATCGTGGCAGCGGTCTGGCCGCCGAGTTGCAGGCATATATCCGCCAGCAGTTGCTGGGGGCGGGCTGTAGATGGGCCATTCTCTCTGTGAGTCGCACCAATGTGCGGGCCTTAAGCCATTACCGGCGATCTGGCTGGGTATTTCTGCGCCCCAATCCGAAGCATCAGGAGACGGATTTTTATCGGCTGACTATGGCCGATTGACCTCTGTGGTTGCTCCATCTCGTATGTTGGGCTTCGCAGGCTTAGCACCAACCTACCGATTGTGTAGATTGTGGCTTCGCGTAGCGAAGCCCAACGTTAACCGCGTAATCTCTTTTTTCCTCCCCCTCATCCCCAGCCCTTCTCCGCCTTTTCTAATAAACGGGAGAAGGGAGCAATGTCGTCACCGCTGTCCGATTACGCTTCGCCAATCGAATCTGCGTGGCTGGCGATCATATTTCCGGTGCCGCTTTATCCCCTCTCCCTTTGGGAGAGGGCTAGGGTGAGGGTAGCGGGTTGGCACAATGTCCACTTCGTACAATCGGGTAGGGTGCAATGAACGAAGTGAATTGCACCGCTGCTATTTATCTGCCAAAAGGTGTAATGCGCTTCGCTTATTACACCCTACTTACTGTGGTTGCCCCCGGGTATCCCCCCATCTTTTCCATCCCCCAAATGACTGAATCGTGAGTTAAATCCGGTAAATGGGGCGCACTTGAACCACACTTATGGCTCCCATGATTCAGCCTGTGTCGTGAGTGGCTGATACCCGGGGAAACGGTGGTGCGGTGGGGTTCTGGCTGACAGATTTGTTGCGATATGCCAAGGTAGCGCCTCACGATAAAACAGCGATTCCCCGTGGTGGCGCGGGGCAGAAGAATAAGGGTAACCGCTATGGTGCAGGACTGTGACAGGATCAGGATCTCGGATGTCAGCGAAGCCGTGGTACACGGCATTCTGGAGGTGATCAGCGATGGTATCTGGGACTGGAATGCCAATACCGGTTTCGTCTATCGCAACTCCGGCTGGTATCGGATGCTGGGTTATGAGGTCCATAGCCTCGGTAATACCGTTTTCACCTGGGAGCAGGTGATCCACCCCGATGATCTGGCCGCAGTGATGGCGAATTTTGATCTCTGTCTGAGCGGCAATGCCCCTGAATATCGCGCCGAGTATCGGTGCCGCACCCGTGATGGCAGTTATATCTGGATTGAAGATTGCGGTCGGATCATCGAGCGCAACCCCAACGGTTCTGTGGCGCGAATGATCGGCGCTCATCACAATATCCACGCCAGCAAGCTGCTGCTGGATCAGCTGGAGCTGCGCAATCATTCGCTGGCGCAGTTGGTGGCTGAGCGTACCGCCGAGCTGGTGCGGCTGAATGAGGCGCTGCAACAGAAGGTGGAGGAGAATCGCCAGCTGGCGGAGACTGATGCCCTGACCGGTGCCGCCAGCCGCTATCGGCTGGAGCGGGCGTTGCAGCTGGAGTGCGAACGGGCCCGCCGTTTTCATCAGCCTTTTACGGTGATCGCCATGGATGTGGACAACTTCAAGCAGATCAATGACAGCTATGGGCATCACATCGGGGATCAGACCCTGATCAATGTAGTGGCGCGGGTGCGTAGCCATATCCGCGAGATCGATTTGCTTGCCCGCTGGGGCGGCGACGAGTTTATGGTGCTGTTGCCCAACACCGGCCGTGAGGATGCGCTGGTGGTGGCGAGCAAGCTGCAAGCATGGATGGCGATCGATCCCATTTGCCCCCACGGCCCCACCACCATGAGCTTCGGGCTGGCGGAGTATCAGCCGGATGAGCAGAAGGAGAGTTTGATGGTGCGTGCCGATCGGGCGCTCTATCAGGCCAAGCAGTTGGGCAAGAACCAGATCTGCTAACGGCGCTCTCGCCAGTAACTCGCCAGTAAAAAGGGCCGCAGGATAAGATCCTGCGGCCCTTTTGCATTGTTGCTGACGCGGCGCGACTTAGAAGTGGTAGCGCAGGCCCAGCTTGAAGGTATCCAGAGAGTAGTGATCATCACGCAGGGAGACTGCGTTGAACTGACGCTCATAACCGATACCGGCAGAGAAGTGGTCGTTGAAGGCGTAGTCCAGACCCACTTCCAGGTTGGGGTGTACAGTACCCTTGGTGGTGTTTTTGGTCATTTGGACATCGGCAACGTTCATAGAGAACTCGCTTTTGGTGCGAGTGTAAGCGATACCCGGCTTGGCATAGGCGCTGAAGCCCCAGGCCAGCGGCTGGCTCAGCTTGGTTGCCAGGCTGATGCTGCTGGTATCGATACTGGTGTTGGTGGAAAGATCCACACCATTCTTGCTCTGGCTCATGTGCTGACCATGCAAGCCACCTTCAACCGCCAGCCAAGACTTGAAGCTGTAACCCACGATCAGGCTGCCGCCATTGAGCTGGTCATCGATGATGCCGGCATTGCTCAGATCTTTGGCTTGGCCGTCGAGATCCATCTTGGAGGTGGTCAGATCCAGACCTGCATACCAGCCTTCGGCATGAGCGCCGCCATTCATGGCCAGGGCAAGTAGGGAGAAAGCGGCAATTTTATTAAACTTGTTCATGGATAAATAAACCTTATGTTGCGTGAACTGCGTGTGATTTATATTGCTCAATCCATGAAGCTTTTTATATTTCCGTCACATCTCTGTTTCCACAGAGGGGCCGCAGTATAGTCAGCGTATTTATGAATAACAAGAGTGTAATTTCCCCATGCGCCTAAATAATGCTGGCCGCAACTAGGGCTATTTTGTTTAATAAATGGTGTTATTAGAGTTTTAGCTTTATTGAGCTAAAAATAATTAAGTGGCGAGTTGAATGGTTGTCGATGTGTTCTTTTTTGATTCTATGTGATTGATTTTTATCGGTATAAGTTTTTCCTTCGAGTGGAGTCATGTTTAGGTGACCAAAGATGGGCATCTCAGATGCCATTGATAGGTGTGAGTCTCTTTACGGTTGTTTTTTGAGCGCCCCACAAGATGAAACCGTGAGAAAAAAATCTATCTTTTTGCCTGTTTTTTGTTCTTTTTGTGGTTTGGGATTGTTCCCATTGTGATTTGTGGTGGTCTTTTGAGGCTGTTTCTGCGGGTGTTGATGTTGCCCATCAGATGCGCGGGTGGGCTCTTATGGGTTTCTTTTTCTTCACCGAACTGCACTTGTTGGGGCGGGGGCGGGATGTAATGAGCAGATATTGGCAGTGCTGGTCGATTAATTTTGTTGGCTTATATATATAAGCTATTTAAAAGATAACATTTTGGTGTTTTTAATAACTTGTTTATATTGGTTTTGATATTTCATAAAGCTTTTTTAGGCACAATTTTAAATATGTTGTATGCCAAAAATGGGTAATGATGGCCGTTTAGGATACCTTGCCAGAGAGGTCGTGGTGGCTGGCTCATCGGTGGGCGGTGTGTGGCCGGTGACACTTCCCTTGCCGGGGCCCTTGACCTGACCACTGAATTCAGGGAAAAGAAAAAGGCGGTGCTATCAGCGCCGCCCAATGCCAGGAAAGAGAAAAAACCTTACGGTTTAAAATAAAAAAATTTGGAAGCAAACAATCGATTTCTCAACCAGGAAGGGTCTTGAATTCGATACGTTTCGATTATGCGCGATGTTCTATGCAGCACTAGCAAAATGTTTGCGGGTTGAAAGATATGCACTGTCTGGTGTCAGATTTTGCGACCTAGCTGCTTAACTGGTCTGTCCTGATGGGCGTTCTAAGCGGTTTTTTCTCTGGGGTGTTTTTTCGGTGTCAATATCTGCGCCTTGAAGGTAAAAACAGGTCAGAAGCTGACTCGGCATAACCATGCAATGAAAGTGCGATAACAAGGAATAGTGGCATGACCTACAGCCAGACCCTGGCCAACAATATTCTCGACACCCTGAAGAAGACCCTGACCGACAAGGGGATCCGCTATCAGACCCTGGCGGAGGCGATGGGCGTCTCCATCGCGACCGTGAAACGGATGATGAACAAGCCCTCCCTGCCGTTCGATACCCTGCTGGAGATCTGCCATCTGGTGGGGCTCTCGTTCGAGGAGCTGCTGGATCGCACTCAGGACGCCCAGAGCCGCCGCGCCGTCTTCACCCAGGAGCAGGACGAGGCGTTTCACAACGAGCCGGGGCTCTACGCCTTTCTCGCCAATATCTTCTGGCGCGACAAGACGCTGATCGATCTCAAGCGGGAGTACGGCCTGACTGACGCTTCTTGCTACCTCTATCTGCGCAAGCTGGAGAAGCTCGGCATTTTGCAGCTCGGTATCGACAACAGTTACCACTTCCTGATCAGCGAGCGGATCAGCTTCGAGCAGCACAGTCGCTTCGCCCGCCAGCAGGCGCGCCAAGCGATGTCGGTGCTGGGGGAGTATCTGGTGGAGAACATGCACAAGTCGAACAACTATATGGCGCTCTGTCAGCTGCACCTCAACGAGGGGGAGGCAATGGCGCTGATCGACCGGATGAAGGAGTACTGGCATCAGGAGCTCAAGCTCAACCGCCCCGCCATCGGCCAGCGGGAGCATGCCAAGACCTACACCATGTCGCTGCAACTGGCCGACTGCGGCTACCAGAGCTTCGACGACATGATCCCTAATATCGACAACTGATCCCGGCGGATCCTGCGGGATCCGCCTGCCTTGGTTAGCTCGATATCGGCAAGTCAGACCATCTTGCTGCCATCGGTTGCAGCGCCCGTGTATCGAGACAGATACGGATGGCATCCGGTCGCCAGTGTTCGATATCACAATCCACCAGCCCCCCTCGCTCGTCATAGTTGACCCGTACCAGCCGCAGCACCGCGCTCCCCTCCGCCAGATTGAGGGCGCGGGCGATGGCGCCCCGTGCCGCCGAGGGGGTGATCTCGAGGCTGGCGCCACCCTGGCCTATGCCATAGCGCTGTTGATAGAGCTCGGTGAGGGAGCTCGCCAGCGGTGCACTGGCGATATCGGGAAAGCGGCTGGCCAGCAGGTGATGGCTGACGTGCAGCACCGGGCGACCGTCGATCAGCCGCTGGCGGCGGATTTCGTAGAGCGGGGTAAAGGGCGCAAGCCCCATCCAGCGGCACAGTTCGCTGCTGGCAAGCTCGCTGCCGTGGGCCAGCACCCGGGTTTCGGCGGTGCGTTGCTGCTCGCCGATCCACTGGTGAAAGTGGGTGTGTATGGCGGGATCGTAGGTGAGGCGGGGCGGTGCCACAAACCAGCCACGCCGCTCGGCCCGGTAGATAAGGCCATCCGCTTCGAGGCTGGAGAGCGCCTCCTTGATAGTGATGCGGGTGGTGGCGAAGCGCTCGCTGAGCGCCCGTTCGGCGGGCAACTGCTGCCCGGCCCCCAGCTGGCCGCTGCCGATATAGCGGCGTAGGGTCTGGCAAATCTGTTCGCACTTGGAGGAAGAGCGGCCATCGGCCATGCTCTGTTCGTTCAGTCTCTGCTCGCTCAATCTCGGCTCGGTCACACTCTTATCCCTGTTGCTTATTCAGAAGGCGGGTGGCTGGCCAATCCCTTGCTGGAGTAGTCCAGCCTCACTCGGGTTCAGAGTTGTAACCGCGCTGGATGACAGCGGCGTGACAGGGTGATTGTCATCAAACTGCCATCAAAGCGCCCCGCCACCGTCATATTTCCCCTCTAGCATCCCTCTCGAACCTTAACTGACCTAGTCCAGAGGGATGGGATGATGAAAAGCGTGATCGCAAGTGCACTGGCCATGGTGGCCATCAGCCAACCACTTTTTGCAGCCGAAAATATCGCGGATCTCGAAAAGGCCGCCCGTGGCGAAGGGCAACTCAGCAGTATCGGCATGCCCGACAGCTGGGCCAACTGGAAGGATACCTGGCAACAGCTGGGCAGCATCTACGGCATCAAGCATCAGGATACCGACATGAGCTCGGCGCAGGAGATCGCCAAGTTTGCCGCCGAGAAGGCCAACGCCACCGCCGACATCGGCGATGTGGGCGGCGCCTTCGGTCCGGTGGCGGTCAAGCAGGGGGTCACTCAGCCCTACAAGCCCTCCACCTGGGCCGATATTCCCAACTGGGCCAAGGATGCGGACGGTCACTGGATGCTGGCCTATACCGGCACCATCGCCTTCCTGATCAACAAGGATCTGGTCAAGGCGGCCCCCACCAGCTGGCAATCTCTGCTGGGTGGCGACTACAAGGTGACCCTGGGTGATGTGGGCGTGGCCTCTCAGGCCAACAACGGCGTGCTGGCGGCGGCTTATGCCACCGGCGGCAGCGAGAAGAACCTCAAGCCCGCGCTGGATCTGTTCGGCCAGCTGGCCAAGCAGGGTCGCCTGTCGCTGAACGACCCGACCATCGCCAATATCGAGAAGGGCGAAGTGGAAGTAGGGGTGCTGTGGGACTTTAACGCCCTCAACTACCGCGACCAGATCGATCCCAAGAAGTTTGAGGTAGTGATCCCGAGCGACGGCTCCGTCATCGCCGGTTACACCACCATCATTAACAAGTGGGCCAAGAACCCCAACGCCGCCAAGCTGGCGCGGGAATACATCCTCTCCGATGCCGGTCAAATCAACCTGGCCCGTGGCTATGCCCGCCCCATCCGCGGCAACGTGACCCTGCCGGATGACGTGAAGGCCAAGCTGCTGCCAGCCGAGCAGTATGCCAATGCCAAGCCGGTCAGCGACCATGCGGCTTGGGAGCAGAGCTCCAAAGCCTTGCCGCGTCAGTGGCAAGAAGCCGTCATGATCAACATGCAGTAAGGGAATCCAGTGCAACACAAGGTGATAGTGGTACTTGTGGATGGTCTGGCAGCCGAGGTAGCCCACACCATGGGCTACCTCGCAGGTATGGTGGAGGCGGGGCGGGGCCTGCATACGACCCTGAACTCTGCCCTACCGTCTCTCTCCCGACCCCTCTACGAGTGCATCCTGACCGGCGTGCCGCCGGTGGTAAGCGGCATCACCCACAACGGGGTGAGTCGCTTGAGCCAGCACGACGCCATCTTCCATCTGGCCCGCGCCGCGGGTAAACGTACCGCAGCGGCGGCCTATTACTGGGTGAGCGAACTCTACAACCGCAGCCCCTGGCTGGCGGCCCGGGATCGCTTTACTCACGATGAGCAGCTGCCCATTCAGCACGGCTGCTTCTACTGGGATGACGCCTACCCCGACAGCCATCTGCTGATGGATGGCGAATGGCTGCGCAGCCAGTACGATCCCGATTTTCTGCTGATCCACCCGATGGGGGTGGATGACGCCGGCCACAAGTTTGGCCTCGATTCGCGCCAGTACCGCAATCAGGCGCGCCGCATGGATAGCTTGCTGGCCGATCTGCTGCCCCAGTGGCTGGCGGAGGGGTATCAGGTGGTGATCACCTCGGATCACGGCATGAACAACGATCTGAGCCACGGCGGCACACTGCCCGAGGAGCGCACCGTGCCGCTCTGGCTGTTTGGCGATGCCTTTATCGAGCGCTGGCCGGATGGGGTGGCGATTGCCCAGACCCAGCTCTGCGCCCTGATGGCGGATCTGCTGGGGGTTTCCCACGACAAGCCGGCTGCGCCACCGCTGCTCAAGGCCGCCTTTATGCGCGAGGTGCATTGATGATGCCTGCAACCACCGAGATCCTCGTGGATCAACCCGTGGTAACCCGGCGCAAGGCGCGCCGTCACTGGCTGCCCGCGCTGGTGCTGCTGCCGTTTGTCCTGTTGATGATCCTGTTCCAGCTCGCCCCCATGGTGTGGGTGCTGGTGGGCAGTTTCCAGACCCCCGATGGCTGGGGCCTCGACTACTACCGGGAGATCCTTAGCTCCCCCTTCTACCTGCAATCGTTCGGCAACTCCCTGCGCATCGCCGGTATCGCCAGTCTGGCGGGGCTTGCCATCGGTACTCTGGGGGCGGCGGCGCTGCGTCACAGCGGTGAGCGGGTCAAGCGAGCTCTGTTGGCGTTTGTCACCATGACCAGCAACTTCAGCGGGGTGCCGCTGGCGTTCGCCTTCATCATCATTCTCGGCATCAACGGCGCCGTTACCCTGCTGCTGAAATCCTGGGGCTGGATCGACGGCTTCAACCTCTACTCGGGGTCGGGCCTCATCCTCATCTACACCTACTTCCAGATCCCGCTCGCCTTGCTGCTGCTCTATCCGGCGTTTGATGCCTTGCAGGATGAGTGGCCGCAGGCCGCCGCGCTGCTGGGGGCGAGCAAGGGGCAGTATGTGTGGCATGTGGCGCTGCCGGTGCTCACGCCCGCCCTGCTCGGCACCCTGATCATCTTGTTTGCCAACGCGGTGGGGGCCTATGCCTCCGCCTACGCCCTCACTACCGGCAACTTCAATCTGGTGACTATCCGGGTGGCCAGTCTGGTCTCTGGCGATATCTTCCTCGAGCCCAATATGGCGGCGGCGCTGGCGGTGATCCTGATGGTGCTGCTGGGGGTAGTGACGGCCGCCAACCAGTGGCTGCTGAAAAAGAGCTATGTGAACAAGGGGCAATCCCATGCATGATTTGCAACCGCGCTGGCCCAAGTGGATGCTGGTGGCGCTGGTCGCCACCCTGCTGCTGCCGCTGCTGGCCACCTTTCTCTACTCCATCTCCACCCGCTGGGGGGCGACCCTGCTGCCGGATGGCTTCACCCTCGACTGGTATCTCAAGCTGTGGGGCGACCCGCGCTTTCTCGCGGCGTTTGGCCGCAGTCTGCTGGTCTGCTTCGCCACCCTGCTGCTGGGCACGCTAGTGCTGGTGCCGACCGTGCTGGTGGTGGCCTATTACTTCCCAAAGCTGGATCCCTGGATGAACCTGCTGATCCTGCTCCCCTTTGCGGTGCCGCCGGTGGTCTCGTCGGTGGGGCTGCTGCAGATCTACGCCGACGGCCCGCTGCCGATTATCGGCACGCCGTGGATCCTGATCGGCACCTGGTTCACCGTGGTGCTCCCCTTCATGTACCGGGCGCTGGCCAACAGCCTGCAAGGGGTACCGCTCAGGGATTTGATGGATGCTGCCCATCTGCTGGGGGCAAGTAGTCGCCGCGCCTTTCTGCTGGTGGTGATCCCCTGTCTGCGCAAGGGGCTGCTGGCGGCGCTGTTTCTCTCCCTCTCCTTCCTGCTCGGCGAGTTCGTGTTTGCCAACATGCTGGTGGGCACCCGTTACGAGACCCTGCAGGTCTACCTCTACAACATGCGTGCCACCTCGGGCCACTTCACCAGTGCGCTGGTGATGAGCTACTTCCTGCTGACCCTGCTGCTTACTTGGGCGGCCAACAGATTTCATCGGTGATCCAAGATGTTTCATTTAGAAGTCAATCAGTTGCACAAATCATATGGCGATACTCCGGTGTTCGAGGGGATCGAGTTCGGCATTCGCAAGGGGGAGCTGGTGACCCTGCTCGGCCCCTCCGGTTGCGGCAAATCGACCCTGCTACGGGCGCTGGCCGGGCTCACCCCGGTGGATGGCGGTCAGGTGCGGGTGGCCGGAGAAGACATTACCTGGCAGGCGCCCCAGAAGCGGGGCATCGGCATGGTGTTCCAGAGCTATGCGCTGTTCCCCAACATGACGGTGTGGGACAACGTCGCCTTCGGCCTCAAGATGAAACCCCAGCCGGGGCGGGAGCTGGCGGCCAGCGTGCAGGAGGCATTGGAGTTGGTTGAGCTGACCGGCTTTGAGCGCCGCTATCCGGGTGAGCTCTCCGGCGGTCAGCGCCAGCGGGTGGCGCTGGCCCGGGCTCTGGTGGTGCGGCCAAGGATCCTGCTGCTGGACGAACCGCTCTCGGCGCTGGATGCCCGCATTCGCCGCAGCCTGCGCCAGCAGATCCGCGAGATCCAGCAGCGCCTTGAGCTCACCACCATCTTCGTGACCCACGATCAGGAGGAGGCGCTCACCATGTCGGATCGGATCTTCCTGATGAACAAGGGATCCATCGTGCAGAGCGGTACGCCGGAGCAGATCTACACCCGCCCCGCCAGCGAGTTTGTGGCGAGCTTTATCGGCAACTACAACCTGCTCGGCGCAGAGCAGGGCAAGTCGCTGTTCGGCCCCCGTTTTCAGGGCAAGCTGGCGCTGCGGCCAGAATCCATCACCCTGTTGCCCGCCGGGGCGACCAGCAGCGAGCCCAGCCTGCCCGGCATCATTCGCCAGCAACAGTTGCTCGGCAACGTCATCCGCTATCAGGTGGAGTGCGAGGCGGGACTGTTGACGGTGGATTGCCTCAACCGCTCTGCCAGCGATCTGCTGGCCACCGGCAGTGCCGTGACCCTGGCGGTGGCCCGGGATCAACTCTGTGAGGTAGCATGATGCCTCGTTTCATTTTCGTTGTTACCGCAAGGAGCTCTCATGGCACTGGCACTGTTTGATCTGGACGAGACCCTGATTGCCGGGGATTCCGCCAGCCTCTGGCTGGAGTACATGGTGGCCGGGGAGCTGGCCCCGGCGGACATGATTGCCGAAGAGCAGGGGATGATGTCCCTCTACCATCAGGGCAAGATGGACATGCACCAGTACATGGCTTTCACCCTGCAGCCGCTGGCAGGCAAATCGCGCCAGTGGCTCAGCCAGCAGTGCTACCACTTTGCCGAGCAGGTGCTGCGCGAGCGCCTCTACCCCGAGGGGCTGGCGCGTATCGAATGGCATCGGGAGCGGGGCGACGAGCTGGTGCTGATCTCTGCCTCCGGCGAGCATCTGGTGGCCCCCATGGCGCAGATGCTGGGAATGGATCACTGCGTCGCCATCCTGCTCGATGAGGAGGAGGGGGTGCTGACCGGCCAGACCCGCGGCACCCTCAGCTTTCGCGAAGGCAAGGTGGCGCGCATCAACCAGCTGTTTGCCGGGCAGGAGCAGATCTGGCAGGGGAGCTTTGGTTACAGCGACTCCCACAACGATCTGCCGATGCTGCGGGCGGTGACCCATCCTCATGCGGTCAATCCGGCCCCCGCGCTGCGCCAGCAGGCTGGGGAGCTGGGCTGGCCGGTGTGGGAGTGGCAGCGCTGAGTCGAGCGATCAAACACGCTTAAAAGCGGCAAGAAAAAACAGACAAAAAAAGAGAGAGGCGATTGCCTCTCTCATCGTTTCCATGTCCCTATGGCGATCACTTTCTACTGATGGGCCCGCTGTCGGGTCTGATCAAAGTGAGAAGGGGGATCCTCTTCCAGCGGATCGCTGACCCGGATCTGGGGGAAGCAGAGGCGGTTTTTCCCCTCCCGTTTGGCCTGATAAACCCCGCTATCGGCCAGTTCTACCAGCTCCTTGGCCGAGAGCCCCGAGTGACTGATGGCCACCCCGCCGCTGATGGTAATGCTGAGGTCGGGTTCGCGCCATTCCAGCTGCTCGACCGCGATTCTGAAGGTCTCCAGCAGGGAGGCGACCTCGTTCATTTTCATCTCCAGCCGGAAGATCAGCACCAGCTCCTCGCCGCCGTAGCGGCAGAACCAGCCCCAGTCGTGGAACAGATTCATGCCCAGCTTGCTCACCCGCTTGAGCACCACGTCCCCCGCCTGATGGCCATAGGTATCGTTGACCCGTTTAAAGTCATCCAGATCGAACATCACCACCCCGAAAGGTGCGCCACTGCTGCTCTGCTTTTGCAGGCACTCGTCGAAGAAGCGGCGGTTGTAGAGGCCGGTGAGTTTGTCCTGATTGGCTTGCAGACGCACATCAGCAACCTCTTTGCTGGCGGCTGCCATCTCGGCGTAAATAGCCGATAGCTCACTCATCTGGTGTTCCGGTACGCGTTGGTCGCCATTAAAACTGACCCGGATCATGCCACTTATCTCCTGCAGCATGCGGCGGAAGTAACGTGACCAGCGCAGCGCCAGCAGCAGATAGAGGATGGAGGCGAGCGCTATCATGGCGAGCACGTTGAGGGATACGTTGTCGATTATCTGATTGAGGCCCGCGGTTGGGATCACGCTAAGCAGGATCCAGCGCTGCTCCGGGATGCGGTCGTAGGAGACCATCATGCCGCTGGCATCATCGAGGAAGAACCCCTGCGGCTGTTGCATCTGTGTCAGCCAGTCGGGGTGGGCGAGGGGTTTGAAGACCTGCTCGCGATCCGGATGGGCCAGCACCAGCCCGTCATGATTGAGCAGGATCTGATAGCCCGCCCCCAGATGGTGGGACTCATCATGCTTGTTGTTGAGCCAGCTGGCGAGGGGGGTTAGTTGGGTATCCAGCGAGAGCACACCGACCCGCTTGCCGTCAGGATCCTCGATCACCCTTGCCAGCGCTATGGTGAGGGTGCCAAGGGTGTAGTCGTAATAGGGATCAGTCCAGACCATCTTGCCGGGGTTGTTGGCGGCCAGCAGATACCAGGGACGGGTTCTGGGATCGAAGTTCTCATCGGCCTGCCAGGAGGGGTGGATCAGCATCTTGCGTTGTTCGGTGCCGACATAGACGTAATCGAGCTCCATCACCTTGTGATAGGCCTGCCACTGCTGCAGGTAGCGCTCGCCGTTGCGGATTTGCGGGCCGCTGAAGTCCTGATAATTTACCTGCTGATAAATGAGCGTAAACTGGCGTTTGAGTGTCGCCAGATAGGGTTCGATCAGGGTGTGGAAATACTGGGTATTACGAGCAATCAGGTTCTGTTGCTGCTCGTAATGCAGGGTGCGCTTCATATGCAGGTAGTAGATGCTGCCAAGCAGCAAGACCGGAATAAAGAGCAACAGGAGGCCCAGCCGCATGCGGGTGATCAAAGACCAAGTGTTCTTGGGCTTGCCGGGGGACATGAACAGATCCTTTTCGTCTCGGGTGACACCAGCATATATGATGCGGTGCGGCGCGTCTAAAGGCAGAAAATGAGATTTTTCCGATGCTGAACCACACTCTGCTCGCAATGGCTCACTACGGCAGCATAGCTGTGCTGATCCTGGCCCTCTGTGTCGAATATCTGATCTTTCGTCGCGGCCTGAATATGGTGCGGGTGCGCCGTCTGCTGCTGGCAGATGGGGTGGCGGCGCTGGCGCTCTTCTCCATCTTTGCCACCGGTTGTCTGCTGGCCCACGAGCATGCCAGTTCGGTGGCGCAGATCTTTGCCCATCCTGTCCACGGCCTCAAAATGGGGCTGTTTCTGCTGATTGTCTGCTCCCTCGATTACCCCAGCCGACTCTTCTATCGTTGGCGTCGCGCCCTGCGTCTGGGCAAGGCGCCGATGATCTCCATCCAGCAGCACTTTCGGGTGGTGTGGATCCTGCGGGGCAATCTGGTGCTGGTCGCCCTGCTGGCTGTGCTGACCAAGCCGCCCCTGCTGTGACCTGTGGTGAGAGGGTTGCAGTGAAGAGATCGGAAACAAGAGAGTGGAGACAAGAGGGTAGAGAGACGGGTATCTTGGATCGGATAACCCGTCACGCGCCAATTTAAGGAAGAATCGCCATGCGCTCCAATCTGATGTTGCTGATGGCTGCCACCATCTGGGGTATGGGCTTTGTCGCCCAGCGCCTCGGGATGGATCACATGGGGCCCTATACCTTCAATGGCCTGCGCTTTCTGCTCGGTGCCCTCTCCCTGCTGCCGCTGCTCTGGTGGCTCAAATCCCGACAACCGGTTGCCGTCGCGGGCGACCATCGCCAACTGCTGACCGGTGGCGTATTGGCCGGGCTGGTGCTGTTCTGCGCCGCCTCCCTGCAGCAGGTGGGGCTGCTCTATACCACAGCTGCCAAGGCCGGTTTTATCACTGGGCTCTACATCATTCTGGTGCCCGTGCTGGGGCTGCTGCTGCGCCACAAGAGCGGGCTCAATACCTGGATTGGTGCCCTGATCGCGCTGAGCGGCCTCTATGTGCTGAGCGTCACCGACGAGTTCACCATCGGCTTTGGTGATCTGCTGCAGGTGGCCGGCGCCCTGTTCTGGGCCATTCATCTGCTGCTGGTGGATCACTACTCCAATCGGGTCGCCCCCATCAAGTTGGCCGGAGTGCAGTTCGTGGTCTGCGGCCTGCTCAGCCTGGCCGCCGCTTTTGTCATCGAAACCCCGACTGTGGGTGGCGCTGTGGCCGGTTGGCAGGCGCTGCTCTATGCCGGGCTGGTGTCGGTCGGGGTCGGTTATACCCTGCAGGTAGTGGGGCAGCGGGGTGCCCATCCGGCCCACGCCGCCATCATCCTCAGTCTGGAGACCGTGTTTGCCGCCGTGGGTGGCGTGTTGCTGCTGGGTGAGACGCTGGACGAGCGCGCTATCGCCGGTTGTGCCCTGATGCTGGCGGGGATGCTCATCTCCCAAATCCGCTTGAGATGGTGGTGGAAGTCGCGCCGCGACAAGGTGCCGCAGGCCAAATAAATCGCGCTCTGCCCGCATCACAAAAACGCCCCGACAGTCGGGGCGTTTTGCATGGTGGCGGTTCGGATCAGGGGCGCTGATCCAGCTCGCGCTCCAGTTCCACGGCCTTCTGGCGGGCCGGATGGGTATTGAGGCGCTGCCAGTAGGCTTGCAGGTGCGGGAAGTGGGCCAGCTGGCCGCTTTGCGCCAGCAGGTCCACCAGGAAGGAGTTCATGATGTCGGCGCCGGAGAGGCGCTCCCCCACCAGATAGTGGCGGGTTGCCAGTACATCGTTGAGGTAGCCCAGCACCTTGGCACACTCCGCCTTGGCATAGTCCGGCAGGAAGTGCATCGGGCTGCCATCCTTGCGCACGAACATGTCGAGAAGCAGCGGCAAGATGCCCGAGCTCTCGGCAAAGTGGAGCCACTGCAGGTACTCGGGGTACTCGGGGCTATCTGGTGCCGGTGCCAGCCGTTCGGCGGCATGACGGGCAATCAGGTACTCGGTGATGGCGCCCGATTCGGCCAGTACCCTGCCGTCGAACTCGATGACCGGCGACTTGCCGAGGGGGTGGATGGCCTTGAGCTCGGGCGGCGCCAGAAAGGTGGTGGCATCGCGCTGATACGCCTTGATCTCATAAGGTTGGCCCAGCTCTTCGAGCAGCCAGATGATGCGTTGGGAGCGGGATTTGTTCAGGTGGTGCAGGACTATCATAACGACCTCGATTCGGTGGCAGGATACGATATACGAGCGGGCGAGAGGCGCGGTTCACCGGTAGCTAAAAAAGAGCGGGCTGATGCCCGCTCGCTCAACGCCTGACTTAGGCCGCCAGCGCCTGATCCAGATCCGCCAGTATGTCCTCGATCGCTTCGATCCCCACCGACAGCCGGATCATCTCCGGCTTGACCCCGGCCCTGGCCTGTTCCTCCTCGCTCAACTGGCGATGGGTGGTGGAGGCCGGGTGGCAGGCCAGCGACTTGGCGTCGCCGATATTGACCAGCCGCTTGAAGATCTTCAGCGCATCGTAGAAACGCACGCCCGCTTCATAGCCATCCTTCAGACCGAACGAAAGGATGGCCGAGGGGCGACCGGCCATGTACTTCTCCGCCAGCAGATAGTGCGGGTGACCCGGCAGACCGGCGTAGCTGACCCAGGCCACCTTGGGGTGATGCTTGAGGTGGTGGGCGACCCGCAGGGCGTTATCCACGTGGCGCTCCATACGCAGGCTCAGAGTTTCCAATCCCTGCAGCAGCAGGAAGGCGTTCATCGGCGCCAGCGCCGCGCCGGTATTGCGCAGCGGCACGGTACGTACCCGCCCGATAAAGGCGGCGGGGCCAAAGGCCTCGGTGTAGACCACCCCGTGGTAGGAGGGCTCGGGTTTGGTCAGTTGGGGGAAGCGCTCGGCGTGATCCGCCCAAGGGAACTTGCCCGAGTCGACCACCACGCCACCCAGCGAGTTGCCGTGGCCGCCGACATATTTGGTCAGGCTGTGCACCACGATATCGGCGCCGTGTTCGATGGGTTTGCACAGCACCGGCGTGGCGACCGTGTTGTCGACAATCAGCGGCACGCCACGGGCGTGGGCTGCCTTGGCCAGCGCAGCCAGATCGACGATATTGCCCGCCGGGTTGCCGATGCTCTCGCAGTAGACCGCCTTGGTCTTGTCGTCGATAAGGGCGGCGATGGCCTCGGCGCTGTCATCCTTGGCGAAGCGCACCTCGACCCCGAAACTCGGCAGCATGTGGGCGAACAAGGTGTAGGTGCCGCCATAGAGCTGGGGGGTGGAGACGATGTTGTCACCGGCGGCGGTCAGCGCCTGAATGGCGTAGGTGATGGCGGCGGAACCTGCCGAGACCACCAGCGCGGCGATGCCCCCTTCCAGCGCGGCCATTCGCTGTTCCAGCACATCGTTGGTGGGGTTCATGATGCGGGTGTAGATGTTGCCCGGCACCGCCAGATTGAACAGATCCGCCCCGTGCTGGGCGCTCTCGAACTCGTAGGCCACCGTCTGGTAGATGGGCACGGCGACCGCCTTGGTGGTGGGGTCGCTGGAAAAGCCGTGGTGCAGGGCCAGGGTCGCATCTTTCATCACACACTCCTTGTTGGATGTTGCTTGGCGCAGTTATAGCTGAGCCGTTATAGATGGATAGACGTCCAATCTATCAGGCCCGTGGCCGATGTAAACAGCAAGATCCGGCAAAGCAATGTCGCCCGCAGGGGATGGCGCCCCGAGTGGCTGGCACGGCTCGTACTCAGAGGCGGCGGCGATACTCCTTGTCATCTATCTGGTTCATATCCCACTGCATCAGGCGGTTGAGCTGGCTCATGGGATCCTCGATGAGCGCCAGCGGGCGCGGCAGGATCCGCTTGAAGTAACGGCGCAAGGTCTGCTGGATCCGGTTCGGTTTGAGGGGGTTGGTGTGGCTCATGATGGTGTTCCTCTGCTGTGGTTCTCACGTTCGCCAGCAGTATTGAGCTAAAATGAGGAAGTAAAAACTGATGACTTACAGCAACAGGATTTCCTCTTTTATGCCGACCGGTCGCCTCTACCAGCAATTTCAACGACTCGCCCAGCAGCTTGGCAGCGATGAGCGGGAGATCAGTCTCGCCGAGGTGGCGGATCTGCTCTGCTGCACCCCGCGCAACGCCCGTCTGCTGCTGCGGCGGATGCAGGATCAAGGCTGGCTCAGCTGGTCGGCCGAAGCGGGGCGGGGGCGGCGCTCCCGGCTTATCCTGCTCGACAGTCAGGAGAGCCTGACCCGGCGCCGTTTGCGGGATCTGCTCAGTCAGGGCCAGCTGGCGCAGGCGGTGCGGCTGGCCGAAGATCGCCTCGATCTGCTCACCCCGCTGTTGCTCGAACAGCTCGGTCAGGCCACTCGCGAAGGGCGCCAGATCCTGCGGGTGCCTTACTACCGGCCGCTGCCGCAGTTGCTGCCCACCGGCCCGATGCGCCGCTCCGAAATTCACCTGAGCCGCCAGATCTTCAACGGCCTGACCCGGCGAAATGAGGAAAATGGGGAAATCGAAGGGGATCTGGCCCACCACTGGGAGTGTCTGGGCCCCTGCCACTGGCGTTTCTACCTGCGCCCGGCGGTGCGTTTTCACCACGGTCGCGAGCTGGTGGTGGAGGATGTGATGGAGAGTCTGCTGGCCCTGCGGGATCGCCCGCTGTTTGCCCATCTGGAGCGGCTGGAGAGCCCCTGGCCGCGCACTCTGGATCTCTATCTCGACAGCCCGGATCCCTGGCTGCCCCACCTGCTGGCCGAGCCGGTGGCGACCATTTTGCCACGGGAGCTCAAGGGGGAGGCGGGCTTTGCCCTGCAACCGGTGGGCACCGGCCCCTACCGGGTCGCTGCCAACGATCCGTTGCATCTTTGCCTTGCGGCGTTCGACGATTTTTTCGGTTTGCGGGCCCTGCTCGACGAGATCGATATCTGGATGCTGCCGGAATTGGCGGAGCGACTGGAGACCCACCTGCAGCTGGGGCGCGACCGCCCGGAGCTGGGCACCATGCGCGGCGAGTCGGAGCTCGAATCTGGCTGCTACTTCCTGCTGCAGGACGATCGCTCCGGATCCTTGCAGGATCCCGCCTTGCGTCAGTGGCTCGGCCAGCTGTTCAATCCGGTGACCCTGATGGGGCGGGTCGCCCCCGAGTTGCAACGGGGCTGGACCAGCGCTCTCGGCCTGTTGCCCCACTGGCGCGAAGCGCTGCCCGCGCCCTTGCCCACACCGGCGCAGTTGCCGACGAGCCTGGTGCTCGCCTGTTTCAACCAGCATCTGGAGTTCAACGAGTGCGCCAACGCCATGAGCAGCCTGCTGGCCGAACAGGGGATCCGGCTCGAGGTGCGCACCCTCGATTACGGTCGCTGGGTGAGTGGCGAGGATGAAGACGTGGACCTCTGGCTCGGCACCCTCAACCTTGAGCACGCCGGTCCCTTTGCCCCCTACGTCTGGTTGCAGGGTACCCCGCTGCTGCGCAAGGTGTGGGGCAGCCAGCACGAGCTGTGGCAAGGGTTGATGCAGTGGCGGGCCAGCGGTGCCGAGCCTGGCCCTCGCGCCCTGCTGGCCAAGGTGCAGCAGCAGAGCCGGTTTGTGCCGCTGTTTCACCACTGGCTGGAGCTGGAGAGCCGGGTCGGGGTGCACGGGGTGCGGATGACCGCGCTTGGCTGGTTCGATTTTCGCAGCGCCTGGCTGCGGCCCGAGGCGACCAATCAGCCGGCAGCGGCGCCATAGTTCGTCCAATTGCTGCCGCTGCTGACGAGTGCTCCGTGGCCGCTTGCGTGAACGATCCGTAAAATGGCCGCCGTTGCACAGTTTGTGTCACGCCTCTGTGCCATGCTGTTTCAGGTTATGGACAGCAGAGCAAATGAGGAAAACGATGAGCAACAATTCAGACAGTTCCGCAGGAAAATGCCCGGTGATGCACGGGGGAACCACCTCCGTCGAGACGTCCAGAATGGAGTGGTGGCCGAAGAGCCTCAACCTCGACATTCTTCACCAACACGATACCAAGACCAATCCGCTGGGGGCCGGTTTCAACTATCGGCAAGCCTTGAAGGGGCTCGATATGGCGGCTCTCAAGCAGGATGTGACCGCCCTGATGACCGACAGTCAGGATTGGTGGCCAGCTGACTGGGGCCACTACGGCGGCCTGATGATCCGCATGGCCTGGCACTCGGCCGGGACTTACCGCATCGCCGATGGCCGCGGCGGTGGCGGCAGCGGCAACCAGCGTTTCGCCCCCCTCAGCTCCTGGCCGGACAACGCCAACCTCGACAAGGCCCGTCGCCTGCTGTGGCCCATCAAGAAGAAGTACGGCAACAAGATCAGCTGGGCCGATCTGATCATTCTGGCGGGCACTGTGGCCTATGAGTCCATGGGGCTCAAGACCTTCGGTTTCGCCTTTGGCCGCGAGGATATCTGGCACCCGGAGAAGGATATCTACTGGGGCTCGGAAAAAGAGTGGCTGGCGCCCAGCGGCAAGCCGGGCGGTCGCTACTCTGGCGAGCGGGATCTGGAAAACCCGCTGGCGGCGGTGATGATGGGGCTTATCTACGTCAACCCGGAAGGGGTGGATGGCCAGCCCGATCCGCTGAAAACCGCGCAGGATATGCGAGTCACTTTCGTCCGCATGGCGATGGATGACGAAGAGACGGTGGCGCTGACCGCCGGTGGCCACACCGTCGGCAAGGCTCACGGCAACGGCGACGCCAAACAGCTCGGGCCCGAGCCGGAAGGGGCCAGCCTCGAGGAGCAGGGGCTCGGCTGGATCAATCACCACAGCCGCGGCATCGGCCGCAATACTGTGACCAGCGGCATCGAGGGTGCCTGGACCACCCACCCGACCCAATGGGACAACGGCTACTTCGAGCTGCTGTTCAAGTACGACTGGTGGTTGCAAAAATCTCCGGCAGGGGCCCATCAGTGGGAGCCGATCAATATCGCCGAGGCGGATATGCCGGTGGATGTGGAGGACCCGTCGCTCCGCTGCAAGCCGATGATGACGGATGCCGACATGGCGCTCAAATTCGACCCCGCCTATCGCAAGATTGCCGAGCGCTTTCGCGATGACCCGGCAGCCTTCTCCGACGCCTTCGCCCGCGCCTGGTTCAAGCTGACCCACAGGGATATGGGGCCGAAGAGCCGCTATGTCGGCCCCTATGTGCCGACAGAAGATCTGATCTGGCAGGATCCGGTGCCTGCCGGCCGCGTCGACTATGACGTGGCGGCGGTGAAAGCCAGGATTGCCGCCAGTGGCCTCTCTATCAGCGAGCGGGTGAGTACCGCCTGGGATAGCGCCCGCACCTTCCGTGGCTCCGACAAGCGGGGCGGTGCCAACGGCGCCCGCATCCGGCTGGCGCCCCAGAAGGATTGGCCAGGCAACGAACCGGCACAGCTGGCGAAGGTGCTGGCGGTCTATGACAAGCTGGCGGCCGAGTGTGGCGTCAGCATCGCGGATCTCATCGTGCTGGGGGGCAACCTCGCCATCGAGCAGGCTGCGCAGGCCGCCGGGGTGAGGGTGAGCGTGCCGTTTGCGCCGGGCCGGGGCGATGCCACTCAGGCCCAGACCGATGTGGCCTCGTTCGAGGTGCTGGAGCCGCTGGCCGACGGCTTCCGCAACTGGCTCAAGCAGGACTATGTGGTGACGGCGGAGGAGCTACTGCTGGATCGCGCCCAGCTGATGGGGCTCACTGCCTGCGAGATGACAGCGCTGGTCGGCGGGATGCGGGTGCTCGGCACCAACCACGGCGGCACTGGGCACGGGGTCTTTACTGATCGGGTCGGGGTGCTCAGCAACGACTTCTTCGTCAACCTGACCGACATGGGCTACCAGTGGCTGCCGAAAGCGAGCAATCTCTACGAGATCCGCGATCGCCGCAGCGGCGCGCTGAAGTGGACGGCCACCCGGGTGGATCTGGTGTTCGGCTCCAACTCGGTGCTGCGCGCCTATGCCGAGGTCTATGCCCAGGATGACAACCAGGAGAAGTTTGTCTGTGACTTCATCACCGCCTGGAACAAGGTGATGAATGGGGATCGCTTCGATCTGCCGGGCTAACCCCCGAGCCGTTTAGCTAGCTGCACCAGCCCCGCACACCACAGGTGTGCGGGGCTTTTTACTGCCCGCTTTGCTGAGTTGCACCACAACCCGCCGCGCTGCGACATCCGCTGGCCGGTCGTGCAGGGCCGCTGGCATCCCTGTCCTTGGGCCAGCAGTATCATGTAACATGCTGATCCGCTGATGATGCTCGGCGGCCAGCCATTGGCCGCTTAGGTCCCATGAACAGGACAAGGACAAAAACCAAGACAAGGAGTCACCCATGCTGGAAATGCAGATCCAACCCCGCTTTCAAGAGACGGATGCCCTCGGCCATATCAACAATACGGTGCCGGCGGTCTGGTTCGAATCGGCGCGGGATCCCCTGTTCCGGATCTTCTCCCCCGAGCTGGATGTGGATAACTGGCATCTGATCATCGCGGGCTACACGGTGCAGTTCAAACGGGAGCTGTTCTACGGCCAGCCGGTCACCATCAAGACCGGCGTGCGCCGCATCGGCACCAGCTCATTTACGGTCTGGCAGGAGGCCTGGCAGGGCGGCGAACTGGCCGTCACCGCCGAAACGACCCTGATCCATTTTGACTACCGTGCCCGCCAATCCCTGCCCCTGAGCGATGCTCATCGGGAAGGGCTGCGGGCCTGGCTGACAGAGAGTTAACCACGGGCCGGATGGCCCATCACAGGAGTGCTATGTACAACTCAATGCGCAACACAGCGATCGCGCTGACCCTGGGATTCTGCTCCCTCCCTTCTCTGGCCGCTTCTCTCGCCGAGCAGTTTACCCTGATGGAGAAGGGGGCCGAGAACGCCCTCGATACCCGTCAATTCAGCCATGACGGCGTCGATATCAAGGCCTGGATCGATGGCGCCCCCGTCATCATCGCCGTGCCCATCATGAACGAGCTGGGCAAGCTGGAAGGGGAGAGCCGCTACTACTTCAAGGGCGGCAAGCTGTTCGGGGTCAAAGAGCCCGCCGCCCAGTTCGTCTTTGACGACAGCGGCAAGCTGACTCAGTGGCTGGACGAGAAGGGCCAGCCCGCCGAGTTCGTCAGCAAGATGAGCATGCAGCAGCGTCAGGCGTGGCTCACCAAGCGGGCCGCCGAGCTGAGCAAGCTGTTTGTGGTGAGCGCGGCCGAACAGAAGGCTGCCAAGGGGGGCGTCAAGCTGAAGGGGGCGGATCTCGCCCACTGGATCTGCAACGGCAAACTGATGGAGCTCGCCCACGGCGACAAGGTGATCTTCGAGCAGGAGAAGCTGAAGATTGGCGAGCAGGGGATCGAGGGGGAGGTCTCCCTGCGTCAGGATAAGGGATGGCAGGAGCTGAGTCTCAAGTGCGAGGTGCAGGGCACTCAGGTGACCCGTCTCACCTGGCAGCCGCTGCCGGGGGCCAACAAGCCGCAATAAGCGCAACAGCAAGGGGGCCCATCGCGGGCCCCCTTCTCATTCGGCTGGTGGCTCCCCCAGCTTGAGCCGGGTGATCGCCTCGACCCGGCGCCACTCTCCGGGCTCAAACCAGCGAGCCAGCAGCTCCTGCTGCTGTGCGGCCCGGGCCTCGTTCGGCAGTTGTTTTCGCTCTGCCAGATAACCGGTGAGCTGCTCATTGAACCCCTGCCGGTGCTGCTCCAGCTGGCGCATCCGATCCACCGCCTCCGGCCCTCCCGTCTCCAGCAGCAGGGCATCCCGTTTGGCCGGATCCATCTGCTCAAGCCCCTGCAACTCCTTAAGCAGGTGGCTGTTGGCCTCCGCCTCGCGAAACCAGCCCGGCTGCTCTGCCAGCCAGAGATCCAGCTCGCTGGCCAGCTGCGACTTGTCACTGTCTCTGGCCTCTGCCAGCGCCCTGCGGCGCAGGGTCAGCTGCTCCATCAGCCGATCTTCAGCAAACAGCTGCGTCTGCTCAGCCGGGGTGAAGCTCTGCTGGCGCAGCTGCTCCCGCTCGTCAAACAGGATCTGCAGGCTGGCGAGGGAGATCTCGGTGGGCACCGTCAGGCTACTCTGGGCAGAGATAAAGGTGCGATAGCGCGCCTGCAGCGCATCGGCGGCCTCCTGCTCGGGATCGTGTGGTTGGCTCTGGGCATGCTGGCTGGCTTGAGCGGGTGATGAGCCTGCCGTCGGTGCGGTGGGCCAGAGTAGCACCCCGCCGATCAGCAGGGTGATGGCGCAGGGTACGGCGAGCAGTATGCCGCGCTTCATAATCCCAGATCCTTGAGGCGGTTGGCGTGCTGGCGATAGAGGGTGACCGGATCGGTCTCGAGCAGATGGTGGATACCGAACGACTGGTTCACTTCATCCAGATGGTTCATCCGGTAGCCGGTGCCGATCACCTTGCCGAGGTGGCTGCTGCAGACCCCGACCAGCCCGTCATTGGGCTCTTTGAAGAAGGCGCCGGTCAGCGCCAGCGCAGGATCCACCGGATCCAGCAGATTGGTCAGGTTGCCGCTCCCGCTCCAGGAGAAGTAGTAGACGCCGTTGCTGGCCTGCATCGGCCCCTCACCGCAATAGCGGCTGGGCAGCCCCTCCGGGTAGCGCTGGTTGAACTGGCTGGCCCCTTTGCTGGTGAGGGCGTCGAGGGCGGCGACCGGATCTTGCGGTAGCTGGCTGCCGCCCGAGAGCAGTGAAATCATGCCGGATAGCGCATGGGCAGCGGCGGCGGTCAGTTTCTCGGCCGCGCTGCCGGGGGCGGCGTTGGCCCGCACCAGATCGGCAATCTCGGAGCCGTAGTTGACCCCGCCGATGCTGGTGGCGGAGGCGACCAGATTGGGCGCCACCGAGGCGACATAGCGGATGGTGGGGCCGCCGTGGGAGTGGCCGATCAGGTTGACCTTCTCGGCGCCGGTGGCCGCCAGCAGCAGCTCAACCTGAGCGAGCAGCTGTTCGCCCCGTTGCTCCGAACTGGCGGTGGCCGACACCTGGGCCACGTAGACTTTGGCTCCATCTCGGCTCAGGGCCTGGGGAATGCCGTAGAAGTAATCGACCCCGAGCAGCTTGTCGAAGCCGAACAGGCCGTGCACCAGCACTATGGGGTAGCGGGTCTGGGTATATCCGCTGGCGTGTGCCAGCATGGGCAGGGTGCAGAGCAGCACCAGAAGCCATCTCTTCATCATCAGCATCCTTGTTGATTCGTGAGGAACAGATTGTGTGGCGTACTCCATGTTCGCCGGTGCCAGTATGGTGGCTGATTGAAAAACGGGCTGTGAGGGGGATCGCAACTCAGGATTCAAAAGAGATTGTTGCTGGCCTGGCCTGGCCTGGCCTGGCTTAGGCGCGGGCGAGGAGACTGAACTCCCCGCCCTGCGGCTTATTGCCACTCCACCAGGTGATACTGCTTCTTGCCCCGGCGCAGCAGCAGGTAGCGGCCAAACAGCCGATCCGCAGCACTCAGCTGTTCATCCTGCTTGAGCACCCCATTGAGGCTGATGGCCCCCGCTGCCAGCAGTTCGCGGGCGATGCGCTTGGAGTTTGCCAGACCACAGCTGACCAGCAGGGTGACCAGATCGAGCTCGCCGCTGACGGTACTGCTCGGCATGCCATCTTGCGCCAGCTGGGCCAGATCGCTCTCGCCGAGGCGGGCCACGTCGCCGCTAAACAGCAGATCGCTGATGCGCTGCACCGCCGCCAGCGCCGCCTTGCCGTGCACCAGTTCGGTCAGCTCGTTTGCCAACACCTGCTGGGCCTGCTTGCGCCCCTGTCGCTGGGCATCTTCCGCCTCCAGTGCATCAATCTCGCTCAGCGACCTAAAGCTGTAGTAGCGCAGGAAGCGGTAGACATCCTCATCCGCGGTGCCGAGCCAGAACTGGTAGAAGGCGTAAGGGGAGGTGAGCGCCGGATCGAGCCAGACTGCGCCACCTTCGGTCTTACCGAACTTGGTGCCGTCCGCCTTGGTGATAAGGGGCAGGGTCATGCCGTGCACCTGCGTCTGATGGAGGCGACGGGTGAGATCCATGCCACTGGTGATATTGCCCCACTGGTCGTTGCCGCCAATCTGCAGGGTGCAGCCGAGCCGCTGGTGCAGCACCGCAAAGTCGTAGGATTGCAGCAGAGCGTAGGAGAACTCGGTGAACGAGATGCCCTGATCCGGCCGGGCCAGTCGCTGGCGCACCGACTCCCGCGCCAGCATGGCGTTGACCGAGAAGTGCTTGCCGATATCCCGCAGAAAATCGAGGGCGGACATCTGCCCCATCCAGTCGCCATTGTTGACCAGTTGTGGGGCCGACAGGTCGTCATCGGCGGGCAGCAGCGCCTTGATCTGGGCTGACAGGCTGGCGACCCAACCCAGCACGGTATCGGCACTGTTGAGGCTGCGTTCGGTCGCCTTGAAGCTGGGATCGCCGATAAGCCCGGTCGCCCCGCCCACCAGCGCCACCGGGGTGTGGCCCGCCCACTGGAAGCGGCGCAGCATCAAGAGCGGTACCAGATGACCGATATGCAGACTGCCGGCGGTGGGATCGAACCCGCAATAGACGGTACGCGGGGTGGCGAGGTGGTCGGCCAGGGCCGCCGGGTCGGAATTCTGGGCCACCAGGCCGCGCGCGGTCAGCTCATCGAGCAGGTGGGGGTTGATCATGGGTGCTCCAACAGCAGGGGGAAAGCCGTCATCCTCGCCGTTCTGGTCGGTGGCGGATATGTCCCCTGAGGGACAGTTTTACCACTCTCGTGCTAGCATCCAGCCATAGTGGGGAATCGCTCCCCGCCACCGGAAACGAGCCGCCATGACCCAGCCATTCACCACAGATGCCTTGACCCGCAGCATGACCGAGGTGGTCGATGCCCTGCACAGCAGCGCCTTTGCGGCGGCGCTGGTGCGACTGCTCCAGCAGCAGGTGGCGTTTGATTGCGCCCTGCTGCTCGGGGTGGGGCAGCGGCCCGTCTACCTCTACGACAACCTCAACCATCAGCGGGCCTTGCTGTTTGATCGCTACCTCACCAGCCACTTCAGTCAGGATCCCTTTATGCAGGCGCTGGAGCAGGGCTTGCCTGCCGGCGTCTGGACGCTGGCGCAGGTATCGCAAGGGCGGCTCGATCCCGAATATCGCCACCACTTCTATCAGGCTACCGGTTGGCAGGAGGAGGTGGGGCTGATCCTGCCGGTGCGGGACGGACTGACCCTGATGCTGTTTCTCGGCCGCCTCGACAAGCGCAGTACCCTCAGTCGTGACGAGCTGGCACGGCTGGAGCAGCTGTTTCCGCTGGTACATTCGCTGTGTCGTCAGCAGTGGCAGCAGAGCCAGCCGCTGCTGGCCCAGAGCACTGCACTGCCGGACAGCGCCAGCCTCAAGAGTGCGGTGGAGCAGGCGATGGCGAGCGTGGGGGGGGATCGGCTCACCCGGCGCGAGCGGCAGGTGGCGGGGTTGCTGCTGCAGGGGCTGGATACCGAGGCGATTGCCGCGGAGCTCGGGATTGGCAGCGGCACGGTGAAGAATCACCGCAAGCATCTCTATGGCAAGTTGCGGCTCGGCTCGCGGGCCGAGCTGTTCAATCTCTTTCTGAACCACCTCATCACGGCACCCGAGATTGGCAGCGAGCACATTGCTGCAGAGTAAAGGTTGGCACCAGACGGCAAGAGGCCTTATTCGATCAAGGGGGGTGGCGTGCCGACATGGGGTTGGGCATGTACATGTTGGTAGCGGGCTATCAAAGCTTGGTACTCCTTCCCCTGTTGCACTTTTTGTAGCGCCTGTTGCAGACGCGCGACCTGTTGCCGGTCTGCCAGAAGATTAAAAGCGAAGCAGTTCTCCTGTTCTGACAGGATGGCTACCGTGACGAAATTCTCTGATCCAAAGCCCATGTTTTGTGCCTGATAGCGAAGCATCACCTCATTGCCTGCCACCAGATCGGTACGAGCCATGATCAGTTGACGTACCACTTGGTCCATGCGTTCGACAGCCATCATATTGCTCGGGCTAACCCCGCGGCTGAGCAGCAACTGCTCCCCGACATCCGCCTGCATCACGCCGATCTGCAGCTTGGCGAGATCGGCTTTGCTAGCCACTTTGGGGGCATCTTTCTTGCGGCCGACCAGCGCCACCCGCGAGTGGCTGATGGGGCAGACCCAGAGAAAGTGGGGATCCCGCTCCTTGGTGCGGGCAGTGGTAAATAGCACGGCCTCTTGCTGCTGGGTCAGCAGATACCAGCCGCGGGCCCAGGGCAGAAAGTGGATCGGTTGCTCCGGCTCCCCCATTTCGCGCCACATCAGGCGCAGCAACTCGACGGCCAGCCCGGCAGGTTGGCCATTTTTATCCTGACCATTGAGGGGCATATTCTGCTCTGAATAGTAGATAAAGGCCGGAGCCGGGAGCACGACAAAAAGTGTGAGGGCGGCAAGAGCAGAGAGCAGGCGACGCATGATGCACTCCTTGTGCAGAGGGTTACCTAACAGTCTATGTGGCCTTTGCCATAACGTCATGATCCGGTGGCGGGATAAAAAACAGGCCACCTCGCGGTGGCCTGTCGGTCTATTTGAGCAGGGCTTCCATCTCCGCCTCTGCCTTGGCGCGGGCCTTGGCTTCCGCTGCGCTGGCGGCATCGGCGACGCTCTCTCCTGCCGTATGGGATGCGGCACTGACGGCCTGCTGAGCTGGCGCGGCCACAGCCTTGGTGGCTTCCTGGGTCACTGTGGCGGCGCTGCTGACGGCCTGCTGGGCAGGTGCGGCCACTGCTTTGTTCGCCTCCTGCGCTACGGTAGCGGTGGCGCTGCTGACAGCCTGTTTGGTGGGTGCGGCAACAGCCTTGCTCGCTTCCTGCATCATGGTGGCAGTGGCACTGCTGACTGTCTGTTTGACAGGAACGGCCACAGCCTTGGTCACTTCCTGCGTCACGGTGGCCGCGGTGCTGCTGACTGCCGGTTTGGCAGGTGCGGCCACAGCCTTGGTGGCTTCCTGCGTCACGGTGGCTGCTGCGCTGCTGACTGCCTGTTTGGCAGGCGTGGCCACAGCCTTGGTGGCTTCTTGCGTCACAGTTGTGGCGGCGCTGCTGACAGCCTGTTTGGCTGGCGCGGTGACTGCGGTGGTCGCACTGCGGGTCAGGTTGGTCGCGCTCTGGCTCACCGCTTGGGTGGCCTGTACGGTGGCTTGTTTGGTGGCCTGTCCTGTGGCGTTGGCGGCTGCGCCACTGATGGCCTGGCTGGCGCTGTCGGCCAGCGAGCCGGTGACGCCACGGGTAACTGTGCCCAAAGCATTGCCAAGGGAGAAGGGGGATGCGCCGCTCTGGCTGGTTGCGGTTGCGGTTGCGGTTGCAGTTCCGGTCAGGGCATTGGCCGCCGGGGTGAGCTGGCTGGTGGGGGTCTGCCAGCCCTGCATGGCGGTTGGCCAGATCGGCGTGGCAGCGGCCAGATTCTCGCCAAAGGTCTGGGTGGTGCCATCCCCTTTTTGCAGCAGCACTGACATCTGGTTGGTTTGCGAGTTCCACACCATGCCCGCCTGCTTGGCGATATCCGGCACCGGCGCATACTCGGAGAGCACGTAGAAAAGCGGCCCCTCCTGCTGTAACTTGTCGGCGGTCTTGAGCAACTGCATGGTGCTGTCGTAGTTGGGGCCAAGGATGGCGGTCATCCGATCCTTGATCAGGGGTTGTTCGAACAGATTGACCTCGTTCGGGTCAAAGCCGACCAGCGGCTTGAGCAGGGCCCACATCAGCTGGCTGGTGGGGCTCATCATCAGCAGGGGGGCAACGCAGGCGGACAACATCAGGCTCAGGCAGGCCGCCTGAAGCAACGGCATGATACGCATTGGGATAATATCCAAATAACGATTTGATAAATAAGGTTATATTTTGTCAGGAAGTGACAAATTTACCGGAAGTTTGCGGGTGGCAACGAGAGCCTGCCCGCAGGCGCTGGCAGGCTACCATATTGGTTCCACAATGCCAGCAGGCAGTATGATTGTCAGTCAAGTAAACCTCGGGACTGGTCGCTCCATCGAGGGCATCCCGCAACGACACAGGATCTACCCCATGAGAAATCTATTGTTCTGCCTGCTGGCCGCCTTCTGGCTGGCACCTGCATCGGCTACTCCCAAAACCACAGTGGCGGGAGAGGTTGCCAGCCCCGAGCTGGTGTTGCCACTGGGCGATCTGCCAGAGCGGGTCTGCTGGTTTGCGGATCAAAAATATTCTGAAGGGGGGCGGATACTGCAGGGGGATATCTGGCTGGAGTGTGGCCCGCTGAACGATCTCGAGAGTAATGGCCCGCTGGCCTGGCGATCCCCTGCAATGGTGCTGCCTGCCACCCGGGGGGCGAAAGATCAGAAGACGATTTCCGTGGGGCAGTGAGGCTTTTCTTGATCCAGCTAAAGACATGGACGTGATCCCTGTCGCATAATGCAGCTCCTTTCTTCTCTTGGCTGGAACCTAAGAAATGGCTCGTCGCTCTTCCAATGCACAACGTCGTCGCAGTAGCTGGTGGTACAAACGCTTGTTGGCAAGGGAGCGGGAAGAGCGCGAATCGCGTTCCGTCAGGGATTGATACTGCATTGAAAAACGGAGCCTCGTGCTCCGTTTTTGTTGCTGGCAATTTGCCGTCTGGTTATCTTGTCCACCCATCGCATACCCTATTGCCCGATGCCATCGGCAACTATCCAGAGAGCTGAAACCGTGAGAGTCGACGTCGTCTCCTATAACCCTCAATGGCCAGCCCGCTTTGTAGCGGAAGAGGCTCAACTGCGCAGTGCGCTGGATAACTGCTTGCTAGCTGTCCACCACATCGGCAGTACCTCGGTCGTCGGTTTGGCAGCCAAGCCCATCATCGACATCATGCTGGAGGTGTCATCGCTGGAGCGACTCGATGAGCAAAACGGGCAACTGGAGGCGCTGGGCTATGAGGCGATGGGGGAGTGCGGGATTGCGCGCCGCCGCTATTTTCGCAAGGGGGGTGGTGAGAGAACCCACCAGATCCACGCCTTCTTGCAAGGGGATGACCATGTACGTCGGCATCTGGCCTTTCGTGACTATCTAAGGGCCTACCCGGCGGTATGCCGGGAATACGCCGAGTTGAAGCAGGCGGTAGCCGCTAGCTGTCAGCACGATATCGAGCGCTACTGTGCGGGCAAGAATACCTTTGTGAAAGAGCACGAGGCGAACGCGCTGCGTTGGCAGGCCGGACAGGATCCTGCTCTCTGAGCGAGCTTGCATGCAACAGAAAACGGGGGCCGAAAGGCCCCCGTTTTGTTTTGCTGTCTTTTACCTGTCAGATCATGGCCTAGCGTTGCAGCGCGGCCAGTGCCAGTTCGATCCGCTTGGCGTACTCGGGGTCGGCCTGCTCGAAGTGCTTGAGCTGGGCCGCGACGATGGCGTCATCTTCCACATTGATGAGGGAGCGCGCCAGGTTGGCGGCGAGCCGTGAACGCTGCTCCTCGTCCATGATGCGAAACAGCTTGCCCGGCTGGCTGTAGTAGTCGCTGTCGTAGTCACGAAAATCGTAGTGCAGGGCTGCCCCTTCCAGACTCAGTGCCGGTTCGTGCTGTTCGCTCGGCTGCTGGGTACCGAAACGGTTCGGCTGATAGTTGGGGCTGGTGCCGCCATTGCTGTCTGCCCGCATGGCGCCGTCACGATGGGCGCCATGATGGAACGGGCAGCGCGGGGCGTTGACCGGCAGCAGGCCGTGGTTGACGCCGAGGCGATAGCGCTGGGTGTCACCGTAGGAGAAGAGCCGCCCTTGCAGCATGCGATCCGGCGAGAAGCCGATGCCGGGCACCACGTTGGCCGGGGTAAACGCCGCCTGTTCCACATGGGCGAAGTAGTTGTCCGGGTTCTGGTTAAGCTCCAGTACCCCGACCGGGATCAGCGGGTAGTCGCTGTGCGGCCACACCTTGGTGAGGTCGAACGGGTGGATCTGGTAAGTCTGGGCATCGGCCTCCGGCATTACCTGCACATAGACCTTCCAGCGCGGGAAGTCGCCCTGCTCGATGGCATTGAACAGATCCGCCTGGCTGGTCTCCCGATCCTGACCGACGACATTGGCAGCCTCTTCATCGGTGTAGAAGCTGTGGCCCTGCTCGGTCTTGAAGTGGAACTTGACCCAGAAGCGTTCGTTGGCGTCGTTGATAAAGCTGAAGGTGTGGCTGCCGTAGCCGTTCATCTCCCGCAGGCTCTTGGGAATACCGCGATCGCTGAACAGTATGGTGACCTGATGCAGGGATTCCGGATGGCGGGACCAGAAGTCCCAGGCTGCGGTGGCGCTGCGCAGGTTGGTGCGTGGATCCCGCTTCTGGGTGTGGATGAAGTCGGGGAATTTCAGCGGATCGCGGATGAAAAAGACCGGGGTGTTGTTGCCCACCAGATCCCAGTTGCCCTGCTCGGTGTAGAACTTGAGGGCGAAGCCGCGTACGTCGCGTTCGGCATCGGCGGCCCCCTTCTCACCGGCCACGGTGGAGAAGCGCAGGAAGATCGGGGTCTGCTTGCCGATGGCGTTGAACAGGTCGGCCTTGCTGAACTGGCTAATGTCGTGGGTCACGGTAAAGGTGCCGTAGGCGCCCGAGCCCTTAGCGTGAACCACCCGCTCGGGAATGCGCTCGCGGTCGAAGTGGGCGAGTTTCTCCATCAACCAGATATCCTGCATCAGGATGGGGCCGCGCGGACCGGCGGTGAGGCTGTTGTTGTTGTCGATGACGGGGGCGCCGTTGGCGCTGTGCAGAGTCTTGTCAGTCATGGCTTCTCTCCTTGTTGATATGGGGTCAGCCTACGGATCTGCGCCATGCTCGGCCAATGGGCCTTTCCTCGCCCTTTGATAGGCAAGACAAATGGGTGCGGGTAGGGGGTGTGCAATCGCGCCGGATATTGCATGATGGGGGTTTCGAGAAGGAGCCTCATATGCAGATAGCTATCCGTCATGCCGAACCCGCCGATGCCGCCGCCTTGCGGGATCTCTACGCCATGCCCACTGCCCAGGCGGGCACTTTGCAACTGCCCTATCCCGCCCCGGACGTGTGGCGGAAGCGCTTGGAGAATACCCAGGCGATTTCACTGGTTGCTGAGGTGGACGGGGAGCTGGTGGGCCATTTCGTGCTAGAGGCGGAATCCAGCCCGAGGCGCAAGCATGTGGCTGGTATAGCCATGGGGGTGCGGGATGACTGGGCCGGCAAGGGGGTTGGTTCTGCCCTGATGGCTGCGGCAATGGATCTGGCGGATAGCTGGCTCAATCTGCACCGGATCGAGTTGACCGTCTATGCCGACAATGCAGCGGCGCTGGCGCTCTATCGCAAGTTCGGCTTTGTGGAAGAGGGGCGGGCTCGCGACTATGCCTTCCGCCAGGGGCGTTACGTAGATGCGCTCTATATGGCCAGAGTCGCGGGGAACGCCAGTCGCTAACGGCATGGTCGATTATCAGGCCAGATTGCGCTCGGTGATCCGGGCGCTGGAGCAGAACCCCGAGCTTTGCCTCAGTGAGGCGGCCACTCTCGCTGCGCTCTCCAGCTATCACTTTCATCGGGTCTTTACCGCCGTCACCGGCGAAACCCCGGCCGAGATGCAGCGCCGCCTGCGGCTGGAGCGGGCGGCCCGCTCTCTTTGCTACAGCCGGGATCCGGTGACCGAGATTGCCTTCTCGGCCGGTTTTGCCAGCTCGCAGGCCTTTGCCAAGGCGTTTCGCAAGCAGTTTGCCATGACGCCGGGGGCGCTGCGCCAGCAACCCTCGCTGCTGCAACTGAGCAAGAATGGACACGCCGCCGCCCGCGAGGCTGGTTATGCTGAAAGCTGTTCCGATGAAAGGAGGCAACCGATGAAAACCGAACAGATGGCCCCGCGCACCCTGGCCTATATCCGGGTGACCGGCCCTTATGGCACTGGCTATGAGCCGGTATGCGATCAGCTCTACCAGTGGTCGGCCGAGCAGGGGCTGGCCGAGGGGGAGTGGATCTTTATCTACCACGACAACCCGGAGATCACCGCGCCCCAGCAGTGCCGCACCGATATCTGCGTCACCGTTCCGGCGGGTACCAAAGGCGGCGGTAATGTGGAGATCCAGCCGCTGGCGGGCGGTCGTTATGGCCAGTCACGTTTCACCGTGACCGACCCGGCGCAATATCCCGCGCTCTGGCAGCAGCATGTTGGCGAGATCGTGGCGGCCGGTTACGAATTTGATGATCGACCCTGTTTCGAGCTCTATCACAGCTATGACCCGGCGACCAAGGTCGCGGATGTCAGCTTCTGCTCCAGCCTCAAGGGGTAGGGCGCATAAGGGACAACTGAGCTGTGTTGCGCATAGCGCAGCAACGAGAGAGCCGGACAGTGTCCGGCTCTTTTGCATCTGGCGGTTGGGGGCGCGTTTAGCGCTGGAACCCCTTCTGGGCGAACTTGGGGCGGGCGTTCATGATCTGCTCCACCTGCTCGTCGCTCATCTTGCCGCGCGACAACCCCAGCACCTTGTAGGTGAGCAGCGGTCGGGCGGGCAGGGCGATCATCAGGGCACGGATCTGGTTCTCGTCATCCTTCTCCCGTACCGGCTTGCCGTAGGCGTAGGTGAGGACACCGGCATCCATCAGGTTTTTGACGGCGGGCTCGGTGATCGGCAAGTTTATGACGCTTTTACGCTGCAGCACGAACTCGCGCAGTACTGCCTTCTCGTTGAAGTCGAGGAAGCCGATCATCTGGGTCAGCTGGTCCTGCTGACGACGCGCCTGCCACTCCTCACAGGCCCACTCCCAGGCGATCAAAAAGCCCTGACTGCAGAAGTAGGAGATGGCGATCAGCATGCCGACTCCCAGCCAGGCCGCGTGATCCGCAGCCCACTGGCTCACGGCCCCTTTCATCAGCCCGGCCGGAAACAGCAAGATGATGCTGCAGCAGAGCAACAACCAGACCATCAGCCAGTTGAGGCGGTTCAGTTGATAGAAATGTTGGATCCACCGTTTCATCGTTCATCCTTCCCAAACTGTTGTGGATAGTGAACTACCTACAGCAAGCGGTGTGCCAACAGCGCAATTTGGAGGGGAGTGCGGTGGGCCGGGTTACATTCCCTTACAACTCAGTCAGTGAGTGATGAATTGTTTGTCTTGTGAACGGGCTGCCGCGTTGCTAAAAAGCCCCCTCAGTCATTGGGGAGTAGCAACCCGCCTGCATTGCGGGCCGGGCCCATGTCAACACTCTTGGATCCTCGCATCCATGGCATGGGCGGCGATAGGCACTATCGCTCTGCAAGACCTTTGGCCTCGATATGCACGCCAGCCGGGCGAGCCATGTCGGGTCCATTGGTTATTCTGCTCGCCTGGCGGTATCCATTATGTTGATTACCCTGCTGTTATTTCTCGTCTCTGCGGTCACCATCTACCTTGCCTGCGAATACTTCGTCAACGGCATCGAGTGGACCGGCCACCACCTCAAACTCTCCCAAAGTGCCACCGGCTCGCTGCTTGCGGCACTGGGTACGGCGCTGCCCGAGTGCATCGTCACCCTCACTGCCCTGCTGATGGGCAACACGGCAGCCCAGCAGGAGATCGGCATTGGCGCCGCCCTCGGCGGGCCGCTGGTGCTGGCGACCATCGGCTATGCTGCGGTCGGTCTCACCCTGCTGCTTTGCATGGGGCGTACCGAACGGGCCATCGATGGTGAGGTGCAGCGTGAGATTGGCCGGGATCAGCGCTGGTTTATCGGTATCTTTCTGGTGGCGACCGCGCTGGGGCTGGTCGCCTTTAGCGGCAAGAGCTGGCTGGCCCCGCTGTTTGTGCTGGTCTACCTCGTCTATGTGCGGCGCGAGTTGAAGCAGAGCGACAGCCACGAGGTCGAGCTGCCGGAGCCCCTCAAGCTGGCCCCCGATGCCGGGATCCCGCCCCTTGGCAAGGTGCTGCTGCAGACGCTGGGTGCGCTGGTGGTGGTGGCGCTGGCGGCCCAGCTGTTTGTTCATCAGCTGGAGAGCATGGGCGAGCTGTTTGGCCTTTCGCCGGTGCTGGCGGCCCTGCTGCTGAGCCCAGTGGCGACCGAGATGCCGGAGCTGATGAACGTGCTGATCTGGGTGCGACAGGGCAAGACCCGGCTGGCCTTGGCCAATATCTCCGGGGCCATGATGATCCAGGGCACCATCCCCAAGGCGTTCTGTCTGCTGTTTACCCCCTGGTTGCTGAGTGGTGCCATGTTGGCCTCGGCGATCGTGACAGTATTGGCGATGGTGTTGCTCTGGTGGGGTTTTCGCCGAGGGGCGATGACGGCTGGTCGTCTGGCACTGATAGGTCTGCTCTATCTGTGCTTCTGCGGCTGGCTGTTAGTGATGTGAGCGGGATGCGAGCGGCGGATCGGTCGGTGCATCAAGGCAGTCACTCTTGGGTGCCCCTGAAGTAGCAACGACACAGCCCGGCAAGAGACGCCTGCCGGGCTGTGGGTCCGGCGGCCCCGCGCCTTAAGTTCCGAGCCGGTTTCAGGTGGGCTGGGGCAGCTGTTGTTGCGAGGTGCGTTGCTGGAACCAGAGCCAGAGGCCGATGGCAAAACCCAGTGCCGACAGGCTCACCACATAGTGGGAAGGTGCCAGCATGTCGTTCTTCATCCAGAGGGTCACCGCCATCGGGGTGAGGCCGCCGAAGATGGCGTAGGCCACGTTGTAGGAGAACGACAAGCCGGAGAAGCGCACCACCGGTGGGAAGGCGTTGACCATCACGTAAGGCACGGCGCCGACAATCCCGACCGCAAAGCCCGCCAGCATGTAGAGCGGCACCAGCTGGCTCGTGCCTGCCGCCAGACCGTGATAGAAGGCGTAGCTGGAGCCTGCCAGCAGCAGGGAACCGAGCATGAAGGTGATACCGCTGCCCAGCAGGTCGATCAGTCGGCCATAGATGATGCAGCCGAGGGTCAGGGCGACGATCGCCAGCGAGTTGGCGGTCAGGGCGTCAGCCGGGCTGATGCCATAGACCTTCTGCAGATAGGTGGGGGTCATCAGGATCACCACCACGATCCCGGCGGAGAGCAGCCAGGTGAGCAGCATGGAGACCACCACGCTGCTCTTGTGATTGCGCAGCACCGTTTTGAGGGGCAGCTCGTCGGCCAGGGTCTTGTTGGCTTTCATCTCGGCGAAGACCGGGGTCTCGTGCAACCAGCGACGCAGGTACATGGCAACGATTCCGAAGATACCGCCCAGCAGGAAGGGCACTCGCCAGCCCCACTCGCTCACTTCGGCAGGGGTCAGGCTCTTGTTGACCGCAGTGGCGATCAGGGAGCCGAGCAGGATGCCGGCCGTCAATCCCGCCGTGAGCGTGCCGCAGGCGACCCCGACCCGACGGGCAGGGACGTGCTCGGCGACAAATACCCAGGCACCCGGCACTTCACCGCCGATGGCAGCGCCTTGCAGGATACGCAGTCCCAGCAGGGCGATGGGGGCGCCGATGCCGAGCACCGCATAGGTGGGCAACAGACCGATCAACAGGGTCGGCAGCGCCATCATGATGATGCTGAGGGTGAACATCCGCTTGCGACCGATGAGATCGCCAAAGTGGGCCATGATGATGCCGCCGAGCGGGCGGGCCAGATAACCGGCGGCGAAGATGCCGAAGGTCTGGAACTGGCGCAGCCACTCGGGAATGTCGGCCGGGAAGAACAGCTCGCCGATAACCACGGCGAAGAAGACGAAGATGATGAAGTCGTAAAACTCCAGTGCACCGCCGAGGGCGGCCAGACTCAGAGTCTTGTAATCCTGTCGATTGAGGGGGCGGGCGTGATCGTGTTGTTGTGCGGTTGTGCTCATATCCGTATGTTTCCCATCGGTTTTTTTAGTTATTGTCAGCCCGCGCAAGGGGCATATATAGGTGTTCGAGAGTATGCTGCCAGCCTCTTGTGTGTAAATCGCGCAATTCGCAACACTGTCTTGCATCTTTTTGGGGCAATCCGAATGCCCCGTTGGCGGAGGAATGATGGAAAAGAAACGGGTACTGCTCTCCTGGAGCAGCGGCAAGGATTGCGCATGGGCACTGCATCAGTTGCGGCAAGATCCCGCCATCGAGGTGGTGGGGCTGTTTACCACCCTCAATCAGGCATTCGAGCGGGTGGCGATGCACGGCGTGCGCAAGCAGTTGCTGACCGAGCAGGCCGCTTGTGTCGGGCTGCCCCTCATCACTATCGATCTGCCCTGGCCCTGCAGCAACGAGGATTACGCCCGCATCATGACCGGCTTTATTGCCGATGTGGTGGCACAGGGGATCCGCCACATGGCGTTTGGCGATCTGTTCCTTGAAGATGTGCGCGCCTACCGTGAACAGCAGCTGGCAGGCACCGGCATCGAGCCGCTGTTCCCGCTGTGGGGCAGCAATACCGGTGAACTGGCGCCGCAGATGATGGCTGCTGGCTTGAAGGCGCGGATCAGTGCCCTCGATCCGAACAAGCTGGATGCCAGTCTGGGGGGTCACGATTTTGACGAGGCGCTGCTGGCGGCGCTGCCGGAGGGAGTCGACCCGTGCGGTGAGAACGGCGAGTTTCACACTCTGGCCTATGATGGCCCCATGTTCGCCCGTCCGCTCGGCATTCGGGTTGGTGAAACCGTGCTGCGCGACGGCTTTGTCTTTACCGATCTGTTGCCAATCAAAGATTAATTATCAGGCGTCAAATGCTCCCTTTTGCAGGAGCATTCACAGATTTGAGGGGCGGGATGGGGGCACTATTGGCCCCCTCTTTTGCTTGAAGATGACAACCTGCCTTATGAAACACTTCTCTCGTCCGGCGCTGCTTGCCTCCTTGCTGGCTGCCGCCCTCGCTCTGCCTGCCGTGGCAGGTCAAGCCACAACCGTTCAGCCGATCCCTGCCGGTGTCACCACCGTCACTCTGGCCCAGCAGGCGCCGATCCACTGGGTCTCGGTGGCGCAGATTGCCAAGAGTCTGGATGGTCTGCCCCCGATGGCGGTCGGTTTTGACATCGACGATACCCTGCTCTTCTCCAGCCCCGGTTTTTATCGCGGCAAGCAGGAGTTCTCGCCCAACGACGAGAGCTATCTGAAGAACCCGGCCTTCTGGGAGAAGATGAACAACGGCTGGGATGCGTTCAGCATGCCGAAAGAGGTGGGCAAGGCGCTCATCGCCATGCACCTCAAGCGCGGTGACCATATCTATTTCGTCACCGGTCGCTCGGCTACCAAGACTGAAACCGTGAGCCAGACCCTGCAGCAGACCATGAATATTCCGGCCGACCAGCTCAATCCGGTGATCTTCGCCGGTGATCAGCCGGGCCAGAACACCAAGGTGCAGTGGCTCAAGGATAAGCAGATGAAGCTCTTCTACGGCGATGCCGACGGGGATATCAAGGCGGCGCAGGAGATCGGCATTCGCGGCATTCGGCTGCTGCGGGCTGCCAACTCCAGCTACCGGCCGCTGCCGCTGGCAGGGGCATTGGGGGAAGAGGTGATCATCAACTCCCAGTTCTGAGCCACAGCGGATCCATGTAATAAGGGCGGGGCCATTGGCACCCGCCCTTCTGCTTTTAAGGAGCCATGCAAAGGCGTGGCGCCTTGGTCAGCTCACGGTATCAGTCAGCCCACGGCATCTCGGGTAGGCTGTCGAGGAACTCGCCGTAGCGGGTCAGATTGAAGGGGCCTTGATCGGCCTCCATCGCCATCAGCTCGGCCCCGAGGGCGCAGGCGATATACTGCAGCGCCTCTGCCCGTGGCGTGCCCTTCATCACCAGCCGCATCAGGGTCGCCTTCACATGGGGCGGGTGACCATCGTTGAGCTGGTTCTCCACCATCTCCAGCAGCGTCTCTTCGTCAAAAAATTCCTGAGTGTCGTTCATGGGCTACCCACAACAGTAAATGTGGCGGCCAGTATAGCCCTAACCGCCTCCACTCCCTGCACAATCAGGCAATAAACTGCCCGCGGTGCGTGGCGGTTAGGTTCGGCAAATCAGCCCGAACAGGGTGTAGCGATCGCGCTGGTTAACGCGGCAGTAACGGATGCCGGCGGGCAGCGCCTGCTGCAGGGTGATGGCGCTGTGCTGATAGTGGCAGACCAGATAGAGCGGGCGCAGGCTGCCGTCAAGCTGGCTCCAGTAGTGGGTCTCATCGTTGTCGCCGTTATCCGGTTTGAGCTGGGCCTGATCAGCGGGATCCCCGTCGAACAGGGCGAGGTTGTCGAGCCGCAGGCTGAGGGAGTCGCGCTGCTCGCCGTTGGCGTTGCGGGTAACGGCTTGCCAGCCCTGCTGCGGGGCGAGCAGTTGCTGGCTAACCTCGATGGCGGGCGGGCAATCAAATTGCAGGCTGGCGGCAAGGGCCAGGGTGGTCAGTAACATGATCTCGGATCTCTCTTCATTCCATCAATCCCGTGCCCATGCTATGTCACCTGCTACTGAACAGCTTCATCATTTTGTCCAGTAGATCAAGCTGTTGTGGTGGCTGTCTCATGGACTCAGCCTCCCGCTCCAGCAACGCCTGCTGCTCCTGCTGGCGGGCGCTCAGTACCCGATAGAGGGGCTCGACCAGCGACTCGCGCTGCATCACCAGTTCCTGAAACATTCCTTGATTAATGCGATAGGTTTCCACGGTAGCAAGTGCCCGTACCGTGAAGGAGCTGGGCTCGCCAGTCAGCAGGCTCAGCTCGCCAAAGAAATCACCAGCCCCCAACGAACCCAGTTTCAGCTCTCGCCCCTCGACGTTGATCAGCATCTCCGCCTCCCCCTTGACCAGTACGAACAACCAGCCTGAGATCTCCCCCTGTTCCAGCATGATGTCGCCGCTGACGAAGGGGGCGAACTTCACCTGATCGGCCAGCTGGAGCAACTCGTTCTCCTGCAACATGGCAAACAGCGGCAGTTTGCGCAGGGTGTCGGTACGCTCGGCGGTGTGGCGTTTGTGGCGGGCATCGAGGTGCTGCTTCTCCTTGGCCATAAAGACGTTGAAGATCGGCGGGGTGAGGCGACGATCGTTGCGGCGCAGGGCGGCATCAATGAGGCTGCGCACCATGGAGTCGGTCGGATCGTCGCGAGCCAGATCGGTCAGCCAGTAGCGCACTGCATAGCGGGCAATGCCCCCCTCGACGTTCATCAACAGGCAGTCCGGTTGCGGATGCTTGGCGACACAGGGGAGCTTGGTCTCCCGCAGGGATTTCTCGATCAGCGCGATGATCTGGGTCGGCAGGGTATCCAGGGTCAGATCGAACCAGACCCAGCGCCGCCACTGCAAGGGTTCGCCCTGACGGCGGCCGAGCACGGTGAAGCGCTGCTTGAGCAGATGGCTGTTGGGGATGACTACGGTTTCCCAGTTGCGGGTCTCGATGGTGGTGGCACGCCAGTTGATCTCCACCACCCGGCCCTGAGTGGTATCTACCTGCAGCCAGTCACCGATGGCGATGGAGTTGTCGAGCTGAATGGAGACCCCGGCCAGCAGGTTGCCCAGCGTGTCCTGCATGGCGAAGGCGATGACGGCGGTGATCACCGCCGAGGTGGTGACTATCTCCCCCAGCGCCATCCCGGAAGCATAGAGACGAAACAGCCCCCAGCCGATGTAGCCGATGGTGATGACAATATCGGCGATGATCCGCGGGATCCGCACATGGCAGAGGGGGAGCAGAAACTCGAACAGCAGGATCCCCCACACCTTGACCAATATCAGACCGGCCAGCAGGGTGGAGATCTCGATCAGCAATTGATGGGGCAGCGGCAGTTTGAACCAGCCCCCTTCCAGCTGGATAAGCAGGATCATCACCGCGCTTATCATCACGAAACTGAGCTCGGAGAGCAGCTCCCGGCGCTGGCCCGGACGACGCCAGAGGTGGATCAGCATCAGTGACAGGGTGAACAGAGTCCAGAATGGGTGCTCCATGATCCAGATGATGGCAGGTAGTACCGTGAGGTTATCGCCAGACATAGCAGCCCCTTCTTGTGGTTTACCACCAGCATAGTTGCTGTAGCGAGGGGAAATGGTGCGTTGGTACAGCAATTTATTTATCCTGTGCAGAACCAGGCAAAGGAGTGCGATTTAGTGTCAATTTCAAAGAAAATCATCTGGTTGGTGGCATTGTTGCCACTGGCTGGCTGTGACCTGTTAGTGGATAAGTATCGGGTTGAGTTCAGGGATGGCTCCTGGCGCGAGATTGCCATCACCCCCTTCTCCAGCGAAGCGCGCTGGCGCGAGGGGTGTGCCACCGGCGAGGTGCTGAGCGATATGAAAGTGCCGATCAAACGCGGTGACAAGGTCAATGGCCGGGAGCAGTTGCTGATCGGCGGCGAGAAGTTCGAGCTGGATGACAACAACCTCTACCGCAGCAACGGCATGGTGTTTGGCCAATCCCCGGATCATATCCAGCGAGGGCTCAAGGGAATGGATATATGCCGAACTATGCGCCCCGAGCGGGGTGGCTTGCCCAAGCTCAAGGCGCGCGGTTTCGGCGACTGACTAGCTCCGGCTTAACCTTTGGCTGTCAGCCCACAGCGCTGGCGGCAGGCATCACCAAAGGCTTGAAAGATCTTGATGGAGTGGGGGTTTTCACTGGCTTTCCACTCCGGATGCCACTGCACTGCCAGCAGAAAGGGGGAGAGTGTGGGAGCATGCAGAGCCTCGATCAGCCCATCTTCGGCGTGGGCCAGCGGCTCCAGCCCGCTACCCAGTCGATCAATCCCCTGTCCATGCAGGGAGTTCACCGCAATCCGCTCAGCCCCCATCAGCTCGGCAAACCAGCTGCTCGGCAGCAGCTCAATCTGATGGCTCGGCCCATACTGCTCGTCAACCGGATCGTCGGCATCCTCCCGGTGATCGTCATAGCCCGGCTCGTTGTAGACCTTCTGATGAATATCGCCGCCCAGTGCTACGTTGATCTCTTGCATGCCACGACAAATCCCGAGGATCGGCAACCCCTGCGCAATCGCTGCATTGATCAGTGACAGGTCAAACAGGTCGCGATCCCGATCCTGCTGTTTTTCCGGGGTGAGGTTCTCTTGCCCATAGAGGCCCGGGTCTATGTTGGAACCGGCACCGCTCAGATAGACACCATCGGCCAGATCCAGATATTGCTGCAGATCGGCGGTGCTGCAGCAGGTGGGTACCAGCAACGGGATGCAGTCACTGATCTCCACCAGCGGCATGATGTATTTGTGGGTCATCACCTGATAGGCGTGGCCGTTGCGGGGTTGGGCCCCCATGGTCATCAGCACCACAGGTTTACGGTTGGATGGGGGGAGGGGATTTGGCATAGGGCACCTTGATTATCCTTGGCGTTGAAGTCTCATCCTGCGCCTTGGGCAGGCCCTTGCATATGCAGTGGGCAAGGGCATGCCTCAAGGCATGGTCATGGGATCCCGGGTCGGGCAGGGTGCAGAATCGTCGGTCAGCCTGGGCAGCGACAGCCTGGATCCTCTGTTCAGTCTGCCAAGGCCGTTCAATATGTCAAACAAAATGATGCTAAATTGTTAACGGATTTGTCTTGATCTGCTCTGAAACAGCGATTTAACGGGGTGGAGTAGATGGGTATTCATGGCTGGGTCGCCAGAATGGTGGATATATTAAACGCGCAGGGGCTGCGGGGGATGGGGAAAGGCAAAGGCGTCAATAGAAGCACGCCTCCGCAAGGGGAGGCGTGTTTCGGGGATCACAGCAGGTCTTCGATCTCGCCGCGCAGATATTGGTATATCTCGCGATAAGCGATCGGCGGCGTGTTGAGGGTCCGCTCTTTGTTAGCTGTGCGGATCAGTTGGCGCAGCTTCTGGCGATCCAGCTCGTGGAACTGTGACAGCAGTTCGTTGAGGGCGCTGTCACCTTCGGTGATCAGGCGCTCCCGCCACTGCTCCAGACGATGCAGACGTGCATTCACGGTAGAGTGACGGTTTCTGAAGATCGACAGGGCTTCGACGATCGGCTCGATATCACGGCTGCGCATCAGGCGGCCGATAAACTGCAAGTGACGGCGGAATGACTCGTCTTTGTTCGGTTTGAGCTTGCGGCCCAGCTCGACTGCATCGGCAAGCTCTTCATCCAAAGGAATTTTTTCCAGCTCGCTGTGGCTTAAGGAGACAATCTCTGCACCCAGTTTTTGCAACGCTTCTGCATCGCGCTTGAGCTGGCTCTTGCTGGGGCCCCAGTCTTCTAACTCGTTGTCGTCTTGATATTGACTCATCGGTCTCTTGATTCCTGTCTTTCACGTTTGGTGGATATGTTACCAGCTTCTCCCGCTGGGCGCAGGGGTCTGATATGCTTAGTCCCCTTTCCTTCCTTCATACAGATGTGAGTTATGGATCAGCAAGACCAAATCCGCCAGGATCAAGCCCATCTCGAGGCCGTGGTTGCCGAAGCCCTGGAGATAGCCAAAGGACTGGGCGCCTCGCTGGCCGAAGTCTCCATCAGCAAGCAGACCGGGCTGTCGGTGAACACCCGGGGTTGTGAACTGGAAAGCATTGAATTCAATAAGGATGGGGCGCTCGGCATCGCGGTTTACCGCAATGGCTGCAAAGGGTCATCATCGACCACTGATCTGGGCAAACCGGCCATTCGCGCCGCTGTCGAAGCCGCTATCGAGATCGCCCGCCATACTTCTGCCGACGATTGCGCCGGGCTGGCGCCCGCCGAGCTGCTAGCCTGGGATGCCCCTGACTTGCAGCTGTGTCACCAGATTGAGCTGGATCCCCAGCGCGGCATCGAGTTGGCCATCGAGTGTGAGCGGCTGGCACTGGGCCGCGATGCCCGCATCAAGCACTCCGACGGTGCCGGTTTCTCCAGTCATCTCGGCATCAAGGTTTATGGCAACAGTCATGGCTTTGTGAAGGGCTATGCCGCCTCGCGCAACTCCCTGAGCTGCGTGCTGATCGGCGAGCAGGATGGCGAGATGCAGCGGGATTACGGTTACTCATCCAGTCGCGACCTGGCCGGGCTCTGGAGCCCGCAGCGCATCGCCGATGAGGCGGTCGAGCGTACCGTCTCCCGCCTTGGCGCCCGCAAGATCTCTACCCGCCATGCGCCGGTGCTGTTCCACCCTGACACTGCCTCTGGCCTGTGGGGCCATCTGGTGATGGCCATCAGTGGCGGTAATCTCTATCGCAAGTCGAGCTTCCTGTTGGACAAGCTGGGCAAGCAGGTCCTGCCCGAGTGGCTCACCATTCAGGAATTCCCCCATCTGCTGGGCGGGTTGGCCAGTAGCCCGTTCGATGGTGAAGGGGTGCGCACCCGCGACATGGATATTATCCGTAACGGCGAGCTGATGAGCTGGTTGCTTACCTCCTACTCTGCCCGCAAGCTGGGGTTGACCACCACGGGCCATGCCGGTGGCATCCACAACTGGCAGGTCTCCAATACCGGCCAGGATTTTCAAGGCATGCTGAAAGAGATGGGCACTGGCCTGCTGGTGACCGAGCTGATGGGGCAGGGGGTCAATATCGTCAACGGCGACTACTCCCGCGGCGCTGCCGGTTTCTGGGTCGAGAATGGCGAAATAGCCTACCCGGTCGAGGAGATCACCATAGCTGGCAATCTGGCGGAGATGTTCAGCCATATCGTGGCGGTGGGCTGTGACGAGGACGAGCGCTCCAGCCTCAAGACCGGTTCGGTACTGGTCGAGAACATGAAGCTGGCGGGTCATTGATCCGGTAGTTACCCTGCCTGACGGGATGAAATGAGAAAGGCCCCCTCGCCAACGCGAGGGGGCCTTTTTATCAGCTGGCGATCAGTGATCTGCTGGCAAGCGAAGGGCTATCAGCCCTTGATGCGCTCGATGCGGCCACCCAGACCCTGCAGCTTCTGCTCGATGTCTTCGTAGCCACGGTCGATGTGATAGATGCGATCGACGATGGTAGTGCCTTCGGCTACAAAGCCGGCCAGTACCAGACTGGCAGAGGCGCGCAGATCGGTCGCCATCACCTGGGCACCTTTGAGTTGCTCGGTGTCGCGGCAGATGGCCACATTGCCCTGCAGTTCGATGTCGGCGCCCATCCGTACCAGCTCGGGAACGTGCATGAAGCGGTTCTCGAAGATGTTCTCGGTGACCATGGCGGTGCCCTTGGCGACGGCGTTCAGCACGGTGAACTGTGCCTGCATGTCGGTCGGGAAGGCCGGGTAGGGTGCGGTCTTGATGGTGACCGGCTTGAGGGTGCGGCCCGTCATGTCGAGGGTGATCCAGTCAGCCCCTTTCTCGATCAAGGCGCCTGCCTCTTCCAGCTTGACCAGTACCGCTTCCAGCAGGGTCGGGTCGGTGTTGCGGCAGGTGACCTTGCCACCGGTAACCGCTGCGCCCACCAGGAAAGTACCGGTTTCGATACGGTCAGGCTGCACGCTGTAGTCGCCACCGTGCAGGCGCTCGACGCCATCGATGGTCAGGGTGTCAGTGCCTGCGCCCTGGATCTTGGCGCCTAGGGTGGTGAGGAAGTTGGCCAGATCGACCACTTCCGGCTCACGGGCGGCGTTTTCGATCACGGTGCGGCCTTCTGCCAGGGTGGCGGCCATCATCAGGTTCTCGGTACCGGTGACCGAAACCATGTCCATCAGGATATGGGCGCCTTTGAGGCGGCCATCGACACGGGCCTTGATGTAGCCATCTTCGATGGTGATCTTGGCACCCATCAGCTCCAGACCGTGGACGTGCAGGTTGACCGGACGGGCACCGATGGCGCAACCGCCGGGCAGGGAGACGTCAGCTGCCCCGAAACGGGCGGCCAGCGGGCCCAGCGCCAGAATGGAGGCGCGCATGGTCTTCACCAGCTCATAGGGGGCGACGTGGTTGTTCACCGCACCGGTCAGCACGGTGACGTTGCCGTTGACCTTGGTGGTAGCGCCCAGCATCTCCAGCAGCTTGATGGTGGTGCCCACATCTTTCAGGCGCGGCACGTTGGAGAGGTGCACCTCTTCATCACACAGCAGGGTGGCGAACAGGATCGGCAGGGCGGCGTTTTTGGCGCCAGAGATGGTCACTTCGCCGTTGAGAGTACAACGACCATCGATTTTGAATTTGTCCATTTTTACTTCGTTACCAAATCAGGAGGGCAATAGGAATTTACGTTCGCGTTTCCACTCGGCGTCGGTGAACGCCTTGATGGAGAGGGCGTGAATGGCGTTACTGGCGATCTTGTCCATCAGCGGGGCATAGATGGCCTGCTGTTTCTTGACCCGGCTCATGCCGTCAAACATGTCACCGACGGCGATCACTTGGTAGTGACTACCGTCCCCTTTGACATGGACTTCGGACAATGGCAGAGCCTCGAGGAGTATCGCTTCAATTTCAGAGACTTGCATTATGCGTCCTCAGTTGTGAGCGGGGTTGACTGAAACAGCCCGGCCACCCCGTAGAGGGTGGCCAGGGTATAGAAATCACTGGAGGCGCCCACCAGTTGCGGTGTGGCGCCTCGCGCTAATACGGCTTTGGCCCATTTGACCAGCAGCGCCAGCCCGGCGGAGTCGAGGGTGGTGACGCCACCGAGTTCGAGCCGGTCATTCTGCCACCACTGGGCGCGGGATTGCCACAGCTCATTGACCTGTGGCGCCTGCAGCTCACCGCTCAGGATCATGGCTTGATCACTAGCGGTTTGGCGTTGTGCTCGCGCAACTGGGCGATCACCGCATCGATGCCGTTCTGGCGAATGAGGCCGCCCAGCTCGCTCTGTTTGGCAGATAGCAGGCTGATCCCCTCGGCGACCATGTCGAAGGCTTTCCACTCGCCGGTTTTATTGTTCTTGCGCAGCTTGAACTCGAGGAAGATGTCCGGCTTGCCGGGCTCTTTTACGCTGACGCTGACGGCGGTGATGTTGCTGTCACCGGCCGCTTTGCCCGGTTCGACCTTGACGGTCTGCTTGTCAAAGTGGGCCAGCGCGTCGGCGTAGGAGCTCACCATGTATTCGGTAAAGACCTCGACAAAGGCATTGCGCTGCGCCTCGGTGGTCTCTTTAATCTGGTTGCCGAGCACCTTGTAGGCGGCAAAGCGGTTATCCACGTAGGGCAACAGCTCTTCACGGATGATTACCCGCAGGTGATCCGGATTGCTTTTCACCTGAGCCTGATCGGCTTTCAGGCGGGCAAAGGTCTGCTTGGCTGCCTGATCAACCAGTGCGTTGGGGTCGGTGGCATCGACCGCGGCCTGGGCCGACAGGGCAAAGAGCATGCTGGTCATCAGACCCAGCAGCAGGGCGATTTTCTTGAACATGGTTACTCCTTGTTGCTGTCAGGTTTGCTGTCGGAGGATTGGCTGTAGAGGAACTTGCCAATCAAATCTTCCAGCACGATGGCGGATTTGGTGTCTTCAATCAGATCACCATTTTTGAGCATACCGGTTCCCATCTCCTCATCGCTGAAGCCGGGGGCCAGACCAATGTACTGCTCGCCCAGCAGACCCGAGGTCAGGATCGAGAGCGAGCTGGTATCGGAAAACTCGCCAGCACTCTTTTGCATCAGCAAGGTGACTTCGGGCACCTGGGTTTTCGGGTCCAGCGTAATATCGCTGACCCGACCCACCACCACACCGCCGACCTTGATCGGCGAGCGGACTTTCAGGCCGCCGATATTATCGAAATGCGCGCGCAGGGTATAGGTTTCTCCTTCCGGTTTGAAGCTCAAACCGGCCACTTGCAGTGCCAGCGCCAGAATGGCGCCGAGGCCAGCCAGCATGAAGGTGCCAACCAGGAATTCTACTTTGCTGAACTTCATCGTTACCTTATCCAAACATGACTGCGGTGAGTATAAAATCCAGGCCGAGTACGGCGAGGGAGGAGTGGACCACGGTACGGGTCGTGGCCTGACTGATCCCGGCCGAGGTCGGCTTGGCATCATAGCCGTTAAAGAGCGCAATCCAGGTGATCACCAGGGCGAAAATCAGGCTCTTGATGGCCCCCTGCATGATGTCATCCTGCCAGTCGACGGAGGCCTGCATGGCGGACCAGAAGCTCCCTTCATCAACCCCCAGCAAATCCACCCCAACCAGTTTGCCGCCAAAGATACCGATCAGGCTAAACATAAAGGCCAATAGTGGCATGCTGATGACCCCGGCCCAGAAGCGCGGTGCGACGACACGGCGCAGCGGATCGACCGCCATCATCTCGAGGCTGGAGAGTTGTTCGGTGGCCTTCATCAGACCGATCTCGGCGGTCAGGGCAGACCCGGCGCGACCGGCAAATAACAGGCCGGTCACCACAGGCCCCAGTTCCCGCAGCAGGGAGAGAGAGACCAGCGGCCCGAGGCTCTGCTCGGCGCCGAAATCCTTCAATACGTTGTAACCCTGCAGCGAGAGCACCATGCCGATAAACAGGCCGGAGACCAGAATGATGGCCACCGACTGCACGCCCACTACGTAAAGCTGTTGCACCAGCAAGGGAAAGTGTTTGCGTGGTTCGGGTTTGCCCGCCAGTGCATGAAACAGCATGATGGAGGCGCGGCCGACGGAGCTGATAACACGCACCCCGACCCGACCCAGCTTGCTTATTTGACTTATCAACATCAGAGATCCTGTAGCAGATCGCCTGCCGGAAAATGAAACGGAACAGGACCGTCGGGCAACCCTTTGAGGAACTGCTCGACTTCGGGATTGTGCTCCTCGCGCAATTGAGCCGGTGTGCCGTGTGCCACCACCTTGCGATTGGCGATGATGTAGGCATAGTCCGCGATGCTGAGCACCTCTTTCACATCGTGGGTAACGATGACGGAGGTGATGCCAAGGGCATCGTTCAGCTCCTTGATTAGCTTGACCAGCACCGCCATGGTGATGGGGTCCTGCCCGACGAAGGGCTCGTCATACATGATGAGATCAGGGTCAAGGGCGATGGCTCGGGCCAGTGCCGCCCGACGCGCCATGCCGCCGGAGAGCTCGGACGGCATCAATTGTGCCGCGCCGCGCAAGCCCACCGCTTGCAGCTTCATCATGACGATGGTGTGGATCAGCTCCTCCGGCAGGCCAGAGTGCTCCCGCAGCGGGAAGGCCACATTGTCGTAGACCGTCATGCCGGTAAACAGGGCGCCACTCTGGAACAGCATGCTCATCCGTTTGCGCACCTCGTAGAGACGGCTGCGGGAGAGGGTGGGGATATCTTCCCCATCGAACAGGATGTGACCGGACTCAGGTTTGATTTGGCCACCGATTAAGCGCAGCAAGGTGGTTTTGCCGATACCGCTCGGGCCCATGACGGCGGTGACCTTGCCACGGGGAATGGTCAGGCTGATCCCGTCGTACAGCAGCCGATTGCCGTGGCTGAAACTCAGGTCGGAGATGGTGATCAGATCATTGTTCAAACAATTGTCCATCCGGTGTAAATGAGGTGCGAATTTTATGGGGTAGTCTAGGTGTAAGCAACAGCAAGGAACAACTATTGAACAGGTTGCCAGCCTATTTGCACGACAGTTTTCTGTAACAAAGTGCGTCATTCATCGTGGGGTTCACCATCCGATTCGCTTATCCGGGCAGACTTTTTTATAATCCCGCAGCTAATTTCGGCCCGGAGCTGTGTCTTTATGTCTGTAAAGCCTGAGAAAGTGTCTGAACTGTTCGATTTTCGTCGCAGTGCCCGCGCGGTGCTGGACATTGAAAAACAAGCGATAGATGGACTCTATCAGTACCTGAACGATACCTTCGACAGGGCCTGCGAGATGGTGTTGCGCTGCGGCGGCAAGATAGTGGTCACCGGCATGGGCAAGTCGGGCCATATTGGCAGCAAGATTGCCGCGACCCTCGCCAGCACCGGCACGCCAGCCTTCTTCCTCCATCCGGGGGAAGCGAGTCACGGTGACCTGGGGATGGTATCCAGTGGCGATCTCATCATCGCCATCTCCAACTCCGGCGAGAGCGACGAGATCCTGGCCCTGCTGCCGGTGCTCAAACGCCGCGGCATCCCACTCATCTGCATGACCGGCAATCCGGCCTCCACCATGGCCAAAGAGGCCAACGTGCACCTGTGCATCAAGGTGGATAAAGAGGCCTGCCCATTGGGGCTGGCGCCTACCTCCAGTACCACGGCAACCCTGGTGATGGGCGATGCACTGGCGGTGGCCCTGCTGGAAGCGCGCGGCTTTACAGCTGATGATTTTGCCCTTTCTCACCCGGGTGGATCGCTCGGCAAGCGCTTGTTGCTGCGGGTCGGTGACTTGATGCATCGTGGTGAGCTGTTGCCCCGGGTTGGCATCGATGCCACCATCAGCGAGGCACTGCTGGAAGTGAGCCGCAAAGGTCTGGGGATGACGGCGATCATCAATGTCGATGGCGTGCTGGCGGGGTTGTTTACCGATGGTGACCTGCGCCGTATTCTCGACCAGCAGATCGATATCCATCACACCCCCATCAGCCGTGTGATGACCACCAACTGTGTTACCGTAGGGCCAGAGATGATGGCGGCTGAAGCTGTCAAACTGATGGAAACCCGCAAGATTAACGGATTGCTGGTGGTGGATGAGGAGAAGCGCCCGCTCGGTGCCTTTAACATGCACGACCTGCTGAAAGCCGGAGTAATTTGATGCAAAACGTACCGACCCTCTATGGTCCGGTGACGCGCAGCCAGTACGACAAGGCGGCGCAAATCCGCCTGCTGGTGTGCGATGTGGATGGGGTGCTCTCCAACGGCCTCATCTATATGGGAAACAACGGCGAAGAGCTGAAAACCTTCTGCACCCGCGATGGTGCGGGCATGCGGGCGTTGCTCAATGCCGGGATCGAGATCGCCATCATCACCGGGCGCAACTCTCGCATTGTCAGCGATCGGATGAAAAGCCTGGGTGTGGCGCATGTGGTGCAGGGGGCAGACAAGAAACTGCCCCACTTCGAGGCGCTGCTGGCCAAGCTGGGACTGACCCCGGAGCAGGCCGCCTATATGGGTGATGACACCATAGACCTGCCGGTGATGGCCGCCTGTGGCCTTGGCATCGCGGTGGCGGATGCTCATCCGCTGGTGCTGAACCGTGCTGATATGGTGACTCGTCTTGGCGGTGGCATGGGGGCGGTGCGCGAGGTGTGCGACTTGATCCTGCAGGCGCAGGGCCATGACGATTATCAGCCCGAGGCGTCGGTATGAGCAGACAGACCCTGTTGTTTGCCTTATTGCTGCTGGTGGCGCTGGTCGCCTGGCAGTTGGGCAAGGTGGAGCTGGTGCCGGAGAGTGCCGTCAAAATCGAAAACTATCAGCCGGATTTTGTCGCTAAAGATCTGGTGACCACCCGCTTTGACATGAATGGTAAACGTACCGAGCGGCTGGAGTCGACCTACGCCGAGTATTATCAAATCCTCGAGCAGGCGACCTTCGACCAGCCGGTGGTCTATATGTATGACGAGCAGGGGAGTGCCGAGTGGAAGATCACTGCCGAAACCGGCGTGCTCAACACCGGTGACAACGTGATCCTGCGGGATAAGGTGCATCTGGATGGGCTACTGCCAACTAGCTTCATCTCCACGCTCGATACGCCCTATCTGGAGCTGGATCTGGTGACGCAGGATGTGCGCAGCAACCGGGAAGTAAATATTCTGGGTCGGGATTTCCAGACCCAAGGGGTTGGCCTAAAAGGCCATCTGGACCGCAAATATTTTGAGTTACTGGATCAAGGTCATGCCATTTATTTCAATGAAAAACGCTAATCTGGCCCTCGCAGCCCTGCTGTTGTGTGGTGCTGTGACCGCCAAAGAGTCCGATTTTGCCGAGAAGGTCTATGTCGATGCCGTCAAGCAGGTGGCCGAGATGCAGGATAATCGCATCACCTTTGAACAGAATGTCATCATCACTCAGGGCACCATCAAGATCCATGCCGACAAGGTGGTGGTGACCCGTTCCGGCGAGAAAGGGGCCGAGGTGATGACTGCCTACGGCAAGCCAGCGACCTTCTTCCAGATCATGGATAACGGCAAGCCGGTCAATGCTCATGGCAATAGCATTCGTTACGAGCTGAAAAACCGGCTGGTCACCATTACCGGCAACGGTCAGCTCAAGCAGGAAGATAGTCTGGTCACTGGCGACCTGATCCGTTATGACATCGACAAACAGAAGATGACTGCCGAGAGCAAGAACCCGACCCAGCGGGTCAGGACCGAGTTCCTGCCGGATCAGGTAGAGAACTTCGACAAACCCGCCGACCAGAAGAAGCAGGGAAAATAAGCCATGGCAGTGTTAAAAGCAGTTGGGCTGCAAAAAAGCTACAAACGTCGCATGGTGGTCAGCGACGTTAGCCTGGAAGTGGGCACTGGCCAGATTGTCGGCCTGCTGGGCCCCAACGGGGCGGGCAAGACCACCTCCTTCTACATGATCGTGGGACTGGTGCAACGGGATGCCGGTCTCATCACCATTGATGATCAGGATATCAGCCTGCAGCCGATGCATGTGCGGGCTCGCAATGGCATCGGCTACCTGCCGCAGGAGGCCTCTATTTTCCGCCGGCTGTCGGTATTCGACAACCTGATGGGGGTGATGCAGACCCGCAAAGGGCTGAGCCGCGAAGAGCGGGAAGACAAGGTTCAGCAACTGCTGGAAGAGTTCAACATCACCCACATTCGCGATAACCTGGGCCAAAGCCTCTCCGGCGGTGAGCGCCGTCGGGTCGAGATCGCCCGCGCGCTGGCGGCCGAGCCGCGTTTTATTCTGCTGGATGAACCCTTTGCCGGGGTCGACCCGATTTCTGTGATAGACATCAAGAAGATCATTCAGCATCTGAAAGATAGAGGCCTTGGCGTCTTGATTACCGACCACAACGTCAGAGAGACTCTGGACGTATGTGAGAAGGCCTATATCGTCAGCCACGGCAAGATGATTGCCGAAGGTGCACCGGCAGACATCCTTGCCGATGAACAGGTCAAGCGCGTCTATTTGGGCGATCAATTCAGTCTATAGTAAGGGGGCATGCCTTCATTCTCTTTGACGAATGCCTCGCTGAACATAAGGATATCCCGACGTAGATGAAGCCGACATTACAGTTGCGTCTCGGTCAGTCCCTGACCATGACGCCGCAATTACAACAAGCGATTCGTCTGCTCCAGCTCTCCACTTTGGAACTTCAGCAGGAAATTCAGCAAGCGCTCGAGAATAACCCCCTGCTGGAGCAGGAAGAGAGTGAGGTACAAGAGACCAGTCCGGAAGAGCCTGTTGACGCCAGCCGGCTGGATTCAAGCGATGCCATGGCGCAGGAGCAGATGCCGGACGAGTTGCCGGTAGATACCACTTGGGATGAAGTCTACTCTGCCGGGACCGCCCAGAGCGCTGGCCCTATCCACGATGGGGAAGATAGCGTTTATCAGGGGGAGACCACCGAAAACCTGCAGGATTATCTGTTGTGGCAGATGCGGCTGACCCCGTTCAGCGATGTGGATGCCGCCATCGCCCTCGCTATCATTGATGCTATCGACGAATCCGGCTATCTGACCGTTGAGCTGGAGGATATCCTGCAAGCGGTCAGTAGCGATGCGCTGGAGGTCGAGCTTGATGAGGTCGAAGCTGTGCTCAAGCGGGTGCAGCATTTCGATCCGGTCGGCATCGCTGCCCGTTCGGTACAGGAGTGTTTGTTGATCCAGCTGGGGCAGTATGACCCGCAGACCCCCTGGCTCAATGAGGCCAAGGAGGTGATCCTCGAACATATGGATCTGCTCGGTAATCGTGACTACCGAACCCTGGCGCGCAAGACCAAACTCAAAGAGAGCGACCTCAAGTTGGTGCTGGATCTGATCCAGCTGCTGGAGCCGCGCCCCGGCAATGGCATCATCCAGAGTGACTCCCAATATGTGATCCCCGATGTCTCTGTGGTCAAGAAGGGTAGCAAGTGGGTCGTTGAGCTCAATCCTGATTCTTCCCCGCGAATCCGGGTCAACGAGACCTATGCTGCCATGGCCCGCAATGCGCGCAGTGGCACGGATACCCAATTTATTCGCTCCCATCTGCAGGAAGCCAAATGGTTCATCAAGAGCCTCGAGAGTCGCAATGATACCCTGCTGAAAGTAGCCTGTTGTATTGTCGAGCAACAACAGGGCTTTTTCGAGTATGGTGAAGAGGCGATGAAGCCGATGGTGCTCAACGACATCGCCGAAGCGGTGGAGATGCATGAATCGACCATTTCCCGGGTGACGACCCAGAAATACATGCATACCCCAAGGGGCATATTTGAACTGAAGTTTTTTTTCTCCAGCCATGTGAACACCGAAGGAGGAGGAGAGTGCTCATCGACCGCAATTCGCGCGCTCATCAAGAAGCTGGTCACGGCAGAGAATCCTGCCAAGCCGTTAAGTGATAGCAAGATCGCGGATTTGCTGGCCGAACAGGGTATTATGGTGGCGAGACGCACGATCGCTAAGTATCGCGAATCCTTGTTTATCGCACCTTCCAATCAGCGTAAACGCCTGGTTTAGGCAAAACAAAAGGATGATGTTATGCAAATTAACCTGACCGGACACCATGTCGAGATCACCGAAGCTCTGCGTGAATACGTGAGTAACAAATTTGCCAAACTCGAGCGTCACTTTGACCACATTAATAACGTGCATGTGGTGCTTAGTGTGGAAAAACTGAACCAGATAGCGGAAGCTAAATTGCATGTCAGTGGCGGCGAAGTGTTTGCTACCTCTGAGCATGCTGATATGTATGCTGCGATAGACACCTTGCTCGACAAGCTGGACAGGCAGATCATCAAGCACAAAGATAAGTTAAATAAAAAATAACTATGCAACTTGAACATATATTGAGTCGGGACTGCACCAAAAGTGCAGTCCCTTGTACCAGCAAGAAACGCGCCCTCGAAATCATCAGCGAGTTGGCCGCCGAACGCCTTGGCACCTCCCGTCAGGCGCTGTTCGAATGCTTGCTGGCCCGCGAAAAAATGGGCAGTACCGGGATCGGTGCCGGTATTGCGATTCCCCACGGTCGTATTGATGATGCGTTCCCGCCAACCGCGATTTTGATGACCTTTGCTGATCCCATCCCTTTTGATGCCATCGACAACCAACCGGTCGACCTGTTGTTTGCCTTGCTGGTACCGGAAAGCGAGTGCAAGCAGCATCTCAAGACCCTTTCCCTGATGGCCTCCAAGCTGGGTGACAAGGCGGTCTGTCGCCAATTGCGTCAGGCAACCAGCGATGAAGAGCTCTATCAGATCATGACCTCGGCCTGATACTCAGGCTTGGAATGAACCACCTGTTTTGGCGTGAGGGAACAAGATGCAGTTAATCGTGGTAAGTGGGCGTTCGGGCTCCGGTAAAACGGTAGCCCTGCGTGTGCTGGAAGATCTGGGTTACTACTGTGTGGATAACCTGCCGGTTAACTTGCTGCCCCAGCTGATTGTCTCGGTCGAAAGCCAGTATGACAAGCTGGCGGTCAGCATCGACGTGCGCAACCTGCCGAGCGATCCGGATAAGCTGGAAAACCTGTTGGCGCAGGTGCGCAATGAAGGGCGAGTCACGTTCTCCAGCTTCTTCTTTGATGCCGACAACGGCACCTTGCTCAAGCGTTATGGCGAGAGCCGCCGCTTGCACCCCCTGTCGCGTAACAAACTGTCGCTGGATGAGGCGATCCGTGAAGAGACCAATTTGCTGGCGCCCATCTCCTCGACAGCGGATCTGCGGATCGACACCACCACCCTCAGCATTCATGACCTGAGTGAGCTCATCAAAACCCGGGTGCTCGGCAAGAAAGAGAACGAGCTGGTGCTGGTATTCGAGTCGTTCGGTTTCAAGTACGGCATTCCCAAGGACGCGGATTTCGTGTTCGATGCCCGTTTCTTGCCCAATCCGCATTGGGTCCCCGAGCTCAAGCCGTTTACTGGCAAGGATGAGCCGGTCGCCAACTACCTCTCTGCACAGGCCGATGTGATGCTGTTTACCCAGCAGATCGAGCATATGCTGGTGACCTGGTTGCCCCATCTGGAGCGTAACAATCGCAGCTATGTGACGGTTGGCATCGGTTGTACCGGTGGTCAGCACCGCTCGGTCTTTATCGCCGAACGGCTGGCCAGCGCCTTCCGTTTGCTCGGCAAGAACGTGCAGATCCGGCACCGTACTCTCGACAAGAGTGCCCCCCAATCCTGATGGACCAATAGGACGACCCGATGACTGTTTCCGCCTCGGTTGAAGTGAAAAACAAGCTGGGCATTCACGCCAGACCAGCCATGATGCTGTTTGAGCTGGTGCAGGGTTTCGATGCCCACGTGCTGCTGCGCAATGAAGATGGTGTGGAGGCCGATGCTGACAGCATCATCGGCCTGCTGATGCTGGATTCTGCCCAAGGGCGGCAGGTGGAGGTACAGGTTGAGGGCCCCGAAGAGGAGGAAGCCCTGGCTGCGGTGGTGGAGCTGTTTACCTCCGGCTTTAACGAGGAGTAATCCCTTCCCGTTCCGTATTATGAGCCAGTACGAGCCAGCGCTTTGAAGCTGGCAAAGTCCCGACAAGCCAGCAGATTTTTGCTGGCTTTTTCGTTCATCAGTGCCAGAAACAGGTCGTAGAGACCCATAGCTTCTTCGTAGTCGGCCTTGCTGATGGCCAGCACGAAAATAAGCGTCGCGATTTCACCATTGCCCCAGTCGATACCCTGCGGTGCCAGCACGGTGTAAACCAGAGTACGGCGTGCCAGCAGACCGAGGGAGTGGGGCAGTGCGATACCCTCTCCCAGCATGGTGGAGACGATGCTCTCCCGCTCCTGCAGCGAAGCGCGGAAATCTTGCTCGACCAGCCCTTCATGTTCCAGCTGATCGCAAACCCGGGCAAAAAGCTGGCGTTGGCTGAGTGGTTCATTCACCACCATGAAGTGGTCGGCATCAAAATATTTGTCGAGCATATAGGGGCGGGTACGGTCGATCAGCACCAGTTTGCCGAGTTGCTCCAGTTGGTATTGGGTCGGGAAGGGATCGACCTGTACCACGGGAGCACTCTTCTCATTTACCTTGATGGTGCTGATGACAAAGTCTTGCTCGATCTGCACCAACCCTTCGTAATCCCGGACCGACTCCAGCGTGGTCAGTTGCAGCTGGGGGTACTCCCGCCTGATGCGAGCCTCCAGTACCCGGAACGTGGCGTTGCCGGCATCGCACAACAAAAGCGCCTGTGGACGGCGGGTATAACCGATGTCGTAGTGGCGTTCCAGACCGACCCCTATATGGATCACCAGATAGCCGATCTCGTGGTGGGTCAGCCGGTAAGGGGTCTGCTTTATCCACGCCGAAATGGCGGCCAGCGTGATGTCATAGGCGAGGGGATAGTACTGCTTGATGTGATCAGCCAGCGGGTTGTGGTTGCCAATCTGGTATTTGACCCGCAGCAGCATGGCGCTGATATGGTTTTGCAAATCGGCCCGCAGTTGCTGGTCGCCGCGCAGGTCATACGGGTAGTGCTGATGGATGTAGCAGAGCAGATGCTCGACCAGTTGTTCGCTCTCTGCCGCCATGGCCGGGCTCAGACTCGGACTGTCGGCAATCAGACGTGCCTGGATCTGGATGGCGAGACCAGCGATCTCGTCATCGGCTGGCGGCGTCAGGGTTGGCAGTTCCGCATAAATATCGCGGGCCACCGCCAGCAGCGGTGTGGTCAGATCTTCGCTGGCGAAGTGGTGCAGCTCGTGTCCCGAAGCTTGCCGCAGCAGGGCGACGGCACAGTAGATCGTGAGTTGCTGCAGGCTCTCATCGGCGAGGCGTAACTGATGGCGAGCGAGCTGGGCGTGGATGTGATTGCCCACCACCTCCATCGTCTTGCTGGGGCAGAGGTTGGGCAGCAGGCTCTGCAATTGGGTGTTGTGTAGCAACTCCTGATAGAGCAGCTGGGTCAGACAGGCACGGATCGCGGTCTCGTCTCCCTGAATGCGCATCCCCAGTCGGGGTTTGCTCTCGACCCCGAGTCTGAAGTGGCCGAGTTGCTCGCGCACTTCCGCCATGTCTCCTTGCAGCGCCGTCCGGCTCAGATACCAGGTATCGGCCAAATCATCGAGCTTGATCCCCTGCTCCGCCGTCAACAACAGGATCTGCAGATGCAGCACTCGCTCGCGGCTGGTGCGGGGCAGCGCGCTCTCCTGCTCTTGTGCGGCCAGCAACCCATCAAACAGTCCCTGATTGTAGATCTTCAACTGGTAGCCGCTGCCGCGCTGATGGATCAGGTGGGCGCCGTGGGTGGCAATCAGCTCGTTGAGGGTCGCCACATCGGTGCGCACCGTGCGGGTGGAGACATTGAGACGACGTGCCAGCTCCTCCTGGGGCAGTGGTTCGGCATGGAGTTGGGTCAGCAGTTGATGGAGTCTGGGGTGGGGCAGCTTGATCATGAGGGGGATAGGACTCCTGTCGCGAGATAAAGGCTCAATGTTAACCACGGGACTATCAACAAACCAGCCACTGACAGATCGATCAGTCAGTGGCTGGCGGCATGTCAGCTTTTCCCTACTTAGTCAGACAACAGCTGCTTTACCATATCCAGCAGGGTACGCACATCCTCGGTGCGGGTCTGGCCGCTTTCGCTGTCGATAATGGAGCTGTAGACGTGGGGGATCACCTTCTCAACCCCGGCGTCCAGCGCGATCCGCACTATCTCCTCGAAGTTCTCCAGATCGATACCGCCAGTGGGCTCCAGCCAGAAGCCGTGGCGGGCACAAGCCTCGGCCACCGCCTGATACTCGTCGCGGCAGGCCAGCCCGCCCATGGGGAAGAACTTGACCGAGCTGCCGCCCATATCCTTGAGCAGGGCGATGGCGGTATCGATGGGGACAATGCCGTCCGGCTGCTGTGCACTCAGGGGGCCGGTGGAGATCTTCACCATGCCCGGCGTGCCGGTGGGGGAGATCAGCCCATTCACCAGTGTGTGTGGCTGGCCGAGCAACGCCCGGCTGGCGCCTACCCCAGTGAACACCTGGTTGACGTGCTGGGGCTGCAGCTGGCGAGCCAGCTCGGCCACCATGGCGGACTGGCGCGGATCGCCGGCTCCCAGCCCGATGGAGAGCGCATTGTCGATAAGGGCCGCGTACTCCTTCATATCGGCGACCGCAGCGGGGATGTCCGGATAGTTTTTCGAGAGCACGCCGACCAGCACATGGCCTTCAGCTGCGTCGTACACAGCAACGGCATTATCTTTGGAACTTGCCAGTACGTTGAGGCAGACACGATCACGGTAGTAGTTGGGAGTAAGGGACATCAGCGATTCTCCTGAACGAGGTTGGCAATGGCGGAATGGATCTGGTCGAGCTGGGGCACGGTGACGCTGCGTACGTCGATCTCGATGTGCCCCTCGTTGGCCTTGTAGCCACGGCAGTAGATGGCGGGATTGCCCTGCTGCAGGCGGCCGACGAGCTGCACCGTGGTCATGCCGATCTGCGGGTAGTCAAACGCGATATCGGTGCGGGCAATGTCACGTCCTGCGCTGTCCCACACCACCTTGGCGCTGACGCCGGGCAGCTGGTTGAGGCGCTCGATAAAGGGGCTCATCTTGGCGACCATGGCGGCGCCGCTCTCCTTCTCTTTGGCCAGATAGCGTTCGATGGCATGAGTCAGGCCAAGGATCCCCTCCTTGCCTACCTTCATGGCGCGGCCGATGCCGTTGGCCTGCTGTTTGACCCATTCCACGTACTGGCGCTTGCCGAGCACCAGCCCGCTGGTGGGCCCTTCGATGGCCTTGGCGCCGCTGTAGATGACCAGATCCGCCCCCTGGTTGTAATAGAGCCGCAGATCCTCTTCGGCGGCCGCATCAACGATCAGCGGCAGGTTGTGCGCCAGGGCCACCTCGGCGGCCTCGGCCACCGACAGAATGCTCTTCTGCACACAGTGGTGGGATTTGATGTAGAGGATGGCAGCGGTATTGGCACTGATGGCGGCGGCCAGTTGGGCGGGAGAGCACTCGTTGGCATAGCCCGCTTCCACCACCTTGCCGCCACCCAGATTGACCATGGTGCCGACGGGAGCGCCGAAGTTGACGTTATGCCCCTTGGGCAGCACGATTTCACTCTGCACCCCGTGGGCATGGGCGTGCAGCTGCTCCAGCCGGTAGGGGTCGCCACGCACTATCACGGCGGCCACCGACTGGGCGATACCGGCACTGGCGCAGGAGACCACCACCGCATCCTCCACATCCAGCAAGCCAGCCAGATAGGCGCCGGTCTTGTTGACCAGATCCTTGACCTCGAAGTAGTGGCCGAGGCCGAAGTTGACCGCATCGACCACCTCCTGCTCGGGGGTGGATACGCCGAGAATGGTCATGCGCCCGGAGGCGTTGATCACCGGTTTGAGCTGATATTTCTCATAAACAGAAGGCATGGTGTGATTTCCCATTGTGAGTCAGAACCAGTTCGCCCCCCACCAGGGCGGCGAGAGGCAGCAGTTGTTGGTCACCGCTGCGGGACTGGGCTTCGGTATCCATAAACAGGCTCGGGCCGCTGGCGACCTCGAACAGGGTCAGATCGGCATCGGCGCCCACCTCGAGTCGCCCCTTGCCGGTCAGCCGCAATGCATCGGCCGCCTGATGGGTGACACAGGCCAGTACCTGCTCCAGCGTCATGCCGATGGCGAGAAACTTCGACATCACGTGAGCCAGACTGTAGACCGGCCCCTTGATACGGTTCTTGCAGTAGATGTCGGAGCTGATGGTGTGGGGCAGGATCCCCTGAGCAATGGCCAGCTCCGCCACTTCAAAGCTGAAGCTGGCGCCGCCGTGGCCAATGTCGAGCAACAGGCCCCGTTGCATCGCCTCGCGCACCGCGACCCGCAGCTCGCCAGCCGGAGTCAGGATGCGGTTCGGTTTGCCGTTGAAGCAGTGGGTCAGCAGGTCGCTATCCCCCAGCAGGGTCACAATCTCGTCCAGCTCCGGCGGCGTGTTGCCCACGTGTACCATCAGCGGCAGCTGGCCATGGGCCTGTTGCAGCGCCTTGGCCATGCGCAGCGGTTGCAGGCCGTTTTCTCCCACCACACTACCGCTCATGCGCGCCTTGATGCCGACGATAAATTCGGGGTGGCGGCGAATGGCTGCCGAGGCGAGATCCATATCCAGATCCCGGCTGTCCGCCAGCTCATTCTGGCGCAGCAGGCCGATGCGGGAGAGGTTGAGCAGGGCGTGCACCCGGGTCTTGCAACCAGCGGCGATCCGCTGGAAGTCGTCCACGTCATCCGCCCCTGTACTGCCCGCGTCGATGACGGTGGTGACGCCGGATTCCACCCCGACCTTGTCCGGTTCATCGTGATAGATGGGGGAGGCGGGGTAGCAGTGGGTGTGGCCGTCAATCCAGCCTGCGCTCACATGAATACGACCGGCGAGCTCGAGGGTCTCTCTGGCAACCGCCTCAGCAGGCAGGTGACCAATGGCCGCCAGCTTGCCCTCCTTGATGGCGATATCGACGAGCTGGCCATCTCCCTGGCGCCCGGCTCTGATAATCATGTCGTACATGGTGATGACCTCTAGAGTGCTGCCCCGCAGGGCAGCAGGTGCTTACACAAGGGCGACCGGGAAGAAGGTGCCGAGCAGCATTGCCCCCAGAATGGCGCCGCCGGTGATGGGCTTGCCCCACACGTAGAACAGCAGTGCACCCAGTAGGGAACCCAGGCCGATAGGGATGGAGGCGCCCATGGCGGAGAGGATGATCAGCGGGCCAAGGAAGCGGCCGGAGCTGTTGCCAGCCCCCATCATCACGTCAGCGCCGTAGGTGGAGTTGCTCTGGTTGATGGTGAACTTGCGCGCCAGAATGATCACGTAGCCGATAGCCAGACCAATCACCATGCCGGTCACCAGCGAGGCGCCGAAGTTTTCCACCGGATAGACGATACCGGCGCCCAACAACAGGGCGGGAACGCCCAGCCCGACCCCGGTCTGGATGGCGCCGCCGATATCGAGAATCCCCACCAGCGAGCCCTCGATGATACGGGCAAACAGGAAGCTGGCACCGAATGCGGCGACCGCGCCGTAAGCGCCGGTGTCCATTCCCGCTTTCAGCATGGCGACGAAGGCCACCTCGTTGAAGGCGCCGACCCCGTACAGGTAGAACATGTGGGTACCGGCAAACACCCCGGCTGACAGCAGGCCGACAAAGATGGGGAATGACCAGTCGGCGTACCAGAAGTTGTTTCTCAGTTTCTCATCCATGGCATGGCCCCTTATTTGCCGCTAAGCAGGTTGTGGACGTTTTCCAGCCACAGGGGAATGCCCATATGGAAGGATTCAATCAGTTTCATATCGAAGCCGCGGAAGAAGCCGCTCAGCACGAACAGCAGCACGATGGCGGCCATCATCACCTTGGTGACGTGGTTCCAACCGCTCTCTTCTACCCCTTTGCCGATCAGGATGCCAAGCACCAGACCCGGTACCGCGTTGCCCATGATGAGCTGGGCCAGACCGCCGAAGATGGTGGCCCAGAAACCGGATTTTTTGCCCGCTTCGATGGCGGCGAGCCAGAAGATCACCGGCATGACGGTGTTGACCAGCAGGTTGGCTGCCGGCACCAGCACCTTGACGGCGGTCACTTGCAGGGCTTCCGGCACTGCGGCGGCGGTGCTGTTGAGGAAAGCGACCACGATGGCGCCTATGATGCCGCTGGCGATCGCCATCTTTTTCGGGTCATGCAGGGTAGTGGCGAGATCCCGGTTCTTGAACAGCAGTGCTGCCGTGGCCCAGTGCGGGATGATGCGGTGATCCACATCCTGGGTGAAGGCACCCGCTGCCACGGTCGAGGCCCAGGCGTTGAAGAAGAAGCCAAGGCCGAACGAGAAGTGGGAGGCGGGATCCCCTTCACAGGAGTTGAGTTCGCCCAGGGTACGGAAGGCGCCCATGCCCTGTACGGTCGGGGCGTGGAACATCCGCGCCGCGCCGGCCCCCACCCCGACGCCAACCAGGCCGCCAATGATGAGAGACTTGATAAAAATGATTAGAAACATCCAACGTATCCTTCTTGTGGGGTTGTGCCTGCGCAGGCATCACGCTTGAGTGAATGCCACCTTGGCGACATCCATACTGGTGACCTGAACCTTGATCTCCAGCTCAACGCGGTATTCGCAGCGCTGGCGCGGCAGGAAGAAGAACAGGAACTTCTCCACCCGGACCGACTCTTCTGCCTTGAGCACCTGTACCTCGAGCGGCTCAATTCGCAGCATCACCAGCGGGTTGTCCTTGAGCAGGGTTGGTTGCACCTGACTGAGGGCGGCGGCAAATGCCTGCTGGCGGGTCGCCCCCTTGCCGTTGACGATGACCTGGGTGGTGAAGTTCTCTTTCATCAGGCGCGTCCGTGCTTCTTGGCGAAGGCTTCGACCAGCTTTTGGCCCAGCTCTTCCTTGTCCATGAAACCGAAACCCAGCACCACGCACCCTTCGTTGATGGCGGTGACGCCCTCTTCAATGGAGCGCATGCCGTAGCGGCACTTGTAGCCGTACTTGGTCTGGGCGGTGATGGCGCCGGCGCCGCCGCTGCCACAGAAGGAGATGCCGAGATCCGCCTGCTCCTTGTTCATCACGTCACCGAGCTTCATGTCGGCGGCCATGCCGGGAATGACGGTTACTGTGGCGCCAGCAGTTTCTGCACCAGCCCCGACTTTTTGGCCCTTGCCGAGACGATCTCCAATCACGAGTTTGATAGTTGTCATATTGATTTCTCCTGTTGTTACGGGTGCAGCACTGCGCTGAGTTCGTTTTCTTTGGCGACTTCGAAATGGACGGACAAGAGGTGTGCCTCTTCGTAGGCGAGTCTTTCCAGCCAGCTGACGACCTGTTCGGCAAGACGCAGCGAGAGGGGGGAGATCTCGTCAAACAGGCTGAGGTCGACCTCTGGCAGGGGCTCGCCACTATAAGAGCGCCACACCATGGCCTTGACGTGGGAGGCCAGCATTTGCCGTTGCACCTCGTTGGGGATGATGCCCTGTTCGGCCAGCAGGGGATGGATGCGTGCCAGCATATGGTCGGTCTGGCGCAACAACTCCGGGCTGTTCGGGGTCAGGGTCTGGTCGTGAGTCTCTGTTTGCAATGTCTGCTCTCCAAGGCTGGCAGAAGGTATGGGCTTACCCTAAGCCCACGCGGCGATGCAGAGGAGGCAGCGTTTTTCCGATTCAAAGCGGAAATTCCTGAATAAATCGTCGAAAACGGGCCTTTTGGCAGAGGGAAAGGCAACAAGGGAATTTATTGAGACCCATTTAATGTGACCTGTGACTCACTTCGCCGAGGGCCACTGTGGGGACAGCATTGTGTGAAATTGTGATATTTATCGCAGAATTTAACGAAATGAAGTGAGCACGGGGGCTGGTGGCCAAGGTGCGACAACATGGTGTGGCGGTGACGGTTCCCCTTGGTATGAACAGGGGGCTTCATAAAAAACTGGCCAGCAAGGGCTGGCCAGTTTGGGTAGTTGTCACAGGGATCAGAAGCGGTAGCTGCCGGTCAGGCTCAGCTGACGGGGTGTACCCGGCATGATCTGGGTGGCACTGGTGGCGCTGACGAAGTACTCGTGGTCAGTCAGGTTCTCGGCACTCAGCTCGGCTTCCCACTGTTGCCAGCGATAACCGGCGCGCGCATCGAAGCGGGCGTAACCGGGCAGGGCCGTGGTGTTGGCGTTGTCGGCGAAGCGATCGCCCACCGCCGTCACGCCGGTTTCACCGAACCAGCCCTGCTCGCCGCTCTTGTAGCCGAGATAGAACTGGCCATTCTGACGGGAGACGTTCATCGGGCGCTTGCCCTGCAGATCCGCATCCGCCTTGACCTGCTCGGCATCCTGAATGGCGAAGCCGCCACGCAGATAGATCTCTTCGGTCAGCTCGGCGCGAGCGCTCAGCTCGACACCCTCGGTGCGTTGCATGCCGGTGAGGATCACCTTGGTGGGATCCAGCGGATCCTTGGTGCGTTTGTTGTACATCTCCAGTCGATAGAGGGAGAGGGTGGTCGCCAGCTTGCCGTTCAGCCAGTCACTCTTCACGCCACCTTCGTAGAGACGGGTGTGCTGGGGCTCCAGCCCGTTGTTCTTGTCACCCGGGGTGATGCCGATCAGCTCGCCGCCCACCGGGGTAAAGGTCTTGCTGTAGGAGGTGTAGAAGGCGTGATCCTCGAGGGGATTCCACACCAGACCGAGGCGCGGGCTCAGGCTGTTGACCGAGACGCTCTCCTCCTTGTTGAGGTCGTAGCGGCGACTGGTGACGGTGAAGTCGTCACGGCGCAGCCCGCCCACCAGATGCCAGTCACCCAGGCTGAGCTGATCCTGCAGATAGAGGCCATTGCCGCGCACCTTGTGTTTGGCGTCGCTGGAGAGCTTCATGGCGCCATTGTAGGTGGGCAGCGAGCCCGGATCGTAGAGGTTGCCAGACGGGATGGCGGTGGCGTTCTGGTAGAGCTTGGGTGTGCGCTGCTGCCAGTTCTGCTCGAAGCCGACCAGCAGGCGATGCTCCACCGGGCCGGTCTGGAACAGACCTTCGGCCTCGGTGTTGCTGATCAGGGTCTTCGCTTTCAGATCCTGCTGCCAGCGGGAGCGGGTCACCTGATCCCCTTTGACGCTGGTGACATAGGTGTTGTCAAACTGGCTGTCGAGGGTGGAGTAACCGAGCTGCTGGCGCAGCTGCCACTGATCGTTGATATCCCAGGAGAGGCGGGAGCGGGTGGATTGCGCCACGTCATCGATGAAGTCGCGGCTGGTATCGCTGTAAACATACTCCCGCGGCACATCGGCCGGACGACCATTGACCCCGGGAATGCCACGATCCGGGGTGCGATCATGTTCGTTGCGCTCGTACTGCACCAGCCAGTTGAGGTTGTCGCTGATCTCCCAGTTGGCGGAGGGGGCCAGCAGGGTGCGCTTGCTCTTCACGCCGTTGCGGAAGCTATCTTTGTCCTCTTGCGCCATGTTGAGGCGCAGCTGTACCTGTTCGCTTGCCTCGCCATTGAGGTCGGCGGCCAGCCGCTGGCTGTCAAAACTGCCGACCCGGGCGGTGATGCTGGACTCCTCTCCTTTCTGCGGCTTTTTGCTGACCCGATTGACTATGCCCCCCGTGCTGCCGCGGCCGTACAGCACGGCTGCCGGGCCTTTCAGCACTTCCACCCGCTCGATGTTGCCGAGATCCCGGGTGTACTGCATGTCGTCGCGGAACCCGTCGAGATAGAAGTCGTTGCTGGCGCTGAAGCCGCGGATATTGACCCCGTCGAAGCGGGTATCACCGCTGGCGTTGACCCCGGGAATGCCGCTTAGGGCCTCACTCAGCGTCGGTTGGCCGAAGGCGGTCAGCTCGCTGACCTTGACGCTGTCGATGGTCTGGGGAACCAGTTTGGCTGGCGTATTGGTACGGGTGGCGGTGGCAACTTCCTGATGCTGGGATCGTTTGCCAACCACAGTCATGGTTTCATCGGCGGCCTGGGCAGTGAAGCCGGTGCCCAGTAGTGCCAGCGAGACCAGCGTTCTGCGAAAGTGAGGGTGCTGCATATTCAATATTGACTCTTTGAATGTCGACCTGACGGCTCGAACATATTGATTTAATTATAATTAGCCTGACCCGCCAAAGCGGGATGCCAATGATATTGATTTTCATTTATCTGGCAAGATGAAAATGGAGGGATGTGTGGAGGGGGGGGCGGTTGGGAAAGCGTGGTTGAAACGTAGAGTCCCTGCAGCAAACAGCGAGCACAAAGCGAGAGCAAAAAGGGCAAAGCGGAAGAGAAAGGGACGAAACGTGAAGAGATATCCGGCCCGATGTGTCGGGCCGGATACAGGGCTCAGTGGGTGCGTAGCAGTCGGCGGGTGAGGGGGATGGCCGCCAGCAGGCGATAGGCCAGCAGAGAAGCTCCCAGCAGCAGCGGCACCTTGGCGATCTCCCACAGGATGGATGCGCTGTGCGGGCCGAACATGAAGAGCCAGACCACCAGCATCATGTGCAGGCAGTAGATCCCTAGCACTTTGGGGGCCTGACGCTCCAGCCAGCTGCCCTTGCCCCACTCGGGGTTGGCCAGCAGCAGGCCAAACAGACCGAGAGCCCAGGGAAGGGAGCCGAGCAGGAAGTCGTGGCGGGTGAGCGGCACGCTATCGAGCAGGTAGAGCCCGATCGCCTCCAGGGCATAGATGGCCATGCCCACTGTCAGTAATCCCCAACTGCTGCGTGCAGTTGGCTGCCACTGCCGCTGACGCAAGGTGGCCCCCAGCGCCACAAACAGCAGGGAGAAGAAGGGGCCGTTGCGGGTGAGCAGTGGCCACTCGGCGCCCAGCAGCGGTTTGGCATAGGAGCCACCGAGCAACGCCAGCAGGTAGAGGCCAAGACCCAACCAGAGGGCAAGCGCTGGCCTGCCAAGCCGGTGGCAGAGCGCCAGCAGGGTCACCGCCATGATCAGAGCGGGCAGGAACCAGAGGTGGATCATGCCGCCCACCAGCCAGCCGTTGAGGGGGTCGGCGAGCTGGAACTGCCACTGCCCGCGCAGGGAGGCCAGATAGCCTTGCTGCACGGCATCCAGCGGATTGAAAGGCACCAGCAGGTAGACCAGGCTCCACACCAGCCAGAGCAGCAGCAAGGGGCGGCAGTAGCGCCAGGCAACGGTCAGCGATGCCTCGCGACTCAGTCTCGGTTGCAGAAAGTAACCGGCACAGAGGAAAAACAGCGGAACGGCAAAGCGGCATAGCTGGTTGATTGTGCCGCTCAGCCAGAACCATGACTCGCCTCCCCACAGGGCGGGGTTGAACGGGTTGGCGAAGGGGGAGACGTGAATGGTCATCACGGCCAGCATGGCCAGCACCCGCCCGCACTCGATACTGGAAATTCGCATGGTGGTTCGTCGTTACAGGGGTTGTGACTGCACGCTAAAACCCTTACTGGCAACTTACAACCAATTGATTTTATTAGTGTGAAACACATTATTGAGTAGTTACGTTTTGTAACGGGATGGCGGGAGGTGTTACCTGTAACGGGAGCTGGCTCCCATTTTTTGGACGTGGTCACGGAGATAAAAAAGCGAGGCGGGTGCCTCGCTGCTGTTTGGTGGGGGATTTGGCGGAGTCAGTATGAGCGGTTAGTTTGCTGCCAGGGTTGTGTTACCCGAGCCTTCCAGCCAGGTTTTGATCCGCTTGGCATCGGCAACCCGATCGTTGGTGGTCTCGGCATTGAGCAGCACCATGATCACCGGTTGGTGATTGACCTTGGTGCCGAGCACCAGACAGCGTCCTGCCTCGCGGATATAGCCGGTCTTGGAGAGGGTAAATTCCCACTGGCCTTCACGGATCAGCCGGTTGGAGTTGAGGTAGTGCAGCTGGTTCTTGTTGGTGCGCACATAGCTCTGCTCGTCGGTAGAGTATTGACGGATCAGGGGATAAGCCGACGCAGCCACGGCAAGTTTGGCCAGATCCTGGGCGGTGGAGACATTGCGCGGGTTGAGGCCGGTACTATCGGCGTAGCGGGTATTCCACATTCCCAGCATGCGGGCCTTGGCGTTCATCGCTTCAATGAAGGCGCGCTGACCACCAGGATAGTGACGGGCCAGTGCCGAGGCGGCGCGGTTTTCAGAGGACATCAGGGCGATATGGAGCATCTCGGCGCGGCTGAGCTTGGAGCCGATGGCCAGTCGCGAGCCGGTTCCCTTGATGCGATCTATGTCGGCATTGGTCACGGTGAGCATTTCGTTGAGGCGCAGGTTGGCATCCAGTACCACCAGCGCTGTCATCAGCTTGGTGAGGGAGGCGATGGGCATCACCCGGTTGCCGTTGCGCTCGGAGATCACCTCACCGGTTCTGTGATTCGCCACCACGAAGGCGGTTGAACTGAGGTTGGGCACATCCCGCCGCTCGAGAAAACCGCTGCTGCCCTTGTTGCTGGCGGAGAAGGGGTTGGCATGGGCACTGTCTATCGTGGCTGGCAGCATCACTGCACCAAGCAACAGGGGAAGGAGGAAACGCATCATGATGATCTGCTCTATCGGACGAAATACAGGGATATCTGGCTAAGTTATATGTCGTGAACTGGCGCTTCACAATCATTCTCACCTTGATATTGATAATTTACGGCATTCAGCGCCTTTTGGTGGCCCAGAATCGGCAACAGAGGTCTCTTTAGGGTCTTTTTAATGACCGGCAGGGGGGGAGATGGTGGTGATGCATGAGATGGCAGGCTAAAAGAATCGGGACCTGAAAGGTCCCGATTTACATGACAAAAACAACACCGTTTAGTGGATATCGTCCTGCTTGATCTTGAAGCGCATGGCGATCACCACGAACAGCAGCGGGCCTATGATGGTCCAGATACCGGTAGAAATATCCCCGGAGATAAAGGGGGCGACCACGGTGAAGACGTTACCGAAGGCGACCAGAACCAGGCTGATGATAGTGGCCAGTAGTACCGAGCCCGCGCTCTTGAAGAAGATCAGATCCTTGCCCAGCGCTGGATTGTTGCGATAGCGATACCAGGCGTAGATAAGGAACATGTAGGGCAGGGTCATACTGACGTTGGTCATGGTGATGATCAGTTCATAGAGGGCGGCGGCCCCTTCCGGGTTGATCAGGGTGAAGATGGATTTGGCGGCGATAAAAGCACAGACCACCCAGGCTTGTACCTTGAGCGCCTCAATCCTTACCCCATTCTTGTTTTCGCTCTGGAAACGCTCCGGCCAGAAGTAGCTCGGGGTGCCGGTGATGAACTGACGCAGCGGCGCATAAGATAGCGCGATAAAGGCACCCAGATAGCTCAGGAACATGCCAAGACCGGCAAAGCGCATGAAAATCTGGCCCAGCCACTCACCACCGAGATGGCGCCCCAGCTCCAGCATGATGATGAAGAGGGCGGAAAGGGAGGTGATCCCTTCGGCCGGGAAGTCGCTCCAGCGCATGATGGCGCCGACCGCCAGAAAGCCGATGATGTAGCAGATCACGATGAAGCCACCGGAGAGGAAGATGCCACGCTTGAGGTCGCGCTCCGGATCTTCCAGCTCGTCCGCTACGCCAGCCATCGCCTCAACCCCGCCGTAGGCGAAGATGGCGAACACCATGAAGCCGAGGAAAGGGATGATGTCGTTGAAGGCGGCGTTCGGTGACGCGGTCAGTGATGCTCCGGTAAGGGGCTCCTGCAGGGTCATGCCGCTTACCGCGAAGGTGAAGACGCCACCCACCAGCAGTAGCACGTTGAGGGCCACTACGGAGAGGCCACCGATGGCCGCCACCTTGGCGAAGCGGGCGCTGCCCAAAGTGATGAGTTTGGTGACGGTCGCGACCAGTGCGATGGCGACCACTCCCAACATGAAGGGGCCGAAGTCGATGCTGGTGCCGAACGTGACCGGAATGACGGTGATGTCGCGGCCAAATAGCATAAAGGAGAGGGGCACCCACATGGAGAGCGCCTTGCCAAACATCCAGATGACGTACGAGGCAAACCACATGGTCAGACCGATAAAGGCGAAGCGGGTTGATACTGAATGGCGCATCCAGGTAAAGATGCCGCCCGCCTCCTTGCGAAAGCCGGTGCCAAATTCAATCATCATCAAAATAAAAGGGATGAAGAAAAAAAGACCACCGACCACAAACATCGGAATAGCTGCATACCCCATGCGGTAAAAACCGATCCCGATATTAGTGACGCCAAATACCGATGTTAATATCATCAATATAAAGGCACCCAATTTCAGCTTTTTTGCTGACATATTTGACACTCCATTATTGTGCTGAATTTAAAACAACCAAAAATTAAACAAAAAACCTTTATTTGATTAATACATCAGGGGTGGCAACCTCATCCACCACTGGAGGTAAAGGGTCTGGCGGTGGGGGGCTGGATCGGTAAATCTGCCCAGTGATTCATCAATATTTGGACGGCTATGATTATGGCGATGACTGCGAGCGATATTAGGTAAGGTTCATCAGTAACCAGATGTGAATAATTTTATCACTAGTCGTGCTGGCTTGGTAAGTTCACTGGTGTGAGGCCGCTCAAGAAAAAATAGCAATGCCAGTAATTTGATACGCTACGGATGTAAATATTTACGCTGTTGATGGCATGATCCTCACCTTGGGAGCATGGCGCCTCTCGGTTGGATAAATAAACAGCAAGAACGTCGCTTTGATTATCCCAGGCGGGTTAACAAAACCCCGGCCGTAATAATGGCCGCCGCAGTGAGCCGCACTCGCCCCAGTGGCTCTTTCAGTAGCAAGACCGAGAGCAGCATGGCGAACAGCACGCTGCTTTCACGCAGGGCGGCCACTACCCCGATGGGCGCCTTGGTCATGGCCCAGATGACGATGCCATAGGCAAGCAGCGACATGGCCCCTCCCATGATACCGGTCAGCGCGTATTGGCGGATTTGATACCAGGCGTTGCGCCGCTGATGGATCAGCAGTACCACCAGCATCACCAGCCCGTTGCAGGCAAACAGCCAGAGGGTGTAGCGGATCGGCTCACCACCAACCCGAGCCCCGGCACCGTCCGAGAGGGTGTAGCCAGCGGTAAACATGGCAGTGATCAGTGCCGCCTTGATCGCTTTGCTGCCAAGTCGTTCTCGTCCGCCCCTCCAGGCCATCAACAAGACCCCCAGGATCAATACAACTGCCCCCAGTACGCCGTGAATACCCGGATAGTCAGCCAGTATTGCGGCACCCAGGATCATTGCCAACAAGGGCGCACAGCCACGGGCCAGCGGATAGATCTGGCCAAACTCTCCGTGGTTGTAAGCGCGGCTGAGAAACAGGCAGTAACCGGTATGGAGCAGGATCGAGAGGCCGAGCCAGGGTAATTCGGCAGCAGAGGGGAGCCCCATTGGCAACAGTGCCACGGCAGCGATAAGCCCGGAGAAGAGCGCTACCAGAGACACGCCAACCAGTCGCTCCTCGCCAATTTTGACCAGCGCATTCCAGCTGGCGTGAAGCAGGGCAGCCAGCAGAACGGCAAAAAAGACGGTGGTAGTCATTGGAAGGGGCTCTCGGGCGACAGGGGCCAATAGCATACTCGCCCTAACGGATGCGGGCTGGGATCTCCATCAAGGCTTCAGCTGCCCCAGCACTAGCTTGGGATGGGGATCGGTCTGCAGCGGAATATCTTGCAGCTGTGTGCCCTGCTGGTGGAGATGAATGATCCCGGCGGCCATCTTGCCCAGCTCCTCGTAACTGCTTATGGTGCCGATGGTGCAGCCGTGTTCAACGAACAGCTCGGCACTGCAGATGGTGGGGATGGAAGCCTCGTTGAGTGCATTCAGCAGACGGGGGGCGATGGAGAGCAGATAGCTGTCGGCGGCCAGAAAGACGATGTCGCTTTTGGCATCCTGTTGCAGCCGCTTCAGTTCGTTGTCCAGCCGCCGTTGATCAGGGGCCATCCGCCAGGTGACCATCTGCCACTGATAGCGCTTCGCCTCATTGAGCAGCATATCGGCCACCAGCAGGGTGTTCTGCTCCCGTGGGTTGAAGGGCAGCAACAGCCGTTTTCCGGTGGGGAGATGTTTACTGGCGTTGGCCAGCTGCAGCGGCATGGGGACCATGTTGCTCACCCCGGCGACCATGCTGTTCTGGGTTTTGTCTTCCGAGAGGAAGCCTGCCCCGACCGGATCGGAGACTACGTTGAAGATAAGGGGCTTGCGGTTTGCCACCAGACTCTTGGTCATGGCGGTGGCCGTGGTGCCAAAGGTGTAGATGTAGTCGTACTCCGCCAGTTTCGGCAGCATCTGCTGGCGCAACATGGTCGCCAGCGCGGTGCGATCCTGATCGGCATTGTAGGTAGTGATGGTGGCCTGATAGCCAAGGCGGGTCAGCTCTGCCCGAAAGCCCGCTTCGGCTGCGGTTTCGCCGCGCCACAGCACCATGGCAATAGAGAAGGCGTGAGCTGGTAGGGAGATCAACAACAGCAGTGTGGCAAGCAGTTGAACCTTCATTTTCTCCTCTCTCGTGCAGACCCTTGTCTGATGAGCTTAGGCTACTTCCTCTCGTGGTAAACGACGCCAAGCAAAAAGCGCGATGGCAAGCCATCGCGCTGTGGGGTCTGCAGGAGTTTGCTTAGAAGTCGTAGCGGGCGGCCAGCTGGAAGTCATCCTCGTTGGCGGTCGCTTTACCGGCAACGCTGTCCAGATTGTTGATGCGGTACTCGCCGATGACCCGCAGGTTCTTGTTGAACTTGTACTGGGCTCCCAGGGTGTAGTAGTCAATGGCATCGGTTTTCTTGCCGCCAGTGACTTCTTGTTCCTGCTTGTTCCACAAAGCCATCAGACCGAAGCCGTTTTCGAAGTTGTAGCCGAGCGCGGCTTCCCAGCCGGTGTGGTCGGTGCCGCTTTGGACAAAGTCAGAGCCATCGGCATAACTCAGGGCGGCATAGGCGGCCTTGTTGTCGTACTTGGCGGAGATCAGCCACAGCTTGGCGTCTTCGGTATTCTTTTCCTGACGCAGTCCTACGTTGTAGGCGGTACCCAGCGACAGGTTGAACGGGAAGGTGTAGGCCACTGCTGCTCCATAGGCTGGGTCAGCTGGGGAGGTCTTGCTGCTGCTCTTGTCTTCTTCTTGGCCGCCATCAAATTTGTAGCTGGTATCGATCTGGAAGCCATTGAACAGACCAGAGTATTTCAGCACGGAACCGGCGCGGTTGGTGGCGAAGGTATCGGTCTTGGCGCCCAGAGCCTCATTGCCGTAGCCGTCAGAGAGGGAGACATCTGTCCAGTCGGCCAGGAAGCCTGGGGCCCCTTTCTGGCGACCGAAGGTCACGGTGCCCCAGTCGGCGCCGACACCTGCAAATGCCAAGCGAGTACGCAAGTTTTCGCTTTCTTTAATTTGGCCTTTTGAATCGACAGTACCCGCAAGAGTTTTTTCGCTGTCGTTGATATACATCTGCACTTCGTACTGAGCCAGTGCCTTCAGACCGCTCTGGATCTGGGTTTCGGCCTTGGCGCCGAAGCGGACAAACTGGTTGGCTCCCTGCTTGGCGCTGTAATCCTTGGTGCCATTCGGGTTGGCAGTATCGACCCCTTCCTTCTTGTCACCGAAGAATTGACCGGCATAGATACGGCCATACAGATCCAGCATGGCGGTGTCATTTTTATACACTTCAACGGCTTGAGCCTGGAATGCGGCGGTCAGAGCCAGTGCCACTACAGTCAGCTTTTTCATCTTAATCCCTTGTGTTGCAAGCTTTTGTTTTGAAGACGGGGCCATGCTAGGCAGTGGGGATGACAGCGGGGTGACTGCGGGATGAAGAGTTAGTTGCAGTTAGGTTGCAATTAGATGAATTGGCTACAATCTTGTCCGCAACGGCTACTTTTGTGCGCAAAGGTTTGCCCTTGTGGTAGAATGCCGCCCGTTTTCGGGCCCCATAGGTTGGATATGCGATGAGACGTGAACTGGCAATCGAGTTTTCCCGAGTGACGGAAGCGGCTGCACTGGCTGGCTACAAGTGGCTCGGGCGTGGAGACAAGAATATCGCTGATGGGGCGGCCGTAGCGGCCATGCGCCACATTCTCAACCAGATCGACATCGATGGTGAGATTGTGATCGGCGAAGGTGAAATTGATGAAGCACCGATGCTCTATATCGGTGAAAAAGTGGGTACCGGACACGGTGATGCGGTCGATATCGCCGTTGATCCGATAGAAGGCACCCGCATGACCGCCATGGGTCAGTCTAATGCGCTGGCGGTGCTGGCGGTGGGCGACAAGGGCTCGTTCCTGAAAGCGCCTGACATGTACATGGAGAAGATCATTGTCGGTCCCAAGGCCAAAGGGTCGATCGACCTGAATCAGGCCCTCGAGCTGAACCTCAAGTCGGTGGCCAAGGCGCTGGGCAAGCCGCTCTCCCGCCTGACCGTCATTACCCTGGCCAAGCCGCGTCATGACAAGGCGATCAAGGAGATGCAGGGGCTGGGCGTGCGGGTGTTCGCCATTCCTGATGGTGACGTTGCTGCCTCCATCCTCACCTGTCTGCCGGACAGCGAAGTCGACATGCTTTACGGCATCGGCGGCGCACCGGAAGGGGTGATTTCGGCCGCGGTGATCCGCGCGCTGGATGGCGACATGCAGGCTCGTCTGGTGCCGCGTCACCGGGTCAAGGGCGACAGCCCGGAAGTGCGTGCGCTGGGCGAACAGGAAATTGCCCGCTGCGAAGCACTCGGTATCGATATCAGCAAGGTGCTCAAGCTGGAAGATATGGCGAAGAATGACAACGTCATCTTCTCCGCCACCGGCATCACCAAGGGTGATCTGCTGGACGGCATCAGCAGCGATGGTGTGATGGCGACCACCGAGACTCTGCTGATCCGTGGTAAATCTCGTACCATCCGTCGTATCAAGTCGATCCACTACCTTGAGCGCAAAGACAGCGTGGTACGCGATATCATCATGTAATGATGTTTCGCTGAACCGGCTGTTTTGCCTCAAAGCCCGATCGCCCGTGCGGTCGGGCTTTTTATTGTGCGCCAGCTACGTTTGTGCCGCCGCTTCGGCTATGGTGGCTCAGACCGTCCCAAAGGAGTGGAGTGTATGGAGTGTCGTAGCGGCTGCGCTGCCTGTTGCATCGCCCCCAGTATCAGCAGTGCCATTCCCGGCATGCCAGATGGCAAGCCGGCGGGTATCCCCTGTGTCCAGCTTGATGGCGTGCTTGGCTGCAAGATCTTCGGTCAACCGGAGCGGCCAGCGGTATGTGGTGGCTTTCGCCCCATGATGGATGTGTGTGGCAGCCACCGTGCCGAGGCCATTTGGCTGATCGGCGAGCTGGAGCGGCTGACCACCTGACGAGGGCAGGGCGAAGAGATAAAAAAAAGAGGCCGCACTGTGCGGCCTCTCGCGTCTCTGTGCGTCGGGATCAAATCCCTGCCAGCATTAGCGCCTGACGATAGTACTCGTTGGCCTTGTTGGTGAGGCGACGTTTGTCCATCAGCTGGCCAAGGGCATGGTAGGCGGCAGCGCTGGGGGCGCTGACGACTTCCTGCTCCAGCAGCTTCTGGGCATCGTCCAGCTGGCCAGCCAGCAGATAGAGCTGGGCCAGCGCCGTATCGACATTCGGTTGCCCCTGCTGCTTTTGCAGCAGTGCCAGTAGCGGCTGGTAGTTGTCGAGTTTCAGCTTGGGCAGGCGCGCCAGCAGCTGTGGCATCGGCTGCTTGCGCAGCGCCTCCTGCCACAGGGTGGCGGCCTCGTTGTCGGCACCCAGCTGGCGCAGCAAGTCGCCATAGCAGGCCAGCAGTTCCGGCTCGAGGCGCAGCTTGCGCGGCAGATCCTGCCACACCGCCTTGAGGGTTTCGAGGCTGCTTGCTGCCTGTTGCAGGCGACCACTCCATGCCTGTTGCAGCAGATCTTCTTCCTGTTTCGGGGTCAGCTTGCCCACCTTGTGCAGCGCCGGGATCAGATCGCACAGGGCGCTCCAGTCCTGACGGGCCAGATGCACCTGACGCAGCTGATCCAGCACCATGGGGTGGCGCGGGTTGAGGGCGTAGACCGACTCCAGCATCGCCAGTGCGGTGTCGTACTGGCCCTGTTCGATCTGCAATTGGGTTTGGGTCAGGGTCAGTGCTAGCTCGGCCTTGGGGTTCTCCTCCTGCGCTTTTTGCAGGTATTGATCCCGGCGGGCGTCGTCACCACGGGCCTGAGCCGCCTTGGCGGCGCTTAAGTAGTTGAGCAGCGGGGTGTCGCTGTTGCTGGCCCCCTTGATCATCAGCTTTTCAGCCTGACTGTAGTGCCCTTCGGCCATGGCCAGAGTGGCGGCAACGGTCTGCTGATTGGCCTTGCGGCGGCGGCGTGAGCCATACCAGCCTTGTGTCTTGCGACGCAGGCCGAATACCCGGCCCAGCAGCCACTCGATGAGCAGCAGGGCACCGTAGAACAGCACGGCCAGGATCACCGCGCTGGTGACGGAGGATTCGATGGTGTAATTGCCAAGGGCAATCAGTACATAGCCCTTGTTACCGGACGCTTGTGGGCCAAAGATCAGCCCTGCGACCATCACGGCAACCAGAATGATTATACGGATCATGGTGCCCTCCTCAGTTGCTGGCCAGAATGCGTTGCAGGCGTTCGGTCAGTACCTGTTCCAGCATGGCCTGAGTCTTGAACTGTTCCGGATAATCGATCTGGATCTGTTCGCCTTTGAGCTTGTCGATCTCCCCCTGCATATAGCGGGTAGCACTGTTTTCGGTGTCGAAGTATTGGGTCAGCCAGCGCTGTGCCTTGTCCAGACTGTCTTCATAGAGCGTTTGCTGCTCGCGGTACACCGAGATTTGTGCCTGCAGCAACTTGGTTTTGAGGTTTTCACGCAGGAAGATCTCTTGTTGCGGTGAGAGCAGCGCCTCCACCGCGCCATCGCGGCGACGAATGGTGACGAAGTTTTCGGTGAACTTGACCCAGTTCTTCTTCAGGTTGCTCTCCCACTCGTCGGGATTGGCGGTGACCGCCTGATCAGCCTCAAGCTTGGCTTCCGGCATGCTGACGGTAGAGAGGGGCAACAGCTCGATCTGATCTTCGAGGGCGGCCAGTTTGAGGGTCAGCCCCTCACGGTCAATACGCGGCATCCCCTTGAGCTTGGCGATGTCTTCCGCCAATGCCTTGCGGATTGGCATCAGGCTGGGGTCGTTCAGGGCTCTGATCCGCTCGTCGGCATTGCCAAGCAGTGTGATAGCAGAGATGAGGTCATGCTCCAGCCACAGCTTGCGGCCTGCCATCCGCACCAGATACTCGGATTCGGCCAGCATCCAGTCGTTGGGGCGCTTGTCGTTCAGATCCAGCACCCGGTTTTGTAGCCCCTGCATCTCGCCCTGCAGTCGTTGCTGGGTTTGATCCAGCGTGGCCAGCTGTGCGGCATCCTTGCTGCTGGTCTGGTCGATCTTGCTCAGGGCGCTCGCCAGCTGCTGCTTGAGCTGGGCCAGTTCGGCCTGCTGGGTAACGGCACTCTGGTGACCGTGCAGATAGAGCCCACCAGTCAGGCCAAGGGCCAGCAGAATGGCGACTCCGCCCAGCACAGTACCGGAGCGGCTCTTGCTGTTATTGACCACAGCGGTGGGCTGGGGTTTGACCTGGGATTCTTGTTGTTCTGTCATTCCATCTTCCTCAGTTCCAGTGCGGCCATCAGGGCCTGGTTGGATGCACCTTGGGCAATCGTGATATGGATAAAGCCCGCCGCGCTGGCCATCTCGGCCACCCGGGGGCTGGGAACCACCAGTTGGCGGTCAAAAAGCCAGGGCCGCTGGTGGTCGGGCACCAGCTCCAGCAGCCGTTGCAGCAGTTCACCACTGGTGATCAGCAGGCTATCCAGCCCCGCTGCTTGCCAGTGGTGGGTTAATTGTTCCCCGTCGAACTCGGGGTAGTGGCGCTCGTAGGCCGCACAATAGTGCACCAGAGCACCGCGTGAGGCCAGCGTGTCGGCGATCAGCTCCCGTCCGCCATTGCCCCGCAGGATCAGCACCCGTTTGCCAACCAATTGTTGCAGGGCGGGCAGCGCCAGCAGCCCCTCACTGCGTGGGTCATCCGGGCAGATCGCCGCGATACCGATGGCGGCAAAGGCATCTGCGCTGGCTTGACCTACGGCAAAGTACTCAATATGTGGCCAGGTCTGACCAGTTTGCAACAGAAAATCGTGTGCAAAATGAATGGCATGGATGCTGACGGCGATAACCATGTCGGCACTGTGCAGCAGGTCTGGCAGGCGGGAAAGTTCACTGCCCGCCACGGTTTCCAGCAGCGGGCAGCAGAGTGGTGCATGACCTTGCTGGCGCAGCAACTGCACCAGCTCGGCGGCCTGAGCGGCCGGACGCACCACCAGCGGGATCATCCGCGGTAGACCTCGGCCAGAATCACGTCGGCACCGGCGGCCAGCAGGCGCTGGGCCAGCTGTTCGCCGAGGGCTTCGCCGTCGCTCACCGAGCCACGGATCTCGTCACGGATCACTTGAGTGCCATCCGGGCTACCCACCAGACCACGCAGCCAGATCTGGTCGCCATCGATCAGGGCATAGGCACCGATAGGGACCTGACATCCCCCTTGCAGGGCGCGGTTCATGGCCCGCTCGGTCAGCACCCGGGCGCGGGTCTCGGCGTGCTCCAGCGGCGCCAGCAGGGCGTGCAGCTCAACATCGTCAAGGCGGCACTCGATGCCGACGGCCCCCTGGCCGTTGGCAGGCAGGCTCTGTTCCGGTTCGATAAAGGCCGCAATGCGGTGTGCCATCTCCAGTCGTTTCAGACCGGCGGCGGCGAGAATAATGGCGTCATATTCACCGCCATCCAGCTTGGCCAGGCGGGTGTTGACGTTGCCACGCAGGTCGCGGATCACCAGATCCGGGCGGGCGGCGCGCAGCTGGCACTGGCGACGCAGGCTGGAGGTGCCGACCACGGCCCCTTGCGGCAACTCGGCAATGGCCTTGAAACGGTTGGAAACGAAGGCATCGCGGGGATCTTCCCGCTCGCAGATGGTGTGCAGGCCTAGCCCCTCAGGGAACTCCACCGGCACATCTTTCATGGAGTGAACGGCGATATCGGCTCGTCCTTCCAGCATGGCGGTTTCCAGCTCCTTGACGAACAACCCTTTGCCACCGACCTTGGCCAGCGGGGTATCGAGGATCTTGTCACCCTGAGTGCTCATGGGCACCAGTTCTACCTGCAGCTGCGGGTGCAGGGCTTCGAGCCGGTCTTTGACAAAGTTGGCCTGCCACAGGGCCAGCGGGCTCTTGCGAGTGGCAATTTTCAGGGTTCGGGCTGCCATATCAATCAGTTGTTTCATTTTTAGGAGGAAATCGATATTACCACCCTTTGCCCGGGCTTTCATGGCGCAGCCGGCAAAAGCGCGGACAGGCTCAAAAATGCAGGTTGAAAATGATTTTCATTAAGAGTTTGTAGATGGCTAAGATATTGAAAATATTTAAATTTAAAGATATCCCTTGATACTTAATGTGGTCATACCAGAAATAATCAGGTGATTCGCGGTGGGCTTGTTTACCACTGCTGCTGGCATTGTTAACATGATCACACTTTTTTGACGTATCCCCCTTTTGGTGCGTCATTTTTACCTTGGTGATAGGCAGGGCATTGCAGGAACACATAGATACGCTGGTTGCGCGTTATGACGACATTACCCGTCTCAAGACGCAACGGGCGTTAGGCCTCATGAGTCGCTACGGGCAGCAGGTATTTCAACTGCTGCCCGTCATGCTGCACTTCAATCACCCCCTGCTGCCAGGCTATGTTTCTGGCGATGTCCCTCATGGTATCTGGAGCTTCAGCGCTACTGCCGAACAGCAAGCCTTTATCGATGACCTTTGTCGCAACGCCAACTGCCTGAATGGTCTGGCAACCCAGGATCGCGCGATTCAGGGACTCTACTCCATGGGCAGTACCTCCTCCATCGGCCAATGCTGTCACTCGGATCTCGATATCTGGGTCTGCCACGTGGCCGGTTTGTCGCAGGAGCGGCTTGAACTGCTGGATCAGAAGTGTCAGCAACTCTCCAAGTGGGCCGAGCAGCGTGGGGTCGATCTCAACTTTTTCCTGATCCCGGAAGACAAGTTCCGCCAGACCAACGATGCCCAGATGCAGGGGGAGAGCTGCGGCAGTGCCCAGCACCTGCTGTTGCTCGACGAGTTCTATCGCAGTGCCATGCATATCGCGGGCAAACGCTTGATCTGGTATCTGGTGCCCATCGCCTGTGATGACCACTACGACGCCTATGTGAACGAACTGTTCGAGAGCGGCAAGCTCAAGCAGGACGACTGGCTCGATCTGGGCAGTTTTGACCGCATTCCGGCCGAGGAGTACTTCGGCTCCGCCTTGTGGCAGCTCTACAAGGGGATTGACTCCCCTTACAAGGCGGTGCTCAAGTCGGTGCTGATGGAGGCCTACTCCCACGAGTATCCCGACACCCGTCTGCTGTCGATGATCGGTCGCGACTGGTTCCAGCATAACGAGGGGATGCACTACCGGCTCGACAACTACTCTCTGATGCTGGACAAGGTGACCAACTACCTCAAGTCCATCGGCGACATGGCGCGGCTCGATCTGGTGCGCCGCTGCTTCTACCTCAAGGTGTGTGACGGCCTCAGCCATCCCAAAGATGATCACTCCCCCGAGTGGCGCCGTGGGCAAATGAGCCAGCTGGTCTCCTACTGGGGGTGGAGTCAGCAGAAGCTGTATCAGCTCGATCACCGCCACGAGTGGAAGATCGAAGAGGTGAAGATCGCCCACGCCGAGTTGCTGGAGGCCCTGATGCAGAGCTACCGCAACCTGATCCAGTTCGCCCGCCGCAACAACATTAGCGAGTCGATCAACCCGGAAGATATCGGCATTCTGTCGCGCAAGCTCTACGCTGCCTTCGAAAGCTTGCCGGGCAAGGTACAGCGCATCAACCTCAAGATTGCGCCGGATCTCAGCGAGCCGGATCTCAGCTTGGTACAGGTGCCCCATGGTCGTCTGAATCGTGCCGGTTGGTACCTCTACAAACATTCGCTGGAGCCGGCGGACATCATTGGTCGTGCGCCACTCGAGTTCAACGGCTACATCAGCAAGCTGGTCTCCTGGGCCTATTTCAACGATCTGCTGACGCCCCAGTCGCGGGTACACCTGTTCAATCAGGGCTCGGATCTGCACATCGACAATCTGCACCAGTTCTGCCGCGATCTCTCCGGTTGTTTCCCCGAGAAGTATCCGCTGGCCACCAACCTGGCCCTCAGCCGCCCGTGCGAGATCCGTCAGCTCTCCATCTTTCTCAATCTGGAGATGGACCCGACCAGCCACTGGGTCGGTCAGGTGATCGAATTTGATGCCAACACCGTGGATGTCTTCTCGTTTGGCCGCAATCAGGAGTGTCTGGTGGGCTCGGTGGATCTGGTCTATCGCAACTCCTGGAGCGAGATCCGCACCCTGCACTTCCAGGGGGATGAAGCTGTGGTCGATGCCCTCACCACCATCCTCGGCAAGATGCACCAGGATGCTGCTGCCCCCGAGATGATCGAGGTGTTTTGCTACAGCCAACATTTCCGCTCATTGCTGCGATCCCGCTTCGAGACCCTGGTGGCTGAGTGTATCGATCTGCGCCTGGCCCGTGACAAGCAGCAGTTGGTCAAGACCATGGCGCTCGGCAAGGAGAAGTACGGCATCTTCTTCGAACGGCGCGGGGTGTCGGTGAAGAAGCTGGAAAACGCCATCGATTTTTACCGCCACATCTCCCACAACAAGCTGGATCACCTGCCGCTGCGGCTCGACAAGACCCATAGCCAGCATCTGCCGAGCATCGTCGATGCCTACGCCAGCGAAGGCTTGGTGCAGTTCTTCTTCGATACCCGGGATGCAGGGACCAACATCTACATCCTCGATGAGGCGAACCGGGTGGAGATTTACCAGCATTTTGCCGGCAACAAGGATGAGCTGGTGGCTGGGGTCAACCGCTTCTACACCTCCAGTCACGAGCGGTTCAGTGACGACGGTCAGTTCATCAACTTCAACCTGCCCCAGTACTATGAGATAGTGCAGCAGGGTGGTGAGTTGGCGGTGATCTCCTACCGCAGTCAGGGCATGTTGCGGGAGCAGGCGCCGCCGACCCGGGAAGTGGGCTGACCCACCAGTTGGCATCGCCATAAAAAACGGCCTGCAATTGCAGGCCGTTTGCTTTTGAGGCAGATCAGACGCCGAGACGGGCCAGCAGCCAGTGGCGAATATCATCGAGCTGCGGACGGCAGATCTCGTGACGCATCGGGTACTCGTGCCACTCGGGAGCGAGCCCGGCACTTTCCAGTTGGTTCTTGGCATCCCACCCGAGCGACAGGCTCACCACATCGTCATAGATGCCGTGCATGTAGCAGATGGGCAGGGTGCGAGCCGCTTCGCTCATCTCGTCTATCAGCTTGTCCGCGGCGGCCAGATAGGTAGACATGCAGAGCAGGCCCGCCAGCCGGGCGCGGTAGCGTAGCGCGGTGAAGGAGGCAATCACTCCGCCCTGAGAGAAGCCCACCAGCACGATGCGCTCGGGGGCAAGCCCGTCGGCCACCAGTTGATCGAGCAATGCGGCAATCTGGTCGGCCGATTCACGGACATGGGACTCCACGGCCCGCTCGGCGGGATCCTCGAAGCTCTTGATGTCGTACCAGCCGCGCATCTTGTAGCCCATGTTAATGGTGATCGGCCGCTCGGGGGCATCCGGCAGCAGGTGACGCACCGGCAGCTCGGTGGGCAGGTCCAGCGCGTCGACCAGCGGGGCGAGACCAGCGCCGGAATCCCCCAGCCCGTGCAGCCAGATCACCGCATGGCGGGCATCCTGCGGGTGCAGGTCGATCATGGGAACACCACAGTTTCACCCGCCTGCGTGGTGCAGGAGCGGCTCAGCAGGGCTTTCAGCTCGTGACCGAAGCGGTTGTCGATCCAGGTTTCACCCTGTAGTTCGAAGTGGAAGCCGTTTTCGCGGGTAGCGACCCAGATCTGGTGCAGCGGCTCCTGCTTGTTGATGATGACCTTGGTCTTGTTCTCGAAAGAGAGGGTCAATACGCCGCCGTTGCGTTCGCAATCGATATCGGGATACCCCTCGTCGATAATGTCTTCCACATACTGGAAAAAGGTGTCGGTCAGGGCGTGATACTGGTGATCCTTCATCGGTTTATCCTGTTGCTTTTAACAATGTGAGTGCGATTATAGAGGGCCAAAAATTTTTTCGCAGCGAACCATTATGATCACCCAGTTCACCAAGTGTCTGCTTGCCACTCTTCTGTCCCTCGGGTTGGCCGCGTGCGGTCTGAAGGGGCCGCTCTATATGCCGCCCCCCGAGCAGCCACAGAGCCAGAGTACACCGCAATCGGCACCGCCTGCGACCTCCGAGGCAGCCACCGAGGCCGCGCCGCACTAATGCCGCACCCATTCTAGGAAGGAACCGCCCCCTTGGATCACTTTAACTACGACGCCGACGGCCAGCTTCAGGCCGAGCAAATCTTACTGCAGCAGCTTGCCGAGCAGTACGGTACCCCGCTTTACGTCTACTCCCGTGCGACTCTTGAGCGCCACTGGCACGCCTTCGACACGGCGGCTGGCAATATTCCCCATCTGATCTGCTATGCGGTGAAGGCCAACTCCAACCTGGCGCTGCTCAACCTGCTGGCCCGTCTGGGTTCCGGGTTTGACATCGTCTCCGGTGGCGAGCTGTCGCGGGTGCTGGCGGCGGGCGGTGATCCGGCCAAAGTGGTCTTCTCCGGGGTGGCCAAGAGCGAAGCCGAGATGCGCCTCGCGCTGGATAAAGAGATCCTCTGTTTCAATCTGGAGTCGGAAGCCGAGCTGGAGCGCCTCAATCGGGTGGCGGGCAGCATGGGCAAGAAGGCCCGTGTCTCGGTGCGGGTCAATCCGGACATCGATGCCGGTACTCACCCCTATATCTCCACCGGCCTCAAGCAGAACAAGTTCGGCATCCCCATCGAGCTGGCGCCAGCTATCTACCGCAAGGCGGCGGCGATGGCGAACATCGAGATCGTCGGGGTGGATTGCCATATCGGCTCCCAGCTCACCGAGCTCAACCCCTTCATGGAGGCGGCAGACAAGCTGCTGCGGCTTATCGACGAGCTGGCGGCGGAGGGGATCCGCATTCACCACCTGGACGTGGGCGGCGGCCTCGGGGTCAACTATGGCGCCGAGCAGCCGCCCCATCCCACCGAATATGCCGAAGCGCTCAAGAAGAAGCTGGCGGGTCGGGATCTGACCCTGCTGTTCGAGCCGGGCCGTGCCATCGTCGCCAATGCCGGCGTGCTACTGACCCGGGTCGAGTACCTGAAGCCGGGCGAGACCCGCAACTTCGCGCTGATCGATGCCGGCATGAACGACATGCTGCGCCCCTCGCTCTACGGCGCCTGGATGAACATCATCGAGGTGGATAGCCGTGCTGGCCATGCTCCCGCGCTTTATGACGTGGTGGGCCCGGTGTGCGAGACCGGCGACTTCCTCGGCAAGGAGCGCACCCTGGCCATTGCCGAGGGTTCCCTGCTGGCGGTGCGTTCGGCCGGTGCCTACGGCTTTACCATGTCATCCAACTACAACACCCGCCCCCGTGCCGCCGAAGTATTGGTAGATGGTGCCGAGTCGCACCTGATCCGTGAGCGGGAGCAGTTGGCCGATCTCTGGCGCGGTGAGCACCTACTGCCCTGATGACGCAGCGTTGGACAATGACTTCATAGTGGTTGATGGTGAATTTTTACAGCCCTGATAGCAGAGCACAGCAATGCACGATGTTGATGGACTCTTCCGGGATGCATGGGGCTATGGACAACGACTTCATAGTGGTTGATGGTGAATTTTTACAGCCCTGACAGCAGAGCACAGCAATGCACGATGTTGATGGACTCTTCCGGGATGCATAGGGCTGTGGACAATGACTGACGCCCCTTGGTTTGGTGAATTTTTACAGCCCTAACAGCACAGGAATGCACGATGTTGATAGATTTTTCCAAGATGCATGGCTTGGGCAACGACTTTATGGTGGTGGATGGCGTCACCCAGAAGGTCTTTTTCAGCAATGATGTCATCAAGAAGCTGGCAGATCGCCACTTCGGGATCGGCTTTGACCAGCTGTTGCTGGTCGAGCCCCCCTATGATCCGGAACTCGACTTCCACTACCGCATTTTCAATGCCGATGGCAGCGAGGTGGAGCAGTGTGGCAACGGCGCCCGCTGTTTTGCCCGCTTCGTCCGCCTCAAGGGGCTGATCAACCGGGATCGCATCGCCGTCAGCACCTCTCGTGGCCGCATTATGCTGCAGCTCGAAGGGGAGAATCAGGTCACGGTCAACATGGGTGTCCCCCAGTTCGAGCCGAGCAAGATCCCGTTTCGGGCTCAAAAAGCAGAAAAAACCTACCTGTTGCGGGTGCAGGAGCATACCGTGATGTGTGGCGCTGTCTCCATGGGCAATCCTCACTGCGTCATTGATGTACCGTCGGTTGCCGATGCACCGGTCGCCGTGTTGGGGGCCATCATGGAGCGCAACGAGCGTTTTCCCGAGCGGGTCAACGTCGGCTTCTCCGAGGTGGTCAACGCCAGCGAGATCAAGCTGCGGGTATTCGAGCGCGGGGTCGGTGAGACCTTGGCCTGTGGTACTGGCGCGTGCGCCGCTGTGGTGGTCGGCATCAGTCAGGGCAAGCTCAAGGAGCGGGTCACTGTCACCCTGCCTGGCGGCAAGCTGACCATCGCCTGGAAGGGGCCGGGGCAACCTGTCTATATGACCGGGCCCGCCGAGCATGTGTTTGACGGCCAGATAGAGGTTTAGGTAGAGGGGGCGAATGCCCCCTTTGCCCATGTTATCGGGGCGGTAAGCCCTGTTTTTCTAATGGATCACCCAATTTATGAGCGAGCTCAAACGGCAGGAGCAAGCGGTGGACGAAGCCGCTGTGCTGGAGTACCTGTCCCGTTACCCCGAATTTTTCCAGCGCCACGTCACCGTGCTGGACCGGATCCGTATTCCCCATGAACGTAAGGGCTCCGTCTCGCTGGTAGAGCGCCAGCTGGATCGTCAGCGTGAGCGGATTGAGCAGTTGGAGCTGGAGATCACCGAGCTGATGGGCATTGCCAGCGAGAACGAGCGGATCTTCCGGGTCTATGCCGATCTCTATGGCGAGCTATACGGTTGCCAGACCCTGTTTGAGGTGAGTGCTGTGATGGGCAAAGCCTTTGTCCAGCGGTTGCGGCTGACCGGGTTGCGACTCTGGCTCAATCCCAAGCGCTTTGCCCTGAGCGGGCCCGAGCAGCGCTTTCTGGCGCAGGGCAAGCAGCTCGAATCCCTGCTGGGCCAGCGTCTTCCAGGGCAGGATTACTACTTTGGCCGCCTGAGCCAGAGCGAGAAGCAGGCGCTGTTTGGCCACGATGTGCTGGTTAACTCGGTCGCCCTGATGCGGCTCGGCGATCTTGGGATGCTGGCCTTCGCCAGCTCGGATCCGAGCCACTTCAGCCCGCACAATGACACCCTGCTGCTGGGCCAGTTGGGTCGCTTGCTGCAGTTGCGTCTGCCCGAGTTGACCCGTGGCTAGGGAATCGGCCAATACACCGCCAGCCTCTGAGCCGCTGCCGTCAGCACTGGCGGACGAGCTGGCGGCATTTATCGAATACCTGAGGGTCGAGCGCCAGCTCAGCCCCCATACCCGTACCAACTATCAGGGGCATCTCGACGCCATGACCGCCGAGCTGGTGCGACTGGGTCTTTGCGACTGGGGCCAGCTCGATGCGAGTCAGGTGCGCAGTCTGGTGACCCGGATGCACAAAGGGGGGCTGGCGCCCCGTTCGCTCGCCACCAAGGTCTCTGCGCTGCGCAGCTTCTGCGACTGGCAGGTGCGACAGGGGCGGCTGACCGCCAATCCGGCCCGTGGCATCGTCACCCCCAAGCAGGGGCGGCCGCTGCCGAAAAACCTCGATGTGGACGAGATGTACCAGCTGCTCAACATCACCGATGAGCAGGATCCACTGGCGGTGCGGGATCGCGCCATCATGGAGCTGATGTACTCGTCAGGGTTGCGTCTCGCCGAGCTGGTGGGGGTCAATCTGGTGGATCTGAAGCTTGATGATCGTCAACTCAAGGTGACCGGCAAAGGCTCGCGGGAGCGAGTGCTGCCCATCGGTCGGATGGCGGTCGAGTGGCTGCAAAAGTGGCTTAAAGTGCGCCCGCTGCTGGCCGGGGATGAGAGCGAGGCGCTGTTTCTCTCCAGTCGCAAGCAGCGGCTGTCGGCTCGTTCGGTGCAGGCCCGCCTCGATGGCTGGGGCAACAAGCAGGCGCTCAATGCCCACGTCCATCCCCACAAGCTGCGTCACAGCTTTGCCACCCATATGCTGGAGTCCTCCGGCGATCTGCGGGCGGTACAGGAGCTGCTGGGGCACGCCGACCTCTCTACCACCCAGATCTACACCCATCTCGACTTCCAGCATCTGGCCAAGGTCTATGACAGCGCCCACCCAAGGGCCAAGCGTGACCCGGATGCGCAGGAAGATGAATAACGGGCCCTGAGCCCCCGTCGCAGAGGAGAGTCCATGCACTTCTATCGCCGCTGGCAGCCGGTTGCTGCCATCTCGTTTGATCTCGATGACACCCTCTATGACAACGGCCCCGCCATCGTGCGCGCCGAGCAGTGGATGCTCGGCCATCTGCGCAGCGAATATCTGGCCACCGCCATGCTCGACCAGCCACGCTGGCTGGCGCTCAAGCGTAGCGTGTTGAAAGATATGCCCGAGCTGCACCACGATGTCAGTCTGGCACGCCAGCAGACCATCCGCGCCGCCATGGTCGCGGGGGGCATGGCTGACCAGCAGGCCAGTCGTGAGGCAGAGCAGGTATTTGCCGCGTTTCTGGCACAGCGCTCGAAGATCGAGGTAAGCGAATCAACTCATCATCTGCTGGCCAGATTGGCCGAGCGCTATCCGCTGGTGGTGATCACCAACGGCAATCTGGATCTGGCGCAAGCAGGACTGGATCGCTACTTCACGCTGATCTGCAAGGCGGGGGTGGGCGCCAGAATGAAACCGGCGGCGGATATGTTTGAGCAGACCCGCAGCGCCCTCAAACTGCCACCTGAGCAGATCCTCCATGTGGGGGACCATCCCGAGACCGATGTGCTGGGCGCTCGCTTGCATGGCTTTCGTGCCGCCTGGCTCAATGAGCGGCAGCAGCCGTGGCATTCAGTGCAACTGCTGCCAGATGTCGAGATCAATGGGCTGGAGGAGTTGGCCGGGCTGCTGCTTTGAGGGTGGTTAGGAGCTTGGCTGCTTGCTGTATTGATCTGGTGACCCATAATTATGAGCAGTTTGCTTCGGCAAACAGATTGGAATACTCATAACATGGATGGACATGACTATGCCTACGATCGACTCCTTGCTGGCGGAACCCAAACTGCTGCCCCAGATCCCTGAAGTGATGCGCGACTTGATTCAGACGTTCAACGAAAAAGACCCTGATCTGCTTAAGATCAGTAAATTGATTAACAAGGATCCGGTCATCTCTGCCAAGTTGTTGCGCTTGGCCAACTCGGCCAAATTTGGCAGCAGTCGTCAGGTCGCCACCGTCAATGAGGCGGCGGTTCGGCTGGGGTTGGCGATGGTGCGCAACATGGTGCTGGCTTGCGGGCTCACCGAATCAGTCAAAGCGGTGCCTGGCATCAATCTCCAACACTTCTGGGGTTGTGTTTTCAACGTAGCGGAGCTGGCCCGTCGTCTGGCCGTCAAGAAAGGGATGAAGGGGGAGGAGGTCTTTACCTGCGCACTGCTGCACGATCTTGGTCGCCTCATCATGCATGTGGGACTGCCAGAAAATACGGTGAATCACATTCACGATCTGGAGCAACATAAAGGGCGAGCCAAGGCGGAGGAGCTGGTGATTGGCTTCAATTATGCTCAGGTCGGAGCGGCGATGGCCAGATACTGGAAGTTTCCAGACACCATCAGCAATGCGGTGGAGTATCACTACAACCCCATGAAGGCGAAAGAGTTTTCCTCAGAGGCAGGGTTTATCCATCTGGCCATCGTGTTGGCGGCCCAGTCCGATGTAGGGGAGGAAGCCCCCCCCGAGTGGCCTCAGAAAGTGGCGGAACAACTGGGGCTGACATGGGCCGATTGTGCTGCCCAGTTCAGCGCGCTGCGGGAGCAGGGCAACGGCTATGCGGGGTTATTGGCAGCCTGAGCCGATTCACTTGATGTTGCCAGGGGCCTATATGGCCCCTTTTTCATGACGAAAGAATCTGCAGGCTTGTCAGCCCGGGAGTAGCGGGGCACTCTTTACCTTTCACTTTCCGTTTGAGAGCCTTTGCCATGATTGCCTCCTCCCGCCTGATCCTGCGCGAAATGATCGCCACCGACGCCCCCTTCATTCTTGAGCTGCTCAATGATGGCGACTTTTATCGCTACATCGGCGATCGGGGCATTCGGACTCTGGCGCAGGCGCAGGAGTATATCCAGCAGGGGCCTGCGGTGAGCTATGCCCGCTACGGCCATGGCCTTTATCTGGTTGAGCGAAAGGAAGATGGTGCCTGCCTCGGCATTTGCGGCCTGATCAAGCGCGATACCCTGGAGCAGGTCGATATCGGTTATGCCTTCCTGCCGCAATATCGTGGTCAGGGCTATGCCATCGAAGCGGCGCAGGCTGCCCTTGCCGATGGCAAAAGCCGATTGGGGATTGGGCAAGTAGTCGCCATCGTCACCCCTGGCAACGAGCGTTCCATCGGCCTGTTGGCCAAGCTGGGGCTGGTGCGCAGCCGTCTGGTCAAGCTGGGTGAAGATAGTGACGAATGCCTGCTGTTGGAGCAGTGACCGGCAAGTCAGAGAATTGGAGAAGGAATAGTGAAGTGCTGCTCAGGCTGAACGACAAGCAAGAGAGTGGATCTGGATAAAGGGCGCGAGAGGGAAAAGCAAATAGGCCGCCGTGAGTTGCGGCCTGTCTGCATCGGGCGCTGCCGGTGGGCAGGCAGGATCAGTTGAGGTCTTCGATGGAGAACTCTGTAATTTTATATAACCAAATGATTTTAATGGTTATTGTTTTTTATTTTTGTCTCATGATTCTTTTAAACCCCACACTAAACCCCGCAACTAAAAACTCAAGCTAGTTATAGTCTCGGTAGAGCATGACCAAACTGCTTTGCTAATCGGTTAGATGTTCGTGCTGAATGTTGAGAGCCTCTGCCAGTCGTGCGAGCTGCTGGCGGGTGAGTTGGTAGTCAGGTTGCTCCAAGGCCACCAGCTCACTCAGCGACATACCCACCCGCTCAGCCAGATCAGTCTGACTCAGGCCCCGGTAGTTGCGCCAGGCAGGCAGCAGTGAAAGACCTTGCTCGAATTGCAGTACTATCACTTCGTGGGGGAAGTAAATTTTGTCATCGCTCATGGTTGTTTCTTCTTTCATGGGGGGACTGATAACACATTGGCGGACTACTCCTCCCAGGGGCCGTACCAGACATCGCTCAATGGGTGGATCTGCTGGGATACAACCCAAGACTGACTGGGCCGCCTGTCCCCGATCAGCTATCACAGGATTACTATATGTGGAGTTTCAGCCCATATATATGGAGCTTATCACCCCCGCAGAGGGGGCGGAGGCTCAAGCTAACCGCTCGTCTCACCAAGCAATATAACCGTTCCGCATCAAGTCGAAGACATAACGCATATTGTCATCGCTAGGTTCATCCTGTCCCAGAAAGTGCACCTTGATACCCAGATATTGAGCCCAGGCGACCCCCTTTTTAAATTCACGCCATTTATTATTTTTGGCACATGCCTCCAGATAGTGATTAAGCAGAGGGCGCTGATATTGGCCTGCTGCATATTTAGCTGCATCAAAGGCAATGGATAGCTCTCGATAAACACCGGGCCAGTCGTTGGAGTGATAGAGGGTCTCGGCTTTCAGCCAGTGCACCATCCAGGCGCAGATAGATGGCAACTGGTAGCGATCTATTTTGGCGATAAACCTGGCCACCTCAGATGGCTCACAGATGGTTTTTTTTAGCTCCAGAAATTCGATAAGGCATTCGATGAATCCTTCTGGGATATGTTTTCTTTGCTGTTGCTGTCTATCAAAAAACTCGAAGATAGGACCAACTATATCTTCACCATACTTGTTCACAAACCATGCCTTTTGGTGATTGGACAAAATATGTGGCTTTTCCATAATGAGAGACTGAATGTGTCTGGCAGCTGGTATCACTCTATCAGCTTTCTCGCACCAGAAACGTTCTGCATATTCAGCGTGGATACTGTCTATCATCCCGGAAGGGATTTGTGGATGATGTGCCATTTCACTAAAGAAGTGAGAAAGCTTTTCCATCGGCTCTTTTAGCCAGTCGGTATGACGCTTGAATTGTGCCAGCAACTCATTCAGATAGTCGCGGCCATAGAGCTCATCAATGTCCTGACTAATGATGGTGGCGACCCTTGCCACAAACAGGGTCAACAGTATGCTCTCTTTCTGCTCAGCCAGATGGGGATAAGCTTCCAAGGCTTGCATGAAATTGCGCTGCAACGCTTCCCAGCTGGGAATATGTTTGCCGGTGAGCCAGTTCTGGGCACTATCCAGTTGATTGGCCTTCAAGTGATCATTACTCTTAGCCTCCTCGGAGGGATAGTGAAACTGGGTCTGATTCACGCCGCTTAGCTGATATACCCATGTCATCGCCTTGCCGAGCGGCCAAGTGACCGAGTTATCGTCAGTCGTAGGCAAAAACCAGTATGGCTCTGTAGGGGAAGTAAGAGCCTCACTGGCAAGATTGATGCGTGCCGGATGTTTGTGAAGGGAGACTACCAATCTGGGAATAAAATATGAAGACAATATCCAGTGCAGGCTTCCTTTTGTGTCCTGATAAGTGCCATCATCGGTAATAACATTACCATAAACCAGAACAAGGTCTCCGATAACATCTGAAATAACCTGCAATACCTTGCGATTTTTAATGCTGGCAGAGAGGATTTTAATAAATACATCGCCCAGTTCTTGAAAACTCTTATTGATATCCCCCTCTTCTGCTGCAAGCCTTTCCAACGCTTTCTGATATTTCTTTTTCTCTTTATCACTTAATGAGTGAGCATCTTTATACTTGCTTGGAATGATCCCTGTAGCCTTGAAGGAATACTTGACAACTTCACCCAGGGTTGGAAAACCGGCCGTCATATTGAATCTCCTGATAAGCGCCTGGCTTGCCAGGCGCTCCTTTTATTTCTGGTTGGGGTTCAGTTGTTTGCCGCGGTTTCCGTGTACCTTAGCATTGGCCTGATTGGTGCCATTGCTCCCCTTGTTGGGGTTTAGCTGATTGGCGTGATGGTTGGGATTGTGTGGATGTTGAACGCCTTTTCCCGACTTTGACATAAGATGCTCCTGCTTGTTTCTGTGGAGCCTTGAGTCTATCTAGGGCTCGATACTCTGTCTTTCGGAGAGTTGGCGACGAAGATTTTCAACTGTCCATCTCGTGCTAGGTTGATTTTGCCTCGTTGAGCAAAGGGATATGGCGTGTTCGACAAGTGAGTTACAAGGCTGGGTGTATGGTAAGCGTGCACCGACCTAGGCTTGGCGCAGAGCCTGTAAATAATTCTGTGTAACTGCCCACTCCATTACAGGTGACCGTTCAGGCGATCACCGAACTCGATAATAAAGCGATTCAGGGCCGGCTTCCAATTCTGGATCGGCATGGTCCATTTCTTGGAGGCCTGCTGTATCGCGAGAAACGCCACTTTGAGCGCCGACTCATCGGTCGGGAAGAGCTTCCGTTGTTTGGTCGCTTTGCGCAGCACGCTGTTCAGTGACTCGATCGCATTGGTGGTGTAGATCACCTTCCGGATCGCGGGGGGATAATCGAACAGCGTGATCAGATTAACCCAGTGACTCTGCCAGGAACGCGCTATCTGCGGGTACTGGCTATCCCAGCGTTCGCCGAAGGCCGCCAGCGCCTGCTTAGCCTCACGCTCCGTCGCAGACTGGTAGATCTGCTTCAGTTCAGCCGTCACCGCCTTGTAGTCCTTCCAGGAGACGTAGCGCAACGAGTTGCGGACCATGTGGACGATACACAGTTGCACCTTGGTTTGAGGATATTCCACGGCAATGGCATCAGGGAAGCCCTTGAGACCATCCACACACGCGATCAGGATGTCTTCCAGGCCGCGGTTCTTCAGCTCGGTCAGGACCGACAGCCAGAACTTTGCCCCTTCGGTCTCGGCCAGCCACAGGCCCAACAGCTCCTTGTGCCCCTCCATATTGATGCCCAGTGCCAGATAGAGCGACTTGTTGATCACCCGCTGGTTCGCGCGGATCTTCAGCACAATGCAGTCCAGATAGACGATGGGATAGAGCGGATCCAGCGGCCGGTTTTGCCATTCGTGGACCTGCTCGATGACGCGTTCGGTCACCTTCGATACCAGCCCCGCCGAGATGTCGGCGTCATACATCTCTTTGAACGCGTCCACTATATCCCGCGTACTCAAGCCCTTGGCGTAGAGGGCGAGGATCTGGTCGTCCATCTGGGTCAGGCGTGACTGCCCCTTGCGGACAAACTGAGGCTCGAAGGAGGCGTTACGGTCACGAGGCGCCTGGATGGTGACCTCTCCATGGTGGCCTTTTAGGCGCTTGGTGGAATAGCCATTGCGATTGTTGCCGGTCCCGCGGCCTTGTGGGGCGTGTTTCTCGTAGCCCAGATGCTCGTCCATCTCGGCATTGAGCGCGGTCTCCACGGTGAGCTTGATCAGCTGTTGGGTGAGTGTGCCGAGATCTTTTTCAGATTTGATGTCTTTGGCCAGCTCAGCGGCCAGTGCTTTGAGTTTGTCTTGGTCCATTTGCTTACCCACGAAGGTATCCTTTTGAAAAAGTTACTTATTCGTGGGCGGTTACACAATTGGATTTACAGGCTCTTGGCGCACACAATTCGATACAGATGAGGTAATCCATTTTCTCGAAGTAAGCATGCACAACTGCGCGCGGCCAACCCTGAGGGCAACGCTTCGGAAGCGGTGGCAACCGGATCAACCAAGATGGTGGCCAAATTCACTATGCCACTACAATCTGAATCACCTAGCCACGGCGTTGTTGCCCAAATCGATGCAGCTTGAATGGAACTAACTGAGGGCGCGGTGATCTGATCACCACCATCCTCTTCAAGTCTGCATCATGGGCACCTCGCTTCACCCCATCACCAACTGGCCTAAATACAACAGGTCTCTGATTAACCGTGGCTCACTCACCTTCTGGGTTGATGCCGAGGCCATGAGCAATTGGTTTCACCACGACCATCATGGGCGACGGGGACGCAGCCAGCTTTACACTGACCAGACCATCTGTACCTTCCTTATGCTCAAGGGGATTTTCAACCTCACTCTGCGGGCCACCCAAGGACTACTCGACTCCCTGTTCGAGTTGATGAACGTACCGCTTTGTGCCCCCGATTACAGCTGCGTCAGCAAGCGAGCACGCACAGTGACGGTCGCTTATCGACAGCCCCCAAAGGGACGTATTACCGACTTGGTTATCGACTCAACCGGGCTGAAGGTGTTTGGTGAAGGCGAGTGGAAGGTCAGAAAACACGGCGCCGAGAAGCGGCGAGTGTGGCGCAAGTTGCATCTGGCGGTAGACCCGGTGACTCACGATATCGTGGCGGCAGAAGTGTCGCTGGAGAATGTGCATGACGCAGAGGTGTTGCCGACCTTGCTCAATCCTCTGCGGCGCAAGCTGGGGCGTGTTTATGCGGATGGCGCCTATGACAGCAAAGCCAGCCATCGGTTGATTGCGCGTAAAGGGGCGACGGCGTGTATCCCGCCTCGCAAGAACGCAGGACTATGGAAAAAGGGCCATCCGAGAAATGAGGCGGTGCTGGTGATGCGCAAGGAGGGGCTAGCGCACTGGAAGAAGATGTCGGGATATCACCGTCGCTCGCTGGCAGAGACGGCGATGTATCGGTTCAAACAGTTGCTGACGGGGAAAATCAGTCTGCGAACATACAACGGTCAGGTAGGGGAAGTGATGGCGTATGTTGGTGCAATCAACAAACTGAACACCCTTGGTCTGCCTGTCAGAAAGCCCCGAGTGTAGCGGTCACCTGGGGCTGGGGACGTTGTGACCTGATAGCTGATTTGGGCAACAACGCCCCTAGCCACTCAACCGAACGAAATAGTCGGCGCTTCAGTTGTGCCTGCACGTGTTATGGATGTGATTGCCATGCTGACCCAACAAGAGATAGTCCTGTACCAAGCTGCGCAGGATTAAATAGGCGAGAGCGTTCTTCTAACAGACCGCGAGGCATCGGTGTTATTGTTGTAGGAGTGCTACGTTGATCTAGATCTCGGGGTTCTTCAAAACCCCTGTCGTAAATAAGCCCTCCTTTGCCAGTAAATAAGCCTCGCTGATGTAAAAGCCCACTTCCTGCATCGTCTAGCCAATACCAAAATAATCTGATATTGGCGGGCAACCGTGTACAAAGTTGCATAAGAGCATGATTTCTCTGGTCTCTATCTTGCTTGCCTTCTTCTTCTGCGAAGACATGTAGTTCGACGTCCGTTTTTTGGCAAAGAGACATCATTTCTGAAAGAGTATTCAGACAACCAGAGCGTGTTGGACACAGATAATTGTCATAGATGGTTACTTTTTCTGCATCCAGCAATAATGCTTTTGCCGCTCCGGCAAGAGATGCTGCATTACGGACATACTGTGTGTTGGGAACAAAATCATCATCCTCAAGACTTTGCCAGTCAGAGATGTAGTGCGGGCGTTTATCTGTAATCCCGTCAATAATGCGATGGAATGGTTGCGCTTGATGGCTGGTTGCTGCGGCTTCGTGCCATGGAGTTCCGGTGTATTCACGGTTAAAGCTAACCAAGCGTGATTCTTTAATTCTGCGGAGTTTCTCGGTCGCCCGATCAACCTGATGTCCATTCAATGATGCATTGAGGTGTCTAGAGACTTCTCCAAACCAGCTTTTAGGGAACCGCGAGAGAACCGCTCCTTTATCAAATCCCAAACGGGCCTCTAACAGGTTGAGGTCGGCCATATTTCGGATTTGGTTCGGGGAGATAGCAAATTCGAGATGCAGCATTAGAACAGCTCCTCCCGGCGTTCAGCAAAGAAACCATTAGGCCAAGGGGCATCAAATTCCCCTTCGTCAGTTGTCTTGATCGGCAGCAGGCGCGTTTTTCCGTTCTCCTGCTCGCAGAAAATAATCTGGATATCTTCTTTGCGGCAATAACTGCTGTGATTATCCGTGATGTCACCCTCTGCGGATTGGCGGCGTCGCTTAAGCAACCTTAACATCAGGTGCTCACTGTGGGTTTCTACCAGAAACATCCGCTGAGGATCTTTGCGGCAAGCAGCCAGCATCATATCGGCGAGGCTAAGTTGCCATCTGGGGTGGATATGCAGTTCGGGCTGTTCGCAAGATACCATCACACCTGATTGATCCAGACAGGTGGTGGCAATAAAGGGGAATACTTGTGAGACACCTACACCAACATCACAGGGGCGTAGCGGTGTATTTGCATTAGCTTCGGTTAATTGCACCTGGCGTTGTTGTAGGGGGGGAGCCCCTTGAATGCTGGCCGTAAAGCGATAACTGGAATTGAGCAGGTTCATATGGTTAAAGCATTGGTTAACCTGCTCACGGTATACGTCAGAACCAAAAGCAAAGTGGTCCCAGCCTGCCGTACCATCGTACCAGCGATCTCGCTTAGGGAAGTCTTCGAGGATGGTATCTCGACCAGGTACAATGCGTAATGGACCGATATGAAGCAAATTTTTTAACTTTCCACCCAGAATCTTTAAAGGTGCCAAGGTTGCGCAAGATATTGCAGCCTCAGCAAAGAGATGTGATGCTATTTCTGTCGGTGTTATTTCACCAGACTCTAAGGGTGAATTAGGTAAATGAATTCGTTCAATAGGCGGGAGTGCATGGCGATAAGGAATGAAAGTAATGCCATTATTCTTGTCTGTGAATAAATGTTGTAACGCCGAATTAACTTCATCACTCCAATGTGGTAAGGGTGAAAAACTATGGATATAAGCTGAAGGTGTTCCAGCGGTGGCTTCTATTTTTATATAGCTTAGCCCTTTGCATGAACATTCAAAACGGCTAACAAAAACACATCTGTTGTATTCATCCCATGCTAATTCTATTTCGAAAGACATGATTTCTGGAGCTGTTTCAGCTGAAAAGCCCATGTTGCTTTCTAGTAACCAGTTTTCTGGATCTGTTGTAAACGTATTTAATTGCTCGCCTTCGTTGTCTCGGAAGTCCAGCGTTGCACCAAGAGTGATGGTATTGGTGAGATCTTTACCATGCACCAGATTATGAAAGCCACCTAACCAGAGTTGCTCACCAGTAATTGAGCTGTATTGCGGATCAAAATTACGTTCGACAATGATTTCATAGAGATAGAGCAGCGCCTGTAGAACTGTGCTCTTGCCGGTACTGTTAGCACCAAAGAGCAGGGTAATCGGGGCCAGGGGAATATGGGCTGTTTGTGCAACCCCCTTAAATCCGCCTATGGTCAATGCGCTAATTTTCATCCTAATATCCTTGTATGGTTATAATACACCAGCAAAAGATTTCTTAGAAAGTGATGCAAAGAGAATGTCTAATTTGTATCTAGATTTCTCATGCTTTAATAATCGACGGTTTGTTTCTTGCACTATGCTCTCGAAACGGTTCTGTAATTCAATGGGGGGGAGTGGGATCCTAATATTCTGCAATTCCTGAGCGTTTATGTTAGCCATGCCGACAATACTTTTGCTCATATTTAATAGTGTTTTCTTTCCATGAGCAGAATTAAGGTATCCAGATAGATAATAATTATTACCTAGTTCATTTGTTCGGATTCTAACCAAGTAACCCGCAAAGGCCATCGGATTATCCTCTTCGAATACAGTTGTTTTTCCCACCAACTCTTTGCTGTTTGTTCTATTGAACAACAAGTCCCCTTTTCGAACTAAAAATTTTTCCTTATCACTATCATGTAAGTCAATGAATTTTAAATCAGACAGATCTAGCCTGCCCTGATAGGTAATGTTACCCATTCTGAGGATCGGGTAATCACCGGTATCTTCGGAAGCTTTTGCTGATGAACCATAATTTGCTGATTCAACTAAATCCCTAATTGTTCCTTGTGGGAATCCCTTCAGATTGGTGAAGGGATCGCCAAACATATCGAGGAATACGCTGCGCAGAAAGTCATCGGCGAGGGCGATGGCTTGCTGGCGCTTCTGGCGGATGGCATCGGCCTTATCCAGAATCGTGACAATACGTTTTTGCTCTTCGAGTGGAGGAAGAGGAATTTCGTGCTCCCAGAAAATTTTCATAGAGACGCGGGGCATCTTAGCTCCTGCGACCTGCTCATTTACCCAGCGAACAAATTGCTCGGAGCGTAAATAGTAAGCGAGGTATTTTTTATCCAATCGCTCGGGGTCAGGCAACATTGGTACAAGTTCTGTTGTTGCCAAACCAAGTCCGTCAGGAACCACAACTTTATTCAGATATGGCCGCAGTTTTGAATAGAGCACATAGTTTTCATCAAACCAATGTGTTGATGTTCCTGCCTCATCTGCTGAGCAAAAGAGTTTATCAATCACTCTACCCGTATGTGATTCCACCATATCCAAATTGAGTAACCAGACTGAATTTGAGTCAGCTATTTTGGGACTTTTAATTGGTTTCGCTGGTGCGACAATGCCCAGCTTTTCCATCGGCCACTTCATAGCATTTTCTCCAGCTCTGCCAGATCGGCCAATATGTCTGCTTCTAGCACCTTCAGCTTGGCCAGAATCACCTTTGGATCTTCGTAGCTCTCCTCCTGATAGACCACCTCTTTATAGCGGTTGATGGAGAGATCGTATTTCTGGGCGGCTATCTCGGCCTTGGGCACGATAAAGGCTTGCTGGGTGCGATCCTGATAATCCCGCTCAACGCCCCTCTCGTCTTTCAGATGCTCGTTATTGGGGAACTGCTCGGCGAGCTGGCGGCTGAGCTGGTGGCCGATAAAGTTGCCGACCGGCATATGAGCCTGTTTGCGGTAGTGCTGCCAGCTTGAGACCAGATGGGGCAGATCGTTGGCTGCAATCTGGTTGCGCCTGTCATCGAGGCTGTAGCCGTCGTTTTGCAGATCGTAGAACCAGACATTATTGGTAGAGCCGCCCTTGGTAAAGATCAGAATAGCGGTGGCGACCCCGGCATAGGGCTTGAAGACGCCGGAGGGGAGGTTGATCACCGCCTCCAACTGGTTGTGCTCCACCAGCAGCTCGCGCAGTTGCACATGGGCCTTGGATGAGCCGAATAGTACCCCCTGCGGCACCACGGTGGCGCTGCGCCCGCCGATTTTGAGCATTTGCAGGATGCGGGCGATAAACAGCAGCTCGGTCTTCTTGGTCTTGACCTTGGCGGTGAGCTTGGGGTCGATGTCCTCTTCATCCAGAGTGCCGGTAAAGGGCGGGTTGGCGAGGATCAGGTGAAAGCCTTCGTTGCTGGCGTCCGGGAAGCGATCGCGAAAGCCTTGGCTCAGGGTGTCTTGATAGTGGATATCGGGCTGCTCGACCCCGTGCATGATGAGGTTCATGGCAGCGATACGCAGCATGGTGGCATCGAAGTCGTAGCCGTGGAACATGTCGGTATCGACGTGGTGGCGATAGTCGGCGAGCAGATCCCCGGCGAAGACTTTTTGCTCTTCCAGCTCGCCGCGTTCGTTGGCAACGACCTGGCTGTGGACGTTGTCGGCACTGGTGTAGCGTTCGACGATGTATTCGTAACTGTTGGAGAGGAAACCCGCTGTGCCGCAGGCAGGATCGCAGATCCGTTCATGGCGGGCTGGGTTGGGCTCCATCATCTCAACCATGGCGCGAATGAGGTGGCGCGGGGTACGGAACTGGCCGTTGATCCCGGCGGTGGTGAGTTTGGAGAGCAGGTATTCATAGAGATCGCCCTTGGTGTCACCTTGGTCAATGGGGAGGGACTTGAGCATCTCTACCGCGCTGACCAGTAGTCTCGGGTTGATGATCTCCAGCCGGGCATTCTTCATAAAGTGGCTGAGGATGGAGCCCTCGTGGTTGAGGCTGCGGAAGTGATCGAAGACACCGTCGCGCACCGTCTCCAGCATCTCGTCCGCCCCCAGATTGGCGTAGCGGGAGAAGCGATAGTCCTGCTCGAACTCGGCAAAGCGGTGTTTGAAAGGAATGCCCGCCAGCACCTCCCGCTGCTCGTCCTTGCTCTCCTGCATGTCGAGCATGCGGGAGTACATCAGGAAGGTGATCTGCTCGATCACGGTCAGCGGGTTGGTGATGCCGCCGACCCAGAAGGCTTCCCACAGCTTGTCGATATTACTTTTCAGTTCGCCGGTGATCATGATTGTTCCATACAAGATTGAGAGGCTGCTGGCGCGTCAGTGGGCGGCCAACAGACTAGAATAAGCGGCCCGCACAGGGCGGGCCATCAGTGCCAGATTGGAATGGCCGCGATTGTACCGCGATTTTTGGCAGGATGGGCATTGATGCCCCTTCCGCTTTTTAGGGCACAGCCTTTCCGGTTTCAACGGCAAGCCCGTCGACGATGGCCTTGAGGGCCATTACCTGTGCCATATCGGGGAAGACCCCGGTTACCCCCTGGCTGTTGACCGAGGTGAAGGGTTGCTCGAACAGTTGTTTCATCTCGATGGTGCCAAAGGTGCGGATATGGTTTTTCAGCAGATCGAGGAAGCGCATCTGAACCGCACTGAGGTGATGTTCGGCGGCGAAGGCGGTGAAACGCGCGGCCACCTCCTCTCCATCCATCCCCACCAGGGTACGCAGGATCTTATCGAGCCCGGCACTGGCTTCGGGATAGAAGTCGGTCAGCACCTTGATATCGACATTGGGGTTTTGCACCAGCACCAGTTTGCGCAGTTCGTCCAGTTCCTGGTCGGTAACCGGCTGACCACGACGGATCTTTTGCAGCACCCGGTTGCTGTCAAACAGGGGTTCCAGCACGCCCTGTACCTGCTTGCGGTAGAGTTTGAAATCCACTGATTTGATATTGGTCTTGCGCTGGCCGGTCTGATACTCCCCCTCGTCTTCCTTAATGTTGGTGACCAGCGGTGGGCTCGAAGGAGTGGGGGTTTTCTCCATCAAGTGCATGATATCGCGCAGGGTGATGCGAGCGTGTTCCAGCTGATCGAAATCAGCCTGCTGCCACCAGAGCAGCTCGCGCAACTGATTGATCAGTTCGCCGTGTTGCTGTACCTGAGCCAAGTGGGGCGGCAGCAGTTCCACCTTTTCCGCCACCTTGTGGTAGCTCTGCATCAACTGCTCCGGGTTGTCATAGAGCGCCTGCTGGGCGGCGATCATGTCCATATCAAAGCGCAGAGCATCACCTTGGCCGCGTACATCGAGCCACTGCATCAAGGGGGCCATTTCGGTGAGCAACGCCTGCTGGGTAGCCGGTGAGAACTGGCGCAACAGCTTGGGGTCGCTGAGACGAGCTTTCTCCTTCCAGTGCTCCTGTACCGAGATGGATCTGTCATCCAGCGCATCGAGTTGGGAGCGCAGTAGCAGGGTCACCTTGTCGAGCGCATCCCGGTCAAATTTCTTCAAGGCGCTGCGCCCTAGTTGCAACCAGGCCTCGAAGCGTTGCTGAGCGAGGGATTTGCTGACCGCAGGCTCCACCTCTTCGGGCTCCTGCTCGAAGTAGTCGAACACGCCCCAGTGATCGAAGATGCGGAACTTCTCCTTGTGCTTGCCCGGCCCGAACAGATCTTTGCACAGGCGGGTGCCGCGCCCGATCATCTGCCAGAACTTCACCTTGGATCGCAGCGGTTTGGCAAAGACCAGATTGACCACTTTGGGCACGTCGATGCCGGTATCTAGCATGTCTACCGAGATGGCGATGGTAAGGTCGTGGTTTTTGCCATCGCCCTTGAAGTCGTCGATCAACTGCTCGGCACGGGGGTCGTAGTTGTCGATCACCTGGCAGAACTTACCCGCAAACTGGGGGTATTGCTCATCGAACACGGCTTGCAGCAAGAGGGCATGCTGGTGGTTGCGGGCGAAGATGATGGTCTTGCCCGGCAACTGGCCATCCTTGTCCTTGATGCCGTTCTCCATCAAGTTGCGCATGATGGCGGCATTGGTCGGCTTGTTGTAGATGGCCTTGTCGATACTCTGGGCATCGAAATCGAGCTCGTTGGGGTCGATGCCGTCATCTTCCAGTTGAGCTACTTGCTCATCGGTCAGGTTGTCGCGTTTGATCCCCTCGCGCAGGAATTTGGTGGTGTGAGTCACCACCTCGTAGGGCACCAGATGATCATCTTCGATGGCCTTTTCCAGCGAGTATTCGGCGGTGGGCATCTTGTAGTCACAACCGAATAGCTGGCAGGTGGAGCGGCTAACCATCTCGACTGGCGTCGCGGTCAGGCCCACTTGCAGGCAGTCGAAGTATTTGAACAGATCCCCGTAGACGTTGTAGATGGAGCGGTGGGATTCATCGGCCACGATGAGATCGAAATAGCCCACATCGAACTGCTCCATGATATTGAGCATGCCGGGATAGGTGGCGATAAAGATGCGGGCGGTCTGCTGGGTCGCCTTGTCACTGGAACCGACTACGCAGAGAGGGTCGCTGATAAATTCGTTGAAGGCGTTGCGGGCCTGTTTGCGCAGCTCCTTGCGGTCGCATAGAAAGAGCACCCGTTTCACCCAGCGGGCATCGAGCAGCAACTTGGTCAGGGCGATGGAGACGCGGGTCTTGCCGGTGCCGGTGGCCTGCACGATCAGGGCGCTGCGCTTTTTATTGCTGAACGACTCCGCCACGCGACGAATGGACTCCAACTGATAGAGGCGAGTGCCGCCCCCGGCAATATTGGTGTCGATGGGGGTTTGCAACAGATCCTTTTTGCTGGTGCGCTGCTGGATCAGGTGTTGCAGGCTCGCCTTGCTGTAGAAGCCGAACAGGCGGCGTGGTGGATAGCCATGAGCGGGATGATCATCCCAGATAAAGATGTCGTAGCCATTGGTGTAGAAGATGACCGGGCGCTGACCGTATTTCTCCTCCAGCCAGTCGGCATAGAGCTTGGCTTGTTGGCGTCCTGCTTCGGCATCGACCTGAGTGCTTTTCGCTTCAATCACCGCCAGCGGCTGGTGGTTGTCATCCCACAACACATAGTCAGCGCGCCCCTTACCTGTCTTGGTGGGCTGCTTGAGGGTGGCTTCTTCCTGACTGACTTGTTCGGTATCGCTGCCATCATCCGAGATATCCCAGTTGGCATCGAGCAGGCGGGCATCGATAAGGCGGCGGCGAGTCTCGGCCTCGTTCATGTCGAGCAGGCTGACCGCTTGCTGGTTCTTCAGACGGGATTGTTCTAGGCGAGCTTTGAGCTCGTCGGCCTGCTCTTTGGCTTGCTGCAGGTCACGCAGAATAGCGATCTCACGCTCTTCGGCAGCCTTGAGGGCGGCACAGGCTTTTTCCAGCTCATGCGCCTTTTTCTTCAACGCATCCGTTGTAAGTTCAACGGGTTGCTGCGCTGGCTGGGTAAAACTGCCACATTCCTGCTGATTGCCGTTGTCGTAGCGGATATAGAGCCAGGCGGCGATCAGCCACCCCTCTTTGAGCAGCCAGACTGAGTGCTTCTGCTCGCACTTCTCGCCGTGAGCGGCTTTGTTGCCGTATTGACGCAGGATATCGAGTTTCCCGTGAATGGGCTTTGGCATCAGGTCGACAAATACATCGTCCTTGATGAGATCGAACAGGTTGGGTCGATAGCCTTGGGGCAAACGCTCTTCCCGGTAAATCCAACGCACGATCAACTCGACCATGTTGCGCAGTTTTACCAGTGAGGTCTCCGGGTCGTTGTAGACATATCTCTCCGCCATTGCCCCCAGATCGGCTATCTCGGGCCATTTGCGGCGCAGCATTTCGAAGTTCAGTGACTTGTTTGGCATGGTCGTCAATCTTCCAGAAAGTAATCCGAATCCAGGGTCTTGATGGTGAGGGTCTGGCGTGTGGTGACGCCAACGCCGTATTCGATCATCAGGGCGGCAAGACGGTCACCGTCGATCAGCACAATGCGTTTCTCAATCAGCCCGACATACTCCTGCGCCTCACGGCTAAAGCTGGAGGTGGTGATAAATACCCCCTTGCGGGCCTTGTGCAGATCAAGCGCCCCCGCGAAAGACTGGATCTCGGGACGCCCCACGGTTTTGTCGGTGTAGCGCTTTGCCTGCAGGTAGATGGAGTCGAGCCCCAACCGGTCTTCCTTGATGATGCCATCGATGCCACCATCGCTGCTGTAACGAGTGGTGCGGGCGGCATCCTGCTGACTGCCGCCATAGCCCATGGCCACCATCAGATCGACCACCAGCTGTTCAAAGAAACGAGGGGAAAGGCCCAAGATCTCGGCAAGCAGGTCATCGGCAAGGGAGCGATTGATGGCAGATAGTGCCTGCTCAATCTGCTCTTGAGGGGTGCTGGCCTGCTCTGGTGTTGGCGTGTCTGTCGGGATCGCCATGGCTTGTTGCGTATTGCCTGCGCTCTCACTGGAGGCCAGGGTAAACGCTACGAACTCGTTGAATTGGGCCAGATAGCGGTTGTCGATTGACTGTCCCGAGACTAGCGCCACCTTACCCCGTTCGGTGATAAGGCAAATGCCCCGCTTGGGTTGTTCGATGAGCCCTGCCTTGACCAGATAGGTCTTGGCCCAGCCGACCCGGCTGCGCAGCGTGGTTTGGCGGCCACTGGGCAAGGTGTCGGCCAACTGCTCCGGAGTAAAGGCATAGTGCTGGCAAACCCGCTCGAATACCTCACGTAGAGGGCGGGCGACACCATCGGACAATACCTTGAGCACGGCAGGCATCATGGCTTCATAGCTGGGCAGGGTTTCTTTCATCGGGCGACCGGAGCGAGACAAAACAGGCACTTATCTTGTCACAGCGACCTGCTTGGGGCCAGTGGATGGCATCTGGAGTGTGCAGGAGGTCATTTAAAAGAGGATTGCTGGTGGACTTAGCCACCAGCGCTTTTTATTTACACTCCAGTTGTGGGGGTTAAAAAATATCGAATTGATCTTGAGCTATATGATCAAGCCCACTCCTCGGCAACTTCGGTCAATGTCTCTCCATCCTCATCCCATCCGGTGCCAGAGAGCTCATCATTAGGTAGGGGGTTGAAGTCATCTTCATCGAGCAGTTCACTGTTCTGGCGGGCAGCTTCGGCGGCCACGGCTGCGGCCACCTCTGCCCGGCGATTAGGGAGCCAGACCTCCATGATCTCTTTTTGCTCGGCCATGTAAGCGCGGGACATCTCTTCCAGCTCGGCATCGGAGATACCGCCATCGGCATCAGTGATCGGTTCGATGAAGCTAACCTCTCTGGCGACTTCCAGCTCCAGGAATCGGGGTAACTTCAACCCTTTTAACTCCAGTTCTTGAGCTGTTTCTAAAGCGCTCCAAGCGTTCTTTTTCCGGTTCTCCAGTATCTTGATGGTTAAGTACATCCGCTCATTTTTATTGTAAGGATGCCGCTCATTTTCGGCTTGCCTGCGCCTCCATATAGTGCTCTTACGATTTCCAAGAATCCGCTCCAGTTCCGACAGTCGCTGTGCCGGGGCCATTTCAGCCTGCATGATGGCCATTGCGAGTGGCATCGGCGTTTCGGTGCCGGGGTAGTACCACACCTCCCCATTGGCGTAGTCGTCCTTAACTTGCTGAACGGTATTATCCTTGCATCGATAAAGCTGAAGATAGCGACCGCAAGCCAGTACCAGCTCTCCATCATCCCCAGCTAATTCGATCGCTGCTTTCAGAAGATCATCATCCAGATTTATGGATGATACATACCCACCAGTATGGTTTTGTGCTGTCAAAGGCTCCATATACTGGGCCATCTTGTTTCCGAAATCGGTTATCCATTCATGGTGATCATTTTCTGTATTTTCGACCAAGGGTATTGTTGTGTGTGAGTGATCGCTTTTGTGTGTATGAGCCTCTTCACTTTGGAGTGCCTTTTTTCTGTATCTTCTTGATTTTGTTGTTTTTGATTCTTTTTCTGTACCGACTGATGCATAGGGCTCTTTGGCGGTGAGATCGCTTGGTAAGTGATCATTCCCTGTAGAATGATCACTTTGTCGCTGACTCTTGGATTGCTGCGCCACGTTGCCTTTAACTGCGCTTTTTACTCCACGCATGGCCCGGCGAGCTGTAGAGGGGTTTAATCCAAATAGGGCTGCATAGGCGGCCAACGTGAGTTCTGGGTACTCCTCTAGATACCGCTTTTTGTGTTCTTCCCAATCATGCTTTGTCATCCAAGATCCTCGCTCATTACTCAATTTCAATCCCCCGCGTAGTTGGGGGCGTCGTATCTTTTACACTTGCGGCATTTAATGCATCCTGATGCTGCGGCTGATCTGGTAGTCCTTGACGGCTGGTGGCCGATCTCCTTTTGTTTCTGCCTTGGCCAAATAGCTCAAGCGGTAGATCAGCAGCCGATGCTCGTCTAGACGGTCATGGTGAACGTGATAAAACGGGTTTTCAGGTAGTGAAAGATAACCATATGTCCATTCCGCTTTGGCTAAACGGTAAACATTGTCTGAGTGTTTAACCTTTTGCCCATCTAGTAGCAGTGCCAGGTGGTAGTGCTGGACTTTTGACCTTGCTTTCTCTCTGACCCAGATATAGCCGTGGTAGCAGGGACCATAATGTCGGATCAGTTTGGGTTTAAGCTGTTTGAAGAAATGGCTGATTGGCTGGTTGTCTATTGTCCCCTGCTTCATTTTTAGCTCCATACGAATGGCGGTAAGCTTGCTGGTTTTGCTGAAGAACTTTTCTAGTAATTGAAAAATGCCATCCATGATCTCTCGCCTGATATGGATGTGATTGATTACGGCCCAAGCATGGCCTTGATACTCATAGTTGAGGGGCAATGTTAAAGACGAGTTATTATTAATATTGGGCATATATTATTAATATCCTAGCGGTTCGGGTGAATACCGAAGGCAGCTACCCCCCGTCATTGATAGTCGGACGGCTTTTCTGTGGCGTTTTCTGATTCAGAAAAAACGGCTTTAATGTTCCAGTTTGTTACATTAGGTGCCAAATAAAGGAGGCGATTGCCTCCTATTGTGGCTTCAGTGTGCCGTTAACCAAGCTTCAATCTGCTGCCTGGTCCATCCCATGACCCGCCCGTTGTTATGCTTAAGCGGTGCGGGAAGTTTGGATAATTCGATCCAGCGATAGATCGTCGTTCTTGAGCATCCCAGTACTCGTTGCAGGTCTTTATGCTTGAGTATTGGTTGCAGCGTGCCGCTATCTGCAGCGGCTAGACTGCGATAGCTAAATGGAGCTCTAGCCATTATTGCCCCTCCATCAGCTCTGCTACCCATTTCTGGTAAACCGATTCAGGCCATCCTACGGTTTTACCGTGAACTTTGATCGGTTCAGGAAACACGCCATCGCGAACCCATGCCCACAGGGTTCGGCGATTGCGTCCTACGAGTTCACAAACATTTGTAATGGATAGGATTTTTTGAGAAATCATTGCTCACCTCGTCTCGTTTGATTTGATAGAGGCAATGTTAGCGAGACGGATTTTTTACACCTCCGAAAAACAGATAGATAAAATTTCGGAAAGTTGGCTGAAAAGCGACCATTATGTTTGTAACTAACTGTTTTACCTCAATTCATCTTTGACAATCTTAGTTCCATGTCCCTGATCACACCATCTTCTGATGGCAGCTTGATAGTCATGTTCAGCAAATTTAAGTGCATTTGGCCGCCGAGTATCACTGATATGTTTGGCTGTTATCGGATTGTCTGGATTGCCCAGGTGGCTGGGATACAGGATGTCGGCTAATTGATCATCCGTGTACTGGAAGCCGTTATGGCGAGCCCAGAGCATCAAATCCAGCATTGGAATGATGCTTTGTTCAATGATGTTCTTGATGATGCTGTTACGCTTAGATTGATTCGGCCGTGGACAACCAAGTTGTTCCCGCCATATGGGGAGTAATGCCTTCAGGTCGGCAAGAATATCCTCATCAGCTGCGCTGAGATCAATGTCATTCAGCACCTGTGTTACATGATGTGGCATTGCAGCCGCGACACTGGCATGCAGGTTAACCAAAGCGGGCTCCCCGTTAGCAAACCTATCTTTTTCATCCTGAATCGTTGTAGGAAATTGCTTTTCTATCAGTTGATGCAGATCGCTTAACGCCATAATCGAGATGGGACGGATTGATTGCGACGATGGCAGCTGAGCTTCAGATTGTGCTGCAAAAACTCGGCTTCGTGGTTCATGCCGCAAACAAATCTGACCAGAGGCTAGTCGTGTAATCAGATTTGATAGATCGCAAAAATGCGTCAACTTATGGGCTCTGTAAAAGGCTTCTTCACATAGTTGGTTGTTCGTTACGTCCAGTAACTCCGCGTATGAATCTAGTTTGAACCACGTTGGGGGGCGGCGGGTTCGTTCTTTTCTTGTCGCCATGGATGAGCCCTTAAATATAAATAGCGCGATGAAAAAATGTTGGATTTATATACTGCTGGTTACTGTCTACCAGCATGGCGAAGGGGGGTGACATTATCACTGGTGGGACAATTCCAGATCATTGACTGCCATAGTTCCAGAGCAACTTTCTGTTCTGATAGGCGATGATCATGGATGTAGTGGCTCATTACACCTTTAAGGCTATGGCCCGAGATGATCTCGATAACATGGGGTGCAGTGCCTGCTGCGGTGAGATGGGTGGCTAGCGATCGTCGCAAGTCGTGAAAGGTCCAAAAGGGGGCATGACCAAGCCTCACTGATAACTTATGGCCATAGGTGGACACAGTATTCAGTTTCTTCAGCGAGCCGAGGAGATAGTGGGTTTTGTTCTGTTTCGCTTGAGCGATTAGTTCGGTTATTACAGGTTTGATCTGTTCTGGTATGGCGCGAACAATCCTGTGATTTGTTTTTGAGTGTTCGATTGGAACAGTCCATATCCCAGCGGACAAGTCCCACTCCGTGATATGAGATTCCCGTACTTCTCCCGTTCTCGCGCCAAAAGTCAGTAGCAAGAGCGATAGTGCACGATAGTAGGAGTTGGAGGAGGGGCTTTTGATCCACTCCATGAGAGTGTGGATTTCCGTGAGGCTTAGAACACGATCCTTTTTCCCACCTCGTTTACCTACATCTGCAATGGTCAGGTCATTGAGTGCGTCAGAGGCTGCGTAGCGCCGAACACGGCAATACTTCAGTGCTTGTTTTGAGATCTGGAAGAGCATGCCAGCAGAAACAGGTGCCTGCTTGTTGCATCCATCAAAGACCACCAGCCAATGTCTGGTTTCACAATCGACCAGGGGGAGATCGCCTATCTTGGGAAAGAGCCACTTTTGGAATAGCAGCCTGATTTTGGTGGTGTTCTTCCTGTTCTGGGTGGCGTAGTTATCTAACCAGTAACAAATCGCATCTTTTACCGTCACGGGTTTTAGCCGCTCTTCCTTGGCCAGCTTGAGCATCAGCGCTGGATTGTGGCCAGCCGCTAGCCATCCCTTGCATTGCTCTGTCTTTCGACGGGCTTCTTCAAGGTCGATCCCTGCGCTGTTGTTGGTGAACTTCCCCAGGGTGACTTCCAGATTTTTGCCATCGAAGCGATAGCGAAAAACGAAGCTCACTGACCCACTCGGGTGCCAGAAAGCGTTAAGTCCATCACCACGATCGATTTTCCGAATCGGCTTGGGACCATCATGTTTGGTGCCAAGCATTTTTCTGAGTGCAGTGATCCCTAATGCCATTTCAAACCCCCACTAAACCCCATAAAAAACCCCACATATGTATCCCTAACTGATATCACAACCTATCACAAGATAGGACGATGATTCTCACTGGGCCTTATATATCATGGGGCTTTAGGAGGCAAGGCGGGTTTTCTTTGGACGAGGTGAAACGTTAGTTGAGCTCTTCGATGGAGAACTCGCCAGCGATACCATCACAGGAAATGGCGAAACCGCCGCTGAAGCGGGTGCTGAACTGGATCAGGAACGCATCGGAATCCTGCTCTTGCGGGGGCAGGTTGATGGGTTTGCTACGACGCAGGGGCTTGTGTGTTTGTACGGCTTTCATCATGGTATTTCTCTATATAAATTAGGTGTTTGCTCCTTGTATTGGCAAATGTCAGGTCAATGGGCGCGGTCGATTGGGTGAACGACAAGCGCGCAGGAATACCCAGCCCGGTTAAGGGGCGTCTGCACTTTTCAAGGAATATGCTGATGCATAAATCAAATTGGGTGGGCAGATCGGGTCTGCACCGTGAGAGCCGGGCAACGCAGGCAGACAGCCTGACGGTTCTCAAGGCGAGTAAATCAGAGGAAGGTTATGTGGGTACTGGCAGGATTCATCTAACGTTGAAACATTGCGAACATAAACAGGGCTGATTAACTAGCCGAGGCGCATTCTCTCCTCGAAATGAATAAAAAGCAAACAATAATTTGGCGATACTCGCTGAAAATCATTTTTTCTGTGCGTTAAACCACCAGCTGGCAGTAACAAAGAGGGCTCCCGACGGGAGCCCTCTCTTATTCTGCAAGCAAGTTCCGGGGTGACTCAGTAGTCGCCACAGGCCTTCTTGGCGGCAGTGATCATCGGGGTGATGGTCATGCCTTGCACCACGATGGAGAACATCACCACCGAGTAGGTCATCACCAGGATCACTTCCCGCAGATCCACCCCCTGTTCCGGGATCATCATGACGCCGGAAGGCAGTGCCAGTGCCATCGCCATGGCCAGACCACCGCGCAGACCACCCCAAGTGAGGATCCGTACCGAGAAGGTGTTGTAGCTGCGGAATCTGCGGAAGGCCATATAAGGCAGCGACACGCTGATGAAGCGAGCGGCCAGGCAGAGTGGCACCGCAATCACCAACAGCACCCAGTCATGCCAGGAGAGTTCCAGCAGCACCAGCGCCAGACCGATCAGCAGGAACAGCAGGGCGTTGAGGAACTGGTCCATTAACTCCCAGAAGTGATCCAGGTGATGACGGCTCTGTTCGGAGAAGCCGGAGTGGCGGGTCCAGTTGCCGATCATGATGCCGGTGACCACCATGGCCAGCGCGCCGGAGACGCCGATCATGTTGGCGAAGGCAAAACCGGCGGTCGGGATGCAGAGGGTCAGCAGCAGCTCAAGGGAACCATCGTCGGTGGCGCTGATCATCACGTGGGCGATCAGGCCCAGCACGGCGCCAAACAGAATACCGCCGAGGGCTTCATGCAGGAACAGACCGGCCACGCTGCCGAAGGTGGGCTCGACACCGCCAAAGGCCACGGCAAACACGGTGGCGAAGATGACGAGGCCGACACCGTCGTTGAACAGGGATTCCCCTTCGATCTGGATGGCGATCTGGGGTGGCGCTTGCATCTTCTTGACGATGGCCAGTACCGCAATCGGGTCAGTGGGGGAGATCAGCGCACCGAACAGCAGGCAGTAGACCAGTGGCAGTTCCCAGCCCAGCAGCTTGGCGATAAACCAGAAGCCGTAGCCGATGATGAACGTAGAGAGCAGGGTCGCCACGATGGAGAGAATGGTGATCTCCCACTTCTGGCTACGCAGCGCCTTGAGGTTGATGCCGAGGCCACCGGCAAACAGCAGGAAGCCCAGAATCCCTTTCAGCAGGAAGTTCTGGAAGTCGATACTCTCCATAGTTTTGACGGCAAGAGGTTCCAGATTGAACCAACCCAGTTTACCAAACAGCACCAGCAATGCGGAGATCACCATGGATCCTGCGGTGATGGCGATGGTGGTCTGGATCTTCACAACATACTGGTTGGCAAAGGCGATAAAAATCGCCAACGCTGCCAGAAAACAGAGTGTGTAGTAGACGCTCATAGTTATTTTTTTCTCATTAGTAGACAGCAAGCACGTATCCCCATGCGGGACGGGCATAGGGTACTCTCGGGCCCTATGTTACTCATTACCTATAAATGAGTATATCTTGCTATGTTTGGACTGATAGACGGCTAGATTTCCATTTTTTTTGTTTGCTGTTAGGATGCTTGTTACGCAGTTGCATGGATGTAGAGGAGCGAGTCGTGGCGAACAGGAAGCCGAGCATAAAGTCGGACATCACAAAGAAACTGGAATTCTGTCTCAAGGAACGGATCCTGATCATCGACGGTGCCATGGGCACCATGATCCAGGGCTACAAGCTGGGTGAGGCGGATTATCGCGGTGAGCGGTTTGCCGACTGGCATACCGACATCAAGGGCAACAACGATCTGCTGGTGCTGACCCGTCCGGCGGTGATCCGCGAGATCCACGATCAGTATTGCGCCGCCGGCGCCGACATCCTCGAGACCAACACCTTCAACGCCACTCGCATCGCCATGGCCGATTACGAGATGGAGGAATTTTCGGCCGAGATCAACCGTGAAGCCGCTCGTCTGGCCCGCGCCGTGGCAGACGAGTGGACGGCAAAAGATCCCGCCAAGCCGCGTTTCGTTGCCGGGGTTTTGGGCCCCACCAACCGCACCTGCTCCATCTCGCCGGATGTGAACGATCCCGGCAAACGCAACGTCACCTATGACCAGCTGGTAGCGGCCTACACCGAATCAACCCACGCCCTGATCGAGGGCGGCGCCGACATCATTCTGATCGAGACCATCTTCGATACCCTCAACGCCAAGGCGGCCGCCTTCGCGGTGGAAGGGGTGTTCGAGGAGTTGGGTTACAGCCTGCCGGTGATGATCTCCGGCACCATTACCGACGCCTCCGGTCGTACCCTCTCCGGCCAGACCACCGAAGCCTTTTATCATTCGCTGCGCCACGTCAAACCGGTTTCGTTCGGCCTCAACTGTGCGCTTGGGCCGGACGAGCTGCGCCAGTATGTGGAGGAGCTGTCGCGGATCAGCGAAAGCCATGTCAGCGCCCACCCCAACGCCGGTCTGCCCAATGCGTTCGGCGAGTACGATCTCGATGCGGGTGAAATGGCGGCCCATATCCGCGAGTGGGCCCAGAGCGGCTTTCTCAACATGGTGGGCGGTTGCTGCGGCACCACCCCGACCCATATTCGCGCCATGAGCGATGCCGTGGCGGGCATCAAGCCCCGCGTGCTGCCCGAGCTGCCGGTAGCCTGTCGCCTGTCGGGCTTGGAGCCGCTGATCATTACCCCCGAATCCATGTTCGTGAACGTGGGTGAGCGCACCAACGTCACCGGTTCGGCCAAGTTCAAGCGGTTGATCAAAGAGGGGCTCTATGACGAGGCGCTGGATGTTGCTAAACAGCAGGTAGAGAGCGGCGCCCAGATCATCGATATCAACATGGATGAGGGGATGCTGGACGCCGAAGCGGCCATGGTGCGCTTCCTCAACCTGATTGCCGGTGAGCCGGATATCGCCCGGGTGCCGGTGATGATCGACTCCTCCAAGTGGGAGGTGCTGGAAGCTGGCCTCAAGTGCGTGCAGGGCAAGCCGGTGGTCAACTCCATCTCCATGAAGGAGGGGGAGGCGAAATTTATCGAGCAGGCCAAACTGCTGCGCCGCTATGGCGCTGCCGTGATCGTGATGGCGTTTGATGAGGTAGGGCAGGCGGATACCCGCGCCCGCAAGTTCGAGATCTGCCAGCGCGCCTACCGCATTCTGGTGGATCAGGTCGGTTTCCCGCCGGAAGATATCATCTTCGACCCCAACATCTTCGCGGTGGCGACCGGCATCGATGAGCACAACAACTACGCGGTGGATTTCATCGAGGCGGTGAAGGACATCAAGACCCATCTGCCTCACGCCATGATCTCCGGCGGCGTCTCCAACGTCTCTTTTTCGTTTCGTGGCAACGAGCCAGTGCGCGAAGCCATTCACGCGGTGTTCCTCTATCACGCCATCCAGAACGGCATGGACATGGGGATCGTCAACGCCGGTCAGCTCGCCATCTATGAAGACATTCCGAAGGATCTGAAGGCCAAGGTCGAGGCGGTGGTACTCAACCTCAATGACAATGCCACCGAGGATCTGCTGGCCATTGCCGAGACCTATCGCGGTGCTGGCGCTCAGGCGGAGGATCCGCGGGATCAGGAGTGGCGCAGCTGGCCGGTGGGCAAACGGCTGGAGCATGCCCTGGTCAAGGGGATCACTGACTTCATCGAAGAGGATACCGAACAGGCGCGGGCCGAGGCTGATAAGCCACTGCACGTCATCGAAGGGCCGCTGATGGATGGCATGAACGTGGTCGGTGATCTGTTTGGTGCGGGCAAGATGTTCCTACCACAAGTGGTCAAATCGGCGCGGGTGATGAAGCGGGCGGTGGCCTATCTGCAGCCCTATATCGAAGCTGAAAAACAGGGCAGTTACAGCAACGGCAAGATAGTGCTCGCCACCGTCAAAGGGGATGTGCACGACATCGGCAAGAACATCGTCGGGGTGGTGCTGCAGTGCAATAACTACGAGATCGTCGACCTCGGGGTCATGGTCTCCTGCGAGACCATCCTCAAAACCGCGCGGGAGGTCGGTGCCGATATCATAGGTCTGTCGGGCCTGATCACCCCGTCGCTGGACGAGATGGTGCACGTGGCCAAGGAGATGGAGCGTCAGGGCTTCAAGCTGCCGCTGTTGATCGGCGGCGCCACCACCTCCAAGGCGCACACCGCGGTGAAGATAGAGCAGAACTACAGCGAACCCGTGGTCTATGTCTCCAACGCCTCTCGTGCGGTGGGGGTGGCCCAAAGCCTGCTCAACCCCGAGCTCAAGCCCGCCTTTGTCGCCCGTATCGACAAGGAGTACGAGATTGCCCGCGAGCAACATGCCCGCAAGCAACCCAGATCCAAGCCGGTTAGCCTGGCCCATGCCCGTGCCAACCGCCAGCAGCTGGATTGGGTCGGTTACCAGCCACCCAAGCCCCGCGAGCTTGGGGTGCAAAAGTTCGAGAACGTGCCCATTTCGGTGCTGCGCCCCTACATCGACTGGACCCCGTTCTTCCTGAGCTGGGAGCTGGCGGGCAAGTATCCGCGCATCCTCGAAGACGAGATCATCGGTGAGGAGGCAACCACCCTGTTTGCCGATGCCAACGCCATGCTGGATCAGCTGGAAAAGGATCAGAGCGTGCGCTGCGCCGGTATTATCGGCCTGTTCCCGGCCAACGCGGTGGGGGACAGTATCGAGGTTTACAGCGACGAGTCCCGCACCGAGGTCATCAAGGTGCTGCACCACCTGCGCCAGCAGAGCGAGAAGCAGGGCTTCCCCAACTACTGTCTGGCGGACTATGTGGCGCCGAAAGAGAGCGGCAAGCCGGACTGGATCGGCGCCTTCGCGGTGACCGGCGGTATCGGCGAAGAGGCCATCGCCAATGCCTACAAGGCGGATCACGATGACTACAATGCCATTCTGATCCAGGCGGTGTGTGATCGCTTGGCAGAGGCGTTTGCCGAGTACCTGCATCAGCAGGTGCGCAAAGAGCATTGGGGTTATGTCCCCGATGAAGCGCTCTCTAACGAAGAGCTGATCCGCGAGAACTATCAGGGCATTCGTCCGGCGCCGGGTTACCCGGCCTGCCCGGAGCACACCGAGAAGGGCAGCATCTGGGAGTTACTGGAGGTGGAGCAGGCCATTGGCATGACACTCACCGAGTCCTACGCCATGTGGCCGGGGGCGGCGGTGTCGGGCTGGTACTTCTCCCACCCCGAGAGCAAATACTTCGCGGTGGCGCAGATCCAGCAGGATCAGGTTGAGGATTATGCCGCCCGCAAGGGGATGACGCTGGCAGAAGCAGAACGCTGGTTGGGGCCTAATCTGAGCTGAATCACGATTCTCGACGTGTCACAGGTTGATCTTTGACAACAAACGGCGGCATCCTTGCACTGGTTTGATGAACCGCATGGAGCCGCCGTTTGCCGTGTTGATAACTCTCATTTGGCAGCGTGCTGTTTTGTGTGGTTTGTCTTGTTGTCAGGAGAAACAATTGGCGTTGTCTTGGCGCTGTGGCGCCTTATACTCTCCCGCCCCAACCTGCCCAGGCGTTGCCTTCTAGCGGAATTTTCATGAAGATTGCCATTTTATCCCGTGAGCCGAAAAACTATTCCACTCGCCGTCTGGTCGAGGTGGCGCAGGCGCGCGGCCATCAGGTCGAGGTGCTCGACACCCTGCGCTGCTATATGAATATTGCTTCCCACAACCCTTCGATCCATTACGAGGGCGGGGAGCTGGAGAGTTATGATGCGGTGATCCCCCGGATCGGGGCCAGCATCACGTTTTATGGCACCGCTGTACTGCGCCAGTTCGAGATGATGAACACCATGGCCCTCAACAGCTCGGTGGCCATCAGTCGCTCCCGCGACAAGCTGCGGGCCATGCAGTTGCTCTCCCGCCACGGTATCGGCCTGCCCATCACCGGCTATGCCCACAGCACCCACGACGTGCCCGACCTCATCACCATGGTGGGCGGTGCGCCGCTGGTGGTGAAGCTGCTGGAGGGAACCCAGGGGATTGGCGTGGTGCTCTGCGAGACCCAGAAAGCCGCCGAGAGCGTGATCGAGGCCTTTATCCAGACCAATAACAACATTCTGGTGCAGGAGTATATCCGCGAGGCCAATGGCGCCGACATCCGCTGTCTGGTGGTCAATGGCAAGGTGGTGGCAGCGATGCGCCGTCAGGCTCAGCCGGGGGAGTTTCGCTCCAACCTGCACCGTGGCGGCACCGCCGAGGCGATCAAGATCACCCCGGAAGAGCGTGCCACCGCCGTGCAGGCCGCCAAGATCATGGGGCTCGATGTTGCTGGCGTGGATATCCTGCGCAGTGCCCGTGGCCCGCTGGTGCTGGAGGTGAACTCCTCCCCCGGCCTGCAAGGGGTGGAAGCCGCCTCCGGCAAGGATGTGGCTGGCAAGATCATCGAGTTCCTCGAACTCAAGGCGAGCCGCAAGAACAAACCGGCAGAGTGAGCCTCGGGCTTGCATCCATTAGATCGAAACAGGACGCCCTCGGGCGCCTTGTTGCTATCTGGCTGGTTGGTTGGCGTTGGTACAGCGCCCTCACCCTGACCCTCTCCCAAAGGGAGAGGGAACCGATAGCGGGACTGTTTGTGGTTGGTAGGCTATTCACGATTTATCCATAGAGCGAAGATCTACCCCCTTCTCCCACTATTTTGAATAGACGGGGAGAAGGGTTGGGGATGAGGGGGCTATGCCTTCGTGAGGTCGCTGGTGATCATCGCCAGCCGGGCGCTGAATACGCCATTCTCCAGCCGGGTGTCGATCTGCCAACCGAGTTTCTCGCAGATGCGCTGGATGATGGTGAGGCCACAGCCGTAGCCGAGGATCTGATCCGGCGCCGCTGCCGTCGGGTTGCTGATGGTGAGCACCGGGCCACACAGCTCGATGTCGATATGTCCCTCGGCATAGCTCAGGGCATTTTTCAGCAGGTTGCCGAGGGCGATGGCGAGCAGGGAGAGGGGGGCGTTTACTTCGCTGCTCTCGTCCAGGTTAAGCCGGATATCGAGGGCCTCCCGCTGCAACAGCGGAGCGAGGCGGGCCAGCTCCTGACGGATCAGCGGGGTGACCTGTTGCAGCGGCCGCTCCACCGCCTCCTTGCGGCCCAGCAGCAGGAAGGTCTCGGTGAGCAGCGCCATCTCGTCGGCGGCGGCGCGGATGCGGGTGGTGGCGCGGGCGGCCGGTGCGGGCAAGTCCGTCACCTTGCCGAGCAGGGCCGCCGAGCCCTGGATCACCATGTTGGGGGTGCGCAGCTCGTGGCTGGCGAAGCGGCTGAACTCCTGCTCGCGGGCGAACACAGCGCTCACCTCCTGCTTGCCGGCCAGCAGCGCCAGCTCGATATCCCGCAGCTCCTGCCAGGGGGCGTCGGGCTCGAAATCCGCCTGATCCGGGGTGAGGTGGGCGACCCTCTGTTGCAGCCGTTGCAGCGGTCCGGTGATATGGCGCACCAGCCAGATGCCGAAGCCCAGCGAACTGAGCAGCAGCACCAGCCCGATCAGCCGGGTGGCCAGATGCAGCTTGTCTTCGTAGGGGTCTAGGTAGTCGTCGGCGTCGTCGTTGAAGACCAGATAGAGCAGTCCCTCGCCGGAGGGGTGACGGGCCACCAGAAAGTGTTTGTCCTCCTTGCCCAGCTGGTGCTCGAAAAAGCCGGGGGTCTGGTAGGGCTTCAGCCATTTCGGCAGGCGGCCCGCTTCGGTCCAGTAGCTGGAGAACTGTCTGGGGCTCGGGGCAGCGGCGGCCGGGCCGAGTCGCAGCCAGTCATCGCTGTAGCGGGTTACTTCGGCTTCCAGCCAGTGGCGCAGGCTCAGCTCCTCCATCTTGTCCTCGGCCACCAGCATCAGGCCGGAGAGCAGGATCAGCAGCACCACCCCGGCGCCGCCGAGCGCCATGATCAGGCGGCGGCGCAGGCTCGGCAGGCTCATGCGCTCACCAGCCGGTAGCCCTGGCCGTGCAGGGTTTCCAGCATGGGGGTGGGGAAGGGTTTATCCAGCGCGTTGCGCAGGGCGTAGATGTGGCTGCGCAGGGCATCGGAGTCGGGCTCTTCATCCCCCCAGACTGTGTCGAGCACCTCCTGACGGCTGACGATGGCGGGGGCGCGGCGGGCCAGCAGCGCGAGGATCTGGAACGGGATCTTGCCGAGCTTGAGGGGCTCACCGGCACGGGTCGCACGGCCGCTGGCGACATCGACCGTCAGATCGCCGAAGCTGATGGCCCCCACATCGCCGCGCGGGCCGCGCAGGCTGAGGGCTTGCAGCCGCACCTCCAGCTCCTCCATGGCGAATGGCTTGACCAGATAGTCATCCCCTCCCGCCTTGAAGCCTGCCAGCTTGTCTTCCAGACTGTCGCGGGCGGTGAGAAACAGCACGGGGGTCGGGATCCCCTGCTCGCGCAGGCGGACTACCGTGCTGAGGCCATCGAGCCGTGGCATCATCACATCCATGATGATGACGTCGAAACGTTGCTCCTCCAGCAGTTGCAGCGCCGCCTGACCGTGATAGGCACAATCGAGGCGGTGACCGGCCAGTTCCAGATAATCCATGATGGTTTCCGCCACCTGAGGATTGTCTTCCACAACCAAAATCTTCATGCTTTGCTCTCCTGGTTGGCGAGCGCTTCACGCTCTTTTCACACCGGATACGGCATCCTGTTTGCCAGTGTAACCCCGAGGATCCCCGATGAAGAAGTTTCTCTGCGCCCTCCTGCTGCTGATTTTGTTGCCACTTGGCACCGCACAGGCGACCGAATTCAAGCTGATCGGCCGCACCACCTGGCAGCTTGGCCAGCTGATGGTCAACGGCATGCCGTTCGTGATCGACGACCAGACCCGCTTCAAGGATTGGCTCAACGAAGATGATCTCGGCGGCACCTGGGTCGAGATGAAGGGGGTGGTGGAGAACGGCGTGCGCTATGTGCGCAAGGTCGAAGCCCTCGATGAAGATGACAAGGGCGAGATGGATCTGGAAGGGCCAGTCGAAGGGGGGCGGATCTGGGGCTACACCACCTCGGACAACAGTCTGACTCCGTTCGAAGGGCGCTGGCTCGAACTTGAGTGTAAGTTTGACGGCATGCGCCTGAGCCGCTGCCGCGAGGATGACTGATCCGATCTGCCCTGACGAACTCGCCATGACACCGAATGAAGCCCATGCTTGTCCAGCATGGGCTTTTTTGTTCAGGGACGAACCAAGATGGAACAAGCGAGAAAATGGTGTGCATGGATGCTGGGAGTGCCGCTCTGGGCGGCGCAGGCGGGGGCCGACGAGTTGTGGCTGGTGGAGCTGGAGCACAGCGATGGCATCCGCCTGCAATTTCAGGGGGCCGAGGTGGAGCAGGGCAGTGCCGCCGTCTGGCGGCAGGGAGTGGTTTGGGATCAGTCGCTCAAACCGGGCGACCGCCTCGCCCTGCTGGTGGCCGACCGGGTGGCCACCCGGATCGAGCTGCTGGCCGCCAGAGCGCCGCTGGCCAATCAGCCCTGGCAGCGGGCGCAAGATCGCCTGCAATCCTTTGATAAACGGCAACTCACGCTGGCAACACTGGGCACTGTGCCACTCAATTCCGAGGTGCGCTGGGTCAACGGTTCGGCCGCCGATCTGCACGTCGGGAGCGAGCTGGTGCTGATCCGTTCTACGGATGGAATATTGCAGGGAATTGAAGTTATCAATCCGGAAGAGTAATTCAGTGCAGCCCTTTAAATATAAGCTTCCCACGTTGTGACAAGTATTAGAAATTACTTGTCACAACTATTTATGATGAACATCTCAATAAAGTCATCGCTCTAATTATTTACCTTGTTTATATATACTTAATTTGTCATTGATAAATTTTGGTGGTTTATTGAGTCACAGGCTGGGCTCATTAGAGTTCACGCCCGCTAAATAAATAGGAATGTATCTATAGAATAAAAATTATCGTATGTCTGAAAGAGGGATAAATGATGAATAGAATAATTACCGCCAATCTGGCGTTTTTGGCATCTTCACTGATGCTCGCTCAGGTTCAGGCGGCTGAACCTGTCTACCCTGATCAGGTCAAGTGGGCCGGTCTGGGAACGGGGGTGTGTGCCAGTGGCTATCGCCCCCTGACCCGCGATGAAGCAATGAGTATCAAGGGTAATCTGGTCAGCCGCATGGGGCAGTGGCAGATCACCGGATTGGCTAATCGCTGGGTGATCATGGGGTCTGGATATAATGGCGAGATCAAGCAGGGAACTGCTGGAGAAACCTGGTGCTACCCAAATTCACCGGTTACCGGAGAAATACCCATACTCTCTAGCTGGAATATTCCGGCGGGGGATGAAGTCGATGTGCAATAGCGGCTGGTTCATGATAATGATTATTTCATCAAGCCGGTCAGTTATCTCGCTAATTATTTGGGCTACGCCTGGGTGGGGGGAAATCATAGTCCCTATGTCGGGGAAGATATGGATGTTACCCGGCTCGGCGATGGTTGGCTGATAAAAGGGAATAACGATGGCGGTTGTTCGGGTTATCGTTGTGGGGAGAAAAGCTCCATCAAGGTGAGTAACTTCTCCTATACCCTGGAGCCCGACAGCTTTAGCCACGGCGAGGTGACAGAGAGTGACAAGCAGCTGATCAAGACCATCACTGCCAATGCGACCAACTACACCGATCTGCCCCAGCAGGTGGTGGTGACCCTGAAGTACGACAAGGCCACCAACTGGTCGAAGACCGACACCTACAGCCTGAGCGAGAAGGTGACCACCAAGAACAAGTTTCAGTGGCCGCTAGTGGGTGAAACCGAACTCGCCATCGAGATTGCTGCGAGCCAGAGCTGGGCCTCCCAGAAAGGGGGATCAACCACTGAGACCGTCTCGGTTGAAGCGCGCCCCACAGTGCCGCCTCACTCCAGACTGCCGGTGCGGGTTGCGCTCTACAAGTCCAACATCTCCTACCCCTACGAGTTCAAGGCCGAGGTCAATTATGACCTGACCATGAAGGGCTTCCTGCGTTGGGGCGGCAATGCCTGGTATACCCATCCGGAGAATCGCCCGACCTGGGAGCACACCTTTGCCGTCGGGCCCTTCCGCTACCAGTGGGACAAGCGTTATATCCCGGGTGAAGTGAAGTGGTGGGACTGGAACTGGGCTATCAGCCAATACGGCCTGTCGACCATGCAAAACAACCTGGGCCGAGTGTTGCGTCCGATCCGTTCTGGCGTCACCGGCGACTTCTACGCCGAGAGCCAGTTTGCTGGCGATATCGAAATCGGTCAGCCACAGAACCGTTCCGCGAAGGTCTTGCTGAGTAGCCCTTCTGGCGAAGGGGTGGCACTTACCGGTGTGGAGCTGGACAAAGAGACTCTTGCCAATGAAGGCTTTGGCGATGTCAGTCTGACCATAGCTCCGGTGCGATAATCTCCTTTTCAGGCCTCCTTTCATGGAGGCCTGTTCTTGTTCTGCGCAAGACGATGCGCTTGCCCTGTGCCCCCTCGATTTCCCCCTATCGCTCTCCTTTTTGGTGACCTTCCCCCTGAATGATTACTGCGTGAGCCCATGGCTTGCCAAGGTGTCGCGAACGCAGGTTTGACCTCTACCTGGGGTGGCCCCGTGAGCGAGGCATTGTTCACTCATCTGTTGAAAATGGTTCACTCATCCGTTGAAAGAGGAGCGTTGGCCAGATTGTTAACGGCTTGTGCTTTACATTTTCGCGCTTATACTGGCGCCATCTTGTCGGAGTGCTAACCGTCGAACGACGCAAAGCTGAGACCGTTAATTCGGGATCCGTGGAACCTGATCAGGTTAAAACCTGCGAAGGGAAACAAGGGTAACTTGCGGGTTGCCGCGCTGGGGGCGTCACGCTATAGAGAGCAGCGCCCCGCTCATCGAAGGGATCACCCTTGATGGGTCAGGGCGCACAGGAGGGAGTCTGTCCCATCCGGTTGTCCAGCACGTGGGGCGCCTTGCCCACAGCGTGCAGAGAGCGGGAAGTGGCAGAACAGTAGTGCGGAGATCCATCCCGCGCGCACTCCCTCCTGACATAAACACCCCGCCGCAAGTTCATCTTCTCCTCGAACTCCAGACAAGCAAACACCCATAACTTCAACCAGTTAATGTGAGTTTTGCTATGTCTACTTCTGTATCTGATACCGCCAAATCCAGCCGCCGCGAGCAACGCTCCAGCGCCCAGGCCTTTATCGACAGCCTCAAGGGGATGGCTCACCCCAACTCCCGCCGCATCTTTATCGAAGGCTCCCGCCCCGACATCCGTGTCCCCCTGCGGGAGATCCAGCTGGCCGACACCTTCGTCGGCGGCCCTGTCAGTGGCGATAAGGAATCTCCCCAGTTCGAGCCCAACGAGCCGATCCCGGTTTACGACACCTCTGGCCGTTACGGGGAGGAGGGGGTCGCCATCGATGTGCGCCGCGGCCTGCCGCGCTTGCGGGAAAACTGGGTGCTGGAGCGAAATGATACCGACGCCCTGCCGGGGCTCAGCTCCGCCTTTACTCAGGAGCGTCTGGCTGACGAGGGGCTGGATCACCTGCGCTTCGATCACCTGAACTCTTTGCAACATAAGCCGCGCCGCGCCAAGCCGGGTCGTCGGGTCACCCAGCTGCACTATGCCCGTCAGGGGTTGGTCACCCCGGAGATGGAATTTATCGCCATTCGCGAGAATATGGGCCGTGAGCGGGTGCGCTCCGAGCTACTGCTGCGTCAGCATCCGGGGCGCGATTTTGGTGCCCGCCTGCCGGAAAACATCACCCCCGAATTTGTGCGCGATGAGGTGGCCGCCGGTCGCGCCATCATCCCCAGCAACATCAACCACCCGGAAGCGGAGCCGATGATCATCGGCCGCAATTTCCTGGTGAAGATCAACGCCAACATCGGCAACTCGGCGGTCACCTCCAGCATCGAAGAGGAAGTGGAGAAGCTGGTCTGGTCGACCCGCTGGGGCGCCGACACCGTGATGGATCTCTCCACCGGTCGCTACATCCACGAGACCCGCGAGTGGATCCTGCGCAACAGCCCGGTGCCCATCGGTACCGTGCCCATCTATCAGGCGCTGGAGAAGACCAACGGCATCGCCGAGGATCTGACCTGGGAGCTGTTCCGCGATACCCTGCTGGAGCAGGCCGAGCAGGGGGTGGACTACTTCACCATCCACGCCGGCGTCTTGCTGCGTTTCGTGCCGATGACCGCCAAGCGCCTCACCGGCATCGTCTCCCGTGGCGGCAGCATCATGGCCAAGTGGTGCCTCTCCCACCATAAAGAGAATTTCCTCTACCAGCACTTCCACGAAATCTGCGAGATCTGCACCGCCTATGACGTGGCCCTGTCGCTGGGCGATGGTCTGCGTCCGGGCTCTGTCTATGACGCCAACGACGAGGCCCAGTTCGCCGAGTTGCACACGTTGGGTGAGCTGACCAAAATCGCCTGGGAGTACGACGTGCAGGTGATGATCGAGGGGCCGGGCCATGTGCCGATGCACATGATCGAGCGCAACATGACCGAGCAGCTGGAGCATTGCCACGAGGCGCCGTTCTACACCCTGGGCCCGCTCACCACCGACATCGCGCCGGGTTACGATCACTTCACCTCCGGTATCGGTGCGGCGCTGATCGGCTGGTACGGCTGCGCCATGCTCTGCTACGTGACCCCCAAGGAGCATCTGGGCCTGCCCAACAAGGAGGATGTGAAGCAGGGGCTTATCACCTACAAGATTGCCGCTCACGCCGCCGATCTGGCCAAGGGTCACCCGGGGGCCCAGATCCGCGACAACGCCATGTCCAAGGCGCGCTTCGAGTTCCGCTGGGAGGATCAGTTCAATCTGGCCCTCGACCCCGACACCGCCCGCGCCTACCACGACGAGACCCTGCCGCAGGAGTCCGGCAAGGTGGCCCACTTCTGCTCCATGTGCGGGCCCAAGTTCTGCTCCATGAAGATCACTCAGGACGTGCGCGCCTACACCGCTGAACTGAATGCAGCAAAACTCGAAGCGGTAGAGATCAAGCTGGTTGGTATGGATGGCCAGCAGGAGCAGGTGGTGGCTCAGGTCGAGAGCGGCATGGCTCGCATGGCTGAAACCTTCAAGGAGACCGGCGGCGAGATCTACCATCAGGCGGCGGCGCTGAAACAGGCCGCAGGGGAGGAGGCGTGAGCAGCGCAAGCGGGGCTGTCAGCCCCGCCGACCTGCCAACGGTGATGGAGGCGCGCCCCTTGGGCTGTGCCCTCAAAATGCGAGTCTGGACCATCGCCGGTTCAGACTCCGGCGGCGGTGCCGGCATTCAGGCCGACTTGCACACCATGCACGACCTTGGTGTGCACGGCTGCTCGGTTATTACCGCCATCACAGCCCAGAACTCGGTGGCAGTGAAGATGGTCGACCCTGTGCTGATGCAGACCTTCACCGCCCAGATCGACGCCCTCGGCGTCGATCTGCCGCCCGCCGCCATCAAGATCGGCCTGTTGCCGACCCGGCTCCATGTCGAGGTGCTGGCCCGTCGACTGGCAGCCACCCCGGCCCCCTTCGTGGTCTACGACCCGGTGGCCATCGCCAGCACCGGCACCCCGATGGCGGAGCCCAATATGCTGGAGGCGGTGCGCGAGCAGCTGTTGCCACGTCTGTCGCTCATCACACCCAACGGCCCCGAGCTGGAAGCGTTGACCGGCATTCCTGCAACTAGCCCTGTGCTGGTGCGCTTCGCCGCCCAGCGGCTGCGCGAACTCGGTGCCCGCGCCGTGCTGGTCAAGGGCGGCCATCTGGGCTGGAGCGGCGATCTCTGCCTCGACTACTACCAGGACGAGACCCGCGAATTCTGGCTGGCGGCGCCGCGCCTGAATACCCGCCACGGTCACGGCACCGGCTGTTGCTACGCCAGCGCTATCGCCGCCGTGGTGGCGCAGGATTATCCGGTGGAAGACGCCATCACCCTGGCGCGTGCCTACCTGCAACAGGGGTTGGCGGCGGCGCAGGGGGTGGGCGCAGGCCCGGGCCCCATCGCCCATCTTGGCTGGCCAGCCGATCTTACCCACTTCCCCCGTGCCGTGCTGGCAGGTTCAACGCTCGATCGCCGTTTCGGCCTTTATGAGACAAGCAGCGCCCGCCTGCCGCAGGGCCCCTTTGCCGCGACCGAGCACAACCTCGGCCTCTATCCGGTGGTCGATTCGGTCAAGTGGCTGCGCCGCCTGTTGGGGCTGGGGGTCAAGACCATTCAACTGCGCATCAAAAATCTGCCCGCCGCTCAGGTGGCACCGGCCATTCGTGATGCGGTAGCGCTCGGTCGCCGCTATGGGGCGCGGCTCTTTATCAACGACTACTGGCAGCAGGCCATCGAGGCGGGGGCCTGGGGCGTGCATCTGGGGCAGGAGGACATGGAGACCGCCGATCTCGCCGCCATTCAGGCGGCCGGGCTGCGCCTTGGCATCTCCACCCACGGTTACTTCGAGCTGATGCGGGCCCGCGAGCTTGCCCCCTCCTATATCGCGCTGGGCCATATCTTCCCGACCAACACCAAGGCGATGCCTTCGCGCCCGCAGGGGCTGGTGCGGCTGCATCGCTACCGCGCTCTGATGGCGGAGTGGCCCACGGTGGCCATCGGCGGCATCAGCGAGGAGCGGGTGGCGGCGGTCAAGGGGAGCGGAGTCGGCAGCATCGCGCTGGTCTCGGCCATCACTGCCAGTGATGACTGGCAGGGGGCGACCGAACGGCTGCTCGCTGCCGTGGGGGCGGGGGATGAGCCACGCTCGGCCACGGCCATAAGGGAGGTGGAACATGCGCTCTGATACGGAATATTTGCGCGATTCAGCCCGCCAGCTTACCTCGCTGGCCGGATGGGGAGGCACTGATGTTGGCTGATGCTGAATACCTGAGATACGGCCGCCAGCTGATGCTGGCGGAAGTGGGCGAGGCGGGGCAGGCGCGGCTCAAGGATAAGTCTGTGCTGATCGTCGGCCTCGGCGGGCTTGGCTCGCCGCTCGCCCTCTATCTGGCCGGGGCCGGGGTGGGCACCTTGTGGCTGGCCGATGGCGACACGGTCGATTCCAGCAACTTGCCGCGCCAGATCCTGTTCGATAGCGAGGCGGTCAACCACTCCAAGGCCGAGCTGGCCCGCGAGCGCTTGGCCGCCCACAACCCGCTGGTGGAGCTGATTGCCATCAACCAGCGGCTCGATGCCGCCAGCCTGCCGGAGTTTGTGGCCGAGGTAGATCTGGTGATCGACTGCTGCGACAACCTCCCTACCCGGCAAGCCATCAACGCCGCCTGTGTGGGGCAGGGCAAGCCCTGGATCTCCGCCGCTGCGGTGGGTTGGCAGGGACAGCTGATGGCGCGCACCAGCTTTGATCACGCCTGTTATGCCTGCCTCTATCCGCTGGATACCAAGCTCGTCCAAAGCTGCGAGACCAGCGGCGTCACCGGCCCATTGGTCGGAGTGATGGGCTCCCTGCAGGCCCTGGAGGCGCTGAAATTGCTGCTCGGCCTGCCGAGCCCGGTCGCTGGCACATTGCGCCGCTTCGATGCGCTGGCTCATCAATGGCAGACCCTCACTCTGGCCCCCGATCCCGATTGCCCGGTTTGTGGGCAGTGCCGATGCCCGACACACGATAAGGAGATCACCCCATGACCCTCACCATTCGACTAAACGCTCAAGAGCAGCCGCTGGCGGCAGGGCAGAGAGTGGCCGAGCTGCTGGCCGCGGAAGGAGTCCAGCCCCAAGGGGTGGCGGTGGCCCTTAACGGCGCCGTGCTGCCCCGTGGCCGCTGGGCCGAGACCCGTCTCAATGACGGGGATGAACTTCACCTCTTTACCGCCATTGCCGGAGGCTAATCCATGATGTTTGCGATCCCATCTTCGAGCGTGCTGCCTTGCGGTGGAACTTCATCTCTTCTTACCACTGTGGCGGGAGGCTGACATGCTGACAATTGCCGACCACACCTTCTCTTCGCGCCTCTTTACCGGCACCGGCAAGTTTGCCCACCCGGATCTGATGGCCGCCGCCATCGAGGCGAGCGGCTCCCAGCTGGTCACCATGGCCATCAAGCGGCTCGAACCGGGCAAGGCCCACGACGATATCCTGAGCCCCTTGCTGCAACTCGGGGTCAAGCTGCTGCCCAATACCTCTGGCGCCAAGACCGCCGCCGAAGCGGTGTTTGCCGCCCACCTCGCCCGCGAGGCGCTGGGCACCAACTGGCTGAAGCTGGAGATCCACCCCGATCCCCGCTATCTGCTGCCCGATCCCATCGAGACGCTGAAAGCCGCCGAGGAGCTGGTGAAAGAGGGTTTTGTGGTGTTGCCCTACTGCGGCGCCGACCCGGTGCTCTGCAAGCGGCTGGAAGAGGTGGGCTGCGCCGCCGTGATGCCGCTCGGTGCGCCCATCGGCTCCAATCAGGGGCTGGTGACCCGGGAGTTTCTCGCCATCATCATCGAACAGGCCAATGTACCTGTGGTGGTGGATGCTGGGATCGGTGCGCCGAGCCATGCGGCCGCTGCCTTTGAGCTGGGCGCCGACGCCGTGCTGGTCAACACCGCCATCGCGGTGAGCGGCGACCCGGTCGCCATGGGTCGCGCCTTTGCGCTGGCCTGCACTGCTGGCCGCAGCGCCTATGAAGCTGGCCTTGGCGCCCGTGCCCTGCAGGCCCAAGCCTCCAGCCCGCTCACCGATTTTCTGGGGGCGTTATGAGTCAGCCAGCCAATGATTCCACCCCGATCCTACCTTTGTCAGGGGAGGTCATTTTCCCCCCTCTCCCTCTGGGAGAGGGGCTGGGGGTGAGGGCGCCGGGGGGGAGGGCTAAGGAGCCTTCCTTTCTCGACCGTTGGCAGGAGCTGGAGTGGGACCATATCGGCATGCAGATCCGCGCCAAAACTGCCGCCGATGTGGCACGCGCCCTGAGTGCCCCCCGCCGTACCCTGGCCGACTTTATGGCGTTGATCTCGCCAGCCGCCGAGGCGTATCTGCCGCAGATGGCAGCCGAGGCAGAGCGGCTGACCCGCCAGCGTTTCGGCAACACCATCGGCTTCTATGTGCCGCTCTATCTGTCGAACCTGTGCGCCAACGACTGCAGCTACTGCGGCTTCTCCATGAGCAACCGCCTCAAGCGCAAGACCTTGAATGCAGAGGAGATTGAGCGCGAGTGTCTTGCCATCAAGGCGCGGGGTTTTGACAGCGTGCTGCTGGTGACCGGCGAGCATGAGCACAAGGTGGGGCTCGCCTATTTTCGCGAAGTGATGCCCATCATCCGCCGCCACTTCAGCACGGTAGGGATGGAGGTGCAGCCCCTCTCGCAGGCCGACTATGCCGAGCTCAAGACCCTCGGCCTCGACGCCGTTATGGTCTATCAGGAGACCTACCACGCCCCCACCTACGCCCGCCACCATCTGCGTGGCAACAAGCGGGACATCGCATGGCGCCTCGCTACGCCAGATCGGCTCGGCCGCGCCGGTATCGACAAAATCGGCTTGGGGGCGCTGATCGGTCTCTCTGCGGACTGGCGCGCCGACAGCTACTTTGTCGCCGAGCACCTGAGCTGGCTTGAGCGCCACCACTGGCAGAGCCGCTATTCCCTCTCCTTCCCGCGCCTGCGCCCCTGCACCGGCGGGCTGGAGCCTGCCGTGGTCATGTCGGATCGCCAACTGGCCCAGCTTATCTGTGCCTGGCGCCTCTTCTCACCCACGCTGGATTTGTCGCTCTCCACCCGCGAGTCGGCAACTTTCCGCAACGGTGCGGTGCGCCTTGGCATCACCCAGATGTCGGCCGAGTCGCGCACCCAGCCGGGCGGCTATGCCGAGGGGGATAAAGAGGAGCTGGAGCAATTCGCCATCCACGACGACCGCCCGGTGGGGGAAGTGGCCGCCGCCGTGCGGCAAGCAGGGTTGCAGCCGGTGTTTAAAGATTGGGAACCGTTTTTGGGGAGATAGAGGGTGATTTCCCTTTGCCATCCGCAGATCGGAGAGAGTGATGCCGGAACACAATAGCTATTCGCGGTAAACGTTGGGCTTCGCAAGCTCAGCCGCAACCTACATCTGTGGTAGGTTGGCGCTGAGCGTAGCAAAGCCCAACATACGAGATATCGACCCGCGAGTCGGCGACTTTTCGCAACGGTGCGGTGCGTCTTGGCATCACCCAGATGTCGGCCGAATCGCGCACCCAGCCGGGTGGCTATGCCGAGGGGGATGCAGAGGAGCTGGAGCAGTTCGCCATCCACGACGATCGCCCGGTGGGGGAAGTGGCCGCCGCCGTGCGGCAGGCCGGGCTGCAGCCGGTGTTTAAAGACTGGGAACCGTTTTTGGGCCGATAGGGGCGGCAAGGCACTATTGTTCAGTAAAACTCTTTCATCTGCGTCGTGTGTGGCGTAGGGCAACGAGCCATTCTCGCCGAGGCTCGTTGCTTTGGTAATGCTGAGATAGCCCACCTGGATTTCATGCATCGTTCAAATAACGGTGTCAATTTACAACCGTTTCACATACCCCCTCGAATCAACAGAAATTTAGTCACCACTCGTCAATTAGTTACATAAAGTTGAGCGCCATGTCTCAATAATGAATTTTTGTACCTTGCGGAAGGGGTTTTATGCCAATAACATGTAAAAAAAATCGATACACTCAACTTTAGTTGATTTCTGGGGATTTGAATGAGTGATTGTTCATCACAAAATGAAGTCTTGCTAGACGATGAATCTCGTCATCTGATCGCCAGTTTTGAGCCAGCTGTTGATGCCTTGTCGGCTCTCTTTGGATCTAGTTGTGAGGTTGTGTTGCATGCATTTGATAACTTGCACGCATCGGTCGTGAAGATTGCGAATGGTCATATAACCGGGAGGCAGGAAGGCGCACCTGTGACCGATTTTGCTCTTACAAAATTGCAGAGTGATGCGGGCTGTCAGTGGAGTAGCTATTTCACGCGAACCAAGGAAGGGAAGGTGATGAAGTCTTCTTCCATCACGATCAAGAATCGTCATGGTAAACCGGTGGGGATGTTATGTGTGAATTTCAGTCTGGAGACATCACTGACAAATCTGCTGGAAACATTCTCGCCGCCTGCGACGGCTATTCATGTGAACAATGAAACATTTGCCAGCTCTGTGGATGATCTGGTCTCTCAGGTCATTGAAAAAGTCGATCAGGACAGTTCATTGGGAAGCAGCGTACGCAACAAGGAAATAGTGAGCAGACTGTATGATATGGGGATATTTGATATCAAAGATACGCCCCAACTGGTTGCCCGTATGTTGGGGGTGTCTCGCCATACCGTTTATTTGCATATCCGGAATCACAAGTCCAGTCTGGTGAATTCGCAAGCATAAACCGATGGTGGTTCGTACATCAGCTAAAAATAAAAATTTAAATTTGTCAGTAGATATACCCACGACTTGACGGTGTGGGTACGTTTTTTATTAATTTTTATAGCAGGTCAAAAATGAATAGCAATAAAATAGCAACAATTGCCATACACGGTGGGAATCAGCATGACAAGGGTAATAATGCCATATTCCCACCAATCACTACCGCGAGCTCTTTTATTCAGCCCAATCTAGGTGAAGGTGGTGATTATTGCTACTCTCGATGCAGCAATCCGACTCGGTATGCTTATGAATCAGCACTGGCTGCGCTGGAAAATGGTATCTATGCCACTGCGACAGCTTCCGGTATGGCAGCAACCGCGCTGGTGCTGGAGCTGTTGCCGAAAGATGCTCACATTATCGTAATGTGTGGTGTATATGGCGGTACTTATCGCCTCTTTGAGCGGTTGCGAAAGCATACATCTGGTCTGAATTGTACTTATGTCGATTTGAATGATTTGGATGCTGTTAGTAAGCAGGTCACTGCGCAGACCAAGCTTATCTGGATTGAGACGCCAACCAATCCATTGCTGACGCTGGTTGATATTGAGCTGGTTTGCCAATTGGCGAAAGAGAAAAATCTGCTTACCTGTGTTGATAATACCTTTGCCAGTGCCTGGAACCAAAGACCGCTCGAACTGGGTGCCGATATGGTGATGCTATCCGCCAGCAAATACATCGGTGGTCACTCTGATCTTATTGGTGGGGCAATTATTACCAACAAGCCTGAGTTGGCGGAAAAACTTGATTTTGTAAAGACTACTGTGGGTGCCATTGCCTCACCTTTTGATGCATACCTAGCGCTGCGTGGCATGAAAACTCTGGATGTGCGTATGGAACGCCATTGCAAGAATGCTCAGCAGATCGCCGAGTATCTTGAATCACATCCCAAGGTAAAAGAGGTTCATTACCCGGGGCTAGCTTCGCACCCGCAACATGAGCTGTGCAAAAAGCAGATGCGTTCTGGCGGTGCCGTTGTCACGGTGCGTTTGCATGGTGAACGTGAGGACGTGGTCAAGTTCCTCTCCGGGCTCAAATATTTTGTGCTGGCAGAGTCGCTTGGTGGTGTAGAGAGCATGATCAATCACTCTGCCTCCATGTCCCATGGTTCCATGACGCCAGCAGAACGCGAGAGTATCGGAATATATGAGACCACTTTGCGCTTCTCCATTGGCATTGAAGATATTCAGGATCTTAAAGACGATCTGGCTAATGCGCTGGCGTTAATCTAATAATAATAAGGTTATATCTATGCATGATTATGGGGTGTGGACAATTATAACACCGCTGGTGACTATCCTTTTGGCGATATTCACCAGACAGGTCATTCTATCATTGCTGGCAGGGATATTTGTCGGCTTTGTTGTTATTAATCACAGTTTCTCTTTGGGGGTGGTCGCGACCGTCAATGGGATTATTGATACTTTCTCTTCACCGGGCAACACCAGAACCATCATATTCATGGTGCTGATTGGTGGTATTATGAGATTAATTGTCGTTACCGGTGGTGTCAGACGATTAGTTCAATCGTTGTCAGAACACAATGGTTATATTACCAACAAAAAGGCCGTGCAGTTGCTGGCGATGGTAATCACATCCTTGATCTTTATTGAAAGTTCAGTAAATCAGTTAATTTCTGGTGCCTCGACCAAGGACTTGGCTAAGCGATATCGAGTTCCACCAGAGAAAATGTCATACATTATTCAAACATCTTGCGTCTCTGTTTGTTCATCAGTGATGATCAATGGTTGGGGAGCCGCCATGATGGGGGTGATCGGTGTTCAGATCTCCAAGGGGTTGATTGATGGTCAGCCGTTTGAGATCCTGGCGCACTCCATGGTTTGGAATATCATGGCTTGGCTGTCATTAGCATCGGTATTATTTTATATTTTTTCTGGTGCCTCATGGGGACCGATGAAAAAAGCTGAGCAGCGTTATGAGCTGGCAAAGCATGATGTAGCGGATACAGTGACCGAACATCATGATGATGTTATCAAGCATCCAGCCTCTGACTCTTTGTGGAACTTCTTCATCCCGATCCTCTCAACGGTATTGATGGTTCCTGTCGTGCTCTACCTGACTGGCGATGGTAATTTCTCCAAGGGGAGTGGTTCCATGTCTGTCTATTCCAGTGCCATGTTCGGTACTCTGGTCTCTTTTGTATGGTTCTGGTGTCGTGGTATTTTAAATATCGAGAGCTTCTTTAAAGAGCTGTATATTGGTTATGCCAGTATGGTAAAAATCAGCTCGGTAATGATCTTGGCATTTTTGATGGGTCATATATCAGCTGAATTGAACACCGGCAACTATATTGCGTCGGTTACTTCTGGCGTGATTTCACCTGGCTTCTCAATTGGTTTTATCTTTATCATTAGTGCCATCATGTCACTGGCAACTGGTACGTCATGGGGCACTTTTGCCATCATGATCCCGATTGGTGTTCAGCTAGGGGTCTCCTTGGGCGTTCCTTTTGAATATATGATTGGTGCCTCAATTGCCGGGTCTATATTTGGTGATATGACATCACCGATATCAAGTGATGCCATTGTAGCTTCAATGGCTACTAACTGTGATCATATAGAGCATATTCGAACCCAATTCCCCTATGCGTTGGTAACTGGTACGATAGCATTTATTTGCTATGTCATTCTCGGTTTTTCAATCTAACATTGAATTGTTGTTAGGCATGAGGCACTCTATTGAGTGCCTCAATTTTATATGGCGGCAAGCATTTTATTTGGAGATGAAGATGAGTCACCTGACTGGAAAAATAAATAGTTTCCCACGCGTTGAGCTGGTCAACGTGGCGACTCCGTTGGAGTATTTAGCTCGTTTTTCAGCTCACTTGGGGCGTGATGTTTATATCAAGCGTGATGATGTGACACCGTTAGCCATGGGCGGAAACAAGCTAAGAAAACTGGAGTTTTTGGTTGCAGATGCCAAGCTAAAAGGTGCAAATGTGTTGGTCACCGCAGGAGCCATTCAATCCAACCATGTAAGGCAGACTGCGGCTGTTGCTGCAAAATATGGCATGCGATGTGTCGCACTATTAGAAAATCCGATTAATACCGATTCGGAAAATTATTTACATAACGGCAATAGCTATCTCATTGATCTATTCGGTTGTGAAGTCGAGTTGGTTGACGAGCTCAATGCTCCCGATGAACAACTGGAACTAGTTAGGCGGCGTTTGGAGCGGGAAGGGTTAGTGCCATATGTCGTTCCTATTGGTGGATCCAATGCTTTGGGATCTCTGGGCTATGTAGTCTGTGCCAGCGAAATCGCAGCGCAGGCTAAGGCTATGGGCATTGATTTTGCCGCTGTAGTTGTCCCGTCTGGTAGTGCTGGCACACATGCTGGACTGGCGGTAGGTATGGAGCAATTGATGCCGGAATGTGAATTGGTCGGAGTGACCGTCTCGCGAGTGGTTGACACGCAAGCGCCTAAAGTTATCAAGCTTCAACAAGCGGTTGCGGCTTTGCTCGATGTGAGTGCTGATGCCAAAATATCGCTCTGGGATGAATATTTTTTGCCAATGTATGGCATGCCAAATGAGCAGGGTATGGCTGCAGTGAAGCTATTAGCGAGACTGGAGGGGATTACACTGGATCCTGTTTATACCGGTAAAGCCATGGCCGGTCTGATAGATGGCATCAAGACAGATAAATTTGGCAAGCAGGGGCCATTGTTATTTGTTCATACCGGTGGTTCTCCTGCGTTGTTTGCTTATTATCCATCTGTATGACATTGCAATTTTTCATAGATGTTTAGCAAGCTTAAGTAAGGCGACTGATCGTTTTTGTGGCCTTATTTAAACTTGGCGGTTGCTCTCAGCTCCTGCAACCGCCATTCCCCAGAATGCTGCCCCGCATACACCCGTCTTCATCCTTGATAAAGCTGGCGATCCGCTCGCAGGGCATCGAACTCATCGGCTTGCGGTGTCTGGGGTGCGGTTAATTGCATAGTGCTTCCTGCTTGATGGTGTTTATCTGGCCGCCGCTTCCAGCGCGGCTATTTCGGCGCCGCTGATCAACGGCAGGTGGCGGCTGATCTGCTCCACCGGCCAGTCCCACCAGGCGAGGGCGTTGAGGCGCTCTATGGTGTCGTCGTCGAAGCGGTAGCGGATCACCTTGGCGGGGTTGCCGCCGACCACGGCATAGGCGGGCACGTCACCGGTGACCACGGAGCGGGCGGCGATAATGGCGCCGTTGCCGACCTTTACCCCCGGCATGATCAGCGCTTCATAGCCAATCCAGACATCGTGGCCGATGACGGTATCTCCCTTGTAGGGTAGGCTGCCCGGGGCGGGTGCTGCATGCTCCCAGCCGTTGCCGAAGATAAAGAAGGGGTAGGTGGAGAAGCCGGAGCTCTGGTGGTTGGCGCCGTTCATGATGAACTTCACCCCGCGGGCGATGGCGCAGAACTTGCCGATGATCAGCTTGTCGCCGATGAAGGGAAAGTGGTAGAGGACGTTGCGCTCAAAGCCTGCCGAATCCTCCGGGTCGTCGTAATAGGTGTAGTCACCCACCTCGATATTGGGCCCCTTGATGGTGTTCTTGATAAAGCACACCTGGGGGAAGCCGTTCATGGGGTGGGGATTGGCGGGATCGGGTCCGTGCATCTGGGCTCCTTGGGTTGGCCGGGTATTAAATCGCCGGGAAGTAGCAGGCGCTCATGTCGATGGGGTGGTCGGGGCAGCCTGGCTGATAGAATTGCCAGCCCGCATCGGAGAAGGCGCGCAGTTCGGTCTCGACAAACTTGATGGCAAGGCTCAGGGCCTGCAGGCTGTCGACGCCGTAGATGAAGGTCTTGTCGCTGAGCCCCGCCAGCTTCACCTTGCAGCGCCAGTCACCGCTGGCGGACTTGGGATCTGGTTCGGGAGCCTTGATGGCGATCTTGAGGATGAGCTGTTCCCCTTCGGTACTGATGGCGTCGAAGCGGGCGGTGACGATGGCGTTTTTCATCTGGCGATTCCTTTTCCGTGGTACAGCCCCTGCGGTTGCGGGTGGCTGGTATCCCTGATGGCTGATGAGGTGAAAATGTGGACTCAGGACGGCCAGCGTAAATGAACTGGTGAGTTGAAACAATGAGATATCCATGGTCTGGAAGAGGGCTGTTGCGTTGCTGTGATCGGGCGCAAGGGCGTAAGGCGGGGCATGTGGACTAACCCGGCTGGCCTGGGCCGACGAGTGGCTCTATCAGGCCAAGCGGGCAGGGCGCAATCGGGTGGCGTACGGCCCGGCGCGCTGAGCTTCTCGGCCCTGTTATTGGCAGAAATCACCTGTTCTCTTGCCATAAATAATTTGGCTGACATCACTGTCAATTAGTAGAAAAGTTGGTCGTATTATTTAGCTCATATTCCACTGGCGATGGTGTTAATATTATCGGCCTGATCGCTGGTCTTATTTGTGTTGTTGGGCAACAGGATGAGGTTTTATCGGTATGTTATCAAACGGGCTTGAATCGGGTTTTGGATGACGAATGTGATACATCTCGTTGTCTTTTGAAACAATCCGATTCAAACAGTCATGAATTATTAACCTTGACCCGGATAGCGATTTCAACGATGGTAGCATGGCAGCTCCGTTTCCCTCCAGTGGCCCTGTTGGCCGCTGGCGGCGTTGTTTTTTCGTGTGCAGGGCGATATGCAACGACATATCTCCAGCCTGTTATTCGGGCCAATAAAAATAATGATGACAGACTAATAAGGTATATATTGCAATGAGTGTTTCTATTGCTGAAAAGAGTAACCCTGTTTCAAAGTTGAAATGGGAGAAAAGCGATTCGGTATGGACCATGGGCTTATATGCCACTGCTGTCGGTGCCGGTACTTTATTTCTCCCTATTACTGTTGGCAGTAATTCCCCGGTTATTTTGCTGTTTATTTTATTGCTGGCTTTTCCGCTCTCTTATTATTCCCATCGGGCATTGAGCCGCTTTGTGCTCTCCAGCTCCCATCGGGAAGGGGACATCACCCATGTGGTGGAGGAGCACTTCGGTGCCAAAGCGGGCAAGCTGCTGATGCTGGTCTATCTGATGGCCTTCTACCCCATCATTCTGGTCTACAGCATCTCCATCACCAATGCGATCCAGAGCTTCGTGGTCCACCAGCTGGGGGCCGCCGAGCTGCCGCGTGGCTTGCTGGTTGTGGGGGTGATGCTGGGTCTGCATCTGATCCTGCTGGCAGGCAAACAGATCGTGGTATCGGCCATCAGCGTGCTGGCGTTGCCGATGGTCGCCTTTCTGATTGGCCTCTCGGTTTATCTGCTGCCCCAGTGGAGCCTCTCCTATTTCAGCGAGAGTCAGGCGGTAGATTGGCGTGATCCGGCGTTCTGGAAATCCCTCTGGCTGATCGTGCCGGTGATGGTGTTCTCGTTCAGCCATGCGCCCATTATCTCCTCCTTCAGTGCGGCGCAGAAGAAGCGTTGTCAGGAGAGTGCCGACCTGCGCGCCAAGCGGATCATCAAGTACAGCAGCCTGCTGATTTGCGGCAGCGTGCTCTTTTTTGTGGTGAGCTGTGTGATGAGCCTGAGTCAGGCGGAGATGGCGCTGGCCCGCACCGACAATATCTCTGTGCTGTCGGCGCTGGCGAACAAGTTCTCCAATCCGCTGATCGCCTATGTGGGGCCGCTGATCGCCATTCTGGCCATGTCCAAATCTTTCCTCGGCACCTCCATGGGGGTGAGCGAGGGGACGGTGAGCATGGTGAGCGGGGCCTGTCAGGGGCTGGGGCTCTCCCTCAAGGAGTCGACTATCGCCCGGGTGTCGTCGGTGATCCTGTTTATGGTGACCGCCGTCATCACCTATCTGAACCCCAATGTGCTCGACATCATCGAGCGGGTCAGTGGCCCGCTGATCGCGGTGATCCTGTTTCTGCTGCCAGCCTGCTCCATCTATCGCTTGCCCGCACTCAAGCGTTATCGCGGGCCGAGCACTCTTTTTGTGTTGGTGATGGGGCTGCTTGCCATCTCGGCCCTTATCTACGATCTGCTTTGACCGGGCGGTATCCCGCACAAATCAAAAAGGGCGACCAGTTGGTCGCCCTTTTTCTTGGCGTCGGGTTTAGCCGAGCAGGCCGCTGGCGCTCTGGCCCGCCATCAGCAAGCCGAATGCCAGTACGCTGAACCAGACCAGCGTGGCCCCCACCAGCAGGTAGCCGCTGGCGACGAACAGACCGTCCCGCTGCAACATTCCGGTGGCAAGTAGCAGGATGGCCCAGGCAGGCATGGCATTGGTAAAGGGGATGGCGCCAAGGGGCAGCATCAGCAACAGGGCGGCCAGCATGATCAGCAGGCCGTTGCAGCGGTTGACCGTGCTGCTGCCGGTCAGCAACAGCAGGCGCGGGCGGATAACGCGATCGACTCGGGCCAGCAGATCCGCCCCCTTGTGCAGGGTCGGCTTGAGCTGGTCGGCAGCGAAGCGGCGCTCCATCAGTATGGCGGGCAGCCAGGGCACCCGGTTGAGGGTGATGCCGATGCCGATAAAGAGGATCAGCAGGCCGAACGGGGTGCTGACGCCGGGGATGGAGACCGGCAGCAGGAAAGGCACGGTGAGCAGCACGCAGAACAGCAGCATGCCCTGCTCGCCCACCAGCTCCAGCATCTGGCGCAGGCTGACGTGGCTCTCGTCGATGGCGTGCGCGGTGGCCCGCAGGGTATCCGCGAGGGTGGTTTGGGGGTCGTGAAGTTGCGCGGCAACCATTCCCTGATGTCCTTCTGAGTGGTGATGGCGGGCCCCGATGACCCGATTTTTCGCCAGCATACGTGGCAGAGGTTAACCGCCGATGAATGGTGGCGGCTGGCGCATAACGGCGGTTGTGGCACGGCTCTGGAGCCGCAACAGCGGTGGGGCAGTTGTGCCATGAATGTGATCCGGTACAGCCGCCGTTTAGGAGTGGCGCAGAATGAAGCTGGTATGCTTTCTGAACAATCACACAGGGAGCAGGGGATGATGATGAAGAGAGCCGGGATAGCGATGGTGGGGCTGTTGCTGCCACTGGGGCAGGCCTGGAGTAGCGAGGCCGCGACCACATCCGGTTGGCAGCTGACGCCGTTTTTCGGCTACAGCTCAGCCATCGACTTCGAGAAAAGCGACGATGTGGTGGAGCCGGTGGCGCGTTCGGCCTCGCTCGATTCACTGCAGGGGCAGCGCTCCGGCAGCTGGGGCCTCTTTATCAGCAAGGAGGTGGATGATCCGGGCATGATTGAGCTGCTCTACAGCCACCAGTCCACCACCCTCTCTCCCGATCAGCCGGATCGCCTGACGGTGGATACCCTGCACTTTGCCGGTGCGCTGACCCTGTCGGACAACCTGATGGCACCCTATATCGGCGCCGGGATCGGGGTGACCCGCTTTGCCGCCTACGACAGCGAGGTGACACCTTCCATGTCGCTGGCGCTCGGGGTGCAGCCCCGGCTGACCGAGCATCTGGCGCTGCGGGCCGAGGTGCGCGGCTATGGCTCGCTGGTCAACGACAGCAACCAGTTTCTCTGCAACCCGGATCAGTGCGTGTTCAAGGTGCGCGGGGAGCTGGTGACCCAGTGGCAGGCCAATATCGGTCTTACCTTCCGCTTTTAAACGGGCTGTATTGCACCCATGAGCAAGGGGCCATTAGGCCCCTTTTGCATCAGCTATGTTGCGCCGTGACCGGCACTCAACCGCCAGCCCTTCACGCGCCATGTGTAGTCGGAGTAGCCCACACCGCGCAGTTTCTGCCCGCCTCTTTGGCGCGATAGAGCGCCTGATCCACCCGCTTGAACAGTTGCGGGCTGGGCTCTTGGGGCTCCCGGATCCCCACTCCCAGACTGACCGTCAGGGGATGGGCCGGGTCGGGGGCGATGGTGCGGGTCGCTGCCAGTAGTGTATTCGCCAGCTGCTGTACTTCGGCGTCCTTGGCGACCGGCAGCAGCAGGACGAACTCTTCGCCACCAATACGGGCCGCCAGCGCCCCGGGCGGGCAGTGCTGTTGCAGCAGGGCCGCAAACTGCTGCAACACCTGATCCCCCACATCGTGGCCGTGGTTGTCATTGATCACCTTGAAGTGATCGAGATCCAGCAGCATCAGCGACTGCGGGGAGCCGAGGTTGATATTGAACTGCTGCTGAAAATAGCGCCGGTTCGGCAGCCCGGTCAGTTCATCCACCAGCGCCAGTATTTTGAGCCGGGAGTTGATGTGAAAGAGGTGGTGCATGGTGCTCAGGATGCCGATGCTGCTGAGCAGAATGCCGCTGGATCGCAGCAGATCCTCGGCGTATATGGCGAGCCAGAGCGGTTGCTGCACTATCTCGTCCATGATGTCGGCGGTGGCCCCCATGATCCACAACATCAGGCCGCAGGAGAGCAGGCGGTAGGTCTTGGTGGGCAGATGGGCGCACTGTACCACCCAGAACAGGAACAGCATGGTGAACCAGTTGATCACCTCGAAGCCAAAGCTGACGGCGTAAAAGCGCTCGTAGGGAAAGTGGGGCAATAGCCAGAGATGCAGGAGCATGATGGCCAGCATCAGCACTCCCAGCAAGGCGATGTGAGCGCGGTGCTCCCCATCGAGAATGCGGTAGTGGGAGGGGCTGATGTCGAGACGATCGAACTGCATGGGGTTCCTCGGATGTGGGCCTGCCATCACCTTGCAAACGAGTGCGCAGGTCATGGTTGGCCGTGGTCAGATAACAGGAAGCGGCTGGTCTGCCAGTGTAAACGAGCTGACCCGGGCAGTGCGATGATAATGGCATCAGCTTGTGGGCTGGCTCCGGGTTTGCGCATTTCTGGTGCGCTTGTGATTGACTGCCCTGTCACAGGGCGCTGGCGTTCAGGTTAGCGCAAGCGCTGCGCTATTTTGGTGCGAAAGGTGTGCTCTTGATAGTTAATTTAATGATTATAAAGGATTTAAATTTATGGCCCGCTTTATGCTTTTTACATATCAGACGGTCTCTTGCGGTCATCGGCGGCAGACGCAGTGATGTGAAGTGGCAAGAGACATCCCCGTGCCGGGCACGGGTGTGATTCTGGCGGGTCGCAGCAACACCTTGCGGCTTGCCACAGATTCAATCAGGGAAATGGAGCCGGTCTTGTACCGGTACGACAGGGAAGGAGAGTGCTCTATGGTCAAAAAATGGATGATGGCAGGTCTGACGATGTTGCCTGCCTTGCTGGTTACCCCAAGTTGGGCCGAAGAGGTCGCTCAAGTGCAGGCTGCGGTGGCACCGGTTGCCAGCGTGACAATCAACAAGGGTGACAACACCTGGATGCTGCTGTCGGCGGCGCTGGTGATCCTGATGTCGATCCCCGGTCTGGCCCTCTTCTACGGTGGTCTGGTGCGGGCCAAAAACATGCTGAGCGTGCTGATGCAGGTGTTTACCCTGTTCTGCCTCATCTGCGTACTGTGGGTGATCTACGGCTACTCGCTGGCCTTTACCGAGGGGAATGGCGTCTACGGATCTTTCAGCAAGCTGCTGCTCAAAGGTGTCACGCCTGACTCTATCGCTGCCACTTTCAGCAAGGGCGTTGGCATCAGCGAGCTGATCTATGTGGTGTTTCAGGGGGCCTTTGCTGCCATCACCTGCGGCCTTATCGTGGGGGCGTTTGCCGAGCGCATCAAGTTCGCCGCCGTGCTGCTCTTCTCGGTGATCTGGTTCACCTTCGCCTACATCCCGCTGGCCCACATGGTGTGGTACTGGGCGGGGCCGGATGCCTACACCAGCGCCGAGGCCGCCGCCACGGCGACCGCCACTGCCGGTTATCTGTTCCAGCATGGTGCGCTCGACTTTGCAGGTGGCACCGTGGTGCACATCAACGCCGCCGTGGCGGGGCTGGTGGGTGCCTATCTGGTGGGCAAGCGTCTGGGTTATGGTCGTGATCCCATGACCCCCCACAGCTTGACCATGACCATGATCGGCGCCTCCCTGCTCTGGTTTGGCTGGTTCGGCTTCAACGCCGGTTCTGCGCTGGAAGCCAATGGCGTGGCGGCGCTCGCCTTTATCAATACATGGGTGGCTCCGGCTGCGGCAGCACTCTCCTGGACCCTGGCAGAGTGGGTGATGAAAGGGCGTCCCTCCCTGCTGGGTGCCGCCTCTGGTGCAGTATCCGGTCTGGTGATGATTACCCCGGCTGCCGGTTTCGTCGGGGTTGGCGGTGCCTTGGTGATGGGGCTTATCAGTGGCGTGGCGGGCCTGTGGGGCGTACACGGTCTCAAGCGTTTGTTGGGGGCCGATGACAGTCTCGATGTGTTTGGTTTGCACGGAGTGTGCGGCATTCTCGGTGCCCTGCTGACCGGCGTCTTTGCCAGCCCGGATCTGGGCGGCACCGGGGTGTGGGACTATGTCACCAATCAGGTTGCCGGGGGCTACTCCATCCTGACGCAGGTGAAGATCCAGGCCATCGGGGTGGGTGTCACCATCCTCTGGTCCGGTGCGGTGGCGGCGATTGCCTTCAAGGTCGTCGATATGCTGGTGGGTCTGCGGGTGAATGGTGATGCCGAGCGGGAAGGTCTGGATGTCACCTCCCACGGCGAGAAGGCTTACAGCATGTAATGCCGAACGTCAGACAACAAAAAACCGCCGGTTCCGGCGGTTTTTTTATAGCTCGAGAGCTGCAAAACCTTAGTTCACGACAGCCACGTTGATGCTGCCATTGCCCTGGGTCATGCGCACGCGCGCGCCCGGGGTGAAGGTGGGGCTGGCTTTTTGCACCACTACTATGGCTTCGCCACTCTCTTTCTTGATCTCCAGCTCGACGCCGTCGACCTGATTCATCTTGTTGCCGACGGCGTTGCCTGCCGCCGCACCGGCGATGGCGCCGCCTGCAGCTGCGATATCGCGTCCGGTACCGCCACCTATGGTACTGCCCAGCAGGCCGCCGACCACGGCGCCGCCGATGGTGCCCATCAGGGAGTTCTCATCGGCCTGGATCTTCACCGGGCGGGTGGAGATGATGGTGCCGTAGCTAACGGTCTGCACCTGTTTGGCGCGGTCTTTGGTGTAGACATCGCCGGAGTAAACGTCGCTATTGGCACAACCCGTGATGGTGGTTGCGGCCAGCAGGGCAATAAGGGTCATACGCTTCAACATGGTGGGCCTCCTGGGCTGCATGGAATTTGAACAATCCGGTTGATGAGCTGAACTCTACTCCAACCTCGTCACACATGAAATCGGCAAAATGTAACCAATTATGCGTTCTGTTACCGGTTTTGTCCTTGAATCTACGCTGTACCAGAGAGCGTTTTGACCAGCAGCAGGCGGTCTTCTCCGGGGCCAAAATAGTCGGCTACTTCCGCCTGCAATTGGTAACCGAGCCGGTAGTAGAGGCGCTGGGCCGGATTGGCGGGATCGACGGTGAGTCGCAACGTACTGATCTGTAACGCCTGCTGGTTTACCTCCATCTGGCGCATCATCCGCTCCGCGAGGCCGAAACCGCGCGCTTCTGGCAGCACCGCCAGCGACAGCACCCAGCCTTGGGATCGCTCCTGACCAAAGCCACCCAGTACATAACCCACCAGCTGCCCCTCGTATTCGGCTACCAGCAACAACTCGGGCCACAAATCCATAGCCTGACGAAAGAAGAAGGCCGGATAGACATCTTCGCCAAAGACTTTGGCATCGATCTGCCAGATGGCGTGCATATCAGCATGGGTAGCGGTACGTAGCAGGGGCGGGTTGTGGTGCATCAGGACTCCATCGACAGCAAGAGGGGCGGCTAGGGCCGCTGACCCCAAGGTCAACGGCGCAAAAGAAGTCACAGGGTAGTGGTCATCCCCTGCCGGATGCAAGGGGTTGGCGCTCAGGGGGGAAGGGGTCGGCTCTGGGGCAGTTTGGCGGCCTTGCGCCAGCCATCGAGCAGGTGGCGGATGGCGAGCCAGGGGTGGCGCAGTAGCATGCGCGGGCCGCTCCACTTCATCACCTGCTGGATCTGTTTGCGCATCGCTGGGGCGTAGCAGTGGATATTGCAGTTGGCGCAGGTGGGTTTATGGCCGTGGCCGTAACGACAGCGATTGAGCCGCTGATGGGCGAACTCCCGCAACTGACGACAGTGGCGGCAGTGGGGATCCTGATGATGGTGCTGGCAGTAGAGGCGGATCATGGCGCTGACGGTCTTCTTCTCGCGCATGAGTCTGGGGTGGTCACTCGCCTTTTTGCTGATTGTGGCGTGTGGGCCCCTTGCTGGGCTGGCATGATGACTTTTCATGGCCGCCATTGTCCTGACCTGTTCAGCGAGGGTGTTGATACAGGTCAAAAGGGGGACAAAAAACAGGGCCCGCAGGCCCTGTGTTATCAGATGAGACTGGTCGCTTGTTCTAGCCAGGCGAGATCCTCGCCCTCGAGCAGCGGGCTCAGGCGGCGGAACACCTCGATATGGTAATCGTTGATCCAGCGAAACTCTGCCTGACTCAGCAAGCTGCGGTCGATCAGGCGAGTGTCGAACGGCACGTAGGTCAGTCGCTCGAAGCCCAGCATCGGCAGCTCGCCCACCTGTTCCAGCTCGGCCACTATCACCAGATTTTCGCAGCGGATGCCAAAACCATCTTCCCGGTAGTAGCCCGGCTCGTTGGAGAGCACCATGCCCGGCTGCAGGGCAACCATGTTCCCTTTCGGCGCGATGCGCTGGGGCCCTTCGTGGACGCTCAGGAAGTGGCCGACGCCGTGACCGGTGCCGTGGTCATAGTTGTAACCGGCTTGCCACAGCGGCATGCGGGCCAGCACGTCGAGCTGGATACCGGCGGTGCCACGGGGGAAGCGGGCCTGATCCAGTGCGATATGGCCCTGCAGTACCCGGGTAAACATCGCTTTCTGCTCGTCGCTCACCTCACCCACCTTGATGGTGCGGGTGATGTCGGTGGTGCCATCCATGTATTGGGCGCCGGAGTCGAGCAGGTAGAGGCTGTCCTGACCAAATGCACGGGGTGTGCCGTTGGTGTGGTGGTAGTGGCACATGGCGGCGTTGGGGCCGAGCGCGGAGATGGTGTCGAAGCTCGGCTCGACGTAGTGCTCCTGCTCGCGGCGGAACGCTTCCACCTGATCGGCCAGGGTGCCTTCATCCACCCCCTCGAACTCGCCGGAGGCGATCAGTCGATCCAGCCAGGCGAGGAAGCGGGTCATGGCAACGCCATCGCGCAGGTGAGCGGCGCGCATGCCGGTCAGCTCAACCTCGTTCTTGCAGGCTTTCGGCAGCATGGTCGGGTCTTGGCCTGCCACCAGAATGGCGCCTGCCTCTTCCATGATGAGTTGGGTCCAGGCGTTGGCACTGTCGGGATCGGCCAGCACCTTCTGCTGATCTTCACCGATACGCTGTAGCACGTCGCCCAGCTTGTCGATGGGGTAAACAGAGACATCCTGCCCCACGTGCTGGCTGAAGGCGAAGCAGTCGATCTTGTCAGCATCGACGAAAAAATCCATGGTGGTGTTGGCGTAGAGCACCGCAAAGCCCAGCACCACCGGCAGCCGTTCGATGTCACGGCCACGCAGATTGAGCAGCCAGTTAATGGGCTCGGCCTGGGTCAATAGCACCGCATCCAGCCCGCGCTTGCGCAGATCGGCGGCCAGCAATTCCCGTTTGGCCTGGCTCGATTGCCCTGCCAGCTCTTCGCTGTAGAGGATGACCGGAGTTTTGGTCGGCTCGGGGCGATCGCACCAGTGCTGATCGATGGGGTTCTGCTCGATGCGGATCAGCTCGATGCCGCGATCGGCCAGCACGGCTTTGGCGTTGTTGTACCAGGTCAGGCTGTGCAGGCGGGCATCGAAGCCAACCCGGGAGCCTGATGGCAGCTGTTCGGCCAGCCATTGCACATGAGGATCGTTGTTCAGGTGGAGAAATTCGAACAACTCGGCGGGAGTCTGCATCCGCGCCTGTACCGTATAGCGACCATCGACAAAGAGGGCTGCCCGCTGCGCCATGATGATGGCCACCCCGGCAGAGCCGTTGAAACCGGTGATCCAGTCAAGTCGCTCGGCATAGGCGGGGATGTACTCGCCGAGGTGTTCATCATCGTGGGGGACAATAAATGCGTCCAACTCCTGCATGGCCAGCTCGGCCCTGACTTGGGCGACGCGGGTTTCAATTATCTCGAAATTAATCATGTCGTTAGTGCCAGATGGTTGCTATATGAGTGTTCAGTTTTGATGGCCGCTATCCAGGATCCGTTTGATCGACTGGCCTGCGGCTTCGATATGTTGTTTGAGCAGTACCACCGCCTCGTGCTTGCGCCGGGCGCGGCACAACTCCAGCAGTTGGGCGTGTTCACGCTCCGCCTTATCTACTCCGCCCTGGGCAAACAGTAGCTCGAAGCGGACATAGCGGTCACAGCTCAGATTGATCTGGGCGATCAGTTCAAGTGCCTGGGGGCGACCGGCTGTCTGATAGAGGGTGGCGTGAAAGCTGTGGTTCAACTCGGCCCAATGTTCGATCTGGGTGCCTGACTCCAGGGCGTGATCAAACTGGGTGAGGATCATCTCCGCTTGGGCGAAGGTGGCTTCTGTCATCTTGTCGACGGCGTGAAACAGGGTATCGGCTTCCAGCAGTGCTCGCAAATAAAAGAGCTCGTCGATGGCCGAGGCGTCCAGCATGGTGACCACGGCGCCGCGGTGTGCCTCGAACTTCACCAGCCCCTGCGCCTCCAGCTGCATCAGGGCTTCCCGCACCGGAATGCGGCTCACCGCCAGCTCTTTGGCAATGGCATCTTGTCGCAGCGGGGCGCCGGCGGGGAACTCCCCACGGAGGATCCGGCCGCGGAGGTTTTCCATCACCATCTGGGTGCGAGTCTGGTACGGGGGGGTCATGGTCGGGTCACGATTGGGCGTTGCAACATGGTAGATAGGAGCGAGTTTGGCTGAATCTACCCCGCCCAGTGTGGCAAGGCAAGGTTGCTGGCGCGCCCGGTCGGGGCTTGGTCACGAAAATAGCGGGGCACCATAACAAAAATGCCGGTCAGCAAGGCTGACCGGCATCATCTCTCTTACGCGAACTTACGCGAAGCGAGTCCGTTACAACTGCGGACCGGCGGCGATCAGACGCTTGCCTTCGTCGTTATCGGTGAAACGCTCGAAGTTCTTGATAAAGCGTCCTGCCAGATCCTGTGCCTTGGCATCCCACTCGGCCTTGTTGGCGTAAGTGTCGCGCGGGTCAAGGATGGCCGGATTCACATCATGCAGTGCGGTTGGCACTGCCAGATTGAAGATTGGCAGCACCTTGGTCTCGGCCTTCTCGATGGAGCCATCCAGGATGGCGTCGATGATGGCGCGGGTATCCTTGATGGAGATGCGCTTGCCGGTGCCGTTCCAGCCGGTGTTGACCAGATAGGCATCTGCCCCTGCGGCTTCCATCCGCTTCACCAGCTCCTGACCGTACTTGGTCGGGTGCAGGGAGAGGAAGGCTGCGCCGAAGCAGGAGGAGAAGGTCGGAGTCGGCTCTGTGATGCCGCGCTCGGTACCGGCCAGTTTGGCGGTGAAGCCAGACAGGAAGTGGTACTTGGTCTGCTCCTTGGTCAGCTTGGAGACCGGGGGCAGCACGCCGAAGGCGTCGGCAGTCAGGAAGATCACCTTGTTGGCATGACCCGCCTTGGAGACCGGCTTGACGATGTTCTCGATGTGATAGATGGGGTAGGAGACGCGAGTGTTCTCGGTCTTGGAGCCATCATCAAAGTCGATGGTGCCATCGGCAGCAACGGTCACGTTCTCCAGCAGCGCATCACGACGGATGGCGTGGTAGATGTCCGGCTCTGCCTCTTCAGACAGCTTGATGGTCTTGGCGTAGCAGCCACCCTCGAAGTTGAACACGCCGTGGTCATCCCAGCCGTGCTCGTCATCACCGATAAGCGCACGCTTGGGATCGGTAGACAGGGTGGTTTTGCCAGTGCCGGAGAGGCCGAAGAAGATGGCAACGTCGCCGTCCTGACCCACGTTGGCTGAGCAGTGCATGGAGGCAATGCCGCGCAGGGGCAGGAAGTAGTTCATCATCGAGAACATGCCCTTCTTCATCTCGCCACCGTACCAGGTGCCACCGATGAGCTGCATTTTCTCGGTCATGTTGAAGGCAACAAAGTTCTCGGAGTTGAGACCCTGCTCCTTCCAGTTCGGGTTGGTGCACTTGGCACCGTTCATCACCACGAAGTCGGGCTTGAAGGTTTTCAGCTCGTCATCGCTTGGGCGAATGAACATGTTTTTCACGAAGTGTGCCTGCCAGGCCACCTCGGTGATGATACGCACCGCCAGCCGGGTATCCGGGTTGGCGCCGCAGAAACCGTCGATCACAAACAGCCGCTTGCCGGAGAGCTGCTGGGTCACCAGAGCTTTCAGATCTGACCACACAGCCGGGCTAATGGCTTTGTTATCATTCTTACCCTGGTCAGACCACCACACAGTATCCTGGGTAGTGGCATCTTTGACGATATATTTATCTTTTGGTGAGCGACCGGTGAAGATCCCGGTGTTCACGTTGACTGCGCCCATCTCGGTGACGACACCGCGCTCGAACCCTTCCAGGTCAGAACGTGTCTCTTCGGCGAAAAGCTGGTCGTAAGAGGGGTTGCGAACGATTTCTTGGCTGTTTTTGATGCCGTACTGGTCCAGTCCTAATTGTTGGGCCAGGGTGGGTTCTGCCACGATTGTCATTGTATTCTCCTGGGTTCAGAGGTGTGTAGGGTTCTATCTGAGAGCCATCCTATCACTTAGGTGGTAGAGTTTAGCGATCACCATCAAAGTTTATAAAATATGGCTTATTTTTGTTATTAAAGTTAAAGGCGGGTTTTGCCCGCCTTTAATTAGTGTAACTTGTTTGCATCATTACCAGGAGCGCTACTGAACAGGGTTTCGACATCGATCCCATTAAATTGGTACTGGGCACCACAGTAGTCACAGTGCATATCGATTTTACCGAGCTCCTGCACCATCGCCATCGCCTCTTCCTTTTCGATCTGCAGCAGAGCCCCTTCACAGCGCTCGCGGGAGCAGGTGCAACGGAACTCGACCGCCTGCGGGTCAAATACCCGTACCTTGTCCTGATGGTAGAGACGGTAGAGGATCTCCTCCGCTTCCAGACCAAACAGCTCTTCATCCTTGATGGTGCTGGTGAGCTGGGTCAGGTGCTCGAAATCATGGCTGTGGTCTTCATTCTGGGCAGGCAAGGCTTGCAGCAGGATACCGGCTGCGCGGGGTTCACCCTCATGGTAGCCAGTGCGGATCCACAACTTGGTGGCCAGCTGTTCGGATTGCTCGAAGTAGCGCTCCAGGCAGCCTGCCAGGGTGTCGGCGTCCAGCGCTATGATGCCCTGATAACGCTCGCCCTGCTCCGGGGTGATGGTGATGACCAGTTGGCCGTTGCCGATCAGGCTCTGCAGCTTGCCATCGCTCGGCAATTCCCCTTCATAACGGGCTACGCCACGCAGTTGCTGGTTGTTGTCACCGTTGATCACGGCCAGACGCACCGGGCCATCGCCCTGCAGTTGCACCGTGATGGAGCCTTCAAACTTGAGGGTGGCGGTCAGCAGGCTGGTGGCTACCAGCAGCTCGCCCAGCAGTTTTTGTACCTGTACCGGGTAGCTCTGGGCTTCCACCACATGGCGGTAGGTGTGATCCAGCTGGACCAGCTCGCCACGCACTTCGTACTCTTCAAACAGATAGCGATACAGCAGGTCTTGGTTACTCATCATTGATTCCTGGATTGTTCGGTGAGGTAAATCGGTTCGGCTGGCGAGTGACCGTAGGGTGCCTCATCAGCCTTGTGTTAACGGGGTCAGGTCAGTACTGCTTGACCTTGATCAGCTGGCGTCGCTCCTGCTTGTCGGGGCGACGCTCGGGGCTGGGGGCAAACTGGCTGTTGAAACGGCGGGCTTCACTGTTCTCTGCCCGCTTTTTCAGGCTCTCGGCGGTCTCTTCATACAGTAGCTGGGCGAGCGGAGCCGATTTGCGTTGCTCGCTAATGGCCAGCACCCGCACTGTCCGTTCATCCTGACCCTGCCAGAGGCGGATCAGTGCCCCCACTTCCACCTGTTTGCCCGGTTTGCTGCGCTGACCATTGTAGTGCACCTTGCCCCCGTCGATCTGATCCCGCGCCACGGAGCGGGTCTTGTAGAAACGGGCTGCCCACAGCCACTTGTCGAGACGAACCTCAAGGGTACTTTCTGGATGATTGGGCATGAACAGGCTCCATAACGGGGAAAAGTGGCTATCGATTATATCAGAGGCCGGGGCCGGGATAGCAACCGGGCGGCAGCCGCGCGAGTGGGCAACTTATGCCCATGTGTTGCAACATATGGGCAGTGTACTGATTCACAAGGGAAAGTCGGTGAATGGGGGCGTCTGTAGGGGGTTGCCGGTGGGGGCTGCTTATATAGTGTATAAAAGATGCCGCCCCTGTTTGGCGCGGCATCTTTCACATCAATCGACCACGGGCGGGATTAGAAGTGATCCTGCTGATCCGCTTTCTTCTGGTCGTGCGGGCCTTCGCTGTGGGCGATGGCGGTGCGGATCAGGTCAACTCCGGCGCGGATCAGCAACACCCCCATGTTGACCAGCTTGACGCAGACCCACATGAAGGTAATGAGCAGGATCAGCTTGAGCACGGTCTGGAAGGCTTCCAGGAAGTTTTGCTCCAGCTGGGCGGTGAGGCCGTTGGCGCTGGTCATCAGCCAGGTGTAAACCTCGCGCACGAACGGGATGCGGCTCGGCATCTCCAGTACATCCAGTGCGGCAGGGAGTGCCTGGAAGATAACGATGCTGCCGAACAGTATCAAAATGACACCGATGGCGATGCCGATGAAAAAGCCGAACTGTCTCATGGGGGGCTCCAGCGTTTGCTGCATGAAATTGAAGATAGGCGCCAATAGTAGGGAGTGCTCTGCTTCATCGCAATCTTCCGTGCATCGCCATCGCCGTGGGAACGGCGGCGATCCGGCCGCTACCATTGCCCAACTATCTGATTTCTGGGAGGCTTGTCGCCATTGAGCATAGGGAAAGCAAATTGATGTCGAGAACCCTCTTTTTACTGCTGCTGACGCTGTTTACCGCTGCGCCAGCCTTGAGTGCCGAACTGGCGGCCCCCACGGCGGCCGCCTGTGCCATCCGTCATCAGGATCAGTTGTTGCTGGTGCAGGATCGCATCTCCTCCCGCTACAGCCTGAGCGGTGGCTATATCGATAGCGGCGAGAGTCCGCAGCAGGCGGCGCTGCGCGAGCTCAATGAAGAGACCGGCTTGCAGGGGGAAGTGGGGTTGGAGCTGGGCCGCTGGCAGCGAGCGGTTATCTTCGCCTGCCGCACTCTTGAACCCATCATCGCGCAGCGAAATACAGCTGCCCAGCGAGATCCAGCCGCGCAGCGAAACTCAGCCGCTCAGCAGGAGGGCGGTTTTGTCTCCATCCTGAAGGCCCCCAATCTGGGTGGGGAGATCCTCAATGCCCGGCTGATCGCCATCGACCAGCTCCCCCGCGAGCAGCGCCGCTTCCCGGATCAGCTCGACTGGCTGCAATCCCGGCTGGATCAGGTGCCCGAGAGCGAGGTGCGCTGGCAGGCCGATTTCGTGGCCCAGGGCAGCGCGCTGCACCAGGCCGAGATCCCGCTGATGATGGGTTTGCAGCAGTGGTTGGGGCCCGATGTCTGGTGGCTGTCGGTCAGCAATCTGTTTGGTTCAGGCGGCTTTCAGCTTGCCCTGATACCTTTGCTGCTCCCGCTGCTGGGGTGGCCGCGGTTACGCCAGCTGCTGTTTGCCATGCTGTGGCTTGGGCTGCTGGTGCAAGCGGGCAAGGAGGGGATCGGCTGGCCGCGCCCCTTCCATCTGCAACCGCTGCTGGCAACCCAGAGTGCCCAAGGTTTTGGCATGCCGAGCGGCCATACCGCCTCGGCGCTGCTGTTTTGGGGCGCGCTGCTCGGCTGGCTTTGGCCGACCCACCGCTGGCGGGCGATCTCGCTGGCTTTGCTGTTGGCGCTGGTCACCGGTCTGGCGCGGGTTTGGCTCGGGGTGCACTTTATCTCTGATGTAGCGGCGGGGCTGCTGATTGGCGGCTTGTTGCTGGCCGCTCGCCCCTGCTGGCGACTGGATGGGGGTGTGGCGGGTTGGCTGCTACTGATTGCAACCAGCCTGCTGATCGCGGGCTGGGTACAGTCGGCTCATCTGGCCGGGATTGGGCTGGCCGCATTGGGCCTCTGGCTCGGTGGTCTGGCGCCCTTGCCCCGTGATGGTCACTCGCCGCTGTTGACCGGTGGTGTGACGTTGGCGGGGGGCGCCGTGATCGGTGCCATGCTGTGGGGGTTGCCGCTGCTGACCAGCAGTTCGCTCACTATCCTGCTCGGCCAGTTATCGCTCTTTTTCGGGCTGGGGCTCTGGTTGAGCGCTGGCCTCTGGTGGATACTCTCTTTCTTGAAAAACGACACACGACCCAAGGGCAAATGCCCGAACAAGGGAATTTTATGAATGTGAAAAAAGTGGATTTGGCCAAGATAACCCTGGGGGTGCTGTTTATCAGCATCCTGATTATCTCTTGCTTCATGGTGTTGCAACCTTTCCTGCCGGCACTGGTGTGGGCCACCATGATCACCATCGCCACCTGGCCACTGATGTTGATGATGCAGCGGCTGCTGTGGGGCAAGCGTTCGCTGGCCGCGCTGTTTATGACGCTGGTGCTGCTGCTGATATTTGTTATCCCGCTCTTTATGACTCTGGCCAATGTGGCGGAGAAGGCCCCCATGCTGATCGAGCTGGGCACCACTATCAGCCAGTCACCGCCCCCCGAGCTGCTCTGGTTGCAGCAGATCCCGCTGGTAGGTACCAAGTTGTATGAGTTCTGGCAGCAGATCCTGGCGAGCGGTGGTCAGGTGCTGTTTGCCAAGCTGACCCCCTACTTTGGTCAGACCGCCCGTTGGTTGGCCTCTCAGGCTGGCAATCTGGGGCTGCTGTTCGTCCACTTCCTGCTGACGGTCGGTATCTGCGGTGTGCTCTATCACTCCGGTGAAATGGTGGCGACCGGTATTCGCCGCTTCGCCCACCGACTGGCGGGCGAGCGTGGTGACAATGCCACAGTGCTCGCTTCACAGGCGATCCGTGCCGTGGCGATGGGGGTGGTGGTAACCGCGCTGGTGCAATCCTCGGTAGCCGGTGTTGGTTTGCTGATTGCAGGCATCCCCTACGCCATGGTGCTGGTGGTGGTGATGTTCCTGCTGATCGTCGCCCAGATCGGCCCCTTCCCGGTGCTGATGGCCAGCGTTGGCTATCTCTACTGGAGCGGTGACACCACCTGGGGCACCTTCCTGCTGGTGTGGTCACTGATTGCGGGCACCATGGACAACTTCCTGCGCCCCTTCCTGATCAAGCGTGGCGCCGACCTGCCGCTCATCCTTATTTTGGTGGGGGTTATCGGCGGCTTGCTGACCATGGGGATCATCGGTCTGTTTATCGGCCCCGTAGTGCTGGCGGTGGGCTACACCCTGCTGGATGCCTGGATCAAGGAAGATGACCAACCGGCAGCCGCTGCGGTTGAAGCGCCCAAGGCCCAATAACGATTCAGTAAAAAGACGATTCGGTAACAAGACGATTCGGTAACAAGACGAATCAGTCACAATCGCTGATACCAAGAGCCGCCCATCGGGCGGCTCTCCTGTTTTTGGCTATCGTGGTTTATGGCGATGGCGTCAGATTGGCTGATCCGCGCCAACCGGTATTCACCATATATTACCGCCTCATGTAGGTTCGATTAGCGAAGCGTAATCGGACGATCGAGATGCCGCAGTCCCGGAGTTTCCGTGAATCAGCAGCATCTGGCAGAGGGGAAGTACGGGAGGTCGTTATAGCGGGGGAATTTATTTACGCGAACGTCCGATTACGCCTTGCGGCTAATCGAACCTACGGGCTGGCGGTGGGTTACACCCTGCTGGATGCCTGGATCAAGGAAGATGACCAACCGGCGACCGCCGTCGCTGCGCCGCCCAAGGCCGAGTGACGATTCAGTCATAAGACGAGTCAGCCATCAATCGCTGATACCAAAGAGCCGCCCATCGGGCGGCTCTTTGGTTTCTGACGATCGTGATTTATGGCGATGGCGTCAGATTGGCTGATCCGCGCCAACCGGCATTCACCACATATTACCGCCTCATGTAGGTTCGATTAGCGAAGGGCGTTGTTGCCCAAATCGATGCAGCTTGAATGGAACTAACTGAGGGCGCGGTGATCTGATCACCACCATCCTCTTCAAGTCTGCATCATGGGCACCTCGCTTCACCCCATCACCAACTGGCCTAAATACAACAGGTCTCTGATTAACCGTGGCTCACTCACCTTCTGGGTTGATGCCGAGGCCATGAGCAATTGGTTTCACCACGACCATCATGGGCGACGGGGACGCAGCCAGCTTTACACTGACCAGACCATCTGTACCTTCCTTATGCTCAAGGGGATTTTCAACCTCACTCTGCGGGCCACCCAAGGACTACTCGACTCCCTGTTCGAGTTGATGAACGTACCGCTTTGTGCCCCCGATTACAGCTGCGTCAGCAAGCGAGCACGCACAGTGACGGTCGCTTATCGACAGCCCCCAAAGGGACGTATTACCGACTTGGTTATCGACTCAACCGGGCTGAAGGTGTTTGGTGAAGGCGAGTGGAAGGTCAGAAAACACGGCGCCGAGAAGCGGCGAGTGTGGCGCAAGTTGCATCTGGCGGTAGACCCGGTGACTCACGATATCGTGGCGGCAGAAGTGTCGCTGGAGAATGTGCATGACGCAGAGGTGTTGCCGACCTTGCTCAATCCTCTGCGGCGCAAGCTGGGGCGTGTTTATGCGGATGGCGCCTATGACAGCAAAGCCAGCCATCGGTTGATTGCGCGTAAAGGGGCGACGGCGTGTATCCCGCCTCGCAAGAACGCAGGACTATGGAAAAAGGGCCATCCGAGAAATGAGGCGGTGCTGGTGATGCGCAAGGAGGGGCTAGCGCACTGGAAGAAGATGTCGGGATATCACCGTCGCTCGCTGGCAGAGACGGCGATGTATCGGTTCAAACAGTTGCTGACGGGGAAAATCAGTCTGCGAACATACAACGGTCAGGTAGGGGAAGTGATGGCGTATGTTGGTGCAATCAACAAACTGAACACCCTTGGTCTGCCTGTCAGAAAGCCCCGAGTGTAGCGGTCACCTGGGGCTGGGGACGTTGTGACCTGATAGCTGATTTGGGCAACAACGCCTTAGCGAAGCGTAATCGGACGATCGAGAGGCCGTTGTTCCGGTGTTTCCGTGAGTCAGCGGCATCTGTCAGAAGGGAAATGCGGGTGGCCGTTATTGCGGGAGAACCCAGTTACGCGAACGTCCGATTACGCCTTGCAGCTAATCGAACCTACGGGCTACAGGCGAGATAACATTGGAAAATATGGATTGGTTTCTAACGCCATTAACTCTTGCAATGCGGAATTAATTTTTTTGTCGTTTTCAGGACTTCGACACAAGATATCAGCACTTCCTCCTTCATAGTACCTAAAGATGTAAACAAGAGTTTCAAACCACTTTATCAGATGAAGATTTTCGGGATGCCATCCAATCAAATCAAAATATTCTTTTTGTAAATTTAATGATTCATCACACACCCCATGAAGAGATATCGGATACAAGTAAAGATATCTAATGAATTCATCCAGTAATGCTCCTGCCCATACCAGAAGTTCTTTATCACTTACTGCAGAATCCACTCGTTTATCAACGATGTTTTTTTGGAAATGGTAAACTGCATTTCTGCAGCGTTTTATTGTTAGTACATAGTCATTATATACTGACAAAAGTTTATTTATTTTGTTATCTGATAGCTTAAGGCTTTCCCATCCTTCAACGACAACATATAAGGATGCCAGCCACTGACTGCTGTATATAAAATACCTAACCCCACTATCGTCACTTTGAATTCGTAAATAAAAATTAAGACGTTCCATTTCAGCGCGGTAAATATATTTACCCCAAGATGCCACTTCAAATATTTTATCGTCCATTAGTACCCTAAATAACTGATCCTAATAGTGCTACACCTTCGCTGTGCCATAGCCATTCCCGGGGAAAGGAGACACGGTATCCATGAAGTGTTTCACTCGAGCCAGCAAGTTGGCCATCCCTCTGCATTGATGATTGCGCGTGATGGTTTCATGCAACTTGTGCCACAGCCGTTCTATGTAATTAACCCAAGGACTGTAAACTGGCTGGAATACCAGGCAGAACTTGGGGTTCTTCTTCAACCATCGCTCGGTCTGTTTGCTTTTGTGAATGATGTAGTTATCGAGGATCAGCGTGATGGTTTTGGCTCGTCGGTAGTGGTGGCGCAGCTTTTCCAGCATGGCGATAAACAGCGATGAGTTTTTCTTTATCCCGCTGACGTAAAGCACTCTTCCGTTGCCTGCATGAAGAACGCCTGCCAGGTAATGCTTGGCATTCTGCCCCGGAGTGACAACACGCTTTTGCTGCGCTCTGAACATCCAGTCGGCCCCTAATTTGGGATTGAGGTCTATATCGACTTCATCCTCATAAAACACCGGATTATCTGCATTACAACGGGCCAGCGCGGCGTCGATATTCGCCATTTTCTCCTGATAGGCCGGGTCTTTTATCCGCAAGGTCGGCACGGGCCTGCGCCAGACAATCCCCATACGAGGTAACCATCGACGAAGTGTGGAGGCGGCCACATTGAGCCCTGTTAACCGATTGATTTTGATAGCCAATAGTTCGGTACACCAACGGCTGCGCTGATAACCAAAATCTTGCGGAGAAAACTGCATGAGCAGCACAAGTAAGGTGACCATCTTGGCGATAGGTAAAACTGGGGCACGGCCAGCCGGTAAGGCTTCTAGCGCATCTATGCCTTCATCTCGATACCACCGAAGCCAACGACCGATGGTCGAGCGCGCAGCGCCGGTAAGGTGATGAACATCGGTGACCGTACGTCCTTCATGTAACAGCAAGATGGCCATCAAGCGACGAGCATGTCCTTTATCACGGGTGGCATGGATGATTTTGTGAATGCGGCGCCGCTGTGGCCGTGGTAGGGGTGGTAGGATAGGCATCAACTCAGTCCTTTGGGTGTGGCTTGTTTTGTTTGGCGACTAATGAGATCGCACAAACTGGACTGAGTTCCCTTCCTCCAGTGATCTACTATTCGGAACAGCTATTTAGTTAATCCTGTAATGTATATAACACCTTGTTAAGAGGGGGGGAACTCAATACATAAGCCGCTTTAATAACTTAGACTAACGCATAGTAAAAATGTTACGGGTTGCGAATTCATCTTAGCATCTTTTTATATGCATTTTTCACCACGCCAACGATACATTCTTTTACGAAATTCTTTTTTGGTTTCAAAGTGCCGAGAGTCATTTACTATAACGGACTTTAGCAGCCAACCAGCATCGATACCTGCTCGATTTACAGGGTTTTTGCTGCTATTTTCCTCGTGCTTAGTATAGAGGCATATTAGTGGGGTTCCTTGCCAGTAAAAGTTGTCGCCACCCATTAACGCACTTAATGAGAACCAATCGTCTAGAGTTTTGTTTTTACACCAGCAATAGATAGCACCTTGTAAGAAATTATTGATAGCTTCAATTTGAGACTGACTAATTCCAGTCACTTTACGAAGTTGATGTTCGCCAACTAAACTCATGTTGTTTTCCTTCGCGCACATAATAGTGATTGAATTGAAAGTAGTACTAATCCGTTAATTGAGCCTTCCATATAACTCCGGTTCGCCCTGATCGCCGCCACAAAAAATACATTTTAAATCACAACATTTCCGATCTGCCTGTAGTGCTGAATGTATTCGCTCAACATTTCCCTTTGGCTCTGCATTTCACTGCTGAGCCAAAATACACTTAAGGAGCGGCAATGGAAAGCGCCATTCAGGCTCCTCTTCGCAAACCAATCAGTAGTGTGATCGAGATGCATATCAGAAATGCGGGGTGATGCCGACATGCCGCGCCTTCTGCCACTGGCTCGGCCAGCAATTTGCCGGGGGCGAACCCGACCGGGAGGATGACGGGCTTGCCACCCTCTGAGGCAGGTCACTGAATCGGGGACGCAGGCGTGGTTAAATGGTCGGCTCACATCTTGCCGGATATTGCTGTGATCATGCCATCTGACCTTCAGCCGCTGCTCGCTTGGCCTGACTATCTGCAGGCCTCCTGGCTGCGCTGCGCCCACCAGACCAGCGCCACCCTCTGGCATCCGCCCCACAGTGCCAAGGGGCAGACCTTGCAGAGCCTGCGTCAGCGCAAGCGCGACCTGCTCACCACCGGCGAGATGGCCCTCGAAGATCTCTACGAATTTATGGAGGGGCGCCCCTGCGCCCTGCTGCTCACCGACGAGAGCGGTTGTCTGCTGGCCCGCACCGGCCACCCCGACACGCTGGCGGAGCTGGCAGCGCTGGGGTTTGGCCCCGGCGCTTTTTTTAGCGAGGGGCGCATCGGCACCAATGCCATCAATCTGGCGGCGCTGGAGGGAGTGCCGCTCTGCGTCAGCGGCCCCCAGCACTTTAACCAGACCCTCCATCCCTGGCACAGCTGCGCCAGCCCGGTCTACAACAGCAATGGCCGTCAGGTCGCCATCATCGCCCTGATCTGCAAGGTGGAGGAGGCGAGTGCCGGCGATCTGGCGCTCACCGTCAGCGCCGGTCGCGAGCTGGCCCATCTGCTGCAGATGGAGACTCTGATGCAGGAGTCCCAGCACCACCTGAGCGAGCTTTACGCCCTGCTCGACGGCATGGATGACGGCGTGCTGGCCTGGGATCCGCAGGGTCGGCTGCGCTACCTCAACGCGCTGGCGGCACACCGGCTGCGGCTCGATCCGGCGCTCTGTCTCGGTCAGCCGCTGGAGCAGCACCTGTTGCTGCCCCAGCGCTTGCAGCTGGCCATCAAGGGTCAGACACCGCTCAGTCATGTGGAGGTGACGCTGGAGCGACTCGGTGGGCAGCAGGGGGAGTTTATCAATGCGCTGGTGAGCCTCAAGCCGCTACCGGGGCCGGAGGGGGTCAGCTTTATCGCCCTGCTGCACCCGGTCGATCGGCTGCGGGCCATTCACCAGCTGCGCCAGACGGTGCCCGAGTTGTCGGCGCTGGTGGGGGAGTCGAGCGCCATGCGCAAGCTGTTGCGCTACGCCCGACAGGCAGCTCAGAGTCAGGGGCCGATCCTGCTGCGCGGCGAGGAGGAGGTGGGCAAGGCCCAGCTTGCCGAGGCGATCCACTTTGGCAGCGAGCGGGCAGCCGGGCCGCTCATTACCCTCAACTGTCAGGCGCTGCCGAGCGAGCGGATGGCGCTGGAGCTGATGGGTTCCGATGAGGCGGGGCAGGAGCGGGCGGGCAAGTTTGAGCTGGCCCACGGCGGCACGCTGGTGCTGGAGCAGGTGGAGTGCCTCTCTGCGCCCATGCAGGCGGCGCTGCTGCAACTGCTCAAGACCGGTCGCATCCAGCGCTTCGATTCGGCCCGCATCCTGCCGCTCAAGGTGCGGATCATCGCCACCAGCAGCGCCCCGCTGGAGCAGTTGGTGCAGGAGGGGCTGTTTGGCCGCCAGCTGCTCTATGCCTTGCAGGCGTGCGAGCTGTGGCTGCCGGGTCTGCGGGAGCGCGCGGCGGATCTGCCCGGCCTGATCAGCCAGCAGTTGGCGGCGCAGGGGCGCGAGCCGGTGCGCCAGTTCAGTCCGGCGGCCCTCGACTGTCTGCTCGCCTACCCCTGGCCCGGCAATCTGGGGGAGCTGCGCAGCGCGGTCGAGCATGCGTTGCTTCACTCCGGTCAGGGGCTGATCCCGCCGGAGGCGCTGCCCGCCGCTATTCGTCACGGCTATCAGCTGGTGGCAGATGAGGTGGTGGGGCAACCGCTGCTCACGCTGGCGGAGCTGGAGCGGCAAGCCATTTTGCGCTGCGCCCACGCCTGCAAGGGGCAAGTGAGCCAGATGGCCCAGCATCTGGGCATCAGCCGCACCACCCTCTGGCGGCGGCTCAAATTGCTCGAGATCGATCCCGCCGACTATCACGGCTGACGGCGATCCGAGCCATCGCCAACCGGCCCGCAGCAAATGAAACGGCCCCGCAGTTGCGGGGCCGTGTTATATGGCAGGGTCAACGGTGGCGCGGTTACAGCCCCAGCTGGTGGGCGGTGACGATGGCCGCCAGCACATCCTCGGCGGTGACCTTGAACGGCATGTTGTGGATGGTCTCCCCTTCGGCGGTGGAGGCTTTTGCCACCGCCATCAGGCGCGCCATATCCAGCTCCTTGACCCCCATCATATGCAGGTTGGTCGGCAGGCCGATCGAGCGGCAGAAGGCCAGCACTGTCTCGATCTCCGCCATGGGCGCATTCTCCAGCACCAGTTGCACTAGCGTACCGAACGCCACTTTTTCACCGTGATAGAGGTGGTGACACTCGGTGAGCTGGGTCAGGCCGTTGTGGATGGCGTGGGCGGCGGCCAGACCGCTGCTCTCGAAGCCGATACCGCTCAGGTAGGTGTTGGCCTCGATGATGTTCTCCACCGCCTTGGTGCAGAGCCCCTGCTCCACCGCCAGCTTGGCCTTGTAGCCATCGGCCAGCAGGGTCTTGTAGCAGAGCTCGGCGATGGCCTGTGCCGCCAGCGTGGAGGCACCACCGGCCATGGTCTGGCAACCGGAGACCTTGTTGGCGCGCGCCTCGAAATAGGTGGAGAGCGCATCCCCCATGCCGGAGACCAACAGCCGCACCGGGGCGCGGGAGACCACGCCGGTATCCATGATGACCATGTTGGGGTTGGTCGGGATCATCAGGTATTCGCTGAACTGCCCTTGTGGGGTGTAGATGACCGCTAGTGCACTGGTGGGGGCATCGGTGGAGGCGATGGTCGGCACTATGACCACCGGCACCTTCTGGTAGAAGGCGACCGACTTGGCGGTATCCAGGGTTTTGCCGCCGCCGATGCCGATGATGACGTCAAACGGGGTCTGGTTGCAGCGGGCCAGCAGGCGGTCGATCTCGGGGCGGGAGCACTCGCCGTTGAAGCAGTCGAACTCGGGTTTGATGCCCACACCGTGGAAGCTGGTGGCCACGGTATCGCCCACCAGCTTGGTGACGAAGGCGTCGGCCAGAATGAGCGGCTTGCAGCCGAGCGCCTTGACGTAGTTGCCGATATTGGCGAGAGCCCCGTTGCCTTGCACGTATTTGCTGGGGCTGATGATAATGCGGTCCATATTCTATCCCTCTCTCTTTATTAATTAAGAATCGGGGCGAAGGGGCGGCAGTGCCGGGGAGTCCTTCGTCTTGAATGGGGCTGCACAGGCTCAGCGAGCGAGTGCAGCGCCTTGAAACAGTGGCGTGCGGCGTCAGTCGCCGAAGCGCTCGGCGGCCAGCTGCTGGAAGCAGCTCAATGCGGCGGTGGCATCCTCCCCGCGCGCCAACAGGGCGAGGGTGTCGCCCTGACGCGCGTTGAGCATGGTGAGCCGGGTCAGGCTGCGGGGGTTGGCCTCTTTATCCCCCTTTTGCAGCTTGAGTTCAGCGGCAAAGGGCTTGAGGGCTGCCACCAGTCGGGCGGCGGGGCGTACATGCAGGCCGTGGGGGTTATCCACTACCACTTCGCAGCGCAGCCAGCCGTCGTCGGTAACGGGGGCGGTCTCAGTGGCGGCCTGCGCCGCGCTGGCAGGCAGCATCGCCTGTTTCGGGCCCAGCGCGCCGAGTGCCTCGGCGGCCACCTCGTCCAGCGTCATGCCGGAACCGGCCGCTACCACGGCGGCCAGGGTGCCCTCGACCAGCGGGGCGGGGCAGAGCCGCACCCGGGCGCTCAGCTCCGGTGGCAGCAGTTCGAGGGCGGTTTCGGCGCTCAAGAGGGCGCTGCCCAAGTCCATCAGCACCAGTACGCCGTTGCCGTCATCTGCTTCTTCAATCGCACTCATCACCGCGATAGCATCGGTGCCTATGGGGTGGTCGGGGTCATCGACCCCGGCCGCCAGCAGCAGTTTGGCCGGGCTACCGAGCTGGTCGGCCAGCGCTTTCAATCCGGCCGCCAGCATGGCGCTGTGAGAGACAACTACGATTCCGATCATGTCACAACCTCGCTCTGTCACGCAGGGCGGTCAGCAGCAGCAGGGTCGAGGTGGCTCCGGCATCCTGATGGCCGATGCTGCGCTCGCCAAGATAGCTGGCGCGCCCCTTGCGGGCCTGCATCTGGATGGTGGCCTCGGTGCCGGCTGCGGCAGCCGCCACCGCCTTGTCCAGCGCTTCGTTGAGCGGCAACTCTTGCTGCTGCGCCTGTTGCAGGGCGGCCAGTGCTGGCCACCAGGCGTCACACATGGTCTTGTCACCCGGTTCGGCGCGGCCGCGAGAGACGATCCCCTCGACCCCATCGCTCAGCATTTTGCACAGCTGACTGAGGCTCAGGCTCTGGCAGGCATCGGTACTGGCCGCCGCCCGGATAAAGAAGGTGCCGTAGAGCGGGCCACTGGCGCCGCCGACCGAGGAGAGCAAGGTCATGCCGGTGGTTTTCAGCACCTGACCGATGTCTTTGTCTGCCACTGCAGGCAGCTTCTCGGCGACTTTGGTAAAGCCGCGCTGCATGTTGAGGCCGTGGTCGCCATCGCCGATATCGGTATCCAGCGCGGTGAGGTAGTCACGCTGCTCGGTAAAGATGTGTTCGCAGTCCAGCAGCCAGTTGACGATGTGATGTTTGCTTAGCATGAGAGTAAGGGCTCCTTAGCAACCGCGACGCAGGGCGGGAGTGTGAACGGGGGCATCCCACAGGGTCATCAGCTCATCATCCACCTTGAGCAGGGTGATGGAGATGCCGGTCATGTCGAGGGCGGTACAGTAGGGGCCGATCAGGTTACGCACCAGATGGATGCCCGCCTCTTCGCACAGGGTGGCGAGGCGACCATAGACGCCATAGAGCTCGGAGATGGGGGTGCCACCTAGACTGTTGACCAGCGCGATGACCCGATCGCCCTTGTTGAGCGTTTCGATAAAGGTGTGCTCTTCCTGCCAGCTGCCGGAGGCTCTGTCCCAGTGGCGCAGAGTGCGGCCATAGGGGGTGTTGTCCGCCAGCTCGCTGAACATGTCGTCCACCAGAGTATTGAGGTCGGTGAAGGGGCGGCGCTCGATGCCGGGTTCACCGTGGATACCCACGCCAAACTCCATCTCGTTGTCGGCGAGGGTGAAGGAGGGCTTGCCAGCGGCAGGCACGGTGCAGGCATGCATGGCGACGCCAATGGTACGGCTCTGGTTGTTGATGCGACGGGCCAGCGCTTCGCAGCGAGTCAGGTCATAGCCCGCCTCGGCAGCGGCGCCCACCAGTTTCTCGCACAGCACGGTAGTGGCGACGCCACGGCGACCGGCGGTATAGAGGCTGTCTTTGACCGCCACGTCGTCATCGATCAGCGAGAAGCCGACCTTGACCCCGTCGCCGTGCAGCAGCTCGACCGCGGTCTCGAAGTTGAGCACGTCACCGGTGTAGTTCTTTACCAGAAACAGCACGCCCGCGCCGCCATCAACGGCCTGGCCGCACTCGTACATCTGATCCGGGGTCGGGGAGGTAAAAATCTCGCCGGGGCAGGCGCCATCCAGCATCCCTTTGCCCACCAGACCGCCGTGCATCGGCTCGTGGCCGCTGCCACCGCCAGAGACCAGCGCCACCTTGCCCATCACGGGGGAGTCGGCGCGGGTGATGTAGTGGGGTTCGATACGTACCTTGAGCTCGGGGTGGGCGGCAGCCATCCCCATCAGTTGTTCACGGACCACAGCATCGACGGCATTGATCAGTTTCTTCATGGCTCACTCCTTGGCTTGCCACCACACGGGTGGGCAAATGGTTGATGGAGCCAGTCTAACGGGATAAATCGGGAGAAAAATGACGGCCTGTTCGGTTCGGATTTGAAACAGCGGAAGGGAGGTTGGCGTTTCAATCTGAAACGGTGCGGGGAAAACGGGCGGGAAACTGTTAGCGACCTCACAGCTATGAAAAGGGCTGGCTGGGTTAGAGCCATAGATTACCCACTGCGTGCTAAATCAATCTGGTTGATAGAAAAGCCATTTTCAGATTGTTTTGCATTCAGTACTTATGTTCTGCGCTGGTTGGCCGATACTGTTGAGTGCAGGAGGAACCCTATGGATATATCAAGTTCTGCGAATGCGTCGTTTGGTTCTGCGTTGATGACGGCCAGTCTGGCTAAGAAACAGCAGACTCAAGAGGGCGAAGCTGCGCTGAAGCTGCTGCAAAACGCAGCGCAATCAGCGCCGGTTGCACCGACATCGGCCAGCGCTTCTCTGGGAAGCAAGATCGATATTCGCGTCTGACCCTAATGAAAAAGCCCCCATCTCGCGATGGGGGCTTTTTTATATCTGCGATTTGCTTCGCATCCCTTCGGATCAGAGCGGGAAGGGGGCTGGCGCTTCGAAGGTCATCCGCTCGCCGCTGCGGGGATGGCTGATGGTCAGCATGGCCGCATGCAGGTAGAGATGAGGCGCTGCCGCCAGCGCATCCGGATGGGCATAGAGGTTGTCACCCAGAATCGGGTGCCCCAGCTCCAGCATATGGACGCGCAACTGGTGGGAGCGACCCGTGATGGGGGTCAGCTTGATCAGGCTGTTGCCGTTCTCCACCTTCAGTTTTTCCCACAGAGTCAGAGCGTGGCGCCCCTCCTCGTGATCCACCTTCTGTTTCGGGCGGTTGGGCCAATCGACGCAGAGCGGCAGGTCTACCTGACCCGACTCTGCTTCCGGCTCACCCCACACCCAGGCGAGATAGTGCTTCTCGGTCTCCCGCTCGCGAAATTGTCGGCTCAGCTCCCGATGGGAATTGGGATTGAGAGGAATGACAATGACGCCAGTGGTGGACATGTCGAGACGATGGGCTGCCGCCGCCTTGGGGTGTTGCTGTTTCACCCGATGCAGGACGCTGTCTTCATTCTCGGGGCCGCGCCCGGGGACGCTCAGCAGGCCAGTGGGCTTGTTGACCACCATGATGTCCTTGTCCTTGAACAGGATCTCGAGCCAGGGTTCCAGCGGCGGTGAGTATTCAAACATAAATGTCTCGCATCAGAAGGTGGGGGCAAGCCCCCATCAGTTATGGGTAACCACAATCATAAAGGGCATGGCATCCAGCGTGAGCCGGATCAGCGTATGCCTTTTCAGTATCGCGTCAGTTATGGGTGACCACGATAAAGCGGATTGCGTCCAGCTTGAGTTGGGTCTGGTCGATCAGGTGGTGCAATTCTGCCTGCAGATCACGAAGGTAATCCAGTTCGCTGTCGCGCACGCTTGGATTGACCGCCTTGAGCGCTTCCAGACGATCGAGATCCTGCTGCAGGGTCTGCGCCATTTGGGCACGGGCCTTGTCGACAATCACGGCTTTCAACTCTTCGGCAATCGGCTGGCCCTTGCCTATCAGACCGTGAATAACCGGCTGGGATGCAGTCACGAGCTTGCTGCCAAGATGGCGGTTGACCGGGGTCAGCTGGCGGTTGAAGGCATCGAATGCCACCTTCTCACCCAGATTCTGGCCATTCTTGTCCATCAGCAGACGGATTGGCGTTGGCGGCATGAAGCGGTAGAGCTGGGGGTGAGCTGCAGACTCGGCGACGAAGATCAGCTCAAGCAGGATCGAGCCGATGGGCAGTGCCTTGTTCTTGAGCAGCGCAACCGAGGTCGCACCGATCTCGGAGCCCAGGATCAGGTCGATACCGCCGCGCATCATGGGGTGATCCCAGCAGAGCAGCGCCATATCATCCCGCGACAATGCGGTCGGGCGATCGAAGGTGATGGTCATGCCATCCTGCGGCAGGCCCGGGAAGCTGGAGACCAGCATGTGATCCCCCGGGGTCAGCACCAGCGCGTTCTCGCCACGGTCATCCTGATTGACGCCGATCTCGTCGAACATCTTGAGGGCGAAGGAGATCATGCCGGTGTCGCCGTCTTCGGCAGCCAGCTTGTCGACCAACTGCTGGGCGGCAGCGCCCCCGCTGGAGTGGATCTCCAGCAGGCGATCGCGACCCTGTTCCAGCCGGGCCTTGAGCGGCTCATGCAGTTCACGGGTCTTGACCAGCAGGGCATCGAGGGTCGCCTGATCGCCAGTGTTGGCGGCCAGCAGCTCGAACAGCTCGTCACGCACCGCTTCAAACACCGGGCGGGCGGTCGGGCAGGTCTGCTCGAAGGCATCCAGACCATCGTGATACCAGAGCTGCAGGGCGCGCTGGGCGGTTCCTTCCAGATAAGGGACGTGGATCTCGACGATGTTCTGCTGGCCAATACGATCCAGACGGCCGATACGCTGCTCCAGCAGATCCGGATT
>NZ_JBUXKV010000001.1:0-230000 GCF_055193095.1 Aeromonas sp. 160P | reverse complement strand
GAAACCGAGTCTTAACTGGGCGTCTAGTTGCAAGGTGTAGACCCGAAACCGGGTGATCTAGCCATGGGCAGGTTGAAGGTTGAGTAACATCAACTGGAGGACCGAACCCACTAACGTTGCAAAGTTAGGGGATGACCTGTGGCTGGGGGTGAAAGGCCAATCAAACTCGGAGATAGCTGGTTCTCCCCGAAAGCTATTTAGGTAGCGCCTCGGACGAATACTACTGGGGGTAGAGCACTGTTTGGACTAGGGGGTCATCCCGACTTACCAACTCCATGCAAACTCCGAATACCAGTAAGTAATATCCGGGAGACACACGGCGGGTGCTAACGTCCGTCGTGAAGAGGGAAACAACCCAGACCGCCAGCTAAGGTCCCAAAGTTCTGGTTAAGTGGGAAACGATGTGGGAAGGCTCAGACAGCTAGGATGTTGGCTTAGAAGCAGCCATCATTTAAAGAAAGCGTAATAGCTCACTAGTCGAGTCGGCCTGCGCGGAAGATGTAACGGGGCTCAAACCAGGCACCGAAGCTGCGGATTCACACTTATGTGTGAGTGGTAGGGGAGCGTTCTGTAAGTCTGCGAAGGTGTATCGAGAGGTATGCTGGAGATATCAGAAGTGCGAATGCTGACGTAAGTAACGATAAAGGGGGTGAAAAACCTCCTCGCCGGAAGACCAAGGGTTCCTGTCCAACGTTAATCGGGGCAGGGTGAGTCGACCCCTAAGGTGAGGCCGAAAGGCGTAATCGATGGGAAGCAGGTTAATATTCCTGCACGACTTGTAATTGCGATGGGGGGACGGAGAAGGCTAGGTGGGCCAGGCGACGGTTGTCCTGGTGAAAGTGCGTAGGCGGTATTTCTAGGCAAATCCGGAGATACAACGCTGAGACACGAGACGAACGCACTACGGTGCGGAAGCCATTGATGCCATGCTTCCAGGAAAAGCCTCTAAGCTTCAGATTACAAGTCATCGTACCCCAAACCGACACAGGTGGTCGGGTAGAGAATACCAAGGCGCTTGAGAGAACTCGGGTGAAGGAACTAGGCAAAATAGAACCGTAACTTCGGGAGAAGGTTCGCTCTTGACAGTGAAGTCCCTTGCGGATGGAGCAGTTGGGAGTCGCAGTGACCAGATGGCTGGGACTGTTTATCAAAAACACAGCACTCTGCAAACACGAAAGTGGACGTATAGGGTGTGACACCTGCCCGGTGCCGGAAGGTTAATTGATGGGGTTAGCGCAAGCGAAGCTCTTGATCGAAGCCCCGGTAAACGGCGGCCGTAACTATAACGGTCCTAAGGTAGCGAAATTCCTTGTCGGGTAAGTTCCGACCTGCACGAATGGTGTAACCATGGCCATGCTGTCTCCACCCGAGACTCAGTGAAATCGAATTCGCCGTGAAGATGCGGTGTACCCGCGGCTAGACGGAAAGACCCCGTGAACCTTTACTACAGCTTGGCACTGAACATTGAACCTACATGTGTAGGATAGGTGGGAGGCTTTGAAGGCGTGACGCCAGTTGCGCTGGAGCCGTCCTTGAAATACCACCCTTGTATGTTTGATGTTCTAACGCAGGGCCCTGAATCGGGCTCGCGGACAGTGCCTGGTGGGTAGTTTGACTGGGGCGGTCTCCTCCCAAAGAGTAACGGAGGAGCACGAAGGTTGGCTAATCCTGGTCGGACATCAGGAGGTTAGTGCAATGGCATAAGCCAGCTTAACTGCGAGACGGACAGGTCGAGCAGGTACGAAAGTAGGTCATAGTGATCCGGTGGTTCTGAATGGAAGGGCCATCGCTCAACGGATAAAAGGTACTCCGGGGATAACAGGCTGATACCGCCCAAGAGTTCATATCGACGGCGGTGTTTGGCACCTCGATGTCGGCTCATCACATCCTGGGGCTGAAGTCGGTCCCAAGGGTATGGCTGTTCGCCATTTAAAGTGGTACGCGAGCTGGGTTCAGAACGTCGTGAGACAGTTCGGTCCCTATCTGCCGTGGGCGTTGGATGATTGAAGGGAGTTGCTCCTAGTACGAGAGGACCGGAGTGAACGAACCTCTGGTGTTCGGGTTGTCACGCCAGTGGCACTGCCCGGTAGCTAAGTTCGGAATCGATAACCGCTGAAAGCATCTAAGCGGGAAGCGAGCCCTGAGATGAGTCATCCCTGACCCCTTGAGGGTCCTAAAGGGCCGTTGGAGACCACAACGTTGATAGGTGGGGTGTGTAAGCGCGGCGACGTGTTGAGCTAACCCATACTAATTACCCGTGAGGCTTAACCATACAACACCCAAGAAGTGTTTCTGGCCTTGTAGCGAATGAACGAACTACTAATTCAGTGATAATGACCCAGTCGTTATTCACGTCAGCTTTCTAGATTAAGAATTTGCCTGGCGGCCATAGCGCCGTGGAACCACCTGATCCCATGCCGAACTCAGAAGTGAAACGCGGTAGCGCCGATGGTAGTGTGGCATTCGCCATGCGAGAGTAGGACACTGCCAGGCACCCAATTAAACAGTGATGTGAAGAATCACGTCATTGGCCGAGAGGATGACACCTCTGATAAGCGGCAAAAGATTTAGCGAAAAGCTAACCAAATAGCGGAGCGGTAGTTCAGTTGGTTAGAATACCGGCCTGTCACGCCGGGGGTCGCGGGTTCGAGTCCCGTCCGCTCCGCCAGTAATTTTAAAGGCCTTCCCGAATGGGAAGGCCTTTTTGCTATGGGCAGATTTTGCCCATTAAACCCCATGTTTGCACACCAGAACGAACCCCAAAGCCCGGCCTCTCGACCGGGCGTTGTCATTTTTAGTATGTAAAATAGCCCACATCTGGCTTTTTCCTGCCGAAAGAGGGCCAGCCAGCCTGCAATTCCCTCCTTTTTGTATCTATATCGCGACCTTTTTTGCTCAATTCACAACCATGTGAACAGGGCTATAGTTGGCTGCACAAACAAAAAGACCTTCCCGTTGGGAAGGCCTCAGACTGATGACAACCCCCTGGAGGCCGATCCTGGGGTTTGATCTAATTACTGCATGGTCAACCAATGGACTGCACCATGCTCAGAGAACCCACGCCCCATCCTGGATATGCGTTCTTTAGCACCACGTCGGCGTGCCGAGCTGGGTAATCTGTGTAGCCCTTTGAGCGATTCGATAAGGAGGGTTCCCGCTACCTCCATGATGCCTTTTCCCCATGTGGCTTGATGTGCTTCAATCGCGGCCACAAAAAGTGGTGATTCCAGTGTAAGGCCGTGCCTGCAATGGTTAGAGCCTAGCGGAGGTGCACACTTTCAATGAGGGCTTTCCAGCATTGCGTCTTATGCAGTCAGGCCATAAAGAGTAGTGCTGGTGAGCTGGCACTCTTTGCAACAGTCGCGATCCAGCCTCAAGAGGCTAGCTGGGCCGCATCGGCCCGACAATGGGGGCTGCCGTAGGATATATACCCAGGGAGGTCATTAAATATGGAATGGGTGGGGGCAGCTCAAGGCACAGCTTGGGATCACTACTGCATTCAGATCAGTGATTGCTAAGATCGCATGCAGTGGCTTACTCTGCCTGATGTTGACCTATAAGGTAGAGGATGAGTGACTCAGCCTAAACTAGCAGATACAAAAAAGCCCAACCGAATTAATCAGTTGGGCTATATAGATGGCGGAGGAGGTGGGATTTGAACCCACGGATGGTCACCCATCGCCGGTTTTCAAGACCGGTGCATTCAGCCGCTCTGCCACCCCTCCGCAGCAGTGCGGCGAATATTACCATGCTGATCCGGCTTGTAAATCCCCACTTGGTTTGATTGCTGGTAAATTGCGCGAAATGACATAAAAAAGTGGCAAAGCGGGTACCGCCAGCGCTTTTTAGGCCAGATAACTTGACTTGAAAACAGACTCAACCACTATAGTGGCCTCTATCATATCCTCTGCAAGATAACGTTATGACTATTAAAAATGCCCTGTTTTGCGCGTTGGCAGGCGTGACCCTGCTGGCTGCACCGGTACATGCAAGCGAGCTGACCAAAAGCGATGTCGAGCAAATCGTTCGTGACTATCTGGTCAAGAATCCGGAGATCTTGGTCGAGATGTCCAATGCCCTGCGTGCCAAGCAGGAGAGCCAGCAGGCCGATAGTGACAAGGCGCTGATCAAGGCTCACTCCAAGCAGCTTTATGCTAACAATGATCCCGAGATGGGTAATCCGAAGGCTTCGCTTACGGTGGTGGAGTTTTTTGATTACAACTGCGGTTACTGCAAGCGGGCCCATCCGCTGGTCAAGCAGCTGATGGCGGAAGATAAAGACATCCGTTACATCTACAAGCAGTTCCCTATTCTGAGCGAGTCCTCCTACCTTGCGGCTCGCGCTGCCTTGGCGGTACAACTGGGCCAGCCTGACAAGTATCCGGCGTTCCACGAGAAGCTCTATACCCATCAGGGCCCGCTCGCTGATGACGCACAGGTCAAGCAGTTGGCACTGGCGGCCGGTGTTGACTGGAGCAAGGTGGAAGCCAAGATCAAGGATGGCAGCATTGACCAGAACCTCGGCACCAACCGTGCGCTGGCTGAAGCGCTCGGTATTTCCGGGACTCCGGCCTTCATCATCGGTGATCAGATCCTGCGCGGTGCCCCCCGTGATCTGGCCAGCCTGAAGGGGTTTATCAAGGATGTGCGTGCCGGCAAGAGCATTCAATAAGCGCTTGCCGTGGCAAGGGGACGGAGCGCCCCAAGCCAGATACAGAAAGAGGGTCGGTATCGCTACCGGCCCTCTTTTTTATTATGTCCTTTGGCACAGGTGGTCGTCGCGAAAGGACCATAACAACGTGCTCAGGACTCGGCCTTTTGGCCTCAGTAACAAGTATTAGCAGAGTCGTTCGACTTCCATCTGGAAAAACCTCAACTCCTTCTGACTGGCCGTGACGCTTGCTTAATTACAGCCAAGACTTTTTCTGTGCCCTGCCTTAGAATCGCCGCCCGGTGCAGGAGAAACCCATATGTTAGTTGATATTTTGCGGATTATTTTTATAGCCGGTGGCCTGGCATTTGTCTTTATGCTGGTGCAGGCCTGCTGGCAGAAGAAGCGTAACGGCACGCTCGAATCTACGCCCTTCTGGCCGGTGGCGTTGATCGGTGGGGTTGCCAACTTCCTCGATACCCTGGGGGTGGGCAGCTTTGCGGTAAAGACCGCCTGCTACAAGCAGTTCAAGCTGATCGATGATCGGGTGCTGCCGGGTACCCTCAATGGTCAGTGCGTGCTGCCGACCGTGACTCAGTCGCTGATCTTCGTCGGCGCAGTGGCGGTAGATCCACTGACGCTGATCACCATGATGATTGCCGCCGCAGCTGGCGCAGCCTGGGGCGCCCGCCATGTGGCCTCGTTTGATCGACAGACTATCCGGCTGGTGATGGCCATCTCCCTGCTGCTTGTCGCCGGGTTGATTTTTGCCGGTCTGCTGGGTCTTTTCCCCGTTGGCGGGGATGCGATGGGGCTCAGTGGCTATAAGTTGGCGATCGCCCTGCTCGGCAATTTCATCTTCGGGGTGCTGATGAATGTCGGTATCGGCCTGTTTGCCCCCTGTATGACACTGGTCTATCTGCTGGGGATGAATCCGCTGGCGGCGTTTCCGATCATGATGGGCTCCACCGCCGTGCTCAGCGTTTTCTCTGCAGGCACCTTTATCCGCAAAGGGGCGTTCGATGCCAAAGCGGTGCTGGCGGTGGCCATCTTCGGCCCCATCGGCGTGGTGCTGGCCGCCATGCTGGTCAAGTCCATGGACATGGAGATGCTGAAGTGGCTGGTTGCCTTTATCGTCATCTATACCTCCTGGACCATGTACGCCTCCTGGCGGGCGGCACGTCGCTCCCCTGTGCAACTGGCGGTGGAGAGCGCAGGCTAGCCTGTACCAGTGCTGCTTCGGCCTTGGCCCCCAGAAAGACATAGAGGCCGAGCGCCAGCAGCAAACCCACCGCACACCCCATCACCCCGACCGCAGGCCAGAGCAGCTCGCTCTGGCCGAGCGACCCTTTGAACAGCAGCAACAGCCCCTCGATGGAGACCGCGATCAAAATGGCGGCGATAAAGCGGGTGATGGTGCGGCGAATGGCGCTGTGGCGGAAGATATCCTTATGCAGCAGCACCTCTTCTTCCAGAATGGTCTTGCCCAGATCGAATACCGCAAGTGCCAGCGTCAGGAAGATGATGGCGCTAAAGGCGCCGAGCTGGTTCTGCTGCTCACCGCACAATAACTGGTAGAGCTGCTCCAGCCCGTGCCAGATCAGGGTGGCGACGATGAGGAACAGCGCCATGCTGAGCACCACATAGACCGCCTTGAACCAGGGCATGGCGCGGCGGCGCTCCCTGTCCCCCATCAACCAGCCAATCAACTGATTCAGACAGACGGTGATCTCCCGCCCTTGCCCCTGCACGATAAGATGCAGCCGGTTATGGGCCGCCGGTACTGCAGGTTGGATGCACGCTGGCCCCTGATAGCGGTCAATGCTGACAACAAAGGGATACCTCTTGAGTGAGGCAAGGGGGGCACTGAGCAGCCCCTGCAGTAGCGGGGTCAGCTCCTCCTGATACTCCTGATAGCGCCGCAGCACATCGATGGGGCTCATCTCTGCCATATGGATCTCGGTGACGTGGGCTCTGTAGTGGATGTGCAAATAGTGGGCCTGCTTTATGACAGGGATGGCGGGGCAAGTTGCACCAGAGGATGACAAAACGACGGATGACGAGGGGGGAATGCACCAGAAATGGGCGTGCTGCCCTGTGTGATGATGGATGCACTGCAATAGAAAAGGGCCCGTGACGGGCCCTTTTGCGATAACCAGCGGCGATTTAGCCAGCCAGCTTGGCGAAGCTGCGCTCGGCGGCAGCCAGAGTGTGCTCAATCTCCTTGTCGCCGTGAGCCAGCGACAGGAAGCCCGCCTCGTAGGCGCTCGGCGCCAGATAGACGCCCTCTTCCAGCATCAGATGGTAGAAGCGCTTGAAGCGTTCCATATCGCAGCGAGTGACTTGCTCGTAGCGGGTGATTTCGGGCTCATCGGTGAAGAAGAAGCCGAACATGCCACCGACGTAGTTGATGGCAAGCGGGATGCCGTGTTTGGCTGCGGCCGCTTTCAGCCCTTCTGCAACCCGTGCAGTTTTGGCGTTCAGCTGCTCATAGAGGCCCGGCTCCAGCAGCAAGTCCAGCATGGTCAGACCGGCTGCCATGGCCACCGGGTTGCCGGAGAGGGTTCCCGCCTGATAGACCGGGCCGGTCGGGGCAATGTATTGCATCACCTTCTTCTTGCCGCCGAAGGCACCGACCGGCATGCCAGCACCGATGATCTTGCCGAGGGTGGTGAGATCCGGGTCGATGTTATAGTGGCCCTGAGCACCGCGCAGGGAGACGCGGAAGCCGGTCATCACCTCGTCCAGGATCAGCAGGGCGCCGAACTCGTCACAGATGGCGCGCAGCCCTTCCAGGAAGCCGGGGACCGGCGGGATGCAGTTCATGTTGCCAGCGACCGGCTCGACAATGATGCAGGCGATCTCGTTGTCGTACTGGGTGAAGGCTTCGCGTACCGACTCCAGATCGTTGAACACGCAGGTCAGGGTGTGCTTGGCGAAATCGGCTGGCACGCCCGGGCTGTTGGGCTGACCCAGAGTCAGGGCGCCGGAACCGGCCTTGACCAGCAGGGAGTCGGCGTGGCCGTGGTAGCAGCCCTCGAATTTTACGATCTTGTCGCGGCCGGTGTAGCCACGGGCCAGACGGATGGCGCTCATGGTGGCTTCGGTGCCGGAGTTGACCATCCGCACCTGCTCCATGGAGGGAACGATCTGACGGACTTTCTCGGCCATCAGCACTTCGATTTCGGTCGGCGCACCGTAGCTCAACCCCTTCTCAACGGCTTTGATGACGGCGGCCTTGATGGCGGGGTGGTTGTGACCCAGCAGCATGGGGCCCCAGGAGCCGATGTAATCCACGTAGGCCTGACCATCCACATCATAGAGATAGGCGCCATCGGCATGATCGATGAAGCGGGGCGTGCCACCGACCCCATTGAAGGCGCGGACCGGTGAGTTGACGCCACCCGGAATGGTCTGGCGGGCCTGTTCAAACAGCTGATCTGATTTTGACATGGATCATCCTTAATGGGATTTTGGGCGTCACACAAGGGATTGCAGCCGATTGAGACTCGGCAGGCCGGGGCATCAGGAGTATGCTTTGCGCTCTCGCCACCCGGACTCTCGGTCTGCTCCCGTGACAAAAATTTAACGGGCCGACTATAGCAGAAAGCCCCAGCCCTGGGCAGCCGAGCACGCGCCGGGTGATCCTGATCTCAGCTAGCTGACGATGTGATTTTTCCAAGTTGGTGTAACAAGATGGCGCAACAAGCTCTCTCCTCTGAACCCGATATCTCTTCGCGGGGGTCACTTTCCCGCATTATCCGGCAAGACAAGATGCCCTTGCTGGTTCTACTGCTGGCTGCGCTGGTCGGCACCTTGGCCGGACTGGTGTGCGGTCTGTTCGAATCGGGTGTCCACTGGCTGGCAGAGCAACGCATTGCCTTGCTGGCCGACCGTCCCTGGTGGCAGCTCGGTCTGCTCGGCTTTGGCTTCAGCGCCTTGCTGGGATTTGTCGGCTACTTCCTTACTCATACCTTTGCCCCCGAGGCAGGCGGCTCCGGCATTCCCGAGATCGAGGGGGCGATGGACGATCTGCGCCCGGTGCGGTGGTGGCGGGTGTTGCCGGTCAAGTTCTTCGGTGGCATCTGCACCCTGAGCTCCGGCATGGTGCTGGGGCGGGAGGGGCCTTCGGTGCAGATCGGCGGCAACCTCGGCAAGATGGTGGCGGATATCTTCCGACTGCCCAAGGAGCATGGCCACGCCCTGCTGGCCGCCGGTGCGGCGGGCGGTCTGGCGGCAGCCTTCAATGCGCCGCTGGCGGGCATCCTGTTCGTGATGGAGGAGATGCGACCGCAGTTTCGTTACTCCTTTCTGGCCATCAAGGCGGTGGGGATCTCCGCCATCATGGCGACCCTGATGTTGCAGAACATGAAAGGGCAGGGGGCGGTGATCACCTTGCCCCACTACGATGCGCCAGCCCTCAAGGCGCTCTGGCTATTCCTCTTTATGGGTGCCACCTTCGGGGTGCTGGGCTTTGTCTTCAACAAGCTGGTGCTGGCCTGTCAGGATGGTTATCTGGCACTGCATCAGAACAAGCGCCACCGTTTCGTGGCCATCGGCATGCTGGTCGCCGGAACGTTTGGGGTGCTGTCGCTGTTTGCCCCCTCGGTGACGGGCGGCGGCACCGAGCTTATCCCCCACCTGATGGGGGATGAGTATGCGATGGCGACCCTGTTCCTCATCTTCTCGGTGCGGCTGGTCGCGACCCTCATCTGCTTCTGCTCCGGTGCCCCGGGCGGGGTGTTTGCGCCGACCTTGGCGCTTGGCACCCTGTTTGGCGTGGTGTTCGGCCATCTGTTTCATGCGGCGTTCCCCGAGCTGGGCATCGAGCCCGGCGCCTTTGCTATTGCAGGGATGGGGGCGCTGTTTGCTGCCACCGTGCGGGCCCCCATCACCGGCATCGTGCTGGTCACCGAGATGACCGACAACTATCAGCTGATCCTGCCGATGATGATCACCACGGTCGGGGCGACCCTGGTTGCCCAGTGGCTGGGTGGCCGACCCATCTATTCCCAGATCCTGGAGCGAACTTTACGGCTCGCCGCGCGTCAAAAGCGGGGAGATGGCAGCGCCACGGCCAGTTAATTTTTCCCTTTATCGCCTTTGGCTCCGGTCCGGGCGGTATAGTGAAGGGAGAGGCGCTGCCGTAAATGGCGTGATAACGGGATGAGGGGCTATGTCCAATCTATTGAAGTTATTGGTCGTGTTAGCCGTTGGCGGGCTCATCGGTTACTTTGCCGGTAACCGTCAGGAGCTGGCCCAGAGCAGCCTGTTGGTGGTGCAGCAGGAGACGCTGGATCGCCAGGGCAAGGCCATCGGTCAGCTCAAGACCGAGCTGGGGGTGAAAGATACCCAGCTGGCGACCCAGCGGGCAGCCTTCGAGCAGTTGCAGACCACCCTCAAGAGTCAGGAGGCGCAGGTGCAGGAGCTCAAGCGCCAGCTGGCCTTTTTCGAGCGGATCATGCGCCCCACCGGCGAACAGGTGGGGGTGGTGATCGACAACCTGACCCTGCAGGAGACCAGCATTCCCGGTCGTTACCACTACCGTCTCGCCCTGACCCAGCCCGCCAAGAAGCGGGAGCTGTTTCGTGGTCAGGTGCAGATCCGGGTCGAGGGGAGTCTGGCTGATAAGCCGAAGACGCTGACGGGACGGGATCTCGGGATGAAAGTGAGCGAGTGGCGCTATGCCCTGCGTTATTTCCAGCTGCTGGAAGGGAACTGGCAGTTGCCGGAAGGCTTTGTGCCGGATCGGATCCGTGTCACCATCAACAAGGATGGCAGGCAACCGGCGCAAGAGCTGCTGGTTGAGTGGGGGGAGGTGATCAAGCCGCTGGTCGCCGCACCGCCTGCTCCGGTTCCCGCTGCTGGTTAAACGTGGTGAATACTTGAACTGAATGGTCGGGTATTGGATAATTTCGCGGTTTCCATGTTTGTGGATCTAATGGTTGTGAGGTCAGTAATGAGTGCAGTAGCAGAAGCCCCGTTGCCCATCCAGATGACGGATGCGGCGGCCAACAAGGTGAAGACCCTGGTCACCGAAGAAGAGAATCCCGAGCTGAAGCTGCGGGTGTACATCACGGGTGGGGGCTGCTCCGGTTTCCAGTATGGCTTTACCTTTGATGAGAAGATCAACGACGGGGATACCGTGGTCGAGAAGAACGGCGTCACCATGGTGATCGATCCCATGAGCCTGCAATATCTGGTAGGCGGTAGTGTGGATTACATCGAGGGTCTGGAAGGTTCACGCTTCACCGTGACCAACCCCAACGCCACCACGACCTGTGGCTGTGGCTCCAGCTTCTCCATCTGAACGGCGTTATCAGTCTGATGAAATGGCTCTCGGCGACGAGGGCTGTTTTTGTTTGTGGGCTGGGATGACGGTCAAACAGCATACCCCTGAAACAACAAAGGCGCCTTGATGGCGCCTTTGTTGTTTGCAGGATGACTTAGCGGGAGCTTGCGGCTGCGACCAGCGGGAGCCGGTTTACCCCTTTGCCCATATAGGCGAGTGACACGGTCACTATGATGCAGGTGAAGCTGAGCCACATGTAGGGCAGGTAGTCGAGGGTCGCGACCCCCAGCACCCCGGCCATGAAGATGCCGTTATCGCTCCAGGGCACCATGCCGCAGGTGAGGGTGCCACCGAACTCGGCGTTGCGAGAGAGGTTCTTGCGCGCCAGTCCCAGTCGATCGTAGTTCTTGGCCATGATCTTGGGGGTCAGGATCAGCGACACATACATGGCCGAGCCAAACACGTTGGCCAGAAACGCGGTGCCTATGGTGTGGCTGGTCAGGCTACCGACGCTGTTGATGCGCTTCTCGAAGGCGCTGGCGATCACGTCCAGAATACCGACCTTCTCCAGCAGACCGCCGAAACCCAGCCCGAAGATGATGACCGCGACCGAGCCCAGCATAGACTCCATGCCGCCGCGACCGAGAATGTTGTCGATAAAGTCGATGCCGGAGGTGATGGCAAACGGGCTATAAGCCGAATGCATCGCCTTGACCGGATCCATGCCCTGGAAGGCGATGGCCCAGATCAGGCCCAGCAGGGCGCCGAAGCTGATCACCGGGAAGGCGGGCTTACGGTTGGCCAACAGGCCCAGCACCAGTATCACCGGCACTATGGCCAGCGGGGTGATATTGAACTGACTGTCGAGCGCCTCCATCACCAGATTGACCTGCTCCAGGCTGACATTGCCTGAGTACTGCATGCCTACCACGGTGAACAGTACGGCGGTGATGATATAGGAGAGCAGGCTGATGGGCAGCATCCCTTTGATGTGCTCCACCACGTCGACGTTGGACATGGTCGAGGCCAGCACCACGGAGTCGGAGAGCGGAGAGAGCTTGTCACCAAAGTAGACGCCAGAGAGCACGGCACCCGCTACCAGCGGCGCAGGCACGCCGAGGCTGTGGCCGATCCCCATCATGGCGATACCGGCGGTGGCGGCAGAGCCCCAGGAGGTGCCGGTGGCCAGCGAAGTCAGGGAGCAGATGATCAGGGTCGCCAGCAGGAAGATGGACGGGTGGATCACCTTGAGGCCGAAGTAGATGATGCTGGGCACAATGCCGCCAGCAATCCAGGTGCCAACCAGGGCGCCGACGGAGACCAGGATCAGGATTGCCCCCATCCCCTTGGCGACGCCGTCAACGGCAGCCTGCTCCAGGGATTTGTAATCGTGGCCGAGTTTGATGCCTAGCCCCATGATGACGAACCAGGCGATGAACAGCGCCAGCTGGATCGGCAGATCGAGCACGCTGGTGAACGAGAATGCCAGTGCCAGGAAAATGGCCAGACAGGCAAACACCTGTGCCATGCCCGGTAGTCGGATGTGGTTTTGTTGGTTTTGCATAGATACTTCCTAAACTCTTGCTCGCCAAGGTCGGTCCCTCTCGTCCTGTGGATACACGTATCCCGAGGGGCCAACCCAAAAAGAGGCCGCAATCTACCACAAACCTGGTGGGTTAAAGCCCCATCAAATTGGTAAAAATGCACATTTGATTGAAAAAATCACAAATTAGTTGATCTCATAACCCGTTTTTGAGTGCCCTGTTGACAGGGTTGGCCACATACGACACTGGCTCACCACGGGACTTGCAGCCCTGATAGATGATGATTCTCATCAATGGTTGGTGGAGGATAAAACAATGCGCTGGCTATTGCGGGGGATGATGTTGCTGGTGGGGCGTACTCGCATGGGGTCAGGATAAAGCGCTCGACACTTGGAGTTCCGCTTGTCTGCTGGCGGCCTGGGAAATGCTGGAGCCCGGATGACGGCCTGCCTTGATCTTGCTGCCAGTAGCTGGGAGTAGCTGGGTTGACCGGTATCGTCACCTTGCTCTGGCAGCAGTCCAGGTTATGAGGTCTTGACGGGAGCCTGCATGATTTTCTGCAGTGCCAGCGTGAGTGCGTCTAGCACCAGTCTCTCCATCTCGGTGCGTTTGGCATCGGTCAGGAAGTAGATCATGTCGACATTGTGGCGAATATAGTGGGAAGGGAGCTGATTGAGGGTCAGGCAGCAGAGGTCGGCCATCTGATCGCCGGTGAGGGTCTGTTGCAGGTTTTGTTTTTCAATTTCCTTGAGTACCAGATGTTCGTAAAAGTTGTGAATATCGGTATCCAGTATCATATGCATTCCTTGGTATGACGATCGGTGGGAGTTGTCAAAAGCATAGTCATAACAAGGAGTAAAAACAAAAGGCCCGTCACTTTCGTGAAGGGCCTTTTGCAGAAATGAATGGTGCGAAGAGAGGGACTCGAACCCTCACATCCGTGGGACACTAACACCTGAAGCTAGCGCGTCTACCAATTCCGCCACCTTCGCACACTGATTTTCTCCATCTGATTTTTAAATGCGGTTGGAACGCATTGCTCTGTTTTTACATGTCAGAATCATGGTGCGAAGAGAGGGACTCGAACCCTCACACCCGGGGGGCACTAACACCTGAAGCTAGCGCGTCTACCAATTCCGCCACCTTCGCACATTGTGTTACCAGTTTAGATTTACATGCTGTCTGGAGAAGCATGGTGCGAAGAGAGGGACTCGAACCCTCACATCCGTGGGACACTAACACCTGAAGCTAGCGCGTCTACCAATTCCGCCACCTTCGCACATTGTGTTACCAGTTTAGATTTACATGCTGTCTGGAGAAGCATGGTGCGAAGAGAGGGACTCGAACCCTCACACCCGGGGGGCACTAACACCTGAAGCTAGCGCGTCTACCAATTCCGCCACCTTCGCACATTCGGGTTTTCTAGTTGGATTTACATGCTGCTGAATCAGCATGGCAGTATTGGTGCGAAGAGAGGGACTCGAACCCTCACATCCGTGGGACACTAACACCTGAAGCTAGCGCGTCTACCAATTCCGCCACCTTCGCATCACTGCGGAGGGGGATTCTATAGAGTTTTGGGGGAGCGTCAACAAGCAAAAGGTACTTTTTTCGCTGTTGACGCCCAAAGTGGCGCCAAGGGTACAAAACTTCAGCAATTAGCCCAGGTTGGTGACTCGTTGATTAGCTGCGCTCCATTGCGCCGTGATACATCTGCTCGTACTGGGTGATGGAGTCAGGCCAGTTGAAGCGGGTGTTCATGGCGTTGTGCAGCACCTTGGCAAATTGTGTCTTGTCTTGCAGGAAATAGAGCAGACTGCGGCGCATGGTGTCGAGCAGGATAGCGGCGGTCGGATCGTTGAAGCAAAAGCCGGTGGCATGTTCCGGGTCCGCATCCCAATCCACCACGGTATCTTTCAGGCCACCCACGGCGCGCACCAGTGGCAGAGTGCCATAGGCGAGGCTGTACATCTGGTTGAGGCCACAAGGCTCGAACAGCGAGGGCATCAGGAAGAAGTCGGCACCGGCTTCCACCAGATGAGCCAGGCGATCGTCATAGGTGTTGATGAAGGCGAGCTTGCCTGGGTTCTGCTGGGCCATGGTCTGCAGCTGCGTGGCGAGCGCAGGATCGCCAGAGCCTACGATCACCACTTGCACCTGATGGTGGAGGAATTTCTCCAGCGCCGGCAGCAGCAGGGGGACTCCCTTCTGCTCGGTCAGGCGGCACACCATGCCGTAGATAGGCAGGTCCGCAACGGGCAATCCCGCTTCCTGTTGCAGGTGCTGTTTGCAGACCTGTTTGCCTGCCATGTTGTCGATGCTGTAAGTGGCGGGCAGGAAGGCGTCAAACTCCGGATCCCAATCTTTGTAGTCGCAGCCGTTGAGGATGCCGCACAGGTCATCCCTGCGTTGCTGAAAAATGCTCGCCATACCGTGGGCGCCAAGGTGAGTCAGCAGCTCCTGGGCATAGTTGGGGCTGACCGCATTGATCTTGTCGGCGTAGAGCACCCCGCATTTAAGCAGGTTGACGTGGCCGTAGTCGTGGTTGATGCGGCGTTCGTAATCGGCAATTTCGGGCATGGCCCAGAACTGTTCGCGGCCGAACACCCCTTGAAACGCCGCGTTGTGAATGCTGATCACGCTGCGAGTTTGCTGGAAGAAGGGGTTGTTGGCATGGCGGGTTTTCAGCAGCAAGGGTAGCAGCCCGGTGTGCCAGTCGTTGCAGTGGACGATATCCGGTGCGAAGCCGAGCTGCTCGCAGGCATGGAGGGCTGCCGCCGAGAAGAAGGCAAAGCGCTCGCCGTTATCCGGATAGGCTTGATTGTTCTCGGCATAGAGCTGGGGACGATCAAAGTATTGCGGGCAGTCGAGTAGATAGACGCAGACGCCATCCAGCTCCATCTGGTAGATGCGATAGCCGATATCCGGCAGGCCCGGATGGGTGGGTAACCAGCGTGACGCTACCAGTTTGGCCTCATCCCGTCGTTTAATCGTCTTGTAGAAGGGCAGCATGATCCTGACATCATGCCCCTTCTGGACCAGGTACATAGGCAAGGCTTTGGCAACATCTGCCAGGCCCCCGGTCTTGACCAGCCCCTCAACTTCCGAGGCAACAAACAGGATTTTCAGTGGGTTAATAGCCAACTCTTGCTCCCTTAGGTACCACCACGATACCGCCTTCTGATACGGTAAATCGCTCTCTATCATGGTCGAGATTTTCACCGATAACGGTGCCGGGCGCAATTTCAACGTTTTTGTCGATGATCGTCCGCCGGATGGAGCACCCTTCACCAATCTTCACATCCCCCAGCAACACGGATTCGCTGATGTGGCTGCAAGCGCCGATATTGCAACGAAAACCGAGAATGGATCGCTGGATTTGGCTGCCCTGAATGAAGCAACCGGCGGAGATCAGGGAGTTGGCAATATTGACCTTGCACACGTCGCTGTCGATGAAGGTCGCTGGCGGCAGTGCCGGATAGTGGGTGTGCAGTGGCCACTTGCGGTTATAGAGGGAGAAGGGGGGATTGTCCGCCACCAAGTCCATGTGAGCCAGCCAATAGGAGTCCAGAGTGCCCACATCCCGCCAGTAAACACTCGGCTTTTCACCGGGGATGACGTTGGTGCTGTAGTCGTAAACATAGACGGGGGCGCGCGGGTAGAGGCTCGGGATCACATCCTTGCCAAAGTCGTGGCTGGAGCTATCTTCGCCAGCATCCCGTTTCAATTCCCGGCAAAGGGCGTCAGTCTCGAAGATGTAGTTGCCCATGGAGACCAGCGCCTGGGTCGGATCGCCCGGGATATGCTTGGGCTGCTTGGGTTTTTCCTGAAAACCGATCATCCGCCCTTCGGTATCTACCTCAATCACCCCGAATGAACTCGCCTCTTCGATGGGCATGCGCAGGGCGGCAACCGTCATGGCCGCACTCTTTTGCTTGTGGAAGGTGACCATCTGGCTCACATCCATCTTGTAGATGTGGTCGGAACCGAAGATGCAGACATGATCCGGTTCGGCCCGCTCGATAAAGCCGAGGTTCTGGTAGATGGCATCGGCGGTGCCGTCATACCAGCGTTTACCCATCCGCATCTGGGCCGGAATGGGGTCGATGAAGCGGTCGGTGATGCCGACGATATTCCAGCCCTTCTTCATGTGCAGATAGAGGGATTGGGATTTGAATTGGGTCAGTACATAGATGCGCAGAAAGTCTGCGTTGACGAAGTTGTTGAGGACGAAATCGATCAGCCGGTAACTGCCGCCGAAGGGGACGGAAGGCTTGCTGCGGGTGGTGGTGAGAGGCTGCAGACGGGTGCCTTCGCCGCCAGCCAGGATCATGGTCAAGATGCCTGCCATCGTATTAATCTCCCTGCATGAACACTATGAAAAGGTTTTCAATGCTCGGTATAAAAACACCCCTTAAGGGGTGGTTTTATAGTCCTTTTAGTACCTTACCAGATACCGGATGGCGCTCTCTAGCGGTTTTCTTGTACTGCTTGCACTTACTTTACACTTTGCTCATATAGACCTTGAACTTGGCATCGCTGCTGATCACTTCCGTCCGTTTGAAATGTGTTTCCAGTATAGGCAGGTAGCGCAAGAAGGCGTTGGCAACAATGGTCAGCGAGCCATTGGGCAGCAAAAATTCCGGTGCCTTGGCGAGGAAGGTTTCGGTCGCTGCATAGAAGGTCTTGAGACCCGCATGGAATGGCGGATTGGAGACGATGTGCTGGAAACGGGTGGAGACATCCGAATAGACATCGGAAGCGGTGACCTTGCCCTCTAAACCATTGATCGCCAGGGTGCGGCGGCTAGACTCCAGCGCCAGCGCGCTGATATCCACCATGTTGACCTGCAGATCCGGATTGCGCTTGGCCAGCACAGATCCAATCACCCCGGCGCCACAGCCGAAATCGAGCAGCTCGCCCTTCATCGGTGGCACCGCCGCCAGCAGCATCTGGGTACCGAGATCCAGTTCGGCAGCGCTGAAAACGCCGGGCAGGGCCAGCACGGTCAGCTCGGTGTCACCGGCCTTGCACTGGTAGCGGCCAAACCAGCTATCCAGCTCGAACGGTTCAACCGGCTTGCAGAGCTCACCGTGATAGAGGGAGCAGCGACGGGCCGAATCGCGCTTGATCGGTTTTTCGCTGTAGGGCGCCAGCAGCTTGTCGGCGCCATTGATGCCGCCACGGTTGTCACCGGCTAGCAACAGGTCGGCACCCGCCTCCAGCAGGGGAGTCATCATGGCCAGCAGATATTGCGCCTCGGCCTTGGCCTTGGGCATCAGCAGCAGCAGGGCATCGAAGCGGGGGGCACCACCGAGCTGGTGGTCGAACAGGATGGCGTCACCCAGGGCGGCCTGCTGGCTGCGGTAATAGCAGTAATCCGTGGTAAAGACGGTCAGGGTCTCGGCTAGAGTGGCCAGCTGGCGCGGGTAGTCATCATCCAGCGCGCCGCAGACAAGTAGCCGCTTGCCGACAAAGAGGGCTTGGTTTCGTTCCAGCATCTGGCTGACGGCACTGATTGGGCTGCTCATCGGGTCTCTCCACGCAATTTTGGGCGGCCATTATACATAGCCCCTTTCGCCTTGACATTTATGCTGTGTTCCCGAAATATGCCCAGACACCATTTTTTGACCAGAGATGACGAAATGCGGTTCAACGAGTTGAAACGAAAGCACAAAAAAAGCCTGACATTCGGGCCTGCCGACGTTCGCGCGTAACCTCTCATCCCTGAGAAACTTCAAACCCCGGTTGCGCACATCGTACCGGGGTTTTTTATTGCCATATGCGAGTCATTCAGGAGAAGGAAATCCCATGTTTCAAGGTTCTATTGTTGCGTTGATCACCCCGTTTCGACAGGGCAAGCTGGATGAAGAGGCGCTGTTGCGTCTGGTTGAGTGGCATATCGAGCAGGGAACCCACGGCATAGTGCCGGTGGGTACTACGGGGGAGAGCCCGACTCTGACCCACGACGAACACTGTAAAGTGGTCGAACTGGTGGTGAAACAGGTGGCGGGGCGCATTCCGGTGATCGCCGGGGCGGGTTCCAACAACCCGGTCGAAGCCATCGAGTACACCCTCCACGCCGAGCGAGTGGGCGCCGATGCCACCTTGCATGTGGCCGGATACTACAACCGCCCCAATCAGGAGGGGCTCTACCACCACTTCAAGGCCGTCCACGACGCCACCGCCAAGCCGATCATCGTCTACAACATTCCGCCGCGTGCCATCGTCGATGTGCAACCCGCGACCTTGGCCCGTTTGGCCGAGCTACCGCGCATTGCCGGGGTGAAGGATGCCACCGGCGATCTGGCCCGCCCCTGGACCGAGCGCCAGCTGATCAACAAGCCCTTCGCTTGGCTCTCCGGGGAAGATGCCACTGCCGTCGCCTACAACATCGGTGGCGGTCAGGGTTGTATCTCGGTGACCGCCAACGTGGCCCCAAAGCTGGTGGCTGAGGTGCAGAACCTCACGCTGGCGGGCAAGTGGCAAGAAGCGCGTGAACTGCAAGACCAGCTGATCCCGCTCCATCAGGCGATGTTTGCCGAGCCGAGCCCCGCCGGTGCCAAATATGCCGCTTCCCTGCTCGGTTTCTGCAGCGAGGAGTGCCGCCTGCCGGTGATGCCGCTGTCGGAAGCGACCCGTGAGCGCATTCGCAGCGCCATGCAGCAGCTCAACTTGCTGTAATGCAAAACGGGTGAGTCAAGGCTCACCCGTTTTGTTTCTGGCGTTGTCCCACTGAGGCCGCTCGTGCCGGTTAGGCGGCGCTATGCAGCCAGGCAGCGATGGCCAGCTGTAACTCGACATACGCCGGATAAAGGAAGAGATCGGCCAGTTCGGTAGGCCACTGGTCATGCTCGTCCGGTCTGGTTTGCAACTGTGCTTGCAGGCTGGTCAGTGCTGGCAACCAGGGCGCTGGTTGTGGCAGCTTGGCCGCACTGCGGGCGACCAGATCGATTCCCTGACACAAGGCGGCGAACGCCTGCTGTTGAACGCCTTCATTCTGCGGATGCTCCAGCCAGAGCTGCTCGTGATGCTGCCAGTGGCGCAGCCCCTCGCTTACCCCCGTCATGCTATCTATATCCTCACGCGCCACCAGCGCCTGCAGGGCCAGTGGCTTGCCAAGGCCAGCCAGTCGATAGCCGCGCTGGGCCTTGGATTGGGCTCCGAGCCGCAGTCCGCCCAGCTTGGCAAGATGCTGGGCCAGCGCAAACAGTGCTGCGGTGTCGCCGGATTTGAGCTCCAGTTCCAGCTCGTTGATGGTGGTGCTGCCCTGGCTACCGACTATCTCACCCTGATCCCAGGCCAGTTCTATCTCGGCCCCTTCGAAAGCGATCAGCCAGTGGCGACGCAGGAAGTCGGTGCGAAACTGGGCGACCAGCTGTTGCTGGATGCTGTCGCGCTCGGGCAGGGTCGGCCAAATCTCATCGGGAAAGGCCGAGAGGGTCGGCAGATCGTCGCTGACGGGGACGTTGTATTCGGGTCTGGCGTGCAGACCACCCACTATCTGACCGCGACACTTGATGGTTTGTTCGGCAAAGCTATCGCAGCGGCGGATCCGCAAGCCCATATCCAGCTGGCGCAAGGCGAGGGTTGGCGTATCGAAATAGACGTTGCCGAGCTGTTGTTGGGATGATTCCTTAATTTCAAGAGAATTCAGCAGGTTGGATAACCCTGCTTGAATGTCGCAGGCGACAAAAAACTTTATCTCGATCTCGATTTGCATAGTCATTCCGGGCTGGCAGGTAACTTTGAGGGGCGGGATTCGGGTCGCGAGGATATAATGCCGCGAGGCGACTAGATTAATTCGCGGTTTAATTGAGTGCGCAGTTCGGTTACCATGCGCGCCTCATAAAATCGTATCGAGTGTTTTTTCACCGACACAGGTTTGACCATGCCAGTAAATACTATTTTGGGGCTTTTTGCCAAGTCCCCCATCAAGCCGTTGCAGAAGCATATCGTCAAGGTTCACCAGTGCTCCCAGCAGTTGGTACCCTTCTTTGACGCCGTTGCGGAAGACCGTTGGGATGATGCCGAGAAGATCCGGCAGCAGATTGCCCAGTTGGAAAAAGAGGCGGATATCCTCAAGCGTGAAATCCGTCTGAAACTGCCTCGCGGCCTGTTCCTGCCGGTCGCGCGTACCGACCTGCTGGAGCTGTTGACCCAGCAAGACAAGATTGCCAACCGTGCCAAGGATATCTCCGGCCGCATGCTTGGTCGTCGCATGGAGTTCCCTGCTGAAATGCGGGTTGATTTCATGGCCTATCTCAAACGTTGTATTGATGCGACCGCTCAGGCCGAGAAAGCGATCGGGGAGCTCGACGAGCTGCTCGAGACCGGCTTCAAGGGACGGGAAGTGGAAATGGTTGCCGAGATGATCCACCAGCTGGATCTGATCGAGGACGATACAGACACCATGCAGATCGGACTGCGCCAACAGCTGCAAGCGGTTGAGCACAATTACAATCCGATTGATGTGATGTTCCTCTACAAGATCCTCGAATGGGTAGGTGACCTGGCAGATCAGGCCGAGCGTGTAGGCGCCCGTCTGGAACTGATGCTGGCTCGTTCGTAATCGACTGACTGGGTAAACACTATTAATGGACATTATCGCGAATTACGGCACCACTCTGGTGCTCGTGGCGGCCTTGTTCGGCTTTTTGATGGCCTGGGGCATTGGTGCAAACGACGTTGCCAATGCCATGGGCACATCGGTCGGCACCAAATCCCTGACTATCCGTCAGGCAATCATCATTGCCATGATCTTCGAGTTTGCCGGTGCTTATCTGGCGGGCGGCGAAGTGACCGCAACCATCCGCAATGGCATCATTGATACCAATGCATTTGCCGATACACCGGACCTGCTGGTACTCGGCATGATCGCCTCGCTGCTGGCGGCCGGCGCCTGGTTGATCCTGGCCTCCTACTTCGGCTGGCCGGTCTCTACCACTCACTCCATCATCGGCGCCATCGTCGGTTTTGCGGTGGTGAGCATTGGTCCGGAAGCGGTGCAGTGGAGCAAGTTTGGCGGCATCGTTGGCTCCTGGGTCATCACCCCGGCCATCTCCGGTGTGCTCGCCTACTTCATGTTTATCAGTGTGCAGAAGCTGATCTTCAACACCGATGATCCGCTGGCTAACGCCAAGCGCTATGTGCCGTTTTACATGTTCCTGACGGCGCTGGTGATCTGTCTGGTGACCATCAAGAAAGGGCTGACCCACGTTGGTCTGCACTTGAGTGATAGCGAGGGCATTCTGCTCTCTGTGGCTATCTCTATTGCGTTGGCGATTGCCGGTTTCTTCTATATCCGCGGTCAGAAGTACAACCCGCAGGATGACAGCAAGATGCACTTCGCCAACGTGGAGAAGGTATTCGGTATCCTGATGGTGATCACCGCTTGTGCCATGGCGTTTGCCCACGGCTCCAACGATGTGGCCAACGCCATTGGTCCGCTCTCCGCCGTGGCTTCTATCGTGGCCTCCGGCGGTGAAATTTCCAGTCAGGCGTCTATCGCTTGGTGGATCCTGCCGCTGGGCGGTATCGGTATCGTGATCGGTCTGGCGACCATGGGCGAGAAGGTGATGGCGACGGTCGGTACCGGCATCACCCACCTGACCCCGAGCCGTGGCTTTGCCGCCCAGCTGGCAACGGCCGCGACTGTGGTGATTGCTTCTGGTACCGGTCTGCCCATCTCCACCACTCAGACCCTGGTCGGTGCTGTGATGGGTGTCGGTCTGGCGCGCGGGATTGCGGCGCTGAATCTGGGGGTGCTGCGCAACATCGTGGTCTCCTGGATCATCACCTTGCCTGCCGGTGCCATTCTGGCCATCGCGATCTTCTACGTGCTGCAAGCCTGCTTCTCCTAATCGAAGCGGCATTCAGCAAAAAGCCCGAGTCATCGACTCGGGCTTTTTTTATTGTGCGCGGGAGCTGAGGGGCTCCCTTTGCATTCTCTGCCTTAGAGGCTGGCGCAGATCTGCCAGAGATCGTACTGGATTGCCGCGGCGGTCACTTCTCGACCCGCCCCCGGCCCCTGGATCACCAGCGGGTTGCTGCGGTAGCTGTCGCTCTCGATGGCAAAGATGTTGTCGCACGGCAGCAGGTTGGCAAACGGGTGGTGCGGTTCCAGCGTCTCCAGTCCAACCCGTGCCTTGCCGTTACGCTCGAAGCGTGCCACGTAACGCAGCGCCTTGCCAAGGCGCTTGGCTCCCTCAAAGGCGGTCTGAATTGGGCCATCCAGCTCCTTGAGCCGATCCATGAATTGATCCGCGCTCACTTTGCGCAGGGTGACGGGCACCAGATTTTCCAGGGTGATATCGGCAGAGTCGAGCTCAAAGCCAGCCTCCCGCGCCAGGATCAACAACTTGCGCCGCACATCCTGACCGGAGAGATCTTCGCGGGGATCCGGCTCGGTCAGACCGTGCTGCCACGCCTCGTCCACCAGCTCGGAGAAGGGCCGAGTGCCATCATACTGCTGGAACAGCCAGGAGAGGGTGCCGGAGAAGATGCCAGAGACCCCCTGAATACGGTCGCCGCTCTGACGCAGCATCTGGATGCTGGACTGGATCGGCAGCCCGGCCCCCACGGTGGCGTTATAGCGCCACTGCACCTGATGGTCACTGCAGGTCTGTTTAATGCGCTGGTAGAACTCGCTGTCGGCGGCACCGGCAAACTTGTTGGCAGCGATGATGTGGATGCCGAGTTGGGCAAAATCCGGGTAGTAGCGACTCACGGTTTCGCTGGCAGTCATGTCCAGCGCGATCAGCGCATCGAAGCTGTGCTGCTCCAGTTGGGAGAGTAACTCCGGCCAGATCAGCGGTTTGCCATCGACACTGTTTTGTACCTTGCGGGGGTCCAGCCCCTCTTCATCCAGCAGGCCACCTTCCGAGCTGAACACCCCGTAGAGGGTGAGCGCCAGATTGAGTTCATGTTCGAGCCGGGCTTTTTCGCGGCTATAGAGGGTGAGCCAGTGGCCGCCGATATTGCCCTTGCCGAATACCACCAGACCGACCCGGGTCGGGCGGCTGAACAGGGCGCTGTGCAGGGCGATCAGCAGCGGCTCCAGCACCACCTGACGCAGCACGGCCACCAGACTCAAGCCATCTCTGGCCACCTGGACGAACTCCAGCGGCTGATCCGCCAGCAGCTGATAGAAGCGATGGCACTGCTCGGCGTTGTCGGTGACACCGGCCCCCACCAGCGCCACCAGACTGAACCCCTCTTTCTGGATCAGGCCAGTGAAGCTGCCTTGCAGCTGGAAGTCCCGCAGGATCTCGAAGGCACCCTGTGCCACTTCGAGGGTGTAGGCGAGACGCAGCACCCGCCGATCTGGCTGGCGCTGCAGGGTAAGCGGGTTGAGGCGGTGGCGGGCCAGATGGGCCTCGATGGTTGCCACCGTCTGCTCATAATTGGTCTGCGGCAGCACTTTGAGCTCGATGAGGGCGATCTGATCCACCGAGGAGACGATGCGGGCACCGCCGGAGCGCGGAGCTCGGCGCAGGATATGGGTGCAACCCTCGTCCGGGTTGTAGCTGCAGCGCAGGGTGAGGCGCTGGCGACTGTCGGCCACCGGTTGCAGAGTACGGGAATGGAGCACCGAGGAGCCGAGGCGGGCCAGCTCGTTGGCCTCGGCCAGGCTGAGGCGCTCCAGCAGGCGCGCCTCTTTGACCCGGCGCGGGTCGGCGCTGTAGACACCGGCCACGTCACTCCAGATGGTGGTGGATTCGCCGTCCGCCAGCAGCGCCAACAGGCTGGCGCTGTAGTCGGAGCCGTTGCGACCGAGCAGCAGGGAGCGCCCTTCCATGTCGGCGGCGATAAAGCCGGTCACCACGATGCGGCCGGCATGTTCCGCCAGTCGCGCCTTGAGCAGTTCGCTAGAAAGCGCAGTATCCACCTTGACCAAGGCGCCATCTTCGGCGCGCAGGAAGCTGCGGGCATCGAGCCAAGCGGCTTTGTCGCCACGGCTGGAGAGCAGGGCCGCCAGCAGGCGCGCCGACCACACTTCGCCAAAGGCGAGCAGGCCGTTGCGGGCGAAGCGATCAAACTGCCCCTCCAGGGTCTTGGCGATCTGTTGCACGTCGCTGGCGAGCTGAGCGCTGAGGTCGCGCTGCAACTCCCCTTCCAGCAGGCCATCGATCAGACTCTGTTGATAGGCTTGCAGGGCCGAGATAGATTCACCTGCGGCTTCGTCACCGGTATCAGCCAGTTCCCCCAGCTGGATCAGCCGGTTGGTGGTCTTGCCCGCGGCCGAGACCACGATCAGCTCGTCACCTCCGGTCTGTTGTTCAATGATGCTGGCAACCCGACGATAGCAGACCGGGTCCGCCAAACTGCTGCCACCAAACTTGTGGACGTGACGTCGCTTCAAACCTGCCTCTGTCACCGCGATCTCTCCTTGTTGCTGTTCCATTACTTCGCTACCTGTTCTGCCTGCTGCGCCTGTTCAAAAGCCTGAGCCAGATCGGCCACCAGGTCTTCACCGTGTTCAATACCGACCGACAACCGCAGCAGCTGGGCGCTGATGCCTGCTGCCTGCTGCGCAGCCGGGGTCATGGCCCTGTGGGTCATGCTGGCCGGATGGGCCACCAGACTCTCTACCCCGCCGAGGGACTCGGCCACCGAGAAGAGGGTGAGGGCCGCGAGGAAGGCGCGAATGCCCGCCTCGCTGCAATCGAGTTCAAAACTTAACATGGCGCCGAAGCCGGACTGTTGACGGCGCGCAATATCGTGGCCGGGATGGCTCGGCAGGCTGGGGTGATAGATGCGTTTCACCAGCGGCTGCTGTTGCAGGAAGGCGAGGATGCGATCGGTGTTCTCCTGATGGCTGCGCAATCTGGGGGCCAGGGTGCGCAGGCCGCGCAGGGTCAGGTAGGAGTCAAACGCCCCGGAGGTGAGCCCCAGACAGTTGGCCCACCACACCAGCGACTCGGCCAGTGCGGCCTCTTTGGCAATCGCCACCCCGCCCACCACGTCCGAGTGGCCGTTGATGTATTTGGTGGTGGAGTGCACCACCACGTCGGCACCGAGGGCCAGGGGTTGTTGCAGCAGGGGGGAGAGGAAGGTGTTGTCCACCACCACCTGGGCACCCACCTCGTGGGCGGCGCTGGCGATGGCGCTGATATCCACCACCCGCAGCAGCGGGTTGGAGGGGGTCTCGACCCACACCAGCGCAGGCTTTTGCGCCAGTGCGGCGGCCAGTGCAGCCTCGTCACCCTGATCGACAAACTGCACCCGGTAATGGCCCTTGGCCGCCAGATACTCAAACAGCCGCCAGGTGCCGCCGTAGCAGTCGTGGGGGGCGATCAGCAGATCCCCCGCCTTGAGCAGGGCGGTAGTGACCAGATGGATGGCGCCCATGCCGGTGCCGGTGACCACGGCACCGGCGCCCCCTTCCAGCGCCGCCAGCGCGTCCGCCAGATTGCTGCGGGTCGGATTGCCGGATCGGGCATAATCGTATTGACGGGGCTCGCCAAAGTCGGCAAAGGTGTAGTTGCTGGAGAGGTAAATGGGGGGCACCACGGCACCGTGCTGTTGGTCTGTCTCAATCCCGGTGCGAACCGCCAGGGTGGCCTTGTGGGTCATATCACTCTCTCCTTGAACTGTCTCTGGGCGATGGCTGCTTTGCCTCAACCACGGCGATCCTGCCATTGTTGGCCTATGGTGAACCACCTTACGCCAGCACAAAAAAGCCGTCAACACTTCCAGACGTCTAAATGGCTTTGCTGTTGGATTGCCATTAATTTCCTTAAGGGTTAAAATCCGCGCTCACGGCTAAATGAGAACAGGTGAGTCATGGGAACAGAGTGGAACGGCGACTACGTCAGCCCTTATGCGGAACACGGTAAGAAGAGCGAACAGGTCAAGAAGATTACCGTCTCGATCCCGCTCAAGGTGTTGAAAGTGCTGACCGATGAGCGCACCCGTCGTCAGGTGAACAACCTGCGTCATGCGACCAACAGCGAGCTGCTCTGTGAAGCCTTCCTGCACGCTTTCACCGGCCAGCCGCTCCCTTGCGACGAAGACTTGCGCAAGGATCATCCGGACAGTGTCCCCGCCGAAGCGCGCGCCATCATGGAAGCGCTGGGCAAAGAGATCGAAGATTTCGATCAAGAGTAAGCGATTTGCAATGCACAAGAGGCGACCCCCGGGTCGCCTCTTGTCGTTTCAGCAGCCCCGTATGTGGGGCAGTGGTTATTTCAGCAGGCTGAAGATCAGCGCCGATACCGCCAGCGAACCGGTCAGCAGGATAAAGCCGTTGGCCCAGCCGTGACGGAAGCGGGCCAGCGCCTCCACCTTATAGATTGCAATCACCGGCATGATGAACAGGATCATGGCGATGACGGGGCCGGAGAGGGTCTCCATCAGCCCCAGAATGCCCGGGTTGATAACGGCAGCGCCCCAGATAGAGAAGAACATCAGGGCGATGCCCAGCTTGTCCGCCTTGGCCTGCGGCAGGCCGGTGGGCTTGGCGATCAGGCTTTTCAGGCTTTCGCGGGCACCGAGGAAGTGACCGAGGAAGGAGGAGCTGATGGCGATAAAGGCGATGAGCGGCCCCAGAGTCACGATCACCGGGTTGTCGGTGATGTTGGCGAGATAAGAGAGCACAGAGACGTTCTGGGCCTTGGCTTCGGCCAGCTGGGCTGGCGAGAGGCTCAGCACGCAGGAGAAGACGAAGAACAGCACGAAGCCCACCAGCATTACTGTGGTGTTGCGCAGGATCAGGCCGCTCTTGGCTTCTGCCTGCTCGCCATATTCACGGCGCTGCACGTTGGCAAAGCCGGAGATGGCGGCGGCGTGGCTGAAGGCGAACACGGTGACCGGCAGCGCCAGCCAGACGGTGTTGAGGAAGCTGACTCCTTCAAACGCGGTCACTTCCGGCCACTGCCACTGAGGGATCAGGTAGCAGGAGAGCGCCGCCAGAATGGCCGCCAGCGGATAGACCATAAAGGCGAAGGCGCGCAGCATCGCTTTCTCACCCGCCAGCATCACGGCGATCATGGCAAACACCAGCACGCCGGAGAGCATCACCCGATCCGGGGTCGCCATGCCGAGCTGGTTGACCATAAAGCTCTCCACCGTGTTGGTCAGCCCAACCCCGTAGATGAGCAGGATCGGGAAGATGGAGAGGAAGTAGAGCGCCGAGATAAGGCGGCCGGCCATCTTGCCGAAATGCTCCTCCGCCACTTCGGTGAAGTCGGCGTGGGGGCGTGACGAGGAGAGCACGAAGCGAGCCAGCCCGCGGTGGGCGAGGAAGGTCATGGGGCCTGCCAGTACTGCGACGATGACGAGGGGCCAGATGCCGCCCAGACCCAGATTGATGGGCAGGAACAGGATGCCTGCGCCAACGGCGGTGCCAAACAGGCTGATAACCCAGTGGGTGTCGTGACGGCGCCAGCGGGTGGTGCTGGCTGTGGTGGAGCAGGAACCGGATAGCTCCTTGGTAGCCTCTACAGATAAACTCATTACTAATTCACTTTTTGTCAGTGTTTTAATCTGAGTTTATTGTGATTTATCGGGATTTAATTCTCAAAAGGCGAGACTGAAACATATCACTGCCATTGCGGGGCTTAGCCAGCGAGATTGGGAATGGAATCTGGGTCACAGAATGCAACAAAACTGATATATGTGGTTTTTGTGAAATATAAAACCAAAATTTGATCTACAGTCATTTTTTTATTTTGGCTAATCAGGTGTTTTCAGAATTACGTGAAAAATCGTACCATTTCTCGCCGACCGATTGTGATGTTTCACTATCATTTTGCCGCTTTGCCAGCGTATCACGCTGTTCAAGGGCACCTTGACCAGCGGATCACACCGGCCATCACCCGGGGCAACTTCCCTGAAAAAGCAGGCGGCCATCGGGCCGCCTGCTTGTCTGGTGTGATGACATCGCTATCCGCCTAGTGGGCCAGAATGCTACCCCAGGCGAGATCCGGATCCCCCATCACGATAAAGTCCGGGTTCTCCAGCGACTCGGTTTCGTTGTAGCTGAGTGGCTGCAACGCCAGGCTGAGGATGCGGCCACCGGCTGCCTCGACGATGCACTGGGCGGCGGCGGTGTCCCACTCGCCGGTGGGGCCGAGCCGCACGTAGCAATCGGCCGCACCTTCCGCTACCAGACAGGATTTGAGGGAGCTGGAACCAAGCGGGATCAGCTCGTAGTTGATGGCCGGGTTGAGGCGGCGGGTGAGGTTATCCAGCTTCTGGCGACGGCTGATAGCCACCACCAGTGAGTCGGGCTGGTCATGCTCGTGATGCATGGCGCTGATGGGCAGTACCTCGCCATTCACCTCCTTGAAGGCGCCGTAGCCGCGCACCGCCCAGTAGAGCACGTCTGACTCGGGGGCGTAGATGACCCCGAGCACCGGCACGTTGTCCCGCACCAGGGCGATCAGGGTGGCGAAATCGCCGCTGCCCGCGATAAATTCACCGGTGCCGTCGAGGGGATCCACCAGCCAGTACTGCCGCCAGTTGGATCGCTGGCTGAAGGGCACATCGGCCGCCTCTTCGGTCAGCACCGGCACATGGGGGGTGAGCGCCGACAGCGCCTGCTTGAGGTAGGCATCGGCAGCAAGATCGGCACTGGTGACCGGGGTCGCATCCTCCTTCAGTTGACGCTCGAACTGACCGCCATGATAGATGTCGTGAAGGATCCTTCCGGCTTCGCGGGCTATCTCCTTGACCCCCGGCACCCAGGCCAACAACTCCTGCATCTCGTTATCCTCTGTCTGTTAACTGCCCGTCTGCGGGCTACTCTGCCTGCTCTGCCAGCCACTTGTGGGCCAAGAGCAGGGCACTGATGCTGCGCGACTCGGTGAAGTCGGGGCGCGCCAGCAATTCGTCGATCCGGTTGAGGGGCCAGGGGATGACCTCAAGCGGCTCCGGCTCGTCGCCAATCCGCAGCTCGGGGAAGAGATCCCGCGCCAGCAGGATATCCATCCGGCTGGAGAAGTAACCGGGCGCCAGCGACACCTGCTTGAGCAGGGTCAGGCTGTTGGCGCCAAAGCCCGCCTCCTCCATCAGCTCCCGGTTGCCCGCCTCAAAGGCATTCTCGCCCGGGTCTATCAGCCCCTTGGGAAAGCCCAGCTCGTAGGAGTGGGTGCCCGCGGCGTATTCGCGCACCAGCAGCAGGGTGTGGGCATCGAACAGCGGCACCACCATGACGGCGCCCCGGTTTCCGCCGCGCATCCGCTCGTAGACCCGCTCTTCGCCGTTGGAGAATTTAAGGTGTAGCGATTCCACCTTGAACAGTCGGCTCTCGGCTACGATTTCGGCCTTGAGGATCTCAGGTTTGCACTTGGGGTGATCCAGTTGGTCGGCAGAGATTTGCTCGGGTTTGCTGTTGTGGGGGTCGCTCATCGGACGCTGGCTGCTCGTTAAAAAATAGTGCTTCAAGAGTAAACGACTCTCACACCGAACACCACGGGCCCGGGATGGCAAAGGGGGAGGAAAAATCCGCTATACTGCCGCTCCATTTCTTCCGCGATACCGAGATCAAGAGACCCGATGCCACACTCCCGCTCCATCACCTTGCCCTGGCAGCAGATTGATACCGTCTTGCTCGATATGGATGGCACCCTGATCGATCTCCATTTTGACAACCACCTCTGGCAGCAGCTGGTGCCAGAGCGTTACGCCGAGCGGCTCGGTCTGCCGCTGGCTGAGGCCAAGGCGCAGATCGAGGTGCACTATCAGGCGGTCAACGGCACCCTCAACTGGTACTGCGTGGATTACTGGAGCGAGACCCTGGGGCTCGATATTCGCGCCCTCAAGCAGGAGCTGCTGGCGAAGATCCAGTGGCGTCCTCACGCCATCCCCTTTCTGGCCGAACTGCGTGCCGCGGGCAAGCAGCTGGTGCTCTTCACCAATGCCCACCCCGCCAGCCTGTCGGTGAAGGATGCGCAGCTTGGCCTTGCCGACCATCTGGATCTGATGGTGAGTACCCATGAGCTGGGCTGGTCGAAAGAGAGCCAGCTCTGCTGGCAGGCGCTGGCACAGCGATTGGCGTTCGATCCGGCCCGCACCCTGTTTGTGGATGACAGCGAGCGGATCCTGCGGGCCGCCGCCGACTATGGCATCGGCTATCAGCTGGCGATCCAGAATCCGGACAGCTGCAAACCCGAGCAGAGCATCACCGCGTTTCCGGCGATCCGCGATTATGCCGAGTTGCTGCCGCTGGCCATCTGACGCGGCGTCGGGTGTTGGCAGGCGTATGGGGGAGCTCACCGCTTTCCCAGATATGTTCCGCGATTATGCGGAGCTGCTGCCGCTGGCCATCTGAATCTGTTCAAACGAGAGAGGGCTGCATCATGCAGCCCTCTTTCTTTATCTGAAGCCTGATGACGAAAAATCACAGTTCCCGAAACGGGCGTCGCTTCTCCTCTTCGATGACGATCGCCTCCAGATTGGCGACCCGCTCCTGTAGCTCCCTGATCACCAGATCCTGCTTGCCGAGGCGGTCGGTGATGCGGGCATCCCCCAGCTGGTAGCGAGCCCGTTTGCCGAGATATCCGAACAATAGGCTGATAAATACGATCAGGACTATGCCTGTCCACATGGTCATGTCACGACTCCTTGTCGTTATCACTATGGTCGTCATAAACGGCGAAAACGCTGATGGATCAGCGCTGTTTTCTCATAGCCGCCAATTGGCCGCAATGGGGCCCGTTTCGCCTTTGTGATGCAGTTGGCTATTGCTGCCAGAGGGGGCGACCAAGCCACAACTTTGTTACCCAGGTGGCTATTGCTGCCAGAGGGGGCGGCCAAGCCAGAGTCCCCACAGGGTCAGGTGTAGCAGCACGATAAACCAGAACACCAGCCGGTAGCTGCGTTTCTGGGTCTTGTGGCGCAGCCACTGGCGGGCCACCAGCGCCCCCGGCCAGCCGCCGCACAGCTCCAGCAGATGCAGGCGGGATTCGGGAATGCGCCACTCACCGCGCACCGCTTGCCGCTTGTCCCAAGCGTAGGCGGCCACGGTGAGCAGGCTCATGGTCAGCAGTATTGCCAGCGGCCACCACTGCTGGCCGTCGAGGCCGAGCCAGAGGGCGGCGCCCAGTGGCAGCAGCGCCAGCGCCATCACTGGGCCAGCTCCCAGCAGCGCTCCTCATCCTGCTTGAGGGTGCGGATCACCTTGGCCGGATTGCCCACTGCCACCGAATCGGCCGGGATGTCGCGGGTGACCACGGCACCCGCGCCAATGATGGAGCGTGGCCCAATGGTGACACCGGGGCAGATGATGGCGCCGCCGCCAATCCAGCAGTCGTCACCGATCTGTACCGGCTTGTTGTAGGCGGTCCAGTTGCGGCGCTCCAGATAGTTCATGGTGTGGGTGGCGGTGTAGATCTGCACGTTGGGGGCCAGCAGCACATGGCTGCCGATGTGCACTTCGCCCACGTCGAGAATGGTGACGTTGAAGTTGAAGAAGGTCTTCTCGCCGATATGGATGTTGCGGCCAAACTCGCAGGTAAACGGCGTGCTGATCCAGCAGGAGTCGGGGCAGTGGCCGAACAGTTCGCGGCAGATCTGCTGGCGCAGAGGGCCATCGCCCGCTGATGACCCATTGAGTTGGGCCAGCAGCGCCTGACCGCGAATACGGTCGTTGGCTATCTCCTCGCTCTGGCTATCCAGTGCCCCGCCTGCCAGTACCTTGTCCCAGTCGCTCGCCATTGCTACCTCCTCATGCTGCAAGAGCGGGCAGTATACGTGACAGTCAGGGGGCCGTCAGTCTGTCACTTGTTGCAGATGACCCCCGTCAACCTGCAGGCCAGATGAGAGGCAGGATCAGCAGGGCCGAGATGAAGTAGGGCAGCAGCACTCGTAGCCCGAGGCTGCGACCGCCGATGCCAAGGGCCAGCAACCCCTTCACCAGCGAGTTGACCAGCCCGGCCAGCAGAATGCCGCGAGCCGCTACCTCCAGCGCCAGCTCCTTGTGGGAGAGCTGGGAGAGCGACAGGGTTATTGCATCCACGTCGGTGATCCCCGACACCAGCGCCAGCAGATAGACCCCGGAGTTGCCCACCTTGTCTTGCAGCAGGGTGGCCATAAAGCCGATCAGCGCCAGCAGCAGGCCGAACTTGATGGCGGTTGGCAGGTCGAGGGGGTTGCTGGTTTCCGGTTTTACCGGGCCGTCGGTCAGCTCTTCGCGTTGGCGCCAGAACCAGAAGGCAAAACCGTAGACGGTGGCCGCCAGCAGCAACAGGGGGGCGGCGAGGCGCATCGCCAGCTCGTTGTGGATAAGCAACACCAGCACCAGCAGTCGCAACCACATGGTGGCCCCCGCCAGTAGAATGCCGGTGGCCAGCAGCCGCTCCAGACCGCCCTGCTCCCGGTTGAGGCGGGCGAACTGCAGGGTGAGGGCGGTGGAGGAGGCCAGCCCCGCCAATATGCTGGTGAGCACCAGCCCGGCACGGGTGCCGAGCAGCCGCACTGCGAAGTGGCCAGAGAAGGAGATGCCAGCGATCACCACCACCATCAGCCAGATCTTGAAGGGGTTGAAGGCATCGAGGGGGCCCATCTCCTCGTTGGGGAGCACCGGCAGCAGCACCAGCGAGATAAGCAGAAAGCGCAAGGTGGCGTGAAACTCGGTTTCGCTGAGAAACAGCATCCCCTGCTGGATCTTGCCCTTGAGCCCCATCAGCAGGGCGGCCAGCACGGCGCAGGCCACCGCCTCGCTCGGGCTCAGCAGCACCGACATCAGCCCCAGCAGATAGGTGAGCAGCATGGCCACCGAGCTGGTGAGGCCAAACTCCCCCTGCCAGCGCTGGGCCAGCCAGACCGAGAGGCCGCAACCGATCACCACCGCCAGCAGGCCGAGCAGCGGCAGCCAGGGGCCTAGGGTTGGCAGCAGCAAACCGCACACCCCGCCGAGCAGGCCGATGAGGCCGTAGGTGCGCATCCCGGCGATGCGCTGGTTATCCCCCAGCTGGCGCACCTGCCAGCCCCGCTCCAGCCCGATGATAAGGCCGATGGCCAGCGAGACCAGGGCTCCGTTGACAGGGTCTGCATTGATCCACATGGCGGCTTCCTTTCGCGTCGTTGCTGCCTGATCCCATGATGGCACAGGGTGCAAGGTGGCAGAGGGGCATGGCTCACAGAGTCTGCGTCCGGCTCCCTGTGCGGGGTGAGGGGCTGATATGAACAAAAGAGATAAGCAAAGAGCTATTTCTTTCTTCTCGGCATAACAACTCCACGGCATGCTGCTCTCAACCCAACGAGATATGGAGTATCACCATGAAACTGCGAATGACCGCCCTGACCCTGCTCTCCCTGCTGGCATTTGGCCAGGCCAATGCCGCCGAGATCCGCCTGCTTAACGTCTCCTACGATCCTACCCGCGAGTTGTTTCAGGAGTACAACGCCGCCTTTGCCAAGGAGTGGAAGGCGAAGACCGGCGATGACGTGGTGGTGAGCCAGTCTCACGGTGGTTCCGGCAAGCAGGCCCGTGCCGTGGTGGATGGGCTGGAGGCTGATGTGGTGTCGCTGGCACTGGCTTATGACGTCAATGCCATCGCCAAGGAGGGATTGATCGCCGCCGACTGGCAGAGCCGCCTCGGCAACAATTCAGCGCCCTATACCTCCACCATCGTCTTCCTGGTGCGCAAGGGCAATCCCAAGCAGATCAAGGATTGGGACGATCTGGTGCGCAAGGATGTCGCCATCGTCACCCCCAACCCCAAGACCTCCGGCGGGGCGCGCTGGAACTATCTGGCCGCCTGGGGCTACGCCCTGAAGAAGAGCGGCAGTGAAGAGGGGGCCAAGCAGTTTGTCGGCGATCTCTACAAGAACGTGAAGGTGCTGGACTCTGGCGCGCGCGGTGCCACTACCAGTTTTACCGAGCGCGGTCTTGGTGACGTGCTGCTGGCGTGGGAGAACGAAGCCCTGCTGGTGCTCGGTCAGGCGGGGGCCAGCGACAAGTTCGAGCTGGTGGCGCCATCGGTCTCCATTCTGGCCGAGCCGCCGGTTGCCGTGGTGGACAAGGTCGCCAAGAAGCACGGTACCGAAGCGGTATCGAAAGCGTACCTCGAATACCTCTACTCCGATGAGGGGCAACATATCGTCGCCAAGCATCACTACCGCCCCAGCAACCCGGCGATCCTGAAAGAGACAGCGGCCCAGTTCCCGCAGCTTGCCCTCTTTACCGTCAAGGATCTGGAAGGGGATTGGGAGAAAGCCCAGAAGAAGCACTTCGCTCAGGGTGGTCTGTTTGACCAGATCTACCAGCCGGGTCGTTGATAGCCGCCATATCCATCACTGAACTGGCCCCTGTGCCAGCCGATAGGAGCACCAAGATGAACAAGATCCTCCTGGTTCCCGGTCTGCACAACAGCGGGCCGGATCACTGGCAGAGCCGCTGGCATGATCACTTTCCCCAATGGCAGCGCATGACGGGGCTGCCGTGGGACAAACCAGACCTCAGGGTCTGGAGTGCCAAGCTGGCGAGCAAGCTGAGAAGTCGTCGCGGCCGGGTTCATCTGGTGGCCCACTCCTTCGGCGCTTTGACCGCCATCGCGGCGGCCAGGTTACAGCCGGAGAAGGTCGCCTCGATTTTTCTGGTGGCCCCCGCCGATCCCGCCCGTTTTGGCATTGCGGATGAGGCATTGGCCGAGCCGCTGCAGGTGTCGGCCCAGCTGGTGGCCAGCCGCAACGATCCCTGGATGAGCTTTGAGCGGGCCGAATACTGGAGTCGTCAGTGGCAGGTGCCGCTGTTCGATGCCGGTGAGGCGGGCCATATCAATGCCCAGTCTGGTCATGGGGATTGGCATCAGGGGCTGAATTTGCTGGGTGCCCTCTATCGCCGTGGTGAGCTGGTGGTGGCGCAGGTCAAGGCCGCCTCGCCCCGGCCCGTGGTGCTCGGTTTTCGCTAGTTAGCTGTGAAGTGGTTGGAGGGCTGGCGATAGCGCGGTTTGCTGGTTGCGCCATGCCCCGTTCTTTGAATGTTCCGCTCCGTATTGCTCCATTTCTTAGGTCTTTTATTTATATAAAAGACCTTTTTTTATTTGGATCGCTCTAAAAGCCTTGTCCCACCGTTGTTAGACAAAAAAGTAATTAGCAAAGTCGCAAACGGTGTTTGTTGCTGACAGGAAGAGTGCGCAGAATCACCACATCTTAAATTATTCATAACAGACGGATGTGTTATGCGATTTGGTTCTTATTCTGTCTTGCCGGGTTTCGGCCCTACCTTTGGCTTCACTCTGCTCTATCTGGGCCTGCTGGTGCTGTTGCCGCTCTCGGCGCTGGTGCTGTTTGCGCTGAACAATATGACCGCCGCCGAGTTCTGGCAGGTGATCGGTTCGCCGCGAGTGCTCGCCTCTTTTCGCCTGAGTTTCGGTGCGGCATTTATTGCGGCACTGCTTAACAGTCTGTTCGGGCTGATCCTGGCCTGGATCCTGGTGCGCTACACCTTCCCCGGTCGTCGACTGGTGGATGCGCTGATCGACCTGCCGTTTGCCATGCCGACCGCCGTCTCCGGCATCGCCCTGTGTGCCATCTTCGCCCCCAATGGCTGGATTGGTCAGTGGGTCGCCCCCTTTGGTATCGAACTCGCCTACAACCCCATCGGGGTAGTGATTGCGCTGACCTTTATCGGATTGCCGTTTGTGGTACGCACCCTGCAGCCGGTGCTGCGGGAAGCCGAGATCGAGCAGGAGGAGGCGGCCGCCAGCCTCGGCGCCGACCGCTGGCAGACCTTTCTGCGGGTGCTGTGGCCGACCCTGATCCCGGCCCTGCTCACCGGTTTTGCCCTGGCGTTTGCCCGTGGGGTGGGGGAGTACGGCTCCGTCATCTTTATCGCTGGCAACTTGCCGATGGTTTCCGAAATCGCGCCGCTGATGATCATGAGCCATCTGGAGGAGTACGACTACGCCGGTGCCTCCGCCATCGCCGTGGTGATGCTGCTGATTTCATTCATTTTGTTACTGCTAATCAACAAGTTGCAGGCCTGGAGTTGGTCTCGCATCGGAGGGAGCCGGATATGAGTTCATCTGCCATCGCCATCGAGGTTGCCCCTGTGGAGGCGGCCCCCGGCCGCAAGGCTCCGGTCGTGATCCGCGAGCCCCAGTGGGTCAAGTGGTTGCTGATCACTGTGGGTCTGGGCTGGTTTGCCGCCCTGCTGCTGCTGCCATTGGCCACCGTCTTTATTCAGGCGCTGACGCCGGGGCTCGCCTTTTTCTGGCATGCCATCAGCGAGCCGGATGCCCTGAGTGCGCTCGGGCTGACTGCGCTGGTCACGCTCTGCGCCGTCCCCCTCAACCTGCTGTTCGGGATCGCGGCGGCCTGGGCCATCGCCCGCTTCCGTTTCCCCGGTCGTCAGCTGCTGATCACCATCATTGACCTGCCGTTTTCGGTGTCGCCGGTGATAGCCGGGCTGATGCTGGTGCTGCTGTTTGGCAGCCGAGGCTGGTTTGGCGACTGGCTGAGCGAGCACGACATCAAGATCATCTTCGCGATGCCGGGGATCATTCTGGCCACCACCTTTATCACTGTGCCCTTCGTGGTGCGCGAGCTGCTGCCCCAGATGGAGGCGCGCGGCCCGGAAGAGGAGGAGGCGGCCATCATGCTGGGGGCGAGCGGCCTGCAGATGTTCTGGCGCGTCACCCTGCCCGGCATCCGCTGGAGCCTGATGTATGGCCTGCTGCTCTGTACCGCCCGCGCGGTCGGGGAGTTTGGTGCCGTGTCGGTGGTCTCCGGCCATATTCGCGGTCAGACCAATACCCTGCCGCTGCATATCGAGATCCTCTACAACGAGTACCAGACCGGTGCCGCTTTTGCGGTGGCCAGCCTGCTGGCTCTGTTCGGGATCTTCACCCTGCTGGGGGAAACCCTGTTGGCCCGGTTGCGTGGTCAGCCTAACAAGTCCCACTGATTTGACGATTATTGAGAAGAGGCATCCATGAGCATTCAGGTTCAACAACTTAACAAGCATTTCAATCAGTACGCGGCGCTGGCAGACATCAACCTCGACTTTCACGATGGCGAGCTGGTGGCGCTGCTTGGCCCCTCCGGCTGCGGCAAGACCACCCTGCTGCGGATCATCGCCGGGCTGGAGCAGGCCGACAGTGGCAGCGTCATCATCCGTGGCGAGGATGCCTCGGATCTGCACGTGCGTGAGCGCAACGTCGGCTTCGTATTCCAGCACTACGCCCTGTTTCGCCACATGACGGTGTTCGAGAACGTGGCGTTCGGCCTGCGAGTCAAGCCGCGCAGCGAGCGCCCGGCGGAGGCGGCCATTCGCGCCCGGGTCAAGGAACTGCTGGATCTGGTGCAGCTCAGCCATGTGGCCGATCGCTATCCGACCCAGCTCTCCGGCGGTCAGCGTCAGCGGGTCGCACTGGCCCGCGCGCTGGCGGTGCAGCCCAAGGTGCTGCTGCTGGACGAGCCCTTCGGCGCCCTCGATGCCCAGGTGCGCAAGGAGCTGCGCCGCTGGCTGCGCGAGCTGCACGACGAGCTGCATGTCACCAGCCTGTTCGTCACTCACGATCAGGAAGAAGCGCTGGAGGTGGCGGACCGGGTAGTGCTGATGAATGCCGGGCGGGTCGAGCAGATCGGCACCCCGGCCGAGGTCTACGACCAGCCCGCCAGCTCCTTCGTCCACAGCTTCCTTGGCAGCGTCAACCAGTTCCGCGGTCGGGTGGCGGAGCAGGGATTCGGCATCGGCGAGCAGCTGCTTGGCGGGCCGTCGGCCTCCCATCTGGCCCACGGCAGCGCCGCCATCGCCTATGTCCGTCCCCACGAGCTGGATATTCTGCCTGCTGATGCGCCCGGCGGGATCCGCGCCACCATCACCCGCTTGTTGCCCATGGGGCCGCGCATTCGGGTGGAGCTGCGTGGCGACGGCGAAACCAAAGGGGCTCACTACGAGGCGGAGCTGACCAAGGAGGCAGCCAAACTGTTTGCGCCGGGTCAGGGGGTGAAGCTGGTGGCCAGACAGGCGCAGTTCTATCCCGATTACCAGATTTGATGCTGGGTTGTGGGCGGTGTGGTCGCCCGGTTCAGGCTGTTAGCCGGGCATGATCCCGGCCATATAACAAAAAATGAGGGTGTTGACCAAGCAGCGTCGCCACCCTTCGCAGGAGGCGACAAGGTGAATTTTCAGCAGTTACGTATTATCCGGGAGGCGGCGCGGCGGGATTACAACCTGACCGAAGTGGCCAACGCGCTCTTTACTTCCCAATCCGGGGTGAGCCGCCATATTCGCGAACTGGAAGAGGAGCTTGGGCTAGAGCTCTTTATCCGCTACGGCAAGCGGCTGCTCGGCATGACCGAGCCCGGCAAGGAGCTGCTGGTGATTGCCGAGCGTATCCTGGGTGACGCCAACAATATCCGCAAACTGGCCAGCACCTTTGCCAACCGCGACTCGGGCCGTTTGCTGGTGGCGACCACCCATACCCAGGCCCGCTATGCGCTGCCGCGGGTGGTGAAGGCGTTTCGCGAGCAGTTCCCGCTGGTACAGCTGGAGCTGCGTCAGGGCGGCCCGGAGGAGATAGTGCGGCTGGTGCAGAGCGGCGAGGTGGATATCGGCATCAGCAGCGAGCGGCTCGACAAGAGCGAAGGGGTGGTGGCATTTCCCTACTACCGCTGGCACCACAATATCGTGGTGCCGGAGCAGCATCCGCTCGCTGACGAACGGGAGCTGACTCTGGCGGCGCTGGCCAACTGGCCCATCATCACCTATCAGGCGGGGTTGACCGGGCGGGCACGAGTGGACGAGGCATTTGCCGAGGCGGGCATCGAGCCGCAGATCCTGCTGACCGCGCAGGACTCCGACGTCATCAAGACCTATGTCGAGCTGGAGATGGGAGTCGGCATTCTGGCCGACATGGCGTTTGACGCCCAGCGCGATCAGGGGCTGGTGCAGCTCGATGGCAGCCATCTGTTTGCCCCCCACACCGCCTGGATCGGCCTCAAGCAGGGGCAGTTCCACCACAACTTCGCCTGGCAGTTTATCCAGCTCTGCAACCCCGAGCTGGCGCTGGCGGATATTCAGGCTCGCGCCATGGGCAGCGAGCCCGCCATCGACTTCCAGATTTGAATGGGAAGAGAAGACAAGAAGGGGAGCCAATGGCTCCCCTTCTTGTTGTTCATGTCGAGATTTATTTCAGTTCAATCCAGGCATCTTGCCAGTGGGAGCCGATGCCCGGCTCGTACTGGGTGGCGGTGGTGGTCCACTGCTGGCAGTAACCGCTGTAGGGGAAGGGTTTGCACTGATAGACCTTGCCATTTTTCGGCTGCTGCACCTTGGTACCGGCGGTGTAGGACTTGATGTCGTTCGGGAAGATGAACTGGTAGTCGCCGCCACTGCTCGCCTCCTTGAACATCAGATCCATGGTCTGCTGGATGGTATCGCCGCCCGCTTTCGGGGTGGCCTTGATCACCAGCTGGTGGTGACCTGCCTTCAATCCTTCCAGCGCCATGGTGAAGGTGTGGCTGCTCTCCTTGATGTCGGCACTGCTTTCACCCTTGGCGACGCCGCCGTGGTCGTAGAGGGTGTTGGTGACGGTCAGATCGCCCTGTGCGGTGACGGTGAAGTCGAGGGTTGCCTTGCCGTTGTCCAGCACATAGTCGCTGGCCAGACCGCTGACGCTGATGCTGTCCACCACCGGCGGTTGTTGCTGTTGCAGGTCAATCTCGACCCGCTCCAGCTTGCTGTCACGCTTCAGATAGACCGGGTTCATGCCGTAGATCGGGTTGAACTGGCCATCGGCCCCTTGCTGACCGGCACGGATCAGGCTCTGTTCGGCGTTGATCTTGCTGGCGAGGGCGTGGGCCCAGTTGTTCTTCTGGCCCTGCTCGGCAGTGGCGATGGTCAGCACGGTCTGCAGCTCTGGGCGCTCGCCGTTGGCATCGAATACCCGGGTCATCGCCTTGTCACCCACCACGAGGTCGATGGAGGGGTAGATGGTGCCTGCCTGGCTCCACGCCAGCGGCGGCTGGCTGCCATCTTTGAACTTGGCGTCGATGATGTTGTAGAAGCTGTTGGTGGTGTCGCCCACTTCCCACACCCCGAGGATCAGCTGATAGCCGGTGCGCTCCGGCAGGGTACAGTTGTGGGTCACCTGCTTGGGCGGTTGCACCATGTTGCCTTCAATGACGCAGAAGGGGGTCAGATCGAACGAGGCGCGGCTCAGGGGTTGGTTGGGGTTCCAATCCTGCTTGGTGAGGTAGTAGCGCCAGTTGCGGGTGACGTGGTTGGCGGTGAAGGTCCAGCTGATGGCAAAGGGGCCAGCCTGCACTTCATGCTTGCTCCAGCGGTCGCTGGTCTGGACGTTCAGCTCGCTCCAGCGCGGGCTGCCCGCTGAGGCGATTTGACCATCTTGCGGGCCAGACTGCGGGAAGCCGGAGGGGCCCTCCACGCTTTGTGGCTCCCACTGCACGCCGCCACACTGGCTGTTGCCGCCGGTTTTGCACAGGTAGTTGCGGCTCTCGGGTTGGCTGATGTAGCCATGAGCCAGGGCGCTGCCGCTGGCCAGCAGCGCCAGCACTACGGCGATCTGATTGAGTTGGATTTTTGCTGCCATACATTCCTCTGTTCGATAGATGTGGGCAGTCAGTTGGCCGGGGTGTTCCCCGACGCACACTTGCGTGTGGCAACCCCGCTATCCTGGACAAAACGTCTGTAGACCGGAGGCTTTGCGTCCCGACCTTTCGGTCAGTTTGCCAAATGACTAGATGTTTAGTGATGGGCCAAATATTCAGCCATCAGCATTGCGCACTGCATTGATTAATTATTTGAAGTTAAATGTTTAAACGCACCGTTAAACGGCACGCGAATCATTCTAACTGACTGTTTTTAAATTGTTCTCTTATTTGTGAATGACGTCGAATGCCGTTGAATATGTCGATAAGATGCATGCCAATTGCGTGTTATTGATGTGAAAAAAACTGCCAGCTGAGCTGGCAGGTCGGGTTACAAGGCGACACTGCGTGACGCTGTCAGTGACGGGCGCGCTGCTCGCCAGAGGGGTGATATGTGGGGGCCATCATCGGGGTTGTTGCAGACTCTTTGCCCAGTTTGAACACCGCAAGCCGTTCATCCAGACTGCGGGAGAGGCCTGCCAGCAGCTCACTCTCTTGAGCCAGTTGTGAGGCTGACTGGGACATCTCCAGCGCCGAGTCGTTGATGCCGCTGACGTTGCGGTTCATATCCTCGGCCACCATGCTCTGCTGTTCGGCGGCGGTGGCAATCTGGGTCGCCATATCGCTCACATGCTGGATGCGGTTGACGATTTGGGTGAGATCCTGACCTGCCTGGCGTGACTGATTGACGCTGCTCTCCGCCAGCTTGCGGCTGGCATCCATGGCGCTGGCTGCACTAACCGCTCGCTGTTGCAGCAGGGCAATGGTGCTCTGGATCTCTTCGGTGGACTGGCGGGTGCGGCTGGCCAGCTGGCGCACTTCATCGGCCACCACGGCAAAGCCACGGCCCTGCTCGCCAGCGCGAGCGGCTTCGATGGCGGCGTTGAGGGCCAACAGGTTGGTCTGATCCGAAATGGCGCTGATGACAGCCGTCACTTCGCTGATCTGCATCACCCCCTCCTTGAGTTGATTGACTTGCACGGTTGCCTGTTCCACCTCGGTAGCCAGCGCCTGAATACCGTTGACGCTGGCATGAACGTCACGGTTGCCGAGCCCGGCTTCACCGGTCGCTTCCTGGGTATCGCGGGCGGTATTTTCAGCATGACCCGCCACATCGGTGATGGTGGCACTCATCTCGTTCATGGCGGTGGCGAGCTGGGCCAGTTGATCCCGCTGGCTGGTGACCGCCTGATTGGTCTGCTCGGCAGAGGCAGCGATGCGCAGGGCTGCATCCGCCACGTTGCGGGCCCCCAGACTCGCTTCCAGCAGGGCATGACGGATGGCATCCAGACTCTGGTTGGTGCAGCGGGCGACCATACCCAACTCATCTTTGCCGTGCACCGGGATGCTCACCACCAGATCGCCCTTGGCAACCCGCTGCATGGCGTGGTTGATCTGATTGAGGGGGGAGACAATGGAGTGAGTGATGCGCCAGCCCAGCAGCCCCATCAGCAAGACCGCGATGGCGGTGGCGGTACCCATCTTCATGTATTGGGCCCAGATGGTCTGCTGGATATCCTGCAGCAGCATGCCGGAACCGAGGATCCAGCCCCACGGCTGATAGCCGGAGACCATGGAGAGTTTGTCAGCCGTCTCGCCTGACGGGCCGGTCCAGACATATTGCAGGGTGCCCTGTTTGCCCCCTTTGGCGATATCCACCATCTGGAACCAGAACTGCCCGGCGGTGGCTGCTCCACCTTCCCCCATCTTCTGACCGACCAGCTCGGGGCGGATGGGGTGAACCAGCATGGTGCGGTTCTCGTCGATGACAAACAGGTAGTTGTTGCCATCAAAGCGGGTGTTGGTCAGCAGCTTGCGGGCTTCCTGCTGCGCCTGTTCAGCTGGCAAGGTGCTGGCCAGAAACTGGATCTGGCTCATGGTTTGTCCCAGCACCGCATTGAGCCGCGCCTCTCGCTCGCTCATCAGATTGCGCTGGAGCGCGTTGGCCGAGATAAACAGCAGCGAGATAAAACCGACAAATGCGACCGTGAGCAGCAAAATCAATTTGCGGCTCACAGTGATATCACCGAGCTTGAACATGACGAAACCCTCATTATCCCTATTGATGTGACGTGGCTCGTTACCGCAGTAGCCTAGTTTCATAAATTAACGACTCATTGTTGCAGCCGTTCATCGGCCTTTTTCAAATGAGTGTTTTGACAACAGTATAGCCAGCAGACAGCGATACTCACTTTTTGGTAGCGTGTTCATGCGCGTCCCTGCGTCATTTTTGCCAAAGAGTGTGAATGGTTTGGCATTTCAGCAAAAAATAAGGCTCTGTCCCAATTATGTGTTGAAAGGCTAAGCTTGAAGTAGGCCATCACCTTGAGGTCTACCATCATGGATACCCCAGCCTTTCAACACCTGTTGTCTCTCTTTCCACTGCTTACTCTGCGCCAACGCCGTGTTGCCCGGCAGGAGCTCACTGCGCCCCACGCCATTACCTCACTCAATACCCAACTACCTGCATGCAGTGGTTGCCCACATTGTCAGGCTGATGCCAGTCAGCTGGCACCCTGGGGATGGAGTCGGGGACTACGTCGCTACCGTTGCAAACTGTGTCTGCGCACCAGCACTGTGTTGACAAAGACCCCCTTGGCCAGATTACGTAAAGCCCAATGCTGGGAAGACTACGCGCAAGCCCTCATTGAAGGACTGACTGTCCGCCAGGCAGCTTTGCGTTGCGGGGTCAGCAAAAACACCGCTTTCCTCTGGCGCCACCGCTTCTTGCGTGCGATGGCCGCCCATCAAGCCACACGGGAAGAGGGTATCGTTGAGGTCGATGAAACCTTCTTCCTCGAATCGTTCAAGGGGCAACGGGGACTGCCGCGTCCAGCACGGCATCGCGGTGGTAAAGGGCGAACCCGGGGAACCGGGCTGGATTACATTCCGGTGATGGTGGTACAGGACCGTGCTGGCCATCATGCCGATTTTCAGTTGGAAAAGATGAACGCCGAAACAGTTATCGCGGTCTTGAAGCCCCTTGTCTCGCCGGATGCCGTGCTGTGTAGCGATGGCGCGGGCGTGTATGCCAGTTTCAGTAAAGTGCAGGGAGTGACTCATCAAGTAGTGCGCAATCGTCAGGGTGAGCGAGTGGTCGGAGCATTCCACATTCAACATGTAAACGGCTATCACCATCGATTGAAAGAATGGATGGTGCGCTTTCATGGCGTCGCAACTCATTATCTGAGGAATTATCTGGGTTGGCGCAGGATGCTGGAGCGTTACGGGAAGGGAGTGAATATCAAAGCGTGTTTGCATGAGGCGCTGGGGCACCCCATGCAACACGTAATTGGGACATAGCCAAAAATAAGGAGTGGGCCCCGCTGCGGGTGCCGCCACAACAAGAGGGAATTTATGAGTTCCATTGCCAGGAATTACTTCAACCAGCTCAACGCCGACTACCTGCAGGTACACAGGTGCAAGGAGGATCTCTTCTGGTCCACCTATATGGGCACCAGCGATGATCAGCCCGGTTTCACCGCAGCCGAACAGGCTTACAAGGCCTTTTGTGCCAATCCGGCCCGCCTGCCCGCATTACGGGAGATGCTGGCGCAGGCCGAACAGGATGATCTCAAACGGGGTCTGCAAGGCTGGATCGCCTTCTTCGAGTGCAACGTGATTGAAGATCCCGCCGCTGCCGCCCTGATGGATGAGCTGGTGGCCGCCGAGGCGGATCTGTTTGCCCGCCGCAAGGGGTTGAAACTGACCTTGCTGGACGAGCAGGGGCAGCAAGTGGCCGGTAGTCTGCCCGCCGCCAGCACATCGCTCGCCGCCAGCCCGAACGAGGCGGTGCGCCAGAGCGCGCTCGCCATGTTCCACGCCCTGGAGCAATGGGTGGTCGGCAACGGTTTTCTCGAGGTGGTGGCGATCCGCAATCGCTTTGCCCGCGCCATGGGCTATCGCGACTACTTCGACTACAAGGTGCGCAAGAACGAGCAGATGAGCCCGGAGCAGCTGTTCGCCATCCTCGACGACTTTATTGCTCGCACCGATGGGCGGTTGCAGCAGAGTCTGGCCGAGCTCAACGCAGCCAAGGGGGCGGCGGCGCTGTTGCCCCACAACCTGCGCTACAGCGTGAGCGGCGACGTGACCCGCCAGCTCGATCCTTATGTGCCCTTCTCGCGGGCGTTGAAGGATTGGGTCGAGAGCTTCCGCCGCCTCGGCATCCAGTATCGCGGGGCGACCTTGACGCTGGACTTGCTGACCCGGGAGGGGAAATACGAGAACGGCTTCTGTCACGGCCCGGTGCCGAGCTTCTGCCAGCAGGGCGAGTGGGTGCCTGCGGTGGTCAACTTCACCAGCCTGGCCGATCCGGCGCAGGTGGGCAGCGGTTGGAGTGGCCTCAATACCCTGTTCCACGAGGGGGGCCATGCCGCGCACTTTGCCAATGTCACCGGCAACGCCCCCTGCTTCTCACAGGAGTTTCCGCCTACCTCCATGGCCTATGCCGAGACCCAGTCGATGTTCTGCGACAGCCTGCTGGACGATGCCGACTGGCTCAAACGCTACGCCAGAAACGCGGCGGGAGAGCCCATCCCCGATGCCCTCATCAAGGAGTTGATCGCCGCGCGCCAGCCGTTTCGTGCCTTCAACGAGCGCCAGATTGCGCTGGTGGCCTACTTCGAGCGGGATCTTTACGCCATGGATGAGGCTGAGCGCACTCCCGATGCAGTACTGGCGCTGGCCCGCCAGTGGGAGCGTAAGATCGTCGGAGTGGAGAGCCCGCGTCCGCTGCTGGCCATTCCGCACCTCCTTAATCAGGAGTCGGCCTGCGCCTATCACGGCTACCTGCTGGCGCTGATGGCGGTGGAGCAGACCCGCGCCTATTTCCTGAAGCGCGATGGCTACCTGACCGACAACCCGCGCATCGGGCCGGACTTGGCCGCCCACTACTGGGGGCCGGGCAACGGCATGAGCCACGATGAGACCCTGCGAAGCCTGACTGGCGAGGGGTTCAGCGCGGTGCCGCTGGCCGAGGCGTGCAACCTGAGCACTGCCGAATCATGGCAGCAAGCGCAAGCCTGCATGGCCGCCGCCCAGCAGCGCCCCGCTGCAGGTGAGGGTACCCCGCTCGATGCCCATATCCGGGTGGTACATGGCGCAGAGCTCATCGCCGACAACCGCGAGTCGGAAACCCGTATGCTGGCCGACTTTGAGGCGTGGATTGCCCGGTGCTACTTTGCTGGGGGTGTCGGAGAGGAGCAGAGCCGCGCGCAGTAAGTGATGATATGGAGGCAGGCTTGTTCTGAATAAGCAATTGGCAGGAGGGGGACCTTCCTGCCATTTTTTTGCTCATTATTCACGACTCATCAATGACTTTATTTCCGCAACTTTCGCAGATGACGTGGCGTTCAAAGCGATCCATGTTGGCCAGGAAGGGGCCTGCTGCCCAGCCGGTAATGAAGTCCTTGATAAACTCTTTGCGCTTTTGCTCCGGTGTCGGCTGTTTGCCAAAGGATTTGTCGACCAGCACCACGACATGGCGGGTCTCGCGCTGACAGCTGGGGCAGAAGCGTTTTTCATTGGATGCAAGCAAGGGGTTCTCCTTGTCCGTGGGCGGGTAATAGGTTCTCCCACCGCAGATGGTTATCGTCCCCATTTGATTCCTTTTGTTGGCCGGGTGTCAACCAACCCAGAGACAACAGTTGCGCCATCCCCTATGCAGAGAGATCGAGCCAGCAAGCGTGATCACGAGGGGCATGCAGGCCCCTCTGTTGTTTTCGTTTGTCACACATTGCCACACAACCTTCCCCCTCTGGCAAAGTCTTGTGACTTGTAGGGTTTTTAATGGTGCTATGAGCAGGTAGATGAGGCCCTGCAGCGATGGAACCAAGGAGCATGTTATGACGGGCAAACGGATGTGGTGGCTGTTGCCATTGCTGGCGGTCGGGGTCTGGTGGCTGGGCTATGGGGGGGACGCCAACGGGGTGTGGCCATGGCGCCATGAGATGTTGCTGCTCACTGGCCTGCTGGGAATTACCTATATGGCGATTTCGCTGGTGCTGGCGTTGCGCCTGCCGCAGCTGGAGGTCTGGTGTGGCGGTCTGGATCGGATGTTGCGGTTGCACCGTCAGACGGCCATCGGGGGTGCATTGGCGCTGACCGCACACTGGCTGCTGGTGGAGGCGCCCAAATGGGCGGTCTCGGTCGGCTGGTTGAGTCGTCCCGCCCGGCGCGGGGCTGGTGGCGCCGGAGTTGGGGGTGGTGCGGGTGTAGGAAATGGCATTTCGCTCCATGAGCTTGGCAATACCCTGGGGCAGTGGAGTTTCTATCTGCTGATCGCGCTGGTGGTGGTGAGCTTGCTGGCGCTGGTGAGTTATGGCCGTTTTCGGCTGATCCACCGGCTGGCACCGATCATCTATCTGGCGGGTTGGGGTCACGGGCTCTGCTTGCTGCCTCAGGTGGGGGCCATGACCCCTGTAGGGGTGTCGATCTGGCTGATTGGCGGGATCGGGGCGATCGGCGCCCTCTACTCTCTGCTGGGGCAAGTGGGGGCGCGGGATCGCCATCCGGGCCGGGTCATTGCGGTACAGGCGCTGGCGGATCAGACCTGTGAGCTGACCATGCAGCTGGAGAGGCCGCTGACCCACTATCGCCCGGGCCAGTTTGCCTTCTTCGAGTTTGATGCCAAGGAGGGGCCGCACCCCTTTACTCTGGTGCGGGTGTCAGCGGATCGGCGGCAACTGGTGATCGCGGTGCGGGCGCTCGGGGATCACACCCGTCAGCTGGTGGCGCAGGCTCGCGCCGGGGATGGGGTGGTGGTGACCGGGCCCTATGGCGCCTTTGTGGCGCCCCAGAGAGGAGGGCGAGCCCTCTGGCTGGGAGCCGGGATCGGTATCACCCCCTTTGTCGCCTGGTTGGAGTCGTTGGCGGCACAGGGTGGCAGTGGCGAGGGGATCACACTGATCCAGTGCGCGCCAGATATGGCGGGCGCTGTCTATCAACAGCGGCTGGCTGAACTTTGCCAGCGTACCGGGGTGAGTTACCAGCTGCATCTGGACAAGGCGGCCGGGCGGCTGGATTTGACACGCATCGCGCGGGATGCGCCTGAGCAGGTGTGGTTTTGCGGGCCCGAGGGGATGGCTGACGCCCTGACCCGGCTGTTGCCGGACGGGCGTCTGCATCGCGAGTTGTTTCGCTTTCGTTGAGCTCTGACCGTTACCGGGCGCTGGCTGGCAACTGCTTGAGCGCGGCTTGTACCGCCGCCTCCAGTTGCGGGTCGCGTCCGGCCAGTATATCGGCGGGGGTGAGTGGCACCTGCACGTCCGGGATCAGCTCCTGATTCTCGTAGAAGGTGCCGTCCGGCTTGCGCAGCCCCAGGGTGGGAATGCCGTAGGCCAGCCCCGGGATCAGCCGCGATTCGTGGCTATACACCATGGTGCCGGTGCCGGGCACCGGCTCGCCGACAATGGGGCCAATCTTCAGGGCGCGGTAGTATTCGGGAAAGGCCGACCCTTCCGAGTAGCTGCCAGCATTGACCAGCACCACCGAGGGCTTGGTCCACTGGCGGGTGGCTGCGTCAGTCTCTCCCTTGCCAAGCCGTGGCCAGCTGCTGGCCATCCCTTTGGTGCTGCCGTTGCCGGTCAGGAACTCCACCAGGGTATTGGCCAGATACCCCCCCTTGTTGAAGCGAACATCGACGATCAGCGCCTCACTGCTGCGCAGTCGCCCGAGCGCCTCCGCCACCAGCTCTTCATAGACGGCACTGTTCATCTCCGGTAGATAGACATAGCCCACCTTGCCATCGCTCAGTTGTGCGACCAGCTCTCGCCGCTTGGCAATCCAGCTATCGAGTTGCAGGCGATATTCCTGTTGCAGGTCGATGGCGCTGACCTCGATCTCGTCAGGATCTTTGCTGCCGGTTTGCTGGAAGGTGAGGGCAAGCCGGGCACCGGCCTGATGATTGAGGGCCTGATCCAGTTCGGCCAGATTGGCAATTGCCACGCCGTTAATGGCGAGCAGGCGAGCGCCTGCGGCAATGTCGCTCTCCTGATCCAGCGGGCCGCCCGCCAGCAGGGCGCCGAGTACGACCCCGTGCGCACTCTCTTGCCAGTAGCCGCCAAGGCTGGCGGTGTCGTCCGCCATGCGCGGGAAGGGGGCCGGACCACCCCCCCAGGTGTGGGAGACATTCAGCTCACCGGCCAGCTCTGCCAGCAATGTGCCAAAATCCCGCGGGTTGCCGATACCCGGCAGCAGGCGGCGGTAAGACGCGACATAGCCATCCCACTCCACGCCGTTCATATCATCCCGATAGAACTCATCCCGGGTGAGCCGGGCTATTTGATCGAAGGCGGCCTCCATCCGTCCTTGCCAGCGGACATCGGACTGCAGAGTGAACGGGGCCGTGATAGCGTCGCCAGACTCCAGGGTGATCTGGCTGATCTCACCATCCCGTACCAGTGTTGCGAGGGTGGCCTGCTGATTGAGGCTGGCCAAGGCCGGGCCCGGTTGCTCGGCAAATAGCAGCTTGGTATCACCTTTGCGCAGGTCCCTGGCGTACCCCTTGATCTCGCTCTCCTCGTTGGCGCCAATCTCCTCCACCAGGTAGATCAGCTGATCATCGACGATCCGGCTGGCCAGCAGATTGCCGGTGGGGAACAGTTGCAGTGCCTCCCGATGGGCAAGACGATCGGTTTCAAAGCCATAGCCCTCTTTGGGGGGCACTTGTTCTGCCAGAAAGTCAGCCTTGGCGGCACGACTGCTATAGATGCCGAGCAGGGTGTTGCCAAGGGGTTCGCCATCGGCGGCCAGCACCCCGTATTTGGTCGATTGCCAATAGAGCACACTGCCATCCTGACTCCAGGCCGGCGCCCCATCCTGATAGCCATTGAGGCTGACATTGACCGGCGTGGCTTTGGGGTCACGGGTGTCGATGACGGCGATCTCCTGCTGGGCAGAGTCGGGGCGAAAGGTGATAGCCAGATGGCGGGAGTCGGGGGCAAAGGCGAGATGCGCCTCATGGCGCGAGGGGTTGAAGCTGGCAGGCACCAGCTCCCGCTGCTGGTTGCTCGCCAGATCCAGCAGATGGATGGCTTGCCCATCCACCACGAAGGCGAGCTGCTTGCCGTCGGGGGAGAGCAGCGGACGGCTGATCCCCTTGCCGGGAATGGCCAGCAGCAGGCTCTCGGTCAGGGCGCCCGGATCGCTGAACAGCCGATCCGGTTGCGTCTTGTGCAGCCGATAGAGGGCGGCAGCCCCCTTCTGTTCGGAGAGGTAGATGAGGGAGCTCCCCTGCTCTGCATAGAGGGGGCTTGATTGCTCGCTCGGGGAGCGGGTCAGCTGGCGCACTCGCTCCCGTTCGGGATCGACGGCAAACAGGTTACCCTCGCTGACCAGGATCAGCTCATTGCCCTCTTCATTGACCAGCGCTTCGTCCGCCAGTGTGAGCTGTTGGCTCTCCTCATCCGGTTCGCTGGCTACTTGCGGTGTGATAGCCAGCTTGCGTGGCTCGCTGCTGCCGGCATCGAGGCGATAGAGTTCCCCCAGCCATGACCAGACCAGATCCCCGGCTCGGGAGGCGCTGAGCCCCCGCACCGGATGGCCCTGATAGTGGGTCAGCTGTTGCTCCTGGCCGCTGGCAAGATCCCGGCGCCAGACGTTGAAATCGCCGCTGCGCTCGCTCAGGTAAAAGAGGCTATCCCCCTGGTCGCTCCAGACCGGATCGGTGGCGGCGACCCGATCTTCGGTCAGCTGGCGATGCTGCTGGCCATCAAACAGCCAGAGGCGGGGCACTGCGAACGATTGCTGGTGCTTGCGAAAGGGCTGATCCATCGCCGGCATCTGGTAGGCGAGCTGCTGCCCACGGGGGCGAGCCAGGGTCGCTGGCAGCGGCAGATCAGCCTGTAGCGACCCCCCGCCAATGGGTGTCCAGTAGAGGGCGCTCCCCTGAACTCCTTCGGCCACGAAGTGGTCGGCATCCGCTGACCAGGGGCGCTGGCTGCTCAGCAGCAGCCGTTTGCCATCCGGGCTGAAGGCTTGTGGCAGGTCAGCGCGCGAATCGCGGGTGAGGCGCACCATGGCGCCGCCGCTGGCAGGCATCACGAACACATCCTCGTTGCCATAGAGGTTGGCGGCAAAGGCGAGCTGTTTGCCATCCGGCGACCAGAGCGGCCGCTGGCTCAGGTAGTCGTTGCCGGTGAGCGCCGTGGCGGGGCCACCCTCGGCACTGGTCACAAAAATGCGCCCCTGCCAGGTGAAGGCAAGCTGCTTGCCGTCGGGGGAGAGGGCTGGCTCGCGCAGCCAGAGTGCATCGGCCGCGAAGGTAGCGGGCAGCCAGAGCAGCAGCGGCGAGAACAGCAGAGTGGCGAGGCGGCACGAAGAGCCCATGGCATGATCCTGTCGGAGAGTGGAGTGTTATCTTCGCCGATCATTGCCCCGGGTGCCAGCGCGATAATTTTTGGTATCTTGTTGTTTTAACTGTTAATTGCCAAAGCCAGCTGACGCTATTCAGGGCCGATGTCGTTGCCACGGCAAGATATGTTTTGCCGGGCATATTGAGTATTGATGGCGATCCAATATCATGGCGCTCGCTCGCCGCTCGGCGGGCATAGTTCAGATGATCTGGTAACAAGAAAAGCCCGCACCAGAGGCTTGTCGAGGGATGGAATGAGAGCCGTATTACTGTGTTTGTTGGGGCTTTGGCCCGCATTGAGTTTTGCCAACCTGTCTGCCGACATGGTGATAGTCAAGAAGTCGACCTACAGCCTGACCCTGATGAAGGATGGCAAAGAGGTGAAACGCTACTGGATTGCCCTGGGCCCGGCGCCCAAGGGGCACAAGCAGCAGGAAGGGGATCAGCGTACCCCGGAAGGGCGCTATACCCTCGACTACAAGAAGACCAATTCCGGCTACTACAAAGCCATCCATATCAACTACCCGAACCTTGATGACATCAAGCGAGCCAATGAGCTGGGTGTTCGCCCGGGTGGCATGATCATGATCCACGGTCAGCGCAACAGCATTGGCAACCGCAGGGTTCAGCCCTCCAACTGGACCAACGGCTGCATCGCCATGCTCAATCACGAGCTGGACGAGGTGTGGAGCGCCATCGAACCGGGCACGCCCATCATCATCGAGCCCTGATCCCCTCATTGACGCCCGCGACTCCGCGGGCGTTTTATTTCCCCCCTGTGATGGCGTGACAGCGCTTGCTGTCCCGTGTTAGCTTTTTCGGCTCCCATTGGCAGTGACAAGGATGATCACATGATGTCAGCAACGAGCTTGCCCGAGCCTACGGGGAGGCTCTGGTGGCGCGCTACGCTGGACATGCTCCCGCTCTCCATTTCGGTGATCCCCTGGGGGATCCTGTGTGGCGCCCTGGCGCTGCAGGCGGGGCTGAGCCCGCTCCAGGCCCAGCTGATGTCGCTGCTGGTCTACGCTGGCGCCGCCCAACTTTCGGCCACCACCCTGTTCGGGGCGGGCACGCCTCTGCTGCCCATCATGGGTTCCACCATGGTGATCACCTCCCAGCATCTGCTCTACGGCTTCACCTTCCGCCGCGATGTGTTGCCGCTTTCTCTGCGCTGGCGGGCTAGCCTTGCCTTCTTCCTGACCGACGAGATGTTCGCGGTGGCGCTGAAAGACAGGGAGCGCAGCGGCCGCTTCAACCCGGCCTACGCCCTGATCGCGGGCTTCGTCTTCTATCTGTGCTGGAATCTGGCGACCCTGCTTGGCATTGCCGCTGGCCAGTACATCGACGGACTGGACAGCATGGGGCTGGATTTTGCCATCGCCGCCACCTTTATCGCCATGACGCTCCCTGCCATGAAGAATGTGCCCATGGTGGCGGCCACCCTGGTGAGCGGCGGCACTGCGTTGCTGACCAAGCCGCTGCTGGCGGAGATCCACATCATCGTCTCGGCCCTGGCTGGCACACCGGATGAGGAGGTAACGTGAGCTGGCTGATGATTGGCCTGCTGGCCCTGATCACCTTTTTCAACCGCTTCGCCTTCTTTTCTCGGCTGACCCGCTATCAGCCGGGCGCCGAGATGGGGGCGTTTCTCAGCTTCTCGGCCCAGTCGGTGCTGACCGCCATCTGGTTGCCCATCGTCTTCAGTTACGAGCCGGGGATCGGTCTTGACTGGGATCCTGACTACCTGGCCGCCACCCTGTGGGTGACGCTCTTGACCCTGCTGCGGCTGCCGACCCTAATCGTGGTGGTGGCCGGTATGGGGGGCTTCTTCCTGTTGCGCTGGCTGGGAGGCGTGGCCGAGCTCTGGCCCTGGTGAAGAGCGAGTGGTAATTGCACCTTGCGGATGTCTCTATCTGACATTCGCCATGTCATGAATGTCACTTCAAAAAAAGCCTGCAAAAGGTGAGGATATGGGCTCTGTCCGTGAAGGAGTGTCCCATGTCTTTGATCGAAACCTGTCAGCGCATCGTGCGTGATCCCCATCTCTCAGCCGCCCAGAAGAGCCATGCTCTGGCGCTGACCGCCGAGAATGCCTTGCCTTACCCCGATCTGCCTGCCGCAGTCGCCGAGGCGATGGATCAGGGATTTCTCTGTGACATGTTCGAAGGGCATGCCCCCTACAAGCCGCGCTATGTGCTGCCGGACTATGAAAAATTCCTGACTCAGGGCTCAGCCTGGCTGGAGCTGGCGGCGCCGCAGGATTTCGACGAGGTGCTCAACGCCCTGCGCATCCTCTATCACCATGTCCCCTCCGTCACCGGCATGCCGGTCTGGCTGGGTCGCCTCGACCATTTGCTGCTGCCGTTTGTCGGTGAGCTGGATGACGAGACCCTCTATCGCAAGCTGAAGGGGTTCTGGGTCTATCTGGATCGGGTGCTGCCGGACGCCTTCATGCACGTCAACATCGGGCCGGATGACAACCGTATCTGCCGCCTGATCCTGCGCATCGACAACGAGCTCAAGCAGGTAGCGCCGAACCTCACCTTCTTCCACGATCCGGAGCAGACCCCTGACAGCCTGCTGCTGCAGGCGGTGAAGAACATCGCCGAGTGCAGCAAGCCGCACATCGCCAACTACCCGATCCATCGCGACACCTTCGACGCCCGCGGTTTTGGCATCGTCAGCTGCTACAACGCCCTGCCGCAGGCCGGTGGCGCCAATACCCTGGTGCGCATCTCCCTCAAGCGGGTCGCCGAGCAGTGTCAGGGGATCGATGATTTCCTCGGCTGCCTGCTGCCCCACTACTGCCGTCTGGCCTCCCAGTTGATCGAGGCGCGTGCCGCTTTCCTCCATGATGAGTCTGGCTTCTTCGACAGCTTCCTGGTCAAGGAGGGGCTGCTGGATGAGGATCGTTTCGTCCCCATGTTCGGCATCTACGGCATGGCGGAAGCGGTCAATATCCTGATGGATAAAGAGAATCTGCCGGATCGTTACGGCCGTGACGAGGAGGCCAACCAGCTTGGCTATCGTATCTCGGCCCAGCTCTCTGGCTATGTGACCAGCACGCCGCAGACCCACGCCTGGGGTGGCCGCGCGCTGCTGCACTCGCAAGGTGGCCTCAGCGTCGATGTGGCGGTCACCCCCGGGGTGCGCATTCCCTACGGTCAAGAGCTGGATCCGGCCAGCCATGTGCTGGCGTTGGCGCCGCACCACAGCTATTACCACTCGGGGATCAGCGAGATCCTGACCCTGGATCCCACCATCCGCCAGAACCCGCAGGCGCTGTTGCAGCTCTGCAAGGGGGCGCTCGCCATCGGCATGCGCGAGTTCACCGCCAACGTGGCCGACAGCGATCTGATGCGGGTGACTGGCTACATGATCCGCAAGAGCGACTTGGCTCGCTTCGCAGAGGAGGGCTCGCGGCTGCAGACCACCTGTCTCGGTGCCGAGGCGAGTGAAGTGACCGCCATCCGGCAGCGGGCACCGCGAGTGGTCGCCCACGAATCGACCATCTGCGAGTATTGAGTTCGCTCCTGATGGCTGATGTCTTGCCAACACGCAGCGCCCTGGTAAGCAGGGTGCTGCCGTTCTCCTGTGTCGACGGGCCGGGCAACCGGCTGGTGCTGTTTCTGCAGGGGTGCAACTTTCGCTGCCCCGGCTGCCACAACCCGCACACCATAGGGCTGTGCGACGATTGCGGCGACTGCCTCGCGGTCTGCCCGAGCGGCGCCCTCACCCTTGCTGAGGGACGCCCTGGCGAGAGCAAGGTACGCTGGCAGGCGGCGCTCTGCACCGATTGTGACGCTTGTCTGGATGCCTGCCCGCGCAGTGCCAATCCCAAGACCGCCACCATGACGGTGGCCGAAGTGTTGGCCCTGCTGCGCCGCTACGGCCCGCTGCTGAGCGGGATTACCGTCTCCGGCGGTGAGGCGACCACCCAGCTCCCGTTCGTGGTTGCGCTGTTTTCCGCCATCAAGGGATCGCCGGATCTGGCCCATCTCAGTTGCCTGCTCGACAGCAACGGCTCGCTCGCCGAGACCGGCTGGCAGCGGTTATTGCCGGTACTCGACGGCGCCATGCTCGATCTCAAGGGGTGGCGCGACTCGGTACATCACTCGCTGACCGGCTATGGTCGCGAGCGGGTGTTGGCTTCGCTGCAACTGCTGGCAAGCCACGGCAAGCTGACCGAACTGCGGCTGCTCCATGTGCCGGGCAAGAGCGATTTTCTGGACGACCGCGGTGAGCTGGAAGCGGATCTCGCCGCCTTCTTGCAACGGCTTGGGCCTGTGCCCATTCGCCTCAATGGCTTTCGCCATCACGGGGTGAAGGGGGCGGCGGCGCAATGGCCGCAGGCTAGCCAAACCGAGCTGGAACAGCTGGCCAGCAGCTTGCGCGCAGCGGGGCTGGGGCCGGTGTCACTGCCTGCCTTGCTGCGCTGAGTGGCTGCGTCATCCGGTGACCGTCATGGCGTGAGGAGCGGCATGTAAAGACCGCAACTGTGATTTCTGTCTATTGGAGGGGAGCGCAACGGCGGCTAGAATAATGGCCACCATCTTCCCCCTCAATGACAGATAATCATGAGTGAAAGCAAGGCGTTATATCGGGTTCAGTTTATGTGCCACAGCGAGCGCTACGAAGTCTATGTGCGCGAAGTCAATCAGGGCCAGCTGTTCGGTTTTATCGAGATTGCCGACTTCGTCTGGGACAACCACACGGCGCTTATCGTCGATCCCAGCCACGAGAAGCTCAAGAGCGAATTTGCCGATGTGCGCCACACCCTGATCCCCATGCATCAGGTGCTGCGCATCGATCAGGTCAGAAAGCAGGGGGCGGCCCGCATCACGGATCTGGGCAACAACGTCGCCTCCTTCCCCAGCCCCATCTATACCAAACGCCCCTGATCCCTCATTGCCATTGATGTTTCGCCGCGGCGAAACATCAACTTGTCATGTCTGTCACCCGGCTCAGGGTTGTATCAACTCGCGACCCAGTTGCAGGATCCGCTGGCGGAACCAGTGACGGGCCGAACCGTCGCCGGCCGGGCCATACCAGACCAGGCTGTGACTCACTTTGCCGTAATCGAACGGTGCCGGACGTAGTACCAGATCCGGCTGGCTGGCCATGCAGGCCGCCCAGCCACCGATGGCGGTGAGGATCAGGTCGGTCTGGGGCAGCAGGGCCGCGGCGCTGGCAAAATCGGGCAGGGTGGCGCCAATCTGGCGGCGCACCTGTTGCTGGGCCAGGCTCTGCTCGAAGAAGGGGTTGGCCAGCTCCTGATCGCGGATGGCGATATGGTGCCAGCTCAGGTAGGCATCGAGATCCCAGGGTTGGCTCAGTGCCGGGTGATCTTTACGTAGCAGGCAGACCAGCTTTTCTTCCCGCAGGGTCTCCCACACCAGACCCGGTTGGCGGGGCAAGGGTTGGCTCTGGTCATGGGGCAGGATCACGAAGTCGAGCTTGCCTGCTGCCAGCGCCTCCAGCCCCTTCTCATCCTTGTTCCAGATCTCCGGCACCATGCCCGGCACCTCCTTCATCAGCTGTCCCAGAATGGGGCCCACCGGCCAGGTCATCACGCTCTCGCGCAATCCGAGCCGCAAGCTGCCCTGCCACTGCTGGGGGTTGAAGGCATTCTGGCGAGTGAGGCCGTTCAGCTCCCCCAACAGTCGATGCAGGGTGGGGGCCAGCCGATCGGCCATGGGGGTGAGCAGCAGCTGGTTGCCCTGGCGATAGAGCAGTTGATCCCCCAGCAGATCCCGCAGCTGGTTGAGGGTCTTGCTGACGGTGGAAGGGGTGGTGCAGAGCCGCTCGGCGGTGCGGGTGACGCTCTGGTTGTCGAGCAGCAGGTGCAGGGTGACCAGATGGCGACCTCCCAGCCGAGAGAGAGCGATCAGATCCATAGTGGCTCCTGAAGTGGATGAAGAGAAACGGATGAAGATAAACAGGTTCGGGATCAGGGAGATTCAGCATGACCCGCAGGCATTCTCTCACAGCTGGGGGAGGGTGAGCAGACCCATCACGGGGTGACAGCGAGCGCAACAGACAAAAAAAGCCCCGCCAAAGCGGGGCTGGGGCGGATCAGCCCTTGAGCACCGCCGCCATGGCGTCGGCCACGTAATCGACGTTGCGACTGTTGAGGCCCGCCACACACATGCGACCGGAGCGCACCAGATAGACGGCGAACTCTTCGCGCAGGCGGTCAACCTGCTCCGGCGTGAAGCCGGTGTAGCTGAACATGCCGCGCTGGTTGATGAAGTAGCCAAAATCACGGCCCGGCACCTTGGCACTCAGCACCTCGAACAGCTTCTGGCGCATCCCCTTGATGCGGGTGCGCATCTCGGTCACCTCATCGACCCAGAGGGCGTGCAGCGCGGGCTGGCTCATCACAGCCGCGGTGATTTGGCCACCGTGAGTGGGGGGGCTGGAGTAGTTGCGACGCACGGTAGCCTTCATCTGACCCAGTACCCGGCTCGCCTCTTCTGCATCTTGGCAGATCACCGACAGGCCGCCACAACGTTCGCCGTAGAAGGAGAGGTTCTTGGAAAACGAGTTGCTGACGAAGAAGCTGACCCCGGCGGCCACCATGGCGCGGATGGCGTAGGCATCCTCTTCCAGCCCGTCACCGAAGCCCTGATAGGCGATATCCATAAAGGGGATCAGGTTCTTCTCGACCACCAGCGCGATCACCCGATCCCACTGGGCGCGGGAGAGATCCACCCCGGTCGGGTTGTGGCAGCAGGGGTGCAGCAGCACGATGCTTTTCGCTGGCAGGGCGCTCAGGCAGTCGAGCATGGCATCGAACTGCACGCCGCCAGTAGCCGCATCGTAGTAGGGGTAGTCGTGCACCTTGATGCCGGCACCCTCGAACATCGCCTTGTGGTTGTCCCAGGTCGGATTGCTGACCCACACCTCGGAGGTCGGGAAGTAGCGCTTGAGCAGATCGGCCCCGATCTTCAGGGCGCCGGAGCCACCGATGGTCTGGATGGTGGCGATACGTCCCCCTTTGACCGCTTCATGGTCGGCACCAAACAGCAGGTGCTGCACTGCGGTGCGGTAGTTGGCGGCGCCTTCCATCGGCTGGTAGGGGCGTGGCGCCGGGGCAGCAGCGCGCTGGGCTTCGGCCTGCTGCACTGACGGCAGCAACGGAATGCGGCCCTGCTCGTCGTAATAGAGGCCAATCCCCAGGTTCACCTTCTGCTCGCGGGTGTCTTTGTGGAAGGTCTCGACCAGGGTCAGTATGGGGTCGCCAGCATAGGCATCGACGTGTTCAAACATGGGGGATCCTTGAAATTGACTGTCCAGTAAAACCGGCGGTCAGCCGGGCTGGACATCATGGCGTAATCCCCATTACGCCTCAAGCAGTTCGCATCCATCCCCGAGCTCCCCCTGGTTTCAAGTTGTGGTGGCTGGTGGTCGCTCCCCAGGGATAGTCAGATTTATCGCCAAACCCGTGCTGACCTTGATCTCGCTTAAGCTCCAGTACATGGTTCATCGATTAATATGGTGAATCATCAATTATTTCATCTAGTTACAGACGTTATACCAGAGCGGTCACTGTCCGGTTCGGTGGCGATGGGTAGACCGGATTCTATGACACAACATACACCTTCTGATTCTCTCACCGCCCCCGGTGCTAACTGGCGCGGGCTGGGCGGCTGGAACCTCTATTTTCTGGGCAAACTGGCGCTGTTGTGGGGGGGATATCTTAATTTCCACCCGCTGGCCAATCTGGTCTTTGCCGCATTTCTGCTCTTCCCGCTTTCCTCGACGCTGATGCGGCGGGCAAGGTTGTTGATCGCCTTGCCGGCAGGTGTCGGGCTCTTCTATCACGACACCTGGCTGCCGGGGATCGAGAGCATCATGGGGCAGGGCAAGATGGTGTTCTCGTTCACCTTCGATTACTTCCTCGAGCTGCTGGGCCGTTTCATCAACTGGGACATGGTGGGGGTCGCCTTTGTCATGCTGACAGGGTACCTGTTTCTGGCCAGATGGCTGCGCTTTACCCCCTGGATGCTGATCTCCCTGTTGTGGCTGACGCTCTCACCCCACCTTGCCTCGCTGGGATTGCAATCTCCCTTCCGTGAGGCGCAAGCACAAGCCAATGTGCCGGGTGGGGCGGCGGTGGCCTCCATGCCGGTTACCGCCAGTCAGGCGCTGGATCCGGGGGCTGCGCCGACCAACGACAATCTCAATGGCTATCTGGATCGCTTCTACCAGTCGGAGCGGGATCGGCGGGTCAGCTTTGCATCGTCCCTGCCAGCTGACGCTGAACCCTTTGATGTGCTGTTGCTGCAAATCTGTTCTCTCTCCTGGAGCGATATAGAGGCGAGCGGTCTGACCGATCATCCCCTGCTGAGCCGCTTCGACGCCCTGTTCAAGAGCTTCAACTCGTCGACCTCTTACAGCGGGCCTGCCGCCATCAGATTGTTGCGATCCAGCTGTGGTCAGGTCAGCCATCACGATCTCTATCAGGCGCCCCAGGCTGAGTGTCTGCTGATGGATAACCTGGCCCGGCTCGGGTTTGCAAAAGAGATAGTGATGGATCACTCGGGCACCTATGGCAACGACCTCAAGTCATTGAAGGCTTACGCCGGGGTCAGTAGCGAGCCCATGGACAAACAGGGTCTGCCCTATGAGGTGACCTCCTTTATCGGGGAGGAGATCCCCAACAGCGATGCCTTGCTGGCGCGCTGGTTGCAGCGACGTGTCGAGAGTCCATCCAGCCGCAACATCGCCTATTTCAACATCACCACCCTGCACGATGGCAATCGCTGGGCCAGCTCCCGGCAGATCGCCCCCTTCAAGGCGCGGCTGCGTGCCTTGATGGATCAGCTCGATGGCTTCATCACCCGGCTGGAGCAGTCCGGTCGCAAGGTGATGGTGGTGATGGTGCCGGAGCATGGCGCGGCCCTTTCCGGTGATCGTCTGCAGATGTCCGGCTTGCGCGATATTCCCAGCCCCGCCATCACCCGGGTGCCGGTCGGTATCCGGCTGGTAGGTGCCCGTGCAGAGCATGCCCCCACCCGGATCATCGATCAGCCCAGCAGTCTGCTGGTGGTATCGGAACTGGTCGCCAGAGTGGTGGCGGGCAACTACTTCGGGAGCGACACCATCGACTGGGGCAGGCTGTTCAACAACTTGCCCCAGACTCCGGCCGTCTCTGAAAACCAAGGGGCCAGCGTCATCCAGTATCAGGGCCAGTACTACATCAAGCAGGGGAAAGGGGACTGGGTTCCCTATCCCCGTTAACGGAGCGTATCAGCAATGAATCTGGGAATCTTGACGGTCAACCCGCCGCTTGCTGCCAGCGCGGGCAAGCAGGAGAGTCAGAGCGACGTGGGCCGTTTGCAGCAGGAGTTTGCCCTGCATCTGAACTATCAGAATATCTTGCTGGAGGAGCAGTTGGCCGCCATCCGCCAGCACTATCCCCTGCTGGTCGAATGTGACATGAGGCGTCGCGGCCAATGAGGGTGATCGGTGTTCGGGGATTGCGCGGTGGCGTGGGGGCGACCTCTATCGTGGCCGGTCTCGCCTGGGCGGCTGCCCGGCAGGGGGCCAGGGTGCTGGTGGTCGATCTCTGCAAGGACAATCTGCTCGGGCTCCATCTTGGTCGCCCCCATGATGAACAGTCGGGTTGGAGCCAGCTGACGGCCCCCGCCCGCCAGTGGCGCGACAAGGTGCTGCACTGCGTTGCCGATATCGACCTGCTGGCCCACGGTGGTGCGGAGGTGTCTGACGCCCTCGACTGGTTGCAGCAGCTGTCGGGATATGACCTGATCTTGCTGGATATGCCGCCCGGACTCGCACTCCCGTGGCTGAGTCTGCAACTGACGGTGATCCATGCCGATGCCAATTGCCATGTGCGTCTCTATCGCCATCAGCTGGCCCCCAACGATCGGCTGTTGTTGACCCAGTTCAGCAGTCGCCGTGCCCTGCAGCAAGATCTGCTGGAGCTCTGGCTGCAAGCCGGACTGCCGATCCTCAGCGTCAGGTTGCATCGAGACGAGGTCATGGCCTGTGCGCTGGCGGCCAAGCAACCGGCAGGGGCCTATGCCCCAGAGAGCATGATTGCCCATGAACTGACGGAAATTGCCAGCTGGTGTCTGCGGGGCGAGCTGGCACAGTGAGCCTGCTCTGGTTGGTGACCCCCGAGGCCAGCACGCGGATCCGTACCCGCTACCGGCTGCTGCGCCAGCGCCAAGCCTCCCGTTGGGCTGCCTTCACCCTGACCAGCTGCGGGTTGCTGGCCTGGGCGCTCTTTCCCCTTGAGAATGCCAACTGGCAGTGGCTGCTGGCTCGGCGCGCGGAGTTTGCGTCAGTGAGAACGCGCCCCGGCGCCGGTGATCCGCTGCGGCTGTTGCTGCAGGGGCTCTGGCTGCTCTGCTGGCGAACAGCAGCGGGGAGTCGGGCCGCTGGCCGTTCCCGCTGGCGGGTCAGGTTTGCCGGGTTTGGCAAGGCGCACTTGCAGCGAGTGCAACGGGTGACGGGAGATCTGGTGGCGCGCTATGAGATGCCGCTGACGGCCCGCACCCTGAGCTGGCAGGGTAAGCTGCTCGGTACTGTGGCTGGCTTGCTCTCGCTGCTCTGCATCACCCAGCCCTTTGACCCGCAGGCCCAGCTCTTTTTTGTGTTGTTGCTGGCTCTCATCGCCCTGCTGCTGCGGGTGGTGCCGGGGCGCTATCCGGCGCTGATGCTGATCGTGCTGTCGGTGACCGTCTCCTGCCGCTATATCTGGTGGCGCTACACCTCGACCCTCGACTGGTTCGATCCCGTGAGCCTGTTTTGCGGTTTGCTGCTGTTGCTGGCAGAGACCTATGCCTGGCTGGTGCTGTTGCTGAGCTACTGGCAGACCGCCTGGCCGCTGCATCGCAAGCCGGTGCCGCTGCCAAGGGAGCGGTCGTGCTGGCCGACGGTGGATCTGATGATCCCGACCTACAACGAGGATCTCTCCATCGTCAAAGGATCCGTTTATGCGGCGCTGGCGCTCGACTGGCCGCAAGAGAAGCTGACCGTCTGGCTGCTTGATGACGGGGGCAGAGAGGCGTTTCGGCAGTTTGCCGAAGAGGCCGGGATCCGCTACGTGGCGCGCCCCACCCATGAGCATGCCAAGGCGGGCAATATCAATCATGCCCTGCAGATGGCGAGCGGCGAGCTGGTGGCCATCTTCGACTGCGACCACATACCGACCCGCTCCTTCTTGCAGATGACGGTAGGGTGGTTTTTCAAAGATCCTGCCCTCGGGTTGGTACAGACCCCCCATCACTTCTTCTCGGCGGATCCCTTCGAGCGCAATTTGCGCCGTTTTCGCAAGATGCCCAACGAAGGGGCGCTCTTCTACGGTCTGGTACAAAACGGCAATGACATCTGGGATGCCAGCTTCTTCTGCGGATCCTGTGCGGTGATCAAGCGCAGCGCCCTCGATGAGATTGGCGGCATAGCCGTGGAGACGGTGACCGAGGATGCCCACACCTCGTTGCGACTGCATCGCAAGGGCTATCACTCCGCCTATATCAATATTCCCCAGGCTGCCGGGCTGGCGACCGAGAGTCTGTCGGCCCATATCGGCCAGCGCATCCGCTGGGCGCGCGGCATGGTGCAGATCCTGCGGCTGGACAACCCCTTGTTTGGCAAAGGGATAAGCCTGGGTCAGCGGCTCTGCTACTTCAACGCCATGCTGCATTTCCTCTCCGGGATCCCGCGCATGATCTTCCTGACGGCGCCACTCGCCTTCCTGATCCTGCATGCCTACATCATCTACGCCCCGGCCATGACCATCGCCCTCTACATGCTGCCCCATATCTTCCACAGCGCCATCACCAACTCGCGGCTGCAGGGCAAGGTGCGCCACTCCTTCTGGGGGGAGGTCTACGAGACTGTGCTGGCCTGGTATATCGCCTGGCCTACCACGGTTGCCCTGTTTGCTCCCCATCGGGGCAAGTTCAATGTCACCGCCAAGGGGGGATTGAACGAACAGGGCTATCTCGATCTACCGCTGTCACGCCCCTATCTGGTGCTGGTGCTGCTCAACTTCTGCGGGCTGGGATTCGGGCTCTGGCGGCTGCAGGCCGGGCAAGCGGACGAAGTGCCCGCGGTGCTGCTCAGCATGATCTGGACCCTCTACAACCTGACCATTCTTGGCGGGGCGCTGGCGGTGGCATTCGAGGCGAGGCAGGTGCGCAGCAACCCCAGAGTGGAGATGAACATGAGCGCCGCCATCAAGCTGGGCAACGGTTTTATCTACCCCGGCACCCTGACGGATTACTCCAACGGCGGCGTCGGTCTGCAACTGGCGGCGGCGCTGCCCCTGCAGGAGAACGACCGGGTCTGGCTGCTGCTGCGCAATGGCCTGCGGGAGTCGGCCTTTGCCGCCCGGGTGCGGCGTGTGATGGGGCATAGGGTTGGTCTGGAGCTGGAAGCGATGGACAAGGCACAACACATCGCCTTTATCCAGTGCACCTTCGCCCGCGCCGATAGCTGGTCGTTCTGGCAGCAGGGGCTGGGTAAGGATCGCCCACTGCACAGCCTGCTCGATATTGCCCGGGTAGGATGGGGGGCCTATGGGCGCCTCGCCCGGGGCACCCCGCTACTCCCCCTTTGCAATCTGTGCGAGCGGCTGGCCCGCTGGCTGCTCTCCTATGTTCCACGTCGCGTTGCGCCTGCAGGCCGGTTGCCGACATCGATGACCCAGACGGTGAAAGGATGATGAAACTACAACACCTAATACTGCCGCTGCTGCTGCTGCTGGCCACCCCGGTTGCGTTCGCCACCGGCTTGCCTGCCGATTCGCCAGAGATTGGGCCACAACCGCCCGTGTCGGCACCGGTGCGCACCTTGGCGCTGACCCTCGAGCAGTTGGCTGCCGCACCGGGCACCCTCTCCCTGCGTGGCAATCTGCCGGATGGATTGGCTGACTTCACTGTGCGGCGCGACGAGGTGGTGACAAAGGCGGCGGTCGATGTGGACTTCACCCCATCGCCAGCCCTGTTGCCGCTAATCTCCCAGCTCAAGCTCTACTTCAATAACGAGCTGATGGGGGTCTCGGCATTTGCCAAGGAGCAGATGGGGCAGCGCAGTCAGGCCCGTTTCGAGCTGGAGCCCCGTTACGCCAAGGATTTCAATAACCTGAAGTTCAACTTCATCGGTCACTATCAGCGGGTGTGCGAGAACCCGGCCAGCGATACGCTGTGGCTCAACATCAATCGTGACTCCCGGTTGACGCTGCAGTTGCAGACTCTGCCGGTGCGCAACGAGCTCTCCTTCTTTCCCATGCCCTTCCTCGATACCCGTGATGAAGGCAAGCTGGTGCTGCCCATGGTGTTTGCCGGTGAGGTCTCCCCCGTCCAGCAGCAGGCGGCGGCGATCCTCGCCTCCTGGTTCGGGGTCAAGGCCAAATGGCGGGGGCAACACTTTCCGGTGTTGATGGACAAGGTGCCGGAGCGCAATGGCATCATCTTCGCGACCAACGGGCAGCGTCCCGCGTTCCTGCGCGACTACCCCGAGGTCAGCGGGCCGACCATCGATATGATCAGTGCCCCCGATAACCCCTATGTGAAACTGCTGCTGATCCTGGGGCGGGACGATCAGGATCTGGTCACTGCCAGCAAGGGGATTGCCCAGGGCAATGTGCTGCTGCGCGGCCAGAGCGTGCAGGTGGAGGCCGTCACCCCGCTGGCGCCAAGAGTCCCCTATGACGCGCCCAACTGGGTGCGGCTGGATCGGCCGATGCGCTTTGCCGAGCTGCTCGACTACCCGACCCAGTTGCAAGCCTCTGGCTATGCCCCCTGGCCGATGAATCTGACCCTGCGGCTGCCCCCCGATCTCTACATGGCGGGCTCGCAAGGGGTAAAACTCAATCTCGACTATCACTACAGCACGCCGACCCTGCGCAACGGCTCCCGACTGGACGTGATGGTCAATGGCCAGTTCATGAAGTCCTTCACCCTCGAACCGGATGCAACCCGTGGCCAGCAGTGGCTCACCCTGCCGCTCTGGCTGGCGGGGGATGACGGCTCCCGGGCGCTGACCATGCCCGGCCTCAAGACCAGCCAGGCCAACAGTCTGGGATTCAAGTTTGAATATGCCCGCCAGATGATGGGCGGGGATGAGGAGGGGCGCTGCGATCTGACCCTGCCGCCCCCCCATCTGGTGCGTATCGATGACGAGTCGACCATCGACTTCACCGGCTATCGCCATTTTATCGAGATGCCGGATTTGCGGGCCTTCTCCGGCGCCGGTTTCCCCTTCAGTCGGCTGGCTGACCTCTCACAAACCCAGATAGTGATGCCGCAAAGTCCATCGTCAGAACAGCTAACAACCCTGCTCGACACCCTGGGGGCTATCGGTGCCGAGACCGGTTATCCGGCGCTGGCGGTGACCCTGACCAGTGATTGGCAGCAGGCGCGGGAGGCCGATCTCGACACCTTGCTGATCGGCGAGCTGCCCGCCGAATTTCGCCACGATGCCGAACCTGATGCCCTGCTGGCGTCGACCCGCAGCTGGGTCAACCAGCCAAGACGGGAGAACCGGCCGGAGCTGGCGGGCTCCCCCAGCGATCGCCAGCCCGAGAGTCGGGTCGCCATGACCGGCAACCTGGCCATTGCCGCCATGGTGGGGCTGCAATCCCCGGTCCATCCCCAACGTAGTCTGGTGGCCATGCTGGCCGATGGCCCTGCTGGCGCCAGGCTGCTCAATGAAACACTGCAGCAGAACGAGCTGCGGGCGCAGGTGGCGGGGTCGGTGGCCATCATCCGGGCATCCGGGGTGAACAGTCTGGCGGTGGGGGAGCGCTACACAGTGGGCTACCTGCCCTGGTGGGAGCGGATCTGGCAGCAGTTTGCCCACCATCCATTGCGGCTGGTTGGTCTGACCGTAGCTTGCATGCTGTTGCTTGGTTGGGGACTGCGGGTCCTGTTGTCCGGGCTCAGCCGTCGTCGTTTGAAGGAAGAGTAAGAGATGAGAAGCGCGTTGCGTATCTGGGGTTGCCTGCTGTTGTGGGCCTGTTCGCTGCACCCTGCCCGAGCGGGCTGTGACTGGCCCGAATGGGAGCAGTTCAAGGATCACTACATCAGCGAGGAGGGGCGGGTCATAGATCCTGCCGATGGCCGCCGCATCACCACGTCGGAGGGGCAGAGCTACGGCCTGTTCTTTGCGCTGGTCAACGACGATCGGGAGACCTTCGAACGCCTGTTGCAGTGGACCGAGGTGCAGCTCGCCAGAGGGGATCTGACCGGTTTCCTGCCAGCCTGGCAGTGGGGGACGCGCAGTGATGGCAGCGTCGGTGTGCTCGATGACAACAGCGCCGCCGATTCGGATCTCTGGATTGCCTACAGCCTGCTGGAGGCAGGGCGGCTTTGGCAAAACCACAGCTATCAATCCATCGGCACCATGCTGCTGCGTCGCATCGCCCGTGAAGAGGTGGCCCGGCTGCCGGGCCTTGGCCCGGTGCTGTTGCCTGCTCCCCGTGGCTTTAGCGGGGAGGGGCGCTGGACCCTCAACCCGAGCTACCTGCCGCCCCAGTTGCTGGCCCGTTTTGCCGCCATGCAGGGGCCGTGGCAAGAGATGCGCGCCCTGTTGCCTGCGCTGCTGACCGCCAGCTCGCCCCGAGGTTTTGCCCCTGACTGGATCGACTGGCGGCAGGCGTCTGGCTGGCAGGTGACCGAAGGGAAAGGCAGCGTGGGCAGTTATGACGGGATCCGGGTCTACCTCTGGCTCGGCATGCTGAGCGAGGATGACCCGGCCAGAGAGGCGCTGGTGCGTCACTTCCACCCCATGCTGGCGGCGCTCACTGAGCCGGGTGTAGCGGAACCGGTCGATCCCCTGACCGGCGCGGTGTTGCATGAGGATAACCCGGCCACAGACACGCAGGTGAGTCACTGCAACCCCACGCTGACTGAGCAGGGCGTACCGGAACGGGTGGATACCCTGACCGGCGAGGTGCTGAGTCGGGGCGATCACGGCTTTGCTGCCGCGCTGCTGCCACTGGCCAGCGGGTTACCGCTGGCGGCGCAACTGCCGCAGCAGCCCCTTATTCAGGGCGATGGCTATTACGCCAGTGTGCTGACTCTGTTTGGTCATGGCTGGGCGCAGGGGCGCTTTCGTTTCGCCGCCGATGGCACCCTGTTGCCGCGCTGGAGTGATCAATGCCAACCCGCCTGTTGACCCTGATCTGGCTGCTGGCCAGCCTGTTGGGGAGCGTGCAGGCGCAGGCGGTGGTCGAGCCGGTTGAGTGGTTGTTGTCCCAGATCCGGCTGGGGGAAGTGACCCATAACGAAGATCTGCTCGGCAACTCACTCTATTCGCTCTCCCTGATTGAGCCGCAACATCCCGAGTTGCTGGCGGCCCAGGCCAGGTTTGCCCTTGCCCGCGGCAAGCTGGAGGAGGCGGAGGCGCTGCTGACACGACTTGGCAAGCTGGCCCCCGACTCCTCCCTCTACCGGCTGGGCATGCTCAACCTGCGGATCAATGAGCCTGAGTCGAGAGCCCGGCTACAGCAGGCTCGCCAATTGGCTAACGAAGGGGACCTGGAGGGGGCCCGGGCGTGCTATCGCGCCCTGTTTGGCGGGGATGAGGCGCCCAACCTTGAGTTGGCGGTTGAATATGCGGTGCTCAACGACCGGATCCCGGCACACCGTACCGAGGCGCTAGCCATGATGCGGGCGCTGGACCAGCGCTATCCCGGGCATGACAGATTGCGAACCTTTCTCGCCCAGCGTCTGCTGCTATCCGGCCATCGTGACGAGGGGATGGCCCTGCTGCACAAGATGGCGGCCAGTTATCCGACGCGAGACAGCGCGGCCAGGGTCTGGCTGGCGGATATTCGCCGCATGCCGGTTGGCCCCGCCAGTCTGGCATCCTTGCAGCAGTTTATCGTCACCTTTGCGGCCGACAGCCGCAGTGACGAGGCCCAGACCCTGCTGGCGCAGCAGGAGGCGCTCTGGGCCTCTCCTGCATTTCGCCAGCGTCAGGCCATGCTAGCGCGGGCGGCAGACCAGCGCGCCACCCTGGCCGAGTTGCAGCGACTGCAAACAAGCTACCCGGATGATCCCGAAGTGATGGGGGTACTCGGGGTGGCCTATGCCCGCCAGCATCAGCGTGAGCAGGCCAACCGCCTGTTTGAGCGGTTGTTGCGCCATCCCGATCTCCCCCAGCGAGGTCGCTGGGAGCGGCAGTGGGAGAACAATCGTTACTGGCTGATCCTCGATCGGGCAAAACAGGCGCAGGCCAGCCAGCAGTGGGCGCAGGCCGCCACGCTCTATCGGCAAGTGATCGGCCTGAATGGCAGCAGGCAGGAGGCCTGGTTGGGGCTGGGGGATTGCGAATTGGCGCGTCACCAGCATGGTGCCGCCGAGCAAGCCTATCTGCGGGCTCTGAACATATCCCCCAACAATGAACGGGCACGGCTACGGCTGTTTGAGTTCTATCGGGATCAGGATCCTGAGCGGGCACTGGCGCTGCTCTCTCCGGGGGGATCAGCGGCATTGCAAAAACAGGGGGATCGCCTCAGGGCCGATCTGCTGGAGCGGGATGCGGCGTTGCTGGAGCAATCCGGCTATCGGGCGCAGGCATTGAATAAACGCCATCTCGCACTGGCATTGACACCGGAGGATCCGTGGCGGCGTTATCGCACCGCTGTCGCTATGGCGGCGGCCAGCGATACCACGGCCGCCAGCGTGTTGTTGCAAAGTGCGCTGGCAGCCAATCCACAAGATAGTGATTTGCGCTATGCCACTGCGCTCTATCTCTCCGGGCAGGGAGCGTTATCCCGTGCTCGCAGGATCCTGGCCGAGGTGCCTCCCCAGCGCAGGAGCAGCCAGATGGCACAACTCGATAGCCGCTTGGCAAGGCGGGAGCTGATGGCAGAGGCCAGAGCACGCCATGACCGGGGGGAGGTGGCGGCAGCCGAGCGTCTGCTGATCCCCCTGCTGCCGGATGATTCGGTGGCGCTGACACTGGCTGGCTGGGCCGCCGGTCGCGGTGACTGGTCGCAGGCCGAGCACTACTATCGGGGGATCCTGAGCAACGACGAGGATCATCAGGGGGCTCGCCTCGGCATGGCGGAACTGGCTCTGGCGCAGGAAGACAAGGCCGGGAGCCGTCACTGGCTGCCGGTCTGGTCGCCAAGCGCTGCGGTCGGCGATGATTTTAACCATTACCGCCGGGTCGCCAATCTCTATCAGCAGTTGGGTGAGCCCGGGGTTGCCCGCGACATCTTCACCGCCTATGCCCCCACGGTGGCCGCAGGTGCCCCTTCCCAAGGGAGTGCGCTGTTCTGGCGCGATGCGGCTCGCCAGCGTTTTGCCACAGGTGATACGCAGGGTGCGTTGGCGCTGGATCGCAAGGCGCTCACCGCCGCAGGGTTGGCACCCGCTGAGCCGCTGGATGATGCGGCACTGACTGCCCGGGCGCTCAGCCGGGATCAGGATGACTGGCTGGTCGGCAGCGTGCGCCGTGACCTTGATCGCCACTATCGGCAGAGCCAAACCACAGTGTCGTTTGACAGTGACTATTGGGGGAGCAAGGGAGCGGAGGGAACCTCGGATCTGCAGGCCCTGACCCAGATGCTGCAGCTGGATACCCCGTTGGCCGGTGGTGCTCTGTTTGGTCGTATCGAACGGGTGGCGATGGATGCCGGATCCTTCCCTGACTCTCCTTACCGTGCCAGTTTTGGCAGCTGTAGTGCGCGCGAGTGTTGGGGCAACCAGTCACAACAGGCGACGGGTCACACCCTGGCGGTTGGTTGGAAGGGGGATCAGTGGCAGGCGGATCTCGGCACCACGCCGCTGGGATTCGAGGTGGTGGATTGGGTTGGCGGCGCCACGGTGCGCGGCAAGTGGCATGAGATTGGCTGGCGCGCCACCCTGTCGCGGCGACCGCTGAACAGCTCGCTGCTCTCTTATGGCGGGGCGGTGGATCCTGCGACCGGCATCCGCTGGGGGGGGATCCGGGCCAACGGCGTGCGCCTCAACCTGAGTCACGATCAGGGTGGTGCGCTGGGTCACTGGGGCAGCCTGCAACAACACCTGCTGACAGGCGAGAATGTGCCGGATAACTGGCGTACCCGCCTGATGGGGGGCAGCTACTACAAGCTGATCAACGAGGCCAACCGACGGGTGACCATCGGGGGGCGGGCCATGGCCTGGCACCATGAACAGGATTTGAGCGGTTACACCCTGGGGCGCGGCGGATATTACAGTCCGGAGCGCTATCTCTCGTTCGGCGTGCCAGTGCGATTCAGTCAGCGCAGTGGCGACTGGTCATGGGATCTGGGCGGGACGCTCGCATGGTCCCGCTCTCACAGCAACGCGAGTCGCCGCTATCCTCTGCCCGGTCTGTTGCCGGATGGTTTGCCGGATCAGGATGCCACCGTGGCCGGTGGCAGCAGCCGTGGCATGGGTTATACCGTCAACGCGCTGGTCGAGCACCGGCTGACCGATCACTGGCGCATCGGTGGCCGGATTGATATCCAGCAGGCGGATGATTATGCGCCCAGTCATGCCACCCTGTTTTTGCGCTACACCTTCAAGCCGTGGCGGGGGGATCTCGATATGCCACCGCTGCCTCTGACCCCCTACGGGGAGTTTGATTGACGAGACGCCCGGCTTGCTGCCGGGCGTCTTTGCATTGCGCTACTTCAAATAGGATCGCAGGACGCTGACCACCTGATCCAGATCCTCCAGCCGCTCGGCAGGGGTGGCATCGGCGGCGCCGAGGTGCTCGCGCATATGCCCCTCCAGCACCTCCAGCATCAGGCCGTTGACGGCGCCGCGGATGGCGGCGATCTGCTGCAAAATGGCGGCGCAGTCGCTCTCCTGCTCCAACGCACTCTCCAGCGCACCGGCCTGTCCCTTGATGCGGCGCACCCGTGCCAGCAGCTTCTTTTTGTCGTGAATGGTGTGGGACATGGCGGATCCTCTCGATCAATAAAACTATACTGGGGTATAGTATATTGCATCATCGCTCTCAGGAGAAATCCATGTCATCCCTCGCTCAATCACACTGCCATCACCCCGTCATCCACGAGGGCAATCCGCTGGCCGAACAGAAGACCCGCTGGGCCGTTTTGCTGACCGTCATCATGATGGTGGCGGAGATCGGTGGCGGCTGGTTCTACAACTCTATGGCGCTGCTGGCCGATGGCTGGCACATGAGCTCCCACGCGCTGGCGCTCGGTCTCTCGGTGCTGGCCTATCGCGCCGCCCGCCACTTTGCTCGCGACCACAGATTCAGCTTCGGCACCTGGAAGATCGAGGTGCTGGGTGGCTTCACTAGCGCCCTGTTGCTGGTGGGAGTGGCCGGGTTAATGCTGTTCGAGTCGGTGTTCAGGTTGCTCGATCCCAGCCCGATCCACTATCAACAGGCGATCGCCATCGCGCTGGTGGGGCTGCTGGTGAACCTCGCTTGCGCCTGGCTGCTCAAGGATGATCACGGCCATCACCACCACGGCCATGGGCATGGCCACCATGATGATCATCACGACCACGATCATCATCATGACCATGACGATCACCACGGTCATCAGGATCTCAACCTGCGCGCCGCCTATATCCACGTGCTGGCGGATGCGGCCACTTCCGTGCTGGCGATTCTGGCGCTGGTCGGGGGCATGTTGTGGGGGGCTGACTGGCTCGACCCGCTGATGGGCATAGTGGGTGCCGGACTGGTGGCGGTATGGGCATGGGGATTGCTGCGGGACTCCGGCCGGGTGCTGCTGGATGCCGAGATGGATACCCCGCTGGTGGCTGAGATCCGCGAGGTCATCGCCGAACTGCCGGGCACCGAGATCCGCGATCTGCACGTCTGGCGGGTGGGGCAGCAGCAGTATGCCTGCGTGCTCTCTTTGCTGATGGTCAATCCGCTACCGGCGCAGCAGATCCGCGAGCGGTTGGCGATCCATGAAGAGCTGGTGCATGTGACCATCGAGATCGCCAGCGAATAGGATAAACAGAGGGGACCGTTGGTCCCCTCTGTTTCAGTGCCGTTGGCCTCTGATGTCAGTGCGGTTGTCCGGTGCTCTCCTCCTGGGGCTTGTGTTGCCACACTGCGCCGAGCAGCAGCTTGAGCAGCAGTCCGGGCGGGTTGTCCAGCAGCTTGCCGGACTCCAGCAGCAGCTGGCCATCGGCGCGAAACCCGAGGCTGGCATCTATGGTGCCATTTGCCGCTATCACCTGGATCAGGCCATTGAGGGCGGAACGCTCACCGGGCTGGCAGCGCAGCCGCAGTTCGCGGGGTTCCCCCAGCAGGGTGAAGGCGCGGCTCAGCGGCGGCGAGTCTTCATAATCGGGCCAGTTGAAGAAGTGATACTGCTCGGCCAGGGCGCCTGCCTGCTGGCAAAACTGATCGAACAGCTGCCCGATCGCCTGATACTCCTCATCCAGCCGCCTGGCTTGTTCTTCAATCCGTTTCATTGTTTGCTCCTTGTCTATCCACTTGATCAGACATTGCTTTTCTGACCCCGTGACTGCCGTTTTCCAGATATGAGGCCAAATGGTCGTGAGGTCTGTGAGCCGGATCGAAGTTTCAACCTGAAAACGTTATCTTGTTGAATCTGGTTGGTTTTTTTTGCCGTACTGCTCACATTTGAATCGATTGCCGCTGATTAATATGGCACAGCCTGGCAATGACCGGGTGCTCGACTATCGAGACTAACTACAGCGGGAATTATAAAAATCATGGATATGAAAAAGACCAAAGTGGCGCTGGTAACAGCCTCACTGCTCGCGCTTTTGTCTGGCTGTAATGACAACAGCTCTGAACCCTCCCTCCCTCCTACACCTGACGTTACCGACGGGCCCGTTGCTCGTCTGCCCAAGATGGATCCCCCCAAAGAGTTGCTGGTTGCTGGCGACAATCAGGTGGTCATTGCGCTGGTGGATACCCGGTCAGCAGCAAAAGGGGCCAAGCCCTCTTTTGACCGCCACAGTCTGCATCTCTGGAACGACGCTGCCTGCAGCGCAACGGATAGCAGCGGTCTGAATGCGGGGTGGGATGACAATAGCAAGACACCAGCCACCGCCGACAGTTTTGGTCCGGCCTGGGTGGTTCCTCTGGCCAAGCTGGAAGGGTGCATCAACTTTATTGCCCGGGATGGAGAGGGCGGAAAGCTGACTGACAATATGGAGGTGATCTTCAAGGATCATCCGGATCGCACCGTTGCTATCGTGGCTGGCACAAAAGAGTTGTTTGGCAGCCGTGCCGAGGCCTTTACCGCTACCGCCGCCTTCGGGGTCGCGGGAGCCAGTGCCCACTTGGTCGACGGCAATACCCTGATCTGGCAAGGGGGCAAGGACAAGCCCCATGTTCGTCTCTATTACTCGGCATCCGGACATATCCAGGCCAATGCCGATGGCGTGTTCGATTTCCCCTATATCACTCTGACCGCGACCAGCCTGACGGCCGAGCAGCAGGCCAAATATCCGCACCTCAAGGATGCGGCCGCCTTCGCCCTGCCCGCCGGTAAAGATCTCAAGCCCCTGCTCAAGGGGGAGCTGGTGGCTATCGGCACCGATGCCGACGGCATTCTGCAGGGGGCGACCCTGGTACAGAGTGCTGGCGCCCTCGATGCGATCTATGCACCCGAGGCGACCAAGCTCGGCTATGGCGCCGTGGTGGAGGGCAACCGGGTGACCTTCCGCCTCTGGGCGCCGACCGCCAAGTCGGTCAAGCTGGCCCTCTACAACGCCAGCCACCAGAAGAGTGGCGAGGTGGCCATGACCTTCGACAGCGCCAGCGGCAGCTGGAGTTACGAAGGGGGCAGCGAGCTGGTAGGGCAGTTCTACCGCTACGACATGGAGGTCTACCACCCGCTGAGCCGCAAGGTCGAGCACTACGAGGTGACCGATCCCTACTCCCTCAGTCTGGCGATGAACTCCGAGTTCAGTCAGGTGGTGGATCTCGACGATCCTTCCCTGAAACCGGAAGGGTGGGACAGCCTCAAGGCGCCACACAGCCAGCAGAACCCTGCCGACATCACTATCTATGAGGCCCATGTCCGCGACCTGACCGGTAACGACGCTTCCACTGATGAAGAGAAACGCGGCAAGTTTGTCGGCCTGACCCAGCCCGACTCTGTGCCGGTCAACCATCTGAAAGCCCTGGCAAAAAGCGGCGTCAGCCACCTGCACCTGCTGCCGGTGTTCGATATCGCCACCGTCAACGAGGATCCGGCCAAAGTGGCCAATCTAGGCGATGACTTCAGCAAACTCTGTCAGGTCAATCCGGATGTGAAAACATCCAAATTTGGCACTTACTGCGGTAGCGGTCAGACCGTGGGCGATGTGCTGGCCGACCTGCAAGGGGGCGACAGCAAGGACAATCCACAAGTGCAGGAGCTCTCCGGCTATCTGCGCGGCGTCGACTCTTTCAACTGGGGTTATGACCCCTACCACTACACCACGCCGGAAGGCTCCTACGCAACTAACGCCGAGGGCACCAAACGTATTCTGGAGTTCCGCGAGATGGTCAAGGCCATCAAGCAGAACATCGGCATGAACGTGGTGATGGACGTGGTCTACAACCACACCAACGAATCCGGATTGGGGCCCAAGTCGGTGCTCGACAAGATAGTGCCCTGGTACTATCAGCGCCTCAATCCGGAGACCGGCTCGGTGGAGAACTCCACCTGCTGCTCCAACACGGCGCCGGAACACGCCATGTTCGCCAAGCTGATGGATGATTCGCTGGTGACCTGGGCCCGCGACTACAAGATCGACGCCTTCCGCTTCGACCTGATGGGCCACCATCCGAAAGATCAGATGGTGCAGGCGCTGGCCGCAGTGAAGAAGGTCAATCCGGATATGTACTTCTATGGCGAGGGGTGGAACTTCGGCGAGGTGCAGGATGACAAGCGCTTCGTACAGGCGACCCAGAAGCACCTGGCCGGTACCGGCATCGGCTCCTTCTCCGACCGCTTGCGCGATGCGGTGCGTGGCGGCAGCCCGTTTGATAGTAAGGACGCCATTCGTGAAACCCAGGGTTTTGGCAACGGCGCCCTTGTTGATCCTAACGAAATTAGCAAGGTGGAGCTGGCAACAGCCTTGCACCAGTCCGACCTGGTGCGGCTCGGCATGGCGGGCAACCTCAAGGAGTTCGTGCTCACCGACAAGGATGGCATGCCGAAGAAGGGGTCCGAGATCGACTACAACGGTCAACCTGCCGGTTATGCCCAGGATCCGGTGGAAGTGCAGAACTATGTCGACAAGCACGACAACCAGACCCTGTTCGACAACCTGATCTACAAGGCGCCTGCCGGAGCCGATCTGGTGCGAATGCAGGGGGTATCACTGGCGACCGCCATGTTGGGGCAGGGCATTCCCTTCACCCACGCCGGGGTCGAACTGCTGCGCTCCAAATCCATGGAGCGGGACAGCTATGACTCGGGCGACTGGTACAACAAGGTCGATTACACCTTAGGCGACAACAACTTCGACAAGGGGTTGCCGCGCAAGGACAAGGATGGCGACAACTATCCGCTGATCGAGCAGGTACTGGGCCAGCACGGCAAGCCAAGTGGTGCCGAGATGGCGCAGATGGTGAGCTTCTATCAGGAGCTGGCGGAGCTGCGAAACTCCTCCCGTCTGCTGCGTCTGGGCAGTGGCGCCGAGGTGATCAAGCGGGTCGACTTCCGCAATACCGGCCCGAATCAGGTGCCCGGCCTTATCGTCATGACGGTGGATGATGGCGTCAGTGCCGGGGCGGATCTGGATCCGGCCATCGACGGTCTGGTGGTGGTGATCAACGCCAGCAATCAGAGCCAGAGTATCGGCGACTTCCGTGACGGTAACGATCAGCCCATCGACCTGAGCGGTCTGGTACTCAGCAGTAAGCATCGCGCAGTCGACAGCATCGCCAGCGGCGCCGCCTATGACAATGGCCAGCTGACGCTGGGAGCCTGGTCTGCCGCGGTGTTCGTCAAGCCGCAGTCTGGCGCGCAAGGCGCGGGCCTGCCGGTCAGCAAGAAGACCGATCTGAGCACCCTGCCACCGTTTGGTACGACCGGGATCTTTATTCGCGGTTTCCTTGGCCAGTGGGATCCAGTCAATCAGATGGCGTTCAGCGGCAACTATATGTACGAGCTGACCACTCCGGTTGCCGCAGGGCAACTGGGTGAGACGAAGCTGAAGATCGCCGATGCCAGCTGGAATATCGCCAACTACGGCACTTGTGCCCCAGCGGATGTGCTGACCCCCTCTACTCCCTTGACCTTGTGCAAGAGCGGTGGCGATATCGGCATGACCTTGAGCAAGGCGGGCAACTACAAGTTTGTCTTTACCGCTATGAACAAGGAGAAGCCGACCCTGAGCGTGGCTGATGCAACGCCATAGGCAAACCCATTGAGTCCGGGGATGGCTCGGCGTCCCTGGGTTGAATTCCACCTTGCCAAGGGTGGGATAACTCCGAGAGAGTAAGCAAAGCGCGACTGCCGACCGGCAGACGCGCTTTTTCTTTTACGGGGTGTCGTGAGAGGAATGAGAGGAAAAAGAAAAGCCGTCCCGGTTGGGGACGGCTTGTGACCAGGATGCTATCGGCTGGCTTAGCGCTTGCGCAGCAGTCGCAAGGCGTTGGCGGTCACCAGCGCGGTGGCGCCGGTATCTGCCAGCACCGCAATCCACAATCCGGTGATGCCGAGCAGGCTGGTGACCAGGAAGATGGCCTTCAGCCCCAGCGCCAGCGCAATATTCTGGTGAATATTGGCCAGTGCTGCCCGCGACAGCCGGATCATCGCCGCGATGCCACCGAGCTGGTTGTGGGTCAGCGCCGCATCGGCGCTCTCCAGCGCCACATCGGTGCCGCCGCCCATGGCGATGCCGATACTGGCCCGCTTCATGGCCGGTGCATCGTTGATACCATCCCCAATCATCGCGACTTTCCGGGTGCTGGCCAGCTTGGCGATCTCTTCCACCTTGTTCTCCGGCAGCAGACCGGCGCGCCAACCCATGCCTAGCTCGGTGGCGATCGCCTCGGCGGCGCGGGGGTTGTCCCCGGTCAGCATGATGCTCTGGAGCCCGAGTCGGTTGAGTTCTTGCAGCGCAGCCGCCGCCTCTGGCCGGATCTGATCCCGCAGCGCCAGCAGGGCGACTGGCAGCGCCTGGTCGCTGCGGCTTTGGCAGAGCACCACGACGGTTTTGCCCTGCTGCTCCAGCGTACCAATCAGGATCTGCTGTTCAGCATTGAGGGTTGTCACCCGGCTCGGCGCCAGCAGTTGCCACAGCTCGCCGTTGATGCGTCCCTCAACCCCCATGCCCGGCAGGGCGCGCAGGTCGCGGGCGTCGGCCAGCGTCAGCTCTTGTGCATTGGCTTGGGCCACCACGGCGCGGGCCAGCGGGTGGTGGGAACCCTGCTCGATGGCGGCCGCCAGCGCCAGCAGCTCGGCCTCCGGCTGGCCATTGAGGCTGACCAGCTCGGTCAGTTGCGGCTTGCCCAGTGTCAGGGTGCCGGTCTTGTCAAAGGCGACGGTATCGATATGGGCCAGCCGTTCCAGCGCGGCACCGCCCTTGATCAGCGCCCCCTGACGGGTAGCTGCGGCCAGCGCCGAGGTAACCGCTGCCGGGGTGGAGATGACCAGCGCGCAGGGGCAGCCGATGAGCAGCAGTGCCAGTCCGCGATAGAGCCACTCGTCCCAGCTCTGGCCGAAGGCGAGCGGCGGGACAATGACGACTAGCAGGGCGATCAGCATCATGGCCGGGGTGTACCAGCGGCTGAAGCGGTCGATAAAGCGCTCGATGGGGGCGCGCTGGCTCTCGGCTTCTTCGATAAGGTGCAGGATGCGGTCGATGGCGTTGTTGCCGGGTTCGGACACCACCTCAAGACGCAGCACCCGATCGGCAGCCAGACTACCGGCCGGCACCTTGTCACCCTGATTACGCTCCACCGGAATGGATTCACCGGTCAGGGCGCTCTCGTCAAACGCTCCGAGGGGGTCGAGCAGGCGGGCGTCGGCGGGCAGGCGGGCACCGGGGGCGATTTCGATGATATCGCCGGGACGCAGCTCATCGGCCGCCACCTCTTCCCGCACTTCGCCCTCGGCAGTGGTGCGGATGCGCAGCGCCTTGTCAGGCACCAGTGCCATCAGGGCGGTGACCCCGGCCCGGGCGCGACCGGCGGCGTAGGCCTCCAGATGTTCCCCCAGCATAAAGAGCAGCAGCACCATGGCCGCTTCGGCGGTTTCACCGAGGAACAGGGCGCCAAGCGCCGCCACCGTCATCAGGGTCTCGATGGCGAAGGGGGAGCCGCTCTTGGTCAGCGCCCACGCCTTGCGGGAGATGGGCCACAGGCCCCACAGGGTCGCCAGGGTAAACAGTGGCTGGCCTATGTCGCTCGGCAGCAGGGCGGCGACCAGCATCAGACTCGCCAGTGACAGGGGCTGCCAGTATTTATTGAGAAAGTTGCCGAGCCGGGTCGGCTGCGAAGCTTGCTCGCGGCCAGCTGCCTGCTTGCCAGTGCTCTCCCCCTTGAGCTGGAAACCGGCGGCCAGTACGGCGGCGGTGACGGGATCGGGGGAGAGGCCGGGGGCCAGATCCACCACCAGTTTCTCGGTGGCAAACAGCACGCGCGCTTGCTGCACACCGTTCACCCGGCTGACGGCGGTCTCGATCTTGCGGGCACAGCTGGGGCAATCCATTCCCATCACCTGCCAGCTGTGGCGGCTGTTGCCTTGCTCCGGTGCAACCAGCGGTTCGGCAGGAGTCTGCGCTGCATGATCATGATGGTCATGGGATGAATTCGCTGTACCGCAGATCCGGGATTGCACACCGCCCAGGGGGGGCTCTTCATCTCCCGATGGGTCGCACTGCTCATGATCCTGATGATCATCGGAGGCGGAGCCGCCACAGCAGCTCACCGGCGCGGCACTGTCACAGCAGTGACTGTCATGGTTGTGCTCGACGGGGCTGGTCTTGCTGACGGCCTTGATGGGGGCCGCGGCATGCTGGGTGGAGCAGCAGGATTTGCTCATGGAGTGTTCCTCTTGGCTGGCTCCCGCCCCTGCGGGAACCTGAATAACTGAGGTGAGTGTAAACCTTGGTGTTAAGTCCAAGGTCAACCCCCTTTTATGGTGTTGACGTCGGGACGGGAGAGCGGTTTTTTACCGCATATATCCCTGTGGTTGGCGGGTGTTTGTAAGCGTTGGCCACGCCTATAATGGGAGGCCTGATTTTTACAACACCAATAAAGGACATAAAACATGAGCAACTCAGTCACTCTGCAAGGCAACCCGGTCTCCGTCGCTGGCCACTTCCCGGTAGCTGGTGAGCAAGCCAAGCCCTTCTCGTTGGTGGCCAAGGATCTCGCCGACCTGACCCTGGCGAGCTTTGCCGGTCAGCGCAAAATCCTGAACATCTTCCCGAGCGTTGATACCCCGACTTGCGCCACCTCTGTTCGCAAGTTCAACGAGCAGGCCAGCGCGCTGGAGAACACAGTAGTGCTGTGCATCTCCGCCGATCTGCCGTTCGCCCAGTCCCGCTTCTGCGGCGCCGAAGGTCTGGACAAGGTGGTGACCCTCTCCACCCTGCGTGGCGCTGATTTCATGCAGGCTTATGGTGTGGCTTTCTCTTCCGGCCCGCTGGTAGGGCTGACCGCTCGTGCCATCGTGGTACTGGATGGTGACAACAAGGTGCTGCACAGCGAGCTGGTTGCCGAAGTGGCCGACGAGCCGAACTACGCCGCTGCTCTCGCTGTGCTGTAAGCTCCCGCTACGCTAAATGAAAAATCCCGCCAGGGTTTCTGCCCTGGCGGGATTTTTTTATGCGGGAATGGCCTGTTCAGGGGGGTGCGGGCGGGGTGGTCGCCGATTCAGCTTTGGCGGGCGGGGATGGTTGCCACTCCACATAGGGGCGGTGGATCTTCTCGTAGATCTCGGCCAGTTTGCCGGTGGCGGCCAGTTGATCGATGGCTTGGCGGAGAAATTCGTCCATTTCATCACCATCTGCCCCTTTCTGGATGATGAAGACATCTTCGAAATTCCCGAAAAACTCTCGCCTGATATTGGTCAGCCCCAGTTGCTTGAGCATCAGGTCGGCCTCCTCCTGCGCCCAGACAAAGGCGTCGATACGGCCGCGCGACAACTTGCGCAGTGACTGCTCGATACTCATCGAGCGCTGCACCGGGAAGGGCATATAGTCGGGAATGGCTTCGATCAGCAGGTCCCGTTTGGTGGGCACAATGCCGTAGGCCATATCTGTACTGACCGGCTGGGTGGTGTTGCTGTAAATCACATGGGCAACCTTGCCAAAACTGCGGGTACTGAAACGATAAGCCAGCATATCGACATCCTTGAGGTTGCGGATGGCGGGCAGCCCCAAGTCAGCCTTGCCGGCAATCACCCCTGCCATGGCGCGGGCTATGGGGTAGATGGTGATCTTGATGGTCACATCGGGGTAGAGATCGTCGATGGCGTGCACCAGATCGACGAAGGGGCCGGTCTTGTCGGCGTTGATAAGCCCCGGCAGCTCCCCAAGGTGAGCATTGAGGATGCGCAGCGGTTTGGGCGGAGTTGGGGCGGCGTCGTTCTCCGGGGTTTGCGACAGGCCGAGGGTGGTGCTGCCGAGCAGGACGGCCACGAGCAGCAGGAGGGGGATATGTCTGGTCATGGCGTGTCTCTTTGTCCAATGAGTCAGCTCAAGTGTAGTCTGTTGCCATCTGCGCTCTGCCGGGCCATGGTGGATAGGGTTTTACTTCTCTTTCCCCGCTCACTAGACTTCGCCTCCCACTTCTTTGTTGACGTAGCGCCATGACCTTTAGCGAACTTGCCCTCCATCCCGCTCTGCTGGCCTCTTTGCCAGCCACCTTGCAGACGCCGACCCGCATCCAGCAGCTGGCTATACCGGCGGCACTGGCGGGGCAGGATCTGCTGGCGCTGGCCCAGACCGGCAGCGGCAAGACCCTGGCGTTTGGCCTGCCGCTGCTGCAACGGCTGGATCCTGCCTCCAGTCAGGTGCAGGGGTTGATACTGGTGCCGACCCGCGAGCTGGCGACTCAGGTTGCAGCCGCGCTAAAAGAGGGCGCCGAGGCGCTGGGGCTGCGCATAGTGACCTTGTGTGGGGGCGTTGCGCAGGAGCGGCAACAGGCCGAGCTGGCGCAGGGGCCACAGCTGCTGGTGGCGACGCCCGGGCGGCTGCGGGATCTGCTGACCCAGCAACTGCTGGGGCTGGATGGTCTGCAACTGCTGGTGTTGGATGAGGCGGATCGCCTGCTGGAGATGGGCTTTGCCCCCGACATCAAGGCGCTGCTCGGCTTTATTCCAGCAGATCGCCAGACCCTGCTCTTCTCGGCCACCTTGCCGGTCGAACTGGAGACGCTGGCCAACGGCCTGTTGCGCGAGCCCATCCGCCTCGAGGCCAATCCGCTCAACAGCGTGGTGAACGAGATTGAAGAGCGGCTCTTTTTGGTCAACAAGAGCAGCAAGGTACCCGCGCTCATCAGTGTGCTCAAGGAGCAAGAGTGGCCGCAGGTGCTGGTCTTTATCAGTGCGCGGGATGACGCCGATGGGGTGGCTAAGAAGCTGGCCAAAGCCGGCATTGCGGTTGCATCCCTTCATGGCGAGAAAGAGCAGGCGGTGCGGGAGCAGGCACTTGCCGACTTCAAGGCTGGCAAGGTGCGGGTGCTGGTGGCTACCGACTTGATGGCGCGTGGTATCCATGTGGAGGCGCTGCCGGTGGTGATCAATCTGGACTTGCCCGCCAGCGCCCCCGTCTATGTGCACCGCATCGGTCGTACGGCAAGGGCGGGCCGCGAGGGGCTGGCTATCTCGCTGGTTTGCCATGGTGAGAGCGAGATCCTGACGGCTATTCGGACCCTGACCGGCCGCGAGCTGGTGTTGCAGGAGCTGGCGGGATTTCCGGTCACCGACCAGCCCGCCAGCGGCGAGGGCAAGCGCACCCCTCGTGACAAGCAGGCCAATCGCCGCACGCAGGCCAAGCGCAGCGTCAAGCAGTTCAAGGGCAAGACGCCACGCGGCTGAGGGTCAGGTGCGGGCCAGTGGGTAGGTAAACAGCGCCAGATGGGCGAAGTTGAAGGCGAAGTGGATCAGGATTGCCACCGAGAGCCGCCCGCTTAGCTGGAATGCCAGGCCATAGCAAACGCCCGCCAGGGTCGCAAACAGCGCCAGCAGTGGGCCGCCGGGCAGGTGGATGGCGCCGAACAGCATGGCGGCCACGACTATGGCCATCCAGGGGCGGTAGCGTTCCGCCAGCCCCTGCTGGATCGCGCCACGAAACAGCGCCTCTTCCGCCACACAGGTGAACAGCAGGTTGTTGAGGGCGAACAGCCACCACCAGTGGGGTAGTCCCACTTCCGGTCGCAGTGCCCCCAACTGCCAGGCGATCACCAGCAGAGCCCCCAGCGGCAGCAGCAACATGGCCAGTGGCCGCCAACGGATGGCGCCTCCCTTGCCGAGCAGGGTTGGGCAGGCCAGCAGCAAACCGAAGAAGAGCAGCGGTTTGTCGAGGTTCAGATACATGTTGAACGGCACGCTGGCGGGGCCCGCCAGCGCCTGATCCAGCACCTTGAGATTATTGAAACCGGGAACCAGGTGCAGGGTCAGTGCCACTGCCCATGCCAACAGCGCGCTCCATGCCAGGGTACGGCGATGGCCTGACAGTGACGGCAGACGCCAGGCCAGCAGCAGGGCTACCAGCGTCACCGGCAGGGCCGCTGTGGTGATGCGATCCAGCCAGAGCGCCAGCAGCAGTGCCACCGCCAGTAGCAGGAAACCGGGCAGCCGTTGTCGTGCCAGACAGAGCAGGGTGGCCAGCGCCAGTGCGCCCCAGATCAGGGTATCGGGTAGGGGTAACATCGAAACACCTCTGTAGTGAAAGGGCTGCACCTTAGCAGGGGCATAGTCCGCAAGGCAACTCGACCGGGTTTTCCAAGCCGCTCTCCTATACTCAGTAACAGAGTAAGAAGGGGGTGGTGATGACGCGCTATGGGTGGTTGTTCTGTTGTTGGTGTGGATGGGTATCCGGTACTCCGTTGTCGCTGGTGACCGGGGATTTTTCACCCTATACCGGCGCTGCGCTGGCGGATGGCGGTCAGAGTACCCGGCTGGTGACGACCCTGCTGCACGAGGCGGGTTATCAGGATCTGAAGGTGGACTACCTGCCCTGGAACCGGGGCTATGAGCTGACTCGCAATGGCCTGGCATCCGCCACCTACCCCTACGCCTGGACGCGGGCGCGGGCAAAACTCTTCTACTACAGTGCCCCCATCCATATTGATCACCTCTCCTGGTTTACCTATCGGGGCAGCGAGGCTGTGCTTGATGGCAAGTGGCAGGGGCTACGGGTTTGTATTCCTGCGGGCTGGAGTACCAGCCACGCGGATGAGGTGATCGCCCGTTTCTCTTTGCAGCTCACTCGCCCCAAAACGCTGGAGCAGTGCTTGCGCATGCTCGAACTCAAGCGGGTTGACCTGATGCCGATGAACGATGCCGTCACGGCAGATGCCAGCATGGTGGTCTTCGGCGATCCCCATCACCTGCAGTCGTTACCCTATTTTCGCCAGAGTGATACCTTCTATCTGCTGGTTTCACGTCAGATACCTGGCGGGATCGAGCTGATCGAGCGGTTCAACGAAGCACTGGCGGCGGCTCGTGCCAGCGGGCATTACGACAAGCTGGTGCCCAGGGCGCAGCCCCGCTTGCCCCGCTGTGAGCCACAGTAAGTGCGGAAGGGGATGACAGAAACAACAAAGCCGGAGCAGTGGCTCCGGCTTTGATTTTTATGGCGTTTCGTATCGCCGCAATGGGCGATAGGCTGGCCAGTCGGTTTTCCCGGGGGATTAGCGACCGGATTCAGCGATCACGCGGGCGATGATATCGGCACGTTTGTCGGCTTTCAGCTCGCCCAGGGCGATCAGGCCAGCTTTGAAGATGACGTTCTTCGGCAGGCTGACGTCGTCCAGCGTGGCGATCGCTTCAATATGGATACCATTCAAACGGCTGGCATCGCGCGGGCTCAAGTTAACCTGAGTGTTCATCACTTGCTTGCCTTTCTTCTTGGCAGGCACAGCCGCTTTCTGGGTAGATTCCTGTTCTTCGTCTTCCGGCAGTTCGTCATCAAAATCGTAAATAGACATAGTCAATCCTGTTGGGTTAGGCAAAAGGGCAAGTTTGCCCGACATTGGGTTAATCAGCCCATATCCTCGTTACGGATAAAGGCGCGCCAGGAGCCGAGCACCTGGGCAAAATCTTCCAGCCCGCACATGGCCAGCTGTTCATCATCGTAGTAGGCGAGATCGTCAAGATCCTCATCTAGCTCGATATTGAGGGCGTTGGCTTTCACCTCCGCCTCTTCATGGGTCAGCAGCAGGGAGTAGTCACCGCCATTGAGCCGGTATTCGACTCGGGTGCGGTTGGATAGCTGGTCAATGATGGAGAAGAGCTCGTCGAGCTTCTCTTCATCCTTGCCAACTTCGTCGATCAGCCACTGACCGATGGCTTCATGGCCCATGGAGAACCGGGCGCGATAGCCACCAAACGGGTCGCGGCGAAACTCATAATCCATAGCGCAGTCCATATCGGAGGGATGGGCCATCACGGACAGGTGGGTGCAAGCACGCAATTCCTGCTCCATGGCGGGGCACACATCGGGTAAAGTGGCCTATTCTAGCGATCCCCCTCTCGCTTGTCTTGATGATGTGGCATCTTTGCGCCCATCTGCTGCGGGTTGGTGCCAGGCAGCACCGTCCAAACCGCCTATTGTCCGGAGATGTTATGCAGCTAAATGAGAGCCTTGCTCATCAGATTGTCAGTCGGGCGATGAAGATCCTGTCGTTCTCGGTCAACGTGATGGACGAGAGCGGCATCATTATCGCTTCTGGTAATCCGGAGCGGATCCATCAGCGCCACGAAGGGGCCGTGCTGGCATTGACCGAGAACCGGGTGGTGGAGATCAGCGAGGCGACCGCCCTGCAGCTCAAGGGGGTGCGACCCGGTATCAACTTGCCCATCTCCTATCAGGGGGAACTGCTCGGGGTGATTGGTATTTCCGGCGATCCGGAGGAAGTGCGCGCTTACGCCGAGCTGGTGCGGATGACGGCAGAACTGATCATGGAGCAGGCGGCGCTCACCGAGCAGCTGCAGTGGGACAAGCGCCACAAGGAGGAGCTGGTGCTGCAGCTGATCCGTGGCGAGGGGCGAGTCGATCAGCTGCAGCAGGCGGCCCGTTTTCTCGGGCTGGATCTGGCCCAGCCTCGGGTGGTGGCCGTGCTGGCGCTGGAGGAGGCGGATCCCGCCCGGTTAAGAGAGCTGGTGCACCAGCTGGAAAACCCGGAGCGGGACAATTTAGTGGCCATCAACGGCCTCGACGAGATAGTGGTGCTCAAACCGGCGCAATTGAGCGACGGTGTCTGGCAATCGGATCAGGAACGCAGCCGGATCAAACTGCTGTTGGCGCGCATTCCCCACTTCAAGGTGCATATCGCGGTGGGCGATTACTTCACCGGCATCGACGGGTTGACGCGCTCTTACCAGACGGCGCGGGATACCTTGCGCCGTGGCATGCGGCAGGCACCGCGCAAGCAGGTCTACTTCTTCGAGGATTACCGCTTGCCGGTGCTGCTGGGGAGTCTGATGGACTCCTGGCAGGCGGATCAGTTGCGCGCCCCCTTGCTGAGGCTTGCCAAGGAGGACTCCAAAGGCGCTTTGCAGAAGACCCTGCGCCACTATTTCTTGCAGGATTGTGATCTGCATCGCTGTGCCGAGGCGCTGTTTATCCACCCCAATACCCTGCGTTATCGGCTGGGCCGGATAGAGCAGATAACCGGGTTGAATTTCAACAAGTTAGACGACAAATTTCAGCTTTATCTCGGGCTTAATCTGAGCATGTGATTGTGATTAATTACAATTAACCTGCTTTTCAGTGCCTGTTATTTGTCGTTTTGTCTAAAGATTTATCGCTTTGCATCCCCATAATGGCGAGCACTCTATCTATCCAAGGTGCCCGTCATGATCCCAGTTACCGCGCTTGGCGCTATCGCTGCGCTCTCCATCGCCATCTTCCTTATTCTGAAGAAGGTTCCGCCGGCTTACGGCATGATCGTGGGTGCCCTGGCCGGTGGCCTGATTGGTGGTGCCGATCTGACCCAGACCGTGGCCCTGATGATCGGTGGCGCCCAGGGGATCACCACTGCGGTGATGCGGATCCTGGCGGCCGGTGTGCTGGCTGGCGTGCTGATCGAATCGGGTGCAGCCACCACTATCGCCGAGACCATCGTCAAAAAGCTCGGTGAAACCCGTGCCCTGCTGGCACTGGCGCTGGCGACCCTGATCCTGACTGCGGTCGGTGTGTTCGTGGACGTGGCGGTGATCACGGTTGCGCCCATTGCGCTGGCCATTGCCCGCCGTGCCGACCTCTCCAAGGCGGCCATCCTGCTGGCGATGATCGGTGGTGGCAAGGCGGGTAACGTCATGTCCCCCAATCCTAACGCCATTGCCGCGGCTGACGCCTTCCACCTGCCCCTCACCTCGGTGATGGCGGCCGGCATCATTCCGGGTCTGTTCGGTCTGGTGATGGCCTACTGGCTGGCCAAGCGTCTGAATAACAAGGGCAGCAAGGTTGCCGCCGACGAGGTGGTGAGCTTTGACGGTGCCAAGTTGCCGGGCTTTGCCGCCGCCATCAGTGCGCCGTTGGTCGCCATCCTGCTGCTGGCCCTGCGTCCGGTCGCCGGTATCGTGGTGGACCCGCTGATTGCACTGCCCCTCGGTGGTCTGGTTGGCGCCCTGATGATGGGTAAATTCAGCAAGGTGAATCAGTTTGCGGTCGCAGGTCTTGCTCGCATGGCGCCGGTCGCCATCATGCTGCTGGGTACCGGCACCCTGGCGGGCATCATCGCCAACTCCGGTCTTAAAGATGTGCTAATCAGCGGCCTGACCGCCTCCGGTCTGCCCTCCTACCTGCTGGCGCCCATCTCCGGTGCCATGATGTCGCTGGCGACCGCCTCGACCACTGCCGGTACCGTGGTGGCCTCCAACGTATTCAGCTCCACCCTGATTGAACTGGGGATCAGCAGTCTGGCGGGGGCGGCGATGATCCATGCCGGTGCCACCGTGTTTGACCACATGCCCCACGGCTCTTTCTTCCACGCCACCGGTGGCAGCGTCCACATGGGGGTGGGTGAGCGTCTGAAGCTCATCCCGTACGAAACTGCGGTCGGTCTGACCATTGCAACTGTCTCCACCCTGATGTTTGGCGTGTTTGGCCTCGCCTAAGGAATTGATATGAAAATTGTTATTGCCCCCGATTCATTCAAGGAGAGCCTGAGTGCCATGGCGGTGGCTGATGCCATCGAGGCCGGTTTTAAACAGGTGTTGCCGGATGCCACCTACGTCAAATTGCCGATGGCCGATGGCGGCGAGGGTACGGTGCAGTCACTGGTGGATGCCACCGGTGGTCACATCCTGCCGGTCGAAGTGACAGCGCCCCTTGGCAACAAGGTGCAGGGCTTCGTCGGCCTGCTGGGAGATGGCGAGCGCGCCGTCATCGAGATGGCTGCCGCTTCCGGTATCCATCTGGTGGCGCCCGAGCAGCGCAATCCGCTGCTTACCTCCAGCTTCGGCACTGGCGAGCTGATCCTGGCTGCGCTGGAGATGGGGGTGAAACACCTGATCCTCGGTATCGGCGGCAGCGCCACCAATGACGGCGGTGCTGGCATGATCCAGGCGCTCGGTGGCAAGTTGCTCAAAGCGGATGGCACTTCTATTGCGCTGGGTGGTGCTGGTCTGGCCGAGCTGGCGACCATCGACCTGAGTGGCCTGGATCCGCGCTTGAGCGATCTGGTTATCGAAGTGGCTTGCGATGTAGATAACCCGCTGTGCGGTCCGAAAGGGGCCTCTGCGGTGTTTGGCCCGCAGAAGGGGGCGACCCCCGAGATGGTGCTGCAGCTTGATGGCTACCTTGCCCGCTACGCTGATTGCATCGAGCGGGTGCTCGGCAAGCAGGTGAAGGATCTGCCCGGTGCCGGAGCCGCCGGTGGCATGGGGGCTGCGCTGGTTGGCCTGCTCGGCGCCGAGCTTAAGCCTGGTATCCAGATCGTGATCGAAGCCTTGAAGCTGGCCGATGAAGTGGCCGATGCGGATCTGGTCATCACCGGCGAAGGGCGTATCGACAGCCAGACCATCCATGGCAAGACGCCAATCGGTGTCGCACGTTGCGCCAAGCAGTTCGGCAAGCCGGTGATCGGTATTTCCGGTTGTCTGACCGACGACTGCGGTGTGGTGCACGAGCATGGACTGGATGCGGTGTTCGCCGTGGTCAACCGCGCCATGTCACTGCCGGAAGCATTGGCCACCGCCAGCACCAATATCGAGCTGACCGCGCGCAACGTGGCCGCGCTCTATCGGTTGCCCCGTTGATCTGATTTGGTTGCCGCCCGATATTCGGGCGGTGGCCATCCCTTGGCCCGTGAGGGGCCATTCTCATTGGATGAGAAATCCGGTTGCCCTAAGCACTTTTCGCCGACCCATCGAGGTCGGCTTTTTTATCTTCCTCCCTCTGCGGGCTTGCCGGCGTGCCACTGCTTTCTATAGGCGCACCTCTCCCTTTGCGGCATAGTGGTCGTACCAAGTACAAGGAGAGACTCATGTTCCTGCTGATCCTGGGGGTGGCGCTGTTTACCCTGATCCATCTCTACCCCTGTTTTGCGGTGGCCCATCGGGCGCGGGTGCGCGAACGGCTGGGCGAGAACCGTTACAAGGGGCTCTTCTCACTGCTGCTCTTTGTCGCCATCGCCTGCATCATCGCCGGTTGGCGTAGTGCCAGCCCGTTGCCGCTCTACTTCCTGCCCGAGTGGGGGCCGATGACCATGACGGTGATGATGCCGTTTGCGCTGATCCTCTTTTTCTCCGGTCAGGGGCCCAACCATCTGCGCCGTTGGCTGGTACATCCCCAACTGCTCGGCACCCTGATGTGGGCGGTGGCCCATCTGCTGGTCAACAGCGAGGCGCGCTCTCTGGTGCTGTTTGGCGGCATCGGGTTGTGGGCGCTGGTGAGCATCGTCTGGATTTCGGTGCGGGACTGGCAGCAATATCCCCGTCCGGCGGCTAACTGGACCGGCACCGGCATCTGCGTGGGGGCGGGGTTGGCCGCCACCGCCCTGCTGATCTTTTGGGGCCATGGCTGGCTGACCGGTATTCCCCTGCATTGAGAGTGAACTGCGGCTCTGGTAACCGCGTATGATGGACAAAACAAAAGGAGTCTTGGCGATGAAATGGTTCACTCTGTTGCTGTTATTGGGGGCCGGTGCGGCCTCTGCGGCGTGCCCCGATTATTTCAATGTGGAGATGCGGGAGCTCAACAACGCCCAGCGTCACAACCTCTGTCAGCTGACCGAGGGCAAGGTGGTGCTGGTGGTCAATACCGCCTCCTATTGCGGCTACAGCGGCCAGTTCCGCGATCTGGAGAAGCTCTACCAGAGCTACAAGGATAAAGGGCTGATTATTCTGGGCTTCCCCTCCAACGACTTCTGGCAAGAGGCGGGCAACGAGACCAAGACCGCCGAGGTGTGCCGTCGCGACTATGGGGTGACCTTCCCCATGTTCAATCGGGTGGCGGTGAGTGGCTCCGATGCGGTGCCGCTATTCAAGGGGCTGGCGGCGGCCGCTGACGGCGATGAGCCGAATTGGAACTTCCACAAGTATCTGGTTGGTCGCGATGGCAAGCTGATCGCCAGCTACGGCGCCAACCAGAATCCGGCTGACGATCCCCTCAAACTGCAGATCACCCGGGCGCTGGGGCTCTGACCCTACCCCTTGGCGGGCGGCTCTGGAATAATGGGCTCCCGCCACTCAATCTGGTTATCTTGTGCTGCAACGTCTTCCCCAAATGGTGATCTTCGATGCGCTGGTGCGCGAGCAGGGGATCTCTGCTGCCGCTCGCCGCCTCGGGGTCTCCAAATCCCATATCAGCAAGCAGCTGGCGCTGCTGGAGACCACCCTCGGCGCCCAGCTGGTGCAGCGCACCACCCGCCGCTTCGTCCTGACCGAGCTGGGTCAGGAATACGCTCGTCACTGCCATGCGCTGGTGGCGGTGGCGCATGAGGCGGACTCGATGATCGCCGAGCGGCGCGGCAAGGTGAGCGGCGTGCTCCATCTTGGGGTGGGCCAATCATTTGGCCGCCTCCACGTTCTGCCTCACCTCAAAGGGTTTCAGGACTGCTATCCCGAGCTGGAGCTGGAGGTCTCGCTGTTCGATCACAGAACCAATCTGGTGGATGAGGGGCTGGATCTCTGGCTCACCACCTATGAGGACAAGCCGGAAGGGCTGGTAGGCCAGCGCCTTGCTGACATCGGCTTCGTGGTGGCGGCCTCGCCGGATTACCTGCTGAGTCACGGCACACCGCTCCATCCCAAGGATCTGGCCCAGCACAACTGCATCACCTACCAGAGCCGGGAGCGTCGCTATCACCAGTGGTCGTTTCGTCAGGGCAAGGAGCGCCAGACGGTGCAGGTGGCGGGCAACTATCGGGTGGATATGGCGGAAGCGGTGCGGGATGCGGCGCTGGCCGGACTAGGTATCGCCTATATCGCCAACTACCTGCTGGACAAGGAGTTGCAGAGCGGCAAGCTGATCCCGTTGCTGCCCGGGTGGCGGCCTAACCAGCAGATGGCGCTGCATGCGGTTTATGCCCGGCGCGAACACCTGGATCCCAAGATCCGTCTCTTCATCGATTTCCTCAAGGCCCGCTTTGGCCCCGAACCCTATTGGGAGCAGCGGTTGGCACCCTGGCTCGGGGGTAAATTGTCCGGCACGGAGGAATAATCGTTTCCATATAAAAACGCTGGCTTTCGTATGAAACTAAAATTGAGCCAAATCAGCCAGTTGGCGCAACCGATATCGGGCAAACGTTTTTTCCAACAAGCCTGTAACCAAGCGGGCTTGCAGTGACGGGGTGAGAGGCGCAGAATCCGCGCCCATCTTTTGCCCCACCTGATGGAGTCCCTATGATTGCCCTGCTCGGCATCCTGAGTATCCTGGCGCTTGCCGTGATCTGTTCTGATAATCGTCGTCGTATCCCGCTGCGAACAGTCGGTCTCGCCCTCTGCCTGCAAGTCATCTTTGCCGGTCTGGTGCTCTGGTTGCCTGCCGGTCAGCACGTGCTGAACGGGGTCAGCGAAAGCGTCAGCAGCGTGATCGGTTATGGTCAGGAGGGGATCGCCTTCCTGTTCGGTGATCTGGCCAAGTTCAAGCTGGGCTTCATCTTTGCCTTCAACGTATTGCCGGTCATCATCTTCTTCTCTGCGGTGATCGCCATCCTCTACCACATCGGCATCATGCCGCGGGTGATCGCCCTGCTGGGTGGTGGCTTGCAGAAGCTGCTGGGTACTGGCCGTGCCGAGAGCCTCTCCGCCACCGCCAACATCTTCGTCGGTATGGTGGAAGCGCCGCTGGTGGTCAAACCCTACCTCTCCAAGATGTCCGATTCCCAGTTCTTCGCGGTGATGAGCTGCGGCCTGGCCTCCGTCGCCGGTGGTACTCTGGTGGGCTACGCCAGCCTCGGGGTTGAGCTGAAATACCTGATCGCCGCCGCTTTCATGTCGGCGCCAGCCGGTCTGGCGATGGCCAAGATCTTGGTGCCGCCGAGCGAAGGCGAGGTCGATCACCATCAGGATGTGGTGATCCCCCGCGCCACCAATGTGATTGAAGCAGCGGCCGATGGCGCCATGTCCGGCCTCAATATCGCGGTGGCGGTCGGTGCAACCCTGCTGGCCTTCGTCGGCGTGATTGCCATGCTCAACGGCTTACTGGGTTGGGCTGGCGGTCTGGTGGGGCTGGATCTGAGCTTCCAGATCATTCTGGGCTGGCTGTTTGCCCCCGTCTCCTGGCTGATCGGTGTGCCCTGGGAGCAGGCGCAGGCCGCTGGTGCGCTGATCGGTACCAAGATCGTGGTCAACGAGTTCGTCGCCTTTATCGGTCTGGTGCAGGATCAGACCCTGAGCGAGTCGAGCAAGGCCATCGTGACCTTTGCCCTGTGCGGTTTTGCCAACATCTCCTCCATGGCGATCCTGATCGGCGGTCTGGGTTCCATGGTACCGGAGCGCAAATCCTTCATCGCCCGTTACGGCATGCGCGCCATTCTCTCCGGCGTGCTGGCGAACCTGATGAGCGCCTGTCTGGCCGGTCTGTTCCTCGCCCTGTAACTTGGGGAGTGCCAGATGTGAAAACAACAAGGGCGCCCTGATGGCGCCCTTGTCATATGGATAAAAGAAGCCCCGACCTTGGTCGGGGCTTCTTGTTGGTACTCAGTCGACGTAGAAGGTCTGCTGGAAGGTGAGGTTCTGTTGCTGCCCGTCGCCCATGATCTTCAGGGTGAACTGGTAGGTATCTTCGTTGCGGTAGGGGAGGGTCGCCAGATAGTAGATGGCATCCCCCTCTTTTACCTCCTGAAAGCTCAGGGTGCGGATGGTGCCGGTCAGGTTCTTGGCCTCACCAGTGATGCCGACCGCCTGTGCTTTCCCTTGTTTGTCTTGCACCGCAATATTGATGATGGCGTTGTAACGGCTGCGCTCCAGCCCGTTGGCTTTGGCAACCTCGGGGGTGAGGAAGCTGGAGTTGAAGGCGTTGTAGTGAACCTGCCAGGGCCCAAGCTCCTTCATCTGTTCTGCCTTGAGTGGCAGGGTCATCAGCAGTGCCAGTAAGCCACTCATCCAGACTGTTTTCATCTGTCATCCCTCTCATATCTACGGTTGGCACAGGCCGACTCATTCAGCCTTGCGGGTCATTCAGCAGTGCACTCACTTCTGGCGGCCACTGTTTGGGGCTGTCGATGGCGACGGTCTTGTGCCGCCCCAGCTCGCCCCGCACTATGGTGACCTGCCCCTTGGCCACTTTGAACTGCTTGGCCAGAAATTTGATCAAATGGCTGTTGGCCTGGCCATCGACGGGCGGCGCCGTGATGGCCACTTTCAGCTCTTCGCCATGCAATCCGATGATCTGATCCCGACTCGCTTTGGGCTGGATCACCAGATGCAGTACCAGTTCATCCCCTTGTTGCAGGACGGCTGGCATCAAATCATCCACCACAGCTGGCCAAACAGGTCGCCCAGCAGGTAGTTGATGGCTTGCAGGCCGATAAAGGCGACCAGCACCGACAGATCCAGTCCACCCAGTGCCGGCAGGATGCGGCGGATAGGGGCCAGGAACGGCTCGGTCAGCTGATGCATCACGTATTCGATGGGGTTGCGACCCTGGCTGACCCAGCTCAGGATGGCGCGGATCAGCAGCACCCAGAAGATCATCGAGCCCGCCTTCTTCAGTACGGTCAGCGCCGCGAACAGGCTGATGTTGAGCCAGTCGGCCAGCAGTACGTTCATGCTCTTGAGCAGTGCAAGCTTGGCAAACGCGATCAGCAGCGCCAGTACTATGGAGGCGAGATCGATGCCGCCAAAGCCGGGGATAACACGGCGCAGCGGGATCACCAGCGGATTGGTCAACTTGACCACCATCTGGCTCATCGGGTTGTAGAAGTCGGCGCGAGCCCACTGCAACCAGGCGCGCAGCAGCACCACCATCAGGTAGAGATCAAAAACGGTGTTAATCAGAAAGTAAGCAGTGTTCATCTGGGCTCCTGTTAGAAGAGTGTTTCCATTTCGGTGGCGCGAGCAACGGCCGCCTGCATGGCGTGGGCAGTCAGCGGCATCAGCCCCTGCTGCTGGAAAGTGTTGATCGCTTGGGCGGTGGTGCCGCCCTTGCTGGTCACCTGCTCACGCAGGGTTTGCAGCGCCAGCTCAGGGTTCTGCTCCACCATGGCGGCTGCGCCCAGCGCGGTTTGCTGCACCAGCAGGCGTGCCTGCTCGGGCGAGAAGCCCATCGCCTCCGCCTCTTCGGCGATGGCCTGCATAAAGAGAAAGAAGTAGGCCGGGGCACTGCCCGCAGCGGCAATGACGCCGTTGATACCGGACTCCTGCTCCACCCAGAGGGTTTTGCCGACCGCCTGCATCATCTGCTCGGCAAAGTCGCGATCGCTGGCGGCAATATGCTCGGGCGCATAGAGGCCGGTCATCCCCAGCCCCAGCAGGGCCGGGGTATTGGGCATGGTGCGGATGATGCGGTGGTGGCCACCGGCCATCTCGCCAAGGCGCGCCACCTTGATACCGGCTGCGATGGAGATCAGCAGCTTGCCTTCAAGGGAACCCAGCTCGGCAACCAGCGCTGCCAGCATACCCGCCATCAACTGCGGCTTGACCGCCAGCACGATCACCTCGGCGTTGCGGGCCGCCTCGGCATTGGACTGGGTAGTACGAATGCCATGTTCGCTCGCCAGCGCCTGCAGCTTGGGCAGGCTGGGGTTGGCGGCAGTGATCTGCCCGGCGGGATAGCCCGCCTTGACCAGTCCGGCAATGATGCTGCGGCTCATGTTGCCCGCGCCGATAAAGGCCAGAGTTCTATGTTGCATCAGATACTCCTGTTGCACATGCGGTCACGGCACAGCGTGTGCTGCCTGCACAGGCTAACGCCAACATTCGGTGTTCCATCAAACGCTCCTGTTGATGAAGTCGCTGCAAGGGGCGGAGATCGGAGTCAGCCGCCAGCCTTGTCTATGAATAGTCACGGGCGCCGAAGATGGCGGTGCCGACCCGCACCATGGTGCTACCGTGGGCGATGGCCAGCTCGAGATCTTCGGTCATGCCCATCGAGAGGGTATCCACCGTGGGGTATTGTCGCGCAAGCTCGGTGAACAGAGCCTGCATACGGGCCATTTGGGTGGCCAATACATTTTCATCGCTGGTGTGCTCGGGAATGGCCATCACGCCTCGCAATACCAGCCGTTCACTGCGGGAGACCAGCTCTGCAAGACGGAAAATCTCTTGCTCCGACGTTCCGGATTTACTGCTCTCTCCGCTAATATTGATTTGCAGACAGATATTTAGCGGTGCCATGCTGGCCGGGCGCTGATTGTTGAGGCGGTCGATCAGCTTGTCCCGATCCACGCTCTGGACCCAGTCAAACCGTTCGGCGACCAGTTTGGACTTGTTCGATTGCAAAGGGCCGATAAAGTGCCACTCTATGTCGCAATATTCCGGCTGCTGGCGCAAGGCATCGATCTTGGTCGCCGCTTCCTGAGCGTAGGATTCGCCAAAACAGCGCTGACCTGCGGCATGGGCAGCCATGACAGCCTCGGCAGGCTTGGTCTTGCTGACGGCAAGCAGGCGGATCTGCTGCAGGTTGCGGTTTGCCCGCGCAGCAGCTTGGGCAATACGTTCCTTTACCTGAAACAGGTGCTGGGCAATCTGGTTCATATTTCGTTAGTGATCTTGTGATGGGAGAATGACAAGTCTATGGATATCACAGAGTTATTGGCTTTCAGTGTAAAGCATAAAGCCTCGGATCTACACCTCTCGGCCGGTGTTCCCCCGATGATCAGGGTTGATGGTGAGGTTCGCAAGATCAATTTGCCCGCCCTCGAACATCGAGAAGTGCATAGCCTCATTTATGACATCATGAACGATCACCAGCGCAAGGAGCTGGAGGAGAACTTCGAAGTCGATTTCTCGTTCGAAGTGCCCAATCTGGCCCGTTTCCGGGTTAACGCCTTTCAACAATCCCGCGGTTCAGGCGCAGTATTTCGGACCATCCCCAGCACAGTGCTGAGCCTGGAAGATCTCGATGCGCCGGAGATCTTTCGCAAAATTTCGGAATTTCCCCGAGGTCTGGTGCTGGTGACCGGCCCGACCGGTTCTGGCAAGTCGACCACCCTGGCGGCCATGGTCAACTACATCAATGAGAACTTTCATCATCATATTCTCACCATCGAAGACCCCATCGAATTCGTCCACGAGAACAAGCGCTGTCTGGTGAACCAGCGGGAAGTACACCGGGATACCAAGAGTTTCAGCAACGCTCTGCGCTCGGCACTGCGGGAAGACCCGGACATCATTCTGGTGGGCGAGATGCGTGACCTCGAGACCATTCGCCTCGCCATGACTGCCGCCGAAACCGGCCATCTGGTGTTCGGCACCCTGCACACCTCGTCGGCGGCCAAGACCATCGACCGTATCATCGACGTCTTCCCCGGTGCGGAGAAGGATATGGTGCGATCCATGCTCTCCGAATCCCTGCGGGCGGTTATCTCCCAGACCCTGCTCAAGCGTATTGGTGGCGGTCGGGTGGCGGCCCACGAGATCATGATGGGCATTCCGGCAGTGCGTAACCTCATTCGGGAAGACAAGATCGCCCAGCTCTACTCGGTGATCCAGACCGGGATGACCCACGGCATGCAGACCATGGATCAGAGCCTGAAACAGCTGGTTAGCCGCGGTGTGGTGGCATCCCTCGATGCCAAGGTCAAGGCGGTTGATCCCAACAGTATTTAAGGATGCCAAACCCAGGGAGGGAGAGATAATGAATCTGGATGATCTGCTGAGTCAGCTGGTCGAGCGAAAAGGATCGGATCTGTTTGTGACGGTGGGCTCACCGCCCACCCTCAAGGTGAACGGTCATCTTGTATCGCTGGGGAGGGAGGCGCTAGACAAGAAGGGGGCGTTGACGCTGGTCAGGGATACCTTGAGCGGCGATCACTTCGAGCGCTACATCCGCACCAAGGAGGCCAACTACGCGATTTATCGTGAGGCCCTTGGCCGCTTTCGGGTCAGCGCCTTCTGGCAGCAGGAGCAGCCCGGCATGGTGGTGCGCCGCATCGAAACCCGCATCCCCACCTTTGAAGACCTGCAACTGCCCAATATCCTGCAAGAGGTCGCGATGGCCAAGCGAGGATTGGTGCTGTTTGTCGGGGCCACCGGGGCGGGTAAATCCACCACCCAGGCGGCAATGATTGGCTATCGCAACCAGCATGCTGATGGCCACATTCTGACGGTGGAAGATCCGGTGGAGTTCGTCCATCAGCATGGCCGTTGTCTGGTGACCCAACGAGAGGTGGGGATCGATACCGAGTCATTCGATGTGGCGCTGAAAAGCTCGCTGCGTCAGGCACCGGACGTGATCCTGATCGGCGAGATCCGAAGTCAGGAGACCATGGAGTTTGCCCTGCAGTTTGCCGAGACGGGCCACCTTTGCCTTGCCACCTTGCATGCCAACAACGCCAATCAGGCGCTGGATCGCATTCTCCATCTGGTGCCGCAAGACAAACACCGTCAGTTCCTGTTCGATCTATCCTTCAATCTCAAAGCGATCGTTGCCCAGCAGCTGGTGCCCAGCATGGATGGCAAGCGGCGTTTTGCGGCATTCGAGGTGCTGCTCAATACCCCACTGATCACCGATATCATCCGCAAGGGTGAGATGCACCGGCTCAAGGAGGTGATGACCAAATCCTCGGAGTTGGGCATGCAGACGTTCGATCAGGCGTTGTTCAAGCTGTTCTGTGCCGGCCAGATTGGCTACAGTGAGGCCCTCGCCCATGCCGACTCGGCCAATGATTTGCGCTTGCAAATCAAACTTTCCGGTCCGGATACGCTCGGTACCGGCATGCTGGATAATGTGACGCTGGATGAATGAATCATGGGGCCGTGCCGTCGTTCGGCCCCTCGCCATAAAGGAACGTTATGCTGATTGTGGTTTCCCCGGCCAAGACGCTGGATTACGAGTCGCCGCTGGTGACCCCCCGTTTCACCCAACCTGAATTGCTTGATCACTCCGCCGAGTTGATTAGCCGGGCCCGCCAACTGAGCCCGGATCAGATCGCCAGTCTGATGAAGATCAGCGACAAGCTGGCAGGTCTTAATGCTGCCCGCTTTGCCGAGTGGCAGCCAGACTTCACGCCGGCCAATGCCCGTCAGGCGCTGCTGGCCTTCAAGGGGGATGTTTACACCGGATTGGCAGTGGAGGATTTCAGCGAGGCCGATTTGGACTTCGCTCAGGGGCATCTGCGGATGCTCTCAGGTCTCTATGGTGTGCTGCGCCCCCTCGATCTGATGATGCCCTATCGGCTGGAGATGGGGACCCGGCTCGACAATAGCCGCGGCAAGGATCTCTACCAGTTCTGGGGCGAGGTGATCACTTACCACCTTAACGACGCGCTGGCCGCGCAGGGGGATGAGGTAGTGATCAATTTGGCCTCCGATGAGTATTTCAAGTCGGTACGCCCCAAGAGCCTGAAAGGGCGGATCGTCACGCCGGTGTTCAAGGATGAGAAGAACGGCCAGTTCAAGATCATCAGCTTCTATGCCAAGAAGGCGCGCGGCATGATGGCCCGCCACATCATCAAGCAGCGGCTGACCGAAGTGGAGCAATTGACCACTTTCAACGCGGAGGGTTACTACTTCGTGCCGGAAGAGTCGGACGCCAGCACCCTGATGTTTAAACGTGCCGAAAATTAATTACAAAAAGAGGGAACCAATCTTCTGACTCGCGGGTCTGAATATATGAATCCTCTGTTGTAAGCACTTTTTATTCGCCGACGTTTGATACGTCGGCTTTTTTATTGCCCGCTTTTACTGCCTATTGATTGTCTTCGCCGGGACTATGTGGTTCAGATAGACTCAAGACAGGGAGTGAGTTGTTGCGAGGTGAGTGATGGAACAGAAAAATGCCATTCGGCAGGTTGCCGTACCTTGGGCTCCGTCCCGCCAGCTCCCCCCCGGACTGGTCGTTGCCGAGCTGCATCAGGATCTCTGGAGCGACTCCCTGACCATCATGCTGGGTCGGGCGCGTAGCATAGATCTGCCTCCCCAAATTCTTTGTCGGGTGCATTTTCGTCATATCTACGCTTTGCGGGTGGTCGAAGATTGCGACTTGACCGAGGGAAAGGAGAGTCACGCCATCGAAGAGCAGATCCAGCTTATCACCCCCTCCCGCTTTGCCAGCTGGTTCCATCAGGAGTCGGACGGCCTGCATCTGGATGAAGATCTGCAGCACTACCGGATATCCACCTGGGATTACTGCGCCGATGTGCTGACCTCCTCTACGCCAGAACTGCAATTCTTGCCCCAGAGTGAGTAGCTACTTCTGATAACAGCAGAGGCGAAGGATGATCCTTTGCCTCTTTTTTGCGTTGGTGCAGAGCGTGTGGTGCTCATGTCACTCAGCCAGAGGGTTGGCCTGTTGTGTTGGCAAAAAAAAGCGCCTCAGAGGAGGCGCGGGGAAAAAGACAGATTGGAAGCGTCACATGGGTGCTACTTGAATAAGCGGATAAGCTGTCACATTCAAGTATAGGGTCACTATGACCGTTGCAATCTGAAGTAGTTCTGAGGCAATTCTTCATTTTCTGTTCATCTTGTCAGCAAGGCGTGTTCTCTAGCTGAAAACCGTTCAGTTTCGTGACGACCTTGGCCATCACTTTCGCCGTAAGACTACCTGTGTCATGGGGTCAGCCTGAATGCTGTGCCTGTCTGTTCCAGAGCCAGCAACCAGCGTTTGATGGGAATGCCGCCAGCATAGCCGGTCAGATCGCCGCTGCGTCCGATCACCCGATGGCAGGGCACTATGATGCTGAGCGGATTGCGGCCATTGGCGGCACCCACCGCCCGCACCGCTTTGGGATTGCCGATGGCCTGGGCAATCTCGAGATAGCTGACGGTCTCGCCATAGGGGATATCACACAGCGCGCGCCACACCGTTTGTTGGAACGGGGTGCCCTTCGCGGCCATGGGCAGGTCGAACTGCTGCAACTTTCCGGCGAAATAGGCGGTGAACTGGGCGAGATAGGGCGCCAGCGCATTGTCATCCCGTTGCCAGTCAGCCTGCGGCATGACGGGCCGCTCCCCTTGCATGAACTCCACGTGGCGCAGGCCATCCTGATCGATGGCGACCAGCAGCGGGCCACGGGCGCTGTCGCAAAAACTGTATCTCATCGGCTTACATCCTTGGGGGGGGGGGCTGGGAGTGGCTCAGTCCAGAACCGGCTTGCCGCGAGCGGATTTGATATCCCCCTTGCGCTTTTTGGCATCGACCCGTTTGCGCTGGGAGCTGCGGGTCGGCTTGGTGGCATGACGGGCCTTGGGGCGCCAGGCGGCTTTCTTCAGCAATTCCACCAGACGGCTCATCGCCTCCTTGCGGTTCATGTCCTGGCTGCGATGGCTCTCGACCCTGATCATGATAAAGCCATCGTGTACCCGGCTGTCGCTCAGCTTGTCGAGACCCTCTTTGTAGAGGGGTGTCAGGCTGGGAGAGTTGCGGTAATCGAAGCGCAACCAGACGGCGGAGTCGGTCTTGTTGACGTGCTGTCCACCGTTGCCCTGTGCCCGCATGGTCTGAAATTGCAACTCATGCCAGGGCAGGGAGATGCTGTTGGAGATAACTAACATGCTGTTTTGCTCTTGTTTGGTGCATACCCGCTGGCCGCTACAGCATGGTGCCTCATTATGGGGCGTGCTGGTCGGTTATGGGGATGAGCCTGGCGAATGGCGCAGGCATTAAACTCTATCCATATGAAATAAAACAATAAAAATACTTGGCATAAGAATTGAAACCCGATTCATGACACACCATGGATTGGGAGTAACCAGATGAAGCTGATTAGTGCGATTATCAAACCGTTCAAGTTGGACGATGTCCGCGAGGCTATTGCCAACCTGGGGGTGGAAGGGCTGACCGTGTCCGAGGTCAAGGGATTTGGCCGCCAGAAGGGACACACCGAATTATACCGGGGAGCCGAGTATCAGGTCGACTTCCTGCCCAAGGTGAAGCTGGAGATTGCCACCGCTGATGATAACGTGGAAGGGGTGATCGAGGCGATCTGCAAGGCGGCTTACACCGGCAAGATCGGCGACGGCAAGATTTTTGTCTACGACTTGCTGCAGGCGGTACGGATCCGCACCGGCGAGAGTGACGACGAGGCGCTGTGATGAACCGCAGCCGTGACGTACAGATCTGCTGACCTCGCGACCTTGGGGGAATCCCGATGGGACGAGATCTCATTGAAGCCTAATTTACATAGTGTTTTGGTAAGAAGCGGCCAGATGGGATTCCATCCGGCCCTTTTCATTTAGGGGAGATTAAATATGTGATGTGGCGGTGGCGAGCGTTCTTGATCCGCTCATAAGATGTATGCAGAATGCAAACGGAAATCGTTATCACTCTGTATGGCAAATCAAGGAATGGATGATGAAAATGAAGATGTTGGCACTGGCTTTCTCTGCGTTGGCGGCTCAATCGGCATTGGCGGCCGGGGAAGTGAATGTCTACTCCAACCGGCAGGATGAGCTGATCAAGCCCATCATCCAGCAGTTCGAGAAGGAATCTGGCATCAAGGTGAACGTGGTGTTCGCCAAAGAGGGGTTGAACGAGCGTCTGGAGCGGGAAGGCAAGCTCTCCCCGGCCGACCTGATGCTGACCGTTGATATCAGCCGTCTGACCGATCTGGTGGAGAAGGGGCTGGTGCAGCCGGTAGAGAGCAAGATCCTGCAGGAGAACATCCCCGCCATCTATCGTGATCCGGAGAACCGCTGGTTCGCCCTGACCACCCGGGTACGTGCCGTCTACTCCAGCAAGGATCGCCTCGGCAAGCTGGAGACCATCAGCTACGAAGATCTGGCCAAGCCGGAATTCAAAGGGAAAATCTGCACCCGTAGCGGCAAGCATGAGTACAATGTGGCGCTGGTCTCCTCGATGATTGCCCATCACGGCATGGCCGAGACCAAAACCTGGCTGGAAGGGGTCAAGACCAACCTGGCGCGCAAGCCGCAAGGCAACGACCGGGATCAGGTCAAGGCGATCAAGGATGGCATCTGTGACGTGTCGCTCGGCAATAGCTATTATCTGGGCGCCATGTTGAAAGATCCGGCGCAGAAGTCCTGGGCCGATGCGGTCTATATCAACTTCCCGAATCAGGGGGATCGCGGTGCCCACGTCAACGTGAGCGGCGTGGCCATGACCAAGTATGCCAAGAACAAAGATGAAGCACGCAAGCTGATGGAGTTTCTGGCTGGCGACACCGCCCAGCACATGTATGCTGACGTGAACGCCGAGTATCCGGTCAAGGCCGGGGTCGAGCCTTCCGCCATGGTCAAGTCCTGGGGCAGTTTCAAGTCTGACGCGCTACCGGTCAGCGATTACGCCAAGCACCGCAAGGACGCCTTGCAGTTGCTGGATGAAGTGAAGTTCGACTTGTAATCAGATGGGGCCAACGGCCCCATCAACCTCTGTGGTCTCATGAAAAATTTTGGATGGATTACCGGCAGCTGGGCCACCGCCCTGCTGCTGGGTTTACCGGTGATTGCCCTGCTCTTCTCTGCCTTCTCGGCTGAGGGAGATCTCTTTCGCCACCTCGCCGATACCGTGTTGCTCGACTATCTGGCCAATACCCTGGGGCTGGTGGTCGGCGTGGTATTGCTCAGCCTGCTGTTTGGTGTGCCTACCGCCTGGCTGGTGGCCATGTGTCAGGTGCCGGGGCGGCGGGCCCTGCAGTGGGCCTTGATGCTGCCGATGGCGATGCCCTCCTATATCGTCGCCTACGTCTATACCGACTTGCTCGACTACTCGGGCCCGCTACAGGCAGGGTTGCGAGCGCTCTTTGGCTGGAACAGTCCGGCCGATTACTGGTTTCCGGCCATTCGCTCCCTTGGCGGCGCCGCCTGGGTGCTGGCGCTGGTGTTGTTCCCCTATGTCTATCTGCTGACTCGCGCCTCCTTTCTGGAGCAGTCGGTCAGCCTGATCCACTCCAGCCGCCTGCTCGGCTGTACGCCGTGGCAGAGCTTTCGCCGTCTCAGTCTGCCGCTGGCACGTCCCGCCATCATGGTGGCGGTATCTCTGGTGGCGATGGAGACTCTGGCTGATTTTGCCACCGTCCATTTCTTTGCCATCAACACCCTGACCACTGCGGTCTACGACACCTGGCTCGGCTACGGTAGTCTGGCCACCGCAGCCAAACTCTCCTGCCTGATGCTGCTGGCGGTGGTGTTGCTGATCGCGCTGGAGCGCCGCTCGCGCAGTCGGCAGCAGGTGTTCCAGAAGTCGATGGGCCATGAGCAGCCGCTGCGCTATCCACTCAAGGGGATGAGCCGCTGGCTGGCGGGTCTCTGGTGCTGGGGGCTGGTGCTGGCCGGTTTCGCTCTGCCGTTCGTCATCCTGCTCGATTACGGGGTGCGCTACTTCGAGCTGTCGTGGACGCCGGAGTTTGTCCGCTTTGCCGGTAACAGTCTGCTCATCTCGGCGCTGACCGCCCTGCTGGCCATGGGCATCGCCCTGCTGCTCGGCTTCTTCCGCCGTCTCGATGGCGGGATCAAGAGCCTGCTGCCCCTGCGCATCGCGGCCATGGGTTATGCCATGCCGGGTACCGTGCTGGCTATCGGGGTGTTGGTGCCACTCACCGCTCTCGATTTTGCCATCAACGATCTGGCCGAGTGGCTGGGGCGTCAGGGGCCGGGGCTACTGCTGACCGGCACCATCACCGCCATCGTGTTCGGCTATCTGGTGCGCTTTGTGGCCATCGCCATCGGCTCGGTGGAGAGCAGCATGGGCAAGATCTCCCCCAGCCTCGACATGGCGGCCCGATCCTTGGGGCAGGGGGATGGCGCCATGCTGCGGCGGGTCCATCTGCCGCTGGTGCGCCGTGGTCTATTTGCCGGTGCCATGCTGGTATTCATCGAATCCATGAAGGAGCTGCCCGCCGCCCTGCTGCTGCGGCCGTTCAACTTCGATACCCTGGCGACCCACGTCTACCAGTTCGTCTCGGACGAGATGCTGGAGCGCGGCGCGCTGGGGGCCATCGTCATCGTGCTGGTGGGACTGTTGCCGCTGATCTGGGTCAATCGCAGTCTGGACAGTCCGGGCCACTGAGTCGCCACGTCGGCCAATGAAATTGCATGCGGTGTGCTTGATCGAAAGGCTGCGCACCGCCAGAAACGAGAGGAAGTCAGCCTTGTCTTGCTTGCAGGTTGAAAATGTCAGCTGCCGTTACAACGGCCGCAATGTGCTGGAACAGCTCTCCCTGACGGTGGCAGACAACGAGATCGTCTGCTTGCTGGGGGCCAGTGGTTGCGGCAAAACCACGCTGCTCAAGGCTATCGCCGGGCTGCTGCCGCTGGCAGAGGGCACGATTTGTCTCGGCGATACTCTGCTCGACGGGCCGGGTGCCAGCGTGCCGCCCGAGGCGCGCAATATCGGGATGATCTTCCAGGATTACGCCCTCTTCCCCCACCTGACGGTGGCCGACAACGTCGGCTTTGGTCTGACCAAACTCGATCGCCGTGCTCGTCAGCAGCAGGTGGATGAGGCGCTGGCGCTGGTCAATCTGCAGGGGCTGGGGGATCGTTATCCGCATCAGCTCTCCGGCGGTCAGCAGCAGCGGGTAGCCATCGCCCGGGCGCTGGTGTGTAAGCCGCGGCTGATGCTGCTGGATGAGCCCTTCTCCAACATCGATACCCAGGTGCGGATGAAGCTGATCCTCGAGATCCGCGCCCTGCTCAAGCAGCAGGGGATCGGCGCCATCTTCGTCAGCCACAGCAAGGAAGAGGCCTTTGCCTTCGCCGATCGGCTGGCACTGTTTCGTTCTGGCCATATCGAGCAGGTGGGTCAGCCGGAGCAGCTCTATCGCCGCCCGCAAAACCGCTTCGTGGCGGAGTTTCTCGGTGGCGTCAACTATCTGGCCGCCGAGGTGGTGGACAGCCACTGCGTGCAGACGGCGCTCGGGGTCATCTGTGGCAGCGAGCCTCATGGTCGCGCGGTGGGCGAGCAGTTGCAGCTGATGCTTAGACCCCAGCAGTTGCTGCTGGAGAGCGCCGCAGATGGCGAGCTCAAGGTGGTGGAGCAGCAGTTCCTCGGCCATCACTGCCGGGTGCTGTTCGAGTGTGGCGAGCTGCGGCTGGAGGCGAGCATTGGCGAACCCCTTGCAGGGATGCGGGCACGGATCAAGGTCGCCCCCCATGGGCTGGTGTTGTTTGACCCTTTGCCCTGAACGCGTGATATCGTCGTGAAATCAAAGAACTGGAACAACTCTGGTTTATAATCGCGCAACGCAAATAGCCCGTAACGCTAACGCCTACTCAGGGGAGAGATATATGAAAGCCCAAGCCGGGATCTGCGCAGAGCCGAATCTGCACGCCCTCTATCTGATGTTCAATCGCACCGGCGATGCCGCCGAACTGGTCGGCCGTCTGGCCAAGTTGCCCGCCCTGTGGCAGGCGGTGGCCGCCGATTTTCCCGATGCCGGGTTCAGCGGTCTGGTCGCCGTTGGCGCCGATGCCTGGGATGGTCTCTATCCTGCCGCCCGTCCGCCCCAGTTCCGCGGCTTTATGGCGCAATCCGCCAACGGTCAGGAAGCCCCCAACACCCCGTTTGATCTCTTCGTGCAGCTGCGTGCCGATCGGGTGGACGTGTTGCACCACGTCGGTCACCGTGTGATGGCGCTGCTGGCCGGAGTGGTGGAGCTGGCCGAAGAGGTGCGTGGCTTCCGCAATCTGGATTGCCGCGACCTGACCGGTTTCGTCGATGGCACCGAGAACCCGCAGGATGAGCACCGCGCCGAAGTGGCGCTGCTGGCAGGGGGCGAATTTGCCGGTGGCTCCTACATCCACGTTCAGCGCTGGGTCCATGCCATGAGTGACTGGGAGAAGCTGGCGCAAAAAGAGCAGGAAGACATCATAGGTCGCACCAAGCCCGACAACATCGAGTATGAGTCTGCCGCCAAGCCGCTGACCGCCCATATCAAGCGGGTCAATCTCAAGACGCCGAAAGGGGAGTCCATGGAGATCCTGCGCCAGAGCATGCCCTGGGGCACCATGAGCGAGCAGGGGCTCTACTTCATCTCCTGCTGCCGTACACCGCTGCACTTCAACGCCATGCTGGCCAGCATGTACAAGGGGGAGGGCAGCCACTTCGACCACCTGCTGCGCTTCACCAAGGCGGTGACCGGCGCGGCTTTCTTCGCCCCATCGGAAGGTTTTTTGATGGCGCAGGGCAAATAAGCCCACCTGACGAAGATGCAGAAAACAAAAATCCCGGCCTTGGCCGGGATTTTTCGTTCTGGCGTGACCGCTATGACGCGGTTGTCACCATTACGGGGTCTGTTCGAACAGCTCGAGGGCGGAGAGGTAGAGCTCTTCGATATCGGTGTCGCTGGTCGGGGTGATGAAGATGGTGTCATCACCGGCGATGGTGCCGAGGATCCCTTCTGCCTTACCGAGTGAGTCGAGCAGGCGAGCAATCAGCTGGGCCGCGCCCGGGCTGGTGTGGATCACTACCAGTGCGCCGTTGTGGTCGACGTCCAGCACCAGATTTTTGAGCGGGCTGGAGGTGGTGGGCACGCCCAGTTCCACCGGCAGGCAGTAGACCATCTCCATCTTGGCGTTGCGGGTGCGAACGGCGCCGAAGCGGCTCAGCATGCGCGATACCTTGGACTGGTTGATGTTCTCGAAGCCCAGCTCTTGCAGAGCGGTGACGATCTCTGCCTGGGAGCCAAAGCGCTCTTCTTTCAGCAAGGCTTTAAAGGCCTTGGCCAGTTTTTCTTGCTTGTCGTTGTGTTTCATCTTGGTCTCACGAATGAGGAGGTGTGGCGGCCTGTGCAGCACAGGCGGCAGATACGAACAGCGAGGCCATTTTGCATTCATATGCCGTTTTTTGCAAGGAAGCGGCGCTTGTTCTGCATATTGATTCAAAAATGGCTTGCATCGACCTTTATTAGGGATAGAATCGGGATGAAATTTTGAAAACTTATTCAATTGGGCTGTATGGGTATTGAATTAATAGGTATCGAGAAGTCCTGGCACAAGGTGCCGGTTCTGCAACAGGTCAGCTTTCGGACATCCCCCGGTGAAACCTTGGTGTTGCTGGGCCCGAGCGGTGCTGGCAAGAGTTCCCTGCTACGGATGATGAACCTGCTGGATACCCCGGATGCGGGTGTTTTGCGGATTGGTGAAAGTGAATTTTCTTTCCCGAACTCCCTCTCTGCTGCCGAATTCAACCGCCAGTGCCAACTGCTGCGCCGCAAGGTGGGCATGGTGTTCCAGCAGTACAATCTCTGGCCACATCTCACTGTGATGGAGAATCTGATTGAAGCGCCGGTCAAGGTGCTCGGCATGAGCAAGGAGGCCGCCATCGAGAAGGGGGCTTATCTGCTGGCCCAGCTGCAACTGGCCGACAAGCGTGATGCCTGGCCTGCCCGTCTCTCCGGCGGCCAGCAACAGCGGGTGGCCATTGCCCGTACCCTGATGATGGACCCGGAAGTGTTGCTGTTTGACGAGCCGACTGCGGCGCTCGATCCCGAGATCACCAAAGAGGTGGCCGAGATCATCCGCAACCTGAGCCAGACCGGCATTACCCAGGTGGTGGTGACCCACGAGGTCGACTTTGCCCGCAAGGTGGCCAGTCAGGTGATTTATCTGGAGAAGGGGCGGATCATCGAATCCGGCACCGCCGCCATTTTCCAATCTCCGCAAACCAGCCGGTTTGCCGAATTCTTGATGCATTGATATTGAATCGATAAGGAAGCTGTCATGAAAAAGAGTCTGTTGTTGGTTGCTGCCATGGGTCTGTTGAGTACCTCCGTCATGGCCAAGGAGATCAAGTTTGCCACCGAAGCCACCTACGCGCCGTTCGAATACCTGGATGACAAGAACGAGTTTCAGGGTTTTGACATCGATCTGGCTCGTGCCATCTGCGAGCAGGCCAAGCTGGAGTGCAGCTTCCACAACCAGGCCTTTGACAGCCTGATCCCTAGCCTGAAATTCCGTCGCTACGATGCCGCCATCGCCGCCATGGACGTGACCCCGGAGCGCTCCGCTCAGGTCGATTTCTCCGACATCTACTACGAGAACTCGGCGGTATTCGTCGCCAAGAAAGGGGCCTTCAAGGGGCCGGAAGAGATGGTCGACAAGACCGTCGGCGTGCAGAACGGTACTTCTCACCAGTCCTATCTGGTGGATAACTGGGTGAGCAAGGGTCTGCTGACCGTGCCTTACGCCAGCTACCAGAGCGCCTTCCTCGATATGATGAATGGCCGGACAGATGGCGTGTTTGCTGATACCGCGGTCGCTGCCGACTGGCTCAAGCAGCACAAGGAGTATGCGGTGGTGGGTACGCCGGTGACCGATGCCAAGTACTTCGGTACCGGTTTTGGCATCGCGGTTGCCAAGGGCAATCAGGAGCTGCTGACTCAGCTGAACAAGGGGCTGGCCGAGATCAAGGCCAATGGCACCTATCAGAAAATCTTCGACAAATACTTCGCGCAGTAAGCCATGTTGAGCCTGTTGTTGGATGCAGCCTGGATGACCCTCGGGCTGGCCTTGGCATCACTGGTCGGGGGCATGGTGCTGGCACTGGCGTTCAGTGCCGCCGAGCTCAGCAAGCAGCGTGCGCTGGTGTGGCCGGTGGCCACCCTGACCACGCTGATCCGTGGCCTGCCAGAGTTGCTGGTGGTGCTGTTCATCTACTTCGGCTCGACCCAGGTGCTGTTCCTCATCACTGGCGAGTATGTGGAGTTCAGCCCGTTCGCCTGTGGCGTGCTGGCGCTCTCCCTGCTGTTTGCCAGCTATGCGACCCAGACCCTGCGGGCGGCGCTCAATGCGGTGCCTGCCGGGCAACGGCTGGCGGCGCTGGCGCTTGGTCTTGGCAAGGGCCACATCTTCTTTCGCATCGTGTTGCCGCAGGCGTGGCGTCACGCCTTGCCGGGCCTTGGCAACCAGTGGCTGGTGCTGCTGAAAGACACCGCGCTGGTGTCGCTTATCGGGGTCAACGAGATGATGCGCCAGGCGCAGATGGCCTCGGCCAGTACCTATGAGCCGTTTACCTGGTATGCCGCCGCCGCCCTCATCTATCTGGCCATCAGTCTGGTAAGTGAGTTCGGCCTCGGGCTGGCTGCCCGCTACACCCGCCGTTACGGAGGCTAACTGATGCAAGAGTATCTCGTCACTTTGCTGGGCGGTCTGGTCACTACGCTGGAGCTGACCCTGTTCAGCCTGCTGCTGGGGATAGCTCTGGCGGCCCTGATGACCTGGGTGCTGGAGTTGCGTCTGCCGGTGGCGACCCAGCTGGTGCAACTGTGGGTGCTGATCTTTACCGGTACGCCGTTGCTCATTCAGATCTTCCTGATTTACTACGGTCCGGGTCAGTTCGAGTGGCTTAAGGCCAGCCCGCTCTGGCCGCTGCTCAAGCAGCCCTGGTTCTGCGCCGTGCTGGCGTTGGGTCTCAACACGGCGGCTTACTCCACCCGGTTGTTCAAGGGGGCGCTCGATGCCATCCCGGCCGGTGAGGTGGAGGCATGTCGGGCACTGGGGTTTTCGGCTGGCCAGACCCTCTGGATGAAGGTGCGCCACGCCGCCCGCCATCTGGTGCCCGCCTACTCCAACGAGGTGATCCTGGTGCTCAAGGGGAGTTCCCTCGGCAGTACTATCACCATCATGGATATCATGGGGCTGGCACAGGGGTTGAATGCCCAGACTTATGACACGCTGGCGGTGTTCGGGGTGGCGGGTGGGCTTTATCTGGCGATGAACGGATTGTTAACAATTGGTTTTCGCTGGTGTGAAAAACGAGCGTTGGCGTTTCAATCCTGAGTGCTGCTTTAATACCTCTTTATTGGTAAGTGGAAGCGCAAAAAAACTGTGCTTCCCCTCCAACTTTCTGTATTTAACCCCATTTTTTATTCCCGCTTGTTTCGTTGCTCACAGAACCCGTGACTGCAACTGTTATCAGATTGTTTTTTATAGGGGGATCAATTAAGGTTGGGCCCACAACAACAAATAACCTTAAACCTACGCTTAAACATGGAGTTGATCATGAAAGTTGCCGTTCTGGGTGCCGCTGGTGGCATCGGTCAAGCCCTCGCTCTGCTGTTGAAAAACCGTCTGCCGGCCGGCTCCGAGCTGAGCCTGTATGACATCGCCCCGGTCACCCCGGGTGTGGCCGTTGACCTCAGTCATATTCCTACCGACGTGGCCATCAAGGGCTTCTGCGGTGAAGATCCGACTCCTGCGCTGGTGGGTGCCGATGTGGTGCTGATCTCCGCCGGTGTGGCGCGCAAGCCGGGGATGGATCGCTCCGACCTGTTCAATATCAATGCCGGTATCGTCAAGAATCTGGTCGAGAAGTGCGCGGCCACTTGCCCGAAAGCACTGATCGGCATCATCACCAACCCGGTCAACACCACTGTGGCCATTGCCGCCGAAGTGCTGAAGAAAGCTGGTGTTTATGACAAGCGCCGTCTGTTTGGTATTACCACCCTGGACGTGATCCGCGCCGAGACCTTCGTCGCTGCCGCCAAAGGGCTGAACGTCGATAAGGTACGCGTCAACGTGATCGGTGGTCACAGTGGCGTTACTATCCTGCCGCTGCTCTCCCAGATTGAAGGCGCTTCCTTCACAGCTGAAGAAGTAGCTGCCATGACCAAGCGCATCCAGAACGCCGGTACCGAAGTGGTGGAAGCCAAAGCCGGTGGCGGTTCCGCGACCCTCTCCATGGGTCAGGCGGCTTGCCGTTTCGGTCTGTCGCTCATCAAGGGTCTGCAGGGCGAAGCCAACGTTGTTGAGTGCGCTTATGTGGAAGGCAACGGCGAGCACGCCACCTTCTTCGCGCAGCCGGTGCTGCTGGGCAAGAACGGCGTCGAAACCGTGCTGGATTACGGCAAGCTGAGCGCGTTCGAGCAGGAAGCGATGGAAGGCATGCTGGCTACCCTGAAAGCCGATATCCAGCTGGGTGTCGATTTCGTCAAGTAAGCGGGTCAACCATGTCAACAAGGGAGCTTCGGCTCCCTTTTGTATTGATGAGATCTGCCCGCAGGCTAAGGGGATGGGGGTTGGTGCCGATAACAGAGTGCAGCAGGAGATCCTTATGATGAAACCCCTTACCCTTCTCGTTCTTGTCGGTGCATTCAGCGTACCCCTCTATGGCGCCGAAGCGGTATCGGCTGCCGTATCGAGTGATGCGCCAGCGGTCAGTGCCTCGACACCGACCGCAAGCAGTGCTGCGGTGGCAACAGCGCCTGTGTCTGCGGCCACGGCCACGCCCTCTGAGGCAGCCCCCGTCTTGCTCCCGGCCGAGCCGGTCACGCCGGTCGCCAGCAGTGGCGAGGGAGCAGCGCCACTGCCACAACCGTCGGAGCCTGCCGCTGCGGTTGTGCCTTCTGCTCCTCTGGCCGCTGGCGAGTTGCAGGCGGTGCCGCTCTATCGACAGGACGAACTGCTCAACTGGATTGAGCAGGGGCGCCATCTCACTCAGGTGAAGCAGGATCGCTGCCAGCTGACTCAGGATATCGAAGCGCGCGCCTCGGTGATGAAGATCCCGGCCTATCAATTCCTGTGGGGGGATATGCTGGCGTGGGGCGTCTGTACCAAACCCAATGCCGAGCTCGGGGTGCAATATCTGTGGGAGGCCGCCAATCACGGGTTGGCGCCTGCGCTGGAGCAACTGGGGCGTTACTACTGGAAAGGGACCCTGGTGCAGAAAGATCTGGTGCGAGCCGAGACCCTAATGCGCGAGGCGGCCAGCCTCGGTTTTCTGCGCGCCCGCATCGAGTGGGTCGAGATGCTGCTGCAGGGGATGGGCAGTCCGCTCGATTATGAAGATGCCTACCGCTGGCTCCATGGCTCCGTCATTGGTGATAAGGCCCAGCACCAGAAGGCGGCGAGTCTGCTCAGCCGTCTTGGCAACCGGATGCCGGCCAACGTGGTCGCCCGCGCCAAGGCGATGCACTGAGCCAAAAAAATGACCCACAGATCTGCATCTGTGGGTCCGGTTCCAGCCGCCGTGCCATGACAGGCCGCAACCTCCCTCTGTTATATGGCCGTCCGCGTCTTAGAGATCTTGATGGGGGCCAAAAACTTCGTAATGGAGCTGCCCGGCAGGCACCCCCGCCGCCAGCAGTTGCCGCTTGATCTCCTGCATGAAACCGACGGGGCCACAGAAGTAGTAGTGGGCCTCTGGCGTGATGCGCTCCTGCACTGCGGCCAGATCCATGGTGCCGGCAAGGTCGTAATCTTGACCCTGCACGTCACTGGCCTGCGGCTCCCGATACCAGACCCGGCTCAGCAAGTTGGGATGCTGGCGGGATGTGTGCTGAATATCCTCCCGGAAGGCGTGCACCGCGCCCTGTTCGCAGGCGTGCAGCCAGGTGATCTCTGCCTGATGGCCGCTCGCCAGCAGCTGGTTGAGCATGCTCATCATCGGTGTCACGCCGACGCCGGCGGAGAGCAGCACGACAGGGGTATGGCCATCGGCTTTCAGGTAAAAATCGCCAGTGGGGGGCATCACCTCGATCTTGTCGCCCGCCTGCAGGTGATCGTGCAGCAGGTTGGAGACCTGACCCTGCGGCTCGCGCTTGACGCTGATGCGGTAATCCTGCCCGTTGGGTGCATCGGAGAGGGAGTATTGGCGGATCTCCTGATATTCGAGCTCGGGGTGAACCAGCTTGACGCTGAGGTATTGGCCCGGTTTGAAGGCCAGTACCGGCTTGCCATCTTCCGGCGCCAGCAGGAAGGAGGTGATGAGGGCGCTCTCGGCCCGCTTCTCCTTGATGATGAAGCTGCGGGTACCTTGCCAGCCGCCATCCTGATTGGCCTTCTCCTGATAGATCTCCCGCTCGCGGCCGATGAAGATGTCGGCCAGTACTCCATAGGCCTTGCCCCATGCTTCCAGCACCTCGTCGGTGACCGCACTTCCGCCCAATTCTTTGAGCGTGGCCAAGAGATGACTACCTACAATGTGATATTGTTCCGGCTGGATCAGGAATCCGGTATGTTTGTGTGCAATCCGCTCGACCGCTCCGGCGAGCGCCCCCAGATTGTCGATATTCTTGGCATACGCAGCGACCGCATTGAACAGCGCCAGCGGCTGGCCGCCACTGCGTTGATGGGCCAGGTTGAAGATATCTTTAAGTTCAGGGTTATGGTTGAACATCCGTTGGTAGAAGTGCTGGGTGAGGGCAGGACCCGCCGATTCGAGCAGCGGAATGGTGCTTTTGATGACGGCAACTGTGGTTTGATCTAGCATAGGGGCCTCGTTCTAATTGAACATATAAAATGTCATTTAATAAATGGCATCCTAGATGTTTATTTGATTTGAATCAATACTCCACTTTTCGCATCGCGCTAATCAGGTTTTATGAGACTAACCAGTTATACAGATTTCGGATTGAGAGCCCTGCTTTATCTAGCCACCCTGCCGGAAGGGGAGTTGTCGAGCGTTGCCAAGGTATCGGCCTTGTATGGCGTTTCCCGCAACCACATGGTGAAGGTAGTCAATCAGCTGGTGAAGCTGGGCTATCTGCAATCCCAGCGAGGCAAGAATGGCGGTATTCGCATGGCTTGCGATCCGGCCACCATCAATGTCGGGCAGGTGATCCGGGCGCTGGAAGGCAATCTGGACGGGATCGACTGCGGCTCGCCCGTCTGCCACATCGTCTCGGTCTGTTTGCTCAAGAGTGCGCTGCGAGAGGCGATGGATGCATTTCTGGCGGTGATGGACAGCTATACGTTGCAAGACTTGCTGGCCAACCGTGACGAGTTGCAAAAGGTGTTCGGCGAGTTGATCCCGACCCTGGTGCTGGAGCCGGATGAAGAGGACGAGTGATAGGAAAAGGGCTGCCATCGGCAGCCCTTTTTTAATGTTGTGAGTCTGGCTTGGCCAGATAAGAAGCCGGCATGATCCGCGCCATCTTGACCATGTTGTTCTCCACTTCGAGGATCTCGATAGGATAACCTGCCAGCCGGAGCCCGATGTTGGCTTGCGGGATCTCCTCCAGATATTCGAGGATCAGACCGTTGAGGGTTCGTGGCCCGTCGATGGGCAGATGCCAGTTCATCTCCTTGTTCAGCTCGCGGATGCTGGCAGAGCCTTCCACCAGAAACGTGCCGTCCGGCTGGGGGTGGATCTCGTCGCTGGGTGCCGGTGTCATGGAGGTGGTGAAGTCACCCACAATCTCTTCCAATATGTCATCCAGAGTGATCAAGCCCTGAATATCGCCATATTCATCGACAATCAGGCCGATCCGCTCCTTGTTGCGCTGGAACTTGGCCAGTTGCACGTTGAGGGGCGTCCCTTCCGGGATGAAATAAATTTCGTCCACTTCCCGTAACAGACTCGATTTGTTGAACTGATCCCTGGCCATCAGCCGCAGGGCATCGCGAGCATGCAAAAAGCCGACAACGTCGTCGATGTTGTCGCGATAGAGCAGGATCTTGGTGTGGGCGCAGTGAGCCAGCTGGCGCAGTATGGTTTTCCAGTCATCGTTGATGTCGATGGCGTAGATATCGCTGCGCGGCACCATGATGTCTTCGACCAGCATCTTGTCGAGATCCAGGATGCTGATCAGCATCTCCTGATGACGTTGCGGTATCAGGCTACCCGCCTCGTTGACTATGGTGCGCAGCTCTTCGGTGTTGAGGGAGTCATTCTTGTTGGGGGTGATCTTCAGCATCTTGAGCAGACCGCTGGTGATGCCGTTGATCAGCCAGACCAGCGGAGACAGTGGCACCATCAGACCTTTGAGGATCCAGGAGGCCGGATAGGCAATTTTTTCCGGATACATGGCTGCCAGCGTCTTGGGGGTCACTTCACCGAATACCAGTACCACCAACGTCAGGCCAAAGGTGGCGATGGCGACCCCGAGATCACCAAACAACCGAATACAGACAATGGTGGCGATGGCGGAGGCGAGAATGTTGACCAGATTGTTGCCGATCAGGATCAACCCTAGCAGGCGATCGGGGCGGGCCAGCATTTTCTCGACGCGGCGTGCGCCTTTATGTTTGGTTTGGGCTAAATGCCGGAGTTTGTAGCGGTTGATGGACATCAGGCCAGTTTCGGAACTGGAGAAGAAGGCGGATAAGAGGATCAAAATAACGAGAACAATCAGTAATGTGCTCGTTGAGATGCTGTCCAAAAAGGGCTCCTGTTGGATGGTGTGACGAAAATAAAGAGAGGGTCAGCTCAGTAGTACTTCTTTGACGAAGCGGCTGCCAAAGTAGGCGAGGGTAAGGATGAAGCTGCCAATGAGGCTCAGGGTAATCACTTTACGGCCGCGCCAGCCATAGGTGTGATGGCCCCACAGCAGCAGCACGTAGACACACCAGGCCAGGATGGAGAGCACCGTCTTGTGAGATTTGCCCTGGGCGAACATGTCTTCAAGAAAGAAGAGTCCGGAGGCGATGGAGAGGGTCAGCAGCAGTACCCCGGTAGAGATCAGCTGGAACAGCCGTTTCTCCACGGTCATTAGCGGTGGCATGGCTGGCAGATTACTGATTTTTCTCGATTTAAGCTGTTTGTTCAGGCAGGCAAGCTGCAGTGCAAACAGGCAGGCGATCATCAATACCGAGTAGGCCATCAACGCGAGGCCGATGTGCAGCAACAGCTGGGGATGGGCCTCAAGATGGGTGATGTAACGCCCCGGGATCAGGGCACTGGCGGCCAGCAGCAGGGCCGAGAAACTGTATACCACCGGCAGCAGTATCCAGCCGTTGAAGCGGCGTGTGATACAGCTCATGAAACAACTGATGATCAGACTCACCAGCGAGGCGACGTTGAGCATGCTCAGGTTTTGGCCAGTCCCTTGCAGGATTTCTGAACCCAGGGTGCTGGCATGGGCGATCAGGGCCAATCCGATACAGGCAAACAGGGAGCGCTGTCCCACCGGCTTGGCGCTCAGTAACAGATGCAGGGAGGCGATGATGGCCAGCAGATAGAACGCCAGGGCCAGAACAGAGATTACGATCATAACCAGGTCGTTGTTACACAAGCTTTTGAGGGTAAGAGGGGCAGTATACCTTGCACATGAAGTGCTCGCCAGTTGTGCAACGGCCGATCTGCCCATATATAGGGAGAAGGTCCCTATTGCTGCCGTGCGGCGAATAATCGTCCTCGCGCCCGCTCTGGGTTATAATGCCCCCAATTTATTACGCCAAGAACCGGAATCCGTCATGTTTGAGAATTTGACTGAACGACTCTCGCGCACCTTGCGCAATGTCAGTGGCCGTGGTCGCCTGACCGAAGACAACATCAAGGAAACCCTGCGCGAAGTCCGCATGGCGCTGCTCGAGGCGGATGTCGCCCTGCCGGTAGTGCGTGATTTCGTGGCGCGCGTCAAAGAGCGCGCCGTCGGGCAGGAAGTGGCCAAATCCCTGAGCCCGGGCCAGGCATTCATCAAGATTGTGCACGGTGAGCTGGTCACCGTGATGGGGGAGGCCAACGAGCAGCTCAACTTGGCTGCCCAGCCGCCCGCCATCATCCTGATGGCCGGTCTGCAGGGTGCCGGTAAGACCACCACGGTCGGCAAACTGGCCAAGCTGCTCAAAGAGCGCAGCAAGAAGAAGGTGCTGGTGGTCAGTGCCGACGTTTATCGCCCTGCGGCGATCAAACAGCTGGAGACCCTGGCGAGCGACATCGGCGTTGACTTCTTCCCGAGCGATGCCAGCCAGAAGCCGGTCGACATTGCCACTGCTGCCATCGATCAGGCGCGCAAGAAATTCTATGACGTGGTGATCGTCGATACCGCCGGTCGTCTGCACGTCGACAGTGCGATGATGGCCGAGATCCAGCATCTGCACGCCACCATCAAGCCGGTCGAGACCCTGTTCGTGGTCGATGCGATGACCGGTCAGGATGCCGCCAACACCGCCAAGGCGTTCAACGAGGCACTGCCGCTCACCGGTGTGATCCTCACCAAAGCGGATGGTGATGCTCGTGGTGGTGCCGCCTTGTCGGTGCGCCACATCACCGGCAAGCCGGTCAAATTTATCGGTATGGGCGAGAAGACCGATGCGCTGGAGCCATTCCACCCGGATCGTCTCGCCTCCCGCATCCTCGGTATGGGCGATGTGCTGTCGCTGATCGAGGAAGTCGAGCGCAACGTTGATAAAGAGAAAGCCGCCAAACTGGCCGACAAGGTCAAGAGTGGCAAGGGCTTTGATCTGGAAGACTTCCGCGAGCAGCTGGCCCAGATGCGCAACATGGGCGGCATGATGGGGATGCTCGACAAGCTGCCCGGTATGTCTGGCTTGCCGGATAACGTGAAAGATCAGATGGATGACAAGCTGACCGTGCGGATGGAAGCGATCATCAGCTCCATGACGCCCAAGGAGCGTGCTCATCCTGACCTTATCAAAGGGTCGCGTAAACGCCGTATCGCGGCAGGCTCTGGCATGCAGGTGCAGGACGTGAACAAGCTGCTCAAGCAGTTCACCGAGATGCAGCGCATGATGAAGAAGATGTCCGGCAAGGGCGGCATGCGCAAGATGATGAGTCAGATGAAGAACATGATGCCCCCCGGTTTCGGTGGCGGTCGCGGTCCGTTCTGATCCGGCCTGTGGGTTTATGGGGGGTCTGCGGTGGCAGGCCCTTTTTCATTGCTGTTCTGCGCAAAAAATGGCTGGCTTGGTTGCAATTATTACGAATCCAAGTAGAATTACGCGGCTTATTTTAAGCTAGGGTCCGCGTGTTTGCGGGCCTTGTTCATTAGATGTTAATGAGGACGATATGGTAACCATTCGTTTACAACGTGGTGGCGCGAAAAAGCGTCCGTTTTACCAGGTAGTAGTTTCTGACAGCCGTTGCGCCCGTGACGGCCGCTTCATCGAGCGCGTTGGTTTCTTCAACCCGGTTGCTTCTGGTTCTGCCGAAAAGCTGAACCTGGACCTGGCTCGTATCGAGCATTGGGTTGCTACTGGTGCCGCTGTTTCTGACCGCGTTGCCAAGCTGATCAAAGACGCTGCTAAAGCTGCTTAATCAGCCAAACGGTAAGGAGTTAAGGTGGAAAAACCTATAGTTCTGGGCACCCTGGGTACCGTTTATGGCATCAAGGGTTGGCTTAAAGTGAACTCCTTCACCGATGTTGCCGAAGCGATTTTCGATTACAACCCTTGGCTGATTAGTCAGAACGGGGTGTGGCGTGAACTCAAGGTCTCGGCCTGGAAGCGTCACAACAAGGGTCTGATCTGCAAACTCGATGGTATCGATGTGCGCGAAGATGCCCTGGCATTGACCAATGTCGAGATTGGCGTACCCGCCGATCTATTGCCTGCGTTGCCTGAAGGTGAGTTCTACTGGCGTGACCTGATTGGTTGCTCCGTGATGACCACCAAGGGATACGACCTGGGCAAGGTGACCGAATTGATGGAAACCGGCTCCAACGATGTGTTGGTGGTTGAGGCCAATGTAAAAGATGCCTTTGGTGCAAAGGAGCGGTTGATTCCGTTCCTGGAAGAGCAGGTGATCAAGAATATTGATCTGACTGCTCGAACAATCGAAGTTGATTGGGATCCTGGTTTCTAGTTTCCCGCGCTAACACGGGTGCCGGAGGTTTCTTATGTGGATTGGGGTGATTAGCCTCTTCCCTGAAATGTTCCGAGCCATTACCGAGCACGGGGTAACGGGTCGGGCCGTCAAGAGTGGCCTGCTGCAGATTGAGTGCTGGAACCCCCGGGAGTTTACCCACGATAAACACCGTACGGTCGATGATCGTCCTTATGGTGGTGGGCCCGGCATGTTAATGATGGTTCAGCCGCTGCGTGATGCGATTCATGCAGCCAAGCAAGCGGCGGGAGACGGGGCGAAAGTCATCTATCTCTCTCCTCAGGGACGCAAGCTGACTCAAGCGGGCGTAACCGAGTTGGCGACGAATCAGAAACTGATTCTGGTAGCCGGTCGATACGAAGGTATCGATGAACGCGTGATACAAACCGAAGTCGACGAAGAGTGGTCTATCGGGGATTACGTGTTAAGTGGTGGCGAGTTGCCTGCCATGACCCTGATCGATGCGGTTTCGCGTCTGGTCCCTGGGGTCTTGGGCGATCAGGCCAGTGCTGAGCAGGACTCCTTCACGGATGGCTTGCTGGATCATCCCCACTACACTCGGCCAGAGGTGTTGGATGGATTGGCGGTGCCCGAGGCGCTGACAAGCGGCAATCACGAAGTGATTCGACGCTGGCGTCTCAAGCAATCGCTCGGACGAACCTGGCAAAGAAGGCCGGAACTTATTAACAACCTAGCTCTGACTGACGAGCAAGAATCACTTCTTGCCGAGTATGTCCGCGAAGTGCGTGACAGCGTTAAGTAGAGTTTTCAGTTTATCCTAGGTAAGGAAAGACAATGAGCAAGATTATTCAGCAGCTTGAACAAGAGCAACTGCGTACCGACATCCCGGCTTTTGCCCAGGGCGACACCGTACGTGTTCAAGTGCGTGTTAAAGAAGGTGGCAAAGAGCGTCTGCAGGCTTTCGAAGGCATCGTTATTGCCAAGCGTAACCGCGGTCTGCACTCTGCTTTCACCGTTCGCAAGATCTCCAACGGCGAAGGTGTTGAGCGTGTATTCCAGACTCACTCTCCGCTGATCCACAGTGTAGAACTGAAGCGTCGTGGTGATGTTCGCCGCGCCAAACTGTACTACCTGCGCAACCTGTCCGGTAAAGCTGCTCGTATCAAAGAGAAGCTCAACTAATTCGATTCGAATTAGTGTCGATATGTCGGCAAATAGCTCGACAGGTAGTGAAAAGGCTCGCCAATGGCGAGCCTTTTTTGTATCCGGTTCTTGGGGAGGGTCATCTATTGGATGACGCGTACCACCGAGTTGTCGCGCCCGAAGGGGCCTGGCACATAGTCATCCGCTTCCCAGTCATTCTCGTAGAGGGTTTCCCCTGCCGGCGTGATGAGCTGGTAGCAATATTCGAAGTAACCCGGGCCGTCGGTCGGCAGATTGAGAGTGGCTTTGAACTCGCCGCTCTTCATGCGTTTCAACTCGACCGGTTGCCACTGGGTGAACTCGCCAATCAGCATCACCTGCTCCGCGCCTGCGGCAGCCTCTTTCTCTACGGCAAAGGTCACCTTGACCTCGGGCTTGGACTTCAAAAACTGTTTGATCAGTGGCATGACGCCTCCTTGTCTGTGAGTTAAAAATGGCTCCTGACTATTTTTATACCACCATATGACAAAGATGTTGATAAGGCAGATCAAGTCGGCAAGGCAAAATAGCGTTGCAGCAGGCTGTGGGTGAAGTCGATCTTGAGATAGAAGCCGCGAGGCAGGGTCATGATGGGTTGACCATCGCGGCCGATGGCGCGAGTCAGAGCCTTATTGTTGGCGGCTTTGGGGCGCAGCTGCATCACCTGGCCGTGGCGAGCGCTGATCTGCTCCACTTCTCCCAGCACTATCATGTCCATCAGCTCTTCCCAATCCTGACGCAGTAGCCGATCTTCCTCTTCATTCGGGCTCCACATCAGCGGCATGCCGACCCGTCGTTCACCGACCGGGATCTCCCTGCTGCCCTCTACCGGGATCCACAGTACCCGGGAGAGCTTGTTACGCACGTTGGACTCCTCCCAGCGTTGACCGCTGACACCGATCAGCGGTGCAACGCAGACGAAGGTGGTCTCCAGCGGTTTGCCTTGAGGATCGATGGGGATCGTCTTGAGCTCGATGCCGAGATCCGGGAAGTCCTGCTCCGGCCTGCTCCCTGCGCTGGCCCCCAGTTGCAGCTCGATCAACTGACCGACCCACCCCTTGTCACGACGCAGATCTCTGGGTACCGCGACGCCAGCTTCTGCGGCCAGTTGTGCCAACGTGAAGCCAGCCATGGCGTAGGCCCGGTTCAATAACTCCTGTTCGGATTGAGGATTGCTTGGCATGTTTGGCTCCATCTTGCTCGCCATAGTCTAACAGGGGAGGATCCTGAGCTGGATCGCTGTTTTTATAACCGATCCAGAGTGGATAAGATCAAATACCGAGAATCTGGGGGTTGTTGGCTCATCACAATGATTTTAAAGGGTTTTATATATTTTATCGAGTGGCGATCCTGGCACTGCTTGAGCTCTAAATAGTTGTCCAAGGGTTTGTGCATGATGTTACACACAGTTATCCACAGAAATCTTGGATAAGTGGATGAAAGTGGGATGAGTCTCTGAGATGTTACAAAAAATTGTGAATGCAACCCCATTTTTACCCTGCTAACCGAGTAGATACTGTGCCACTCCTGTGGATAATTTGGTCGTGGTGGATCTTTGAACAGTTGAACTTGTTCACAATCAGGATCGTGGATCCTGCATGGATGATGCGAGAGATCAAACGCAGGCTTTTATAGTTTAAGTCTATGTATATTAATTGTTTTTTTGTATTTCCATGGCGTGGTGGAACAGGCTGGCGCTTTTTTGTTATCGTCAAAAAGTACTGTATATACCCGTTTGCTAACAGCTTTATGCACAGTCTGGGTGGGCAACTTGGGCGGGAGGATCGTTGAATTTGTTTATAACTATGTTTGAAATGGAAAGTTATTCATGAAACAGGGGATTCACTCCCTGTTTGCTGCCACGGAGTGAATGTGGAACAATCTCCTTATAGATTCAGCCTTTATAAGGTGATCACGTGATTGATGGCGACGGATTTCGTCCCAATGTCGGTATCGTGATCTGTAACCGTGAAGGACAAGTGTTGTGGGCTAAACGCTATGGGCAGCACTCCTGGCAGTTTCCGCAGGGGGGAGTTGATGATGGTGAAACGCCAGAGCAGGCCATGTATCGAGAGCTGTATGAGGAGATTGGCCTCAAGCCCGAAGATGTGACCATTTTGGCCACCAGTCGTAACTGGCTAAAGTATCGTTTACCCAAACGTCTTGTCCGCTGGGACAGTTCACCGGTCTGTATTGGCCAAAAGCAAAAATGGTTCCTGTTACAACTGGGTCAGGGCAGGGAGTCGCGGATCCAGTTCGGCTGTCATGGCCATCCCGAATTTGATGATTGGCGTTGGGTCAGCTTCTGGTACCCGGTACGTCAGGTCGTCTCGTTCAAGCGAGAGGTTTACCGCCGGGTCATGACAGAGTTTGTCCCGCTGGCGATGCCGGTGCCGGCAGTACAGGTCAACAAGAAGGATGGACGGCGTAACCGTCCTCGTTAAGGAGCACTATTAGTTGTTAACGGATCTGAGACGTATCGTCGAGAGCATGGCCGAGGCTAACACCCTCGAGCAGGCCCTGCAGGCCTTGGTAAGCCAGACTCGGCAGGCCATGGCAGTAGACTGCTGCTCTGTGTACGTCTCGGAGCCCGAGATGCGTCGCTATCGCCTGGCTGCCACCGACGGGTTGGCATCCTCTGCGGTCGATAAGGTGACCCTGCCATTCGAGCAGGGTATCGTCGGGTTAGTGGGCCAGCGAGAAGAGCTGATCAACCTGGCCGATGCCCCCGCTCACCCCAGTTTCAAGTTCCTGCCCGATGTTGCCGAAGAGGCGTTCCGCTCCTTCCTTGGTGCTCCCATCATGCACCAGCGTCAGGTGGTCGGCATTCTGGTGGTGCAGCAGAAGGAGAGTCGCCGCTTCGATGAGGGCGAGGAGTCCTTCATGGTCACCCTGGCAGCCCAGCTGGCCGCGCGTATCGCTCAGGCGCAAGCCAAGGGGTGGCTGCAGAAGACCGACTGGAGCAAGCCGCTGCGGGGCATTGCCGGGGCCAGCGGTATCGCCATTGCCAAGGCCTGGGTGTGGCGGCCGCGCAAGGCGCTCTCGTCCATCACCCCGCGCAAGGATGAAGATCATGGGAGCCAGCTGGCCCGGCTGGAGCTGGCCGTGGAAGAGGTTCGCCACGACCTGGAGAGTCTGGCGCTGCGTTTTCGCGAGAGTTACAGCCAGGATTCGGTGGCGATCTTCGATATCTATCTCCATCTGCTGAACGATCCCGGCTACATCAAACCGATCCGCAACAAGGTGAGCAAGGAGCACTGGACGGCCGTCTCGGCGGTCAAGCTGATCAGTGATCGTCTGATCGAGCAGTTCAAGGGGATGAAGGACCCTTACCTGCAGGAGCGCTCCACCGACGTGAAGGATATCGCCCAGCGGCTGATCAGCCGACTGGTGCAGAACGAACCGGAACATATCGCCATTGGCGAGCCGGTGGTGCTGGTTGCTGACGAGGTGACCGCCACCATCCTCGCTGAGGTGCCCCGCGAGTATTTGACCGGGGTGGTATCGCTCAAGGGGGGCACCAACTCCCACGCCGCCATTCTGGCCCGCGCCATGGGGGTGGCCGCCATCATGGGGGTGGATCTGCCACTCGGCGACATCGGCGGTCGCATGTTGGTGGTCGATGGCTACAGCGGCGATCTCTTCATCGAACCCAACCAGGTGATCCTGACCGAGTATCGGCAACTGCTCAACGAAGAGCGGGCGCTCGATACTCTGGTGCGTAGCGTTGACAGCCTGCCCTCCGAGACCGCCGACGGCACCAAGGTCTCCCTGCTGCTCAACGCCGGGCTCAGTGCCGATACCGAGATCTCCCTCAATCAGCTGGCGGACGGGGTCGGTCTCTATCGCACCGAGATCCCCTTCATGTTGCAGGAGAGCTTTCCTTCCGAGTGGGAGCAGACTGCCCGCTATCGCGGCATTCTGGAGACCTACCGCAACCGGCCGGTCTGCATGCGGACGCTGGATGTGGGCGGCGACAAGCCATTACCCTATTTCCCCATCGTCGAGGAAAACCCCTTCCTTGGCTGGCGGGGGATCCGGATCACCCTGGATCACCCCGAACTGTTTCTGGTGCAGCTCAAGGCGATGTTGCGGGCCAGCGAAGGGCTGGACAATCTGGCCATCATGCTGCCGATGATCAGCAGCGTCAGCGAAATCAAAGCCTCTCGTCGTTTGCTGGATCAGGCGTGGCGGGAAGTGTCGGAAGAGGCGGCGAGCCGCGATGCGGTGATCCGCTACCCCAGCCTTGGGGTGATGATCGAGGTGCCCTCAGCCCTCTTTATCTTGCCGGAGATGGCGCCGCTCATCGACTTCTGGTCGGTGGGCAGCAATGACCTGACCCAGTACCTGCTGGCGGTGGATCGCAACAATTCCCGGGTTGCCAACATCTACGACGCCTTCCATCCAGCGGTGATCCGCGCCCTGCAACAGCTGGTTGATGCCTCTCACCGCTACCAGAAGCCGGTGTCGGTCTGTGGCGAGCTGGCCGGTGATCCGGTCGGTGTGCTGCTACTGCTGGCCATGGGCTATCGCCGCTTCAGTATGAACACCCACAACATCGCCCGGATCAAGTACGTGCTGCGTCAATCCACCCTGAGCGAGTTGACCGAACTGATGGCCGATGGCCTCAAGCATGACAATCCCCATGTATTGCGTGGCCTGTTTGCCCGCTATCTGGAGGAGCACGGTTTGGGTGGTTTGCTGCGTGCCGGTCACAAAACGAAACAGACTGATTGATAATCATGCCTTGTCCCTGCTGACGAATGATCGGAAAATGCGGCTTTTCTTATGACTGGGGCCGCATATGCAGCACGATGGATATTGGGTTTTCTCGCAGATTGATCCCGTAGCATTCAGTTTGGGACCACTATCGGTACGCTGGTATGGTCTCATGTACCTGTTTGGTTTCGCTTTTGCCATGTGGCTTGCCGGCCGTCGCGCCGATGCGCCCAACAGCGGCTGGACCCGCAACGAGGTGTCGGATCTGCTGTTCTACGGTTTCCTCGGGGTGATCCTCGGTGGCCGTGTCGGTTACGTGCTGTTCTACAACTTCGATCTCTTCCTCGCAGATCCCACCTACCTGTTCAAGATCTGGACCGGCGGTATGTCGTTCCACGGTGGTCTGATCGGGGTGATCACCGCGATGATCTGGTTTGCCCACAAAACCAAGCGCCACTTCTTTACCGTGGCTGACTTTGTGGCACCGCTCATTCCGTTTGGTCTCGGCGTTGGCCGGATCGGCAACTTCCTCAACGGCGAGTTGTGGGGGCGGGTCACCGATGTGCCTTGGGCCATCATCTTCCCGGAGGCGGGCTCCGAGCCGCGTCATCCTTCCCAGCTCTACCAGTTCGCACTGGAAGGGGTGGTGCTGTTCATCATTCTCAACCTGTTCTGGCGCAAGAACCCGCCGCGCGGCGCCATCTCCGGCATGTTCCTGCTGTTCTACGGCCTGTTCCGCTTCCTGGTGGAGTTTGTGCGCCAGCCGGATAGCCAGCTCGGTCTCTACTTCCAGGAGATCAGCATGGGCCAGATCCTCTCCACCCCGATGATAGTGGTTGGTGCCCTGATGATCTGGGTTGCCTATAAGCGCCCGCAGTTGTTCGGTAATGCCGTGAAGGAGGCGAAATAATGCGAGCTTATCTCGACCTGATGCAGAAGATCCTCGATGAGGGCACCATCAAGTCAGACCGTACCGGTACCGGTACCGTCTCCCTGTTCGGCCATCAGATGCGCTTCAATCTGGCGGAAGGTTTCCCGCTGGTGACCACCAAGAAGTGCCACCTGCGCTCCATCATTCACGAGCTGCTCTGGTTCCTCAATGGCGATACCAATACCGCTTATCTGAAGGAAAACGGCGTCAGCATCTGGGATGAGTGGGCCGACGAGAATGGCGAGCTGGGGCCGGTTTACGGCGCTCAGTGGCGCTCCTGGCCTGCGGCCGATGGGTCTGTCATCGACCAGATCCAGAAAGCGGTGGATGACATCAAGCACAACCCGGATTCCCGCCGCATCATCGTTTCAGCCTGGAACGTGGGCGAGCTGGACAAGATGGCGCTGGCCCCCTGCCACGCCTTCTTCCAGTTCTATGTGGCGGACGGCAAGCTCTCCTGCCAGCTCTACCAGCGCAGCTGTGATGTGTTCCTCGGCCTGCCGTTCAACATCGCCAGCTACGCCCTGCTGACCCACATGATGGCCCAGCAGTGCAACCTGGCAGTGGGTGATTTCGTCTGGACCGGCGGTGATGTGCACCTCTACTCCAACCACATGGAGCAGACCGCGCTGCAGCTCTCTCGCGAGCCGCGTCCGCTGCCGCAACTGGTGATCAAGCGCAAACCCGACTCCATCTTCGACTACAAGTTCGAGGATTTCGAGATTGAGGGTTATGACCCCCATCCCGGGATCAAGGCGCCCGTCGCCATCTGATCGAAAGGCGCCTCAGGGCGCCTTTTTTATGCAGCTAAATAATTGAAAATTCACTTTATTGATTAATAAGACGGTAGCCAGAGACAAGGCGAAAACCTGCTTATAGCAGGTATGTTCTATTTTGCCTTCGGTTTTTTCGTTGTGTTGAGCAGCAAGAAACGATTTTCCATTGGTTGTTGCAGGATATAGACTCGAATCAAAGCAATACGGTGGAAAATTTAACCATGAGTGACGTAATCAAAAAGTTCCTGAAGCTGGAGGCCGCCTCCGGAATTATTCTGATCATGGCGGCCATGCTGGCGATGATTTTAGCCAATACCGCGCTGGCTGGCGGGTATCAGGCGTTTCTCGACACGCCGGTGCAGGTGCGCATCGCGGCCCTCGACATCAACAAGCCGCTGCTGCTGTGGATCAACGATGGCTTTATGGCGATCTTCTTCCTGCTGGTTGGCCTGGAAGTGAAGCGTGAAATGCTGGAAGGGGCGCTCTCCACCCGAGTGCAGGCGACCTTCCCGGCCATTGCGGCGGTGGGCGGCATGCTGGCTCCGGCCTTGATCTACTCCTTTTTCAACTATTCCGATGAAGTAGCCCGTGCTGGCTGGGCGATTCCGGCTGCGACCGACATCGCCTTTGCCCTCGGGGTGATGGCGCTGCTCGGCAAGCGGGTGCCGGTGAGCCTCAAGGTGTTCCTGCTGGCGCTGGCCATCATGGATGACCTCGGCGTCATCATCATCATCGCGCTCTTCTATACCCAGCAGCTGTCGCTGGAGGCGCTGGCCATCGGTATTCTGGCAACCATCACCCTGTTCTGGATGAATCGCCGTGGTGAGGACAGGATCAGCCTCTACATGCTGGTCGGTCTGGTGCTCTGGGTGGCGGTGCTCAAGTCTGGCGTTCATGCGACCCTGGCCGGCGTAGTCGTGGGTTTCATGATCCCGCTTAAGGGCAAGCGCTATGCCTCGCCGCTCAAGCATCTGGAACATTCATTGCACCCCTGGAGCGCCTACCTGATCCTGCCGTTGTTTGCCTTCGCCAACGCAGGGGTCTCGCTGGACGGTATTGGTCTGTCTGCGCTGATGAGCCCGGTACCGATGGGCATCATGCTGGGGCTGTGTATCGGCAAGCCACTCGGGGTGTTCACCATCAGTTGGTTGGCCGTGAAATTGGGTATCGCCCAATTGCCACGGGGAGTTAATTTCAAGCAGATTTTTGCGGTCAGTATCCTCTGTGGTATCGGGTTCACCATGTCGATGTTTATTGCGTCGCTGGCGTTTGAGCACGGCGGCCTGGACTACGGTAGCTACTCGCGGTTGGGGATCCTGGTTGGTTCCACTGTCGCCGCTGTCGTGGGGTATCTGGCATTGCGGGCTTCGTTACCTAAAGGTGAAGGAGATCAGCGTTCGGAGGGATTATGAGAATACAGACAGGGTTGTTGATGTTGTTGCTGAGCCCCATGGCACTGGCCGGTGGGCTGGAGGATTGCAAGCAGGACGCCGCCTCGGCGAACTGCTCTGCCTATCTGAACGGGGTGGTTGATAGCGCCCTGCTGCTGGGGGACAAGCAGGCCAAGGCTCGCTTTGGCGAGACTTTTTCCGAGCGGGCTCTCAGCAGTCGGGCTGGCGAAATGGTCAAACATTCCAACAAACGCTATTGCGCTGAGCGAATGCCGGACAAGGCACGGCTAAAGGCCAGCCTGATGGAGCAGTTTGGCGCGAACAAGGTTGACTCGGTTAGCGACATGTATGACATTCTGGCGGTTGAACTCAGCTGCTACCGGAGTCCGCGACCAGCGGGAACCCCATCGGATGTCACACCTTAACTACAACCATCTCTACTATTTCTGGATGACTCAGAAGAAGGGCTCCGTTACCCAGGCAGCGGAAGCCCTTTTTTTGACCCCGCAAACGGTCACCGGACAGATCAAGCTGCTGGAGCAGCGGCTCGGTGGCAAGTTACTCAAGCGCAAAGGGCGTACCCTCGAAGCGACCGAGCTGGGTCAGCTGGTGTTTCGCTATGCCGACAAGATGTTCAGCCTCTCCTACGAGATGCTCGATATCGTCAACTACCGCAAGGAGAGCCAGATCCTCTTTGACGTCGGTATTGCCGATGCCCTCTCCAAGCGCCTTGCCAGCCGCGTGCTGCTCTCCGTCATCCCCAATGATGGCTCCATCCACCTGCGCTGCTTCGAATCGACTCACGAGCTGCTGCTGGAGCAGCTGAGCGAGCACAAGCTCGATATGATCCTCTCTGACTGCCCGGTGGATTCCAGCCAGCATGCGGGGCTGCTCTCCAAGCGATTGGGGGGCTGTGGCGTCAGCTTCTTCTGCAAGGCGCCACTGCCCGAGAAGCCCTTTCCTGCCTGTCTGGAGGAGCGCAAGCTGCTGATCCCCGGTCGCCGTACCGCCATGGGTCGTCAGCTGACCCAGTGGTTCGAGCAGCAGGGGGTGTCGCCCAGTATTCTTGGCGAGTTTGATGATGCGGCGTTGATGAAGGCCTTTGGTTTCTTCAATCAAGGAATTTTCATGGCTCCCACCATCTATCGGGAGGAGATCCTGGAAGGGGAAGGCGTCATGTTAATCGGTGAAACCCTGGATTTGATGGAAGAGTACTACGTTATCTTCGCTGAGCGGATGATCCAGCACCCGGCGGTTAAACGGGTGTGCGAGAGTGACTTTACCTTCCTGTTTGCCGGGCAGGAGAACTTCTCGACCATTCAGCCAACGACCCTGTCGTTTTAAAACGATGCGTCAGCACGTATCATTGGCGATAAGCGGCAGAGGAGAGATGTGATGCAACTTGAAGAGATGGAGGCCAATGCGAGTCAAGCGGTGGCCTTGCTCAAGGCGCTGGCCAATGAACGGCGGCTGTTTATCTTGTGCCAATTGCTGGAGCGGGAGCTGTCGGTGGGGGAGCTCAACGAGCGGTTGGGATTGAGTCAGTCAGCCTTGTCACAGCATCTGGCATTGCTGCGGCGGGATGAGCTGGTGACGACGCGTAAAGAGGCTCAGACGGTCTACTATTCGCTGCGCAGCCATGAGGTGCGTGAGGTGATCAGTTTGCTGCATCGACTTTATTGCAGCGCAGATAAATAAAAAACCGGCACGAAGGCCGGTTTTTTTAGCGTAAGTCAGCCGAGGCTGATTAAGCCATAGCTTTGATCTGGGCAGACAGGCGGCTCTTGTGACGAGCAGCTTTGTTCTTGTGGATCAGGCCTTTAGTAGCCATGCGATCCATGATCGGCTGAGCGGTAGCAAAAGCGGCTACAGCGGCAGCTTTGTCGCCAGAAGCGATTGCAGCAATTACTTTCTTCAGATAGGTACGGGTCATTGAACGACGGCTGGCGTTGTGTTGACGACGTTTCTCTGACTGAATCGCGCGCTTCTTAGCAGATTTGATGTTAGCCAAGGTAAAACTCCTAAAACTGTCTTAGCGAGTGTATTGAAAAGGCCCGGAAATATGCCTTCTCAACCACATAATGTCAAATGATTTGTGCAAATAAACACCGCCTCCCGGTGGTGTGTCAGTTGGGAGGCGGTTAAACTGTCGGCCGATTCTAGCAGCATTCTTTTCATTCTGACAGTTCCAGAGGCCTCGTCTTGAGTAAGAAATTGATCAAATCCGGCATGATAGTGTCCGGAATGACCCTGGTGTCCCGTGTAATGGGCTTGGTTCGTGATGTTGTCATCGCCAATCTGCTCGGTGCAGGTGTGGCCGCCGATGTCTTCTTCTTTGCCAATCGCATCCCTAACTTTTTGCGCCGATTGTTCGCTGAAGGTGCTTTCAACCAGGCTTTTGTCCCCGTGATGACGGAGTACAAGAAAAATGGCGACGAGCGCGAAGTGCGTGAATTGCTGGCCGCGGTGGCGGGTACGCTGGGGGGCATAGTGACTGTGGTCACCCTGCTCGGGGTGCTGGGTTCGGGTGTGCTGACCGCACTGTTTGGCTGGGGTTGGTTCTGGGACTGGCTGCATGGCGGGCCAGCGGCCGAGAAGTTCGAGCTGGCCAGCCTGATGCTCAAAATTACCTTCCCCTATCTCTGGTTCATCACCTTTACCGCCATGGCGGGGGCCATCCTCAACACCTTTGGCCGCTTCGGGGTCTCCTCGTTCACGCCGGTGTTTCTCAATCTCACCATGATTGCGGCAGCCTGGTGGATAGCGCCCCTGATGGATCGGCCAGAGATAGCCCTCGCCATCGGTGTCTTTCTGGGTGGTCTGGTGCAGTTCCTGTTCCAGTATCCCTTCCTGCGCCAGATCAACATGCTGGTGTGGCCCAAGTGGGGCTGGCATCACCCCGGGGTGGTGAAAATTCGCACCCTGATGATCCCGGCGCTGTTTGGCGTCTCGGTCAGTCAGATCAACTTGTTGATCAACACCATGCTGGCTTCCTTCCTCGCCACCGGCGCCATCAGCTATCTCTATTACTCGGATCGCCTGCTGGAGTTTCCCCTCGGCCTGTTTGCGGTGGCGATCAGTACCGTGATCCTGCCTGCGCTGGCCAAGAAGCATGTGGATGCTGACCCGGCCGACTTCTCCCGCACCATGGATTGGGGCGTGCGGATGGTGATGTTGCTTGGATTGCCTGCCATGGTCGGCATCGCGGTGCTGCGCGAGCCCATTCTGCGGGTGCTGTTCATGCGCGGTGAGTTCGGCATGCATGAGGTAGCCATGTCCAGCGCCAGCTTGCTGGCGTCCACCACCGGTCTGCTCTCCCTGATGCTGATCAAGGTGCTGGCACCGGGCTATTACGCCCGTCAGGATACCCGAACGCCGGTGCGGATCGGGGTGATGTCGATGATCGCCAACATGGTGTGCAACATCGCATTCATCTTTCCGCTCGGTTATGTGGGGCTGGCGCTCTCGACCGCCTGCTCCGGTACCCTGAATGCGGCACTGCTGTTCAAGGGGTTGTATCAGCAGGATGTTTACCGTCCTTCCCGCAATACCGGGGTGTTCTGTCTCAAGTTGCTGGTAGCAACGGTATTGATGGGGGGGCTGCTTGCCTATCTGTCGCCGGATCTCGCCCAGTGGGGGGCGTGGAGCATGGGCAAGGCCAGTTTGCAGCTGACCATGCTGCTGGTGCTGGGTGCCGGGCTCTATGCCGCTGTGCTGCTGGTGCTGGGTGTTAGACCACGACATCTTAAAGCTGGTCAGCAGTAGCTGTGGCCCTGGGGGCGATGCGGGAATGTGTCACTGGTGCGTGCGATTTGCTCCAGATAGCTGAAATAGGACCATGAGGGCTGACCCTGCCTGCTGCCTGTTATATAATCCGCCGATTTCCATGGCAGCAACGCACAAGGCACTGATGGAGCTTATTCGCGGCATTCACAATCTCAAACCCCGCCACCGGGGATGTGTATTGACCATTGGCAACTTTGATGGGGTTCATCAGGGTCACCATGCGGTATTGGCACGTCTCAAGGCGAAAGCGGCCCGACTGGGATTGCCTGCCTGTGTCATGTTGTTCGAACCGCAGCCGCTGGAGCTGTTCGCCGGTAGTGATGCACCAGCTCGCCTTAGCCGGTTGCGAGAGAAGTACGAAGCACTGCAAGGGCTGGATATTGACCGGCTGCTCTGCGTGCGCTTTAGCCAGCGCTTTGCCGAGCAGGCTGCTTCGACCTTCATCGAGCAGTTGTTGGTGGACAAGCTCGGGGTGCGCTATCTGGTGGTCGGTGACGACTTTCGTTTCGGCAAGGGACGGCAAGGGGACTTCCATCTGCTGGAGGAGGCGGGCCATCGCTTCGGGTTCGAGGTGATCAGTACTCAGAGCTTCCAGCTCGAACGGCAGCGGGTCAGCAGCACACTCGTACGCGAGGCGCTCAAAGCGGGCCGGATGGCGGAAGTGGAGCTGATGCTCGGCCGCCCCTATACCATCAGCGGCCGGGTGGCCCACGGCGACAAGCTGGGGCGCACCATAGGTTTTCCCACCGCCAATCTGGCCCTCAAGCGCCAGGTGATCCCGGTCGGTGGCGTGTTTGCGGTGGAAGTGATATGTTCCGGCAAGACCTTCCCCAGTGTAGCCAATGTGGGTGTACGGCCGACCTTGAGCGGTACACAAGCCAGATTGGAAGTACATCTATTTGATTTTTCTGGTGATCTATATGGTCAACAGGTCAAGGTGCTGCTTCGCCACAAGCTGCGCGAAGAGCAGAAGTTTGCCTCTTTCACTGCCTTGAAAGAGCAGATCGAACGAGATGCCCTGGCAGCCCGAGCCTGGTTCGGGCTGCCACAATTCAATTTACCCAGCACTCTTTTAGAAAAGAAGGGAACCCAGGACTGATGAGCGACTATAAACACACCCTGAATCTGCCGGAAACCGAGTTTCCGATGCGTGGCGATCTGGCCAAGCGCGAACCCAACATGCTGAAACGTTGGTACGATCAGGATCTCTACGGCGCTATTCGCCGCGCCAAAGCGGGCAAGCCTTCTTTCATTTTGCATGACGGCCCCCCCTATGCGAACGGCAATATTCACATCGGTCACTCGGTCAACAAGATCCTCAAAGACATCATCATCAAGTCCAAGGGCCTCTCCGGTTTCGACTCCCCCTATGTACCGGGTTGGGATTGCCACGGTCTACCCATCGAGCTGAAAGTAGAAGGCATGGTTGGCAAGCCAGGTGTGAAAGTCTCCGCTGCCGAATTTCGCGCCGAGTGCCGCAAGTACGCCAAGACCCAGATCGACGCACAGAAGACCGACTTCATCCGTCTGGGCGTGCTGGGTGACTGGGACAACCCCTACCTGACCATGGATTTTGGCACCGAAGCCAACATCATCCGCTCCATGGCCAAGATTGTTGAAAACGGCCACCTGCACAAAGGCTCCAAGCCGGTGCACTGGTGTACCGACTGTGGCTCTGCGCTGGCAGAGGCCGAAGTGGAGTACTACGACAAGAATTCCCCCTCCATCGACGTGCGCTTCAAGGCCGTTGACGAGGCGACCGTGGCCGCCAAGTTTGATTGCGCCGAAGGCCACACCGGCAAGGGCCCGATCTCTGCGGTGATCTGGACCACTACCCCGTGGACCCTGCCAGCCAACCGTGCCATCGCCATGCACGCCGACCTCGATTATGCGTTGGTCCAAGTTGAAGGCGAGCACCCGGAGCGTCTGATCCTGGCCGCTGAACTGGTCAAGGATGTGATGGATCGTGCTGGTATCGAGCGCTTCCATAACCTGGGTTACGCCAAGGGTGCGGCGCTTGAGCTGCTGCGCTTCAACCACCCTTTCTATAGCTTCGATGTGCCGGTTGTGCTGGGTGACCACGTCACCCTGGATGCCGGTACCGGCGCCGTGCACACCGCCCCTGGCCACGGTCAGGAAGACTTTGTAGTCGGTCAGAAGTACGGTCTGGAAGTGGCTAACCCGGTGGGTAGCAACGGCGTGTATCTGCCAGATACCGAGCTGTTTGCTGGCCAGCATGTCTTCAAGGCCAACGCCTCTGTGGTCGAGGTGCTGACCGAGCGCGGTGCCCTGCTGCATCACAAGGTCTTCAACCACTCCTACCCGCACTGCTGGCGCCACAAGACCCCGATCATCTTCCGTGCCACCCCGCAGTGGTTCATCAGCATGGAGCAGAAAGGTCTGCGCCAGCGCGCGCTGGAAGAGATCGAGCGTATCGAGAAGGACGGTATCGCCCAACAAGGCCAGAGCGGCTGGGTGCCTGCCTGGGGTAAGAACCGTATTCAGGCGATGGTCGAGAACCGTCCGGACTGGTGTATCTCCCGTCAGCGTACCTGGGGCGTGCCTATCTCCCTGTTCGTCCACAAAGAGACTCAGGCGCTGCACCCCGAATCTGTGCGCCTGATGTTTGAGGTGGCCAAGCGGGTCGAGCAGTCCGGCATCCAGGCATGGTGGGATCTGGATAAGGCCGAGCTGCTGGGCAGCGATGCCGACATGTACGACAAGGTGCCTGACACCCTGGACGTCTGGTTCGACTCAGGTTCCACTCACTCCTCTGTCGTGGATGCTCGTCCCGAGTTCAACGGCAAGTCAGCCGACCTCTATCTGGAAGGTTCTGACCAGCACCGTGGCTGGTTCATGTCCTCCCTGATGATCGGCGTGGCGATGAAAAACAAGGCGCCTTACAACCAGGTGCTGACCCACGGCTTCACCGTGGATGGCCAGGGTCGCAAGATGTCCAAGTCCATCGGTAACGTGGTCAGCCCGCAGGACGTGATGAACAAGCTGGGCGCCGACATCCTGCGTCTGTGGGTAGCGAGCACTGACTATACCGGCGAGATGACGGTCTCTGACGAGATCCTCAAACGCTCTGCCGATGCCTATCGTCGCATCCGCAACACCGCCCGCTTCCTGCTGGCCAACCTGAACGGCTTCAATCCGGCGACCGACATGGTGGCGCCTGCCGACATGGTGGTGGTGGATCGCTGGGCTGTGGGTCGTGCTAAAGCGGTGCAGGCCGAGATCATGGCGGCATTCGACGAGTACAACTTCCACGGTGTGACCCAGAAGCTGATGCAGTTCTGCTCCATCGAGATGGGCTCCTTCTATCTGGATGTGATCAAGGATCGTCAGTACACCGCCAAGGCTGACAGCCTGGCCCGTCGCTCCTGCCAGACTGCTCTCTATCACATCGTCGAGGCCATGGTGCGCTGGATGGCGCCGATCATGAGCTTCACCGCTGATGAGATCTGGGCACTGCTGCCCGGTGAGCGCGGCGAGTTCGTCTTCACCGAAGAGTGGTATGACGGCCTGTTCGGGCTGGCTGCGGGTGAAACCCTCAACGACGATTTCTGGGCCGAGATCCTCACCGTTCGCGGTGAAGTGAACAAGGCACTGGAAGTGGCCCGTGGCGAGAAGCGCATCGGTGGCTCCCTGCAGGCCGAGTTGACCTTGTTCGCCAAGCCGGAGCTAGCCGCTCGCCTGAACGCCCTGGCCGATGAGTTGCGCTTCGTGCTGCTCACCTCCAAGGCCAAGGTGGTGGTGGCTGACACTGCACCGGAAGGCTCTGTGGCGACCGAGCGTGATGACCTGTGGCTCTGCGTAGCCCAGTCTGCTGCCGCCAAGTGCGACCGCTGCTGGCACCATGTGGAAGACGTCGGCACCATCGCCGGTCACGAAGAGATTTGCGGTCGCTGTGTGACCAACGTTGAGGGTGACGGCGAAACTCGTCAATTTGCCTGATGAACATGACCCAACATAAAACCGGCCTGCGTTGGCTGTGGCTGGCGGTGCTGGCCTTTGTACTGGACCAGGCGAGCAAGCTCGCCGTGGTCAAGTTGCTGCCATTTGGTTACCCGGGGGTGGAGATCACCCCCTTTTTCAATCTGGTCCATGTCTACAACAAGGGCGCGGCATTCAGCTTTCTGGCTGATCAGGGGGGCTGGCAGCGCTGGTTCTTCGCGGTGCTGGCGTTTGCCATCTGTGGTCTGCTGATCCACTGGCTGCGCAAGCAGTCGGTGACCCAGCGTTGGAGCGGCATCGCCTATTCCCTGATCATCGGCGGCGCCCTTGGCAACGTATTTGATCGACTGGTGCTGGGCCATGTGGTCGATTTCCTCGACTTTTATTGGCAGCGTTCCCACTGGCCAGCGTTCAATCTGGCTGACAGCTTCATCTTTATCGGGGCTGCCATGATAGTGCTGGAAGGCTTCCGCTCCGAGAAGGAGGAGGTGGCATGAGTCAGCCTATCGTCGCTGAGATTACAGCCAACAGCAGCGTGCTGTTTCACTTCTCCATCAAGCTGGAAGATGGCTCGGTGGCCGACAGCACTGCGCTGCAGGGCAAACCGGCCCGTTTGCGGATGGGTGATGGCAGCCTGACGTCCACCTTCGAGCAGTGCCTGCTGGGCTTGCGTGAAGGGGAGAGCAAGAGCTTTACCCTGGCGCCGGAGCAGGCGTTTGGCCTCTCCAATCCCGACAACATCTACCATCTCGACCGTGCCAAGTTTGGCGCCGATGTGGAGCCGAAAGTCGGCACCATCATACTGTTCGATCAGCCTAATGGCAGCGAGCTGCCGGGCATCATCCGGGCGGTGGCAGGGCTGTCGGTGACGGTCGATTTCAACCACCCGTTGGCTGGTCATACCGTCACCTTCGAGGTGGAGATCCTGGGCGTTGATGACGAGGAGAAGGTGCACTAATGGATATTCTGCTCGCTGACTCTGGTGGTTTTTGTCGTGTTGATGTTGATCGCGCCATCGGCATGAGTGAGGTGTACTAATGGATATTCTGCTCGCTAATCCTCGTGGTTTCTGCGCTGGTGTCGATCGCGCCATCAGCATTGTCGAGAGCGCGCTGGAGAAGTTCGGCGCCCCCATCTATGTCCGTCACGAGGTGGTGCATAACCGCTATGTGGTGAACAAGCTGAAGGATGCGGGGGCGGTATTCGTCGAGGAGCTGGACGAGGTGCCGGATGACAGCATCGTTATCTTCTCCGCTCACGGCGTGGCCAAGTCGGTGCGCGAGATGGCCAAATCTCGCGCCCTCAAGGTGTTCGATGCTACCTGTCCGCTGGTGACCAAGGTGCATATGGAGGTTCATCGCGCTAGCCGCAAGGGCTCCGAGGCTGTGCTGATCGGTCATGCAGGTCACCCTGAGGTGATCGGGACCATGGGGCAGTACGAGAATCGCGAAGGTGGCATGTATCTGGTGGAGACACCGGCCGATGTGGCCAAGCTCAAGGTGAAGAATCCGGATGACCTCTGCTTTGTCACCCAGACCACCCTGAGTGTGGATGAGACTTCTGACGTGATCGATGCGCTGCGCCAGCACTTCCCCAAGATCCAGGGGCCGCGCAAGGACGACATCTGCTACGCCACCCAGAACCGTCAGGATGCGGTGCGGGAGATGGCGGGGCTGGTGGATTTAATGCTGGTGGTGGGATCTCGCAATTCATCCAACTCTAACCGGTTGCGCGAGCTGGCGGAGAAGGTGGGTACCACAGCCTATTTGATCGATGATGCCACCATGATTGAGGCGGCTTGGCTCACTGGCATTAACGCCATCGGCGTGACCGCTGGGGCCTCTGCACCAGATGTGTTGGTACAGCAAGTTGTCGCCCGTTTGCGTGAGCTGGGTGGCAAGGCGGTTGCCGAGCATCCTGGTCGTGAAGAGAATGTGGTGTTTGAGGTTCCTCCCGAACTTAGAATAATTTGAGTGCAGCCAGGAAGGCTTAAGAATAAAGTGCAATGATGATGACGCCGGGTTTGTTCTAGTGACAGGCTCGGCGTTAAACTTATCTAGCAGTCAGTCACCAAGGATGGGATATGATTGGATACTTTCGTGGTTTTTCTCTTATTGAGCTGATGATTGTCGTCGCCATTGTGGCGATTCTCGGCACCATCGCTTACCCCTCTTATCAGCAATATGTGCTGAGTAGTCACCGTGTCGAAGCAAAAAAAATGCTGCTGGATGCCGCGAATAGGCAGGAAACCTATTTTATGGATTTTAACCGGTATGCCTCGTCGATTGCAGACTTAAGTATCGTGCTTGAGCCCGATGCCCGCTATAGCTTAGAAATTAGTATTTCCGCAGGAATTCCTAGCCCTAACTTCAAGTTGACGGCGATCGCCTCGGGAGCTCAGGAGGCCGATAGTCGCTGTTTTAAATTAATGATTAATCAAGGTAACAATAAAAATGAAAAAAATGCCGAAGATCAGGCCGGTAATCCAGTTGATGGGTGTTGGGAGTGAATATGAAATCATCGATTATTTCATCTGCCGGATTTAGCCTATTAGAAGTGATGATCACTGCGGTGATCCTGTCGCTGGGGCTGCTCGGTCTGGTTGCCTTGCAAACCCATTCCAAATTTGCCAGTTATGAAGCTCGCCAGCGTACCATCGCCAGCTGGCTGGCTAACGATATGGTCGAGCGGGTGCGGATCAACAGGGACAGCTGGAGTGAAGAAAGCTCTGCAGCGGTAGGTCTTGCCTCTAATTTAACTCGACCGACTTGCGCATCGGAAGATGGCACTATCAGTAATTGCAGTGCTGCAGATTTACGTAATGCCGACCTTCACTACTGGCAACAAGCCTTGCTTGGGGCCAGTGTTTCGGGTGCGGCATCTTCCTTGAATTCACCTATAGGCTGCGTGGTGCGGCGGGCCAATAATGTGCTGGCGGTCGGGATATTCTGGGCTGGCAAACAAGAGATATCTGATGGGGGGGCTGCCGCTGCGGCAGTGACGCTGATCAACGAGTGTAAGTTATCTAAAACAAGCGATGCAGCGAGGCGTCAGTTTATTTTGACGACAACCTTATGAAATCTCATGGATTTACTCTGGTTGAATGGCTTATCTCCATGACGATGGGGCTGTTCTTATTGGCGGGAGTTTTTTCGGTCTTTGTAATGTCTCGCTCCAGCTCTGAAGATGCCTTTGATCAAAGTGAATTACAGGAAAATGGTCGATTGGCCATTCGGCTGATTAGCCAGGATATCAAATGGGCTGGTTTTTTTGGAGCTTATACCGGCCAGTCAACACAAGTTGGCTCCTCACTGTCGCTCAGCACTGGCAGTACCATTTTATCAGCCAGTGATTGTCTGGATGAGCGCTCTGTCGGTAGTTTGCCATCACCTCTTGGGTCAATTCGCGGGCTTTGGGTTTCACGGGTTTCCGCAAGCAAAGGATTGAGTGGTTTTACTTGTATTGATGCCAACGACCGAGTGGCAAACTCCGATGTAATCAGTATCAAGCGACTGGTAGGGCGTCCTATACCAGCATCAGAGGGATTGAATACAAACCGCTTTTATATGGCAGCCAATAGTCAGGAGGCGAGAGTCATCAAGGGAAGCGAAACCAGACCACTCTTTGGTGCCAATAATGAGAGCCAGGTCTGGGAATACCAGCACTATATTTATTACCTTTCACAAGAAGATGGTATTCCTGTCTTACGCAAGCGCTATTTGACCGTCAATGGTGGTTCTTCTCTGATTGGTGGTGCTATGGCCGAAGGCGTTGAACATATGGTTCTGATGTATGGAGTTGACGATTCCTTGATCCCTGATGGACGTATAGACAGATATATGTCAACGGACCAAATGACAACACAGCGCTGGAATGAGGGGCGAGTATTGGGGGCTCGGCTTTTCTTGCTGATTAGAGCTGCTCGGGAGTCAAGTCGCTATAAGAATAACAATAGCTATCAACTCGGTAATATTACGGTTAATGGTGGTGGTGATGGTTATCGCCGTCTGCTCTTGGAAAGCAGTATTGCATTACGCAATCAAAAAATAACCACCCGAGGTGGAACATGAGATTGGTTAAAAAAAACCAGGGTGTAGCATTGATTGTTGCACTGGTTATTCTTGTTCCCTTGACTCTGATTGCGGTAGTGGTGATGCAATCTAGCGGTATGAGTCTGAAGATGGCGGGTTCCAGTGCCAGTTTGCAAAGGGCGGAGCACGAAGTTGAAGGTACTCTGGAGTCTGCATTGAGCGATACTTCTCTCTCAACACAAATTGCTATGCAGGCTATTGGGGTTTCCGCTGCAATAGGCACTACCACTCCAGCTACAACCTTGACAGTCAATACAGAAAGTGTATGCAAACGCAAATTTGAAGCCAGTAGCCAGAATGTAACGCCAGCTTGTCGTTATGCTGAGGCCACCACATCCAGTGCTTATGGCAAGGTGAATAGCCAAATGACCTTTACTGCTGGGGTAGAACAACCCTTGCTCAGTGCCAATTAGGGAGCCAGTAATGAACATAAGGAACTGTTTGTTTACAAGCTTGCTGGTATTGTGTTGCGGAATATCAGGGACATCTTTAGCAGTAGGGACAGGTTATTCCGATGATACCGAATTGTTTATTTATGATTTTGCTAAAGCGGGGGATTTTCGGCCAAAGGTTCTATTTATATTCGATAATTCAGGAAGTATGGGCGAAACAACTTTGCTAGGAAAGGAAGAGTATGACCCTGAATTTCCTTATCCAAGATTGGCATATGATGATGGGAGTAACAGTGTTCTCTATTACTCAACAAATGGAACTCCCCCTCAAACGTTAGATAGTAACAATACCAGACGGTTCTCAACGAGTAAAAATGCTTGTGCCACATCTCGGGAGCCTCTTAACCAAATTGGAATATTCTCATCTGTCTATTGGAATTATGAGGTGTCTGGCACTGGAGCTAAAAGGAAAGGAGAGTGGAAGCCATTAAAGAACTATGCGTCCAACACAACCAATATAGTGGATTGTCAACAGGATATTTCAGCAAAAAACAATGATAATAGCGGTTTTACCGGCTCATATCAGTCTGTCTCAGGAACTACTAAAGGTTACCCTGTAAATAGATCAAACAACACTAATATTAATATTCCATGGGTTGATAGTACTACTCCTGTCGCCCCGAATACGGGTGGAACAGAAGTGCTGACCATATATACCGCCAACTATTTGCGTTGGTATCATGCACCCTCCACTATTACCACATCGAGACTAAATGTAGCCAAACAGGCGCTGAGGGAGTTGGTTCGCTCTACGCCAGCGGTAGACTTTGGCCTTGCGGTGTTTAACCAAAATGATGGTAACGGCAGTACCAATAAAAATGGTGGTCGTATCATTAGGCACATCATGGGTAATGACGCTATCTTGGCTAGCGGTAAAACAGGTGCGCAGGATCTTATTGACAAATCAGATAGCCTTTCGGCGGAGACATGGACGCCTTTGTGCGAAACCATGTATGAAGCCTATCGCTATTTTGGTGGGCTTGACATCTACTTTGGCGATGATGATGCGAGTCGCAATCCTCAGCGAGACCCTAATGCCGAAATCCCTACAGCTAATAAGTATAAATCGCCATACGATAAGTGCTCCGATAATGGCTATGTCATTTATATGACGGATGGTGCACCAACAAATGATACTGCAGCGGATAGCCTTGTATTCGGATTACTTAACAGTTCGACTGACCCTAATAAGCCAGGGTATAGTGGTGCGGTCGGTTATGGGACAGGCAAAGATAAAAGTTACCTTGCTGCACTTGCTGGTTATATGAAAAACAATGATATCAATACGTCAGTTAAAAATAAGCAAACCGTCACTACCTTTACCGTCGGGTTTGGTGATGATGCAATTAAGGGGGCTGGCGTTCTATTGGCTGAAACAGCCCGTCGTGGTGGCGGAAAATATTATCCTGCTACCGATGCAACACAACTTAACGAAGCGTTAAAGTCATCATTGCTTGCGATCTTGAAAATGAATACCTCGCTGGTTTCGCCTGCGATCGCTACCAATAACTTTGACCGAACTCGCAGCCTTAATAATATCTACTACGCCATGTTTGAACCCGGTGCAGGTCCGAGATGGAAGGGGAATTTGAAAAAGCTGGTACTGGCACCAGATAAAGGTTACGTGGTAGACAGTACTCCATATACAGGTAAGGATGGAAAACCTCAGATAGGATTACCTGCGATTTCCAGTGACGGAACAATTCTTGAGTCAGCAAAAACCTATTGGTCCTCAACCACTGATGGTAACAAGGTTGCCGAAGGTGGGGTGCAGGAGATGCTTGCAGCTAAAACTAATCGCAATATTTATGTGATCCCCCCTTCCACCATTACATTAAGTCCTTTTAGCAAGTCTGTTCTTGAGGGCATGGCTGGGGGGGCGGCGCAGCTACGCACTGCCATGAAGCTGGATAGTGCTGATAGCATGGATGACCAGCTTAATTGGACCAAGGGCATCGATGCGTTTGATGAGAATCGGGATGAGGATAAAACAGATAATCGGGATCATATTCTGGGTGATCCGTTACATTCTCGGCCATTAGTGATCAATTATGGTTGTACAAAGTCGACGGGACAGACTTCATGCACTCCTGATCTGCGAATCGTGATGGGGAGTAATGCCGGCTTCTTGCATATGTTCAAAGACAGCGGCACCACGGTTGATGAAAGCTGGGCGGCCATGCCTTATCAATTCATCGCTAATCAGAAAGCACTGCGAGAAAACCTGGATTCGTCGGTTCATCTATATGGTGTAGATTCATCGCCCACTGTGCTGGTTAATGAGTATGTCAAAGATGGTCATATCAAGTCGTCACAAGGTGACAAGGTGTGGTTATTTACCGGGCTGCGGGGTGGTGGTAAGGCTTATTATGCTTTGAATATATCCAATCCGGATTCCCCTTCGCTTATGTGGCGGTTGGATAAAAACAGCGTCGGTTTCAGCAAACTGGGCGAGACCTGGTCGATCCCCGAGGTTGCGTTTATTCCCGGTTATTACACAGAAACCAATGGTAAAAAAACCTATAAGCCGGTCCTGATATTCTCTGGAGGTTACGATCAGGCCAAGAGCTATTTGGGCCAGGGGGCTGAAGACAGCGAAGGGTTGGGTATTTATATCGTGGATGCTGAGGCCGGCACGCTGTTGTTCAGCTTTACCCCGGATGCGGCCAGTGCAACCAACAAACAGGTTGCAGGCATGGTTTATAGCATGCCAGGCGCTGTCTCTGTGCTGGACAGCGATGGAGATGGTGTCTCTGACCGGGTTTATGCGGGTGATACCGGCGGTCAGATCTGGCGCATCGACATGAAGGGGACAGAAAAATCCAAGTGGACGGCCATCAAGTTTGCCAGTCTTGGCAATGCCCATTTAACTGGTACTGCCAAGAAGCTGGAAGATGACCGCCGTTTCTTTACCCAGCCCGTATTGGTGCGCACCATCAATAAAGGTTGGAAGTATGATGGGACAAATTATCTCTACAGTGAGCGCCCGTTTGACGCCGTGCTGATTGGTAGTGGTGATCGTAATCGCCCCTCCTCAGAAGCCATCACCAATAATGTTTATGTGATGCTCCGTGACTACAATGTCAGTCCGAGCTTGTTTGGCGGTACGTCTGAGCCATCAGTGCCATCAAGTATCACATTGAACGACCTCTATGATGTGACCAGTGACCCATTTACCGGTTTGAATGAAGAGCAGATCGTTAATACAACCAAGGCTCTTACCAGCAAACAAGGGTGGAAATTCTGGCTCAATGAAAGCGGTGAAAAATCCATGGGGGCTGGCTTGGTGTTACAAGGCAAGCTCTATTTCACTTCTTTCCTGCCCCAGGTTCAGGATTTCCAGCAATGTACCATTCAATCTATCGGTGCCATGCGCCAGTATATGATTGATATGCACTATGGCACTTCGTTCAAATATGTGCTGGATAGCAACAATCAGGAAGTTATTCAGCGTTACGTAGAGGTGCAAAATAAGGTTGCTGATGATCTGGTTATTCATGGTGGGGATGATGGCCGGATCAGGATCATCGGCGGTGCGCCGGGCAAGGAGGTCATCCTCACAGAAGGAAAACCGGAGCGCTGTACCGCTGAAGGTGAGTGTTCACAAGGCGCAGAGGAGGCGAAGATGGATATGTCTCCCAAGAAAATCTATCTCTATGAAGGAGAGCAGGGATGAAACGCATACTGCTCTGGCTGGTGAGCTTACCCTTGTTGGTACAGGCTCAAACTGAAGACATAAAATGTTATGTCACTCTGGAAGGTGGTGTGCAGATGGTGTTGCAGCAGCCGGTTGCTGATACCAGCAAGGCAAATCTGGACCGGGTTTTTAAATTAAAGGGTTATGAGATTGATGGGGTGGTGCGCCCAGTGATAGAGGTGATCGAGTGCGTACCCTTGGCGGCAACCTTTTCGCTGGCTGCTGCAAAAAAACAAGACGACATTCAACCCAGATAGATCTGGTGATGGCGTCGGGCAAAGGGGCTAAGAACAACTCAGCCCCTTTTTTTCGCTCCGGCTTCGCCCTGATGGCGAAACGATGATATCGACTCGTGATGTTTGGTCGATGCAAAGCTGCAATGTCATGTTGGTGCCTATGGCTGTGCCATCCGGGCTAAAGCGTACAAATTGTCGATTGGCCGTGACGGTATGTTTCTCAAGAAAGGGTTCTGTTGCTGATAGCAAGATATCGCCACTTGCAATATTGAGTTGGCGATCCTGATTGGTGTCGATAAATACCAGCATGCGTTGGGCGCCGGTTTGATTTGCGGTTATGCAACTCTCGGTTGTGGCGTTACTGACAGGAGTGGCAAGGCATGCGGTGACGGTTTGTTGCTGCGTGATGGCTTGCCGTTGACCGAAGATCAAATGATCCAAAAGGTTTCGGCTGTAGATGTTGCTGTCACTGGTGGTGATCAGGCTTGCCAATGATGGTAGACCCATGGTCAGCAAGATAATGGTCAGGCTTACTGAAATCAAAAACTCCAGTAAGGTAAAGCCATGTTTTTTCATGCCGAGTGAGTCCTTGTTCAAAAGAGACTCTAAGCATAGCTATTGGAGTGAAATGGATCCTTTTGCTCTTGTGTGTTTTAGCAGTAGCTAAAACTTTTCATGGACAGACAGCACCACTTGCCTGGCTATGGGCGCGTCCGGCAGGCATAACTTCAATCTCAATGCCTTTTTCACCGCTTACACAGAGTGAAAAAATGACCTCGCTGTCAGACGTAATGGTGCCATCGGGGGTGAAGCGCAGCGCCTGTGCATCTGCAGAAATGGCCAGTGCTACGGGAAACTCGGGACTTGCCGAAATCGTTGTTTCGCCACTATTGAGCTTTTGGTCGCTGTTACTATCGATAAAGGCGATCAGCCGGGTCGCTCCATTTTGATTGGCAGTAACGCACTCCTCGACCGAATTATTGATAGTGGTCAGGCAGAGAGTAACCGTTTGCTGGTTAGAGATAGCTTGTTGTCTGGCGTAATTTAAATGGTTGAGAAGGCTTTTCTCTTGGCTAGCCAAATTATTGCTGCCAAGCAGGTTAGAGAGGGAAGGAATACCAATCCCCAACAGAATGACGCCCAGCGCAATGGCTATCATCAACTCCATGAGGGTAAATCCGGCGTTTTTCATATCTGCTGAGGCCTGTCGTTCCGTGACTGTTTACAGCTTATCTCTCCCGCTGGTTGCTGTCACATGCTTACGCCCGTCTTGAACTGGCAGATTGCCCCCCTTTTCTTTATCATTCCCCATCATTTTTGATTTTAAGATGCATCGCCATGGCAAAAGCCCTCTCTCTGATGCTTGCCCAGTTGAATCTGACGGTAGGCGCCATCGAAGATAACACTGACAAAGTGCTCGCTGCGGCGGCTCAGGCCGAGCAGCAAGGCGCTGATCTGCTGGTCTGCTCCGAGCTGGCCCTGACCGGCTATCCGCCGGAAGATCTGCTGCTGCGTGCCGATCTGATGATCCGGGTCGATGCCGCGTTGGCTCGCATTGCCGCATGGCAGGGCAACTGTGCCATTTTGGTGGGCCATCCTTGGCGTGAAGGGGAGGCGCTTTACAACGCGGCTTCCCTCTATGAGCAAGGCAAGCTGATAGCCCGCTACTTCAAGCAGGATTTGCCCAACTACGGCGTGTTTGACGAGAAGCGCTACTTTACCGCTGCCACTGAGACCTGCGTGGTGCCGTTCCGTGGTCACCAGCTGGGGCTGCTCATCTGCGAAGATTTGTGGCAGCCGGGCCCGGCGCTGGCCGCCAAGGCGGCAGGCGCCGAACTGCTGCTCACCATCAATGCGTCGCCCTACGATCAGGAGAAACCCTGGATCCGCCGCGAGCTGATGGCTGAGCGCTGTGATCAGACTGGCCTGCCGCTGGTCTACCTCAATCAGGTATGCGGTCAGGATGAGCTGATTTTCGACGGCTGCTCCAAGGTGTTCAACAGTCAGGGCGAGTTGACCCACAAGCTGGCCCCGTTTGCCGAAGAGCTGACGCTGGTACGCTTTGCCGATGGTCAGCCGCTGAAAGAGTGTGAACCGGCTGCGCCGCTCGAGCCGTTGGCCGAGACCTATCAGGCGCTGGTGCTGGCGGTGCGCGACTACGTGACCAAAAATGGCTTCCACGGGGCTGTGCTGGGCCTCTCCGGCGGCATCGATTCTGCACTGACGCTGGCCATCGCGGCTGATGCCATCGGGGCTGACAAGGTGCAGGCGGTGATGATGCCATTCCGCTACACCGCCCAGATGAGTGTGGAAGATGCCAAAGAGCAGGCCGAGCGGATGGGGGTTGAGTTCAACATCATCTCCATCGAGCCGATGTTCGAAGGCTTTATGACCCAGCTGGCGCCGCTGTTTGAAGGCACTGCCCGCGACACCACCGAAGAGAACCTGCAGGCCCGCTGCCGCGGTGTGCTGTTGATGGCACTCTCCAACAAGCGTCGTCGCATCGTGCTGACCACCGGTAACAAGAGCGAAATGGCGGTTGGTTATGCCACGCTGTACGGTGACATGGCGGGCGGTTTCGACGTGCTGAAAGACGTGCCCAAGACGCTGGTCTTCAAATTGTGCGAATATCGCAACTTGGTTGACTACGTGATCCCGCAGCGGGTCATCGACCGCCCTCCTTCAGCGGAGCTGGCGCCGGATCAGGTGGATCAGGACAGCCTGCCCCCCTACGACATCCTCGATGCGATCCTCAAGCGCTACGTTGAAGAGGATGCCTCGGTCGCTGACATGGTGGCGGAGGGCTTCGAGGAAGCTGTGGTACGCAAGGTGATCCGTCTGGTGGATCTCAACGAATACAAGCGCCGTCAGGCGGCGGTCGGGCCCCGTATTACGGCTCGCAACTTTGGTAAGGATCGCCGTTACCCCATTACATCCGGGTTCGGCAAACAGAACTGGTAAGGAGTCACCATGAAGAAGATTGAAGCCATCATCAAACCGTTCAAGCTGGACGATGTGCGCGAGGCCCTGGCCGAGATCGGCATCAACGGCATGACCGTATCCGAAGTCAAAGGCTTCGGCCGCCAGAAGGGTCATACCGAGCTCTATCGCGGCGCCGAATATATGGTCGACTTCCTGCCGAAAGTGAAGGTGGAGCTGGTAGTGCAGGACGAGGATCTCGATGCCTGTCTGGAAGCAATCCAGAATACCGCCCGCACCGGCAAGATTGGTGATGGCAAGATCTTCGTCTGCGAGGTGGAGCGTGTCATTCGTATCCGTACCGGCGAAGAGAACGAAGACGCGATTTGACCTTGGCTATTTATTTACCTGACCAAGGGAACGAAGCGCGACCTCATCTGATGGGTTGGATGCGCTTTCTGGTAGTGGCCAGCCTGTTGGGTGGTCTGACCGCCTGCAGTACCCGCCCACCTGCTCAGCCGGAAAATCTGTGCCAGATTTTTCGCGAGAAGCCGGAGTGGCACAAGGCTGCGCTCAAGATGAACGAGAAGTGGGGGACGCCGATCCACGTGATCATGGCCATGATGTATCAGGAGTCCTCGTACGTACATGATGCCCAGCCGCCGATGCAGTATTTCCTCTTCATCCCGACCGGGCGGGCAAGTTCGGCCTATGGTTATGCTCAGGTGAAAGATGAAACCTGGGCTGATTACCAGCGGGAAACCGGCAACAGCTGGAGTGACCGGGATGACTTTGCCGACGCCATCGATTTTATGGGTTGGTACACTAACAAAGCCCAGCGGCTCAATGGCACCTCCAAGTGGGATGCCTATGGCCAGTACCTCAACTATCACGAAGGGTGGGGTGGCTACCGGCGTGGCAGCTATCGCAGCAAGGGGTGGTTGATGAAGACCTCTCGCAAGGTGGAAGCTCGCGCCCAGCGCTACGGCGCCCAGTACCGTCAATGCAAGGATCAGCTCTCCCGTGGGGGCTGGTTCTGGTAACCAAAGCAGGAGTCAGAAATGCCGTTATTGGACAGTTTTACCGTTGACCACACCCGTATGGAAGCGCCAGCGGTGCGTGTGGCCAAGACCATGCAGACCCCGAACAAGGACACCATTACCGTGTTCGACCTGCGTTTTTGTGTGCCGAACCAGGAGATCCTCTCCGAGCGCGGTATCCATACGCTGGAGCACCTGTTCGCCGGTTTTATGCGTGATCACCTGAACGGCAATGGCGTGGAGATCATTGACATCTCCCCCATGGGTTGCCGTACCGGCTTCTACATGAGCCTGATCGGTGCGCCGGACGAAGCCCGTGTTGGCGCAGCCTGGCAGGCAGCCATGAGCGACGTGCTGACCGTGCAGGATCAGGCCAAGATCCCCGAGCTGAACGAGTATCAGTGCGGCACCTACAGCATGCACTCGCTGGAAGAGGCCCACGCCATTGCTCGCCATGTGCTGGAGCGCGGCGTTGGCGTCAACCGCAATGACGAGCTGGCTCTGCCGGAAGAGAAGCTGAAGAGCCTGTGAGGCGGATGAGCTTGCCGCTCATCGGGTAATCGCTTCGGGGAATGTTAAAGAGCCGGTCAGCCATGCTGACCGGCTCTTTTTATCTCGCCCGATCGCAATAATGGGGATGACTTGCTCCCCTTGCCGACTCTGATTAGGATGGTTTTTGACCTGAACCTGTTGGCGGAGGTGTGACGATGAAAGGGGTATTGCTACGTTGGCTGGCCCGTTACGACGCGTGGTGCGAGGAGTGGGGGCTCACCCAAGAGAACCGGCGCTGCTGCACACCGGTTCGTTATGATGATGATTCAAGCAAAGAGCGAGCCTGCGCAGAAGAGGCTGAGCTCAATCAAAATTGCGGGTCACGGCACCGGTAACACTGTTGTACTCGAAGCCGAGGCCGTTTCGATAATCCGAGCTGGTCTGGAAGCGGCCAATTGAGTCGCGCAGGATATAGCGGCAGTTATCGTGGCGTAGTCCATTTTCAACTTGGCCCGGGACTCTGATTATTTTTGAATAATAATGTCCCTTGCCATCTTTTTGTCTTGAGGACGTTTGGTCTGTATCGAGTAGCCCTGCGAATAGCAGATCGCAATCCTCTTCGCTGTTGACAGAAATTTCCTCACTATTGCCGCCGGGGAAGATGGTATCAACCCCTTGGCCCCCTTCTTCCGTCCCCACCGGCCAACCATAATGGTTGATATCCAGATCTTTGTTACCCATCCCACTGAAGTTATACAGTGCGAGGTCTTGCCCCTGCACTTTCACCGCCCAGCCAGCATGAGCCAGTTGTACTGCACTGGCAAAGCTGCCAGCGGTCGCCGAGACAGTGCTTTTCAGGGCATCATCCTTGATATTGATAAAGCGGGGCAGGGCGGTGACGGCCAGGATCCCTAGCACTATGATCACCAGCACCAGTTCAATCAGAGTAAAGCCGTTGTTTCTATTGTTCATCATGTTCAATGACCCATTAAATCCCGCAAACAGGTTTGAGTGATATGCAGCTGATAGATACCCATTGCCATCTCGATTTTCCGGTTTTCGACCAGGACAGGGAGGCGTTGCTAGCCCGCTGCCGAGCATTAGGGGTGACGGAGTATATCATTCCTGCCATCGCAGAGGATAACTGGACTCGTGTGATGGCACTGGCAGATCAGCATGCCGACCTCTTTTATGGCCTGGGCATTCACCCTTGGTATGCCGCTGAGCAGCGGGAGGGGGTAATGGATCGCCTGCGAATGCTGGTGATGAGCCAACCTGCCGGGCTGGTGGCCATTGGCGAGTGTGGGCTGGACCTGCGCTCTCACGTGCCGCAGGAGGGGCAATTTGCGCTGTTTGAGGCTCAGATCCGGCTGGCCGCCGATGCCGGGTTGCCCCTGATGATCCATTCGGTGCGAGCCAATGACACAGTGGTCAAGCTGTTGCGCCGCTTCAAGCCGCCACGTGGTGGGGTGATCCACGCCTTCAGCGGTTCGTTGCAGCAGGCTGAAGCATTCTGGCAGCAGGGCTTTCGACTCGGGGTGGGCGGGGTGATCAGCTTTGAGCGGGCGAACAAGACGCGAGAGGTATTTCGGGCCATGCCGCTTGAGGCATTGGTGCTGGAAACCGACTCGCCAGATATGCCGTTGCAAGGTGAACAAGGCGCCCGAAATACCCCGGAAGCACTGCCGAAAATAGCGGAAATATTGATGACATTGCGGGAGGAATCATCGGCAGATGTTGCCAAGGTGTTATTTGAAACTACCCGGCATATTTTCCATCACGACCAATTGCCATGAAACAAATTCGCAACATATGATTAAGTTGTCAGGAAAAAAAATGAGCGTAAAAATCGTTTGCTGTCTAATTTTGTGACACTTGGACATTTTGATAACGATAAAATGTGACCAGCATTCTATTTTATCGGGCATTAATTAGTATAATGCGCACCCCTTGGCTAGTGGCTGTTGTTCACATTTCACTAACAAGCTAGGTGCTACATAAGAGGATAAGATAATAATGAGTATAATCATGGGTCTGGTGGGGATGGTCACCCTCATCCTTATCGCGGTACTGTTCTCCAGCAATCGCAAAGCAATCAACATGCGCACAGTGGTAGGCGCCTTTGCGCTGCAAGCCGGTCTCGGTGCGTTTGTACTGTATGTTCCAGTTGGCCGCGATATTCTGGTTACCGTCTCTAATGGCGTCTCCAGTGTGCTGACTTTCAGTAAATTCGGTATCGACTTCCTGTTTGGTGGTCTGGTCAGCGACAAGATGTTTGAAGTGTTCGGTGGCGGTGGTTTTATCTTTGCCTTCCGTGTCCTGCCCGTCATCATCTTCTTCTCTTCGCTGATCGCCGTGCTCTATTACCTGGGCATCATGCAAGTGGTCATCAAGTTGCTGGGTGGTTCACTGCAGAAGGTTCTGGGCACCTCCCGTACCGAATCTCTCTCTGCAACTGCCAACATCTTCGTCGGTCAGACTGAAGCCCCGCTGGTGGTTCGTCCTTATATCGCCAAGATGACTGACTCCGAGCTGTTCGCTGTCATGTGTGGTGGCCTGGCTTCTGTAGCCGGTGCGGTATTGGTTGGTTACGCCGCAATGGGCGTCAAGATGGAGTACCTGATTGCAGCCTCCTTCATGGCCGCTCCGGGTGGTCTGCTGTTCGCCAAGTTGCTGGTTCCCGAGACCGAGACCCCGAACTATGACGACGACTCTGTCAACGCCGAGCTGGATGACAAGCCTGCCAACGTGATCGACGCGGCTGCTGCGGGTGCTTCTGCAGGTATGCAACTGGCTCTGAACGTTGGCGCAATGCTGCTGGCCTTCATCGGCCTGATCGCCATGGTCAACGGTATTTTCTCCGGTGTCGGTGGTTGGTTTGGTATGCCAGAGCTCTCTCTGGAACTGCTGCTGGGCTGGTTCTTCGCTCCGCTGGCCTTCCTGATCGGTGTGCCTTGGCACGAAGCGGTCGTGGCTGGTTCCTTCATCGGTCAGAAAGTGGTGGTGAACGAGTTCGTGGCTTACCTGAACTTTGCTCCATACCTGAAAGATGAATTGCTGATCAATGGCGCGGCCATGTCTGACCACACCAAAGCGATCATCTCCTTTGCTCTGTGTGGTTTTGCCAACCTCTCCTCTGTTGCCATCCTGCTGGGTGGTCTGGGGTCGATGGCACCGAACCGTCGCGGCACCATCGCCCGTTTCGGTCTGAAAGCCGTATTGGCTGGCTCTTTGTCCAACCTGATGTCTGCCACTATCGCAGGCTTCTTCCTGGCTCTGTCTGCCATGTAATAGCTGTCTGACTGACAGACTATAAACACCAACGCCACGGCATTTGCCGTGGCGTTGGTGTATGGGGCGGTGACAACCGTTTTCCTATCTAAACTAATAATAAAATGAGTCAAATCGGAGGTTATATGAATGAAGTATTACTGGCGATTGTGGCTGGCTTTATTGTCGGTTTGTTGTTTTCTTTCCTCAAATTACCGATCCCGGCACCACCCGTGTTATCGGGAGTGATGGGGATCATCGGTGTCTATCTGGGGGGGCTTGCTTACTCCTGGATCCTGACCCGCTTCTTTTCGTAAGGTTTTTTAGTCCCTGATTTGCCAGATGTGAGGTACCTCTGAAATTGGTAAATCCGGCTTGCAAACAGGGGGTATCTCGGCTGAAATAGGCGTTGCCAGCAGGGTGCTGGCAATGACTAATACTCGATGCAATCGGGTGTTGGCGGTCAAATGGAATTGATTGGGAACCCGGGTCAGATGTTGTCGGCCTTTCTCAAGTCTTCATGGAACCAAGTCCGCACTTTTGTAAGAAAGTGACAGGGCTCTTGCCTTATTTACAGTCGCAGTGCCTGCGGGATGCTTTGAATAGCATCCGGATAGTGCCGGTGCCTTCGCACTGTAATTCCATTCCCGTATAGCTGGGGATTACTGCCTGTGCATCCATCACTGGATGGCTTGGCGGTGGCCGGTTATCTGGATTAAATCGAGACTTTGGAGAATAGAATGACTGATCTGAATGTGGCCGCTCAGCGCGCCCTGAACCTGATGGACCTGACCACCCTGAACGATGACGACACCGATCAGAAAGTGATCGACCTGTGCCGCAAGGCCAAGTCACCGGCTGGCCTGACTGCCGCCGTCTGTATCTATCCCCGTTTTATTCCTATCGCTCGCAAGACCCTGCGTGAGATCGGCGCTGCCGACGTGCGCATTGCGACCGTGACCAACTTCCCCCACGGCAACGACGACATCGAGATCGCCGTGGCCGAAACCCGTGCCGCTGTCGCCTACGGTGCCGACGAAGTGGACGTGGTCTTCCCGTACCGTGCCTTCATGGCAGGCAATGAACAGATCGGTTTTGATCTGGTCAAAGCGTGTAAGGAAGCCTGTGGCGCCAAGGTACTGCTGAAAGTGATCATCGAGACTGGCGAACTGAAAGAAGAGGCGCTGATCCGTCGCGCTTCCGAAATCTGTATCGATGCTGGTGCCGACTTCATCAAGACCTCCACCGGCAAGGTGCCGGTCAATGCGACCCCGGAAGCGGCCCGCATCATGATGGAAGTGATCAAGGCCAAGAATCCGAAAGTCGGCTTCAAGCCCGCTGGTGGCGTGAAAGACGCAGCCGTTGCCGGTCAGTATCTGGCCATGGCCGAAGAGATCCTCGGCAACGACTGGGTATCCGCCCGTACCTTCCGCTTTGGTGCATCCAGCCTGCTGGCCAGTCTGCTGGCCACTCTGGGGCATGGCGACAAGCCGGCCAACACCAGCGGTTACTAATAGGTTGATGAGAGGGCGGGGGACTCCCGCCCTCTCAAGCCCCCACCAGAAGGTGTGCGGGCAAGGATTCAGGCTTGTTTGACGCCAGCAATGGCGGAGGGAATGAAAGATGTTTTTGCCTCAAGAAATTATTCGCAAGAAGCGCAACGGTGAAGCGCTCAGTACCCAAGAAATTCAATTCTTCATTCAGGGCATTACCAACAACACCATCGGCGAGGGGCAGATTGCCGCGCTGGCGATGGCGGTCTACTTCAAAGACATGACCATGGATGAGCGGGTTGCCCTGACCTGCGCCATGCGTGACTCCGGTATGGTACTGAATTGGGATCACCTGAACCTGGGTGGCCCGATTGTCGACAAACACTCCACCGGTGGTGTGGGTGATGTGGTTTCCCTGATGCTTGGCCCTATGGTCGCTGCCTGCGGCGGTTTCGTGCCGATGATCTCCGGCCGTGGTCTGGGCCACACCGGCGGTACCCTGGACAAGCTCGATGCCATCCCCGGCTACCAGACCTCGGTCGATAACGAGCGTTTTCTGAAAGTGGTGAAAGAGGCGGGTGTCGCCATCATCGGCCAGACCGGCGATCTCGCCCCGGCTGACAAGCGTATCTATGCAGTAAGGGACATCACTGCCACCGTCGAATCCATCGCGATGATCACCGGCTCCATCCTCTCCAAGAAGCTCGCCTCCGGGCTCGAAGCGCTGGTGATGGATGTGAAAGTGGGCTCCGGCGCCTTTATGCCGACCTTTGAAGCCTCCGAAGAGCTGGCCAAGAGCATTGTGGCCGTGGCCAACGGTGCCGGTTGCCGCACCTCTGCGCTGCTGACCGACATGAACCAGGTGCTGGCTTCCAGCGCCGGTAACGGGGTCGAAGTGCGCGAAGCGGTGCGTTACCTGACCGGTGAATACCGCAACCCGCGCATTCACGAAGTCACCATGAGCCTGAGTGCCGAGATGCTGATCTCCGCAGGTCTGGCCAGCGATGACGGCGATGCCCGTCGCAAGCTGCAGGCGGTGCTGGATAACGGCAAGGCTGCCGAGATCTTCGGTCGCATGGTGACCGGCCTCGGTGGCCCGTCCGACTTCATGGATCGCTATGATGCTTACCTGCCGAAAGCTGCCATCGTGCGCCCGGTCTTCGCGGCCAACAGTGGTTTCGTGACCGCCATGGATACCCGTGAGCTGGGTCTGGCCGTGGTGGCGATGGGCGGTGGTCGCCGCGCTGCCGGTGACAAATTGGATTATGCGGTCGGCTTGACCGACTTTATCCGCCTGGGTCAAAGCGTCGATGCTGACAAGCCGATCGCGCTGATCCACGCTCAGACTGAAGAGCAATATGCTCAGGCTGCCAGCATGGTGCAGGCGGCTGTCCGAATTGGTGGCGAGCGACCACAGGCACTGCCTGAAGTGTACCGTCGCATCACCCTGGCTGATTTGTAACAAGGGGAAGACCCATGAAACGTACCTTTATTCTGATGATGGACTCTTTCGGTATTGGCGCTGCTGCCGACGCCGAACAGTTCGGAGATGTGGGCGCCAACACCCTTGGTCATATCGCCAAGGCGTGTGCAGCCGGTGAGCTGGAAGGCCGTGGTGCCCTCAAGCTGCCCAACCTCAACAAGCTGGGTCTCGGCCACGCAGGGGAGCAGGCTTCCGGCTACTTCCCGGCAGGTCTGGACAAAGATATCGAGGTGGTCGGTGCCTACGGTTTTGCTCAGGAGCTCTCCTCCGGTAAGGACACCCCGTCCGGCCACTGGGAGATCGCCGGGGTGCCCGTGCTGTTCGAGTGGGGCTACTTCAAGGATCACACCAACAGCTTCCCGCAGGAGCTGCTGGACGCCATCGTCGAGAAGGCGGGTCTGTCCGGATATCTGGGCAACTGCCACGCTTCCGGCACCCAGGTGCTGGACGATCTGGGCGAAGAGCACATGAAGACCGGCAAGCCGATCCTCTACACCTCTGCCGACTCGGTGTTCCAGATTGCCTGCCATGAAGAGACCTATGGTCTCGAGAAGCTCTATGAGCTGTGCCACATAGTGCGCGAGCTGCTGGAACCCTACAACATTGGCCGCGTGATCGCGCGTCCGTTCGTCGGCAGCGGCAAGGGCAACTTCAAGCGTACCGGCAATCGTCACGACTACTCCGTGCTGCCGCCAGCGCCGACCGTGCTCGACTATATGAAAGAGGCGGGTGGTCAGGTGGTCTCCATCGGCAAGATCGCTGACATCTACGCCAATCAAGGTATTACCAAGCAGGTGAAGGGTACAGGTCTGGTTGAGCTGTGGGATCGTACTCTGGAAGAGGTGAAAGCGGCCGGTGACAACACCATCGTCTTCACCAACTTCGTCGACTTCGACTCCTCCTACGGTCACCGTCGTGACGTGAAGGGTTACGCCGATGCACTGGAGTATTTCGACGCCCGCCTGCCGGAGCTGTTCGAGATACTGCAGGGCGGCGACGTGGTGGTGCTGACCGCCGACCACGGCTGCGACCCGACCTGGGGTGGCACCGACCACACCCGCGAATATATTCCGGTGCTGTTCTTTGGCAAGCCGGTCAAGGCTGGCTCTGTCGGTCGTCGCGAAACCTTTGCCGATATCGGCCAGAGCATCGCGGCTTACCACGGTCTGCCCAAGTTGCAGTACGGTACCAGCTTCCTGTAATTTACCCGCCCGCCACTTCGGCGGCGGGCAATTTATAAAACAATAAAACTCAACCTGTGTGAAGGAATCAAGAGAATGGCAACTCCTCATATCAATGCGAAAGATGGCGCCTTTGCTGATACCGTACTGATGCCGGGCGACCCCCTGCGCGCCAAGTACATCGCCGAAACTTTCCTGGAGAACGTTGAGCAGGTGTGCGATGTGCGCAGCATGCTCGGCTTTACCGGCACCTACAAGGGTCGTCGTATCTCCGTGATGGGCCACGGCATGGGTATCCCGTCCTGCTCCATCTACACCAAAGAGTTGATCACCGATTACGGTGTGAAAACCCTGATCCGCGTAGGCTCCTGTGGTGCTGTGCGTGAAGACGTGAAACTGCGTGATGTAGTGATCGGTATGGGTGCTTGCACCGATTCCAAAGTAAACCGTCTGCGTTTCAAGGACCATGACTTCGCCGCTATCGCTGACTTTGATCTGGTCGCCAATGCGGTACAGGCTGCCAAGAACAAGGGTACCCCGGTGCGCGTGGGTAACCTCTTCTCCGCAGACCTGTTCTACACCCCGGATCCTTCCATGTTCGACGTGATGGAAAAATACGGCATTCTGGGTGTCGAGATGGAAGCCGCCGGTATCTACGGCGTGGCTGCAGAGTACGGTGCCAAGGCACTGACCATCTGCACCGTCTCCGACCATATCCGTACCGGTGAGCAGACCACCTCTGAAGAGCGTCAGCTGACTTTCAACGACATGATCGAAATCGCACTGGACTCAGTGCTGCTGGGCGACAAGTAATCCCCCGGTAGTTGAATGAAAACGGCGGCCTTCGGGCCGCCGTTTTGCATTTCTGAGCCCGGAAGTAGAGGGTCAGAGGTCGAGGGCAAAGCGCCCCTTGCCCGCCATCTTGGCCCGATACATGGCGGCATCGGCCCGGTGCAGCAGCTCGTCGATATGGCACTGCTGGCCTGAGTGGCAGAGCGCCCCGCCGATGCTGCCCGCGAGCGGCAGCTGGTGGCCAGCCACATCCCACGGTTCGGCCATGGCGTCCAACAGCCGTTGACAGAGGACTGGCAGCTCCTGCTCGGGGTGGCGCAATGCGGGCAGTATGATGGTGAACTCGTCGCCCGCGAGGCGGGCCACCATGTCGCCGGGACGCACTTGGGCGCAGAGCACGCTGGCGAAGCGGTGCAGCAGGGCATCCCCTACATGGTGCCCCAGCTGGTCGTTGATCGCCTTGAAACCATCCAGATCGAGAAACAGCAGGCCGAGCGCCTCCCCGTCATGGTGTGCCCGCTCCAGCTCACGGCTCAGGCGCCGGGTGAAGGCGCGCCGATTGGGCAGGGCGGTGAGGGGGTCGTGGCTGGCGTCATGTTCAAGCTGGCTCTGCAGTGCCTTGAACTGAGTGATATCGGCACCCAGGATATAGACCCCGGGCTCGTCGCCCACACTCGGGATCATGGTGATCTTGAGATCGCGCGGGCCGATGGGCAGCTCGAAGCGGTATTCGAAGCTCACCTGTTCCCCCGCCTGTGCCCGGGCCAGATAGCTCATGGCATTGAGGTAGGCTGCTTCACCGATCACCTCCCGCGCACTCATCTCCAGCATGCGTTCGGGATTGAGCCCGAAATAGCGGCAGTAAGCCTGATTGGCAAACAGATAGCGCCCCTCTGGCGAGAGCATGCTGATGGTGACCGGCAGGCCATCGCTGATCGAGCGTAGCCGGGCGCGGTTGCGCTCGACCTCGGCCATCGCCATATGCAACTGCTCGACGGTGGCTGACAGCTCGCGGGTGCGATCCCGCACCTGCATCGCCAGTCCCAGCTGCAGTTGCATCAGCTTCTCTTCGGCCAGTTTGCGCTCGGTGAGGTCGGCAAACACCGCGATCAGATGCGGTGCTGTGGTGCGACTTCTGCACAGTGTCACGCTCAGCTGTACCCAGCAGAGGGTGCCATCGGCGCGCAGCATCCGCTTCTCCAGCCGGTAGTGCTGGCGCTGGCCATCGCGCAGTGCCTGAAACAGCGGCAGCTCCCGCACCAGATCGTCGGGATGGGTCATGGTCTGCCAGGTGCGGCTCAGCATCTCGGATTCGCGATAACCGAGCAGCTGTTGCAGACCCGGATTGGCTTTGAGCCATACCCCTTCCAGCGAGGAGAGCGCCATGCCGACCGCTGACTGGTTGAAGGTCTGGGTAAAGAGATGCTCCTGATCTTCCAGTACATTGCTGAGGCTGCGCACCTGATGGCGCCGCTCAAGGTCGTGCAGGGTGTTCTCCACCAACAGACCGAAATCATCGAGATCCTGATACTGCTTCTCGTCCAGCTGGCGTGGCTTGCTGTCCACCAGACAGAGAGTGCCGAGCACTACCCCATCCAGCGCGCGCAGGGGGCGGCCTGCGTAGAAGACCACATGGGGCGGCCCGATCACCAGCGGGTTGTCGGCAAAGCGGGGGTCGAGGCGGGCATCCGGCACTTGCATGATGTCGGGCTGCAAAATGGCGTGGCCGCAGAAGGAGATATCCCGGCCAATCTCACACAGGGCGATGCCGGTGCGGGCCAGAAACCACTGGCGATCGGTATCGGTCAGGGAGACCAGCGCTACGGGTAGATCAAAATGGCGGCTGATGAGGCGGGTCAGGCGATCCAGGTGATCGATCGGCTCGCGATCGAGCAGCCCGAGGATCCGCAGCCGCGCCAGCCGACTCTCTTCATCAACAGGGATTGGTGGGGCAATCATACTGAGCTCCTGCTGGTTCTACCCTCATGGGTATATACAAGGTGGCTGGGGGATTGACCCCGGTCTATGGCTGATCGGCCGGTTTGTGCTTTTTTTTGTGCTTGCGTACCCGCATGTAGTTACGGCGAATGCCGTAGGAGATAAGCAGGCCAGCCAGTAGGGCGACCAGCAGCATCAGGCGCTGTTTCTCCTGCACCACCTTGAGCCGGGTGTCCTTGTCTGCCAGCATCTGCTGCTCTTCCAGGGTGATGCGCAGGAAGCCGATGGTCAGCTCACCATCCCGGATCTCCTGCACGAACTGGATCCGTCCCTTGCCCTGCTCCGGTAGCGATTTGTTATCGCTGCCGATGGGCAGCAGGCTCTCCAGTGGCACCGCCTGCTCCGACTGGGCAAGGGGAATGCCGCGTCCATCGTACAGGGTGGCATCGAGGATCTCCGGCTCCGCCGCCAGATCCCGCGCCAGCCGCTCCAGCTCGCTGCTCTTATCTTCTTTGATCCAGCGCTTCATGTCGCGGGCGGCGTAAGCGACCAGTGCCTGCGCCCGGCTGCGGGCTTCGTTGTGCAGCGAAGCCTGGCTTTCACCCTGCATATGGATAAGCACGCCGAGCACCCAGCAGCCGAGCAGAATGCCGGCGGCCAGGCTGAGCGCGCGTTTGATGGGAAGATGACGCTGCAAGCGTGAGACCTCATGGTGACAAGAAGTGGCGGGATCTTGGCGCTTGCCTGTACAAAAAGCAATACGCTACTCTGGGCCAGCATTGTTAACTCCCTGATCACCAAGGAAGGCGTATCCCTTATGTTGTTGTCCCGGCTCCCCCCGCTGTTATCCGATTGGCCCGCGTTTTTGTCCGGCTCTCCCTGTTGGCAGCTCAACGCAGATGCGTTGCAACCGACAGAGACCCCGCTGGCAGGCGGTTGGCTGGTGCTGTTTGGCAAGGGGCTGGGCACCTCCCATCTGGCACGTCTGGCGCCACTGCTGGCGGAGCAGGGGCTAGCCGTCACCCTTTATCCTCCCACCGAGGTGGCGGGTGTGCCGCTGCTGCTACTTGGCTGCGATCGTTTCTCCCCCGCACTGGTTGCCGTGCTCAAGAGTGGTGAGTGGGAGATCGATCTCTGTCATCTGCCCGCGCTGCCGACCCTGAGTGAACCCGGCCTGCTGGTGATGGACATGGACTCCACCGCGATCCGCATCGAGTGCATCGACGAAATTGCCCGCCTTGCCGGGGTGGGTGAGCAGGTAGCGGCGGTAACGGCCGCCGCCATGCAGGGCAAACTGGAATTCTCCGACAGCCTGCGTAACCGGGTGGCCCTGCTGGCAGGGGCACCGGTCACCATTCTCGATGAGGTGGCCGCCAACATGCCGTGGATGCCCGGTTTGCAGCTGATGGTCGATACCCTCAAAAGGGCGGGCTGGAAGGTGGCCATCGCCTCCGGCGGTTTTACCCGTTTTGCCGGCGAGTTGCAGCAGGCGCTGGGGCTCGACGCCATCTTCGCCAACGAGCTGGCGGTTGAAGGGGGGCGGCTGACCGGCCAGGTGAGCGGGCGCATCGTCGATGCCAACGTCAAGGCCGAGGTGCTGCAGCAGCTGGCGCAGGAGTACGGCATTGCTGCCGCCCAGACCGTGGCCATCGGCGATGGCGCCAACGATCTCAAGATGATGGGGGTGGCGGGCCTTGGTATCGCCATTCATGCCAAACCGCTGGTGCGAGCACAGGCGGCAGCCACCCTCAATCATCACGATCTGGAAGGGGTGATCTGCCTGTTGGCGGCGCGGGCCTGTAGCGAGCTGCGCTGGGATCAACGCTGACAGTGTTTCAAGGAGAAAACCAAGACAATGGAATTGTTGCAGCAGTCTCTGTTTATCCCCTGTGGTGGCCATCAACTGCATGTGCGCCACATCAAACCCCGGGTCGCCGTTCATGGCGAGCCGATCCTGATGGTGCACGGCGCCATTGAAAATGGCCGGATCTTCTACACAGAATCGGGCAAGGGTCTGGCCTGTTTTTTGGCCCGCCACGGTTATCAGGTCTATGTGGCTGATTTACGGGGGCGAGGGCTCAGCACTCCGGCCATCGCCGAGCAGTCAGGGCATGGTCAGCACGAGCTGATCACTGAGGATCTGCCCGCTCTGCAGCGCTGGATTGCCGAGCGTCATGGCGGCTTCAAGGTGCACTGGGTGGCCCACTCCTGGGGCGGCGTTATCATGGCGTCGACCCTGGTGCGCTTCCCCGAGCTGGCGGAACAGGTGGCCAGCCTGCTGTTTTTTGGCACCAAGCGCGGGGTGTCGGTGCACAATCCCGAGCGTTGGCTGAAAGTCGATCTGATCTGGAACCGGCTGGCCCCTTGGCTGGCTCGCCGCCGCGGTTTTTTGGCGGCTCGCAATCTGAAGATCGGTGCCGATGACGAGTCGCTGCGCTATCTGCAGGAGACCATCCCCTGGGTCAAGTGCGGCCCCTGGCAGGATCCTCACGACGGCTTTGCTTATGATGAGGCGGCTGCAGGGGTTAACTGGCCACCGCTCTGGATGATCTCGGCCAGAGCCGACAAGGTATTGGGTCATCCGACCGATGTGCGCCGTTTCAGCGACGAGATGGGCTCGGCAACTCGCCACACCCGCCTTGGCCGGGACAACGGCAACCGGCTCGATTATGACCACATCAATATGCTGACCGCCCCGCAGGCCCAGGAGGATCACTTCCCCCAAATCCTCGAGTGGCTGCAAGCGCCATCTGCTGCATGACAAACAGGGCGCATCATGCGCCCCGTTTCGTGCAGAACAAGGTCAGTTTTACGGCTCAGTGATGCCGAGCCGGAACAGGGTGGCCTGAGTGGTGTCGGTCAGCTCCCCCACGCCCACTACACTCCAGAGCTCCTCCTCCAGCTTTTTAGCTTTGTGGATGGCAAACTTGGCGATGTAGTCCAACTCGTTGGCGATGAAGTTGGTATCGGGCCGCCCGGTACGGGAGATGCCGACCAGTACCGAGTAGAACTCTCCCTGTCGCTGTGCCAGTTCGATAAACTGACGCTTCTCTTTCGCGCTGACCAGGCTGCTGGCCAGTCGACTGTTGAAGACGGGGAGCCCTGCCTTGGTCTGGATACTGGCAATATAGACCTCATCCTCTCTGGGCTTGTCCTCCCGCTCGATAGCGCGCAGCGGGGTCATCAGTAACTCTTTGAGCAGCTCCCCCTGAAATAGCGGGTAGAGGTTCTCCTGCTCCGGCAGCTCGGCACAGGCCTGTAGCAACCGTTGCAGACTGCGTGGCTGCAGCGATTTGCCGATAGAGGCCGGTTTGGGGGCGCCTTTCAGCTTGTTGACGTAGACCGGCGAGTTGAACAGGTGGTGGGTATAGATGTTACGCAGGGCCCGCGCCAGCCCGCGATAGCGCCGCTGCTCCTGCGCTGCCTTGAGCTTGTTCTGGTTGCTCTCGATCAGCAGGCTGAAGAACTGGCGGCCAGTGTGGCGGTCTGAATCCCCCTCAATACAGAGGTGTAATACGGTGCGGGTCATGTTGATGCTGACCAGCCGGTAGGAGAGGTGCTGCAGATCCATGCTCTTGGAGAGTTCCTGCAAGCGGGGCAGGGCTATGGTCACCACATCGCTCTTTTCACCGACGAAGGCCTCTTCCAGCTCGATCTGCAGGCCATGGGTCGAGATGTCGCGGGTCCAGCCGAGCCAGGATTTGCCATTATGGTGGATGGCGACCGCCGTCTTGTGGATGTAGCGGGACTCCTTGCGTAGCTGGACATAGTGCAGGGTCTCGATTTCAAACGGCACAGCCCCCTGTTCGTGACCAAAACGCTGCAGCTCGTTGGCATTGTTATTGACCGCCTCTTGATGGAACTCCTCACGTTGGGACTCCTGGCTGATATCTTGTATCAAGCCGCAATAGCCGATCTGCTTGAGTCGCTCGAGCAGCAGAATATCTTGCAACTGGGGGTTATCTTGCCCCTGTAACTGGCCGACATCCGCCTCGACCAGATCGCACGCCTCCATGCTGAATTTGTAGATGCGCCAGCTGGGGCGACGGGAGCCGACCTGAAAGAAGAGGGCGGTGAGGCCACTTTGGCGCAGTTCATCGATGGTGGCGGAGAAAAAGTAGATATGGCTGCGCACCGTGTGGGTAAAGCAGTAAATGATCGTCTCTGTGGTGGTGCCCGGCGCTGGGCACAGTTGCTTCATCCGATCAGCATTGAACAAACCGGCCAGGGCGTCACGGTTCTTCTCGTCCCGCCAATACTCCAGCAGGTGCTGGTTGTTCTCGGTACGCAGGGCGATCTCCAGATGAGGGCTGTCACCGGTGCCGAAGAACAGCGGCATGCCGGTCATCCGTGGCAGGTAGAACTGCTCGTATCCCTTGATGATGGCGGCAGAGAGCAGGTAATCGACACTGACCCGATAGCGGGCCTTGTTGGCTTCTATAAATTCGCCGAGAAAGGCATCAAAGACTGCGTGCTCGCCTGCGCGTACCAATCGTAGCCAGAACTTTCCGTCTTTAATCTCTTCGCCCAGGATCTGGTAGCCGACCGACTGGTGCAGCACCGGATTGGGGGTGTCTCGCTCCAGCCCGGTGAAGAAGACCTCCACTTGAGCACCGGTATGGTAATTGGGCAGGTAGGGGACAGAGACTCTCATCCCCCCCAGCGAGAGATCAGAACTTTTGGCAAACAGCTTCTCGCCATCCTGCATCTTGATCAGCAGTGGCGAGCTAAAGTGCATCCGCTCCTGACGGCGGCCGTAGTAGCTGGCAAAGGCGATGGTATTGACATCATATTGCCGGAAGGGGCTGGCTGGTGGCGAGAGTTGACCGTCTGCACGGGTATGATGGCGCTGTTTTTGCCACTGTTGCAGCGCCTCATAGACACCGAGGGTATAGATATCGCGGTAGAGATAGCATTGGGACTGGAACAGCCCGATCGCGTCGGCAGGCATGAAGTGGGTGATGCCATCGAACTCATGCACCAGGCTCTCATCTTCCAGTTCGTCACGCATATCAATGACCCTGCGGCAGGGCGAGCACTTGCGTTTGAGCTCCATCTTGATCAGAAAACGGCTATTGCTGTTCTCTTCATGGGTGATGCGCTGGAAGAGCTCCTCGAAGTCCTTCTCCCGCAACAAGGGGACGAGCTGTTCAATCAGATGTTGCTGGTGTTCTGAATCCATGTGTTCCTGCCACGGAAAGTCATTTTTCCGATTCTGGGTTTGATATGTCGGTCGCAAACAAGTATATCAAGCAGGAATTCATCCTGTCCCCGAGTTATCAATGGCCAAAAATAAAACTGCTTATGTTTGTTCTGAATGTGGTGCCGACTTCACACGCTGGCAGGGTCAGTGTAGCGAGTGCAAGGAGTGGAACACCATTACCGAGGTGCGGCTTGGCTCGGTGACCCCGGCGGGCAAGAGTGCCCGCTACACCGGCTATGCCGGAGCGATTGGGAGTAAGGTTCAGACATTGGCAGAGATCGCCACCACCGAGATCCCCCGCTTTTCCTCCGGTTTCAAGGAGCTGGACCGGGTGCTTGGCGGCGGTGTGGTGCCCGGCTCGGCCATTCTGATCGGCGGCAACCCGGGTGCGGGCAAGTCAACCTTGTTGTTGCAGACCATGTGCGGCTTGGCGGAGCGGATGAAAACCCTCTATGTCACCGGTGAGGAATCCCTCCAGCAGGTGGCGATGCGCGCCAGTCGCCTCGGCCTGCCGACCGACAAGCTGCGGATGCTCTCCGAGACCAGCGTCGAGCAGATCTGCCTGATTGCCCAGCAGGAGCAGCCGCAGATCATGGTGATCGACTCCATCCAGGTGATGCATGTGGCGGATGTGCAGTCCTCGCCGGGTTCGGTCTCCCAGGTGCGTGAAGCGGCGGCGCTGCTGACCCGCTACGCCAAGCAGAACCATGTGGCCATCTTCATGGTGGGCCATGTGACCAAGGATGGCAGTCTGGCGGGCCCCAAGGTGCTCGAACACTGTATCGACTGCTCGGTGCTGCTCGATGGCGGCCATGATTCTCGTTTTCGAACTCTGCGCTCCCACAAAAACCGCTTCGGCGCGGTCAACGAGCTGGGGGTGTTTGCTATGACCGAGCAGGGGATGCGGGAGGTGAGTAACCCTTCCGCCATCTTCCTCAGCCGGGGTCAGGAGCAGGCGCCCGGCTCCATCGTGATGGTGATCTGGGAGGGAACCCGGCCGCTGCTGGTGGAGTTGCAGGCGTTGGTGGACTACTCCCAGCTCTCCAATCCGCGTCGGGTGGCGGTGGGAATGGATCACAACCGGCTGGCCATGTTGTTGGCGGTGCTGCACCGTCACGGCGGCCTGCAGATGGCGGATCAGGATGTCTTTATCAACGTGGTCGGCGGGGTCAAGGTCGAGGAGACCAGTGCGGATCTGGCGCTGCTGCTGGCGATGGTCTCCAGCTTCCGGGATCAGGCGTTGCCCAAGGATCTGGTGGTGTTCGGCGAGGTGGGGCTTTCCGGTGAAATTCGCCCGGTGCCATCCGGCCAGGAGCGGTTGCAGGAGGCGGCCAAACATGGTTTTCGTCGGGCCATAGTGCCGCACGCCAATGCCCCCAAGCACCCTATCGAAGGGATGGAAGTGGTGCCGGTCAAGAAGTTGTCTGATGCGCTTGAAGCGTTGTAACGGCAGGTGCGAGTAGTGAGCGTTGGCCAACTTGGCCAAATAGCCTTGCAACAAAAAGAGCGCCGCGGCGCTCTTTTTGTCAAAGCGTAGCAGCCATCAGGGTTGGCTCTGTTCCAGGTGCTCGCTCAACAGTTGCTCCAGCTCGCGGTGCAGCAGCGTTTCATCGCCGACGTTGAGTTCGATCATCCGCTTGAGGTGGGTGGCGCTGTCGATATCGATATGGTGGCAGTAGAAGCCCAGCTTCTTGCTGGCTTCATGGTTAAGCTGAACCTGCATCTTGATCTCGATATCGCTACCGCTCAGGACAAAACTCAGCTGGTACTCCTTGTTGTCACGGCTCTCCCAGTCATCGGGGCGGACCAATAAGGCTCCCTGCAAAGAGACGTCGACAAGTTGAGTTTGCCACTTTTTTTCCCCTTGGGTGAGTTCTGACATGGTCAAGTAGAGGATCCGTGCAAAACGGCGGCGCTCAGACATGCTCATCTCCTGTATGCAATATAAGTAAAGACGCGGTGGTCATTACTCTGAGTGTAATCCACCTTGGTTGCCCGTATCTTGAACTTGATCCGAAAATGGGGTTCAGGCTTGCTGGGCACTCAAGGATTCCACCACATGTAGCGTCTTTACCAGCCGATCTTCCTGTTTAAAGCGATCTTCCAGTACTGGGCCCAGCTCGTTGAGATCATCGTCAAGTAGCAGCAATTGGGCCTCATCGGCATCACTGTACTTGTCATTAAACTCGAGGGCGAATTCGGTGCTGGTACGGATATGGGGGTAAATACGTTTTGCCAGTTCAAGGGTTTCGCCATTGGCTTGCTCGAACGCAGTGACAACATGGTGGTAGATTTCGAAATGACCCGCGCTGACATAGTCGACCAGTCTGTCGCAAAATTGCTGTAGCTGTTCGGTCTTGGGCAGGCTGCGCTGCTTGGTGCGAGCCGGGGTGAGCCCTGCCAGGCGCATGTAATCGACCAGCAAGGCTTGCCTTGCATCCAGCCAATCATCGATTGCTTTGTGTTTACCTGCCAGCGCTTGCTTGGTCTGTTCCAGTTTTGTCAACATAATCCCTCCATGGGACAAAGGCCGGGCGACTGATGTGGCTTCCGAGCCGTTCGAACGGTGACACTGTCTATAACTAGGGAAAATCTGGGCAAGCGTCAATAGGTTGGCCGGGATATTGTTAAGTGACGAAGAAATAGGCGGCAGATTGTTTAACCGAGCTTGCAGGTTTCAGGCCTGATGAAGGTTTTTCGCGTGTGGAATGTGACTATTTTCGCAGATCTTGATGAAAACCCCAGCGTTTGGCGTGCACCACTCGATAAAGCCTTTGCCTGAGTGTTTTTTTTTGCATAGAGTGAGCCAGCGCTAAATGCCCGATCATAAAGGAAATGTTATGAACAAAGCTCAACTTGTAGATGCGATTGCCGCCAAAGCAGATCTGAGCAAAGCTCAGGCTAAAGTGGCTCTGGAAGAGATTATCAATGGTATTACCCAGAGCTTGAAAGAAGGTGATGCTGTGCAACTGGTCGGTTTTGGCACCTTCAAGGTCTCCCACCGCGCAGGCCGCACCGGTCGTAACCCGCAAACTGGTCAAGAGATCCAGATTGCTGCGGCCAACGTGCCTTCATTCGTAGCTGGCAAGGCGCTGAAAGACGCCGTCAAGTAAGCCCGAAAGTCTGTTTTGTCCAATGCCAGTCAGCTTGCTGACTGGCATTGTTTTTATGGGGTTTTCCCATCTTTTCGGTTAGTGCTTCCTGATATTTCCCGCTGTTCCAGTTCCTTCTGTCAGCCTTGCTGTGGCTGTGACCTCATGCCGTCTGCGGGGTGGCTGGCAGTGGCCAGATCCGCTCATAGGCCCAGGTAAAGCCGATGATGTAGACCAGGTAGAAGGCGACGAAGCCGAGATCCAGCATCAGAGCATCCCACAACCCCAGTTCGAGCCAGAACATGACGCAGGGGAGAGAGAGCATCATAAAGCTCGCTTCATAACCCAAGGCATGGAGAAAACGATCGAGCGGTCGCTTGTTGGTGCGCCCGCACAGTTTGAGCAACCCCTTGTCGAACAACAGGTTCCAGCCGTAGGTCCAGGCGGTGGCGACGATGGAAAAAAAGATGGCCAGCGAACCGACCTCAGCCACCCCCTGCCCGAACAACTGGCTGATCAGCGGTGCGACCAGTGCCAGCCCGATGCCTTCGTAGAGAACCAGATAGCGAAGTCGATCCGGGGTGGTGCGCAGTTGGGTACTACTCATGTGATGTGCCTCCTGTGGGAGGCGCATTCTAATCAGGGAGTGGTTAAAAGAGAAGCACCCTAGCCCGTCAGAGCATGAGTGGAGGAGCCATGATGGTGATGTTCCCTCTCTGTGGCACTTCTCTTGGTTGCCAACTCTGAGTGTTAGCCCTGTGCTCAGGCGCCGGTTGGCGTGACCCGGGTCAACATGGCAAAGCCCTCTTCCACCAGATTGAGCTGAACCCTGACTTGGCCGAGCTCGGCCAGGGTGGCGACATGGGTGCCACCACAGGGGATGGTCACCTCTTTCCCTTCCAGCATGCAGTGCCAGTAGCGCGAATCGATGATCGCCTCGCCAGCCCGGCTGCGGCGGATCTCGCCCCCGGCTGCGACCCAGTCGGCCAGTTGCTGATTGACCTTCTCTTCAATCAGCGCCAGATCCGCCAGCAGCACCTCGCTGTTGACCCCCTTCTTGCGCAGGCTTTTGCCGATGCGGTACTGCTCGCGGGAGCCCATGGGCTCGACCCGTGAACTCTGGATGGCAAGGCGGTCGAAGTCGGGCTGATCCAGTGCATCACGCTCACTCACTTCCTTACGCCAGTAGGGGATGAGTACCCGATTGAGCGCCAGCGCCGCCAGATGGCAGCCACTGTGACCCAAGCTCAGGGCGTGGCGGGCATCCCTATCCACCTGCAACGTGACAAGGCTGCCGACGGCCAGCGTGTGGTCACCGGTCAGCGGATGGACCACCACGAACCGCCACCCCTCAGCCCCTCGTTTGACCGGAATCGCGGTGTCTACGAACAGTTCGCCATCCGGGCTGATGGCTCCCATCCGGCAGGGGCCAACGGCTGCTTCGCCACCCTCCCAGCGAGCATGTCCGACATCTCCCGGCTGATCGGGCCAGAGATGACTTTGCGGATGAAAAGGGGTGAGGCCGGTGACCAGTAGCGTGGTCTCACCGCGCTGGCAGCAGACCACGCTGGCTTGCTCCTGATGATGGCCCAGCACGAAGCTGGCTCGGGTATGTTCCATGGCGAGGCTCCCGCAACGATATGAAGAGAAAGGAAAGGTGGCAGCATACGCCAAAGTGGCAAGGGGCTCATTAACCAGAGTTAATAAGCCCCTCCCTTTGTCATTGCTGGCTTTGTCATAGCCGGGTGCTAGAGCATGCCGACCAGCAGGTAGGCGTTGAGGCCGATCACTAGCGCCACGATCAGGCGACCTATGGCCTGGGTGACCGGGTGGTTGCGATGTGCTCCCATCAGTACCCGATCGCCGGTCAGCATCAACAGCGGGATCAGGGCCAGCGCGATGCCAAAGCTCAGGATCACCTGACTCAGTACCAGGATCTCGGTGGTATTAAAACCCATGGCGATCACCACAAAGGCGGGGGCCATGGTAATGGCACGGCGCAGCCAGAGCGGGATGGTAAAACGCACGAACCCTTGCATGATGACCTGGCCAGCGAGGGTGCCTACCACGGTGGAGCTGATGCCGGAGGCGACCAGCGAGAGGCCAAACAGAGTGGCTGCTGCCTGGCCCAGCAAAGGTGTCAGGGTCTGGTAGGCGGACTCCAGCTCTGCTACCTGCTGGTTGCCTGTGCCATGAAACGCGGCTGCGGCCATCGCCATCATCGCCAGATTGACGAAACCGGCGATGGTCATGGCGATAGCCACATCGACCCGGGTGGAGTGCAGTCGTTGGGTGACGGATCCCTGATCCTGAGTGTGCTGGGTCAGCGCCGAATGCAAGTAGATGACGTGGGGCATCACGGTGGCTCCGAGCACCCCGGCCGCCAGATAGACCGCCTCGCTGTTGGGCAGGCCGGGAAAGAGGGCGCCCTCCAACAGGCTGGGCAGATGAGGGCGGGAGAACACCAGCTCGACGATGTAGGCCGCCGCGACAAACAACAGCAGGCTGCCAACCACCCATTCCAGCGGTTTCTGGCCGCGACTCTGCAGCATCAGAATGCCCCAGGTCACCACCGCGGTGATCGTGGCGCCCTCAAGCAAGGTCACCCCGAGCAGCAGCTTGAAGCCGACCGCTGCACCGATAAATTCGGCGAGATCGGTGGCCATGGCGATGATCTCTGCCTGTACCCAGTATGCCCAGACTGCGGGTTTCGGCAGTCGGTCACGGATATGCTCCGCCAGATTTTTGCCGGTGACGATACCGAGCTTGGCTGACAGGGTCTGCACCACCATGGCCATCAGGTTGGCCCACACCACCACCCAGAGCAGCTGATAGCCGAAGGTGGATCCCGCCTGAATATTGGTGGCAAAGTTGCCCGGATCGATATAACCGATGGCGGCGATAAAGGCAGGCCCAAGTAGAGTCAGTTTGAATTTTCGAGCCGGAATGGCCGTGGTCAGCGCGGGTTGCATGGCATCACCCTCCATAAGGATATGGAGTCAGAATAGATCTAAATGATAATAATTATCAATTGATGTTTTGTATTGCACCCATAGGGAAAAACATCTGTTGCGGCCAGTTGCAGTGAGGGATGTGATTTCGTACAATATGCCGCCCTAGAAAAGCAGCGACTAAACACCACTATGTTCCTTGCCTCCGAGGTCTGGCTGCACCTGGGCGGAGGCTGAATTAATCCGTAAGGAGCTAAAATGCGTCATTACGAAATCGTCTTCATGGTTCATCCGGACCAGAGCGAGCAAGTACCAGGCATGATCGAGCGTTACACCGGCGCTATCACCACCTCCGGTGGCACCATTCATCGCATGGAAGATTGGGGCCGTCGTCAGTTGGCTTACCCGATCGACAAACTGCACAAAGCCCACTACGTTCTGATGAACGTAGAAGCAGAGCAAGCCGTTATCGATGAGCTGGAAACCAACTTCCGCTTCAACGATGCCGTTATCCGCAACATGATCATGCGCACCAAGCACGCTGTGACTGAAGTCTCTCCGATGGCCAAGGCCAAGGAAGAGCGTTTCGTCCGTCGTGACGACGAGCGCCGTGAAGAAGCTACTGAAGCTGCTTCCGAAGAGTAATTCTGGATCACTGAATAGAGGATAAAGGCCATGGCACGTTATTTCCGTCGTCGTAAGTTCTGCCGCTTCACTGCCGAGAACGTTACCGAGATCGACTACAAAGATATCGTTACTCTGAAAAACTACGTCACTGAATCTGGCAAGATCGTACCGAGCCGTATCACCGGTACTCGCGCCAAGTATCAGCGTCAGCTGGCACGCGCCATCAAGCGTGCTCGTTACCTGGCTCTGCTGCCGTACACCGATCTGCACAACAAGTAAGAATCGGTCCGGCACTTAAGCCTAACTCAACTTCTCTAGAGGAAAGGTAATGCAAGTTATCCTGCTCGACAAAATCGCCAAACTGGGCGGTCTGGGTGATCAAGTCGCTGTTAAAGCTGGCTACGCCCGTAACTATCTGATCCCGCAAGGCAAAGCCGTTATGGCTACCAAGGCCAACATCGAGACTTTCGATGCTCGCCGTGCTGAACTGGAAGCCAAGCTGGCTGCCGGTAAAGCTGCCGCTGAAGAGCGCGCTGCCAAGCTGGGTGAACTGGCTGCTGTTGTTATCGCCTCCAAATCTGGCGACGAAGGCAAGCTGTTCGGTTCCATCGGTACCCGTGACGTGGCTGATGCCATCACTGCTGCCGGCGTTGCTGTTGCCAAGAGCGAGGTCCGCATGGGCAACGTTCTGCGTAACACCGGCGAGTACGAAGTTGTTGTTCAGCTGCACGCTGACGTTAAAGCAACCGTACAGATCCAGGTTGTTGCTCTGTAATAGCGATTCGCTGCTGCAGATAAAACCCGCGCACTTGCGCGGGTTTTTTATTTTGGGGCCCGGGGGTAGAGTGAAGGTCTGTTCCGTTGGAGGAGATCCTTATGGCTGCCTGGGTCGAAGGTCGGGTCATCGAGCGTATCGAGTGGACGCCTACCCTGTTTTCCCTGCGCGTAGCGGCAGAGCTTGCCCCCTACCAAGCAGGTCAATTTACCAAGCTGGCCCTCGAGCAGGGCGAGCAGCGCATCCAGCGCGCCTACTCCTTCGTCAATCCCCCCTCTGCGCCATACCACGAGTTCTATCTGGTCGAGATCCCGAGCGGTGAGCTGACCCCTTCTCTCGGTTCGCTGCAAGCGGGCGACACCCTGCTGGTACAATCCCAGGCGAGCGGCTTTCTCACCTTGGCTGAGGTGCCAGCCGGGCGCGATCTCTGGTTGCTTGCCACTGGCACTGCCATTGGCCCCTTTCTCTCTATGCTGGCCGATGGCGAGGCTTTTGAGCGTTTCGAGAATCTGGTGCTGGTACACGGGGTGCGCAAAGGGGAGGAGCTGGCTTATCAGCCGTTTATCGCCCGTTTTGGCGAACAATATGGCGAGCGCTTTCGCTACGTGCCTTTCGTCAGTCGCGAGCCGTGGCCGGACGCGATGCAAGGACGGATCCCGGCGGCCATCGCCAACGGTCAGCTGCAGCAGCGGGTGGGGCTGGATTTTTCAGCCGAACATAGTCAGGTGCTGATCTGCGGCAACCCGGAGATGGTGAAAGAGACCCAGCAGACCTTGCTGGCGCAGGGGTTGGCCAAAAACCTGCGGCGGGCGCCGGGCAATATCAGTGCGGAGAACTATTGGTAACAACAGCTGGTAATAACAGCTGCACAGGGGCAGCTGGCCCCTGCATCATGAGGATGAGGAAAAGGAGGGCATCAGTTCTTCTTGCCGTTGTTCTTGTTCTTGTTCTTATCTTTGTGTTTGTCGTGACCTTGTCCCGGGTTATTACCGCTGTGGATGCTGCGGTTGTAGTGATCCCGGTACTTGCCATCCATCTTGTCGCAGTTGAGTTTGAGCCGGCTGTCACCAATGCCGAGATCCAGGCAGTTGTTTTGCCACCAGTTGTACTCTTTGTCATCCCAGTTGAGGTTGACCTTGATGTCATCGCCGGAGATGCGGATACCATCACCGTTTTTGGCTGGGTGGGCAGCAACGGCGGCTCCGTGCACGATAAACAGCGAGATCAGCAGCAAGCTGCGGTTGATCGTGGGGTGGGGGGTGAGCTGTTTCATGAAAGAGAACTCCGGTTAATTACTGGCCACCCTGCTGGCTGGCTGGGGCCTGATTGGTACTGGGTGGCTGGTTGCGGTTCTCTTCATCTTCCAGATTGAAGCGTGTTGTGTTGCAATCAGAGGGGATGTTGTCGCCAACCCCCAAATCGAGGCAGTCACTCTGTGACCAGCCAAACTGCTTGTCATCCCAGTCCAGATTAAATTTGATCTGGTCGATCGAGAGTTCTGAACCTTGGGGTTCCTGGGATTGTGGCGCCGCGACGGTCGCGCTGCTTGCGAGCAGCAGGGACAGTATCATAGTGGTTGTTCTGTTCATGATGGCCTCGAATAATTGCAACTGCGGGTCAGTGTACGCCGGTCGGGCTGAACCCGAGCGGAACCGTACATAACCTCACCATATGATTAGGTCTGTCGGTGATTGTACCGGTTTTCTGCTGCCGATTTGTCCGTTTTGGTCGCACTCTGGGCAGCTGGTTGTCAATCTGAAGGAATTCAGTCATTTGCCCTTCTCTGTGCGAGTCTGGCGACTATAATCGGCAGCCAACTTTTCCTGCACAGCACACCCCTTCATCATGACTACACAGGACTCCTCCGCACTGCGCTACCCCAAGGGGTGGTTTGCTCTGACGACGGTATACAGTTTCACCGGGCTGGCCATTCTGGCCTCCATCATCTTCTCCCTGCTGCTGTTCCTCTCCATCGATGACAACCCGCTGATGAAGTGGCTGTTTGGCGGGCTGGCCATCATCTTTGAACTGGGCAAGTTTTACGTCTGGTACGAGTACGGTGAGCGCAAGGCGCGGCGGGATTTGAGCGGCGCTTTCTGGTCGCTGCTGTTCTATAGCGTGCTGGCGGCCATCTCCATCGGCGGCAGTATCGGCGGCATCAACAGTGCCACCAACACGGTGTTGAGCCAGCAGGCGCGCCACGAGCGGGAGCTTGCCCGCTTCGACGAGCAGATTGCCAGCATCGAGCGGCAGATCCAGCTCAACGAAGAGGCGGCCCGCAAATACATCGAGCTGGAGCGTATCTCCAGCGGCGTCTCTTCCCTGCAGCACGCCAACACCAAGCTGCGCTTGCAGCAGGATGAGCTGCGTCAGCAGCGCGATGCCAAACCGGTCAATGAACAATCCTCGATGCTGGGGCTGATGAGCAGCCTGGCGGACGGGGTGGGGATGAGCATCAGTCAGGTGCAGTTCCTGCTGGTCTGCTTCCTATCTGTGTTGCTCGATGTGTTTGGCGCCTTCTTCGTCAGTCTGATCGGCGAGGAGAACCGCTTTCGCCGGATGTGGCGCTGGCAGCAGGATCAAGCCCGCCTTGAGGCGCAGGAAGCGCTGGCGCTGGCGGCTCAACCCGAGCTGATGATGCCCCCCGAGCCCGCACCCGAAATGCTGGCGCAGGTGCGCGGTGCGCTGGAGAGTGGTGAGCTCAAGTGCAGCAAGCGCTCGGTGGCGCAGGCACTGTCACTCTCGCTGGAGGAGGTGGATCGGGTGTTCCACCATCTGCTGTCGCAAGGGGTGTTGGGGCAGGGGGGCAATCGCCACTACTACCTCAATCCACTGCTGGAGCAGCAACCCGGATAATGAGAAGGCCACCGGAACGCGGTGGCCTTTTTGTTATCGAGTGGCTGCGCACTCAGTGAGTCAGCACCATCATCAGGCTGAGGAAGGCGGCCAGTCCGCCACCGATGCCGATGATCCAGTAAAACCCCTTGGCCCCCTTTTTGAGGGGAATGCGGAAGTAGAGCAAAAATGCCAACCACCCCAGCGCCAGCAACAGAGGAATAAGAAACATTCGAGCCATGGTGTCCTCACTGTTATTCTGTTGACCCTTGATCAATCAACAGGATGGATTGTGCAATGACGCAGCTACAGATTACCGCATTCGGTGACCCCTCGGTACTCAAGCTCAACCCTTCCCTCGATAAGGTGCCTGCCGATGGCGAAGTGCGGGTGCGCATCTGCTTTGCGGGGGTCAATCCCATCGATGCCAAGACCCGGGCTGGCCTCGGTTGGGCGGCGGCCCAGAACAAGGACAAGCTGCCCTGGACGCCGGGCTATGACGTCTCCGGCGTGGTGGAGAAGCTGGGCCCCGGTGTGACCTCGCTGGTCGAAGGGGATCTGGTGTGCGGTATGGTCGGTTTTCCCCTGAGCGCCGGTGGCTACGAGGAGTCTGTGGTGGCAAGCACAAGCGAGCTGGTCAAGCTCGACGGGGTGAGCCTCCAGCAGGGGGCGGCGCTGCCGCTGGCCGGTCTCACCGCTTGGCAGGGATTGCTTGAGCACGGCGGCCTCCAGAGTGGTCAGCGGGTATTGATCCTCGCCGGTGCCGGTGGCGTCGGCCATCTGGCGGTGCAGTTTGCTGCCGCATATGGTGCCCACGTCGTGGCCACGGCGAGCGGCGACAATCACAGCTTCCTCCATAGTCTGGGGGCGAGCCGGATAGTTGATTACCATCAGGCCGAGTGGTGCGCCGAGGTCATCGCCGATGGCCAGTTCGATCTGGTGCTGGATCTGGTGGGGGGCGAGAGCGGCAAGGCGGCGCTGGCCTGCGTCAAGTCGGGTGGCCGTTTGGTGACTGTGCCCACTCTCACCGCCCAGCTGATTAAGGATGCTGGCGCCGCTTCGGGTATCGAGGTGGTCGGCATGCTGGTTCACCCTGACCAGCAGCAGCTGGGTCAGATGTTGATGCTGCTGCAGCAGGGGGAGGTGAAGGTCACCGTCGCCGCTGAGTTCGCTCTGGCCGAGGGGGCGCTGGCCCACCAAGCCATCGAAGGGGGCCATGTGCGCGGCAAACTGTTGCTGCGGATGCCAGCTGCCGATGGCCTGCCCGGATGAATGGCATTACCGAGATGGGGCTCAGCTGGCTGTTTCTGAGCGCCTTCACCTCCGCCACCCTGCTGCCCGGCAGCTCCGAAGTGCTGCTGGGGGCCATGGCGGCCAAGGGGGAGTGGAGCATGGCGAGCCTGCTGCTGTGGGCGACGCTGGGCAATACCCTCGGCTCCATGACCACCTGGTGGCTCGGCTGGCTTGCCACTTTCAAAAAGAAACCGGAAGATTTTCAAGGCCGTGGGGAACAAAAAGCCTTAGGCTGGCTCAAACAACATGGTCACTGGTGTCTGCTGCTTGCCTGGACGCCGCTGGTCGGTGATGGTCTCTGTCTGCTGGCCGGTTGGCTGCGCCTCTCCTTCTGGCGCTCTCTCATCCTGATCGGGCTCGGCAAATTGTTCCGTTATGCCCTGGTTTTTCTGCTGGCCAGTCACATTTTCTAGCCTGTTTTTGTCACTCACGAGGTTACCGTGAACAAAGTCATACCTTTAACGATTCTGCTGGGCTTTACCCTGCCGGTGCTGGCGGCACCGACCCTGATCTCCGAACAGGGCAAGGAGGAGGGCAAGCTCGCTATCCCCTACCAGATGTACAAGCTGGACAACGGCCTGACCGTGATCCTGGCCCCCGATCGCTCCGATCCGCTGGTGCACCTCGATGTGACCTATCACGTTGGTTCATCCCGCGAGACGGTCGGCAAGTCCGGCTTCGCCCACTTCTTCGAGCACATGATGTTCCAGGGCTCGAAACACGTCGGTGATCAGGAGCATATGCGGATCATCAACGAGGCCGGTGGTGACATGAACGGTACCACCAACAAGGACCGCACCAACTACTACGAAACCGTGCCAGCCAACCAACTGGAGAAAGTGCTCTGGCTGGAGGCGGATCGGATGGGCTTCCTGCTCGATGCGGTGAGCCAGAAGAAGTTCGAGATCCAGCGCGCCACCGTCAAGAACGAGCGGGCCCAGCGGGTCGACAACCAGCCATACGGACTGGTGAGCGAGAAAGTGGGGGAGGCGCTTTATCCGCGCACTCACCCCTACTCTTGGCAGCCTATCGGCTACGTGGAAGATCTCGACCGGGTCGATGTTAACGACCTCAAGCAGTTCTTCCTGCGCTGGTATGGCCCCAACAACGCCACCCTGACCCTGGGCGGTGACTTTGACAGCAAGCAGGCCCTCGGCTGGATTGAGCAGTATTTCGGCTCCATCCCGCGCGGCCCGGATGTGGCCGAGCCGACGCCAAAACCGGTGACCCTGCCCGAGACCCGCTATGTGACGCTGCAGGACAAGGTGCACCTGCCGCTGCTCTATATCAGCTACCCCACTGTATCGCTTGGCGATCCGCAGGAGCCGGCACTCGACATGTTTGCCGACGTGCTCGGCGGTTCCGCCAGCTCCATGCTCTACCAGTCGCTGGTGAAAACTGGCAAGGCGATCGATGTGGGGGCGTCCCACTACTGCGAAGAGCTGGCCTGTACCCTGACCGTTTACGCCTACCCCAATCCGTCGCAGGATGGCAGCCTCAAGACCCTCAAGGGGGAGGTGGACAAGGTGATCGGCGAGTTCGCCCAGCGCGGCCTCAAGCCGGAAGATCTGGAGAAGGCGATCGCCAAGTACCGCGCTTCCGCTATCTGGGGTCTGGACAGCGTCTCCGGCAAGGTGAGCCAGCTCGCCATGGGGCAGGTGTTTACCCAGGATCCCAACTATGTGTTCAAGACCCTGGATGCCATCGGCAAGGTGACACCGGAGCAGGTGAAGGCCGCCTACGACAAGTTCATCGCCGGCAAGCCTGCGGTGGTGCTGAGCGTGGTGCCCAAGGGCAAGGCAGAGTGGCAGGTCGCCACCCCGAACTTTACCCCCGCCCAGCGGGAGCTGCCGGATTACAGCAAGCATGATGAAGCGCTGGCCGAACGACCGGTAAAAGACAATGTCGATCGCAGCGTGCAGCCCAAGGCGAGCGAGGCTGTGAGCGTCAAGGTGCCCGCCATCTGGCACGGCAATCTCGACAAAAACATCGAGATTATTGGCACCCGAAGTGACGAGATCCCTGCGGTCTCCATCATGATCGCTCTGCCGGGCGGCATTCGTGCCGAGGATAAAGGGCAACTGGGGCTGGCTAATCTGACCGCCGCCATGCTGGGGCAGGGGTCGATACGTCTGACCGAGGCTCAGCTCAGCGACGAACTGCAAAAGCTGGGTTCCTCTATCGATGTTTCCAGCGCCCAGTACAACAACCTGGTCACCATCAGCTCGCTGGTGGACAAGTTGCCCCAGACCCTGGCGCTGGCACGGGAAGTGTTCGAGCGCCCCGGTATGCGCGAGGCGGACTTCGAGCGGGTCAAGGCGCAACTGTTGCAAGGAATGCAACAAGCCCAGCAGCAGCCCGAGTGGCTGGCCGGACAGGCGTTCCGCGAGCTGGTCTACGGCAAGCAGAACCGCCTCGGTCAACCCGCTGACGGGGTGCTGGCTGATGTGGCCAAGCTGACCCTGGCGGATGTGAAGCACTTCTATCAGGCCTACTACAACCCCAGCAACGCCAAAGTGGTGGTGACCGGTGATGTGAGCCAGAAGCAGATCGAGGAGCAACTTGGCTTCCTGACCGAGTGGAAAGGTGCCACGCCAGTGTTGGGGGATCTCAAGCTCAAGGGTGAACAGGCCAAGCCGGGTATCTATCTGGTGGACAAGCCGGGGGCGCCCCAGTCGGTGATCCGCATCGGCCGTCGCGCCATGCCGTTCGATACCACAGGGGAGTATTTCACCGCCGGGCTGATGAACTTCAACCTGGGTGGCAACTTCAATAGCCGCATCAACCTCAACCTGCGGGAAGACAAGGGCTACACCTATGGTGCCAGCTCCGGTTTCTCCGCCAACCGCGAGGTGGGCACCTTTGCCACCGGCGCCAATGTGCGATCCGATGCGACCGTCGATGCCATCCGCCAGTTCCTCAAAGAGATGGATAACTACCGTGCGACCGGCCCTACCCCGGTGGAGCTGGCCTATATGCGCAGCGCGGTCTCCCAGCAGGATGCCCTCTCTTACGAGACTCTCGGCCAGAAGGCGGGTTTCCTGCTGCAGATGGTGATGTATGACCTGAAACCGGACTATGTGCAGGCGCAGAACAAGCTGATCAAGACGGTGTCGCCAGAGGCGCTGAAGGCCAGTGCCGCCCGTTGGCTCAATCCGGCCGACATGGTGATCGTGGTGGTGGGAGACAAGCAAAAGCTTGAAAAACCCCTGAAGGAGCTGCATCTTCCCATCTATCCGCTGCAGTTGCCGTAACGGGCACCTTATAAAAATCAAGAGCCGCCCCGGATGGGGCGGCCTCACATGAGCCGTGAATATGACTACTACAAGCTTGTCACTCACCGAGTTGCTGAACGTTCTGGGGTCACCGGAGCGCTTGACTGCACTCAAGGGGATCCGGCGCGGGATCGAGCGTGAATGTCTGCGCATCACCCCGGATGGCAAACTCGCCCAGAATAACCATCCCCGGGCGCTGGGCTCGGCCCTGACTCACCCCAATATCACCACCGATTACTCCGAGAGTCTGCTGGAGTTCATCACCCCGGCTACCGACTCCATCGATAGCCTGATGGAGCAGCTTGGTGATATCCATCACCATGTGATGCAGCATCTGGGTGAGGAGCGGATCTGGCCGCTCTCCATGCCCTGCTTCGTCGGTGGCGAGGAGAGCATCCGGCTGGCCCAATACGGCAGCTCCAACATCGGCAAAATGAAGACCCTCTACCGGCAGGGGTTGAAGAACCGCTACGGCAGCCTGATGCAGGTGATCGCCGGGGTGCACTTCAACTTCTCGATGCCGGACAGCTTCTGGAGCGAGTGGCAGGAGCTGGAGTGTGTCGGTTGCTGCAGCCAGCGCTTTATCTCCGACAAGTACATGGGGCTTATTCGCAACGTCTACCGCTTCGGCTGGCTAGTGCCCTATCTGTTTGGCGCATCGCCAGCCATCTGCGAATCCTTCCTCAAGGGGCGCAAGAGCAACCTGCCGTTCGAGAAGACCGGCAAGGGCACCCTCTATCTGCCTTACGCCACCGCGCTGCGTCTCTCTGATCTCGGTTACACCAACAGCGCCCAGGCGGGGCTCAAGATCAGCCACGACAATCTGCCGGCCTATGTCAGCAGCCTGCGCCGTGCCATCAACACCCACAATCCCGACTTTGCCAAGATCGGGGTCAAGGTGGATGGCGAGTACCGCCAGCTCAACGACAACGTGCTGCAGCTGGAGAACGAGTTGTACGCGCCGATCCGCCCCAAGCGCACCCCGCGCAGTGGTGAGAAGCCGTCCGATGCGCTGGATCAGCGCGGCATCGAATACATCGAACTGCGCACCGTGGACGTTAACCCCTTCACTCCGCTCGGCATTGATGCCGACCAGATCCGCTTCTTCGATCTGTTCCTGGTCTGGTGCTTGCTGCGCCCGTCCGCGCTGCAGAGTGACGAAGAGATTGCCCGCAACCGCCGCAACCAGAACAAGGTGGTGCTGGAAGGGCGTCGCCCCGGCCTAACGCTTGAAGATGAGCAGGGCAATGCCATTGGTCTTAAAGAGTACGGCCTTAAGCTATTCGACGAGCTGGCTGAGGTGGCCGACCTGCTGGATCGCTGCTGCGGCCGCAACCGCTATCGCGAGACGCTGGCGATGCATCGCGAGAAGCTGCTCAACCCCGAGCTCACCTACTCCGCCCGCATGCTCAAAGATCTGCTGGAGAGTGGTAAAGACAACGGCTGCTATGGCGACAAGCTGGCGACCCGCTATCGCGAGGAGCTGCTAGCCGCTGAATTGCAGTACTGGGATGAGGCCTATTTCGCCGGTGAGGCGAAGGATTCGCTGGCCAAGCAGCGGGAACGTGAGCGCAGCGACAGCCTGTCGTTCGACGACTTCCTGGCCGACTACTTCGGGACCAGCACGACGACAGCCTGATGCCAGGCACGCACAAACAAAAAGCCGCTCGAATGAGCGGCTTTTTTATTGCTTGGAATCTGAGCGTGATCAGGCGTGGTTATACATGGCCTCGATTTCGCGCTGGTATTTGGCCTCGATGATCTTGCGGCGCAGCTTCATGGTGGGGGTTATTTCCCCTAACTCCATGGAGAAGGCGCTCGGTAGCAGGGTGAACTTCTTCACCTGCTCGAACTTGGCCAGCTCTTTTTGCAGGTCCGCGATGCGGGCTTCGAAGAACTCCATTACCCGGGAGTTGCGCAGCAGCTCGCTCTTGTTCTGGTACTGCAGGTTGATGGAGCGGGCGTACTCCTCCAGCGACTCGAAGCAGGGGACAATCAGCGCCGAGACGAAGTGGCGGGCATCGGCGATGATGGCGATCTGCTCGATAAAGCGATCCTTGCCGATGGCGCCCTCGACCACTTGTGGCGCCACGTACTTGCCGTTGGAGGTCTTCATCAGCTCTTTCAGGCGCTCGGTGAAGTAGATATTACCCTTGCTGTCGAGATCACCGGCATCGCCGGTCCGCAGGAAGCCATCCTCGGTCATCACTTCGGCGGTGGCTTGCGGCTTGTTGTAGTAGCCACGCATTACGGTGGGCGAGCGCACCAGCAGTTCGTTGTTCTCCCCCAGCTTCACCTCGATCCCGTTCAAGACAGTACCGATGGAGCCCAGTTTGAACTGTTGATCTTCGTAGCAGCAGACGGTGGCGGTGGTCTCGGTCATGCCGTAGCCGTACTTGAGGTTAAGCCCCATGGCCTGGAAGAACAGGTTCACATCGTCGGCCAGACGGGCGCCCGCCACCGGCAGGAAGCGGGTGCGGCCGCCAAAACGGGCGCGCAGCTTGCGAAACACCAGCCGCTCGGCGAGCCAGAGCTGGGCATAGAGCTGGGGAGAGGCTGACTTGCCAGCCTGACGGGTGGCGACCATCTGTTTGCCGACCCGGGTAGCCCAGCCAAACAGGGCGCGACGGGGGGCGGGCGCTTGGGCAACTTTGGCCTGGATCATGGCGTAGGCCTTCTCGTAGAGGCGCGGCACGGCGCACATCACGGTCGGTTTCACCTCGTCAATCACCTCCATCACCTTCTGCGGATCGCGGATATAGACGTTCTCGCCGCCGCAATAGAGCACGTAGAAGCTCCAGACCCGCTCAAATACATGGCTCAGTGGCAGCATGCAGAGCGATACATCCTGCTCGTTCAAATCGAGGCGGCTATTGTGCATCTCGAAACAGGCAGCGATGTTGGCGAAATCGAGCATGACCCCTTTGGGCTCGCCGGTGGTGCCGGAGGTGTAGATCAGGGTCAGCAGATCGTCCATCCGGTACTGCTGCTCGCGCTCGCGCAGTTGCTGTTCACTGGGCTGGTGGTTGCCGGAGACCAGAAATTCCTGAAAGTAGCTCGCTTGCGGGCAGCCACGCAGATTGACGTTGCCATCGAGGGCGACGATTTGGCGGATCTCGCCATTTTGCAGCAGAGTCAGTGCCTGATCGAACTGGGGCTGTTCACCGACGAACAGGATGCCAATCTTGGCGTCACGCACGATATAGCGCACCTGATCCAGGGTACTGGTGGGATAGATGGGGACGCTGACGCCACGGGCGGCAAGGATGCCGAGATCAGCCTGGGTCCACTCTGGCATGTTGCGTGCGTAGATACCGACCATTTCGGTGGGCTGGTGACCACAGCGGATCAGTGCCTGGGCGCAGTAATCCATGGCCTGACCCAGGGTGCGCCAGCCGATGGCACGCCATTGACCATCTTGCTGAACCCGCAGGGCCGCCTTGTTACCAAGCTGGGTAATACGTTCACGCATCAGTCGAACCAGATGAAGCTTCGGCATCAGTCAAGCATCCTTTAATTACAGTTGTACGCCGGTTAGGGCACTAAAAATCGGGGTAGAGTTTAAACTCCAACATTACAGCTTACAAGTGTTCGCCGTTTGTCTTGGATCACAAAGCATGCAAATAGCTATGCCTTGGCGCAGGCTGGCCGATACTGCAGATCAGTAGCAGGAGGGTTAACGATATGAATCTGTGGGTGAAAGGGGCGTTGGCTGCGGTTGGGTTCATGGTGGTGGGTGGCGGTGCGGCCTGGTTTTTTGTGGGCCAAGCGCCGAAGGCCCCTGCCAATCCCTGGTATCAGGGGGCCGAGGGGTATCATCAGGCACAGCAACAAGCGTTGACCTTGGGCTATCCGCTGCTCTATGTGCTGGAGACCCCCAAGTGCCGCCGTTGTGGCGATTTGGAGAAGAAATTCTGGCAGAACAAGGAGATGGCTGACCCCTTGGCCAAGCTGGTGAAGGTACGGCTCAATCCGGGCAAGGGGGATGGCAGCGAGCAGATCTTGCGCCGCTTCCCCAAGGTGGCCACGCCGCCCGGCATTTATGTCCAGCAGCCGGGCCAGCCCCTCAAGCCCATCAAGATAGTGGTGGATATCGAACAGATCTGGATGCCGGGAAAAACCTGGCAGCGGGGCTTCTATATGCCGCTTTCCGCCGCTGGGTTCGAGGCTGTGCTCCACACCACCCTGGCGTTGCAGGATCCCGCGCTGGATAACGCGCCCCTGGATTGAAACGGGGCAAGGCGGTTTAGTGTGGTGAGATATGCAGGATCAGCCGAAGTCGAACAGCCGCGACATCAGTACCGCATCTTCCCGATCATTGCCGGTGCCATAGTAGTCGGCGCGGCGGCAATATTCGGCAAAGCCGGCGCCTTCGTAAAGGGAGATGGCGGTGTGATTGCCAGCCCGCACTTCGAGGAACCAGGCCTCTGCCCCGGCTTGCTTGCTGCGAGCCAGATAGGCCTGCAACAGCGCCCGTCCCAACCCCTTGCCCTGAAACGCCGGATGCACGCAGATGTTCATCAGCGAACTGTCACCGGCCACCAGATCCGAGATATAGAAGCCTGCCGGGCGACCGTCGATCAGCATCAAGCCATTGAGGTAGCGAGGACCGAAGCAGGAGAGCAGGTTGGCCTGACTCCACGGCTCCTTGTGAGCGGCTTGCTCGATGGGATAGACAAGCTCGAAATCGCTCTCGAGCAGGGGACGAAACTCAGGCATGGGGGCTCCGGGGTGCTGGATTGTGGGTGGCAGGGTCTGCCCGCGCGGTTTTTGTAAAATCAGGTAAAAAGAGCGGCATCGGTGAAGGGGCCTGAGGCATGATGCGAGATCACGCCGCGCTGGCCGCAAGGTGCTGGCGCAGCTGTTGCCACAGGGCGCGCTTTTGCGCGGCGCTGGGGACGAGCGGGCAGATCAGCGCATTTGGCCGCGCGGGGTTGGCATCGGTCAGCCAGAGCAGGGGCTGCTGGCCCGCCAATGGCAGGTCGGCTGGTGGCAGCTCGCTGAGCAGGGATACCTCGTCGAGAGTGACGCCCAGCAGGTGGCAGATATCCGCCAGCAGCGTGGTGACAGGCAGCTGGGGTGCTAGCAGCCAGAGTTTACCGGTGGGCAGCGGGGCGCTGATGGCAGACGTTGACTGACCGCTGTCTGCGGGCGTTTCCCTGATGCCAGACAGGGGGCCTTCGCCCAGCAATGCCGGACGACGCAGCTGCCAGCTTTGAATACCCATGCGGGTCAACATGCTCTGACGTACGGGATCTTGCATCGGGGGCGACTCACTCTTGATCTGCGTTGGAGAAAATAGTGCTGCGAAGGGTACACTCGAACCGCTTTTGCTGCACCCCTTTGCAAAGGGTTGTCAGCAAAACAGCGCTGGCAGCGGATCCTGGGGAGCTTGCGTTTTTTCCTGCCAGAGTCGGGTATTCTGCGGCAAGAGATACCAGAATAAATATCATAACAAGACAAAACCCAAGGCCGAGCAAATGGATATCGCGCCTTGGGGCTATCATCATCCCAGCTTCGGAACAGTCTCTATGTCGTCATTAGCTCAAGCACAGAACCCTGCGCGTGTCATTCCCATCCAGGAGCGGCTGCCTCGACTGCTGGCAGCCCTTGGCGAGGGACTCTATGAACGGCAGGATGCGTTGCGACTCGGTCTGCTGGCCGCTCTCAGCGGCGAGAGTCTTTTCTTGCTGGGGCCCCCCGGCATCGCCAAGAGTCTGATTGCCCGTCGGCTCAAGCTGGCGTTTCACGACGCGCGCCATTTCGAATACCTGATGACCCGTTTCAGTACGCCGGAGGAGGTGTTTGGCCCCCTCTCCATTCAGGCGTTGAAAGAGGATGGTAAATACCTGCGATTGACCAAAGGTTATCTGCCAGAGGCCGAGGTGGTGTTTCTCGACGAGATCTGGAAGGCGGGCCCAGCCATCCTCAACACCCTGCTCACCGCCATCAACGAACGGCAGTTTCGCAACGGCGACAGCCAGCACCCCATCCCGATGCGTTTATTGGTGACTGCCTCCAACGAGCTGCCAGCACCGGACAGCGGGCTGGAAGCGCTCTACGACCGGATGCTGGTGCGGATCTGGATGGATAGGGTGCAGGAGAAAGCGAACTTTCAGGCGATGCTGGCCAGCGATGGCCATGCCCACCAGAACCTGCCGGAATCCTTGCAGATCCGGGGGGATGAGTACGAGCAGTGGCAGAGTCAGATTGAGCAGGTACGGCTGCCGGATGCCTGCTTCGAGCTCATCTACCAACTGCGCCAGCAGCTCGACAGCCAGCTGGCCCACCGCTGCTATGTGTCGGACCGTCGCTGGAAGAAGGCGGTACGACTCATCAAGGCGAGCGCCTTCTTCAATGGCCGCGACGAAGTAGCCCCCCTCGACCTGCTGCTGTTCAAGGATTGCCTCTGGCATGACGAGGAGTCCCGCACCTCCCTGCTTGAGATGATGACCGAATTCTCCCGTCTCTATGGTTATCAGCAATTGGCGATGACCCGCCAGCTGCTGGCGCTGCGGGATCAGTTCAAACAGCTCAAACAGAGCGTGGCTCAACGGCTCTGTACTAAGGCCCGCCAGCGCAAGCAGTGGTTTGGCCGTCGGGCCCGGGGCATCGAGATCCCACTTGCCAATGCCAGACCCTTTGGCAAGCAGGTGCACTTCCATCTGCTCACTCCGGCACCGCTGGATAGCAGCGATCCCGAGCGGTTCACCAACACATTGGTGTTCGACCGCACCCTGCTCTCCCACTGGCACCCTACCGGCGAGGCATTGGTCGGCTATCAGTTTGGCAATCCAAAGGCAGGGCACTACGAGCTGGTGCTGGATGATGAGCTGCGGCTCCAGGTGCTCGATATCCAGCGCCAGCAGATCCCGCTGGTGTTGATGGAGCGCAACGCCATCCCCGAGGTGGTGCTGGAGCCCTGGTTGCAGGCGCTTGATGAGCAACTGCTCCGGGTCGGCAAGTTGATGCAAGAGCTCAAGCAGCAGCGCAGTCTGTTCGATCGTCATCAACAACACCTGTTTATCGCCTCACGCTGGCTGCAGCAGGTGGAAGACAGTTTCTTCGTGCTGAACCGGGATCTCGAACTGCTGCACAGCGAGCTGGCGCAGTGGCGCGAGCGGTTGCCAAGGTTGGACGAGTAAGGAGCGCTCATGCTTGAGATCGGCATGCTGGATCTGGGGCTCCTCATTGGTGAAGGGGAGCTGGCGGGTGAGATTGCGCTATTGCTGGCGGCGTCGCCCAAGATTTCCGAATTTATCCGGCGCTCTCCACTGCAGGGCAAACTGCTGAAAAAGCGCCTGCAGAGCTGGGGCGAGCAGCTTGGCGAGGAGATCCGCCACAAGCCGGTGCCGGTGGCGCTGGAGCAGGAGTACCTGCTCTATCAGGCGCACCGGCAACTGCCGATGACCGAGCTGATTGGCCGCCTGCCCGGCCTGCTGGAGTCGCTTGAGCAGTACAGCCCCTTCGCCGGTGAGGCCCGATCCTTGGTGCGCCAGCTGGCGGCCCACCCCACCGAGGGGCTGCGCCAGCTCTTTATCGACAAGTGGCGCGCCAGTCTGGTGGGGAGCCTGCTGCAACTGCAGCAACAGATCGCCGAGGCGGAGCGGGAAAAGCAGCGTCAGGAGATTGAAGATCAACTGTTGGCGAGCCGTACACTGGCCGATGCCCTCGATCCCAACCAGATTTCAGCAGGTGGTCTGTGGGATCTGGCGCAGGGGAGCTGGCACAAGCGCAGCCTGGTGCTGGTCAAGCAGTATGCGCGCATGTTGCAGCGTGAGCCGCTGCTGGCGGAGATCGCCGCTCTGCTCGGGCGCAGTGAGCGGGATCGGCGGGCGCAGGAGCAACCGGTGCCACCGGTCGAGGTGCTGGAGCTGGAGCCTGCCCCCAGCGATGATGTGCCGGACGATCTGGTGGGGATCCATCAGGCGAGCGATCTGATGCGGCTGCTGCCAAGCGAGGCGGTGATGCTGGCCTTGCCCGAGCTGGAGCTGGAGTTCTATCGCCGCTATCTGGAGCGGCGTCTGCTCAGCTACCAGTCGCGCGGGACGTTGCCGCGCCAGCGCATCATGCTACGTACCCCGGAGCAGGGGGGCCAGCAGTTGCAGCAACGCGGCCCTTTCATCGTCTGTGTCGATACCTCCGGCTCCATGGGGGGGTATCCCGAGGAGTGTGCCAAGGCGCTGTTTCTGGCGCTGCTCAAGGTGGCGATGGACGAGAAGCGCGGCTGCTACCTGATGCTCTTCTCCACCGAGGTGGCAACCCTCGAGATCACCGCTGAGACCGGTCTGGACAAGGCGGAACGCTTTCTCTCCATGAGTTTTCACGGCGGTACCGACCTGGTGCCCTGCCTGGAAAAAGCGCTGGCCAAGCTCGATGATCCCGCCTTTGCCAAGGCGGATGTGTTGGTCATCTCCGACTTTATCGCCCAGAGCTTGCCCCATCCCCTGCTCGATCAGATGAACCGCTATCGTCAACGCCAGACCCGTTTTCACGCCGTTGCCATGTCTCGCCACGCCAAACCGGCGCTGCTGCGGGTCTTTGACCGTAGCTGGCTGCTCGATTGTGGCCTGCGTGGCCGCCTGCTGCGCCGCTGGCAGCAGCACTGAATCCCCATTGTCGGGGGCATGTCATTCCCCCGCTATATCAGCAGTTTCTGCTCAGTGAACCCCGCCAGTCACCCAACGAACAGGTACTGCCCACTGTGACCTGAATCACGTTATTCAGTCACGGTCCAGTTAGCGAGGCTATAATCGCGCCCCCGCGATTTACTGAGAAAGACACCGCCAAGATGGGTATGCTCCATTTTTTCATCTGTTTACTGCTGATCACGGTTCCATCCATTGGGCGAGCGGATACCCTTGCACCATCGGCGTTCTTGCAAGAGCTGCAGGCGCTGGAGGCGGATTTCTCTTATAGCGAAGATTATCGCCAGCGGGTGGCTCAGCTGGTCAGCCAAAAAGATCAGCATTCGAGCGCAATCCAGAGCCGGATCGCCCAACTGCAGTGTGATTCATGGCCAGCCAACCATATAAGCGATTATCTGCAGGGGATCCGGTTTGCCGAGCGTGAACTGGGGATTATCAAGGGGCGCAAGGATCTTCATAGTGAAGCGGGGCTCCGGCTGTGTCGGGGCTGGTTCAGGCAGCGCCTTGGTGACATCGCCAAGGCCAAGGATGATTATGATGCCGCCCTGGCGATGGCCAGCCAGCTTGGCGCACTCCCGTTACAGGCCAAGGCCCGCAGTTATCTCGGTACCATGCTCGCTTCCCAAGGCGACATGCTGGAAGCGCTGCATCATCTCAAGCAGGCCAAGGCGCTCTATGATGGCATTGGCTTGACCCGCCTGAGCCTGCGCCAGCAAACCCTGATTGCTAACACCTATCGGCGGATGGGGAGCTACGTTCAGGCGGAAGTCCTGTTCGATGAGTTGCTGCTGAGCTATCGCAATAGCGGCGATGAGGGGGTGCTCAATGATCTGCGGGTCTACCAGGGCATCCTCTACACCAAGACTGGCCGTGATGATAAAGCCATTGCGCTACTGACCCTTGCCGAGTCCTATTTCATGGCACAGCAGCTGTGGATGGAGGTGAGCGAAGTCCGTTTATGGTGGGCCAATTCCCTGCTCGCTCAGGGTCGGGTAGATGAAGCCCTTTCCAAGGGGGACTGGCTTGATCTGCCACTACCGGACAATGAAGTTGAACCGATCCTGCTTGCCATGCGCAACTTGCTGCGGGGGGCAGTCATGGAGCACAAAGGGCTCTATCAGCAGGCGGTTGATTATATTGAACTGGCGGTGCCGACCCTGACGTCCGAGGCCCATCAGGAGATGCTGGCAAAAGCGTATCGCATTGAATCGTCAGCGCTGAAGTCGTTGGGCCGTTACCAGGCCAGCTTGCAAAAGCTGGAGCGGTATATCGAAACCTATCAGCAAGTTGAGCTGGAGCTGCAGGGGCATCGACGGCTGCAGATGCTGCTTGAGCAAGACCTGGCGCAACAGAAGCAGGAAAATGAGCGGCTGCAGGTGCGGCGCAAGATGCAGCAGCAAGAGTTGGTTGCGCTTGAGGCGGCACGCCGATGGCGGATGATGGCGGTTGTGCTCGGGGGCGGGATGCTGCTGCTGGTATTGCTCTATCAGTTGCAGCGTGGCCGCACCTTGCGTCAGTTGACTCTGACGGATGAGTTGACTGGTATCCAGAATCGCCGTCAGGTTCAGTTGCAAGCCGAGGCGCTGTTTCTGCGGGCCAAGAGCGGTCATCTCAATCATCTCTCCGTGCTTATCGTCGATATAGATCACTTCAAACGGGTAAACGACCGGTTGGGTCATCTGATGGGTGACAAGGTGCTGACCGAGGTTGCGCGCACCATATCAGCTTCGTTGCGAGGTCAGGATCGGGTTGGTCGCAACGGCGGAGAGGAGTTTATGGTGCTGCTGCCGGGGGCGCCGCTGGCAGCTGCGGGCGAAGTCGCAGAGCGGATCAGGTTGCAGGTGGCCAACCTGCGGGTGGATGGCGTGCCAGAATCTATGCCGATCCGGGTCAGCATAGGGTGTGCGCAATATGACCTGCGTGATGGCGAGTTATCCGGGTTGGTACACCGGGCGGATATGGCGATGTACCGGGCCAAGGAGCATGGGCGAGACCGGGTCGAACTGGCAAGCTAGCCGTTTGCGGCGGCCGATTTCTGCGCGGTCGACAGCTTGATGGCAGACCCTGCCTATCTGGTGCGGGTGGTCTGGCAAGCGGGGGATCTGGTCTGGCCGCCATGGCATCATGCCGTTAGAACGCGGGCTGGGTATTTTTCACTCGCGCGGGTATAATGTCGCGCAATTTTGCTTTGACTCAGGCGAGCAGACCCATGTAAGGCAAGGTACCCCATCATTACCATCACACTGCCGGGTGTTAGCGGCTATAGCTGTCATCAGGGCAGGTCAGGTACCATTGCGCACCAATATGCCGTGAGTCGAATGCGGCATCCCGGATGTATTCCCACGGTGACCGAGGTCACCGCTCAATAGAAGAATGTTGAATTATGTCAGCTGAATTTCTGAGTGAAGTCTCCAAGAGACGCACTTTTGCGATCATCTCGCACCCCGATGCGGGTAAAACCACCATCACCGAAAAAGTCCTGCTGTTCGGACAGGCCATTCAGCGCGCCGGTACCGTCAAGGGCCGTGGTTCAGGCCAGCATGCCAAGTCTGACTGGATGGAGATGGAGAAGCAGCGTGGTATCTCCATCACCACCTCGGTGATGCAGTTCCCCTACTCCAATTGTCTGGTCAACCTGCTCGACACCCCGGGTCACGAGGACTTCTCTGAAGATACCTACCGTACCCTGACGGCGGTCGACTGCTGCCTGATGGTGATCGACGCCGCCAAGGGTGTTGAAGACCGGACCCGCAAGCTGATGGAAGTAACCCGGCTGCGTGACACCCCGATCCTCACTTTCATGAACAAAATGGACCGCGAAGTACGCGACCCGATGGAAGTGATGGACGAGGTGGAGCGCGAGCTGAAGATCATGTGCGCCCCCATTACCTGGCCGATCAGCTGTGGTAAATCCTTCAAGGGTGTCTATCACCTCTACAAGGATGAGACCTATCTGTATCAGACTGGTCAGGGCCACACCATCCAGGAGAAGCGAGTAGTCAAGGGGCTGCATAACCCCGAGCTGGACGCTGCCATCGGCGAAGATCTGGCCGCCCAGTTGCGTGGCGAACTGGAGCTGGTGCAGGGTGCCTCTCCCGAGTTTGATCACGAGGCTTTTATCGCCGGTGAGATGACGCCGGTGTTCTTTGGTACTGCACTCGGTAACTTCGGTGTCGACCACATGCTGGATGGTCTGACTGACTGGGCACCGTCCCCGATGCCGCGCAAGGCCGAGAGCCGTGAAGTCGCCGCGACCGAGGAGAAATTCTCCGGCTTCGTATTCAAGATCCAGGCGAACATGGACCCGAAGCACCGCGACCGTATCGCCTTTATGCGAATCGTGTCAGGCACGTACAGCAAGGGCATGAAGATGCGCCACGTGCGGATCGGCAAGGATGTGAACATCTCCGACGCCGTGACCTTTATGGCCGGTGACCGCGAGCAGGCGGTTGAAGCCTGTGCCGGTGACATCATAGGTCTGCACAACCACGGCACCATCCAGATCGGTGACACCTTCACCCAGGGTGAGGATCTGAAATTCACCGGTATCCCGAACTTCGCACCGGAACTGTTCCGCCGCATCCGCCTGCGCGACCCGCTCAAGCAGAAGCAGCTGCTCAAGGGGCTGGTTCAGCTCTCCGAAGAGGGTGCAGTGCAGGTGTTCCGTCCGCTGATCAGCAACGATCTGATCGTTGGTGCGGTCGGTGTGCTGCAGTTTGACGTGGTGGTATCCCGTCTGAAGAGCGAATACAACGTCGAAGCGCTGTACGAGGCGGTCAACGTCTCCACCGCCCGCTGGGTGGAAGGGACCGACGTCAAGAAGTTCGAAGAGTTCAAGCGCAAGAACGAGGTTAACCTGGCTCTCGATGGCGGTGACAACCTCACCTATATCGCACCGACCATGGTCAACCTGCGACTGGCACAGGAGCGTCACCCCGACGTGGAGTTCCGCCAGACTCGCGAGCACTGATAACGGCTGGTTTGCCTGTTGGCAGATGATAAGAGACCTCGCTTCGGCGGGGTCTCTTTTTTGGTGCCATTTTGCCTGTTTAAGGAGAGGCGCTGGGGGCAATGGTCCCGCATATTGCCAGTCGCAAGCAGCCCTCACCCTAGCCCTCTCCCAGAGGGAGAGGGCTAGGGTGAGGGCTGCCCGAAAGATAGCGGAAGTGTTTTTGCTCCCTTCTCCCCTTGCGGGAGAAGGGTTGAGGATGAGGGGTGCTACTCCAGTGTCAGCACCATGCAGATTTCGCAATCCCCGTGGCCGGTACAGCCGAGGGGGCCGGGAAGATGTGCAAAGCCCAGTGATTCATAGAGGCTGGTGGCTTCCCGCAACACCTCTGTGGTCTCCAGATAGCAGCGTTGATAGCCGAGTGCCCGCGCCTCATCGATGGCCTGCAATACCAGCCGCTTGCCAAGGCCCAGTCCACGCAGGGTGGGCATAAAGTACATCTTCTGCAGCTCGCAGACCCCCTCTTCTCCCGCCAGCGGCGCTATACCGCCCCCGCCGAGGATGGAACCGTCCGGCCCTTCGATAACCCAGTAGCGGCTCTTCTCCCCCTGATAGCTTTGGGAGAGGGTGTCGAGATTGGGATCCGAGACCCCATAGCCTTTATCGGCGGTGAGGCCATATTCGGCCGATACGGCGCGGATCACCATGGCGATCTGGGGATTGTCCGCCGCCGTGATGGGGCGGATTTGGTAACCCTGCTGGCGGCGGGCGCGGGAGAGGGCGCTGCGATAGAGCAGCAACCCTTGCCACAGCTGCTCCCGCTCGGGCAGGCTCAACTGCGCTAGCATCTCCTCCATCGCTGCGTCCATCTCCAGGTGCAAGGTCAACAGCATGGCCTGGCCTTGTACGGTGAGGCGAGCCTCCTTGCTACGCCCGTCAAAGGGGTGCGGGTGCCAGCTTATCAGCTCCCGCTCGGCGAGGCGGGCCAGCGGGCGGCTGGCGTTGGATTTGTCGATGTGCAGTTTTTCTGCCAGCTGCTGGTTGGTGGCGGGGGCGTTCTCCAGCTCGATCAGCAGGTGCGCCTCAATGGGGGTGAGGGCCAGATTGCCGCACTGTTGGGAGAGCATGCCGAGTTCGCGCACCAGATCGCGTGACAGGGCGCGCAGGGGACGGGGATCCATATCGTGGTTTCCTTTTTAGTTGTGCATGACAACCAATATAGCATTAAGGTTGTGATGCGCAACCTTTTTGCCGCCATGGTGGCACCCAATGGCGAGCGGCAGCCAGGAGGTGCTGCCGCAGGCAAGCTGGTTCGTCAGGCGGCGGCTCTCACCCCCAGTTCCGGACGACGGGAGAAGCAGCGGGCGAGCAGTAGCATGGTGGCCACGCCTATGGTGCCCAACACCAGCCAGGGGAGGGCCGGTTGCCCCTGTTGCAGCGAGAAGTCATAGAGGGAGCCGCCACCCACATAGCCGGTCATGCCTCCCAGTGCCAACCCGAGGCGGCTGAAGCCCATGTAGCTGCCACGGGCATTGGGGTTGGCGAGCTTGGTCATCAGGGTCTCCCGCGCCGGTTCACAGATGATGATCCCCAGATAGAAGCAGGCCAGCAGTACGAAGATGCCGGAAAGGGTGCTGACAAAGGCAACCAGCCCGATCCCCACCGTCATCAGCAGGATACCCGCCATCAGCCGGTTCTCCAGCCGGAAGCGCCGCTCGCTGAAACGGGCGATGGGGTAGAGCAGCGCCAGCGAGAGCGCCGTTTCGAGGCTGTACATCCAGCCTACTGCCGTGGTGGTGCCAGCCAGTTGCTTGACCAGGATCGGGAAGATCAGCATCACCTGTACCCACAGCATGTAGTAGCCGCTCAGGATCAGTACCAGCCGACAGAAGGCGCGATCCGCCAGTACCTGCCCCAACCCTTCCCGCATCGGGGTCGGTTTGACGGAGATGCGATAGGCGGGCAGCAGGGTCCAGTTGCACAGGGCGGCCAAAGTGAAGAGCCCGGCCCCCAGCAGGCAGACATAGGTGAAGTCGAAGCGCAGCAGCCAACTGCCGAGCAGCGCGCCAGTCACAGCTCCTGCGCTTTCGAGCATCATCAGCAGGGAGATAAAGCGGCTCCGTTCACGAGGGCGGGTGAACTTGATCACCAGCGCTGCCCGTGGCGGGTCGAACAGGCAGCCGCCGAGGCCCGAGAGAAAACAGGAGAAGATCAGCATGGCGCCGCTGTCGGCCCAAGCCAGCGTGGCAAAGCCCACCGCTCGCAGCAACATGCCGGTGACGATCAGTGGGCGGGCCCCGAAGCGGTCGGCCAAGGATCCACCAAAGATCCCCAGCCCCTGCTGGGTCAGCTGGCGCAGACCGAGGGCCAGCCCCACCAGCCCCGCGGCCCAGCCAAGTTGATCGACGAAGCGCAGACTGATCATCGGCATCACCACAAAAAAACCCAGGATCACCAAGGTGGTATCCAATGCCAGAAACCAGCGTCCCCAAAATCTCGCCCTATCGACCATAACATCCTCTCATTCACAGATAACTTCATTCTGGAGAGGGTTTAGATATAGTGGTAGACGACAACTACCTATATTTCATATCAGGATTATTTATGTCTATGGATCTGGACGATCTGCAATTGCTGCTGGATGTCGCCGAGCTGGGCAGTTTCAGTCAGGCGGCGGCTATTCGTAGCTGGTCGCAGCCACTGGTGAGCCAACGGATTGCCCAGCTCGAACTCAGTCTCGGGGCGTCGCTGTTTCAGCGTCATCGGCGCGGGGTGACGCCGACTCGTGCCTGCGAGCAGTTTCTACCATCGGCCCGCTCGGCGCTGGCCACCCTGAGTGAGGGGCGACTGGCACTGCAGGGGGCGCCAGCCTTGCCTTGCATCCGTCTTGCCAGCCTGCCCTCTCTCACTGCTGTGGTATTCGGTTCCTTGTTGATGGAGCTGGTGGACGAGGCGTTCGAGATCCGCTGCACCACGGATCACTCCGGGGTCATCATGCAGGAGTTGTTGACCGGGGTGACCGATATCGGCTTTGTGCTCAAGTGTCCGCCGGTTGCAGGCTTGCAGATGGAGCTGCTCTGCTGTTCCCCCATCATTGCTATCGCCTCGCCACTGCACCCACTGGCGGGGCGCCCGGGTCTGACCCTGCAGGATATCGCCGATCAGCGGTTGGCACCCCAGGTGTGGGGCCCCGGTTGTGATTCCTTTATCCAGCAGTTGCGGCGACTGCGGCGGGCGGCAAGCCCCCTGCATGCGGTGCAGCCCGCCAGTGCGGCGCGGGATCTGGCGCTGGAGCACGGCTTTATCACCCTGATGCCGGAGCTGGCCATCAAGCGGGATCTGGAGGTGGGTCGGCTGGTCAGGCTCGATGTGCGTAATCTGCCGCAGGATCACTGGGACGTGATGATGGCCTGGCGCGGCGGCAAACGGCCCAATCCGGCCCGGGAAGCTGTGCTGGCCACCGCTCGTTCGCTGGCCAAACGCTGGCGTAATGAGTAGAAAGGTGCGGGACAATGCCCGCACCGGATGACTCAGTAGCTGGCCTTGAGGGTAACGCCACTGAATGCTGCAAACCCTGACAGTTGCACATGCCAGGTGCCAGCCTTGGGATTGGTGAATGAGCAGTTTTCATTATTGCCCCCCTGGTAGGGACGGCAGTCGTAACTGCTGCTAGTGGGGGAGCTGCCAAAGCGGACGTAGAGGTCGGCATCACCGGTGCCGCCGCTGCTGCTGATCTGCAGTGACCTGGTGCCAGCCGGTACGGTCAGGGTGTAGTTGAGCTTGCCTCCCCTGCTGGCGGCGAGGTTGCTCCTCGGCACGCCGTTTTGCAGCACATTGTCACTCGGTGGCGGCGTGGTGCCGCAGCTGGCATCGACCCCGACGGTCTGGAAGGCACGCGCCACATCCGCTTGGCTGTAACCCAGATCGGCGGTTGCCCGGCTGACGCCGCAGGCCCCTTGCTGGTAGTTGGTGTTGGCGCCCCAGTAGAGGCGGTTGGCCAGCACGAACACTTCAAACGCCTTGCGGGTGTTCCAGCCGCTGCTGGTGGCGAGCAGGTAGAAGGCGCGGTTGTAGACCCCGGAGCTGTGGTGCACATCCATCCCCTCCTGATAATCCGCCGCATGGCCGATGGACCTGCCATCCCGGGTTGGATCCTCGAAGTAGCGCAGGGAGCCGTTGCCCTTGAAGATCTGGGCGCCGACCAGCCAGTCGTTGCTCCCCTTCATGTAGAACTCGGCCGCTTCCCCCGCCATGTCGGAGAAGGCTTCATTGATGCCGCCGGATTGTCCTGAATAGACCAGCCCGGAGTTCTGTTCTGTGAAGCCGTGGCTCACTTCGTGGGCGGCGACATCGAGGCTCACCAGCGGGTGGAAGGTAGTGGCGCCATCACCAAAGGTCATCTGGCTGCCATCCCAGAAGGCATTCTCGTAATTCTTGCTGTAGTGAACCCGCATCTTCAGTTTGAAGGTGAGGGGCGCCGTGTTGTACCAGTTGCGGTACATGTCGAACACCACGTTGCCGAAATAGTGGGCGTCGTTGAGGGGGGAGTAGGCGCCGTTGATCTCCTTGACCCGGTTCTCCGGGCAGGTGAACTGGTGGATGGTGCCGCCAGAAGTGGCGTGGTTGAGGTTGATGGTATCGACGTTGGGGCTGGTCATCCGGCAGTTGTCATCGACGATCAGCGGGCCAAAGTCGGTGCCGTAGATGTATTTGCCGGTCTTGATGTTGCCCCCGGGGCCGCTGGCATTCTTGTGATTGATCCCCTCCCAGCGTTTGAGCTCTTCGCCGCTCTGGGCATCGAGAATGACGAAGGGGCGGCTGGGTTTGTCACCTTCGGCGACGAAGGAGACCTGATAGACCAGCCGGGCCAGCCCGTTCTCGTCCTGCATCACGTAGAGTTTGACCTGCTCGTTGCTCCCCTTGCTGCCCGCCTTGGCCTTGCTGGCGGCATCCTGTGGCGAGAGAGTGGTGGTCGGGCTTGCCACATCCTGATCGATCTGGCGCAGCATGCGCCCGCTGGCCTGCTGCAGCTGGCCGTTCAGGCTCTTGTCAGCCACAACCCCCTGACCCATCACCGGGATGCCGTTCCAGACCTGCTCGTAGCGGATCCGCTGCTGGCCATTGGGCAGTTTGACCACCCGCACCTGACGAAACTCGCCATCTTCCAGCTGCAAGGTGCCGCTCGCGGCACTGAGGCCTGTCATGGCCCGGATGCCGTTTGCCGTTACGTTGATCTCTACCTCTTGCGCCGCCAGTGCGGCGCCTCCCCAGCAGGCCAGCACAACGGCCAGATAAATTTTATTCATCTCTTCTTTCCTTAAATCGATGAGGTTGATGAACCGACCCATGGTCGGGCGCTTTGAAGCTAGTGCCGCTGAGGGAAAGTGCCCCCTGTCAAATGTGACAGCGCAGCACAAAGGGGGAGCAGGATCTGCCAAAGTGCCTTTTGGGTGCATCACTTGGCGTCATATGGAGAGCTTTATCCGGTTTCAGCCACACCCCCTCCTCTTTTGAGGGAGGTGCAAACTTGCGCAGCCACCCCCTGCGGGATCTGCCGGAAGATCGCGGTAAAAGTGGTTGGCGCGACCAGTAGCAATTGGCTACATTGGGTGGCTGGTTCGCTATTGGATAACTGATTTGAAAGGAGAATTTCATGTTTTCATGGCAGTTGGACGATGAGCTTGCACTGCTCTTCTTGCAGCCCGATATGGCGAGCGAACTGTTTGCCCTCTGCAATAACAACCGGGAGTACCTCTCCCAGTGGCTGCCCTGGCCGCCGCTGATCCAGCGTCCCGTCGACAGCGCCCTCTTCATTCGCAGTGCCATCGAGAAGTTTGCCCGGGGCGAGGGGCTCAGCACTGCCATCGAATATCAGGGGGAGGTGGTGGGTGTCATCGGTTACAACAGCATCGATCACGATCTTGGCAAGGTGGTCATCGGTTACTGGCTGGCGGAGCGCTGGCAGGGCAACGGCATCATCACCCGGGCTTGCCAGGCCCTGATCCATCACGCTTTCGAGGAGATGGGGATGGAGAAGGTGGAGATCAGTGCCGCCACCGATAACGAGCCCAGCAGAGCCGTCTGTGAACGGCTTGGTATGCAGCAGGAGGGGGTGACCCGGCGGGCAGAGCGGCTGGGCAACCGGATTGTGGACCATGCTCACTACAGCCTGTTGCGCGATGAGTGGCTAAGCCAGAGGGAGATATGATGGTGTTGCCACATATCAAGACGGCCCGTAGCCATCTGACCATACTGTCGCCGGATCAGGCCCCCATGATGCTCGACTTTTACCGGCGTAACCGTGCTCATCTTGCCCCTTGGGAGCCATTGCGGGACGAGCACTTTTACACCCTCTCTTACTGGCATGCCCGGCTGCAGGACAGTTACAGCCAGTTCTTCAACGGCACTGGCGTCAGTCTGGTGGCGCTGGATCCGACAGGGGAGCAGGTGATCGCCACCTGCAATTTCAGCAATATTCTGATGGGGGTCTTCAAGGCGTGTCATCTGGGCTACGCCATCGACCAGCAACAGCAGGGGCAGGGGATAATGCGGGAAGTGCTATCTGCGGGTATCGACTATCTGTTTCGGGAGCATGGCCTGCACCGGATCATGGCTTGCTATATGCCGGTGAACCAGCGCAGCGGCGCGCTGCTGGAGCGGCTCGGTTTCGAGCAGGAAGGATTTGCGCGGGCGTATCTGATGATCAATGGTCGCTGGGAGGATCACATCCTCACCTCCCTCATTAATCCCGAGCCCTGATCGACAGATAAAAAAACGGGCCCGAAGTTGCCTTCGGACCCATCTTCGAATGAGGTGCAGGCTTATTTAGCCTTGGCATCGCTCACTGCAGCTTCAACCTTGGTAGCTACGTCAGCGGCAGCTTTTTCTACGGTTGCAGTCGCTTCGGAGGTGGCCTTCTCTACGGTAGAGGTGGCTTCGCTAGCGGCTTTTTCTACAGTTGCAGCAACTTCGGCGGCCGGAGCAGCAGCAGGAGCAGCAGCTTTCTCTTCTTTCTGACCACAAGCGGTCAACATCAGACCCAGGATACCGGCTACCAGTACTTTGTTCATGTGCATACCCTCAAAAAAAGATGGAGAGATGGTCTGTGCAACCATCACAGCGCCCGCTGTGACCCGGTATTGAAAAAAGAGGCCGGGCGGCAGAGAGCGCGCGAAATATAGCCCCATTAGTGACCAATGAAAACGGATATCACAATGACATTTTTTCGTGCCGTGGATGAAAAGCACCACTGCAACGACGAATATCAATATAAGATGCCGTCAAGACAGCAAAAACGCCCAATAAACCACCATTTCATGGCTGCAGGTTAGCACTTTGGCTATTTTCTGCCCCCAACTGAGTTGTGAGAAAACGGACTTTAGTCAGACAGCTTCTGACAGGGCAGCCGTTTTCCATCAAGGTGGCTCTGACGGGCCAGATCCAGCAGCGCCATCACCGCCAGCGCCTCGGTTGCCGGAACCGGGTTGCTCCCTTCGCCCCTGATGGCGGCGCAGACCCCTCGATAGTAAGCGCCATAATCCCCCGCCTCGCCGACCACGCTCTGCTGCTGCAACTGACCATCGACAATGCGGCTGAGCTGACCGGATTCGCCATCCACACCCCAATCCGCTGCCGGTGGCCGCTTGCCCTGCTTGAGCTGATCTTCCTGCACGTCCATACCGAATTTGACGAACGAGCCCTGGCTGCCGTGGATCACGAAGCGCGGCATGGTGGCCGATACCAGACAGCTGCCGTGTAAAACGACCCGCAGCGCACCATAGCCCAGTACAACGTGGAAGTAGTCATCCGCCAAGGCGCCGGGGCGCTGCCCGGCCAGATCGGCCTGCAGCCAGTCGGGCAGACCGAACAGCTGCAGCGCCTGATCCAGCACATGGGGGCCGAGATCGAACCAGAGGCCGGAGCCGGGGCCACCCGCTTCGCGCCAGCGCTGACGCACCTCGGGGCGATAGCGATCGAAGTGTGACTCGAACTGGGCGATCTGCCCCAGCGCGCCTTCTGCCAGCAGACGGCGCACGGTGAGAAAATCGCCATCCCAGCGGCGGTTGTGGAAGATGCTGAGCAGCCGTTGCTGCTTTTGTGCCAGTTCGACCAGTCCTTTCGCCTCGGCCAAGTCCAGTGCAAATGGCTTGTCGATCACCACATGCTTGCCAGCCAGCAGTGCCTGGCGGGCGAGGGGAGCATGGGTATCGTTGGGAGTAGCGATCACCACCAGATCGACGCTGTCATCGCTCAGCACCTGTTCCAGTGAACCGACTCGACAACCGGGCAGATCGGCCTGCACTTTGGCGGCATCGCTGCTCACCACCCAGCCGAGGGACAAACCGGGCGTGGTGGAGAGGAAGGGGGCGTGGAAGGTCTTGCCTGCAAAGCCATAGCCCACCAGGGCGGCGTTAAGAGAGTGACTCATCGGGTGTGCTCCGCTGACATCGAGTGAGTGGGATTGCCATCACCGGCGGGCTGCCGGATGGTCATACCCTGTAAAGGCGATACAAAAGAGAAGGGGGCCGCTGGCCCCCTGAGTGTGCCCATCAGAGCACAGGATTTATTGCAAACACAAGCTGCGTCCGCGGCGGGTCATCAGCATCACCAGCGGCGGCAGCAGCAGCCACATGTGCAGTGCCAGCTGGCTGAGCGGGTCTGCTGTCAGTAAGCCGGTCAGGCCAACCAGCGCGCCGGATCCGCTCATCTGGAACAGGCCGAGCAGGGCGGCAGCAGTGCCAGCGCAGTGGCCGAACGGTGCCAGCGCCATCCCGGCAGCAGAGCCCAGAATCATGGCAAAGCCGATGCTGGAGAGGAACACCGGCCCCATCATCGCCAGCGGATGTTCAATGTGCATCGCCAGGGTCAGTATGATGGCGGAGAGGAGCAATACCAGCAGGCCGATGCGCAGGGTGCGTCTTGGCCCCACCTTGGCGATAAAGCGCGGCGCCATGAAGCAGGCCAGAATGTTGAGTGCGGCGTTGGCGGTAAACCAGTAGCTAAAGCCACTCATATCCAGCCCCAGTTTCACCATCAGCTGCACCGGTGCGGCAGTGACATAAGCGAGGATCACCGCCATCGCCAGCATGCAGAGCGCCGCGTTGAACAGGAAGCTGGGGGAGCGCAGTACCGGGCTGTAGCGGGACCAGCTGATCAGGGCTCCTTCGCTGCGGGTGGCGTTCGGGCGAGTCTCCGGCATCCGCCACATCAGCCAGCTACCGACGATGACCGCATAACCGGCCATAAACCAGAAGTTGGCTGACCAGCCCGCCTTGGCGGTGAGCCAGCCACCGAGCAGGGGCGCCAGTGCTGGAATAAAGCAGATGGCACCATTGAGGTAGGAGATCATCTGGCCGCTCTTTTTCGGGCCGTAGCTGTCACGCACCACCGAGAAAGCGGCCACCGAGGTGGCGCAGGCCCCGAAGCCCTGCAGCACCCGGGCCAGCATCAGTTCGCCGAGACTGGCGGCAAAACCGGCCGCCAGTGCGCTCAGACCATAGAGCAGCACGCCACCCAGGGCGATAGGCTTGCGGCCATAACGATCGGCCAGCGGCCCGACCAATAGCTGACCCAGCCCCATGCTGAACAGGAACCAGGTGATGGTGCCCTGCATCAGGGTCACTTCGGCACCTAACTGCTCGGCCATTTGCGGAATGGCGGGCAGATAGATGTCGATGGCCAGCGGACTGAACAGCACCAGTAGCACAAGTAAAAGAATCAATGGCATCAGTCACCTCGGGGCGTGGGGGAAAAATCGATTGGGGCGCGAGTCTACTGACTCACAGTAATGAATTGAAATGGTATTTTATCACTTGTGTTATTCCGTTATGGAAACATGCAGGCAACAGCACCGGCTAACAGGAGCTTGGTCTTCATCACATGTCAGGCTAGCGCCGCTAATTGGCGCTTTTACTAAACCCTTGCGCCGCATAGAATGCGCAGATTATTTTTGCGGAGGTGCGCGATGAACAAGCTTGTCCTGGCAACAGGTAACCAGAAAAAGGTGAAGGAATTGGCCGCCATGCTGGCCGATATGAAGATCCAGGTGATCCCGCAGAGCGAGTTTGCAGTCTCCGATGCCGAAGAGACCGGCACCACCTTCGTCGAGAATGCCATTATCAAGGCCCGCCACGCCGCCCGCATTACCGGTCTGCCCGCCGTTGCCGATGACTCGGGTCTGGAAGTGGATCTGCTGCACGGTCGTCCCGGTGTCTACTCGGCCCGTTTTGCCGGCCCTGATGCCAGCGACAAGGATAATATTGAAAAGCTGCTGGGCGAGCTTGCAGGTGCACCGGATTACCTCAAGAGTGCCCGCTTCTGGTGTGTGCTGGTCTATATGCGTCACGCCGACGATCCCACCCCCATCATCTGTCAGGCGAGCTGGGAAGGGGTGATCATCGATGAGCCGCACGGTCAGCACGGCTTTGGTTATGACCCTGTGTTCTTCGTGCCGGATCACGACTGCACCGCTGCCCAGATGCCCGCCGAGCTGAAAAACCAGCTCAGCCACCGCGGTCAGGCGCTGGCCAAACTGAAAGCGGCGCTGGCCGCTCACTGAGTTCTGACCCTCCTCGCCCATCGCGTATTGTCATCTACAATGGGGGCCTTGAGCCCCCGTTTTATTGGAAGCCCCATGCTGCAACTGCCGCCCCTCTCCCTCTATATTCATGTGCCCTGGTGCGTCCAGAAGTGCCCTTACTGTGACTTCAACTCCCACGCCCAGAAGGGGGAGCTGCCTCACCTCGAATATGTCGCCGCCCTGCTCGACGATCTGGATCAGGATCTGAAGTGGGCGCAGGGGCGGCCGCTCTCCTCGATCTTTATCGGCGGTGGCACCCCCAGCCTGTTGACGGTGGAGGCAATGCAAACCTTGCTGGACGGAGTACGGGCCCGCATTGCGCTCACCGCGGATTGCGAGATCACCATGGAGGCCAACCCGGGCACGGTGGAGGCGGACAAGTTCGCCGGTTTCAAGCGCGCCGGCATCAACCGCATCTCCATCGGGGTGCAGAGCTTCCAGCAGGAAAAACTGACCCGCCTCGGCCGCATCCACGGCCCGCAAGAGGCGCGCAAGGCCGCCGCACTGGCCCACGCCATCCAACTGCCGACCTTCAATCTGGATCTGATGCACGGTCTGCCGGATCAGAGTCTGGATGATGCCCTCTATGACCTGCAGCAGGCCATCGACTGCGCACCGCCCCATCTCTCTTGGTATCAGCTCACCATAGAGCCGAACACGGTGTTTGCCTCCAAGCCGCCTCGGCTGCCGGAAGATGACACCCTGTGGGATATCTACGAGCAGGGGCACGCCATACTCACCGCCAGCGGCTATCGCCAGTACGAGATCTCGGCTTACGCCAAAGAGGGCTACCAGTGCCGCCATAACCTCAACTACTGGCGCTTCGGCGACTATCTGGGGATTGGCTGCGGCGCCCACGGCAAGATGACCGATCTCGCGAACCAACAGATCCTGCGCACTGCCAAGGTGAAGCATCCAAAAGGGTATCTGGATAAGAGTCGCCCCTATCTGGACCAGCAGTGGCAGGTGACTGCGGACGATCTGCCGCTCGAATACTTTATGAATCGGTTCCGGCTGTTTGAACCGGCCCCCAAGGCGGAGTTCGAGGCATATACAGGTCTGGAGCTGGAGCGGGTGGAGACGGTACTCGCCATCGCCCAGAGCAAGGAGCTGATCGAAGATCTGGGGGATAGCTGGCAGCTCACCGCCCTCGGCCACCGCTATCTGAATGTGTTGCTCGAACTGTTTATGGATGAGTGATCGGCCTTTGAGGCGCAGGTCTTGAGGCGGTGAGTTGGCGTTGCCAGACTGCTTCTGCTGTAAAAAAAATCAGGGCGCCATTGGCGCCCTGATTGTTGATGGTCGGTAGAAACCCGCTCAGCAGCAGACGCTGATCATCTGCTGCTGGCCGGGCTCCCACCGCTTGCCAAATTTGGCCTTGCGCTGGTAACTCCCCTTGCCCTTCTTGTTGCGCTCGACCCGGCTGCGAAACAGGGGATCGGAGAGCAGGGCGTGCAGATGGTTATCCTTTATCTCGCCGCGCTGATGGGCATAGTTGCCCCCTTGCACATCTTCCTCACGGGGGAGGGCGGGTTGGTCGACCCGAATTTTGGCCATGATGGCTCCTCTTCTTGCTCTTGGTGTGTTGACTCTTGTGTCTGGATGGCGGTTTTCGCTACGGGCGCCTGTTCAGGTGAGCACCCGGCAACCGGATGCTCTGGCACCGGTGGCACCGGTTAAAAACGCGGCGATTTTGTCACCAAATTGCTGTTGGAGCAATGAGTCTGGCACGCTCAGTCAGGTATACCGTGTCAGCCGTGAACGTGGTCATGCTGGTCGTGGCTGTGATGCTCGTGATGGGCCGGGGCGCCAGACTCCAGCGTCTCGAGGATGGCGCAGTGTTCGGCCGAGCGGGGGCCGCCGCAGCAGATATTGGAGAGCTGGCGCAGGTTGTCGCGAAAGCGGGTCAGTTCGATGATCTTCTGCTCCACCTGGGCCAGCTTGGTGTCGGCCACCGCTTTCACCTCCTGGCAGGTCACCTTGGCCTTGTTGGTATCGAGGTCGAGCAGCTCGCCGATGTCCGCCAGCGAGAATCCCACCGACTTGGCGCGGATGATGAACTCCAGCCGCCGCTTGTCCTGTTCGTTGTAGAGGCGGTAGCCGGATTGGTTGCGGATCCCCGGTGAGATGAGCCCGTTCTTCTCGTAAAAACGCAGGGTATCTGCCTTGACCCCGCACGCCTTGGCCAGTTCACCGATCCGATACATGCTCTCTCTCTCCCCTTGGATATATGCCGCAACAAAAACCGGAATCCACTATCGCCCCTTTGCCAATGGATTGCCAGCCAAGGGCATGAAAGGGGCAGGTAAACGTCTCTTTGCGGCCCTTTTTCCGATAAAACACTGAAAGTGCAAACGTTTCGAGAAAATCAAGTGGAAAACGTTTAACGCCGCGCCAAATAAGGCTTTGCAGTTTTAAAAAATCCACCACAGGTCACATTTTTTGTGTAGAATACGCGCCCATAACAGAGCGCTGCGTCAAGCGGGCATTTCTTAAAACACCTTTGCCCTTGAACGACTATCCGGGTGAGAGTGGTTTGCGAAATCCCCCACTTCCATTTATTTGGGGACTCTCTGTGTTTGGTGCGACCCAAGTGCGCTTGCCTCCCATGGAACGGTCCCCGTTATGTTGAGGACGATAGTGTGATGGAACAAGCTCGACCCATTCGCCGTGCACTGCTGAGTGTGTCTGACAAAACGGGCATTCTGGAATTTGCCAAGGCACTCAACGAGCGTGGTGTTGCCCTGCTCTCCACCGGCGGTACCGCCAAGCTGCTTGGCGAGGCGGGTCTGCCGGTGACCGAGGTCTCTGACTACACGGGTTTCCCTGAAATGATGGATGGTCGGGTCAAGACCCTGCATCCCAAGGTTCATGGCGGCATCCTCGGCCGTCGGGATCAGGATGACGCCATCATGGCCCAGCACGCTATCTCCCCCATCGACATGGTTGTCGTCAACCTCTACCCCTTCGCCGCGACAGTGGCCAAAGCGGGCTGCACCCTGGCTGATGCGGTCGAGAACATCGACATCGGCGGCCCGACTATGGTGCGATCTGCCGCCAAAAACCACAAAGATGTCGCCATCGTCGTCAACGCTGCCGACTATGATCGGGTTATTCGAGAAATGGATGCCAACGGCAACAGCCTGAAACTGGCGACCCGTTTCGATCTGGCCATCGCAGCCTTCGAGCACACCGCCGCCTATGACGGCATGATCGCCAACTACTTCGGCACCATGGTTCCTTCCTACGGTGACAACAAGGAGGGTGACGAAGAGTCCCGCTTCCCGCGCACCTTCAACAGCCAGTTCATCAAGAAGCAGGACATGCGTTACGGCGAGAACAGCCATCAGGCTGCCGCTTTCTACGCCGAAGAGCATGCCGCACCGGGTTCCGTTTCCAGCGCTACCCAGTTGCAGGGCAAGGCGCTCTCCTACAACAACATCGCCGATACCGACGCGGCGCTGGAGTGCGTGAAGGAGTTCAGCGAACCGGCCTGCGTCATCGTCAAGCATGCCAACCCCTGCGGTGTGGCCATCGGTGATGACCTGTTGAGTGCCTACGATCGCGCCTACCAGACCGACCCCACCTCTGCTTTCGGTGGCATCATCGCCTTCAACCGTGAGCTGGATGGCGCCACTGCGGCAGCCATCGTTGCCCGCCAGTTTGTCGAAGTGATCATCGCCCCGACGGTGAGTCAGGAGGCCCGCGACGCGGTCGCCGCCAAGCAAAATGTGCGTCTGCTGGAGTGCGGTCAGTGGACGGCACCGGCGCAAGGGTTTGACCTCAAGCGCGTCAATGGCGGCCTGCTGGTGCAGGAGCGGGATCTCGGCATGGTGACCCTGGGTGACCTGACCGTGGTCAGCAAGCGCCAGCCGACCGAGGCCGAGCTGCAAGATCTGCTGTTCTGCTGGAAAGTGGCCAAGTTCGTCAAATCCAATGCCATCGTCTACGCCAAAGATGGCCAGACCATCGGCGTCGGCGCCGGCCAGATGAGCCGCGTCTACTCCGCCAAAATCGCCGGTATCAAGGCGGCGGATGAAGGGCTGACCGTGGCGGGCTCCGTCATGGCGTCCGATGCCTTCTTCCCGTTCCGCGACGGTATCGATGCTGCCGCGCAGGCCGGTATCTCCTGCGTGATCCAGCCGGGTGGCTCGATGCGCGATCAGGAGGTGATCGACGCCGCCAACGAGCACGGCATGTGCATGGTGTTCACCAAGATGCGCCATTTCCGTCATTGATGGGTCAGGGGCTGCCGATGGCGGCCCTTTTGTTGTCTCTTTTCAACTGACTATTGCCACTGGCTGACGGCCCGAGAGGCCGCCTGGTGACCACAAATAGAAGCGAGCGATACGATGAAAGTACTGATCATTGGCAACGGTGGCCGCGAACACGCCCTGGCCTGGAAGGCCAAACACTCCCCACTGGTACGCCACGTCTTCGTGGCGCCGGGCAATGCGGGCACCCAACTTGAGCCGGGTGTCGAGAACGTTGCCATCGAGGCGACCGATATCGAAGGGCTGCTGGCCTTTGCCAAAGAGAAGCGCATTGGTCTCACCATCGTCGGGCCGGAAGCGCCGCTGGTCAAAGGGGTGGTAGATGCCTTCCGCGCCGCCGGTCAGCCCATCTTCGGCCCGACCGCTGCTGCCGCCCAGCTGGAGGGCTCCAAGGCCTTCACCAAGGATTTCCTGGCCCGTCACGCTATCCCGACTGCCGACTACCAGAACTTCACCGAGGTAGAGCCTGCGCTTGCTTATCTGCGGGAGAAGGGCGCCCCCATCGTCATCAAGGCCGATGGTCTGGCGGCGGGCAAGGGGGTGATTGTCGCCATGACCTTGCAGGAGGCAGAAGACGCGGTACGCGACATGCTCTCCGGCAATGCCTTTGGTGAAGCGGGCTCCCGGGTGGTGATCGAGGAGTTTCTGGATGGCGAAGAGGCGAGCTTCATCGTCATGGTTGACGGCGAGCACGTGCTGCCGATGGCCACCAGTCAGGATCACAAGCGGGTGGGCGACGGTGATACCGGCCTCAACACCGGTGGCATGGGGGCTTACTCGCCAGCACCGGTAGTGACTGCCGACGTGCATAAAAAGGTGATGGAGCAGGTGATCATGCCGACCGTGCGCGGCATGGCGGCCGAAGGCAACGTCTACACCGGCTTCCTCTACGCCGGTCTGATGATCGACGGTGCAGGCAACCCCAAGGTGATCGAGTTCAACTGCCGCTTTGGCGATCCCGAGACCCAGCCCATCATGCTGCGGATGCAGTCCGATCTGGTGGAGCTCTGTCTGGCCGCTTGCGAGGGCAAGCTGGATCAGAAAGAGGCCATCTATGATCCCCGTGCCGCCATCGGCGTGGTACTGGCTGCGGGTGGTTATCCCGGCGATTACAGCAGCAATCACCCCATCAGCGGCTTGCCGGTGGATGAGGTGGCTGGTGAGAAGGTGTTCCACGCCGGTACCCGGCTGGAGGGCGATACCAGCCTGACCCAGGGTGGCCGCGTGCTGTGTGCTACCGCCCTTGGCCACACGGTTGCCGAGGCCCAGCAGCGTGCCTATCAGCTCGCTGGCCGCATCAAGTGGGATGGTCTCTTCTACCGCAAGGATATCGGCTGGCGCGCCATTGCTCGCGAACAGGAGTAACTGACGCAAGCAAATGGCCAGCTGATCCAGACCCCGCTTCGGCGGGGTTTTTTGTCCCTGTTAACCGGTTTCAACCATCCTTTTGCCGTGCGTCACCGGCGTTCAATCAGTTACCAAGTGCAAACAAGCGCGGCATACTTGTCACTATTTGCCACAAAAAACAGCATCTTTCACAAACTCTTCACCATGAGTCATGGCATTATGCTGGTGATGAATTGCTGTCTGGATTCATAAGTACCCCTAACAATTCGAGCATGTCGTTATAAATAAGGAAATCCCATGTTGAAAACCGTTCGCCCCCTGCTGCTGCCCCTGATGTTTGGCCTGATGACCCTGCCTGCCGTGGCAGGTGATCTGGAACAGCCGATGAAGAAGATTGGCTTCAACTACAAGCAGGCCGTCAAGGCTGATGATGCTGCCATCATGGAGAAGCACATCAACGAGATGAAGGCCCAGCTGGACGTGGCCAAGCAGAAGAACATGCCGGCTGCCAAGAAAGAGAAGTTCCTTGAGGGAATGAACGAGGTACAGACCGAGCTGGACGCCAGCCTGGCCGCACTCAAGGCGGGTGATGAGGCCAAGGCGCGCGAACATCTGGCCAAGGTCAACGACCTGAAGAAGGAGTACCACAAATATGCCAAGCAAAAAGGGTGAGCCCTTTCGCTGGGACGCGCTGGTTCGCCTGACCCACTGGGGAGTTGCTGTTGTTTGCATCGGCAATCTCTGGGTTAACGAAGCGGGGGAGCAGTGGCATGAGTGGCTGGGTTACGGCGCGATTGGGCTGGTCACCCTGCGGCTGTTGTGGGGAGTCTCGTTCGCCAAGGGTCATGCCCGTCTGGGGGCACTGATCCCCGGCAGCGATGATTTTCGCCAGCAGGTGCGCGAGATGCGTGAGCGGTTACCGCCTGCGCCGGGTCATCACGGCAGCGGCAAGCTGGCGGTGTGGGCGCTCTGGTTGGTGGTGCTGGCCACCGCAGGCAGCGGCTGGTTTCAAAATACCGAGATGGGTTTTGAACTGGGAGCCGACGAGTGGCATGAGTGGTGCGTACTGGTGTTGCAAGGGCTGATTGGCCTGCACCTGCTGGCCATTGTGTTCACCTCCTGGCGTCAGCGCAGCAATCTGGTCACCCGGATGCTGCCCGCCATCGGCCGTCGCTCATCCATCCAGAGCGGCAGCAACGAGCAAACCTGAGGCTCAGCATTAGGCTCCTTGTGATCTCTCTGATTGAGGCGCCTGATCCGGACCCTGCCCAGACCCGCCAATGGCGGGTCTTTTCTATGATGTCATCAATGGATATTGCCAAGATGGCAGATGCAAAAAGGCCGCTCATGATGAGCGGCCTTTTCTAATTTGGTGGCCCCTGGCGGACTTGAACCGACGACCAATCGATTATGAGTCGTGAATTTAACGTTTTCACAACGTTTCAGTCTGTCTTGATATTGCCAGAAAAACCCCTTAAATCACAGACATATAGCCAAAAGGCTTGTATCATTGGAACTCATAAAGTATCGGGTAGCTTCACCTTAAAAGCACCCATTACAGCACCCATTTTAACGTTTGGGTGCCTTTAGCTGAGACCAATCGACTATGCCGCTAACACACAACGAGATCGCCGCGCTGGTGGCGAAAGAAAGCGCCTATTACAGGATGGATGATGACCGCACCCGTGGAGCTGGTGGGTTAGGCGTCAAGGTATTGCCGAGTGGCGGCAAGATGTTTGTGTTTCGCTATACCCGCAACGAGAAGCGCGCCTTCATTCAGCTGGGCCGCTTTCCAACCCTCTCCCTTGCCGATGCCCGCGAAAAGGCCAAGGCATTCAGCCAAATGATCCGTGATGGCCTAGACCCCAAAGACGAACTGGCCCGCCAAGACAGGGCGCGGGAGCAGGAGAAGCGGGAGCATGAACAGCAAGGCACCATTGAGCAGCTATTCAAAAGCTACACCGAGCAGATGAAGAAGGACGGCAAGCGCACCCATGCCGCCGTGCTGCTGGCCTTGGAGAAAGAGACCTATCCAGTCATCAAACCCACGACCAAAGCCAAGGACGTGGCCGCGCACGACATAAAAATCATTCTGGCGCACATGATCCGCCGTGGCGCTGATACCCAATCCAATCGCGTCAGAAGCTACCTGATGGCGGCGTTTAATCACGGCCTCAAACATGACAACGACCCCGCCAATTTCATAGACGATGCCAAATTTGGCTTGGTGCTTAATCCGGTGGCGGCCATACCCAAGCAAAAGGCCGCTGAACGTGTCGGGGAACGCTTCCTGACGTGGGCTGAGGCTCGCCAGTTGCTCGATGATATGGAGCAGCCCACCAGCCTAGGCTTGACCCTGCGCACCCTGATCCGGCTCTGTTTCTTCACGGGCGGCCAACGCCCTTATGAGCTGGCCGCCTCACGCTGGGCGAGTATCGACTGGCAAGCCAAAACCCTGACCATTACCGCCGAGCTGTCCAAGAATGGCCGCCCGCACCTGATCCCGCTCACCGATAGCGCCTTGCGGGTGTTGAGAGAGCAACAAGCGGCCACGGGAGACAGTCCCTTTATCTTTGCCCACGCCACCAAGCCGAGCGAACCAATGCCGATGGCCTCACTGAGCCAAGCGATTGACCGTTACCGCAAACGCGCCGAGATGGCGCACTTTATCCCCCGTGATTTCCGCCGCACCTGTAAGACCCTGATGGGCGAGCTGGGCATAGCCAAAGACCTGCGCGACCGCCTACAGAATCACGCCCTGAATGACGTATCCAGCAAGCACTATGACCGCTACGAGTACCTGCCGGAGAAGCGGCGAGCACTGGAGCTATGGGAGCGGCGGTTATTGGATTTGGCGGCGGATAACGTGATTTCGGCCAGCTTCGGGGGGCGTGGGTGATGGATCAAGAAATTAGGATTAAACATATGCTTGATTCAATGCGCCAAATAACACACGGTGACGCCGCTCCGTTTAAAGAGGACTTAGATGCGTTTATTGGAGCCTATCGATACGGTATAAAGAAGCACGCCGCTGCTGATATTAGTGAAATCCGAACGGTGGATGACCCAGACGGGATAATGGCTGTCTTAGCTGAACACTTAAGACAGAGGCGCGGTGAGAGTTTGGATGATTTAGATGTGCTTTGTTTGGCTGGTTCTGTGTTGGTGAGCTTGGGTTTTCAGGGCTTAGGGAATCGCTTGGAGGGTGTTTTTTGCTCACATGTGGTAAGTGTGTTTGAGCAAGGCAAGAAGCGCTTAAGCACAGGTAGAATATCAAAATTCTCAGAAGAGGACATGGAAAAGGCTTGTGAAGGCGTCAGAGCGCTGATGTCTAGAAATAAGAAAATTTCGCGTTCTGATGCCTGCAAAAGAATAGCTGATGAAGATAGTCGCTTTACGGGAAGAACGTTAATAAGATGGCTGAAAAAAAGCGATGAAATAAAAGGTCAGACTTAAACTAGTTTGTGTCCCCCTGAGCATTAGCGTGCTGGTTATAGTCGCTCCTGTTTTCAATAAGTAACAGGAACGAAAATAATGAATCAACCTTCCCAACTACTGACTCAACGCGCCGTATGTGAAGCGCTAGCGATCTCAAGGCCAACTCTTTGGAGGTGGCGCAAAGGTGACCCCGCCTTTCCACAGCCCGTTTATATTGGCCCACGCGCCGTGCGCTTTAAGCAGGTTGATGTAGAGGCCTATATCGAACACCTCCTCGCAAAGGGGGCTCGCTAATGCTGACTAATCCCATGGTGCAAAATCACTGTGCTCCCAGCTGGTCATTCCCTCGACTGAATACCAAATCTTACATGATGCTGACCTTGCTGCTAACTGGCGAGGTTATTGCCGAAACTGAGATTTGTCGCATCTTTGGTCATAATTATCGCAGTGTAATCCAGAGCCTAGGAGGGAGGCGTTACTGCTGGCGCATTGAAAACGTACTCGATGCAAAGGGCGATATAGCTGGGCGTAAGTTAGACCCCCGTCACCTGTCCGGTGTGCCCTCTCAAGATATTAAAGCTCGCCTTGAACGGGCTGTTGAACTTAAGAAGACGAGTGCCGATCAGGCATTTCGCGGAAAGCGTAGAGCTGTAAAAGCGGGGGCAGAACTAGATATTGCGATAGAGCGACTGGAGGCGTTCAACGCACACAGGGAAGAAAGCCCCGAGGACTCCCTCGAGGCGTAATCTAAATACTGCTGGTGCCTGCCACTTACCACAAGTTGGGCACCAGCATTATCGAGCATATCACCCATGACAATAACCACCAACGGCAATCCTTGCCGCCCGTTATCGTGCCCGCTCGCTGGCTTGAGCCGCTGTGAATCGATTTACGCTAATTGGGACATGCTAATTGGGATCGCCAAACAGGGCAAAGTACAGCAATGGCGCGGCCTGGCGGGGAATGAAAAATCGGGAATACGAGCGGTATTTTATAATATCTATGGGGTAAGAGGTTTATATCTGGGGGGAAATACAACCAAGCAGGGGTTAGATCAGGGGGCGGCCCAATGAAACGAGCCGATGACCTGCCAAGTGCCGTTACTGCCAAGCTAGCAGGCAAGACCAAGCGAAAACAGGGCAAGCGATATGGGCACGTCACCCACCAGTCCGTTTACTGCTATCAAGGGAAGGATTATCCGATCAACACCAAAGTAGCGAGCGGCTGTTACACCCAACCACTACGCGAGATAATTCAGCGTATCGTGGAAGCGGTGGCGCGTTATCGGCGGGTGCTGTTTGTTCGGCTAGACCTGAGCATGGGCGAGGAAGCCGCCACCAGTGAGCGCCTGAGCGCATTCCTAAAGCTGGCCTCTCGCTATGTAAGGCGAGAGTATCAAACGCGCTTAGAATACGTTTGGTGCCGTGAGCAGGAGAAGGCCAAGCGTCAGCACTACCATCTGGCCTTGTTCATAGATGGCGACAAGCTACGCCACCCCGCCAGATTGTATGAGGAATTGGCCGAGATCTGGCAACGCAAAGGGGGGCGGTTATCCATTCCTGAAAATGGCTACTTGATGACCGATGATCACAATATCACCGAGGCGGTTTACCGAGTCTCATATCTAACCAAGGAGCGGGGCAAGGGATACCGACCGGACGGGGCGCGTGATTTCGGCTATTCACGCCTGACAAAACTGGATAAAACTTGATATTGGCAATAAGCGAGGGGGGCTAGATGACGAGAGACGCAATCAACCGAGCTAGAAAGCGGCGAGCCCGCGAGCAGGGGGAGCGGTACTATCAGCCCGTAATGCCCTGTCACTACGGCCACCACTCGCCCCGTTATACGAGTGACGGCCATTGTGTAGCATGTCGTCAGTTGCGTTATTCAGGGAGCACCGAGGGCGCACCCTAAATCACTCATTTGAAGTTACTGATTACCCGATAGGTAATGTTCTCATTGGTGGCGTTGAGGACTTCTATTTTTGCGCCCTTGTATCCAATGATCTTGGATTGCGAAAGGTCATATTCAACGTCATTACTGAACGCCGCACGGGCCAGTTTGTTGCTGAATTCGCGGTAAGCGACATTGATTTTTTTACCCACCATGCCGTTGTATATTAGTGTTTGCTGAAATTCATTTTCATCGACTGATTTCACCGTGGTTTTGGTCGCTGGGGACTGATCCCCCCCACATACGGCTTGATATGTATACATAATCACGCAGAGCTCATTCGTTGCTCTATCAAGCTGTATCGCGATTGCCGGAGATGCTAACCCCCTGCTTTCAATTTTTCCACCACTCACGCCTTCCATGGGGGTGTAGTAATCATGCTTTGAGTTTTCACCTGTTTTAACAAATTTACCCGCTGTAATTCGATAGCTCCAGCCGTTGGGCTCAAACATCGACTTAAACTCGATGGCCGCTCGTTCGCTGTATGTACCCTGACTAAGCAAATGATCGCCCACATAAGCGGTTTGTGTTTGATTCAACGACGGTTCGCTGATGTTTTGAGTTGGCGGAATGTATGGGCCAATTTGAGCAACTGAGATACAGCCAGCTAGAAATGGGGTGGTGATGAGTAATGCGGCAATAGGCTTTAACACTGGGCGTCCCCTGAATCGTGATCATGGAAAATCAGTATAAAGATTTTTTGGTCAGGTTTGGATAAAACAGTCTCTTTTTGAGACTTGTATCAATGGGTTTAAGGTCGCAGTCTGCTTCGCTTAGTCCATTTTCCGACACAGATAAAAGAGATAGCCGTCTAGAAGTCCATTTATAGGCACCTAAAAAGAACGCTCGCCCCATGTTGTTAAGCGCCTAGCCTTCCCTTAAAAGCACCCATTAAAGCACCCAAAAGCGCCAGATAAGCAAAAGGCGTAGCGGCTACTAACCTGCTACGCCTTGCTATATATGGTGGCCCCTGGGGGACTTGAACCCACGACCAATCGATTATGAGTCGACTGCTCTGACCAACTGAGCTAAGGGGCCAAATTGTGCATTTAGCGGCGAGGATTATAGGGTAAGAGGAAAGGGCAGTCTATAGGCAGATCAACCACTTGGCGACTAAATAAGCAGTTGGATACAAGGAGTTGAACCCGATAGCAGATAAAATAAAGCCCCGCATGGCGGGGCTTTGACAGGGCAGAGTCAGGACTATTCGTCCAGGAAGCTGCGCAGCACTTCCGATCGGCTCGGGTGGCGCAGTTTACGCAGTGCCTTGGCTTCAATCTGACGAATACGCTCACGGGTGACATCGAACTGCTTGCCCACTTCCTCAAGGGTGTGGTCAGTGTTCATGTCGATACCAAAGCGCATCCGCAGTACCTTGGCTTCACGGGCCGTGAGACCTGCCAGCACGTCGCGAGTGGCGTTACGCAGGCTTTCGCTGGTCGCCGCATCCGCTGGCAGAGCAAGGGTGGTATCTTCGATGAAGTCACCCAAGTGGGAATCTTCATCATCACCGATCGGCGTCTCCATGGAGATGGGCTCCTTGGCGATTTTCAGAACCTTGCGGATCTTGTCTTCCGGCATACCCATGCGCATGGCCAGCTCTTCCGGGTTCGGTTCACGACCCATCTCCTGCAGCATCTGGCGGGAGATACGGTTGAGCTTGTTGATGGTCTCGATCATGTGTACCGGGATACGGATAGTACGAGCCTGATCCGCGATGGAGCGGGTAATGGCCTGACGGATCCACCAGGTGGCATAGGTCGAGAACTTGTAGCCGCGACGGTATTCAAACTTGTCTACCGCCTTCATCAGACCGATGTTGCCCTCCTGGATCAGATCCAGGAACTGCAGACCACGGTTGGTGTACTTCTTGGCGATAGAGATAACCAGACGCAAGTTGGCTTCAACCATCTCTTTCTTCGCTCGGCGGGCTTTTGCCTCACCGATGCTCATACGACGGTTGATATCCTTGATCTGGGCAATCGACAGACCGGTCTCTTCTTCGATCTGCTGCAGTTTGCCGATGGCGCGCAGCACGTCTTCAGCCATCTCGACCAGACGGGGAGACCAGGCTTTACCAGCCTGCTTCTGGTACTCAAACCAGGCACTATCACACTCGTTGTTGGTGAAGGCAGCGACGAAGGTTTTCTTCGGCATCTTGGCCTGCTCAACGCAGAGTTTCAGGATGATACGTTCCTGCACGCGGACCCGTTCCATCATTTCGCGCATGTTGTTGACCAAGCGATCGAACTGCTTGGGCATCAGGCGGAATTGACGGAACACATCGGCCAGCTGAGCGATGGCAGCCTGGGTATCTTCGTGCGCACGGCCATTCTTCTGAATGGAGAGGCGGGTTACCTCATACTGGGCGCGCAGCTCGCCAAACTTCTCGCGAGCGACTTCCGGATCCGGGCCACTGTCGCCTTCATCATCCGAGTTGTCGCCATCCTCATCTTCATCTTCGTCCTCTTCCTCGTCCTCATCAGCCAGATCATCTTCGCTGAGTTCAGAGCCGATATGGGTGGCAGTAGGCGCCACATCTTCGGTTTCGTTAGGATCGATAAAGCCTGAGATGATGTCAGAGAGACGCAACTGCTCGGCTTCGTACTTGTCGTACTGTTCGAGCAGATAGGTAATTGCTTCAGGGTACTCTGCAACAGAGCTTTGTACCTGATTGATACCGTCTTCGATCCGTTTGGCGATGTCGATTTCGCCTTCACGGGTCAGCAGTTCGACGGTACCCATTTCCCGCATATACATGCGGACGGGATCGGTCGTACGACCAATCTCAGATTCAACAGATGCCAGTGCCTGGGCCGCTGCTTCGGCAGCGTCCTCATCGGCGGTACCACCTTCAGCCATGATAAGGTCATCGGCATCCGGAGCGTTTTCAACCACTTGAATGCCCATATCGTTGATCATCTGGATGATGTCTTCGATCTGGTCTGAATCGACAATGTCTTGCGGGAGGTGATCGTTCACCTCGGCATAGGTCAGGTAGCCCTGTTCTTTACCTTTGGCAACGAGGAGTTTAAGCTGAGACTGCGGGGTTTGCTCCATAGAACTCATCCGGTTGGTGATGCTAGGTTACGCGTACGGTGTACTGCTGCGCAAATAGCCAATTCTAATAGAAAACCGCCAGACATGCTATGTCTGGTTGCGGCGTCGGTCGTGAGAAACCCCTGCCCGCAGTATTGTCGGGGCCAGGCGGTTATAAAAATTTTGCTTTTCATCCCGTCGTTTCGGGCAACGTTATCCATATTGGGGCCAACCACTCAAATATCAAGCCCCACCCTCATTTCTTTTCTCAATTTGTACCTCTCTGATCAGCATCATCAACTCTTGGGTTTCTTCGGAGCTTAGTCCTTCTTGAGCCACTTTGGCCTGCAATTCTTCGATTCTTTGTTTCAGAAACTGGTTGATGAAGCCGACGAAGGTATCCTGTAACTCGCCCAGAATATCGGGTTCATGGTCAAGCCGGACCTCTTCGAACAGATCGTGCATGGCCAGCTGAGCGAGGATCTCGCCCTCCTTGGTGCCACGCCAGTGTTCCAGCAAGATACCGGTGGTGATGGCTGGTTGTGCCAGGATCTGCTGGTGCAGTTGCAGCAGGAATTTGATCCCTTGTACGCGCAGTCCGACCAATTCTGGCATGGGGGGCAGTTCAGCGGTGACCGCCGGGTATTGCACCATCAGCGCCAGCGCCCGGCGCAGCGGTGTCAGCTTGGCTGCCTTTGGTTTGTTGACCCCGGCTTTGGGCTGACTGTTGCGGGCAAAGAGCTCGGCGATGCGCTGCTTGTTCTCGCCCCAGCGCATCATGCTGGAGAGGCGAGTGATCAATCCCTCGCGGGTAAACCCTTCCGGTACCCGGCGAATAAGTTCAGCTGCCTTGTTGGCCACTTCGAACTTGCCAGCCTCACCGCTCAGAGCCGCATCCCGTCCGAGACGTTCGAACATGAAGTCAGCGAACGGCTGGGCCTGATCGAGCAGGGCTTCAAAGCCCTCCTTGCCGATCTGGCGTACCAGCGAGTCGGGATCCTCGCCATCCGGCAGGAACACGAACTTTAGCTCGCGGCCATCCTGCAGATGGGAGAGGGCGTTATCCAGCGCTCGCCAGGCTGCTTCACGGCCGGCTTTATCGCCATCGTAGCAGCAGACTACCTCGGCCGTGGTGCGAAACAGGGTGTGGATATGGTCGCTGGTTGTCGCAGTGCCCAGCGCCGCCACCGCATAGTCGATGTCGTACTGACCGAGCGCCACCACATCCATGTAGCCTTCCACCACCAGGATCCGGCGCGGATCCTTGTGTGCCTGTTTCACTTCATAGAGGCCAAACAGCTCGCGACCTTTATGGAAAATGGGGGTTTCTGGCGAGTTCAGGTACTTGGGGGTACCGTCACCCAGTACCCGGCCACCAAAACCGATAACCCGGCCGCGCTTGTCGCGGATCGGGAACATGATTCGGTCGCGAAAGCGATCATAGCTGCCCGGGCCATTGTCACGGGTGATCAGCATGCCGCCCGAGATGAGCAGCTGTTCGTGATCCCGGCTGGCGCCAAAGCGGCGGCGCACCTGATCCCAGTCGCTGGGGGCGTAGCCAATGTTGAATCGTTTGACCACTTCACCGGTCAGACCGCGACCTTTGAGGTACTCCACCGCATGGGGAGCGCTCTTGAGATTGCTTTCGTAGAAGCGGGCGATCTGATTCATCAGCTCAAAGAGGTCTTTGCTGACGGCCGGCTGGCTATTGGCCGAGCCGCCAATGCTCTGCTCGCGAGGTACCTGCATGCCTTGCGTGCTGGCGAGTTCTTCGATGGCATCGGGAAATTCGAGGCCGTCATACTCCATGACAAAACCGATGGCATTGCCGTGGGCACCACAACCGAAACAGTGATAGAACTGTTTCTCTTGGCTGACGGTAAAAGAGGGGCTTTTTTCGTTATGGAAAGGGCAGCAAGCCTGGTAGTTCTTACCGGCTTTTTTCAGCCGCACTCGCGAGTCGATCAGCTCGACTATGTCTGTGCGTACGAGCAGATCATCGATAAAGGATTGGGGGATCCTGCCTGCCATAACCATCCTGATTCATTGCGGAAAAAATAAAAAAGCCGCGCATTCCAAGGGAAGCACGGCTTCTTCTACTAAACAAGAGAGTTGCCTGTTACGCCAAGCGGGTTTTCACCTGAGCACTGACGGCGCCGACATCGGCACGCCCCTGAATTTTCGGCTTCAAGACAGCCATGACTTTGCCCATATCAGCCATGACGGCAGCACCACTTTCAGTGATGGCTTGCTCAATCAGTGCGGCAATTTGATCTGAGGTCAGCTGTTGTGGCAGGAATTCCTGCAACACAACAATCTCGGCGGACTCTTTGTCGGCGAGATCCTGGCGACCGGCAGCTTCAAACTGGCTGATGGAATCGCGGCGCTGTTTGACCATTTTGGTCACGACAGCGAGGATATCCTCATCATTGAGCTCGATACGGGTATCAACTTCACGTTGCTTGATTTCTGCCATCAACAAACGGATCGTCCCCAGGCGAGCCTTATCTCTGGCAAGCATGGCGAATTTTTGTTGATCCTTGAGTTGATCCTTCAGAGACACGGCATTGACTCCTGATTAGTACAGGCGGATACGACGTGCGTTTTCGCGAGACAGCTTTTTGGCGTGACGCTTAACAGCAGACGCTTTAGCGCGCTTACGAATGGTAGTCGGCTTCTCGTAGAACTCACGGCTACGAACTTCGGACAGGATACCGGCCTTTTCGCAAGAACGCTTGAAGCGACGCAGAGCAACGTCAAACGGCTCATTTTCACGGACTTTGATTACTGGCATGTGCCTTTCACCTCAGTGATAAATTGTTAGCTGACCTTCAATCGATCAGCATGACTTAAAATGGTGCGAAATTATACTCTGGACAGGGAATGAAAGTAAACCCGCAGAGATCGCTCTGGTTTAAAAAACCCGCGAAGGTTACCATAGCCGTCTCATTTTAGCAGTGAAATTTTTTAGCAATGCGTGTATTGGGCATAGAGACATCCTGTGACGAAACCGGGATCGCGATCTTCGATGATCAAAAAGGGATCCTTTCCCATCAGTTATACAGCCAGGTCAAGCTGCATGCGGATTACGGTGGCGTGGTCCCCGAGCTCGCCAGCCGGGATCATGTTCGCAAGACGATCCCGTTGATCCAGGCCGCATTGCAAGAGGCGGGACTGGGTAAAGATGACATTGACGGCATCGCCTATACCGCGGGTCCTGGCTTGGTCGGCGCCATTCTGGTGGGAGCAACCATTGGCCGCTCGCTGGCGATGGCGTGGGACAAGCCGGCGATCGCCGTCCACCATATGGAAGGCCATCTGCTGGCCCCCATGTTGGAGGAGAAGGCTCCCGAGTTCCCCTTCGTGGCGCTGCTGGTTTCCGGTGGCCACTCCATGTTGGTGCGGGTTGATGGTATCGGCAGCTATCAGTTGCTGGGGGAATCCATCGACGATGCCGCTGGCGAAGCGTTTGACAAGACCGCCAAGCTGATGGGGCTGGACTACCCGGGCGGCCCGCTGCTCTCCCGTCTGGCCGAAAAAGGCACCACCGGGCGCTTCAAGTTTCCACGGCCCATGACGGATCGCCCCGGGCTTGATATGAGCTTCTCCGGGCTCAAGACCTTTGCGGCGAATACCATTGCCGCCAACGGTGACGATGAGCAGACCCGTGCCGATATTGCCCGTGCATTTGAAGATGCGGTGGTAGACACCCTGTCGATCAAGTGCCGTCGTGCCTTGCAGGAGACCGGCCTTAAACGTCTGGTGGTGGCCGGTGGTGTCAGTGCCAACCGTCACTTGCGCGCCCAGCTGGCAGAGCTGATGGATAGCCTCCATGGCGAGGTGTTCTATCCGCGTACTGAATACTGCACCGACAATGGCGCCATGATCGCTTATGCAGGTATGCAACGATTGAAAGCGGGGGTGTTTGAACCGCTGGCAGTCAAGGCGGTGCCACGCTGGCCGTTGGATACCCTGGATCCGGTCTGATCCGCAGGATCCTGCACCTTGATGGCGTGATGATGAGCATTGCCCATGGGATGGACCAGAGGCGCTTGCAGGGCTACTGAGGCATCATCACTGTGATGGTTGGATAGCTATCTAGCAGTGCCATCCAAAGTGTCAGCTTCTCTATATACAGCGATATGCAGCGATAAAAAAATCCCCGCCATGTGGCGGGGATTTTTGTTTGGCGCTCGGGGCTCGATGCGATTAGAGCATGATGCCACCGAAGAAGAAGCCCAGCGCGACGGCGCAAGCAATGGTAGCAACACCAGGTACAAAGAAGGGGTGGTTAAATACCGCCTTGCCGATACGGGTGGAGCCAGTGTCATCCATTTCAACCGCAGCCAGCAGGGTTGGATAGGTTGGCAGTACGAACAGGGCGCTCACCGCTGCGAAAGAGGCAATCGCAGTCAACGGGCTGACACCCAGCGCCAGTGCGGCAGGCATCAGGGCTTTGGTGGTGGCACCTTGTGAATAGAGCAGCATGGCAGCGAAGAACAACACCACAGCCAACAGCCAGGAGTACTGGTTCAGCAGGTCGCCCGCGATCAGCTGGATGGTATCCATGTTGCCTTTCACAAAGACGTTACCCAGCCAGGCGACACCCAGTACGCAGATACAGGCGGACATACCGGACTTGAAGGTCGGCATGTTGGTCACTTGAGTGGCGTCCAGTTTGCACACCAGAGTCATGATGGTGGCAGCTGCCAGCATGATGCCCATGATGGCACCGTCACGTGGGATCGGCGGGTTGGCGATCAGGCCCACTTTGCCGGAGATAGCGGTGGCGTAAGCCATAACCGCAATGATGGCGGAAATAAAGATCCACACAGAAACCTTGGCGTAAGGTTTCAGCTCAAGCTTGGTGGTGCCACGCAGCTTGATCAGCCCTCTGGCTTTGCGATCCAGGTAGACTTCGTCTTGCTCCAGCGGCTTGCCCAGCATGTTGGCGACAAAGGCACCGATGATACAGGCCAGGAAGGTGGACGGGATGCAGATGGCCAGCAGGGTCAGGTAGTCAACACCGAACGGCTCCAGCATGCCGGAGAAGGCAACCACAGCAGCAGAGATTGGGGATGCTGTGATGGCGATCTGGGAGGCGATAACTGCGATGGAGAGCGGACGGGATGGGCGGATCCCTTGCTCTTTGGCCACTTCAGCGATAACTGGCAGAGTGGAAAAAGCAGTATGGCCGGTACCAGCCAGCATGGTCATCAGATAGGTGACGATCGGTGCGGCGAAGGTGATGTATTTGGGGTTTTTACGCAGCGCTTTCTCTGCCAGGGAGACCAGATAGTCCATCCCGCCAGCCAGTTGCATACAGGCGATGGCGCAGATAACAGACATGATGATCATGATTACATCCCAAGGGATGTAGCTCACCAGTTGATCACTCGGGATGGGCATGCCCAGACCCCAGGTCAGTACCAGTACCCCCAGACCACCGGCAAAGCCGATGCCGATGCTGCCTATCCTTGCCCCCAGATAGATAGCGCCGAGCACCACAAGTAACTCGATTAAAATCATAGCGATAACTCCATTTATTTAGTTTTTGGTTTTTATTTGGCAAAAAGCCAATTCCCGATCGGGCTGGGGATAAAGACCAATCGGGAACTGACTTTAATGGGCCGGGAAGATCCCGGCCCATACTCGCTTATACGGTGGCTTCGCGGGTGAAACGCTTGGCTTTGTATTGCGGGTTCATCAAGTTCTCGATGGAGAGAATTTCGTCCAGTTGCTCGGCGCTCAGCAGGCCGCGCTCCAGCACGACTTCGCGGACGTTCTTGCCGGTCTGGGCACAGATCTTACCGACGATGTCACCTTCGTGGTGACCGATGAAGGGGTTCAGGTAGGTCACGATACCGATGGAGTTCAGTACGTGGTTCATGCAGATTTCCGGGTTAGCGGTGATCCCTTCCACGCACTTCTCGCGCAGGGAGATACAGGCTTTTTCCATCAGGCTCAGGGATTCGAACATTGCCTGACCAATCACCGGCTCCATAACGTTCAGCTGCAGCTGACCGGCTTCGGCGGCGAAAGTGATGGTGATGTCGTTACCGAATACCTTGAAGCAGGACTGGTTGACCACTTCCGGGATAACCGGGTTGACCTTGGCTGGCATGATGGAGGAACCGGCCTGCATTTCTGGCAGGTTGATCTCTTTCAGTGCAGTGCGCGGGCCGGAGGAGAGCAGACGCAGGTCATTACAGATCTTGGAGAGCTTCATGGCCAGACGTTTGACCGCGCCGTGCAACATCACATAAGCGCCACAGTCAGAGGTCGCTTCGATCAGGTCTTCTGCCGGTACATAAGCACGGCCAGTGATCTCGGCCAGACGCTTGATGGCCAGGGCAGAGTACTCTGGCGGAGTGTTCAGACCGGTACCGATGGCGGTGGCACCCAGGTTCACTTCCAGCAGCAGCTCCTGGCAACGCTTGATGGACTTGATCTCTTCACGCAGGGTAACGGCAAAAGCATGGAATTCCTGACCCAGGGTCATCGGAACCGCATCCTGCAGCTGGGTACGACCCATTTTCAGAATGCTCTTGAACTCTGCTGCTTTGGCATCAAATGCGGCGATCAGATGCTCCAGAGCATGCAGGGTCACGTCAGTGCTGTTCACCACGGCAACGCGGAAACCGGTAGGGTAGGCGTCGTTGGTGGATTGGCACTTGTTGACGTGGTCGTTCGGGTTGATAACGTCGTAGTTGCCTTTTTCCAGACCCATGATTTCCAGGGCGATGTTAGCCAGTACTTCGTTGGTGTTCATGTTGACGGAGGTGCCGGCACCACCTTGATAAACGTCGACCGGGAACTGGTCGAAGCATTTGCCAGTGCTGAGCATCAGGTCGCAGGCTTCTACGATCTTGTCAGCAATTTCCGGACGGATGGTACCCAGCTCGCCGTTTGCCAGGGCGGCAGCTTTCTTGGTCAGTACCATGCCACGGACGAATTCCGGAACGTCAGAAATCTTCTGAGAGCTGATCTTGAAGTTCTCGACTGCGCGCAGGGTATGCACACCGTAGTAAAAATCATTGGAAACTTCTTTGGTGCCCAGCAGGTCTTCTTCAATGCGGACGTTCTTGATGTCGCTCATTGTAATGCCTCAGAAATCAGAAAAATGGAAAAAATCCTCACCGAGTGGTCGCGAGTTCCTTGCGCACAGCTCATCCTGAAGCACCACACATCGAGTGGGGCAGTTGGGAGCACAGCCCCCGAATTACTGGCCAATATACTACTCCAATTGAGGTATCGGTTATTAGAGCTAGATCACTAAATTTAAGTCATTTTCAAATTACTTTGATGAACGCATACATATGTTGCAAGCTACGCATGGTTATGTTTTTTATGAATTTTTTTTAGAGTTTGCTGATTTTTTAGATTGCTGATGACGTAGGAGTCAGTTGAAGTGCTTGAAAAGAGGGGGATAGCCCCCATTTATTCAGAGTAGAGAGTGGGGATGACGCGGCAGAGACGTCACCGACGGACTGCTGTTGGACGGGCCCCGCTGTTTCTCAATTTACTGGCATTGGAGTGGATATGGGCAAGTTGTTTCTGTTGTTGGTGGGACTGGTGGTATTGGAGCTCACCGTGATGATCGAGGTCGGCTCCGTGATTGGCGCACTGCCGACCGTCGGCTTGCTCATCCTGACCGCGGTGTTGGGATCGTCTCTGGTGCGCAATGAAGGGATCAAAACCCTGTTCAGCGCTCAACAGAAGATGCAGATGGGCGAGATGCCAGGCCGTGAGGTGATGGGTGGCATGATGTTGGCGCTGGCCGGCTTGCTGCTGATCATTCCGGGCTTTGTGACTGACTTCGTTGGTGTGTTGCTGTTGCAACCCTGGCTGCGCAACAAGCTGGCTGACAAGCTGATCGGCAGCAACCCGTTCCGGATGCAGATGGGTGGCTTCCAGCAGGGAACACAATCGCCGTTTGGCAATGCACCGTCCGATGACCATCTGGAGCACCCCAAGCAGGGTGGCACTACCATCGAAGGCGAGTTTGAGCGTAAAGAGTAATCGACGAGACGAATGACTTGAAAGGCGAGTGACCGATCAGGGTTTACCCTGATGACACAGCGCCTCGAAGCGGTGTCGGGCATACCACCAGGCGAGGGTGCCCGCCGCCAGATTGGCCAACAATATTCCCAGATAGATCCCCTGTTCTCCCCCCAGTTTTGCCCCCAGCCACGCCCCTGGCAACAGGAAACCAAACAGTCGTAGCCCATTGAACAAGAACGAGATGCTGGATGCCCGCACGCCATTGAGCGCAGAAGCTAACAGCATCACCATCCCCTGAAAGCCGTAACCAATCGGCACCAGATGCAGGTAAAGAGTGATCAAGCGCACCACCTGTGGCTGCTCGCTGAACAGCCCGGCAATAAAGGGTGCAAGCAGCCAGGTCAGGCCATAGATGGCGAGCTGGAACATCAACGCAAAACTCATACAGCTCTGCAGCGCAGCCTTGGCGCGGGCCGGATTACCCGCCCCGCAGTTTTGCGAGATGAAAGGGGCAAGCACGGAGGCAAGGGCCATCATCACGATCAGCAGCAGCGCTTCGACCCGCGAGGCCGCGCCGTAGGCGGCCACCACTTCGGTGCCAAGACCGGCGAAAAAGGTCATCAGCACCGCATTGGCCAAGGGGTTGAGCATATTGGTAAAGGATGCCGGTACCGCGACATGAAGCAGTGAGCGCCAGTGCTGAAACAGTCGGGGTCGGGCAGAGAGGTGCCACAGCAGTAAACCTTCTCGATGGCGCAAGATATAGAGGCTGACCAGCATCGCCATCAACCAGGAAATAGAGGTAGCGATGGCCGCCCCGCGGATCCCCCATTCGGGAAACGGACCTATGCCAAAGATCAGCAAGGGATCCAGCACCCCGTTGACCAACCCGGCCACCGCCATCACCACGCTAGGAGTCTTGGTATCCCCGGTCGCGCGGATAGCCGCATTGCCTACCATGGGCAATACCAGCATGGGCACGGTCAGATACCAGATCAGCATGTAGTCATGGATAAGGGAGATGAGTTCGGCACTGGCTCCCAGCAGGGTAAACAGCGGTTTGATGGTGAGTGCACCGCCCACGGAGAGCAGGGCCACCATGATCACCGCCAGAAACAGACTGTCGGTGGCGAGATGGGCGGCCTCATCGTGCTTGCCTTGCCCCAGGGTATGGCCGATCACCGCAGACAGCCCGGCACCCAATCCCATGGCGAGGGAGGTGACTACAAAGGTCACCGGAAAGGTAAAGCTGATGGCGGCCAGCGCCTGAGTACCCAGCATGCCGATAAAAAAGGTATCGACCAGGTTGAACGCCAGAATAGCGATGATGCCGAAGATCATCGGGCCCGTCATCTGGCGCAGTACGACAGGGATAGGTGCTGTCAGCATGGGGTTAGTGCGGGTCAATGGCGAGTCTCTGTATCTGGCTTTGAGGATTCAGGCATGGCAGCGATGAGATGAATCCGGCTTTTATCCATGGTGAGGACACGGGCGAACAATCGAAGAGCTTCATAGTACGTGAAAATATTTTTTTTGTATTTGCCCTTGAAGGGTTAGCTACTTTGCCCCACATCAGTGCCATATCTAATTTGGTCAGAAACGGCCATTCCTCAAAGCAACAATAAGACTCATTTTGGGAGAGTTATCGATGAAAATTCGTCCGCTGCACGACCGCGTCATCATCAAGCGCATCGAAGCTGAAGCCAAATCCGCCGGTGGTATCGTTTTGACGGGTACCGCGGCCCAGAAGTCCACTCGTGGTGAAGTGCTTGCCGTGGGGACTGGTCGCATCCTGGATAATGGCGAAGTCAAAGCGCTGGCAGTGAAGGTGGGTGACAAGGTTATCTTCAACGAAGGCTACGGCGTAAAGACCGAAAAGCTGGATGGTCAGGATGTACTGATCCTCTCCGAAACCGACATCCTGGCGATTGTCGAAGCGTAATCCATCCTCCTTTTTCCCCGAATTGATTTAAGGATTGAAGAAAAATGGCAGCTAAAGACGTTAAGTTTGGTAACGAAGCCCGCATCAAGATGCTGGAAGGCGTAAACATCCTAGCCGATGCGGTCAAGGTCACCCTGGGCCCGAAAGGCCGCAACGTGGTGCTGGACAAGTCCTTCGGCGCCCCGACTATCACCAAAGATGGTGTGTCCGTTGCGCGCGAAATCGAGCTGGAAGACAAGTTCCAGAACATGGGCGCCCAGATGGTCAAGGAAGTGGCTTCCAAGGCTAACGATGCCGCCGGTGACGGTACCACTACCGCAACCGTTCTGGCTCAGGCGATCGTCAACGAAGGTCTGAAAGCCGTTGCCGCTGGCATGAACCCGATGGATCTGAAGCGCGGTATCGACAAAGCCGTTGTGGCTGCCGTTGCCGAGCTGCAAGCGCTGTCCCAGCCTTGCGCTGACAGCAACGCCATCGCTCAGGTAGGCACCATCTCTGCCAACTCTGACGAGAAAGTGGGCAAGCTGATTGCTGAAGCCATGGACAAAGTCGGCCGTGATGGTGTCATCACTGTTGAAGATGGCCAGGGTCTGGACGATGAACTGGCTGTGGTAGAAGGCATGCAGTTCGATCGCGGCTATCTGTCCCCTTATTTCATCAACAAGCAAGAGACTGGTTCCGTTGAACTGGACGACCCGTTCATCCTGCTGGTTGACAAGAAAGTATCCAACATCCGCGAAATGCTGCCGGTGCTGGAAGGTGTTGCCAAAGCTGGCAAGCCGCTGTTGATCGTTGCTGAAGATGTTGAAGGTGAAGCGCTGGCTACCCTGGTGGTCAACACCATGCGCGGCATCGTGAAAGTCGCGGCCGTCAAGGCACCGGGCTTTGGTGATCGTCGCAAGGCCATGCTGCAGGACATCGCAGTACTGACCGGTGGTACCGTGATCTCCGAAGAGGTGGGCATGGAGCTGGAAAAAGCGACTCTGGAAGATCTGGGTCGTGCCAAGCGCATCGTCATCACCAAAGAGAACACCACCATCATCGATGGCGTGGGTGATGCAACCGTGATCGAAGGCCGTGTTGCCCAGATCCGTCAGCAAATCGAAGATACTTCTTCTGATTACGACCGTGAGAAGCTGCAAGAGCGCGTGGCCAAGTTGGCCGGTGGTGTTGCGGTCATCAAGGTTGGTGCTGCCACTGAAGTCGAGATGAAAGAGAAGAAAGCCCGTGTTGACGATGCCCTGCACGCAACTCGCGCTGCCGTTGAAGAGGGTGTGGTTGCCGGTGGTGGTGTTGCGCTGGTGCGTGTTGCTGCCAAGCTGGTTGGCCTGCGTGGCGACAACGAAGACCAAAACGTGGGTATCAAGGTTGCCTTGCGCGCCATGGAAGCTCCGCTGCGTCAGATCGTGATCAACGCCGGTGAAGAAGCCTCTGTCATTGCCAACGCAGTGAAGAACGGTGAAGGCAACTTCGGTTACAACGCTTACACCGAACAGTATGGTGATATGCTGGCCATGGGTATCCTGGATCCGACTAAGGTTACCCGTTCAGCGCTGCAGTTTGCCTCTTCCATCGCCGGTTTGATGATCACCACCGAGTGCATGATCACCGAGATGCCGAAGAAAGATACGCCAGCCATGCCTGACATGGGTGGTATGGGCGGCATGGGCATGATGTAATCATCATCCCGGCTCTGTTTGAGAAACGGCTCGCCCTAGGCGAGCCGTTTTTTTATATCTGGCTAAACTGAGTCTGTTGAGACAGCACATTTTTGGGAGAGAACATGAACATTTTTGGTTGGATTCCCCTGCTTTTTTCATTGGTCATCATGCCAACGGCCTCAGCAGAGGCGCTCACCGGACCGGTGATCCTGAAAGTCAGCGGCAATATAAAGTCGGCAGATGAGGTGGATGGCAAGGTACTGTTTGACCTGGCCAAGCTGCAGGCGCTGCCACAGCATGAAGTTGTGACTGGCAATCCCTGGGTCGATAAACCGCACCGATATAAAGGACCCAAGCTGGCGGACCTGTTGGCTTCGGTTGGGGCCAGTGGTAAAACTGTTATCCTGACAGCATTGAACAGTTTCCAGATCAGTATCGAGTGGGACAAAGTCGCTAAGTATGATCCTATTTTGGCATGGCAAGATGATGGGGTAGTCATGCGAGTGCGCGATAAGGGACCGATTTGGTTTATGCTCCCTCTCGACCAGTATCCGGAACTGAAGCGCTCTGAATACACCGACATGATGATCTGGCAGCTTGATTCAATAGACATCCAGCGCTGATCAATACGCAACAGGAGCATCGGATGAAAGGGAAGACCAGAACTTGGCCACTGATCGTCATTCTGTATATATCCATCCTGTCGTTTACCGGGAGCACGCTCTACTGCCTGATGCAGATCCAGAACACCACCAGAGCGATGGAGAAATACACCTACGATGTTTCCTGGGCGTTGATGCAGTTGCAATTGGAGCTTGGTCGTTTCCTTAATGCCGTTAAGGTGTATCACTACGGTGGCATCGATCACGATGCCTTGATGCTGCGCTATGACCTCCTCTGGAGCAGAACGCCGATTTTGTTGAACGGCCAGTTGCGCAAAAGCATGGAGGACAAGCAGAAGACCTTGCGACTGGTCCAATTGATAGAAAACAATATCCGCAATATTGAACCCGATATCACCACCCTTAAAGCGGGCGTCAGCGATTATCAGCAAATCATGATGCGGCTGGAACCTCTTCAAGAGCCGCTTTCCTACTCACTTGCCTCTGTGATGCAAAAGAACATCAACATCTACTCAGATAACGATCGCTATTTTGGCCAGTTGCGCAATGCCTTGCTATTGATGGTGTCGGGTCTGATTGTCTCGGTCCTGTTGCTCAGTATTCTGCTTATATATGAAGGACGTCGCCATTTTAGAGCGGCAAGGCAGGATCCGCTGACCGGATTGCCCAACCGATTTGCTTTGTTGGAGCGAATGGAGCTGTGCACGACTCAAGACGTGCCGTTTGGACTGGTGTTGATTGATATCAACGATTTCAGGGACATCAATAGTAAGTTCGGCTATGACACCGGTGATTACTTGCTCAATGAGTTCGCCAATCGCATAAGAGCATTGTGTGGGGAGGGAGAGTGGAGTGGTCGCTTGGGGGGTGACCAGTTTGCCATTATTCAGCGTGGCAGCAGTGATCTGCGCCAGGTCCGGGAGTTGGTTGCTCGCTTACAGAATGCGCTCAAGCAGGATATCGTGTATGGCAACTATCCATTCCGGCTAGAGGCGGGGGTCGGGATTGCATTTTATCCGATGGACAGCAACAAAACTCAAGAGTTGTTGAGCCATGCAGAGCAAGCGCTGTTTCATAGTCGCAAGACCCAAGTACCTTATGTCATCTACGATAACTCTCTGCTAAACGAGACAACCCGCCGCAAGCACCTGGCCTCGGACATGATCATGGCGTTAGAACATAACGCCATGGAGCTCTATTACCAGCCGATAGTCAATCTTGAAAATGGTCGCTGTGAAGCGGTCGAAGCCCTATTGCGTTGGCGCCACCCTGAGTTAGGGTTTATTCCCCCTAATGAGGTGATCATGGTGGCAGAAGAGTTCCAGCTTGCAGAAAGAGTCGGTAGCTGGGTGTTAAATACCGCGTGCCAGCAACTTTCGCAGTGGCATCAGCTTGGCTTGGTGGACCTGCAGATGTGCGTCAATATTTCCCCTGGCATGTACCAGCGTAATTTGCTCAAACTGGTAGCCAAGGCATTGATGGAGCATCACTTGCCCGCCCGGAGTCTGGTATTGGAAGTGACCGAAGATACCACCATGCGGGAAGTGAAGAACTCGCTGCAACTTATGCAAGATCTTACCCAGCAGGGAGTGCTGCTGGCACTGGATGACTTTGGTACCGGCTACTCATCATTGAGCTATCTGCAAAAACTGCCGGTCAGCAAAGTGAAGATTGACCGATCCTTTATTCAGGGCATTGACACCTCTATAGAGGCATCCGAGTTGGTTGCCAACATTTGCCGCTTGGGATCCATGCTGGGCAAGAGTCTGGTCTGTGAAGGGATCGAGACCCAGGCGCAACTTGATGTGCTGCGCTCTCTGACCGATATCCACTTATATGGACAAGGTTATCTGTTCAGCCGACCTGAGCAGGCGGAAAAAATCTATCAAACCTTGCTAGAGATGGAGGATCTTTGGCTGGCACGTCAACAAACCGAGCCCGCTTACATGGGTTGAAGCAGTATCCCCTCTGGTGCGGCTAGCCTCTGAAACTGTGATTTAGTTCAAATATCCAACGCATTGTTTGTTGTTTGAACGTCTGTGTGATTTTTTCAAAAAAACATGCAATTCCTGCTTGCCAGAAAGATTCTGCTCCCTATAATGCGCCACATCGACAGGGCAAGCGGCAGCGCAAACAGCCCGGTCGGTAACCTCGAAAAGCCTTTGAAAATAAGGCTTGACTCGAGAAGGCGGTTGAGTATAATT